>NZ_QKSD01000005.1 GCF_003234085.1 Curtobacterium sp. MCPF17_052
GCATGCGAGTTGCAGTGGTGGGTGGGGGCGCTTCCGGGGGAGCGATCGAACAGGCGCTGCGGGCACGAGGGTGCGACGTGACGCAGCATTCGCGAGCCACCGGTTTCGACGTGCTCCGCGATGACGCCACGAGGCGACTGGCCGGGACCGACGTCGTCATCGAGGCGACCGGCGTGTTCACCACGAGCAGGAGGCGCGCCACCGACTTCTTCGGCCGATCAACACGAGCGATCGCTGCAGCCGCGACGGAACTCCAGGCGCACCACGTGCTCTTGTCGATCGTCAACTGCACGCTGCCCGCGGTGCAGGGCTACGGGTACTTCGCCGGCAAGACCGCCCAGGAGCAGATCGCCCGGGACGTCAGTCCGCGACTCACGATCGTTCGGTCGACACAGTGGTTCGAGTTCGCGCGACAGAATCTCGAGCGAATGCGGGTCGGACCGCTCGCGCTGGTGCCCGGCATGACGATCGCCCCGATCGCGCTCGGCAGCGTCGCAGCGACCATCGCCGACGTCGCCACCGGTGTCCGCACCGACTCGGAGGTCGAAGTCACGGGTCCGGAGAGGATGACACTCTGGGAGATGACCCGGTCGCTGCCCGCCCCGGGCGTGGTCCCGATCCCGTTGCCGATCCCCGGCGCGATGGGGCGGGCCTTCCGGGACGGAGCGCTGGTCCCAGCCGCAGGCACCGAGGTGATCGGTCCGCGGTTCACCGACTGGCTGGACGATCAGGAGGGAACGGGCTCTGCAGCACGATGAGGCGACGCGCCCCTGTCTACGGACGGCTGGTGACATCGTGTTCGCGATGTGTGCGGGGATCTGCGTGGCGTTCGGCGTCGTCGTGGCACCGGCAGCATCGGGATCTGTCTGGATCCCGGTCCTCATCGAGCTCGCGCTGATCGTGACGCTCGTCCAGGTCCGACGGCAGCGGAACCGTCGCGCCGGATGACCTCGCGACCCCGGTCGACGCTCTGCCCGGTGCCCCGTTGCTTCGGCACCGTGCTCGGTGTCGTCCCTGAGCCTCCCGGTGTTCTCCTGCAGCCTCGATCCCGCGAGCGTGAGCCGCCGGCTCGCCGACCAGACTGCCGATGCCATCACCCGCCGCGGCCACCGGGCCACGGTCATCGACCTGGCGGCCCTGTCGCTGTCGCCGTTCGACAACGACCGCGTGTTCGACAGCGACGCGTTCGGCGAGGTGCACCGCATCATCGACGAAGCGGACGGCGTCGTCCTCGCCTTCCCGATCTACAACTGGTCGCCGTCGTCGACGGTGAAGTCACTCATCGAGTCCACCGGCGCGACCGGCGCAGGTCGGCGAGCGGCATGGTTCGACAAGGTCGTCACGTTCGTCTGCGCTGCCGGTCTGCCGCACAGCACCATGGCGACCGGACCACTCGCGCAGTCGCTGATGCTCGACTTCAAGTGCATCGTGAACCCGTACACGGCGTACTTCTCCGAGCGGGACTGGGAGGGCGACCAGCTCCGGCCGGACCGGGCAGATCGTCTCGACAAGACCATGTCGGTGCACGTCGAACTCGCGCAACTGCTGCAGGGCAGGACGTACTCGTCGGACTGGGAGGTCTGACGTCCGTTCTGCGATCAGCAGGCCGCACTGGCCTCTCCGACACGCTTGCCACGACTCCCCCGCCCCGCCATCATGGCGATGTACCGCGGTGCCGAGGCTGATCGTCGAAGCCCAGGCCGACTTGTCTGCCGACTGACAGCTCGCACCGCGTCGGAGGCATCGTCCATGGCGACTGCGCATGCTCCTTCGTCGTTGCTCCTCGGAGCCATCCGCTCGGCACGCTCCCGCTACGGTGGCGTCCTCCGCCGCCCAGGCGCGCTCGGGTTCTTCCTGCCGGCGGCGCTCGCCCGCCTCGGCGTCGCGATGACCGGGCTCGGCCTGCTGTTCTCGGTCCAGCACACGTCGGGGTCCTTCGCCCTCGCCGGCGCCGCGACGGGCTCGTTCGCCGTCGCCGAAGCAGCGGTGGGACCACAGGTCGCCCGCCTCGTGGACCGGTGGGGGCAGACGGTGACGGTACCGGCGGTCACCGTCGTCCACGTCGTGGCGATCATCGCCGCGGTCCTCCTCGCCGGATCGGCTCCGGTCGCGGTCACGCTGGCGACGGTGGTCGTCGCGGGTGCAGCGATGCCCCAACCCGGTGCGCTGTCGGCAGCACGGTGGGCGGGCCTCCTGGCCGAACCGACGGCGCTCCGCGTCGCGTTCTCGCTCGAGGCGACCGTCAACGACGTCGCGTTCCTGGTCGGGCCGGTCCTCGCGACGCTCGCGAGTTCCCTCCTGCTCCCCTGGGCCGGGTCGGCCGCAGCGGCGATGCTCGTCGCGGTCGGCTGCGTCGTGGTGTCGCTGCAGCGGAGCACAGCCCCGCGACCGCACGGGCCGCGGGTGTCCGACGCCCGGGAGCCGTCGCCCGTACTCGCCGTGCCGGGCTTCCGTTGGACACTCGGCGTGAACCTCGGGCTGGGCTGCTTCTTCGGCGCCGTTCCACTCCTCGTCACGGCCGTCGCCGCCGACCGGGGCCTGCAAACCGTCACCGGGGTGGTGCTCGCCCTGTCCAGTGCGGCGAGCATCGTGGCGGGGCTCGCCTACGGTGCACTCCGGACGAGTCCGCGGCCACAGGCCGTCCAGCTGATGGCGTCGATCGTGCTCTGCGGGGCAGCGCTCATCGGTGCCGCGTGGCCGACGCTGGCCGGACTGGCGGTGATGTTGCTCGTCGGCGGGACGGCGATCGCACCGCTCGTCGCGTCGTCGTCACAGATCGTGCAGGCGACGGTTCCGGCTGCGTCGCTGACGCAGGGGTTCACGTGGATCAACTCCGCATCGGCGGCCGGCATCGCCTTCGGCGCTGCGCTCACGGGCATCCTCGTCGCACGCTCCGGAGCGGGAAGCGCGGCGATCGGTCTCGTCAGCCTCGTCCTGATCGCGGTGGCGTCCGCCGTCCTGGCAGCACGCCGCTGACGCGACGTGGCGGCGACGAGCACCGGTCGGGAGGCGCGGCGACCGTCCGTCAGACGAGGTCACGTCGGTAGTACACCAACGCCGCACGGCGCTCGACCTCGACGAAGCCGTTCTTCTCCAGGACCCGCCGGGAAGCGAGGTTTGCGATCGCGGTGTCCGCCACGGCCGCCCGTGCTCCGTTGTCCGCCGCGTGCCGGAGGGCCAGCTCGACGGCCTCGGTCGCGAGCCCTGCGCCGCGGGCCGACGGTACGAGCCCGTACCCGAACTCCACGGTCCCGGTTCCGTCCGGTGGGCCGAAGAACCCGATGCCGCCGACGGCCAGGTTGTCTGACTGCCGGCGGATCAGGTACATGGTGAAGACCGGTTCGGTACCCGACGCGGCCGCGAGTGACCGCAGCGGATCGAGCTCGTCCGCGAACGGGTAATCGGGATGCCAGTCGTCGCCCGGCTGCTCGTCACGGGCGACGATGCGGCGCGCGAGCTCCGGCGAGATGACTTCGAGCACGGTTCGACCACCGACGAGTACCACACCCCGACACTACTGTCGTCGGATGCGCTGCACGTTCCTCACCCACCCCGAGGTCGTCGTGGACCCCGCCGTGCCGATCGAGGACTGGGGCCTGTCACCGCAAGGAGCTGCTCGCGCCGGACGTGCCGCTTCCGTCCTGCCCCGGCCGGAGCGTCTGGTCAGCAGTGCCGAGCGGAAGGCACTCGACACGGCCGCGGTCCTCGCGAGGTCGTGGCAGCTCGACGCCGAGATCGACGCGCGACTGGGCGAGATGGACCGCAGCGCCACGGGCTACCTCGACCCTCAGGAGTTCGAGCCGACCGTCGACGCGTTCTTCGCCCGATCACTCGAGTCGGTGCGGGGATGGGAACGTGCCGTCGATGCGCAGCGCCGGGTCGAGCACGCGGTCCGCCAGCTCGTCGCCGAGACGCCGGAGCGTTCGATCGTGTTCGTCGCGCACGGCGGGGTCGGGGCGCTCCTGCTGGCGAGCCTCACCCAGGTCCCGATCACCCGCGAGCTCGACCAGCCCGGCATGGGCAGCCTGTTCCGGTTCGACCCGACGCGCTGGGAGGCGCTGTCCACCTGGCAACGGATCGCCTGACACGAGGGCTCGCCTGACACGACGGCTCGAACGGTGAAGAACCCGTCAGGGACTCGACAGCAAGCCGGGCAGCAGGCCCAACCCGAGCACCATCGGCCCGAGCACGACGACGAACACGCTGATCGCCACCACCACCGCTCCGACCCCCGACACGATCGCGGTGAGCAGTCCGAGGAGCCCCACGAGTCCGACTGCCCGACGGGCGTCCCCGCCGCCCGCCACCGCGGTCGTCGCGCTCGAGAACAGGGCGCTCATCGGGTCGTCAGCCATGGCCGCATGGTAGCCCGGCTGCCCGGGGGTCAACCCCACCCACATCCGGGAGGTGGCCGCATTCTCCGGCCGGACGGCCGCCGCGACGATGGACACATGACCTCGACGCAGCACCTCACCACGATCGAAACCTCGCAGCCCACCACCCGTTCCGAGCGTTCGGCCCTGACCTCCGCGGTCGGCGTCCTCGGCATGGGCGTCATCGTCCTGGCCCTCGCCGGCTGCAGTGTCGTCAAGCCCTACCTGCCCGAGCAGCAGGAGCACTACGACGCCTACGCCGACGCCCCCTCGAAGGCGAACTCGGAGGACCTCGCCTGGTTCATGCCCGAGTGGGTGCCGGCGGACGCGGAGGACATCGACGTCCGGCTCGACACGAGCAAGCCGGGCTACGTGATCGGCTTCACCTCGGCCGACGGCGTGGACACGAGCGCCTGCGAACCGGTCGACGGTGCGAAGGGCGGGCCGGCGATGACCGCGGGGTTCCTGCCGGAGAAACTGCCGACCTCCTCGCTCGTCACCTGCGGTGACGGACGCCTCACGACCGAGATCGACGGCCGCTGGTACGGCTGGACCCCGGTCGAGCCGGTGGAGTCCGACGGGAACGACACCCTCCGCACCGACTGACCGGCGGCACCGCACCCGTCGCGGACGGACGGGAGGCCCGGATCAGGTGCGCGTTCCCGCTCACGTGATCCGGGCCTCCCGTCCGGCACGGCTGTCCTGACCGACGCCTTCCGGCGCCGCCGCGACGCCTACCGGCGCCGCCGCGGCCCGACCGGCCCGGCCGCCCCCGCCGGCCCCTGGGCCACCATCCGCCGCCGCAGCAGCAACGCCGCCCCGGCGAGCAGCAGCGCGAGCGCGCCGAGCCCGAGTCCCGCGAGGCCCGTGCTGCCCGTGAAGGCGAGCTGCGCCACGTGGGCGACGGCCGCGATCCCGACCGGGTAGGTGACGGTGATCGTCGCGATGACGACCTGTCCGGCGCTGTCCTGCACCGTGTAGTCGATCGCCTGGGTGCCGTGGAACCCGCGCGCCGGCGTGAAGGTGACGACCCCGTCCTCGACGTGCCAGGTGCCCGCGCCGCGGACGGCGACCCGGTCGGTCATGTGCCCGGTGTCGGGGTCGACCAGGTGGAGCGTGTCGGTGTCGAAGGTGGCGCCACCGGTGGGGCTGTCGTTGTCGAGCGGCTCGACGGTGACGGTGCGCCCGGTGCGGCCGGTGCCCCGGTCGTCGGTGGCGACGGCCTTCGCGACGACCGTGATGGTCGCGGTCGCACGGGTGGACTGCCCGGAGGCGTCGGTCGCCGTGTACACGAACGTGTCGCGTCCGGTGAACCCGGCGGCCGGCGTGTAGACGTACGAGCCGTCCGCCTGCACCCGGACGGTGCCGTGTGCCGCCTTCCGGGCGAGGCTCGTGGTGAGCCCGGTGCCGGAGTCGTTGCGGAGCAGCCCGTGGCGGGCGTCGACGGCGAGCGCCGTCCCGGCGATCGTGCGACCGGAGTCGTCCGTCGCGGTGATGCCGACCGTGACGGTGACGGTGGTGTCGACGGTCTGCCCGCTGGCGTCGCGAGCCGTGTACGGCACGGTGTCGGTGCCGGAGAACCCGGCGGCTGGCGTGTAGACGAACGTGCCGTCGGCGGCGATGGTGGCGGTGCCGTGCGCGGCGTTCCCGACGGAGACGACGGTCATCGCCGTTCCGCGGTCGTTGCCGAGCACGCCCGGGCCGCGGACGGTGACCGCGGCACCCGCGGTGGTGCGGGCGGTGTCGGCGGTCGCGGTCGGGGTGACGTCGATCGCGACCAGGGCGACGGCGGTGTTCTCCTCGGCGTCGTGGGCCGTGTAGGTGAACCAGTCGCGGCCGGACCAGTTCGCGGACGGGGAGTAGACGTACGCGCCGTCCTTCGCGAGCCGGAGCGTGCCGTGCTGCGGGTGGACGTCGACCGAGGCCCACAGTCCGGTGCCGGAGTCGTCGGCCAGGACACCGTGGGCGCGGGCCATGCGGACGACGCCGTTGGTCTTCGTGGTGCTCCAGTCGTCGACCGCGACGGCGCCGACCAGGACGGTGACGGTGGCCGTCGTCGTCCGCCCGGAGGCGTCGGTCACCGTGTAGGTGAAGCGGTCGGTCCCGGAGAAGCCGGTGGCCGGCGTGTAGACGAGCCCACCGTCGGTGCCGACGGTGACGGTCCCGTGCCTGGCATCGCCGTGTCCGGTGACGGTGAGGCCGGTGCCTGAGTCGTTCCCGGTGAGGGCGGTGCCGGCGATGACCAGCGGGGTCCCACCGGCGGTGCGCAGGACGTCGCCCGTGGCCGTCGGGGTGACGGTGACGGTGACGGATGCCGAGGCGGTGCCCCCGGTGGGGTCGACCACGGTGTACCGGAAGGTGTCGGTGCCGGAGTACCCGGCGGCGGGGACGTACGTGACGGTCCCGCCTCCGGTGACGCTCACCGTTCCGTGTGCGGCCGTGCCGACACCGCTGACGCGCAGGCTGGTGCCGGAGTCGTTCGCGATGACGACGACGGCGACCGGGGCGTCGGCCGTCGTGGTGGCGGTGTCGTCGACGGACTTCGGGGCGACGGTGATCGTCACGGTGCCGGTGGTGGTCCCGCCGCTGCCGTCGGTCACGGTCACGTCGAACCCGTCCGGGCCGGAGTAGCCCGGTGCCGGGGTGTACGTGTACGAGCCGTCCCCGCCGACCTCGACGGTGCCGTGGTCGGGGGCGCCGTGACCGGTGACCTCGAGGTCGGTGCCGGTGGCGCCGGTGAGGACGCCCTGTCCGGCGGGGACGACGAGCTGGCCGTCGGCCGTGGCGCTGGCGTCGGGCGCGGTGAGCACCGGGTCCACCGTGATGGTGAGGGTGCTCGTCGCGGTGTTGCCGATGGAGTCGGTCACGGTGACGGTGACGGTGTCGGTGCCCGACCAGCCGGCGGCGGGCACGTAGGTGACGGTGCCGTCGGCGTCGACCGTGGCGGTGCCGTGTGCACCGTCGGTCACGTCGGTGACGTGCAGGCCGGTGCCGGAGTCGTTCGCGGTCAGCGCGGCCGAGGTCGCGGTGACCGGCTGCCCGGCGCTGGTGGTGCGGGTGTCGTCCCCGGCGGCGGGCCGCACGGTGACGGTGACGGTGCCGGTCGCCTTCTTCCCGGAGCCGTCGGTCACCGTGTAGGTGAAGCGGTCGGTGCCGGAGAACCCGTCGGCCGGCGTGTACGTGTACGAGCCGTCGGCGTGCAGGTCGAGCGTGCCCTGTGCCGGTGCCCGGTCGACCGTGGCGGTCAGCCCGGTGCCCCGGTCGTTGGCCAGGACGCCGTCCGCCTTCGAGACGGTGCGCGTCGATCCGGCCGTCGCGGTCGCGCTGTCGGGCATCGCCATCGGCCCCACCACGACGATGACCGTCGCGGTCGCGGACTGCCCGGAGGCGTCGGTCACCGTGTACGTGACGGTGTCCGTCCCCGAGAACCCGGGTTGCGGCGTGTAGCGGATCGTGCCGTCGGAGCCGAGGACCACGTCACCGTGGTCGGCACCGCCGGCCTTCGTCACGGTCAGACCGGTGCCGGAGTCGTTGCCGAGCAGCGTGGCCGCCGGGATCGACACGGGCCTGCCGGCTGCGGTCCCGACGGTGTCGGCCATGGCGACCGGGAGGACCGTGACGGTCACCGTCGACAGCCCGCTCGGGCGTCCGCTCGCGTCCGTCACCCGGTAGGTGGACGTGTCCGTCCCCGAGGTCCCGGCTGCCGGCGTGTAGGTGACCCTGCCGTCCCGCTCGAGCACGGCGCTGCCGTGTGCGGGGGCCCCGACGAGCTCGGTGTGGAGGCCGACGCCGGAGTCGTTCGCCTGGACGTCGATCGTGACCGGCCGGTCCGCCGAGGTCGTCGCCCGGTCGTCCGCGGTCGTCGGGGTGACGACGAGGGTCATCGTGGCGGTCGCGGGCGTGCCGGCGATGTCGGTCACCGTGTAGGTGAACGAGTCGTCGCCGGAGAACCCGTCGACCGGCGTGTACTTGACGGCGCCGGTGGTGTCGTCGAGGACCAGGACGCCGTGGCCCGGTTCGGTGTGCCGGGTGATCGTCAGGTCGGTGCCGCGGTCGTTGCCGAGCACCCCGGTGGCGCGGGTCGTGCGGGTGAGGGTCTCCCCCGAACGGACGGTTCCGGAGTCGTCGGTCGCCACCGGGGCGACGGTGATCCGCACGGTGGCGCTGCTGGTGTTCCCGGCGGCGTCGGGCACCGTGTAGGTGAAGGAGTCGGTGCCCGAGGTGCCGTCGGCCGGCGTGATCGTGATCGAGCCGTCCTTGCCGAGCACGACGGTGGTGCGCGTGCCGTCGGTCACGGCGGTGACGGTCAGGCCGGTGCCCGCGTCGTTGCCGGTGAGGGTGCCGGAGGTGACGACGAGCGGGCTGCCGGCCGTCGTGGTGAGGCGGTCGTCCTGGGCCTCCGGCCGCACGGTGACGGTGACGGATCCGGTGGACGTGCGGCCCGAGCCGTCGGTCGCCGTGTAGGTGAAGCGGTCGGTGCCGGAGAACCCGTCAGCGGGCGTGTACGTGTACGAGCCGTCGGCGTGCAGGTCGAGCGTGCCGTTCGTCGGAGCACGGTCGACCTTCGCGGTCAGGTCCGAGCCCTTGTCGTTCGCGAGCACGCCGTCGGCCTTCGCGACCGTCAGGGTCGCGCCGGCGGTGGCGGTCGCGGTGTCGCGCACGGCCATCGGGCCGACGACGACCGTGATCGTCGCGGTGGTCGACTGCCCGGAGGCGTCGGTCACGGTGTACGTGACGGTGTCGGTCCCCGAGAACCCGGGCGCCGGCGTGTAGCTGATCGTGCCGTCCGTGTCGAGGGTCACGTCGCCGTGGGACGTGCCGACGGCCTTGGTGATCGCCAGACCGGTGCCGGAGTCGTTGCCGAGCAGGGTCGCGGCCGGCATCGACAGCGTCTTCGTGGCCTGCGCGGCCTGGCTGTCGTCCGTCGCGACGGGTGTCACGGTGACGGTGACGGTCACCGGGGCGGTGGTCCGGCCGCCGGCGTCGGTCACGGTGTAGGTGAAGGAGTCGGTCCCCGAAGTACCGGCGGCGGGCGTGTACTGGACCGTGCCGTCGGTGGCGACCGCGACGGTGCCGTGCGCGGGCTGGCCGACGACCGTGGTGGTCAGGCCGGTGCCGTGATCGTTCGCCTGCACGTCGACGACGACGGGGTGGTCGGCGGGCGTCGTCGCGGTGTCGGCCGTGGCGGCCGGGCGGACCGTGATGGTCATCGTGGCGGACGTCGTCGCACCGGACTGGTCGGACGCGGTGTAGCCGAAGCGGTCGGTGCCGGAGAAGCCCGCGGTCGGCGTGTACGTGTACGAGCCGGTCGAGGCGTCGAGCACCAGCGTGCCGTGGTCCGGCGTCGTGGAGTTCGTGATCGTCAGGGCGGTGCCGGCGTCGTTGCCCAGGACGCCCGTCGCCCGGGTGGTGGTGCTGACCGAGCTGCCGGCGTCGACCGTCGCGGTGTCGTCCGTGGCCTTCGGGGCGACGCGGACGGTGATCGTGACGGTGTCGGACTTCCCGTTGCCGTCGGTGATCGTCACGTCGAAGGCGTCCGGTCCGGAGTAGCCGGGTGCGGGAGTGTAGGTGGTGGTGCCGTCGGTGCCGACCGAGACGGTGCCGTGCCCCGGGGAGGTGTTGCCGGAGACGGTCAGGCCGGTGCCGAGGTCGTTGCCGAGCAGCCCGGGGGCGGCGACCGTCGTGGTCTGTCCGGCGGTGGCGGTGATGGTGTCGGCCTTCGCGGTCGGCAGGACCGTGATGCTGACCGTGCCGGTGATCGTCGCACCGGAGGCGTCCTCCGCCGTGTACGTGAAGGAGTCCGTGCCCGAGAAGTGGTCGTCGGGCGTGTAGGCGTAGGCCCCGTTGCCGGCGAGCGTCAGGGAGCCGTGGGCCGGCGTCGAATTGCCGGCGATCGTCAGGCCGGAGCCGTGGTCGTTACCGAGCAGGCCGCGGGCGGGGTCCGCGGTGACGGTGGCGCCGGCGTGCACGCTGAACGCGTCGTCGGTGGCGGTCGGGGTGACCGTGATCGTCACGGTGCTGGTCGAGGTCTGCCCGCTGCCGTCGGTCGCGGTGTAGTCGAACTGGTCGGTGCCCGAGGCTCCCGCCTTCGGCACGTACGAGAAGCCACCGTCCGTGCCGGTCATCGTCAGGGTGCCGTTGGTCGGGTCGGTGTGCTTCGTGACCGTCAGCCCGGTGCCCCTGTCGTTCGCGAGCACGCCGGCGGCTGCGGGGACCGTGAGGGTGGTGTCGACCGGCGTCGAGTAGGTGTCGGACGTGGTCGAGCTGTGCACGAGCTTGAGCGTGTTCGCGAACGTGACGACGACGTCGGTGCCGTCGCTGCCCACGGCCTGCGGGAACGTGAACGCGGCGGTCTGGCCGGACCCGGATGCGACGGCGGTGCCGCTGTTGACGTCGACGGCCTTCCACGTGGTCGTGTAGTTCGCCAGGTCGGTGGTGCCGACGGCGGTCTGCGTGACCGTGTACTTCTTGCCCGGCGTCGTGAGGATCGCGCCGGCCTTCTGGTCCTGCAGACCGGTGGCGCTGCCCGTGGTGCTGGCACTGGTGCCCTTGCTCGTCGCGGTGATGCCGTCGCCGGTGATCGCGAGCCCGAACTGGTCGGTCGCCCTCCACCGCTGGTCGACGCTCGCGCGGCCGGTGACCGTGTCGGCGTAGTTGCAGGTCGCCAGGTCGCTGGCGCTGTAGTTGCCGACGACCGGGAAGCTCCGGACCTGGGCGCCCGAGGTCGGGTCGAGCTGCATGAGCGTCGTGGTCGTGGTGGTGTTCGGCGCGGTGCCGGTCGTGATCGAGTTCGAGACGTAGAGGTAGCCGTCGGACGAGAACGCGATACCAGGGCTGTTCGTGCCGGTGGGCAGCGTGGCGATCTCCGTGGTGGTCAATGCGGTCGCGCCCGCGGTGGTGGGGACGGTCTCGGTGTCGACGCGGTAGACCTTGTCGGCCGCGACGACGAAGAACAGGCCGCGGGAGCTGAACGCGAAGTCGCCGTTGCCCGCCTTGAGGTTCGGGATCGTCCCGACCTGGCCGATCGCCTTCTTCGTTGCCGGGTCGTACGCCATCAGCGCGCCGGTGCTGTCGCCGTAGTAGTAGAAACCGGTGACCGGGTTGACCGCACCACGGAGGACCGGGCGGGGCTTGTCGGTGGCGATGTCCCCCGAGACGGCCTTCGTCGCCGGGTCGTAGGTCCGGAGCGTGGCGTACGTGCCGTTCGCCGCAGCGAACATCGACGTGCCCTCGCGCGAGATCCCGAGGCCGTTGTTCGCCTGCTCGCCGAGCTCGGCCACCGGCACGGTCGTCCCGGCGCTGGTCCCCTTGGCAAGGTCGATCGCGATGACCGACCCGGCCCTGTTCGTCGCGTACAGCGTGTTCTGGTCGCAGACGAAGTGGCTGTCCTGCGTCGCCTGCACCGCGGCGGAGGCAGGGGCGGCCGAGACGACGGCGGCCGCGCTCAGACCGGCACCCACGAGCAGCGCAGCGCCCAGCATCGCGAGGGGGCGGAGGCCGAACGTGCGGCGGGGCACGGCAGAGCCGTGGGAAGCAGGCAGCATCAGTCACTTTCGGGTCGAGACAGCGAACCTGGCGCGCTCGAGGGACCCGAGGGAATCGGAGAACGACCGTCCGCGCCGAGCCTGATCCTGACAGCCTTGTCCGCATTGATGGGGACACGAAGCGTCCCCAATAGGGGGGACCAACCTGGACGAACGGGGTACAGACCCCCAGACTGGGGTCGCCCTGGCCCAACGTCAAAGCCCCGCCGGTGTTCCGGCGGGGCCTCGGTCATGCTGTTCCGGAGGTCATGCTCCGGGTGGTGCTTCGCTGCTGCGCTCGATACCTCGTGGTCGGGTGATCGTGACCAGTTGCGTCAGTGCCGGTCAGTTGCGTCAGTGCCGGTCAGTCGACCGGTCGGATGACGGACGGGAGCACGATGTGCAGGCGCTCTGCGAGACGCGACTGTGCGTCCTCCAGCGAGCGGAAGTCCCCGACGTACTGGCCGAACGTGTCGGACACGAAGTAGTGCCCGTCGCGCTTGTCGACCGTGCCACCGAAGTAGCCGCCGTAGTTGGCGGACCAGAGGCCGGGTTCGACCTCGGACCACGAGAGGGAGGCGCGGGAAGGAGTGTGGGCCACCTGGGCCTCGAGGACGGCGATCGTGTTCACCGTGTCGGTGTCCAGCGTCACCTCGACCTGGTGCACGTCGTGGCTGATGATCGTCATGGCCCTGCTCCTTCACGTTCTGGGGTACATCTGCTTGCGGGTCAACGCTACGGGTGCCCGCCGCCGCCCACCAGCGAGCCCCGTTGATTCACGGGTTCTCCGGATCCGCTCCGGTATCGAAGCCCGGAAAACCGGGACAAGACGTCACGTTTCCGGGGTACAGGGGACAAACCGGGGTACTCGCAATCTGGACCGGGTGCACAGAAGGCGGGACGGGCCTCCAGTCCGGCGGTCAGCCCCGCGACGGATCCGGCCTGGAGGCCCGCCCCGGTAGCGTCGCTCCCGTGACCCCCGACCGACCCGAGCCCGACGTGCGCGACGTGACGTCGGCTGCGGTCCGGCGGATGGTCGCCTCCGGACGTGCGCTCCGCCGACGTGGCGGCACGAGCGCCCACGCGACCGGCCGCAGTCGCCGGATCGCCGGGGCGCTGGCCGTCGCGTACGCGGTGGCGGTGGTCCTCATCGGCTTCTGGGGCACGCCCGTCGACGCGAAGGCGCAGCCCTGGATCGACCGCCTGATCGGTGCCGCGCACCGGCACGGAGCGCCGAGCTGGTTCGGCTACCCGATGATCGAGTCGCTGGCGAACGTGGCGTTCTTCGTACCGCTGGGGTTGCTCGTGGTCCTGCTCGCCGGCGCCCGGTGGTGGTGGGCCGGCGCCGGGGCGGGCCTGCTGGTCAGCGCCACGATCGAGACCGGGCAGGCACTGTTCCTGCCGGCGCGGTTCGCGACCATCGACGACATCGTCGCCAACACGATGGGAGCGGTCCTCGGAGCGGTGCTCGGGGTCGTGCTGCTCGCGGCGGCGGCTCGGCAGCGACGAGGCTGACGCGCTCTCAGCGGCCCGTGCGTCCTCGCCTGCCCGCCGTGGTGCGACGAGCGCCAAGGTGCACACGCCTACGGTCGGAGCATGGCCTCGACCAGCACCACGATGGAACAGCACATCGCCGTCTTCGGAGGCAGTGGCAGCGGGAAGACCGTCCTGCTCTCGTCGTTCTACGGCGCCGCCCAGGAGCCGAAGGTCCGGCGGGCGAACCGGTACGCCGTGACCGCGGAGGACCGTGCGCAGGGCCGGACCCTGCACCGCAACTACCTCGGCATGCGCGACAGCTCCACGGTCCCGAGCGCCAACCGGTTCAGCGCCTCCGCGTACCGGTTCGTCATCGAGCCGTCCGCCGACGACCTGCCGAAGGGCCGGTCGAAGCAGAAGGCGGCGAAGCCACTGGGCATCGTGTGGCACGACTACCCGGGCGAGTGGTTCGAGGAGGACCCGAGCTCGGCGGACGAAGAGGCCCGCCGGATCGAGACCTTCCGGTCCCTCCTCAGCGCGGACGTCGCCGTCGTCCTCGTCGACGGACAGCTGCTGGCCGAGAACGCCGGAGAGGAGGAGCGCTACCTGAAGGCCCTGCTCACCGACTTCCACACGGGCCTCTACGCTCTGCGCGACGACGTCCTCGAGGACGGCAAGCGCCTGACCCGCTTCCCACGCATCTGGACGCTCGCACTGTCGAAGGCCGATCTGCTGCCTGACCTGGACGTCGAGGAGTTCCGCGAGCTCGTGATCGGCAAGGCCGGCGGCGAGCTCGACGAGCTGCGGAGCGTGCTGCAGAGCTTCGTCGAGGACCCCGACGCGCTCGACGTCGGCGAGGACTTCCTGCTGCTGTCGTCCGCCAAGTTCGAGCCCGGGAAGATCGACGTCACCACCCGCACGGGTGTCGACCTGCTGCTGCCGATGACCGCGATGCTGCCCTTCGAACGCTTCGCGAAGTGGGCCTCCACCCGGCAACGCGGTGCCCAGGTCGCCGAACAGCTGCTGAAGTTCGTGGGACCGGTCGTCGGGTTCCTCGGCACGTCCAAGCTCGTGAAGTCGAACCTGGTCGGCGCCGCCGTCAGCATGATCGGCGGCGGACTCGGCTCGAGGGCCGTCAGCTTCGCCGCCAAGAAGGTCGCGAAGGTGAAGGACCAGGCCGAAGCCGAACGGGAGTTCACCACCCGGGTGCTCGCACGCTTCGCCGAGGACCTGGACCGCGGGGTGGACGACCGTGTCCTGCGCCGAGGAGACGACGCATGAACTTCATCTGGGCCACCCGCGGCCGCACGTGGGGCTTCCGCTTCCTGTCGACCGAGCAGCCCGGCCAGGACCCACTGGCCCGCTACGAGGAGGCGTTCGCCGGCGTCCGCGACGTGCCGGCCACGATCCGGCGGCGGACCGGGATGCTCGCCGTGCGGTTCCCCGACCCCGAAGGCCGGCAGGACCGCTCCGGTCGGCCGATCCCCCACGAGTTCGTGCTGACCCCGCCGCTCAGCGACACGGTGCGCTCGGTCGAGGACGCGGTCGCGCAGGTGTGGCCTCTGGTGCGGGAGCGGTACGCGGAGGTGTGGGAGCTGCCGAAGGCGCCGGGCTCTGTGTCCGACATGTGACGATCAGCCGACAAGTTCATGGGGTTCGGCGTCCGGGGCTCCCGATCGCTCTGAAGCGCCACCTAGCGGTCGTACGGTCAGCAGGTGAACCCGAATCGCAGACAGTACCGTCGTCCCTCCGCCTTCCCGTGGTGGCTGTGGGTGGTCGCCCCGCTCGCCGTCGTCGGCGTCGTCGCCGTCCTCCTGGTCGTGACCTGACACGCGGCCCTACGGATGACGAAACCCCCGGAGCCTCTCGGCCCCGGGGGTTTCGTTCAGTGAGCTGAAGCTCAGACGGTCTCGCGCTGGCGACGGACCGAGCCGCGCACGACGAGCAGGCCGCCACCGAGGACGACTGCGCCACCGGCGACCCAGAGGGCCAGGGCGGAGACGGTCGAACCCGTGAAGGCGAGGGAACCGTTGGTGCCGTTCGAGCCAGCAACCGCAGCGGCGTCAGCCGGCGCGATGGTGAAGGACGCGACGCCGACGACACCGGAGGTGGCGCCCGTGGCGGTCAGGTTGTAGGAACCCGAGCCACCCACCGGGAGGGTGACGCGGACGGGGAGGGAGCCGTCGGCGCCGGCGGTGTACGCCTTCGAGACGGTGGTGACCGGCAGAGCGCCGAGCGTCGCGGAGGAGACACCGGCACCGGTGATCTGCACGTTGACGGTCTCGTTGTTCTGGAACGCGCCCGGGCTGAAGTTCACGATGACGATGCCACCGGCGACGTAGTTGCCGGAGACGACGACGTTGGAGTCGGGAGCGTAACCAGCGGCGTTGGCGGCGGCCGGCGTTGCGAGCAGTGCGGCGCCAGCCAGCACGACCGCGGCGATGAGCTTCTTCATGAAGTTTTCCCCTAGTGATCTGATCTGACAGACCCTGATACCAGAGCCCTGCCTCCGCAGAAGTCAATCCCCCACAGCCAATGATGGCGAGTGCGATTGGCGAAGTTCCCTCAATGTAGCGGACTTTCACAGTTTGTTACCACCCGTTGTGCAACGAGTGCGTGAACTGCAGCTGGATCTGCTCTCAGCCTGAACCGAGCATGGGACCGCGAGGCAACCTCCTCGGGGCTCACAGCGCACGAAATCCCCGGTCAGTGGGCGCAACGGGCTCTGAAGGAACAGGTCTTGCCGCTCGATGGGAAGGCTTCACGCCCGCTCAGGTCGCCCAGGACCCCCCGGAGTGGGGGTCCCGCAGAACCGCGGTATGCGGCGACTCACCAATCACACCTGCACTTGCGACGGGGTCTCCTGCCCCTAGAGTTCGCGATCCGGTTGCCGGCGGTCGACTCAGCCGACCGGGACCGGCTTCGCACAGTCGAACTGCAGCGGCTGGACCTTCGACTGCCGTACGCCAGGCGTGGACTCCGCCTGCACGCCGGCGGTGGCGTACTTGGCGTCACCGAGGAACGCGACACGGAACGTGGTGCTCTGTCCAGGAGCGAGGAGTGTCTGCAGCTGCGCGACCGGATGGCCGCCGTCGACCGTCGTCTGCAGACCCGCAGCCTTGCCGTCCTGCGAGGCGCCGAGGTAGATGGCGTTCGACGGTGCGTAGACCGCGACGAGCGTCTTGATCTTGCCGGGCTCGGTCCCGAAGTCTCCGCCACCGGTGACGTACCGAGGCAGGCTCGTCGCCGCGTCCGCGGGAGCCGTGTTCTTGAGAGTCACTTCGACCACCGAAGTGGGGCGCCCGTCCTTCCGGCACACGGAGCTGCCGACCGAGACCTGCTTGTCGAGGTAGTAGTCCATCTTCGCGGCGGTGCCGTCGTTGAGGTAGACGCCGAACTCGCGCGTCTGCTTCGACGCCGTCGGCAGGGTCCCGGCCACGGCCGTCCCGGCGATCTGCCGCTGCTCACCCTTGTCCGCGCTCCACAGGCGAAGGCGGCCCTCTCCAGTGCCGTCGGTCAGAGCCGTGATGAGCTTCTTCGCGTCGAATCCGCCGCTGGACACCTTGTCGAACACAGCGCTCGCAGCCGAGGCGAAGAATGCGTCCTGCACAGTCGGATCCGGGTACTTCGCGTAGACGTCGCTGAGCAGCAGCTTCACGGCGTTGTCCGACGTCAACGTGTCCCCGGTCGCCAGCTGCACCGGCCCGGTCGTGCGGAGGATGTAGCTGAGCGTCACGGGGTCGATCGCCAGCACCCCGTCGACCTGCTGGCCGAACTTCTGCTTCCACATCTCACGCGCGAGGGCGCCGGTCACGTCGAACCGCGGCGTCAGGTTGACGTCCTGCATGTACCGCCCGGTGATGTCGCCGTAGAGGCTCTCGGTGTCCGGCGTCAGCGGGAGGACGGGCTTGTCGTACGGTCCGAAGGACGAGCCGGCTGCCTGGTCACCGAGGCTGATGGCGCCGTCCTCGGCCTGCAGGAGCGCCACTGCTCCCGGGATCCCACCGCTGGCGCGAAGCTCAGCGTTGTTCTGGAACAGCAGGACGTAGTTCCGATCACCGTCATGCCCGAGCATGGCCGGAGCCAGCTGCACGACCTTGTTCGCTGTGGCCGCCTGCTGCGAGACGGAATTCAGAGCATTGCGCAGCCGGTTCACTGCGGCGGTGACCGGCGAGAGCGTCCCAGCGGTGTCGATCTTCTCTGCAGCAGAGTCGGCGCCCCTCAGGGTCGTCGTCGCTCGGGCTACGGCCGGCTGCGCGTCGACGAGGGGCTGCAGGTCGATGCGCCCGTTCTTCGGGGCGAATGCCTCGGTGTTCAGATCCCCGATGACGCCAGCGACGGGGCGCACCGCTCCGGTCGCGACGTCGTCGACCACGACAGCTATCTCCCGGACAGCGCGGAGGTTCGTCCCGAAGAACGGTGTGTGCTGCGCAGCACCCCACACCGGGTCCCCCGTTAGGCTGCGCGCCGATCCCGCGTTGTCTTCCAACTCCTGCGCGGTCCGCTTCGCAGCTGCGGAGTCGCCGGTCGTGATCTGTGACTTCAGCGTGTCCACGAGACTCACCGAGCGCTCGAGGTGCTGCTTGGCCAGCAGCCCTCGGACACCGACCCAGACGACGGCGGCGAGCAACAGCAGAACGATCGCTAGGACGATCCACAGCACGACACGGGCCCCTGAGCCCCGGCGTGCAGCAGTACGTCGCGACTCGGGAAGGTCGGACATGGCACCAATCCTAGGGTCGGGCATGTCCGACCTGCCTCGTCACTGGCGGATCGAGTCCACGTGGGTGCGGTACCAGGCGATGGTGCTGCGCAACCCTTCCTCCAGCCCGATGCCCGCCGTCCACCCGGCGTCCGCGAGCTTCGAGACGTCGAGGAGCTTCTGCGGGGTGCCGTCGGGCTTCGACGAGTCCCAGACCGTCTCACCATTGAACTCGACGATCGACGCGATCGTCTCGGCGATCTCCTTGATCGTCACGTCCGAGCCGGTTCCGACGTTGACCTGCTCGGGCCCGTCGTAGTGCTCCATGAGGTGCAACACCGCGGCCGCCATGTCGTCGACGTGCAGGAACTCGCGCCGCGGCGAGCCCGTTCCCCAGTTCTCGACACGTTCGGCACCGGACTTCGCCGCTTCGTCGTACCGACGGATGAGCGCCGGCAGCACGTGTGAACCGGTCGGCGAGAAGTTGTCGCCGGGGCCGTAGAGGTTGGTCGGCATCGCCGAGATCCAGTGCTTGCCGTACTGCCGACGAACCGCCTGGACCTGCATGATCCCGGCGATCTTCGCGATGGCGTACGCGTCGTTGGTCGGTTCCAGGTGCCCGGTGAGCAACGAGTCCTCGTGGATCGGCTGCTCTGCGAACTTCGGGTAGATGCACGACGAGCCGAGGAACATCAACCGCTCGGTGTCGTGCTCCACCGCAGCATCCATGACGTTGACCTGGATCTGCAGGTTCTCACTGAGGAAGTCGTGCGGGTAGGTGTTGTTCGCCATGATGCCGCCGACCTTGGCAGCCGCCAGGACGACGTACCGGGGCTTCTGCTCAGCGAAGAACGCGAAGACCGCGTCGCGCTCCTTCAAGTCGAGCTCTGCCGAGGTGCGGCCGACCAGGTTGGTGAAGCCTTCAGCCTCGAGCTTCCGCCACACAGCTGATCCGACCAGTCCACGGTGGCCCGCGACGTAGACACGTCCGGAACGGTCGAGCGGGCCCGGAGTGAAGTCGCTGTCCGTCATCAGGATTCCCAGCTCGCGAGCTTGACCTTGTCGATCCACGGGCGACCTTCGTGCTCGAGCGCCTCGATGTCTGCGTCGACCATGATGCGGGCGAGCTGCCCGGTGTCGACCGTCGCTTCCCAGCCGAGCTTCTCCTTGGCCTTGGACGCGTCGCCCACGAGAGCGTCGACCTCGCTCGGACGCAGGTAGCGCTCATCGAAGCGGACGTGGTCTTCCCAGTTGAGACCGGCGTGCGAGAACGCGGTCGAGAGGAAGTCCTTCACTGTGAAGTCTCCACCGGTCGCCAGTACGAAGTCGTCCGGCTCGTCCGCCTGCAGCATCCGCCACATGCCCTCGACGTACTCAGCGGCGTAGCCCCAGTCGCGAACGGAGTCGAGGTTGCCGAGGTACACGTGGTCCTCGAGGCCCGCCTTGATCCGCGCGACCGCGCGTGTGATCTTGCGCGTCACAAAAGTCTCGCCGCGCCGGGGCGACTCGTGATTGAAGAGGATGCCGTTGACCGCGAACATCCCGTATGCCTCGCGGTAGTTCCGGGTCACCCAGTAGCTGTAGACCTTCGCGGCACCGTACGGCGACCGCGGCCAGAATGGAGTCTCCTCGTTCTGCGGCGGCGGAGTCGCACCGAACATCTCAGACGACGACGCCTGGTAGAAGCGGGTGTGGATGCCCGACACTCGTACGGCCTCGAGCATGCGCATGGTGCCGACACCGGTCACGTCACCAGTGTGCTCCGGCTCGTCGAACGAGACACGCACGTGCGACTGGGCCGCGAGGTTGTAGACCTCGTCCGGCTTGAGTTCGCTCAGGAGGCTGACGAGACGCGCGCCGTCACCGAGGTCTCCGTAGTGCAGGAACAGCTTGGCGTCCGGGTTGTGCGGGTCGACGTACAGGTGTTCGATCCGCGAGGTGTTGAACGTCGACGCGCGGCGGATGATCCCGTGCACCTCGTATCCCTTGCGGAGGAGCAACTCTGCCAAGTAGGAACCGTCCTGGCCAGTGATGCCCGTGATGAGCGCGCGCTTCGTCATGTCTCCCCGAACGTCAGAGCGCCAACCATCGGGCAACAGCCCCGAGCCGTGGTTGAACGCAATAATTCGTCAGCATAACGGTCCTGATGGACGCGCTGTAACTCATGCCGTCTGCGCTGCGGAGACCGACCACCGTGGCTTCGGTGAGCGCTCAAACGGCATCGGTCATCCGCAGCTCGAGCTGGTCCCCGAAGGGCTGCAACCAGGCTTCCGCGTACGCAGAGAGCTTCCCGTAGCTGTTGTCCGTGGCGATCACTCGTCGTCCCATCTGCAGGCCGATCAGCATCGCGTGCAGTCGATCAGTCACGATCGTCTCCCCTTGGGAGAGGAAGCGCACGCCTCGTTGGAACCGGCGTTCCGCCTTTGACATCCAAGCGTCGGGACGCCGTTGGAACAGCCTCCGGAGCGGAGGAACGGTTGCCGCGCGGTTGGCCCACCATCGGGACGCGTTCAAGTCCCAGGGATCCGGCGGCCAGTCCGAGCCGGAACGGAGGGTGCCGCGCGATTCCCCATCCGCCCTGCGAAGAACCACGACCGCTGAGCTCGGCGCCGGTGCCTCGATTGATCCGAGCATGTGAACGGCATCAGGGCAGGTGATCACACTTGGCGCAACCTCGCTCAGCAGCGCCGCCGAGCGGCGATCGCGCACGGCGATCCTCGTATGCGGCCTCATAGCAAAGCCCTGGACGAATTTCTGCCGCTCGCTCTGAGACGTGAAGTGAACGGTTTGCGGCGCCTGCATGAGGATCGTGTCCCGAGGCAAGCGCGAGGCGACCTCCAGACGAAGCAGATCGGAGCCCGGGTACAGGCCGCCGATGTTCCCCCCACCATGGACCACCACCGGCTCAGTGGAAGCGAGCATTCGACTCGTGATCGTCGCTTGGCTCTGCACCTCGAGAACTTCGATTCCGGCATCCGCCCAGAAGCGCCACTCTCCGAGCGCGATCGCAGAATCACCGATGTTGCCGTGGTCTGGGAAATCCGCGAGCCGTACGCGGCGGACCCCTGAGTGAAGCTCCGCGAGCCGCTGCCTGGTCTTGTCGCGTAGCTCTACGATCGGGTCCCGCATACCTGAATGGTCGTACAACTGTTAGTGAACAGCAAGCGCGACCGACGACGCGCGCCGCAGAGGAACCAACCCTTGGACGGAGGCACGCCGAGGAGACCTGCAACAGCGATCAGGATGCACGCGGTCGAGTAGCATCTGCGCGTCCCCTGTACGGCCCGAGACGGATTACGGAAATCACTCATGCGCCTGTCCGTCCTCGTCCCCGCTCGGAACGCTGCCGACACCATCACTCTGAGCCTCAGATCGACACTGCGAGCGCTTCCGGCCGACTCCGAGGTGCTTGTGCTCGACGATGCGAGCGTAGACGGGACGGGCGATCGTGCCCACGCCCTCGGTGATAACCGCGTGACGGTGATCCGGTCCGACTCCCCTTCAGGGGTAGCTGGTGCGTTGAACACCTTGCTTGGGGAGGCACGTGGTGAATTCGTCGCTCGGATGGATGCCGACGACGTGGTCCTGCCCGGCAGGTTTCATCTGCAACTCGCACGACTGACACCAAAGGTCGAGATACTCTTCGGCGGCGTCCTTCATTTTGGGTCCGGCTTACGAGTCCCTCACCCGTCTCCTCCCTTCGCTATCTCGCCGGACGCCTTCCCTGTCGCTTTGCTGATCGACAACCCGGTTGCTCACTCGACCATGCTCGCGAGGCGCTCTGTGATCGAAGACCTGGGCGGATACAGGAAATGCCTGGCCGAGGACTACGACCTGTGGCTTCGTGCGGCCTCGAGCGGCGTACAGCTCGCCCGACTCGCATTGCCGGTCACCGCGCTACGACGACACGCCGGACAGGTCACTGCCGACGCGAGCTGGGCGCAGCGGGCGGCTGCGGAGTCGGAGTGGCAAGATTCGTACTCAGATCTGGCAGTTGCATCCGGGATAGTCCGTGCCGGAACTGAGACGGCAGAGCGACTACGGTCGGCAGACGCGATCATGTCCAAACGTGCTCTACTTCGGCCGGCTATCGACCGCACGCTCAGTGCAATGAGTTGGGCTGACCGACTCGCCCTTCGGACACTGATACGACGGACCGACCGGAGCTAGCTGATCCGTCGTACCAACTGGAGTCAGCTGATCCGTCGTACCAACCGGAGCCAGCTGATCCGTTGTAACAACCGGAGCCAGCTGTTCCTTTTGGCCTCGGGCCTGCGGCCTCGACCGAGAGACGAGACGATCCCACCGCCTCGACCGAGAGACAAGACGATCCCACCGCCTCGATTAAAAACGAGACCAGGTCGTTGCGCAATGGCCCCGGGGGGCGTGAAGGCATGAATTCGCGACCCCCGTTACCGAGTCATCACGATTGCTGATCACTGCTCCGAAGTCCGACCACCACGTCTCGTCCTCGGACACGACGTCCAACTTCTCGTGACAATCTGTGCGAGGGAGCTTCTACCAACTGAAAGAACAGCACCGCAAACATCAGGGCCAAAGGGGTAGCGATTACCGGCGTCAGCCAGAGTTGATCGGCGGGGAGCGCCTGACCCACGGTGACCACGACGAGTTCATGCGTCAGGTACAGACTGAACGAGATACGGCCTGCCCACCGGAAGAACGGGAACGAAAGAACGCGCACTGCTGGCGGCCAGGTCATGGAAAGGATCACGACCGCTACGGCAGACATGACCACCAGTGGGAAGGTCAACGTGCCAACGCCAGTGTGAAGGATCGCCGCTACTGAGTAGACAGAGGTGAGGCCGAGCACCGCGACTACGAAGGCGAACCAGCCGCGCCGTCCCGCCAACCAGGGCTCGAGCTTCTCGATGAGATCCGGGGCCTTCACCGCGAGTACCGCTCCGAGCAGGAACATCGGCAGGTACTGGAGCGCGTCGACGTGCGTCACCAGTCCGGCCTCCATGACGATTCCAGCTCCCGCCGCAAGGAGCAGCCACTGCTGGCGCATTTTTAGTGCAATCCAGATGTAAGCCGGGACAAGCAGTGAGAAGATCACTTCCCATTGCAGCGACCACAGCGGCGTGTTCATGTTGCTCGGCCCAGCGACGAGAAGCGCGTCCCGAACGACGCTCCACCATCCGAACGTGACGGGGTGGACCTGCATCCATTCACTCTGGCCTGGGCCAGAGTGTCGGGGGAACGCGCTGACGACAACCAATCCGAGCAGGACCGCGGCCGAAACCGGCAGGTACAAGCGCAGGAGCCTGGTCGGGTAGTAGGCCTTCCATCCTGCTCGTCCCGCAATGAAAGGAAGAGTGAGGACGAAGCCGCTGAGGATGAAGAAGATGAACACCGCTTCACGGCCAGCCCAGACTGCGTGAAGCGGCGAGTCGACGATCCAGCTCGTCGCGTTCGTCCCGGTTCCGTTGAGGGCGGGCATGACCAGCAGACAGTGGTGCAGAAGAACGACGAGCGCCGCCGCACCCCGTAAGCCATCGAGCGATTCGATTCTCCGCACAGAAGTCCCCACGCCGCTGATCCTAGGCTAGAACGCGACACGCCCTTCGACGGTCCGGCTGTCCCGTCCGCGGCGGACGTATGCGGCGACCGAGCCGTGCTACGTTCCCCCCATGATGCAGGGGGCGCCGGCGGCCGAACGACCGAAGGTAGTGGTCGGTACAGCTGCGGTGGCGCTCATCCTCGCGGCAACGCGATGGGGCTCCTACATCGGGGTGTCACCCCTGTTCTTGACGGACGTGCTACTCGCCCTCGGCCTGGCACAATGGCTGATCGCGCGATCGGCACACGGGAAGCTCCCTCTCACAGGTTTGGTGCAGCGGTCCCGCCCAGGCATGATCCTCAGCCTCTTCTTCGCCTACGTCGTCGTTCGAGCTGTCTTCGCCTTGGCTCAGAATGTGGCGACCAGCGATTGGATTCGGGACTCAGCGCCCTTTCTCTATTCCTTCCTCGCTTTCGTCAGCGCAGCTTCTGTCGCTCGGGCGTCGGATCGTGCCCGGATGCGGACGCTTCGGATCCTCGTCGGAGCCCTCACGGTTCATCTGGTTTGGGCCACTTTCTCCATCTGGACTGGATTTGCCGGCATCCCGCTGCCCGGCGGTGCAGCTGCCGTCTTCCAGATCCGTCCAGACATTGACATGGCAGTCCTAGGCATAGGAGCCGGCACCTTCCTGCTTGCTGCATTCCGCTCTCGGCGGCGGTTCTGGCCTGTCGTCGCCGTTCTTGTGTCCCTCGCCGACGTGTTCTCACTGCAGTCTCGAGCCGGTCTGATCAGCGTGGTTGCGTCGATGTTCGTGGCGTACCTGATCTTCTACGTCAGTACGCCCAGCAAGAGTGGGCGTCGTCTTTTCTCACAGATGCTGGTTCCGATTGCAATCGCGATCCTGCTCGTGGTCCTTCCTCAGACCGGGGCCGGTCAGCGGCTGATTGCGACGGTCAACTCGTCGTCGGCGGTGACCCAGGCCCAATTGAGCGCTCAAGGAACCGAGAACGCGCGTCGTCTTGTCTGGTCCCAAGTGGTGGCGTGGACGAACGAGACTCCTTCGCGTCAGCTCTTCGGTAGCGGCTTCGGCAATGACTTCCTGACACAGTCCGGAACGATCTCTTTCCTAGAGGGCACCACCTACGACAACGTTCGCAGCCCGCACAACTACTTCGTGGGGATCTACGCTCGCATGGGCTTGATCGGTCTCTTGCTCGCCGGCGGCGTCGTGCTGAGCCTCCTCATCACCATCTTCCGGCGCCTCCGGCTGATCGCGACCGACGGGGTCCTCGCCATGGCAGCGATGATCGTCGTCGCGATCTTGCCGGTAGCCTCGCTCGGCGTGGTGCTTGAGGCACCCTTCGGTGCGGTGCCCTTCTGGTGGGGGGCGGGAATCGTTCTCGCTAGCGCACCGATACGGCCATCGACAAGCAAGAAGTCCCATAGAGACGTCGAGCCAACGAGTTTCCGCCGATACGGTTTCAGCGACGCAGCGGATCGCTGAACTGCTCGCGCCGCAGGCGGAGATTGAACTGCGTTTACGCCTGCGGCTACTTCAGCGCTGCACCGGGACCCAACGCTTCGGCGAGGCACCGGCCGTGAATCTGTTCATCGGCGAGAAAGTCGTGCGCGGCAAACTGGCTCAGATTCCCAACAACCAGAAGCCCGCACCGAGTAGACCGACGAGCAGGAGGCTGAGCGCCACAGATCGAACTGGGGTCGCTTTCCCGCACCCGACGACCAACAGAACGAGCAACACGAGTTCGCGAGCGAGATAGACCCAAGCTGCAGTCTCCACACTATGGGAGGCTGCGATCGCGATAGGGATCGCAAGAACTACCCCTACCGCCTTGATCGGCGACCCCCAGGCCAATCGTCCCCGTGCCATCAGAACCGGCGCGAGTGACCACGTGACCGTCGTCAGCAGAATGCTGAGCGATGCCGGGTAGACAGCGTCGAGCGGCTTCGTCCAAGCGCCGCCGAGGAAGGGCCTCAGCACGAACTCCGTGCCGAGGTTCAGGAGTACGACGAGTACTGCTGACAGCAGTGACGCACGTGTCAAGAGCTTGTCCGCCGCAACACGCACTTCCGGGACGCCGTCGACTTGATCGAGCCGGACTCGAAGGACGTTCGCCGTTGACGACGACACGGCGTCGCCAGGATTGCGAGCGACTGCCATGGCAAGGTTGTAGGAACCGAGGGCGGCGGTCCCCGCGATCGTGCCGAGGAGGATCCGGTCGGCCTGTCCTTGCAGCCAGCCGAGGATGAAGAACCAGGAGGCGTGGCGGAACTCACGAGCGAGAGTCTCACCACCCGTGAGTGTCTCGAGATGAGCCGGCAATCCCATGCGGGCCGCCGCACGGTGGGCGAAAACAGCGAACAAGAGTTCAGCGAGCAGCACCTGGAGCGAGGCTGCCAACAAGCTACGTGTGAGGAAGAGGACCGGGACGGAGACGACGAGCGACAGGCCGGAGACCGTGAGTTGCAGATTGGCGAGACGACGCCATTGTTCCCCGCGCTGCAAGAAGCCCAGTGGGATGATCGAGTACGAATTGGCGATCGGCACGACCACGAGGGGTATGAGCGCGAGGATCTGCGGGTGCAGTTCCGCGGGGAAGACGAACCACAGAATCGCGAGAGTCGCCACCATCGCGACCACGCCACAGACACTCGCCCACGCGCGGTAGCGAAGCAGGAATCGATACGAGCTTTCGTTCGCAAAGCTCGGAACGACGACCTGCCGGATCGCCCCGTCCAGCGCCGAATAGTAGAACGTCAGAACGAGCATGGGCCACGCGTAGAGCCCGATGACGACCGGTGCCACGTACTGTGCGAGCAGGACCATCAAGGCGGCGCTTGCGAGGCGCGGGAACACTCGCTCGACGAGCGACCAGATCAAACTGCGCACAGGTCAACTCACAGCAGCGGACTGAGTGACGATCGCCGCCGATGCCACCAGTTCGTCTGCCCATCGCGCGCCACCGACAGCGAGAGCCCGCTCGTCATCGAAGAAGCGACGCGCCTGCGCCCCGTACGCAACCACGCGAGCCCGATTCGAGGCCAACTGCGTGATCGCTGCGGACATCGAGGTCATCGCGTCCGTCTCGACAACGATGCCTGCTCCCGCGTTCAGGACGTCTCGCGCCGCTTGTCCCGACGTGGAGCCCAGGTAGAGCACTCCTCGTCCAGAGGCCATCGCGGCGTACACCTTCGACGGCACGCAGGTTCCAGTCGCATTCTCACTGAGCGAGACGACGTGAACGTCCGCGCGGGCGTAAGCGCTTGCCAAGTTCTGTTCCTCGACGAACCCACCGACCTGAACGTTTCGCTGAGGGTGATTCGCGAGATAAGCCCTGATGCGCTCCACCTCACTCCCAGATCCACTGATCTGCAATTCCACGTCATCGCGACCACCCACAGCCTGAACCAGCGGGAGCAATGGATGGATTTCTCGCGCCGATCCCGAGTAGAGGAGGCGAAGGGGCGAATTGCTCGCCGGCGCAACCGCGACTTCCATGTCGCGGTGCCACAACGGGATGACACTCACCGGCTTTGCGGTCAAGTCCGAGAGCAGTGCAGACATGCACTCCCCGATAGTGATGATCTTCGCACTGCTTCGAAGCGCTGCGAGTTCAAGCCGTGCGCGGACGGTATCGAGGTGACCACCTCCTTGAATCGTCAGCCGATACAGGTCCATGACCCACGCGATGTCCCGAACGCGCCCTCGACTCATTCGTCGAGCGAGGGCTCCGACGAATGGCAGACCGGACGGCACGTCCACGCTGATGAACGCATGCATCTCGCGGTGTCGACGGAGGACGAACACGACGGAGGACAGCAAGAACCGGAGCTCAGATCGCAGACGCCTGATCTTGTCAGCGGCATTC
This sequence comes from Curtobacterium sp. MCPF17_052, assembly GCF_003234085.1. Lineage (GTDB taxonomy): Bacteria > Actinomycetota > Actinomycetes > Actinomycetales > Microbacteriaceae > Curtobacterium. The sequence goes on from NZ_QKSD01000005.1 coordinate 27,483, forward strand.
CCGCCGGCCGCAACGATCCTCGTGGGAGGAATTCCGATGACTGTGACCCGCCGGCCGCGAGAGCGGAGCTCAGTTGCAAGGTCCTCGACGACCCGCGAAACCGCGTCCCTGGGGGACGCTGCGTAGCCGTAAGCGAGGACGACGAGATCCCGCCTGGCCGCGCTGCCACGGCTGTTCATCGAACCACGCTCCGCGCCGGATTCCCGACGACCGTGTCTCTGTCTGGGACATCGTGCACCACAACTGCACCAGCTCCGACACGAGCATTCCTACCGACGGTCACCGCCCCGATGACCAAGGCGGCCGCCCCGAGATCTGCTCCGTCCCGAACGAAGGGTGCCATGTCCCCGGGACGCTTGTGCCCGATCACCACTCCGTTACGGAGTGTCACGCCTGAGCCGATCAGCGCTCGGTCGTTGACCACCAAGCCGGTCCCGTGGAAGATCGTCAGCCCCGGCCCGACTCGGGTCTTGGGCCGTAACTCGATGCCGAGGACGAACTCGGTGGCCAGCCGATACAAAGCGACTGCGGGCAGCGACACCCGCCGTGGATGATCTCGGTTCTGCATGAGGAATTGGCAAGACCGGAACCCGATCATCACCACCTGCGATTTGAGATCCCGCCGATTGGCTCGGAGATCAGCGCGGAGCGTACGTCGGAAACCGGACACGGAGCGGAACGGCGCGCCAGCGGCTTGTTCCTCTGCGGTCCCCGCTCCGACCAAGTCATCTGTGGCGTTCATGCAATCACTTCCTCATGCCCGCGATGACGCGGGCCCAATTCGCGCGGAACGAGTCACGCGAGTGTTCCTGATCGAAGGTCCGACGAGCACCCTCGGCTAGACGATCCGATGTCGCTCGTTCCTGGATCACGCTGAGTACTGCTTGCGTGACCGACTCGACAGTAGCTGCCCCGACGAGCCGCCCGTTGACCCCATCATCAACCAGTTCTCCGATGGCACCGACATCCGAAGCGACAACAGGAACGCCGACGCTGAATGCCTCGATGATCGTGAGCGGTTGAGCTTCGAACCGGTACCGAGTCGGGAAGACCAGCACTTCAGCGGAAGCGAGCACTTGCCACTTCTCGAGTCCGAAAAGCGGGCCCCGGAACACGATGCGTTCGGAGAACCCTGATTGCGCCACGCGGCCGCGGAGCGTAGCGGTGAGTCCTTCATCCGCGGACGGACCCACCAATGAAAAGACTTGATTCCCGCCTCGTCTACAAACATCGATCGCCATCTCGACGAAGACGTCGGCGCCCTTTTCCTCCAGTAGATTGGAAAGGAAGACGATGTGACCGGGCAGACGGCCCCCTCGATCGGTCGGCGGCGCCTCCGCGGTGTTCTTGATGACTGTGATCGAGCCCGCTGCGACGAAGGGGCTGATGTCAGACACGAGCCCGGCACCCAGGCAGACAGTCGTCGTGGCTCCTCCGAGCAGCCTGGTCACCAGGAAACGCCAGACCCTCCCGCGCGCGGCGAGTGCCGAATAGCCCCGGGTGTGCACGTAGTTGACCGTGGGGACGCGGAAAAGACGAAGCAATTCACCGAGCACAACGTCGACGATGAACGAGAGTGACCTGTTCGTGCAGAAGAACACACACATGTCTGGTCGCCGGAGCACCACGAGCAGTAGGCGCAGTACCAACCCCGGGGCAGCGAAGATCTTCCGTGCGGAGAAAGCGCCGACGTCGCCGATCTGCCTGCTGAACCGCCGATCGACCAGCACCGGCCACTCGCCGAGCTCAGCGAAGATCTCCAGGAGGATTTTCGTGATCAGGGTCGAACCATGGGTGGGCGGCGGGACCTGGCTGATGACGACAATGGGGCGCACGCTCATGGTCAATGGTTCCTGATGATCGCAGCGAGGAAGACGAAGTTCCCGATCAAGTACCGCTTCCACAGACGTCTCGGTTCCGAGATGAGCCGGAATGTCCACTCGAGCCCGACCCGAGTCATCCACTTCGGCGCTTCGCGCTTTGTACCGGCCGTGAAGTCGAAGGCAGCACCGACAGCACACGCGGTCACGTGCAACGAGTCGGCGAGCCGGCGTACCTCGTGATCCTGCTTCGGTGTCCCCAGTCCGACCCACACGATGTCCGCGCCGCTTCTCAGGATCAACTCGTCCTGTGCGTCCAGTTCTGCCTCCGAAAGCGAGCGGAACGGCGGACTGTAGGTACCTACGATCTCGACGCCCGGGAACCTTGCTTCGAGATTCTGCTGCAGTTTCACCAGCAACTCTTCGGACCCCCCGAGGAGGAAGTGCCGGACACTCGATTCTCGCCCCCTGTCCATGACGTCCAGGAAGAACTGGGGGCCTCGGACCTGGGTCAGGGGCTGCCGCGTCGCCCGCGTCACCCAACTGAGCGGCTTGCCATCTGGGAAGTTGTGTGCGGTGCCGGAGAGGGACTGCTGGAAGGCTCGATCGCGCTGAGAAAGCGCGATCGAGTAAGCGTTGATGAGGTGGACAGCTGCCCCGTTCGACAGTTCCGTCCGTGCCGAGTTGATGACCGCATCAACTGCTTGGCCCGGCGACGCCGCGATGACCGGTAAGCCGCCCAGCGGACGTCTCGGAAGTGATTCGAGGACAGGAGCAGCGGATTCAGGCATCACGACTCTCGTTCTTGGGCTCTGACGAGCCGCTGGTCGGCGGTATCAATACGCACCCTTGCTGGCCACTACTGCCCGAGCTGTTCGCCAGAGGATCACAAGGTCACCGACCAGCGACCAGTTCTCCACGTAGAACAGATCGAGACGAACCGAGTCCTCCCACGACAGATTCGACCGGCCGCTCACCTGCCACAGTCCGGTCATCCCGGGCTTCACCAGGAATCGTCGGTGCACGTGCTGGTCGTACCGTTCGACTTCGCGAGCGAGCGGCGGGCGCGGACCGACCAGGGACATCTCGCCGAGCAGAACGTTGAAGAGCTGCGGGATCTCGTCCAGGCTGTACCGACGCATGAAGGCGCCGACACGGGTGACACGGGGGTCGTTCTTCATCTTGAACAGGACGTCGTTGCCCTCGGCTCGGTCCAGCTGGCTGAGCTCCTGCAAACGGGCTTCAGCGTCGACGACCATCGACCGGAACTTGATCATCCGGAAGGTGGCACCGTTCAGGCCGACGCGTTCTTGGCGGAAGAACACGGGCCCCGGGGACGTGGTCTTCACCATGAGCGCCAGGACCAGCAGGACAGGCGACAGGACGATGATCAGCAGGGCGGACCCGACCAGGTCGAAGGCACGCTTGGTGTAGAGCTTCCGCCCCGAGTACGTCGGCGTCTCGACGTGGATCAGCGGCAGACCTTGGACGGGACGCGTGTGGATGCGCGGGCCGCCGATGTCGGTCAGGCTCGGGGCGACGACCAGGTGCTGTCGGCCGGGCTCCAGCGACCAGCTGAGCTGGCGGACGCGCTCGGGCGGCAGGTCGTCGGCACTGGTGATGACGACGGTGTCGGCTCCGGTAGCGGCCAGGGCGTCGGTCAGGTCGTCGAAACCGCCGAAGCTCTGCACGGTCGAACCGGGCAGGACTCCACGGGTCCCCGCCGACACCGCTGCGCCGACGACGCGGTAGCCGGCCTCCGGTGAGCGTCCGAGTTCGCGTGCCAGGTGCAGCACGCTGGCGGTCGAGCCGACCAGCAAGACCTTGGCGGAGTAGCTGCCACGCTTGCGCTCGGCGACCAGCCACTGGCGCCACATCCAGCGCGAGATGAGCAGGACGGCGATGCCGACTGGAAACGCGATGAGGATGTAACCGCGGGCCAAGTCGACGTGCAGCAGGAACGCGACGATCGCCAGGAACCCGAAGACCCGGACACTGGCGTCGGCGACCAGGCGGTACTCGGTGCTGCCGACGCCGATCACGCGGTGGCCGCGGGTGTCGTAAAGGGCCAGCGCGGTCATCCACACGGCGATCACGACGATGGAGATCCCCGTGTAGCTCAGACGCAGGTCAGCCGTGTTGGTGGCCAGGTTCGAGTCGAGACCGAGCCACGCGATCTGCACGCCGAACACGACCCAGAACAGGGCGAGCAGGTCGGTGATCAGGACGCGGCGCGAGAACGACCGGCTCCACTCCTCCGTGGATCCGGTCGACGGGGAGACCCGCACCGCGCCCGCCGTCATGTCAGCCACCGGCTCACCACGTGGCTCCGCCGTCGGTCGAGACCGCGACGGTGTCGCCGGCCCATAGCCAGACGTCGTCCCCGGATCGGTCGAGGCTGATCGGCCCCTCGGTGGCGGCGTCCGCGTCACAGCCGATCGGGGTGGTCGTCGTCGCGGGCGTCACACCGACGGCGGGCATCGACTCGATCTGCACGCCGTCACACGTGTCGGTGCCGATGCGAGCGAGCGAGTAGTCGTTGCCGGCGTCGGCCATCGAGCGGACGCCGTCGAGCGGCACGTCCACCCAGTCTCCGGTGCCGGAACGCCACTCGAGCTGACCGTCGCAGATGACGACGGAAGTCTGCTCCCCCTGGAACGCCTCGACCGGGTCGCTGCAGGGCGGGTCGACGACACCGGTCGACAGGACGACACCCGCGGTCGAGACGCCGGCCCCGGCGGCACCGTCACCGGCGGCACTCCAGGTGGCGCCGTCGTCGGTGCTGGAACGGACCGTGGGCGTGCAGTCGTCGCCCACGCCGGCCAGGACCGTCAGGTTCGCACTGGAGGCACGGATCGCCATGACCGACGAGACGTCGCTTCCCAGCGTGACCGGCTCCCAGGTCGCACCGGCGTCGAGGGTGTGCTCGAGGGTGGGGGCGGGGCCGCCGCACGTGCCGTCGGTCGCGCGCCAGGCCTCCCGGCCGTCGACCGCAGCGAGGGACCGACGTGCGCCGGCGGCGTCAGCTGTGGGGCTCGGTGATGAGCTCGCGCTGGAGCGCGGTGAGCTGGAGAAGGTCGGGATGGGGCCCGCCGGGTCACCGGAGTTCGGTGCGGTGCGTCCCAGAGCGAGCGTGACGAGTGCGATGTCGATGACGACCAGCACGACGATCACGATGGCGACCCAGATCAGGGTCGTTCGTGTACGCGTCGAGCCGAGGTTTCGGGTCCCCCGGCGTGCGTTCATGTCCCCCGACCTCGCTTCAGCGCTCGGCGCGGCTCAGCGCGCCGAGCTTCTTCCCGCCGCGCTTCGGCGGCTTGACCTTCGGTGTGTTCTCGTCCTCTTCGAGGCCGTAGCCGTACCCGTAGCCGTACCGGCCGTAGCCGTAGGCGCCCGGGCCGCGGACGGGCATCATCGTGATGACGAAGCCGGCGATGGGCGCACCCACGCTCTCGAGTGCGGAGACCGCAGCGGCGAACTGGCCCTTGTGCGTCTTGCCCGAGGCCACGGCGACGATCGCGCCGGAGGCCTTCTTCGCCAGGATCGCCGCGTCAGTGACGGGCAGCAGCGGCGGGGCGTCGAACAGGACGTAGTCGAACTCGCCCTCCAGGCGTTCGATGAGGTCCTGCATGGCGCGGGAACCGAGGAGCTCGGACGGGTTGGGCGGGATCTGCCCGGCGGGCAGCACGACGAGGTTGCCACGGCCCCAGGGCTGGGCGACGTCCTCCAACTCGGCACGCCCGATGAGCACGTCGGTCAGGCCGGCGTTGGTCTCGACCTCCATGTACTCGGCGACGCGGGGACGACGGAGGTCGGCGTCGATCAGGATGACGCGGAAGCCGGCGCTGTCGAGCGCGATCGCCAGGTTGGCGACCGTGGTGCTCTTGCCCTCGGACTGCACGGACGACGTCATCACGAAGGTGCGGGCGCCGGTGCCGATGTCCAGGAACTGCAGGTTCGTGCGGAGCGTGCGGAACGACTCGGCACGCGGGCTGCGCGGGTCGACCTGCACGATCAGCGGTCGTTCCGATGCCTTGCTGTCGAAGGCGATGCCGCCGACGACCGGCTTGTCGCTGATCTTCTCGACGTCCTGCTCGGTGCGGACGCGGTTGTCCAGCGTCTCGCGGAGGACCGCGATGCCGACGCCCAGTGCGAGGCCGACCAGGAGGCCCAGGGCCACGTTCACGGGGACGTTGGGGCTGACCGGGGCACTCGGCACGTCGGCCTGCTTCACGCGGGTGAGCTTGACGCTGCTCGTTCCCTCGGCGTCCGTGGCCTCGATGTCCTCGACGACGTTGGTCAGGCTCTGCGAGGTCGCGTTCGCGATGTCCGCCGCCTGGACCGGGTCCGTGTCGTTCACGCTGATGGAGATCAGGGTCGTGCTCGTCGGCGCGGTCGCGGACACCATCGTCGCGAGCTGGTCGGCGTTCATGTCGAGCTGGAGCTTCGAGATGACCGGCAGGAGCACGATCGGCGTCGACACCAGGTTCGAGTACGTCAGGACGCGCTGCTGGGTGAAGGTGTTGCCCTGCGCCAGGTCGCTCGCGCTGCCGGAGGTCTCCGTCGAGACGAAGACCTGCGCCGAAGCGGAGTACACCGGCTTCTTCAGCAGGGAGAAGCCCGCGGCAGCGGCGACCCCGACGAGTGCCAAGACCAGGATGAGGACCCATCCCTTACGTAGCACGGTGATGTAGTCGCGTAGTTCCACGCGGCCCGCCTTCCCCGACGATCCCGCCGCTCTCCCGTGGTCCCGACACGAGTGCACTGGGGATGTCCCAGCAGACGGCATTCAAATAGTGCCACATGATCGAGCAACGCTCGGCTGTATCGGCCGTTCTGGGCCTCCCGTCCTCTACGGTGAGCCCATGAGCACCGAGTCCGACGTGACCCACGCCGAGCCCGACACCAGTCGCCAGCGGGACCTCGTGATCCTGCTGGTCGCGCTGGGGGTGGCGGTCATCCTGGCCCGGGTCGCAGCCGGCTTCAGCACCGCGGGGAAGATCCAACCGCCCGTGATGCAGGTCCTGGTCGCCGACTTCGCCGTCTGGCTGCCGCTCGTCGCGGGCATCGTCTGGGTGCTGCGACGATCGGCCGGCACGGACCATGCGGCGCGCCTGCGACTGGGACTCGGCGACGCGATCTTCGCGATCGGCATCGTGATCCTGTGCCGGGTCTTCGACGTGTTCCTCGGTCTGGCGTTCACCGGCTCGACCGGTCTCGCGCCCGCGCCGACCCTCGGGACACCGGACATCGGCCTGCTCGTCGTGTCAGCCATCGGCATCGTCCTGGTCAGCCCGTTCCTGGAAGAGGTCTTCTTCCGCGGGCTCTTCCAGCGCCGGATGGCCGCTGAGCTGACGCCGCGGACCCGCTTCCTGGCCGTGCTGCTCACCGCGTTCCTGTTCGCGGTCCTGCACGTCCTGCTCGGAGCCGGCGGGACCCAGCTCGAGGGCTTCCGGGTGTTCCTGACGATCTTCGCCCTCGGGTCGTTGACCGGCACCCTGGTCGCGATGACGAACCGCATCGGCGGCGCGATACTGGCGCACGTGCTGTTCAACGCGGTCGCGGTCATCGCGACCTGGCCCCGCTGAGCCGAGCCGAGCCTCCCGGACGACGTCCGGAGGGACGACCCGAGGATGACCCCGGTCATCCCCGCAGCGGTCGCGCCCAGCACCGGGCGGAGGAGACGTTGGACGTATGTTCAACGGAAGCCACTCCACCACGACCACCACACGCGCCATCGGCATGCTCACGATCGCGGCCGCCCTGGTCGCGGCGACGACCGGCTGCGCCATGATCCGGCAGCAGACGGCGGACGCTTGGTCGGTGACCTACCAGGTCACCACGGACGCCCCTGCCGGAACCGCACTGACCGACGTGTCCGTCCGCGGGGCCGAGCGGCGGGGCGACGCACCGACCGCGCACCGGTACCCGCGGGTGACGACGACCGCGCTGTCGGCCGGTACCGGCGGCTCGCGGTGGCAGCAGAAGGCGATCGTCCTGACGGGCGACCGCGCGCGCGTCGCCGTCACGCCACCCCCGGAAGCGACCGCCACCTGTCGGGTGCTGTTGGACGGCAAGCGCGCGATCGCAGAACGGCAGGGGCAGCCCGGGAGGCCCGTCACCTGTTCCGTCACGACGCCCCCGTTCCCGGGGTGACCGGTCGGTGAGGCCGGGCGGCCGGGGTGCCCGGGCGGTCGGCGCGGCCGGACGGGCGGAGTGCCCTGGTGGCCCGGGTGCCGGAGGTCCGCAGGTGTCGGACGATCTCCGCCGCGAGACCGAGGTGGCGGTTGACGTCCCGGCTGTTCGTCCAGCGAAATGCGGACAGACATCCGCCGGCGATCGCAGTACGAATACGCAAGGAGGTTTCGAAAACCTCTTGCGAGTTCGGGCAGCGTCGCCCGGACCGCCCATCGTGGAGGATCTGTCATGACCAGAACACCATCGATCGGACGTCGGATCAGGCGTCTCGGAGTCGTCACGTCGATCGCCGGGCTCGTGCTCGGCGGAGCGCTCGTCACCGCCGGACCGGCGAGCGCCGCGACGACCTGCGCACCGACCTGGAGTGCGTCCACCGCGTACTCCGGCGGTGCGAGCGTGAGCACCGGCAGCACGAACTACACCGCGAACTGGTGGACGCAGGGCGATGACCCGGCGACCCACTCCGGAGCCACCGGCTCCGGACAGCCGTGGACCTCGGCAGGGAGTTGCACCCCCGCCAGCACCGGCGGCGGGGGCACCGGTGGCGGTGGTACCGGAGGCGGCACCGGGGGCGGCACCGGGACCGGCGCCACCACCGGGACCCTGTTCGGCCCGTACAAGGACGTCACGGTCAACCTGAACTGGAACACCAACGTGATGCAGACCGCGATCACCGGCAGCACGATCCCGGTGGCCGGCGGGTCGAACAGCCTCGCGACGAAGGTCCCGAAGCTCCGGGCGCTCTCGCTCGCCTTCGCGACCGGGACGTGTGGCAGCGAGAACTGGGGCGGTGTGGCCGGCGACGCCTTCGCGAAGGCGAACGTGCCGGCGCTCGACGCCGCGGGTGTCGACTACGTCGTCTCGACCGGTGGTGCGGCCGGGTCGTTCAAGTGCACGTCCGGGGCCGCGATGAACGCCTTCATCGCCCGCTACGCCTCGCCGCACCTGGTCGGCATCGACTTCGACATCGAGAGCGGTCAGTCGGCGGCGGACATCCGGTCGCTCGTCAGCTCGGCAGCGGCCGCGCAGGCGCAGTACCCGAAGCTCCGGTTCTCGTTCACCCTCGCCACCCTCGCGGCGTCGAACGGGTCCTTCGCCGGACTGAACAGCACCGGGGACACGACCGTCACGGCGATCAAGGCCTCGGGTCTGACGAACTACACGATCAACCTCATGACGATGGACTTCGGTGGGGCGTCCTCGGCGGTGTGCGTCGTCACGAACGGTGCCTGTGACATGGGCGCTTCGACGGTGCAGGCGGTCAAGAACCTGCAGCACACCTACGGCACTCCGTCCAACAAGATCGAGGTCACGCCGATGATCGGCGTGAACGACGTCGTCAGCAACGTGTTCACCCTCGCCGACGTCGACACGGTCTCGGCGTACGCGCGGGCGAACGCACTGGCGGGCGTGCACTACTGGTCGCTCGACCGTGACACCCCGTGCGCGCAGAGCACCGCCTCGGCGACGTGCAGCTCCCGACCGGACGCTGCCCTGTCGTACACGAACCGGTTCCTCACCGCCCTGGGGAAGTGACCTCCGGAGCGTCCGATCATCGACGGGCCGATCGGCGTGACCTCGGTCGCGCCGGGCGGCCCGTCGTCGTTCCCCCGCGCAGGGGCGGGCCGGCCTGCGGGAGGTGATCCGGGCCTCCCGGCTGGTCCGCTGAGCGCCGCTCGAGGGACGCGTTCTCCTTGCGGGCTTCCATGTACGAGCTATGAGGCCCTACAGTTTCCACGTTGTAACGCGGCCCTCTAGGGGGGTGGCCGCGGGACACGTACCCGCACAAGGCGGCCAGACCGCCGACGAATGACCGGACGACGCCGTCCACGAGGAGCACACACCCTTGCGTCCCAATCCCACGCAGACCCGGAGGCGCAGACGCGTCCTCGGGTCGTCCCTCGCCGGAGCCCTGGTCGGAGCGCTCGCGCTCGGCGGGCTCGGCATCTCCGCACTGCCGGCAGCAGCCGCCCCGGACGCCCGCACAGTGGTGTCCGGAGAGGCCCGCTTCCAGGTGCTCTCCCCCACCCTGATCCGCACCGAGTACGCCGGTGACGGGCAGTTCACCGACCAGGGCACGTTCAACGTGGTCGGGCGCGACGACTTCGCCGCGACCCCGTTCACCAAGACCGTGCAGGACGGCTGGCTGACGCTCGACACCGGCTCGATGACCGTGCAGTACCGGGAGGGCACCGGCGACTTCAGCCAGGACAACCTCCGGGTGAAGCTCACGACCTCCCTGGGCCAGGACGTCACCGGCTCGCCCTGGGTCACCGCCGAGACGCCCTCCTGCGCGGTGGGCACGCTCTGCGAGGGCGAGGCACTCGCGCTGCAGGGCCTGGCGTCCGCCAAGGACCACGCCGGGTACACCGGATCGGGCTTCGCCGCCGGGTTCGAGAACGTCGGCAACTCCATGACGTTCCGCACGACCGTGCAGCAGGCCGGGTCGTACGACCTCGCCATGCGCTACGCCAACAACCAGGGCGGCGACGGCAAGGTTGAGACCCGCACGCTGAGCATCGTCGTCGACGGCGGGGCACCGGTCACGCTGCGCCTGCCGGCCGGCAAGAACTGGGACGAGTGGAAGCAGACGACCGCAGCCCTCGACCTGACCGCCGGTCAGCACACCGTCAAGGTCGTCCGTGGTGACGCCGACTCCGGTCGGGTGAACGTCGACAGCCTGGCGATCGTCCCCTCGGGTGCCGCCTACCCGGCACCGACCGCCGCGAACGCCGGTCAGGACTGCGCCTTCGGCGCGGTCTGCGAGGCCGAGGACGCCGGCAAGGCCGGCAGTGCCACGGTCGCGACCGACCACAACGGGTTCTCCGGCGACGGCTTCGCCGCCGGGTTCGAACGCGCCGGTGCACAGCTGACCGCACACGTCACCGGGGTCCCCGCGGCGGGCGACTACGCGCTGCAGGTCCGGTACGCCAACGGCTCCGCCGGCACGCCCACGCTGACCGCCGCCCCCGCCGGCCAGGACGCCACCACCGCCGAGCTCCCGCGCACCAGCGGCTGGGACTACTGGAACACGGTGACGGTCCCCGTGCACCTGGCCGCAGGCGCCAACGACGTCGCGATCGGCTGCCCGACGGTGGCGAACAACTGCAACGTGAACTTCGACACCATCGCGGTCGTCGACACCGCGTCGCCGGTGCTCGCCGCGCACGCCCCGCTCGGCGGCTACCGTCGTGACCTCGACACCGCCAACGGCTCCGTCAAGACCAACCCGGGCCTGCTCTACCAGGACGGCTGGTCGCTGCTCGACGACACCGCCTCGGCGCTGTACGACACCGCGACCGAGAAGACCACGCCCCGTGGTGACCACGGCGGTGAGGGCTACCAGGACGGCTACGTCTTCGGGTACGGCACCGAGTACACGACCGCGCTGAAGGACCTGGCGACCCTGACCGGGCCGTCGAAGCTCCTGCCGCAGTGGGCGTACGGCGTCTGGTACTCCGAGTACTACGACCGCTCGCAGCAGGACTACCTGGACATCGCGAAGAAGTTCAAGGACGAGGGCGTCCCCGTCGACGTCATGGCGATCGACACCGACTACAAGATCGGCAGCCCGACGAACGAGGGCGACAGCAAGTGGGACGGCTGGTCGGTCGACCCGGCCCGCATCCCGGACATGACGGGCCTGCTCGCCGACTGGCACGCCGAGGGCATCCACAACACCCTCAACATCCACCCGTCGATCTCGAGCCAGGACCCGAAGTTCGCGCAGGCGTGGGACACGGCGAAGGGCAAGCTCACCAAGGGCGACGGCGACCGCTACCTGTTCGACTGGTCGGACCCCGACCAGCTCAAGGCCTACTTCGACCTGCACACGTCGCTGCAGCCGGAGGGCGTCGACATGTGGTGGCTCGACTGGTGCTGCAGTGAGAACTCGAAGTACTCCGCCAACGGTGTCACCCCGGACGCGTTCATCAACCAGCAGTACGCGAAGTACACGGACGAGCAGCTCAAGGGCCGCGGTCTGGCGTTCTCCCGCGCGTACGGCTCGCTGACCGCGGGCGGCTACGGCAACCCGCAGGCCGTCCCGACCGGACCGTGGGCCGACAAGCGCACCACCGTGCACTTCACCGGCGACACCACGTCGACCTGGCAGGAACTCGCAGCCCAGGTCGGGTACACGCCCGGTGAGTCGGCTGCGACCGGCCTGTCCGCGATCAGCCACGACATCGGTGGCCACAACGGCGGCCAGTACGGCATCGAGGGCAAGGAGCCGGGCACGACCCAGCTCCCGCCGGACATGTACGCCCGCTGGGTCCAGTTCGGTGCCTTCCAGCCCATCGACCGCCTGCACAGCAACCACAGCGACCGGCTGCCCTGGCAGTACCCGGCCGCGGCGAACGCGTCGGCGAAGCAGTTCCTCAACCTCCGCGAGGACCTGCTCCCCCTGACGTACACGCTCGCTGCCGACGCCACGGCGACCGGCACCCCGATGCTGCAGCCGCTCTACCTGCAGTACCCGGAGGCGCAGGAGTCCTACGCCCAGGCCGGCTCCGAGTACCTCTACGGCAAGGACGTGCTGGTCGCGCCCGTCACCACCGGCAACGGTGACGACGGCACCGCCACCCGCTCCGTGTGGTTCCCGGCCGGCGACTCGTGGACCGACTGGTTCACCGGCAAGACGTACGAGGGCGGCACGACGGCCGACGTCACGACGGACCTGACCACCATGCCGGTGTTCGTCCGCAGCGGCGGCATCGTCCCGACCCGCTCGCACCACGTCGCGAACGACGCCGCACCGCTCGACGCGGTCACGGTGACGGTCGCGACCGGCGCCGACGGCACCTTCGCCCTGCACGAGGACTCGGGCGAGGGTCAGCCGACGAAGGCCGCGGCCCGTGCGGCCGGCGACTCGGCGTCGACCTCGATGCGGTTCACCCAGCAGGCCGACGGCGGCACGCTCGACATCGCCCCCGCCGACGGCTCGTTCACCGGCCAGGTGCGCGACCGCTCGTGGACGGCGACGTTCACCAACGCCGAGCGTCCCGTGTCGGTCACCATCGACGGCGCCCCCGTCGCCGCGTCCGACTGGACGTACGACGCCGACAGCCGCACCATCACGGTGCCGGTCGCCGAGCGCTCGGTGACGGACCGGACCGTCGTGCGGTACTCGAGCGTCGCTGCTGCGGTGCCGAGCCTCCAGGTCGCGTCCCCGCAGGTCACCGCCGGTGGCACGCAGACCGTGACCGGCTCCGGGTTCCCGGCGAACGCGACGGTCACGCTGTCGACGACGCCGGCACTCGGTGGCGAGGTCACCGTGCGCACCGACGCCGACGGCACGTTCAGCAGCGACCTGGCGGTGCCGGCCACGGCCTCCGGTCGGGTGACGGTGTCCGCTTCGGTGGGCGGCGTCGTGCTGGCCCGGGTCGCGTTCACGGTGAGCGCGGCTCCCCCGACGGCATCGCCGTCGCCCACGCCGGGCTCCCCCACTCCCACGCCGAGTGACCCTGCGCCGGGCTCGCCTGCGCCGGGTGCCGGTGCGGGTGCCGGACCGGGTGCCGGTGGCGGTGCGGGTGACCAGCCGGGAGGCTCGTCCTCCGCCGGTGACGGCGCCCTCGCCTGGACGGGTGCGAACGTCGTGCCGATCGGGATCCTCGCCGTGGTGCTCCTCGCCGCGGGCGGACTGCTCCTGGCACAGCGGATGCGTCGCCGCCGCGCGCAGTAGCGCAGGAGACGCAGGAGCGCTGTGCTCCTGAACGCTGGAACGGCGGGGTACCCGGGAACGGGTGCCCCGCCGTTCGGCGTTCCCGGCGGCAGACGGAACTGTCCGCCCCTCTTCGGGTCGACGCACCGGCGCAGCCGACCGCGAACCAGTAGCCTTCCCTGAACATGTCTCGCCCAACCAGCGTCATCGACAACCCCCTCGTCCGGCAGACCCCGATCTCGGGTCTGCTGGCCCTCGGTGCGCTGCTGAGCCTGGTGCTCCCGTCGCTCGAGATCAGCCATCCCGGGCTGTTCCTCGCGAGCCTGGTCGCCATCGGCGTCGCGACCCTGCTCGCTGCGATCACGCTGCGGTTCCCGCGCGCGGTCGCGCTCATCCCGATCCTGTTGGCCGTCGACTTCGTGTCCCTCGCCCTGTTCCGCACCGGCACCGGAGCCGGAGCGTCGGTGTTCACGTCCCTGGTGGTCCTGCCCGTGGTGTGGTGGGCCTCCCTCGACGGACGACGCACGATCGTCTACTCGGTCCTGGGCGTCACGCTCGTGATCCTCGCTCCGTACGTGCTCCTGCCGGACAACGCACCGCGGGCCAGCGAACTCGTGCGCCTCGGCATCACCGTCGTCGTCTTCGGCACCGTCGCCGTCATCGTGCAGGAACTCTCCCGCCGAGCCCGCCGCTCCGTCCGCTCCGCCCAGGCCCGCGAGGACAAGGTCCTCGAGGAGATCAGCCGCGCCGCCGACGTCCAGCGTTCTCTGCTGCCGACCTCGAGCGACGGACTGGGCGACTTCGTCACCGTCGCGGGCACCTGTCTCCCGGCGAAGAGCGTCGGTGGCGACTTCTTCGACTGGTACCGCACCGAGAACGGCATCGCCGTCGGGCTCGGCGACGTGATGGGCAAGGGCGTCGGCGCCGGACTCATCGCCGCCGCGGTCCGAGCCACGATCCGCAGCGCCCGCACGGTCGACGACGCCTCCGAGGCCCTGCGCCGTGCCTCCGACGGCCTCGCCGCCGAGGGTGCCGGCACCGACGTCACCTTCACCACGCTGTTCCACGCCCGCATCGACGACGACGGGTCGCTGCAGTGGGCGGACGCCGGGCACGGGCTGAGCTTCATCCTCCGTGCTGCCGGAGGGGTGGAGCGCCTGCGTTCGGTCGACCTGCCGCTGGGGATGGGCCTCCGGGACGAGTGGGCGACCACCACCGGGACCCTCGAGCCGGGCGACCTGCTCATCTCGTTCAGCGACGGCGTGCTCGACCTGTTCGGCGGGCGTGATGACGCCGTGGACTCGGTCGCCGAGCTGGCGCGCGCCGACCGGACGCCGGCTGCGATCGTCGCGGCCCTCGCCGACCGTGCGGCCGAGGTGCCGCACGACGACGACGTGACCGTCATCGCGATCCGCCGCGAGGCCGCCGCCGCCGGAGTCACCGAAGTCACGGCCGCGCCGCTGTCCCGCTCCCGCGCCGTCTGACGGGCGGCTGCCGGGCCGGGCTACGCCGACCAGTCCGGACGGACGAAGCCGCTCTCGTAGGCGAACACGACGGCCTGCACCCGGCTCGCGGCCCCGACCTTGCCGAGCACGCTGCTGATGTGGGTCTTCACGGTGGCCTCGCTGATCCACAGGTCCTTCGCGATCTGCGCGTTGCTGGCCCCGCGGACCAGGGCGGTCAGGACCTCCCGCTCGCGAGCGCTCAGTGACGCCAGCACCGGCTCGTGCTCGGCTGGCGGGACCGCGGGCGGACCGGCAGCGCCGCCGGTCGTGCCCCCGCCGGACCGGGCGCCGAGCAACCGGTTCTCGAGCAGCGCCCGGGTCATCGACGGCGCGATGAGGGTGTCGCCCGTGTGCGCCGCGCGGACCCCGGCGGCGATGAGGTCGGGGCCGGCGTCCTTGAGCAGGAACCCGAGCGCCCCGGCCTGCACGGCATCGAGCAGGTACTCCTCGTCGTCGAAGGTGGTGAGGATGACGACCGCGCCCGCGGTGCCCTCGGAGACGATCGACCGGGTGGCCGAGATGCCGTCGAGCACCGGCATCCGGACGTCCATCAGCACGACGTCGGGGCGGAGTTCGGCGCAGACGGCGATCGCCTCGGCCCCGTTCGGCGCCTGGCCGACCACGGTCAGGTCGGGTTCGGCGTCGACCATCATCCCGAGACCCGTGCGGACCACGGCCTGGTCGTCGACGATCACCACGCGGATCACGACGCGACCGCCTGACGACCGGCCGGAGCAGGAGCCGGAGCCGGAGCCGGAGCCGGAGGAACAGTCGCAGCGCCAGCCGCAGCGCTAGCCGCACCCGACCCCGACTCCGTGACGGGCCGGGGGCTGCCCGCGGTCTGACCACGGGCCTCCCGGGGGGCCTCGAGCGTGACGCGCCACCCACCGCCCTCGGCCGGACCCGCGTCCAGGACACCGCCGATGGAGGCGGCGCGCTCGCGCATCCCGCGGATCCCGGCGCCACCGGCGGCGAGTTCCGGCACCCGGGGGCTGCCCTCGGAGCCCCCGTCGTCCAGGACCTCCAGGCGGATGCGGTCCTCGGAGGCGGCCAGGCTGATCCGCACCGACGAACCGTCGGAGTGCACGAGGGTGTTCGTCAGGGCTTCCTGGCAGACGCGGAGGACGGCGAAGTCCTGCATCACGCCCAGGCTCTCGGGCACACGCAGGTCGGCCTCGACGCGGACGCCGGTCGCGCGGACGCGGTCGACGGCGTCCTCGAGCGCGCTCCGCAGCGACACCGGGGCGTCGGTCGTGCCGCCGTCACCGCCCGCGCGGAGGACACGCACGACCTTCCGCATCTCGGACAGCGCCTGCTGCCCGGTGCCGGCGACCCACGAGGCGTACTCGGCGAACTCGGCCTGGTCTGCGACGCCCACCCGCACCAGGGCCTGCGAACGGACGACGATGGCGGCCATGTGGTGGGCCACGACGTCGTGGACCTCGCGGGCGACGGCGGTCCGCTCCTCGGACGCGATGCGGGCCTGATCAGATTCCCGCAGACGGACGAGCTCCTCGTTGCGGCGCTGCAGCACGAGCTCGGAACGACGACGACGGGCGGTGGCACGGCCCAGGACCGCGCACGCCACGAGCAGGATCCCCATCAGGACGATGGTCGACCAGTCCGCGTCGCTCGACCACACCCGCCACGCGCGGAGGGCCGGCAGCCACGCGCTGACCGGCTCGTACCGGAGGGGCACGAACATCGCCATGGACGTCGGCACCGCCGCGACGGCCAGCACGGCGACCACCCGACGCCCGGCGGCGCACGCCAGGTAGACGGCGATGACGAGGGGGATCAGTCGCACCGTCAGCACGTCGAACGCCCACGTCGGCCACGCCACGACGACCCCGACCACCACCAGCAGCGGGTACGGCAGGCGCTGGCCGACGACGATGCAGAGCGCGACGAGCGCCGCCGTCACCCGGTAGTCGTCGAGGCGCGTCGGGTACCAGCCGGCGCGGTGCAGACCCTCCATCGCGAGGAGCGCGACGGCGAGGAACGCGACCCCGGCCAGGGCAGAACGCACCCACGGCGGGATCGAGAGAGGACGCATGGCGTGAGGCTAGCCGCCCGAGGCGGCTCCGCGCCTCCCCCGAACGACGGAAGCGCCGGGTCCGGACGATCAGTCGAACGGACGGCAGGCCCACCACCTTCCGCCGATGCGCCTCCCGCCCGCCTCGTCAGAGGCTGGACCTGCCGCAGTGCGCGGCCCGCCGCAGTCCGCGGCCGTCGAACGGAGCACCTGATGCAGAAGAAGACCGCTGTCAGCCTGGCCACCCTGGCCCTCATCCTGGCCATCGCGGGGACCGGTGCCGCGGCGGCGACCATCGGGGGGCCGGACGCCTCGTCGGACGTCGTGCGTCCCGCGACCACGTCGACCGTCGTGCAGACCACGGTCGCGACCTCGGACGACGACGGATGGCCGGGGCAGCTGCCGGACGCGGACCGCTTCCGGACGCTCTCGCGGTCGGACCAGCACGCGGTGCTCCGACGGGTCGACCGGCTGCTCGGGGACCTCGGCGGGTCCCGTGCCAGCGAGGGGCTCGTCCGGCAGCTCGGTGACTACCGGAGTGAGCTGGCGCGCGTGCTGCGGTGAGTGCGGCGGCGCGCGCGGCTGCCGGCGTGCGAGCCGTGACGCCCACCACGAGGATCGGCACGATCCGGTCACGATCGGCACCGGCGGCAGGCACGTGCCGCACACTGGCCGTATGACATGGGGGAAGACAGCGCTGGCGATCGGGATCGTGTGCGCGATCGGCGCCGGCGCCGGCTGCTCGGTGGCCGCGGTCGGACGCTGCGTCGACTACGTCTCGATGACCCCGGCGGAGCAGGCCCGGCAGGCGACCCTGGTCGTCGACGCCGACGTCCGGTCGACCGACCGCACGGTCGAGGCCTCCGGCCGGTACCACGTGTACGAGGCCACGGTCACCGCGTCCCGGAAGGGTGGGAAGCTGCACGACCGGATCGACGTGATCGCGACCTCCGACCAGTGCACGACGAGCGGCCAGCCCGTCGAGTACGTCGACGGCGACCCGCTCGCCGAGCCCGGCAGCTACCGCCTGTCCCTGACGCGGGTCCGGGGCGGAGGCCCGTGGCAGCTCGTCGTGCCGGGTGCCGCCGAGCGTCTCGACGGCTGACCGCCGCGGCTCAGACCTCGACGTCGCTGCCCATCGTCACCGTGCGGTCGAGCGGCAGCCCGAAGCGCGCCGCCGGGTCGGCAGCGTTGTGCGCCATCGCGACGAACAGCTTCCGCCGCCATGACACCATGCCGCCCTTGCCCGCGCCGGTCCGGAGTGCTCCGCGTGAGATGAAGTACGACGCCGTGGACATGTCCTCCTGCGCCAGGTCGAGCACACCCCCGGCACACGCGGCACGCATCGCGGCGGGCAGGTCCTGGTCGTCGGAGAACCCGAACGTGATGGTGATGTGGTCGATGCCGTCGTCGTCGTACCCGAGCTCGTCGCGTCGGAACGCCTCCTCCAGCGCCACGTGCGGCACGTTCGCGGTCAGGACGGACACGATGATGACCCGCTGGTGCACGACGCCGTTGTGTTCGACGTTCGCCCGGAGCGCGAGCGGCGTCGTCTCCTTGTTCGGGTGCGGGAACACCGCGATGCCCGGGACGCGCGGGATGTGGTCGGCGTTGACGGTCTCGATGAACTCCGCCAGCGAGCCCTCACGCTTCCGGCGCTCGATCTGTACGAGCTGCCGGCCGCGGTGCCAGGTCGTCATGAGGGTGATCACGGCGAGGGCGATGAGCAGCGGCACCCATCCGCCGTGCAGGACCTTCGACAGGTTGCCCGCGAGGAAGGTCAGTTCGAGGCCGCCGAACACCACGGCGACGGTGACGAGCTTCCAGGTCGCCCAGCGCCACAGCGGCTTCACGACGACGAGCAGCAGCAGGGTGTCGACGACCAGTGCGCCGGTGACCGAGACGCCGTACGCGGTGGCGAGTGCGGCCGAGGAGCGGAAGGCGAGCATGATCGCCATCACGCCGATGAACAGCAGCAGGTTGACGGCCGGCAGGTAGACCTGGCCGCCCTCGCGCTTCGACGTCTGCCGGATGGTCAGCGGCGGCAGGAGCCCGAGCTGCACGGCCTGACGGGTGAGCGAGAACGCGCCGGAGATGACGGCCTGGCTGGCGATCACGGTCGCGGCGGTGGCCAGGATCACGACGGGCAGCTGCGCCCAGTTCGGGAACAGCAGGAAGAACGGGTCCTTCGTCGCGGTCGGGTCCTCGAGCACCAGGGCCGCCTGGCCCAGGTAGTTGCAGACGAGCGCGGGGAACACCACGAAGAACCAGGCCCGGAGGATCGGCATGCGCCCGAAGTGGCCCATGTCGGCGTAGAGCGCCTCGGCGCCGGTGATGGCGAGGACGACGGCGCCCATCGCGATGAAGGTGATGAACGGGTGCGCGAACAGGAACGCGATCGCCCACGTCGGGGACAGCCCCTGCAGGACGCCCGGGTGCTCGACGATGCGCGGGATGCCGGCGACCGCGATGACGATGAACCAGAGCAGCATCACGGGACCGAACGAGGCGCCGACCTTCGCGGTGCCGAACTTCTGCACGATGAACAGCCCGACGAGGATCACGGCGGCGATCGGCACGATCAGGTGCTCGACGGACGGGGCAGCGGTGCCCAGACCCTCGACCGCGGACAGCACCGACACCGCCGGGGTGATCACGGAGTCGCCGTAGAACAGGGCCACCCCGACGATGCCGATGACCAGGAACACCGTCGTGCCGCCCGGACGGTGCGCGTGCAGCCGTCGGGCGAGTGCAGCGAGCGCCATCACCCCGCCCTCACCGTGGTTGTCGACGCGCATGAGCACGAGCACGTACTTGATCGACACGATGATGGTGATCGACCAGAAGAGCAGCGAGATGACGCCGTAGACGTCCTCGGGGACGGGTCGGACGATGCCGCCGTCCACGGAGAACACGGTGCGCATCGAGTAGAGCGGGCTGGTGCCGATGTCGCCGAACACGACGCCGAGCGCAGCGAGGGCCAGGCCGGCCTTGCCACGGTGCCCACGGGCCTCCCGGCCGGCGGGGTGCTGCGCGGCCTTCGCGGGGTGCGTGGCGTCGTCGCCGGGACCGGCGTCACCGGGCTGGGCATCGCGCCCACCCGAGGGGCGGTCGGACGACTGCGACGATGCGCGGGTCTCGGTCACAGCAGGTACTCCAGTCCGGGCCGTACGGGTGTGACGGCCGCGCCCATCATGCACCCGCGGAGTGACAGCGGAGCGCCGGGAGCATCGGCGCCTGCGCCCAACGGCTCTACCGGTCCTGCTCCGGCACCGTCACGATCCGGTTCTGGTACGCCCAGACCACGGCCTGCAGGCGGGACCGGACGCCGAGTTTCGGCAGCATGCGTGCCAGGTGTGACTTCACCGTGGACACCTCGACGACCAGCTCCGCGGCGATCTCCTCGTTCGACATGCCCTGCGCGAGCAGGAGCAGGACGTCGCGTTCGCGGGCGGTGAGGACGCCGTCCACGCGGTCCCCGGTGACCGGCTGCAGGCTCCGGCGCGAGGCGAACTCGCGGAGCACCCGGCGGGTGAGCGCCTGGTCCAGGGTGCCGTTGCCGGCGGCGACCTGGCGGACCGCGCCGATGATCACGTCGGGCTCGGCGTCCTTGAGGAGGAACCCGGACGCTCCGGCCTCGAGCGCGCCGAACACCAGGTCGTCCATGTCGAACGTGGTGAGCATCAGCGCGGGTACGGCCGGGTCGGCGTCGGGACGGCAGAGTTCGCGGGCGACCTCGATGCCGTTCCGGACCGGCATCCGGACGTCGAGGACCGCGACGTCCGGACGGGTGCTCCGGGCGAGCTCCAGCGCCTGTCCACCGTCGGCTGCGACGGCGACGACCTCGATGTCCGGTTCCGCGTCGAGCAGGGCGGAGACGCCTGCGCGGACGAGGGGCTGGTCGTCGGCGACCAGGACGCGGATGGTGCGGCCGTCGGCCGGGCTGTCGGTCATCGGGGGCCTTCCGTGGTGGTGCCGGGGTCCGCGGTCGCGGCCGGCGGGGCGGGGGTGGGCAGGGCCTCCCGGCCGAGACGCAGGCTGACCGTCCAACCGCCGGCCTCCGTCGGGCCGACCTGGAGGCTCGCCCCCACCAGTTCCGCCCGCTCACGCATGCCACGCAGTCCGTTCCCCCCGGCCGGCGTGCTGCCGAGTGCGGGGACGGTGGCCGGCCCGTTCTCGACGCCGATCGCGAGGTGGTCGTCGGCGCGGTCGTCGATGGTGACGGTGCACGGCGATCCGGGGGCGTGCAGTGCGGCGTTGGCGAGGGCCTCCTGGACGGTGCGGTACGCGGCGAGTTGGGCGAGCGGGCCGACGCCGTCGCCCAGGGGACGGGACGCCCCGGCTCCGGCTGCCGGCAGGACCTCGAGTCGGACGTCGCTGCGGAGCCGGGCCCGTTCGACCAGGTCGACGATGCCGGCGACGGTCTCCACCGCTCGTTCGGCGGGGCTGTCGTCGCGGAGCAGGCCGACCAGGCGGCGGA
The DNA here is from genome assembly GCF_003234085.1 of Curtobacterium sp. MCPF17_052. GTDB lineage: Bacteria > Actinomycetota > Actinomycetes > Actinomycetales > Microbacteriaceae > Curtobacterium. The sequence goes on from NZ_QKSD01000005.1 coordinate 49,183, forward strand.
GGTCCTCCAGCACGGCGGTGCTCTGCTCCCGCACCTGGCGGACGCCCTCGTGGGCGCGCTCCGGGTCGGTGTCGATCTGGCGGTCGATGACGGCGGACATCAGGGCGATGCCGGACAGGTGGTGGGCGGCGATGTCGTGCAGCTCCCGGGCCATCGCGGCACGTTCGCGGGAGACGGCGGCGTCGATGCGGGCGTCTTCCTCCCGGTCGACGGCGGTGGCCTCGGCGGTGCGGGCGACGCGGACCTCGCGGCGGGACAGCACGACCAGGGTGACGAGGAGCGGCAGGCCGACGGCACCCACGGCCTGCAGGACGCCCTGGCCGATCGAGGTCGTGAGCCCCTGGGCAGGGTCCGCCCGGAAGCCGCCCGCAAGCAGTGCCCACAACACCGCTCCCCCGGCGACGACCAGGACCGACGCCGCGGCGAGCGCCGGCCAGAGCCGCACGAGCGGGATCCGCAGCGCGGCGAGGACCACGGCGACGACCACCGGCAGGGTCGTCAGGCCGAAGAGGTCGGCCGACCGGGACGCGAGGGCAGCCACCAGCACCGGGATCGCCGCGACGACCACGAGCATCGTCTGCGGCGCTCGTCGAGCCAGGAGGAGCGCGGCGGACTGGGCGGCGAGCCCGAGGGTCAGGACCGTCCACGCGGTGCTCGCGACCGGCGGGTAGTGCGAGACGGGGCCGGTCGGGTCGGGGTCGGCGGCATCCAGCGGGGGCAGGGCGAGCATGAGCCCGAGTGCGACCACGAAGGTGCCGAGGGCGACGAGCCGCACCGTGCGACGACGACCGGGCGCATCCTCGCCGGGCAGCGGGCCGGGCGCGGTCGTGCTCCGACGGGGCTCAGCGGGTGCCATCGTGCGATCCTACGAGGCCCTTGCGTGCTGCAGCAGGGATCGGGGCGTCGATCGGCAGCGCCCGACGTGCCGGGTCGTAGCCGAGCCGGCCGCGGGTGACGACGAGCAGCACCACGGCGGCGACGGTCGACATGATCGTCAGTCCGATCATCAGCGTGCCGGCGGTCATGCTCGGGTACATCTCGGGGAACAGCGACGAGATCGTGTTGTTCACGCCGACGTGCAGCAGCAGGGCCAGCGGCAGGCTCTCACCCGTCTTGTTGAACACCTGGATCATCACGACGTTGAACGTGATCGTGAAGAGGGCGAAGACCACCGGCTCACTCCAGTGCGCGTTCGGCCATCCGCCCCAGTCGCTGAGGTAGAGCGGCATGTGCCAGAGCGCCCAGACCGGGCCGAGGATCGCGGCCGCGCCGAGCGCGCCGAAGCGGTGCTGCAGGCGGGGCAGGGCGAAGTCGCGCCAGCCCGGCTCCTCGCTGAGGCCGGTCGAGAACAGCTGGATGACGAGCCCGGGCACCAGGGCCGAGAGCGCCAGGGCGGAGGGGGCGTGCACGTCGCCGCCCGCGAAGGGCACCGCGGACAAGACGATCAGGGCCGGGACGACGACGAGCGCCAGCGCGTACCAGTACCAGGCGACCCGCCAGCGGAACAGCCGCCCCACCCAGCGGCGGAGGCCGGCGCGACCGTCAGCGACCGCGGTCACGATGAACGCGCTGCCCAACGGGCCGAGGAGCGCGCCGGGGAGGACGCCCGTGAACTGCGCACTGCCGAGGACCTCGGGGAAGTGGAGGTCCCACACGCCCAGTCCGTGCGGCGACAGGATGTACGGCACCCAGGCGAGCCAGCTCAGGCCGAGGGCGAGGGTGAAGAAGGTCGACAGCGGGTGCCGGGTGATGACGCCCCGGACGCCGCGGCGGTCCTGCTGCGCGGTGCCGGTCGTGGACCGGGCTTCGATGGTGTTCGTCATGACATCGACGCTAGGAACTCCGCTGCTCCGGAACGACCGGCGGAGGGAGGCACCTGCCGGACTTGCATCCAAAGGAGGAGCCCCACTGTCCCCGGGGTTGTGCCACGCTGTCCGAGGACCGGGAGGGGACGGGATGGACGAGGCAGTGCTCTACGACCTGTGCAGCCGAGCCCGGTTGGTGCAGCTCCGCACCGGCGGCGCAGAAGCCGGGCTCCGTGGGCTCACGGACTGCATCGCGGCCGCGTCCGGCGCCCCGGAGCGGTACACCCACATGCGGCTGGCGCAGCTGATCGAGTCCGCCCCGCGTCCGGTCGGGCACCGCTACGGCCTTCGGCAGCTCGAGTCGGTCAGCACGAGCCGGACCACTCCGCCCGCGGACTACTCCGGTGAACAGCGGCACGACTACGAGAAGGCGCAGACCGCACTGCTCCGGGCGATCGGCAAGGACAGCGGCGAGCCGGCGAGCGGCCCGGTCGCGGTCGCCCGCAACGTGCTCGAGCAGTTCGTCCTGCGCTGGTTCTGACGGACCGGCCGCGGACGGGCATCCCGCCTCAGGCTGCGGAGCTGCCCGCGACGTGCGCCAGCACCACGGGGTCGGAGCAGCCGCCCGCGAACCCCGCGATGCGCCGGTCGATGTCCCGCTGCAGCACGACCACGCCGATCCGTTCGGCGAGCGGCGCCAGCCACTTCGGCCGGCAGGTGAAGTTGTAGCGCCAGACCGCCAGGGTGTGTCCCGGCTGCCCCTCCGCCGGGCTGAACCGCCACCCGCCGCCCATCCGCTCGAAGAACCACGAGCCCTTCGTCATCTTCATGCCCACGTTCGACGGCGGGTTGTACGAGACGTACTCGCTCTCCATCGCGAACCCGAAGCGCTGCACCGTCCAGGTCCGGACACCCTTGCGGGGGACGGTCGCGCCGCCGACCAGGTGCTGACGCCGGATGAACGGGTCCCACCGCTTGCGGATGGCGCCCTGCGTCTGCGAGACGGCGAACGCGACGTCCACCTCGACCGGGACGACGCAGCGGGACTCGACGACGGGCATGCCCCCATCGTGGCACCCGCCCGTCTCGGCACGTGCCCGTGGAGCAGGCGGTCCGGCTGCCGGACGGGAGGCCCGCGCCCGGCCCGCCACGGGCCTCCCGTCCGGCGCCTGGTCGCGTCACGGGCGGCGGTACGGTGGCAGCGACCGTCGCCCCACCGCCGAGAGGACCACCATGCGCCAGCTGTACCCGCCGCTCGAACCGAACCGCTCCGGGATGCTCGACGTCGGCGACGGCCAGCAGGTGTACTGGGAGGAGTGCGGCGCTCCCGAGGGCAAGCCCGTCGTGTTCCTGCACGGTGGACCGGGTGCCGGCTGCTCCCCCGACCACCGCCGGCTGTTCGACCCGGCGCGTTACCGGATCGTCCTGTTCGATCAGCGCAACTGCGGCCGCAGCCTGCCGCACGCCGGCGACCCGGCCACCGACCTGTCCACGAACACGACCTGGAACCTGGTCGGCGACATCGAGCGACTGCGTGCGCACCTGGGGATCGACGCGTGGCAGGTGTTCGGCGGGTCGTGGGGGTCGGCCCTGGCCCTGGCGTACGCCGAGACGCACCCGGAGCGGGTCACGGAACTCGTGCTCCGCGGGATCTTCACCCTGCGGTCGAGCGAGATCGACTGGTTCTACGAGGGCGGGGCCGCGAACGTGCTGCCCGACCTGTGGGAGGGGTACCTCGCTCCCCTGGCACCCGAGGAACGGCAGCCCGGCGGCCTGGTCCGCGTGTTCGAACGACTGCTGGCCGACCCGGACCCAGCCGTGCACGGACCCGCCGCGGTCGCCTGGGCGAGCTGGGAGGCTGCCTCGATCACGCTGCTGCCCCGACCGGACCTGGTCGCCCGGTACGCGGACCCGACGTACGCGCTGGCGTTCGCCCGGATCGAGAACCACTACTTCACCCACGACGGCTGGTTCGAGGACAGCCAGCTGATCCGCGACGCCGACCGGCTGCGCGAGATCCCGACCGTCATCGTGCAGGGGCGCTACGACATGTGCACGCCGGCCGTCACCGCGTGGGACCTGCACCGGGCGCTGCCGTCTGCGGAGTTCCGACTCATCGACGACGCCGGACACGCGTTCGACGAGCCGGGGATCCTCGACGCGCTGCTCGAGACGACGGACCGGTTCGCCGGTTCGGCCTCGGCGGACTGAGGGTCAGGCCGGGTCGTCGGCGGGGTCCGCCGTCCGCTGTTCCGTGCGGTGCCGCTCGACCTCGGCGTCGACCGCCCTGCGACGCCGCCAGGCCCGACCGAGGAGGAGTGACAGGGCGCCCGCTGCCGTCAGGACCCCACCGAGGACTGCGCCCGGGAGGGGGCTGTCCGTCCGCTCGTCGTTGCTGAGACCGACGGCACCGAGCAGCAGCGAGACCCCGATGAGCAGGACCAGCATCGCGGCCGAGAACCCCCAGAGCCACGGCTGCCGCACGTCCAACCGCGCTCGCGTGGGGAAGGCGGTGACGGCGAACACACCCCATCCGATGGTGACGGCGGCAGCGATGCGGAACCACGAGCCGAGCAGGACCCCGGCCGCGATCGAGACGACGACGCCGCTGATCGCCCAGAGCCAGAACCCCCACGTCGAACCCCGCTGCGTCATGCGCCCACCGTACTGACGGCGGAGGTGACGAGGACGCGCCGACGCACCACGCGCCTCCAGGCCGTGGCCCGTGGTGGGGTGGTGGCATGACCGACGACCTCGTGCCGTGGTTGGTCGCCGGGGGGCTCGCCGTCGTGGTGGTCGTCCTGGCGGTCCTCCTGCGGCGGCACCAGACCTCTGCCCGCTCCGAGCTCGACGCCGCCGAACGGGCGCGTGCCGCGGAACTCGCCCAGCGCGAGGCGGAGCACCGGGACGCCACCGCGCGGCTCGAGGCCGACCGGGCGGCCCAGGTCGCGGCGGCCGACGCTGCTCGGCGCGATGCCCTCACCGAGGCGGAGGAGAGCCGCGCGCTCGCCCGTCGAGGCATGAAGTGGGAGGAGGCGTCCGAGCAGGCGGTCCTCCGGGCCTGCCGTGCCGCCGGGGTGAGCGGGGTGCTGATGACGAACGTCGTGTTCGTCCCCGTCGGTGAGACCGAGCAGGGTCCATGGCGGAAGTTCGTCGCGCAGGCCGACCACGTGCTCGTGTCCGAGTCCGGTCGCGGTCTGGTCATCGAGAACAAGCGCTGGGGCGGCATCGTGTTCGACGGACGCCGTCCGAGCGAGGTGCACCCGGCGTTCCGGAACCTGGTCGACGAATCGTCCCTCGTGCCGCCGTTCGCCGTGCAGGTGCGGAGCCGCACGGTCCTCAACGGTGAGGAGGAGGCCGAGAACTGGTGGCAGGTCCGGGTCCAGGCGAAGGGGGCGTCGCCGGCGCAGCAGGTGCGGCAGCAGGCCCGACGGCTCGCTCGTTTCGTCGACGAGCAGACCGGGGTGTCCCGCACCTGGCTCGACACCTGCGTCTTCTACTCGGCGCCCTCGGCGGCGACGTTCGTGCAGCCGGAGGACCGCAGCGGCACCGTGACGACGAGCATCGTCACGAACGACCACGAACTGCAGTCGGCTCTGGCCTCCTGGGCGGCGAAGGACTCGGTGCCGAACCGCGCCCGCGCCGACGCTGTCGTCCGGGTGCTCGCCGGGCAGGGCGCCCACGCGATCACGGTCGGGAGCTACCGCCTGCCGGAGTGACCCGGGACACGCTCCGGACACGACGACGCCCCACCGGCCGGAGCCGGTGGGGCGTCGTCAGTGGAGCGGGGAGCGCTACGCGGTCGGGCGGATGACCGACGGGAGCATCACGTGCAGGTGCCCGGCGAGCGCGGTCTGCGCGTCCTCGAGCGAGGTGAAGTCGCCGACGACCAGGCCGAAGGTGTCCGAGGCGACGTAGCGGCTGTCGCGCTTGTCGACGGAGCCGCCGAAGTACCCGCCGTAGTTGGCGACCCACTCGTCGTCGCCCTCGAGGGTCCAGGTGAGCTTCGCACGGGCGGCACGGGCGCTGGTGGCGGCCTCGGCCTCCAGGACGGCGACGATGTCGACGGTCTCGGTGTCGAGGGTGACGTCGGTCCCGGTTGCGGTCCGGTTGATGGTCGTGGTCATCGCGCTCTCCTGTCGTGTTCGGGGTACGTGGTGCAGTACGTGAACGCTACGACACCGATCGCGCCGATCGACAGCGAGGCCCGTCGATTCACGGGTTCAGCCCCGGATGTTCATCCGCGAAGCCCGGAACTCCGGGCTTCGTCCCCCGGCGTTCGGGGTACAGCAGAGCCGATCGGGGTACTCGTCATCCGGACGACGGCGGAACGGGGTACGACGCGAGACGCCCGCGTCGACGCGAGACGCCGCCGAAGGGCCGAGACGCCGCGGAGTTCGGCGGCGTCTCGCGCGTACGGGGGCGTCTCGGCCACGCGGCGGCGTCTCGGGCGTACCGGGGCGTCCGGGGCGTCTCGGGGCGGCCAGGCCTCAGGACACCGCGCGCAGGGCGTCGGCGATGGTCGTCAGCGCAGCGTCGATCTCGTCCGCGACCCGCACGTGCGTGGACTCCGAGCGACGGTAGGGGTCGTCCACGTCGTCGTCTGCCGGGTCAGCGGGCGGCGGCACGGTCCCGCGCAGCCGAGCGACCCGTTCGACCAGGGCTTCCGGCGAGTGCACGTCCGTCAGGTCCCCGGGCTCCAGGCCGCCGAGCACCCGCGCGAACTGCTTGATCGTGAACGCCCGCTTGGCGGCCCGCGGCGCGAGCTGCACGACCGCGGCTCGGTGGGAGCGTTCGGCCGTCAGCACCAGGTCCGCGGACCGGGCGATCTGCTCGGTCAGGTAGCGGGAGCGGTGCGCCTCCGGATGTCCGCCCAGCCGGACGGACTGCTCGGCGGCGGCGCCGTCCATCACGGCGCCGTCGTCGGCGATGGTGCCGGCCGACTCGATGACGTGCACCGAGGCGGCCGGACCGAGACGCTCCTGCAGCACCTGCGCACCGAGCGGCGACCGGCAGATGTTGCCGCTGCAGACGAAGAGGATCCGCACGCTCAGCCCTGCCCGAGCAGGTCGTGCCGGACGACGATCGCGTCACGCCCGGGGCCGACACCGATCGCGGAGATCCGCGCGCCGGACATCGCCTCGACCGCCAGCACGTAGTCCTGCGCGTTCTTCGGCAGGTCCTCGAAGGTCCGGACGCCGGTGATGTCCTCGGACCAGCCGGGGAACTCCTGGTACACGGGCTTGGCGTGGTGGAAGTCCGACTGGGACACGGGCACCTCGTCCACGCGCTGACCGTCCACCTCGTACGCCACGCAGACGGGGATCGTCTCGAGGCCGGTGAGGACGTCGAGCTTGGTCAGCACGAAGTCGGTCACGCCGTTGATGCGTGCCGTGTAGCGGGCGATGGGGGCGTCGTACCAGCCGCAGCGACGTGGGCGGCCGGTCGTGGTACCGAACTCGAAGCCGTTGGCGCGGAGGAACTCGCCCGACTCGTCGAACAGCTCGGTCGGGAACGGGCCGGCGCCGACGCGGGTCGTGTACGCCTTGACGATGCCGATGATCCGCTCGAGCTTGCCCGGGCCGATCCCTGACCCGGTGGCGGCGCCACCGGCCGTGGCGGACGACGACGTCACGAACGGGTAGGTGCCGTGGTCGACGTCGAGCATGGTGGCCTGGCCGGCTTCGAACAGGACGGTCTCGCCCCGCTCGAGGGCCCGGTGGATCTCGAGCGCCGTGTCGGCGACCATCGGACGCAGGCGGTCGGCGAAGGACAGCAGCGACTCGACCACTTCCTCGGCGTCGATCGCACGGCGGTTGAAGACCTTGACCAGCAGGTGGTTCTTCTGGTCGAGGGCCGCTTCGACCTTCTGCCGCAGGATGTTCTCGTCGAAGATGTCCTGGATGCGGATGCCGACGCGGTTGATCTTGTCCGCGTAGGTCGGGCCGATGCCACGACCGGTGGTGCCGATCTGGCGCTTGCCGAGGAAGCGCTCCGTCACCTTGTCGATGGTGCGGTGGTAGTGCGTGATGACGTGGGCGTTCGCCGAGACGCGGAGCTTCGACACGTCGACACCGCGGGCCTTCAGCGCGTCGAGCTCCTGGAACAGGACCTCAAGGTCGACGACGACGCCGTTACCGATCACCGGGGTGACACCCGGCGTGAGGATGCCCGAGGGCAGCAGGTGCAACGCGTACTTCTCGCCGCCGACGACGACGGTGTGTCCGGCGTTGTTGCCACCGTTGAACTTCACGACGTAGTCGATGCGGGAACCGAGGAGGTCGGTGGCCTTCCCCTTGCCCTCGTCGCCCCACTGGGCGCCGATGATGACTGCTGCGGGCATCTGGTTCTCCTCACGTTGGCGGAGGACCGCACACGGCCGTCCGGGCCGGTGGTCCACCCGAGTCTATCGACTGGTCATCTCCACGTCACCGGCATGACGCCAGCTGTGGAGAGCGGTGGCCCTCCGGAGCACGCTGGAGGAGCACGACGACCGCCCCGACGAGAGGAACCACCATGAGCGACCCCATCGACGACATGAACCGCCTACTGGACACCCAGCAGGCGGAGGAGCTCACCGACGGCGGCATCGGTTCGGTCGAGAGCGCCCCGCAGGACGTCATGCCCGAGACCGACCGCGGGCGCGAGGCCGCCGACGAGCGTCCCGACGCCTGAGCCGCTGACGGCATCCGGCCAGCGCACGCCTGGACGTGCACGGATGGCCGTCCGAGCACGCTCGACCCCGTCAGTGATCCGACGAACGGAAGGAACACCATGAGCGACCTCAGCGACAAGGCCAAGGACTTCGCGAACAGCGACAAGGGCGAGAAGGCCAGCGACTCCGGCCTGGACAAGGCCGCTGGCGCGGCCGACAAGGCCACCGGCGGTGGCCACGGCGACCAGATCGACAAGGCCGAGAAGGCTGCCGACGACAAGATCGGCAACTGACGACGAGTCAGCACCTGCATGACGGGAGGCCCGGTACCAGCTGGTACCGGGCCTCCCGTCCGTCGTGTGGTCGCGTCGCGACCGAGCGGCGTCAGCCGCGGAAGAAGTCCGCGTACGAGGGGTCTCCGACCACCTGGGTGTGACCGGGTTCGGCGAGGCGCTCCTCCACCATGGCCCGGATGACGTCCGGCGGGGTCAGGCCGCGGCGACGCCACTCCATCGGGTTCTGCCGGAGCTGCACCAGGCTGTTCGTTCGCATGCTGCAACACTGGCACGAAGTACCTAGTTCGTCTAACTACGTGTCCTGTAGGCGCACTTCCCACCGGTGGTCCACGGCACAACGCGTCACACGACGGAGCGGGCGGCCCGTTCCCGGACCGCCCGCTCGTCTCGCACTTGTGCTGTTGTCGGTGCTACTTCGTGATCTTGCCCGTCTGGGGCGAGGTCACCGAAGCGGTCTCGTACCCGGACTTCTTCGCGGTCAGGACGAACGAGATCCTGTGCCCGACGTCCTTCGGCCCGGTCTTGTAGGTCGACCGCGACACCCCGACGTCCTTGCCGTCACGCAGCCACTTGTACGTGAACGTGACGCCGTCCGCGTTCCAGGTGCCGGTGTGCGACTTCAGGTTCGCCCGGATCTTCAGCGAGCCGGTGACGACCACACGGCCGGACACCAGCGCGAGCTTCGGCGTCACCGAGGTCGTGCTGAGCAGGTCCGCCTGGTCGCCCGGCGCGTTGTGCAGGTGCAGGAGCAGCACCTTCGCCGAGGTCGAGGTGGCCGAGGCCCGGATGACCTTGATCGCCGTGTCCGGGTACGTCAGGCTCGACGTCCCGTTCGCGGTGAACGACACCGCCGGCTGGAAGGCGTTGTAGGTCGCGACCTTCGTCTCGTCGACCACCGAGGACGCAGCCATGGGCAGCGTCGGCGAGTAGGACGACTCGGTCACGACCGAGTAGTCGAACACCGCGGTCTTCGACTTCGCCGTGTAGCCGAGCGCCGCGAGCGACACCGGCAGCACCTTGACCGCGGAGTCGAACGTGTTGACGTCGACGCCGGCTGCGACACCGCCGAGGGGGCGCGTGTCCACGACCTGCTTCTTCGGGTCCTTCTGGTGCAGGTCGAGCGTCGTCACGACCGTCACGTCCGCCGTCGCCGACTTGGTGTCGTACGTCAGGTAGTCGGGGTCACCGTCACGGTTGGTGTCGATGAGCACGTCGACGGTGTTCGACTGCCCGGGGTTCGACTCGGCGCCGTCGGTCTGGACGCCGAAGGACACCAGGCCCTTCGACTTGTCGGCCAGGCCGAGCGCCGTGGAGTTGGCGCCGTAGGCACGGATGTCTGCGCCACGGAGCGTCTGCTTCGCGGTGCCGTCCGGGAACGACTCCTGCGGGTCCGTGCCACCGAGCTGGAACGGTGCGACGAGTGCCCGGTAGCCGGTCGTGCCGGTCCCCTGGGACAGGCCGCGGCCCTCCATCGTGATGGTGCTGGTGCGCGCCTTGCCGGAGAACACGACGTCGTCCGCGTGCAGTGCACTGACCGGCTCCGGCGCGGCGTAGACACCGAGTCGCAGCGGCGTGACGCCGTCCGCGGCCGGGGTGAACGTGACCAGGCCGGTGGCAGCCGGGACGAACTCCCGCGGGGTGCCGCCCTCGACCGCGACCTGCGTCGGGTCGATGACCTTCCGCAGGAGCGTCGGGTCGGCGATCGTCATGGTGACCGTGACGGTGGCGGTGCCGCCGGCGGGGACGGTGACCGTGTCGGTGCTCAGCGTGAAGACGACGCCGGGCTGCGCGATGCGCGACTCGTACGCGACGCGGTAGGTGTGCGCGGTGGCCGAGGTGTTGCGCACCAGCAGGGTGCGCTTCTCGGTGGTCGCCGCGCCGACCTCGACGACGCCGAAGGAGGCCGTGACGAGCTGCCCGTTCTCCTGGCTGCGGACGGTGGTGCCGTCCTGCACGGCCTGGAGGGCGTCGACCCGACCGGTGCCCTGGCGGAGCAGGGTCGCCGACTGGCCGTCCTTCGCGCTCTGGCGCACGTCGTGCGTGGCCGTGTTCATGAGCGCTGCCTTGATCTCCGGTGCCGTCCAGCCGGGGTGGGCCTCGAACGCCAGCGCGGCGACGCCGGCGACGTGCGGGGTGGCCATCGAGGTGCCGCTGAGCGACAGACGGTCGTCGCCCGTGCCGTTGGCCGCCGAGATCACGTTGACGCCGGGGCCGGCGATGTCCGGCTTGACGACGTCGCCGTAGGAACCGTGCTCACCGCGGCTGCTGAAGGACGCCAGGGTGTTGACCGTCTCGGCGTCGGTGGCGAGCTGGAAGCCCTTGAGCTCGTCCGCGAACCGGACGTGCAGGGTCCCGGCCTTCGCCGCGGCCTGGAGGCCCGTCACGCTCTCACGGGTCAGTTCCGCACCCGGGATGGTCGCGTTGCCCGCGATGCCCGAGTCGAAGGTGTTCACGGTGCCGGCGAGGAGGACGCCGATGCCGCCGGCGGCCTGGACGTTGTTGAAGCGGGCGCCGGAACCGCACTCGAGGGCGCCGTCGGTCCACTTCAGCCAGACGACCTTGCCCGCGATCGCGGCGGCCTGGTCGGCGCTGAAGGCCGTGCAGCCGTCGATGTCCGTGGTGGGGACGACGACGTCGCCCTCGACGGGGAGCGGGCCCTGGTGGTTCTGCGAGTACTGCGCGCGCCAGGTCTTGGCGACGTCCGCCGGGGCGGTCGCCTCGACACCGTCGAAGAGGCTCTGTCCGGTCGCGGCAGCGGCGACGGTCAGGGCGCCGGCCGAGTTGCCCGGCGAACCCCCGATGTCGGCGAAGTCGGCGGCGTTGCCCGCAGCGATCACGGGCAGCACGCCGCGGGCCGTGAGCGCGTCGATCTTGGCGTTGTCCGGGTCGTCGGCTGCGCCGTAGTCGGAACCGAGTGACAGGTTGATGACGTTGATGCTCTTGCCCTCGGTGAGGGACTGCCCGACCCAGTCGAGCGCGGCACCGGTCAGGTCGGTCGAGCCGCCCTCGTCGCCGAACACCTTGAGCGAGTAGAGACCGGCCTGCGGGGCGCTGCCCGGACCGACCCACATGTCCTGCACCTGCTGCGGGGTGAGGGTCGAGTAGTCACCGCGGAACGTCGTCTTGTCCGCGTCCAGGCCGAAGCCGGCGGCGGTACCGGCGACGTGGGTGCCGTGGTCGCCGCCCTTGCCGTCGATGGGGTTGGCGTCCGGCGCGGGCACCGGGTCGTAGGCGTCCGGGTCCGTCGGGTCCGCGTTGTACGTGGGGCCGGCGAAGTCGTAGCCGCCGAGGAACTTCGAGGGGTCGTACCAGCTCGAGGCCGGGGTGCCGGTGCTGGCGAGGGCCTCCTGGTAGGCGGCCGTGGTGCCCGGACCGCCGAAGTCGGCCTGCGTGTAGTCCAGGCCGGTGTCGATCACGGCGACGTTGACGCCCTTGCCGGTGTGCCCGGTCTGGGTCCAGGCGTCGACGGCCTTCGTGTACAGGTCGCTCGCGGCGTTCTTCGGCGCGACGCCGTCGGCACCGGGCTTCGCGAGGTCGGGGTCGACGCCCGAAGGTGCGGCGCCCGCCGACGTGCGCTGCTCGGGCTCGACGACCTTCTTCGGCAGCAGCGGGGCGATGCTCAGCACGTCGGAGCGCTTCGCGAGCTCGCTGAAAGCCGCGACGTCGGCGACGACCGCGACGCCGGGGACGGTGTACTCGGTCGAGTACAGCTCGGCCGCCTTCCGGTCGGCGCCCTTGACGGCGCTGAGGACCTTCGCGTTGGTCGAGCGGATCGTCGCGAGCCGGCTCTTCGCGGCGGACGACGGGGTCCTCGAGCGGGTGAGGTCGCCGCCCTTGGCCTGCGCGTCGACCTCGAGCGCGCCGGCGCCGGTCGTGCGGACGAACGCGCTGACCGTCGTGGTCGGGGACGCGTTCCGCAACGGGGCGGAGAGCTTGAGGCCGGCCGAGGCGGCGGTGGCCGGTGCCGCGGAGGCCGCACCGCCGACGGCGAGTCCGCCGCAGGCCAGCGCCGCGACGGCGACGATCGAGGTCAGCAGTCGCGGGGAGCGGTACCGACGGGAAGGGATGGTGGGTGGTGTCGCACGTGGCACGCAGCACACTCCTGGGTTGTCCGAACTCCGGGTGAAGTCCAGATGAAGCTATGTGCTCGTTCCCAGCGCAGGGAGTCGGCAGTTCAGAGGACAGAACCTGTGGTTCTCCGAAGTTGCACACCGGTGTGCAGGTTATTACGATGAGTGCATGACCACCACGGACCGGCCCGCACGCGCGCCACGACGGGACGCGACCGAGAACCGGGCCGCCCTCGTCCAGGCTGCACGGACCCTCCTGCAGGCGGATCCGGACACGTCGCTCGAGTCGATCGCCGCGCACGCCGGACTGTCCCGACGTGCGATCTACGGACATTTCCCCTCCCGTGACGACCTCATGCGCGAGGTCGTCACCGGCGGAGCAGAGCGCATCCTGGCCGCGATGCCCAGCCGAGCCGCCCTCGCCGACCTGCCCCCGGCCTCCCGGCTGGCCGCGATCGCGGTGACCCTCTGGACCGAGGTCTCGCACGTCCGCTCGATGGCGGTCATCGCCGTCCGCGGACCCCTCGTCGAGACCGTCGCCACCGTGTTCGCCCCGCTGCGCGAGCAGGTGCGCGACGCGTGCGCCCTCGGCATCGCCGACGGCACCATGCGCGACGACGTCGACGCCGCGACCCTCGGCCGCCTGGTCGAGGGTGCCTGCCTGGCGGTCCTCGACGAAGCCACCCGCTCCGCCACACCGGACGACGCCGGCCGCCGGATGGTCGTCCTCTCCGCCCTCGGCATGGCGGGCGTCGATTGGCGCACCGCCCTGCTCGCTCTCCCCGCCACCCTCCCGGAGGACCCCGCATGACGCTCGAACTCGCCGCCGTCGGCATCGGCACCGGACCCGGCGCCGCGCTCCCCGCCGTCAGCGCCGTCGCGGCCCCCGGTCACCCGGGCATCGTCGCCGTCGAGACCGAGCAGGCACCCGTGCTGGCGTCCCTGGTCGCCGGCGGCCGGATGAAGCCCGACACCGGACGGGTCCTGCTCGACGGACACGACGACCCCGCGGGCATCCGCCGTGCGTTCGCCCTCGTCGACACCCCGGGCGTCGCCGAGCCGTTCCCGGTGATGAGCCTCAAGCGCATCGTGCACGAAGAGCTCGCGTTCGCCGGACGCCGGCCCTCGCGCGGCGACGTCGCGACCGTGCTCGACGAGCTCGGCATGACGAGCTGGGCCGACACCCACGTGCAGCGCGTGCCGACGGACGTCCGCGTGCGGCTGCTCGCCGAACTGGCACTCCTGCGGCCCGACGTCACCGGGCTCGTGGTCACGTCGCCGGAGCGGCACGGCGGGGCGGTCGCGGACTGGTTCGCCGTCGTCCGCGAGATCGCCCGACGCGGGGTGACCGTCGTGCTCGTGACCTCGAAGGCCGCGGCGGAGACGGCCTCGGCGCTGCTCGACACGATCGCCGACGAGCCGCTCGACGCCAGCGACGACACCAGCACCAGCACCAGCACCACCGAGGGTCCCGAGGACGCGACCCGGACCGGCGGGCCCGACATCGGCCTGCCGACCGACACCACCGACGCCACCGCTCCCCTGGAGACCCGCTCGTGACCATCCCCTCGCTCGTCCGCGCCGAACTCGCGCGCCTGACCGCCACCCCGCTCGCCCGCCTGGCGTTCATCGCACTGATGTGCGTGCCACTGCTGTACGGCGGCGCCTACCTCTGGGCCAACCGCGACCCCTACGCCAAGCTCGACCAGGTCCCGGCCGCGATCGTCGACCAGGACGCCGGCGCCACCCTCGAAGGCGAACACGTCGACTACGGCAAGGACGTCGCGGAGCAGGCCATCGACGGCGGTGACTTCGACTGGAAGCGCACCACCGCCGCCGACGCCCGCTCCGGTGTCCGCAACGGCACCTACGACTTCGTGGTGACGATCCCGCACGACTTCTCGGAGTCCCTGGCCTCGGCGCAGTCCGACCACCCGAAGCGCGCGGAACTCGTGATGACCACGGCGGACACGAACTCCTACCTCGCCTCGACCATCGCGGAGCAGGCGGGCAAGACCATGCGGACGGCCGTCGCCGAACGTGTCGGGAAGGAGGCCGCCAGCACCCTGCTCGTCGGGCTCGCCGACGTGCGGGACAGTCTGGGCGACGCCGTCGACGGGGCGGGCAAGCTCGCCTCCGGTGCGACGACCGCCGCGAACGGGGCCGACACCCTCGAGTCCGGTACCGCGCAGCTCTCCTCCGGTGCCTCCACCCTGGCGTCGAGCACGGCCGCGCTGCCCGCGCAGACCGCGACGCTGGACTCCGGCGCGCAGCAGGTCGCGAGCGGTGCCGCCTCGCTCGCCACGGGCCTCCGGTCCGCGCAGCAGCAGACGGCCGCGCTGCCGGACCAGACCCGGCAGCTCGCGGACGGAGCGGCGCAGGTCGCGGCCGGCAACGCCGAGCTCGCGAAGCAGGTGGACGCGGCGAACACGACCGTGCAGGCGATCCAGCCACTCGACGCGGACACCGTCATCGCCGACATCACGTCGAACCTGCCCGAGGGCGTCACCCTCACGCCGGAGCAGGAGCAGGCGCTCACCGCCACCGTGACGTCGGCCGTGCAGCAGGCGAACAGCGCCGGGACGGACGCCAAGCAGCAGCTGGGCGACACCACGGCGAAGATCGACACGCTGAGCACCGGCGCGCAGCAGGTGTCGGCGGGAGCCGCGACGCTGGCGGACGCGGCTCCGGCGCTCTCCTCCGGGATCGCGACCGCCGCCTCCGGGGCCTCGACCCTGTCCGACGGCGCCGCGCAGGTCGCCGGCGGGACGCAGGAGCTCGCCGCAGCGGCCCCGCAGCTGTCCTCGGGAGCGTCGCAGCTCGCCAGCGGAGCGGCGTCGGCCGACGCCGGTGCGAAGTCCCTCGCCACCGGCCTGCACTCGCTCGAGTCCGGCGCCTCGGAACTGGCGTCCCAGCTGGACGAGGGACGGACCGAGATCCCGGCGTCGACCGCGTCCCAGCGGGCCTCGCAGGCGAAGGTCATCTCCGACCCGGTGAAGGTCGGCGACGACAACGTCGCCGCCGCGTCGAACTACGGCGCCGGCCTGGCTCCGTTCTTCATCTCGCTGGCCGCCTGGATCGGCATGTACGCGCTGTTCCTCATCCTCAAGCCGATCTCGAAGCGCGCGATCACCGCCGTCCGACGCCCGCTGCGTGTCGTGTTCGGCGGCTGGCTGACCCCGGCGCTCCTCGGAGTCGTGCAGATGGCGGCACTGTTCCTCATCGTCCGGTACGCACTGGACCTCGACGTGGTGCACGCCGGTGGGACGGTCGGGATCATGGTCCTGGCATCGGCGACGTTCGCGGCGATCATCATGACGCTCAACGTGCTGCTCGGCTCGGTCGGCCAGTTCCTCGGGCTGGTGCTCATGCTCATCCAGCTCGTCACCGCGGGCGGCACGTTCCCGTGGCAGACGCTGCCGGGGCCGCTCGCCGCGCTGCACTTCGCCCTGCCGATGACGTACTCCGTCGACGCGATCCGGCAGACGATGTACGGCGGGTCGCTCGCCACGGCGTGGAGCGACGCCGGCATCCTGCTCTGCTGGCTGCTCGGGGCGCTCCTCGTGTCGTACCTCGTCACGGCGCGGCAGACGCGGACGCGGACGCTGCGGGACCTGCGGCCGAGCCTGATCGGCTGACCCGGGCGGGCTCCCGGGCGACCCGGACACGACGGATGCCGCACCCCTCCGGGGTGCGGCATCCGTGGTGTGCAGCGGTCAGGAGACCTTGCTGTGCTGGAAGCTCCAGCCGTTCTCGGGAACGTTGTACGTCGCCGCGCTGCCGGTGGCGACGTTCTTGCACGCACGGTTCTGCACGAACTGCTGGACGGAGCCGCGGTGCTTCAGCGCGCCGATCGACAGACGTCCGATCTTGTAGCTGTTCGGGACCTTCCACGCCCCGCTCGACGACGAGGTGCCCGACTTGTTGACGGCCACGGACCAGCCGTAGTCCTGCTTCACCGCCGCGATGCCGGCGGTCACCGACACACTCGTGGTGGCGCTGAACGTCCCGGTCACCCCGAAGGTCGTCGACCGACTGATGGTGAGCGTGATGCCGCTGTTCCCGGTGACGGACGAGTCCCGACCGCTCGCCTGCGTGAACGTCGTCGAGTTGTTCGTCGCCTTGTAGAACGTGACGCCGCCCTCGCACTGACTGTTCGTCGTGTCTCCCGGATGCGTCACCGGGCTCGTCCACCCCGTGCCCGTCGTCGGCGGATCGGTCAGCGTCTGCTCGTCACCCGACTCGGAGAACACCGCTCCGTCCGTCGTGTCGGTGGACACGGGCGTGTCCGTTCCGTCCGTCGTGTCCGCGTGGGCAGCCGTCCCACCGATACCCACGAGCGCAGCCGCCAGGACCGACACTGCAATGATCTTCTTCAATTGTTCCCCCTGTTTTTTCGAGTCAATCTTCGTCAGGAATACCAACCAGCCAGAACTGGGTCTGGGCCGGCAGTTTCACGGTGACGTGTGCGTCGCCCCCACCGTCGAGAGGAATGCCGCCGCTGTTCCCGACGATCCGTTCACACGGACCGGCGAACGTCTTCCCCATGGTGACCTCGTAGTGACTGTCCGGGGCGCACGAGACGTAGAACGTGATGCGTTTCGTGCCAGCCGGGAGCCCGCCGATGTCGAACGTCTTCGTCCCGCGGCCGAGCTCGTGTACCACGGGCTGTGCGTCGCTGTAGAAGTCGTCCGACTTGTCGGTGATCCGGACCAACGGATCGATCGGGGCCTTCGCGCTCGATGTCGTGTGAGCAGTTGCTCCAGGATGACCCGAGCAACCCACCACCCCCCCGATCGCGACAACTGACAAGAATGTTGCAGTCGCAATTCTGTAGTGCTTTTGCATTTGTTCTCCCTACGGACATGAACGTAGAGCGGGCGACCCGGACAACACCATGTGAAACCCCACAGCTCGCGAGCGATCGCTTTCCGGTGCCCCCTCGCGTACGGCGATGGTGAGGTGACAGCCCCTCTGCTCGCGACCGGGCCCGCGCTGCCCGCCCCCGGGCGTGGAGCGCGACAGCGGTACGATCCTGGGGACGCACCCGGCGGGTGCGCAGCCGGAGGTCGAGGATGACGATGGGGAACACCAAGCCCGCGACGATCTACGACGTCGCCGCTCGCGCGGGGGTGTCGAAGTCGCTCGTGTCCCTCGTGCTGCAGCGTTCCCCGCGGGTGAGCGAGCAGCGTCGGGCAGCGGTCCTCGCGGCGATCCAGGAGCTCGACTACCGCCCCTCGACGGCGGCGGTGTCACTCGCCGGCACGCGCTCGCGGACCATCGGCGTGGTGCTCGACGACTTCCGGAACCAGTGGTTCGTCGACCTGCTCACCGGCCTCCGCGAGTCGCTGCAGGACCAGGGACACCGACTCGTCGTCGCGGACCGGTTCCTCAACACCGGGCTCGACGTGTCCCCCGTCGAGGGGTTCCTGTCCATGCGCGTCGAGGGTCTGGTGATCGCAGGCGAACCGGACCCGGACCTCGTCGTCCCTGCCGGCACCCCGGTCGTCGTCGCCGGCGGACGGGCAGCGTTGCCGCGGGCCGACACCGTGGCGAACGACGACCTGGCCGGCGGCCGGATGGCTGCCGGGCACCTCGTCGAGCTCGGACACGTCCGGCTCGGCTTCGTCGGCGGGCGGTCGGCGGCGAGTGACGCCCGACTCGAGGGCTGGCGCGCCGGGATCGACGTCGCCGCCGGAGTGGGCGACGACGTGACCGGGGTGGCCGTCGTGCTGGCCGCCGACGTCACCGAGGAGACCGGCGTCAGCGGCACCCACCGGCTGCTCGACGAGCACCCCGACGTGACGGCCGTGTTCGCGGCGAACGACGTGACCGCCCTCGGCGCGATGTCCGCGATCGCCGATCGAGGCCTCCGCGTCCCCGAGGACGTCTCGGTGATCGGGTACGACGACACCCCGATCGCGGCTTCTCGGTACGTCGGGCTCACGAGCATCGACGACCGGAGCATCGACATCGGCCGGGGTGCCGGCGCCCGGTTGCTCGAGCGCATCGCGGACCCGACGCTGCCGACGACCGAGGTGCTCGTCGAGCCGAGGCTCGTCGCCCGCCGGACGACCGCGCGCCGCTAGCCCGGACGCCCGAGCACCCGGCCCCGTTCGCCACGCCCGGCCCCGTTCGCCACGCCCGCCGCCCGCCGCCACGCCCGGCTCCGTTCGCCACGCCCGCCGCCCGCCGCCACGCCCGGCCCCGTTCGCCGAGGTCGCGACATCGTGCGCTCTCGCGGCCGGAAATGCGCACATCGTGCGACCTCGACGGGACGCGGACGGCGAGTCGTGCGACCTCGCGAACGGCGAGACACCCCGAGGCTCTGAGGCCCCGCCGCCCCGCCACCCCCTCAGGCGGGGAGCTCCGCGTGCCGGACGACCCAGCTGTGCATGACGATGGCCGCCGCCGCCGAGGCGTTGATGCTCCGCGTCGACCCGAACTGCGTGATCTCCAGGTGCCCGTCCGCGCCCGAGACGGCCTCGTCCGTCAGACCCGGCCCCTCCTGCCCGAACAGGAACACGCACCTCGCCGGGATCGACGCCGTCTCGATGCGCGATGCCCCGGGTGTGTTGTCGATCGCGACGACCGGACGCCCCTCGGCGCGCATGACCGCGAGGAACGCGGCGACGTCCTCGTGGTGCCGCACGTGCTGGTACCGGTCGGTCACCATCGCCCCGCGGCGGTTCCAGCGGCGACGCCCGATGATGTGCACGGTCCCCGCCAGGAACGCGTTGGCGGTCCGGACGATGGACCCGATGTTCAGGTCGTGCTGCCAGTTCTCGATGGCCACGTCGAAGCTGTGTCGGCGGGTGTCCAGGTCGGCGACGATCGCCGCCATGCTCCAGTACCGGAAGCGGTCGACCACGTTGCGCGTGTCGCCGTGCTCGAGCAGTTCCGGGTCGTACTGCGGGCCCTCGGGCCACGGCCGCGGGTGCGGTCCGACGCCGTGCGTCGTCGCCTCGTGGGTGGGTGGGAGCGCCGGCGTCGGCTCCGGCAGGTCGCCGGACGGGAGGCCCTGGGTCACGTGACCAGCGTACGGTGCGTCCGCCGCGCCTCCCGTCCGGACGCCGCCCGGCCGCACACACCCGACCGCACACACCCGAACGGGCGAGTCCACCGCACTACGCTGACCCCATGGCATCCCGCGACGAGGTCGAGTGCTGGCTGACGGACATGGACGGCGTGCTCGTCCACGAGAACCAGGCGCTCCCCGGCGCCCCCGAGCTGATCCGGCAGTGGCAGGACCAGGGCACCGAGTTCCTCGTCCTGACGAACAACTCGATCTTCACCCCGCGTGACCTCAGCGCCCGACTGCGCCAGTCGGGACTGCACGTGCCCGAGGAGCGCATCTGGACCTCGGCCCTGGCGACCGCCGACTTCTGCGCGTCGCAGATGCCGAACGGCTCGGCTTTCGTGATCGGCGAGGCCGGTATGACGACCGCCCTGCACGAGGCGGGCTTCATCATGACCGAGACGGCACCCGACTACGTCGTCGTCGGCGAGACCCGGAACTACTCGTTCGAGGCGATCACGAAGGCCGTCCGCCTGATCCGCGACGGCGCGCGCTTCATCGTGACGAACCCGGACGCGACCGGCCCGAGCGCCGAGGGCGTCCTGCCCGCGACGGGGGCGATCGCCGCCATGATCGAGAAGGCCACCGGCAAGCAGCCCTACGTGGTCGGCAAGCCGAACCCGATGATGTTCCGTTCGGCGATGAACCGGATCGGTGCCCACTCCGAGAACACCGGCATGATCGGCGACCGGATGGACACCGACGTGCAGGCGGGCATCGAGGCGGGGCTGCACACCGTCCTGGTCATGACCGGGATCAGCGACCAGGCCGAGATCGACAAGTACCCGTTCCGGCCGAGCGAGGTCATCGCGGGCGTGCACGAGCTCCTGCACACGGAGCCGTACGAGGTCGAGATCTAGAGCCGGTCCATCGCCGGCACGGTCCGCCACCGTCGGCGCAACCGCCAGGCGCGGTCGTCCCGCCAGGCGACGAGTGCTCCGGCGACGACGCCGAGCAGCAGCACCGCGAACGCCGCCAGACCGAGCAGCCCGACGAGGAAGAAGTCGAGCCCAGCGCCCCGTGAGGCACTGACCGCGATCGCCCCGAAGTCCCAGAACGCGTGCAGCAGCACCGGGGCGAGCAGGTTGCCGGTCAGGCGTCGCGCCAGGTACAGCGTCGACCCGAACGAGGCGGCGAACACCACCTGCACCACCGTCTGGCCGACCGGGGCCCCGGCCAGGACGTTGACGAAGTGCAGCAGCCCGAACAGGGCGCACGACGCGAGCCACACTCCGACCTCGGGCAGTCGTCGTCGCAGTCCGACCATCAGGACGCCGCGGGTCAGCAGCTCCTCGAACACCCCGACGAGCAGCACGCCGACGGTGAGGAGCAGGAAGTAGTCCACCGACTTCCCCGCCCAGTCCACCAGCGGTAGTCGTCCGATGCACACCGCGAGGACGAGGATCGGTGCGAGCATTGTCCAGCGCGGTCGACCGCGCGTCGGGTCGACGGTCGCGATCCGCCACCAGCCGAGCGCGGTGACGACCACCACGAGGACCGCGGCGACGATCGACTCCGGGACCACCAGGTCGTGCAGGACGCTGTCGGTCGTCAGGCCGAGCGAGTCGTAGTCGTCACTCGGGCGCGAGCGGACGATGCTGTAGGTGGCGAAGAGGACCAGCGGGGCGATGCCGACGAGCAGCGACGGCGGGACCGGCCACCACCGTCGACGGCGACGGACGGCGGGAGGTTGCACGGGGGTCACCTCACGGTTGTACCAGGGTCCGCCGTACCATTGGCGCATGCGCCTGCCCTCCCTCAGCACCATGGCGGAGGACTACGTCAAGCTGGTCTGGAAGGCCGGCGAACGCGGCGGCGAAGGGGGTCTCGCCACGCGGGACATCGCGGCCGCCCTGCACGTGTCCGCCTCGACCGTGTCGGGCAACCTCCGGAAGCTCGACCGCGACGGGCTCATCGAGCACACGCTGTACCGCGGCGTGGTCCTCACCCCGCTGGGGCAGCAGGCTGCCGTCGCCATGGTCCGTCGGCACCGGCTCATCGAGACGTTCCTGGTCGAACGCCTCGGCTACTCGTGGGACGAGGTGCACACCGAAGCCGAGGCACTCGAGCACGCCGTGTCGGAGACGTTCCTCGACCGCGTCGACGCCGACCTCGGGCACCCCACGCACGACCCGCACGGCGACCCGATCCCCAGCGCGGACGGCGTCGTGCCGGACTCCCCCGGGGCGCTCCTCGGCACGGTCGACCCGGGCGTCTGCGGAACCGTCGAGCGGGTCTCGGACGACGACCCGGCGCTGCTGCGGTACTTCGACGAGCTCGGTGTCGGGCTGGGGACACACCTGCGGGTCGAGCAGGTGCGGGACTACGCGGGGGTGGTGGCGGTCTCGCGGCGTGACGCCGGCGGGGCGGAGGCGATGGTGGACCTCCCGGCCGCCGCTGCGACCGCCATCTGGTTGACGCCCGACGCGCCCCACTGACACGCGCGTCGCGCTGACGCGCCCGCCGCGCTGACGCGCGCGGGCGGCGGCCCTCGAGATGCCGCGATCCGCGCATCTCGGAACCTGAGATGCGCGAATCCTGCATCCGCGGCGGGGTGCCTGCGGCGTGTTGCGCTATCTCGGGAGGCACGTGCTCCGGCCCGCCGCGCCCGCCGCGCCCGCCGCGCCGGACGGCCCGCCGCGCCGGACCGCCCGTCCCGCCGGACCGCCCGTCCCGCCGGACCGCCCGTCCCGCCGGACCGCCCGTCTCGCCGGACCGCCCGTCTCGCCGGACCGCCCGGTCAGCCCTTCGCGGACCGCGTCCGCCCGAGGGCGACCTCGCGCCGGGCACGCGCGAGCGCCAGCGCCGACCCCGCGTCCGGGTCCTCGAGCAGCCGCGCCGTCTCCGCCGCGTGCTCCCGCACGTCCGGGTTCCGGTGCTCCGCCGCCGCGGCCAGCACCGGCGACGCGACGTCCGCCCCGAGCCCGGCGAGCGCACGGCTCAGCGCCAGCCGGGTCTCCGCGTCCCCGTGCCCGAGCTGCACCGCGAGCGTGCGGGCGAGTGCGGGCCGGGCGTCCTCGGGGGCGAGCAACACCGCGGCACGCCACGCGGTCCGAGCGACACCCGGGTCGACGTCGCCGAGCAGCTGCGCCACCTCCGGGTACACGGACCCGTCGCGGATCTTGGAGAGGGTGTGCAGCGCCTGGCTCCGCGCCTGCGCCTCCGGACGGTCGAGTTCGTCGAGCAGCCGCGGGACCACCAGGTCGGCGGGGAGGCGTACCAGCGCCCACGTGAGCATCTCCCGCACCTGCAGGTCCGGCTCCACCGCGCACTGCGCCACGAGGACGTCGAGCTCGTCCACGGACGGCGTGGTCCCGGCGGCCATCACCGCCCGCAGTCGGACGGCGGGACGGGGGTCGGAGAGGTACGAGGCGAGCGTCGGCATGGCTCCTCCACCTCACCCCGCGCACCTGAGTGGCAGCCCGGCGAGGGGCATAGCGTGGACGAGATCGTACCAACCTGGAAGGACTCCTACCATGCCCCGTATCGGCTCCAGCGACCTCACCGTCTTCCCCCTCGCCCTCGGCGGCAACGTCTTCGGCTGGACCGCGGACCAGGAGGCCTCGCACCGGGTCCTCGACGCCTACACGGGTGCCGGCGGCGACTTCGTCGACACCGCGGACGTGTACTCCGCGTGGGGCGAGGGCAACTCCGGCGGCGAGTCCGAGACCGTGATCGGATCGTGGTTCGCCGCGTCGGGCAAGCGCGACGACGTGACGATCGCGACGAAGGTGTCGCAGCACCCGCAGTTCCCCGGGCTGTCGGCGGACAACGTCGCGAAGGCCGCACGTGCGAGCCTGCAGCGGCTCGGTACCGACCGGATCGACCTCTACTACGCGCACGCCGACGACCAGGACACCCCGCTCGAGGAGACGGTCCGCGCGTTCGATCAGCTCGTCCGCGAGGGCCTGGTCCGCCACACCGCGATCTCGAACTACTCGGACGAGCGCGCCGCGGAGTGGATCCGGATCGCGAAGCAGCACGACCTGGCCGTGCCGGTCGCGATCCAGCCGCACTACAACCTCGTCAACCGCGAGCCGTACGAGTCCGACATCGCACCGCTCGCGGCGCGGGAGCACCTGGGCGTCGTGCCGTACTTCGCCCTCGCCGCCGGGTTCCTGACCGGCAAGTACCGGACGAAGGAGGACTTCGTCGGCAAGGACCGCGAGCGCCAGGTCTCCGGCTACTTCTCCGACCAGGGCCTGGCCGTCGTGGACGCCCTGTCCGAGATCGCGGCGGCGCACTCCGCCGAGATCGCCACGGTCGCGCTCGCCTGGCTGCAGGCGCAGCCGGACGTCGTCGCCCCGATCGCCTCGGCGCGCAACACGGAGCAGCTGCCGGCGCTCCTCGCCTCGGCTGAACTCGACCTCAGCACCGAGGAGCTGCAGACGCTCACCGACGTCTCGGCGGCCGTCCCCGCGGCGTCCTGACCGGATCACGGTCGCGCCCTGCGACCGACCGTCGGACGGGAGGCTCCCCACCAGCGGGTGGGGAGCCTCCCGTCCGTCACGTGGTGCGTGCGGTCAGTCTCCGGTGACGGGTGGTGCGGCCGGTGGCTGCACCGAGAGCGCCGCGGCCGGGCTGCTCGACGGCGAGGCCGGGTGCTCGTCGATCGTGTTGCCGCGGATCCACGAGGTGATGAGCAGCACGAGGAGCAGGAGCACCACGATGATCGCGATCGAGCCGTAGACCAGGAGCTGCTTGCCCCGGCGCCCCTCGTTCTGCAGGCGGGCGAAGCCCTCGTTGATGAAGTTGTCGCGGTCGGCGCCGGTTGCTCCCGGGCCGTCCGCGGCGGCACCGGCCTGCGGCGCGACGACGGCGGGCATCATCCGGGTGCTGGTGTCCTCCGGGCGGGAGGCGTCGGCGTCACGGAGCTGCTGGATCGCCTCGGTGCCGAAGAGGTCCTTGATGACGCCGGTGTCGCTCGTCTCACGGCCCTGCCACTCGGACTGGTCGATGTCCTCGGGAGCCGGGCCGTGCGCGCCGTCGACGCCGCCGTCGAGCCGGAACGACGGGTCCGTCGGAGCGGGCGTGGGCGTCTGCCAGTCCGGGATCGGCCACGCGGGGGTCGGGTCCTGACGAGGGGCGGACGACTCCGGGCCGCGCGGCTGCGGCCCGGCCTGGGCCTGGCGTTCGGGCTGGCGCTGGGCCTGGCGTTCGGGCTGGCGCTGGGGTTCGACGAGCGGCGGGACGGCCGAGCGTCGGTCGGTGTCGTCGTCCTCGGCTTCCCACCACGGGACCGCGGGCGTCGGCAGCACCGAGGGCGGTGGGACGGCTGCGGCCGAGCGCGGCGAGAACGCGGCGGTGGGGGCCGCGCCGCGGTCGTCGTCGAGGTCGTCGTCGTCGTCATGGTCGTCGACGGTGGCGAGGTCGTCGTCGGCCAAGTCGTCGTCGGCCAAGTCGTCGTCGCCGGGGGCCGTGTCGTGCACGACGACCTCGACGTCACCGGGGAACACCTCGCCGGTGCGGGCCGCGTCGTCGCTCAGGGACCAGCTCGAGCCGGAGGGGGTCGTCCGCTCATCGGTGCGCTCATCGGTGCGGTCGTGCTCGGGGACCGTGCCCTGACCGGACTGGCGGGCCGGCTCCGTCGGAACGACCGCAGCGGGCTCGACGACCGGATCGACGACCGGCTCGGCAGCGACCGGGGCGCCCGTCGCCCAGGAGTCCGCCGCGACGAGGTTCGTGTCGAACGCGTCACGGGTCAGCGTCGTCGGGACCTCGCCGGTCTGGTCGTCCAGCAGGGACCAGTCGAACGGACGGTCGGCCTGCGGCGCGGCATCGACGTCGTCCCCGAGACGCAGGAGTTCGGTGAAGGTCGGCGGCTCGGACGTGGGCGGCAGCGCGCCCTGCACCCCGACCGGCTGCGCGTCGGGACCACCGTGGAACGCGGGCGGCACCGGCGTCCCGCCGTCAACGCCCGCGGTCGGACGGGCACGGCCGAGCCAGTCGACGTCGTCACGACCGACGCCGTCCGGGTCGGTGCGGCGGCGCTCGTCCTCGATCGCCCGGGCCTCGGCAGCACGGAGGTCACGATCGGACCGGGCGGTGGGCAGCGAGATCGCGCGGGGGTCCGGGGCGTTCGACACCGGCGGCACGGCGGCGGGCGGCGGCACCCGGCCCGCGACACCACCCGGCAGCGCCAGCTCCTCGGGCATCGAGATGGCCTGGGTCGCCGCGGGGTCCGGCTCCGCCGCGGCATCGGCCTGCCCGTGCACGTCGTCGGCTTGCCCGTGACGGACGTCGTCGAGCTCGTGAACGACGTCGTCGTGCTCGTGGTCGGCCTGCGGCGCGGAGGCCGGTACCGACGCGGGGGCCGTGAACGGCTCCGGCTCCGGCTGTCCCGCCTGCCGAGCGGCACGTTCAGCCTCACGACGCTCACGGCGGGACGGCCACTCCTCCTCGGTGATCGGCGCGCCGAAGATGTCCGCCGCACTGCGGAGACCGTGGAACGGAGCGTCCGGGTCGGGACCGCGCCGAGCCTCCTGTCCGTCGCCCCCGTCTTCGGGCGCGACCGACCGGTCGGACTCGTCGCGCCCCTCCGGACGCTCCTCGGTCACGCGGACAGCCCCAGGTCGGCCAGCCCGATCGCCGCCAGGTACGGGTAGCCGGCCGCCTCGATCTTCTCCTTGGCGCCGGTGTCCCGGTCGACGACGACGGCGACGGCGGCGATGACGGCGCCCTCGCGCTCGAGCGCCTCGGCGGCCTTGAGCGGGGACCCACCGGTGGTCGAGGTGTCCTCGAGCACGATGACGCGCTTGCCGCGGACGTCGGGGCCCTCGACCTGACGGCCGCGGCCGTGGTCCTTGGGCTCCTTGCGGACGACGAAGGCATCGTACGAGCCGCCACGTGCCGCGGACTGGTGCAGCACGGCGCTCGCGATCGGGTCGGCGCCCATCGTCAGACCACCCACGGCGTCGACGTCCGGGACGCTCGCGATGAGTTCGGTCATGACCTGGCCGATCAGGGGCGCGACGCGGTGGTCGAGGCTCACCTTGCGGAGGTCGATGTAGTAGGAGGCCTGCTTCCCGCTGGTCAGCGTGAAGTCGCCGTGGAAGACCGCATCGGCCTTGATGTGCTCGATCAACTGCTCGCGCGCGTGGGTCACGGTGGTCAAGGGTAGCGGCGACGGCCGTTCCGCGCTCACCCGGGCGCACTGTCCGGCTGCTCCGATGCCGACGCCGGTACGCTCCGGTCATGCCCCTCGCCCGTCCGCGGGACGGCGTCCGACCGATCGAGGCCGGCGACCGCCGCCCCCGATCCACCGTCGTCCGGGCGGTCGCGCAGGAGGCCCTCGGAGCGGTCCTCGCGCTGGTGCTCGCGGTCCTCGCCCTGCGTCACGTGCTCGCCACGGCCCGGGTGGCGCTCCTCTGGTACGACGGGGACTCGGTGCTCCTGCCGCTGGTGGCGCGGTCGATCGCGCTCGGACAGCCGTTCGAGTGGGCGATGTCCCCGGCGCTGTTCTTCTTCCCCGAACTGCCGGTCTACCTGGCGACCGCGGCCGTGACCGCGACACCGCAGCAGGCCCTGGCGCTGAACGGCGTCCTCGTCCTGCTGGCCGTGTACGCCCTCGTCCGGGCAGCGGCGAACGAACTCATGCCGTCGGCCGGTCGCCCGGCTCGGGTCGCCGTGTCCGTGGTCGCCGTCGTCCTGCTGACCATGCTCGTGCTGACCGAGTCCTCGGCGACCGCGACCTCGCTCGAGCTGGCCTCGCTGCTCCTCACGACGACCTACTACTACGGCGCGGTGCTCGCGATGCTCGGGACCGCCGTCCTGGTCCTCCGGACGGTGCGGACCGGGCGGGCCTCCGTCCCCGTCCTCGCGACGCTCGGGCTGGTGGCGGCGCTGAGCACGGCGTCCAACCCGCTGTACGTGCCGTGGTCGGCCGGACCGGTCGTCGTGACGCTGGCACTGCTCGCGCTCGCCCGCCGCGTGCCCTGGCGACCGGCGACCTGGGTCTCGGTGACGCTGACGCTCGGTGCCGTCCTCGGGTACCTCCTGCGGATCCCGCTGCGGCCGTTCGTCTCCCTCGACCCCTCGACCTACGTGCACCCGGAGCGGGCCGGGGCGACCGCGGCGTTCTTCGCCTCGCTCACCGACGACCGGGCGGCGTCGGCGGCCGGGGACGCCGGACTGCTGCTCATGCTGCTCGGGGTGCTGCTGAGCGCCGGCGGGACGGCCTGGGCGTGGCGCGCACGGACCTCCCGGACGGTGCTCGTGGCGACCGCGCTGCCCCTGGTGACGATCGTGGCCGTGTCGGTCGGGGTGGTCGTCGCCGGCTCGGAGACACCGCGCTACCTCGAGCCGGTCGTCGCGATGCCGCTCCTGGCCGTCGTCGCCGTGTGCGAACTCACCCGGACCGCCGTCCGTCGGACCCGGCTGCACCGACCGGTGCGCGGTCTCCGGACCGCGCTGGCGGTCGCGGCCGCCGCGGTGCTCGTCCTCGGGATCGCCGTGACACCCGGCACGGTCAGGACCGTGGCAGCGGCGCGGTACACGCCGGTGGCCTGCCTGGACCGCTGGGTCGACGCGCAGCGGAACGAGGGTCGCGACCCGGTCGGCGTCGGTCAGTTCTGGACGGTGCGTCCGCTCGCGGCCTACGCGGAGCAGGACGTCCGACTGCTGCAGGTCCGCGACTCGTTCGACACCTACCCGTGGCTCGTCGACCTCGGCGCCTACCGGGACGCCCGCCCGGACTACGTCGTGATCGGCTCCGGGGACGTCTGGACGACCCCGGTCGAGGACTCGCTCGGACGCCCGGCGACGATCACGCACTGCACCGGGTACGACGTGTACGACTACGCGGACACCCGGGGCGCCGACGTGCTGCGGAAGCGGGTCGTCGGGTCGGCCGAGCAGATCCTGCGCGACCGCGGGTTCTGAACGGGCGGGTCCTGCGCGACGGGAGCCCTCACGCCTCGGTCCGGGGCACCGGGGTACGCACCCTCCACATCCCGATCTCGCGCCCGTGTCGTCCACAGCGGAGCGTCGCCGCAGGGTTCCACCTGTGGGGATGTATAGGCTCCGTTCCGATGTCTCGCACCGTGGTCCCCGCCTCCCGTCCCCGCTCCGCCTCCGCGGGCCGCCGACGCCTGCTCGCCACCGCGCTCGCGATCGCCGGCCTGGTCGGCTCGCTGGTCCTCGACGCACCGGTCGCGCAGGCCGCCTCGTACCCGTCGTGGGATGACGTCCTCGCGGCCCGGGGCAAGGAGTCCGCCAAGCAGTCCCAGATCGTCGAGATCCGCGGCATCATCGCCAGCCTGTCGGAAGAGGCGGACGCCGCGAAGGCCGAGGCGGATCGACTCGGTGCCGCGTTCGAGGCCGCGCAGCGCAAGGCCCTCCGCGCCGCCGAGAAGGAGCAGGCGCTCCGCGACGACGCCGAGGAGCACGCCGAGATCGCCGACGCCAGCGCGGCGCAGGCCGGCCGCTTCGCCGCGCAGATGGCCCGCTCGGGCGGTGGCGACGTCACGACCAGCGTGATCACCGGGGGCGAAGGCACCCGCGACCTGCTCTACGACCTCGGAGCACTGAGCAAGCTGTCCGAGCAGGCCGAACGCGTCGAGACCGCGGCCACCACCGACGCATCCGTCGCCCGCTCCCTCACCGACCAGGCCGACCGGGCAGCCGTCGCGCTGAAGGACCTCGCCCAGGCCGCGCAGGACCGGATGGGCGAAGCGCAGGCCGCATCCGACCGTGCCCAGGCCGCCTACGACGAGCAAGAGGACAACAAGTCCCGGCTCGAGGCGCAGCTCACCTCGCTGACGTCGGGCCGCGCCACGACCGAGGCCCAGTACGAGAAGGGCGAGCGGATCCGCAAGGCCGAGGAAGAGCGCAAGCGCAAGGCGCTCGAGGCCGAGCTGGCCCGCCAGCTGCGTGCCCAGCAGGCGGCGGCTGCCGCGGCTGCGGCGAACCAGGGCGGCGGTGGCAGCGGTGGCAGCGGCGCTCCGTCCGCCGGTGGCGGCGGGGCGGCACCGGGCTCCGGCTCCGGGTCCGGCTGGGTCCGCCCGGCCGGTGGCTGGATCACCAGCGGTTACGGCGTCCGCGTGAACCCGTACACGGGTGCGGTCGCCATGCACGACGGCCTCGACCTGGGCAGCGGCTGCTCCACCGCGATCGTCGCCGCCTCCGCCGGCACCGTCGAGTACGTCGGCCGGTACGGCGGCTACGGCAACTACGTCCGCATCGACCACGGCGGCGGCGTCAAGACGGCCTACGGCCACATCGTCGACGGCGGGTTCCGGGTCGCCCCCGGGCAGCGGGTGGGCGCTGGTGCCCTGATCGCGCTCGTCGGGTCGACCGGCAACTCGACCGGCTGCCACCTGCACTTCGAGACGCACGTCGGCGGCGGCACCGTGAACCCGGTCGGGTTCATGGCGGCTCGCGGGGTCGGCTTCTAGTCCGCGCCTCCTGCGGTCAGGGCCGGGAGGCCCCTCCCGCACCGCGCGGATCGTCGACGTCGTCGACGTCCAGCTCCCACATCATGCGGTACCAGGCCGTCCGGTCCCGGTCCTGCGGCAGCCCGTACGCCTCGTGGAACAGGTCGTCCCACCCGGGGCCGTGGTTCCACCCGAGGCTCATCGACGCCACCGCCAGGTCGGCCCACCGGTCCGCGACCCCGAGGGCGCCGAGGTCCACGTGCCCGATCCACCGACCGTCGTCGCCGACCAGGGTGTTCGGCGTGCAGGCGTCACCGTGGCAGACGACCAGTTGGTCGGTCTCCGGCTGCGGGCCCATCGCGTCGACGTCGCGTCCGGCTGCCCGGGCCCGGTCGAGTCGTTCCCCGGTCGACCAGACGAACGGGCACGACGCGACGGGCAGGGTCTCGTGCATCGCTCGGAGCCCCTCCCCCACCGCGATCACCGCCCTGCGCGGGTCGTCGTGCCACCGCGGGTCGACGGCGCTCCACCCGACGACCGGCCGGGTGGTCATCCAGGCGCCGGACCCGTCCGCTCCGTGGTCGACGACCTCGGGCACGGTGAGCCACCGGCCGGCCCACCGCAGTCGGGCGACCTCGGCGGCGATCCAGGGCGCGTGGTGCGGCGGCACCCACTTCACGTACGCCTCGGCACGGTCGGGCGACGGGCCGATCCGGAAGGTCGTGCCGCCAGCAGAGTTGACCCACACCGGCACGAGGGTCCGGCCGTCGGCGACCTCGGCGACGGCGTCCGGGACCGTGACCGGTTCGTCCGGCTGCCCACCGCGGCCGGCCAGGTCGTCCGGTCGCTCCACGGGTCAGCGCACCCGGTCCGGGCGCGAGGAGCCCCCGCGGACGATCCGGAGCAGCACCGGCAACCGCTGTCCGAGCAGTGCGTCCAGGTCGCGGACGACGTCCTCGACGCGGTCGACGACCTCTCGTGGTGGTGCTCCGCGCCCGGTACGGACGACGATCCGGATCGCGGTGCGGCGGCGGACGCGCCGGACGTCGACCGCCAGGGACGCGACCTGCGGCAGCGGGCTGATGGCGGCGGAGAGCGCGTGTTCGACCGCCGCGGCCTCGATCCGGACCTGACCGGGCAGTGAACCGTCGGGCCCGTCGTCCTGCAGGACCGTGCCGGTGCGGCCACCCCCGATCGCGCTGAGCACGAGCAGCGCCAGGACACCGAGGACGACGGCGCCGCCGAGCGCCCACCACCACGCGGACGAGTCGGCAGCGCCGGACCGGACGCCGCCGAGCGTCCGGTCCGCGGCCGTCTGCCAGAGGTCCGCCGCGGCGGGCAGCGTCTGCACCAGGACGACGGCGGCCCCGAGCGCCAGGAACACCAGGCCGACCAGGACCAGGACGACCCGG
Source organism: Curtobacterium sp. MCPF17_052 (assembly GCF_003234085.1). GTDB lineage: Bacteria > Actinomycetota > Actinomycetes > Actinomycetales > Microbacteriaceae > Curtobacterium. The sequence goes on from NZ_QKSD01000005.1 coordinate 80,872, forward strand.
TTCAGTGCGCGGTTCGTGCCGTTCATCCGTCGATCCGGCCGGTGGAGCGCACGCGGACGTGTGCGGTGAGCGGGGGGACGGCGTCGACGGCGGCGAGTTCGCGTTCCACGGCCTCGGTGGCGGCGAGCGCGGCGACGTCCACCCCGGAGGCCGGCAGCAGCACGACGTCGAGCGTCCGGCGACCGACGGAGCCGACGGCGGCATCCGGCGCGAGACGGGTCGCGGCGCGGGCGGCGCGGGCTGCGGCGGAGGCCAGGACCTCGTCGTCGACGACCACACCGAGTCGGGCCGAGCGGACCGCGTGCCGGGGTCGTCGGGACGGCAGGAGCCCGTGCAGCAGGAACCAGAGGCCGACCAGGGCGATGACGGCACCGACGGCGACGACCACGGCGTCGATCAGGCCGGCCGGGGCCCGGACGGCGGTGTCCACGACGGTTCGCGGGTCGATGCCGGCGATGCGCTCGTCGAGCAAGACGACGACCGCGGCGGTCCCCACGGCCGCGGCGAGCACCAGGAGCAGGACCATCGCGGCGACGACGGAGGGTGTCCTTGACGCCGACGTCTCGCGCCGGACCATGCGACGCACGAAGCGGTCGTCGTCCGCGGGCGGGGTGTCCTTGCCGAGCTCCGGGCTCACCGGACCCTCCGTGGGACGTCCAGGACGGCGGACGAGAAGGTCACCGAGACGCGCTCGACCTTCCGCCCCGTGATCGTCCGCAGACGCTCGGCGATGGTGGCGCGGGCGCGGTGCGCCGTGGCGAGGACCGGCTCGTCGGGGACGGTGTGCGAGCCGAGTGCCGGCAGCACGAGCGGGCTGGTGACCTCGACCGCCAGCGCACCGCGACCGTCGTCGACGACCCGGGCACGGACCTCCCGGAGCGGTGCACGGAGCGCCTCGGCGGCGACGGCCTGGGCGGTGTGCACGAGTGCCGGGGACGCGATCCGGTCGGTGCCGGGCAGCGCGGCTGCGCTCACGAGGAGCTCCGGCGACCGCGGAGCACGTCGAGCAGGCGGCGGACGTCGACGTCGCCGCTGACGATGCGGCCGATCAGGCCGCCGAGCGCGATGGCGACGGCGACCACGACGAACGCCCAGAAGCCGAGCGTCAGGGCGACGATCGCCAGGACCGCCCCGACGGCCATGCCGACGACGGTGGTGTTCACCGGACGCGCGTCTCAGGCGCAGTGGCGGGGGCGTCGAGCGCGGGGATGTCGACGTCGACGATCGCGATGTTGACCTCGGTGACCTGCAGTCCGACCAGGTCGGTGACGGCGTCGGTCACGGCCTGGCGGACCGCGGAGGCGACCTGCTGCATCGGCATCGGGTAGGCGACGACGAGGGTCAGGTCGACGGCGGCCTGGGTCTCGCCGACCTCGACGCGGACGCCCTGGCCGAGGTCGCTCGAGCCGATGGCGTCACGGATCGCGCCGAACGCCCGCGCGGTGTTGCCGCCCAGGGCGACCACGCCGGCCACGTCGCGGGCGGCGATGCCGGCGACCTTCGCGACGACAGCGTCGTCGATGATCGTGCGGCCCTTCGCGGTGACCTGGGTGGTGGTGCTGCCGGTGGTCGTGCCGTCCACGCGGTCGGAGTCCGCCGTCGTTGCCATGAGTGCCTCCTGCGGTGCTGGTCTGATGTGGGTCCAGGCAACACCCTGCCACCGGGGCGTGTCCGCCGACAGGGCCGCCCCGGGCGGCCGGTCGGTCGCTCCCGGTAGGTTCGATCCCATGCGCGTCGCGACCTGGAACGTCAACTCCGTCCGCACCCGAGTCGGTCGGGTCGTCGACTGGCTGGTGCGGGAGGACGTCGACGTCCTCGGCATGCAGGAGATCAAGTGCAAGCCGGAGCAGTTCCCGGTCGAGGCGTTCGAGGCCGCCGGCTACACGGTCGAGGCGCACGGCCTGAACCAGTGGAACGGCGTCGCGTTCGCCAGCCGGCTGCCGATGGAGGACGTCACCCGCGACTTCCCCGGCCAGCCGGGATTCCTCAAGGGGCAGGAGGGCCCGGACCTGCCCGTGGAAGCTCGTGCCATCGGTGTCACGGTCGAGGGCGTCCGACTGTGGAGCCTGTACGTCCCGAACGGCCGTGAGCTCGGCGACCCGCACTACACGTACAAGCTCGACTGGCTGGCGCAGCTGGCCGACCGCACCGCCGAGTGGCTGCAGGCCGAGCCCGACCTGCCCCTCGCGCTGATGGGCGACTGGAACGTGGCACCGCTCGACGAGGACGTCTGGGACATGCGTGTCTTCGAGGGCTCCACGCACGTCAGCGAGCCGGAGCGTGCGGCGTTCCGCACGTTCGAGGAGCGCGGCCTGCAGGACGTCGTCCGGCCGCTCGTGCCCACCGGGTACACGTACTGGGACTACAAGCAGCTCCGCTTCCCCCGCAACGAGGGCATGCGCATCGACTTCGTGATGGGCTCGCAGGCGTTCGCTGACGTGACGGTGGGCGCCACCATCCACCGCGACGAGCGCAAGGGCGATGCCCCGAGCGACCACGTTCCGGTGTCGGTCGACCTGGACCTCGACACGGTCCTGGACGACGACCGCCCGATGATCTTCTGACCGGCCGGGAGGCGCGTCCCGGCCCCGCTCCGCGCCTCCCGACCGGCCTCTGCGGCTCCACGACACCCCGCTCACTCCCGCCGAGCGGTCACACCCTGTCGCTCAAGCCGCCCCCAGCCGACACTCCGTGACCCCTCGGCGGAAGACTGCCGGCCCGGGCTGGCGCGGTCCGACGGCGCGGCCGCACGCCCTACGGGTTCAGCAGCGCCGCGATCCCGACCAGGACCGGCACCGACCCGACGGTCGTGAGCAGCACCACGTCCCGTGCGACCGGCACCGCGGCCCCGTACCGCTGGGCGTAGTTGAAGACGTTCTGGGCCGCCGGCAACCCGCCGAGGACGGTGAGCACGAACACGCGCTGGTCGTCGAGCCCGAAGGCGTACCGGGCGAGCAGGAACGCGACCGCCGGCATCACCAGGAGCTTCACGCCGCTCGCCAGCAGCACGTCGACCCGGGTGGCCGCCTCCCGGAGCGGTGCCGCGCCGTGCAGGTTCATCCCGAACGAGAGCAGCACGACCGGGACCGCCGCGCCGCCGACCAGGGCGAACGGCTCGAGCACCGGGTCCGGCAGCGTGACGCCGGTGACGGAGCAGAGCAGGCCGAGCAGCGACGCGATGATGAGCGGGTTCGACACCGGCCCGAGCACCCGACGTCGCCAGCCGCCACCGGAGGCCGTGGCCGCGTCGAGCACGGTCAGCGCGATCGGGGCCATCACGACGAGCTGGAGCATGATCACCGGCACCACGGCGGTCGCCTGACCGAGGACGTAGACGGCGACGGGCAGCCCGATGTTGTTGGCGTTCGAGTACGAGGCGGCGAGTGCCCCGACGGTCGTGGTGGTGAGCGGCCGCCGGAGCACGAGCGCGAAGACCAGGGCGGTGCCGGCGGCGACGGACAGCGCGGTGATCGCCGACACGGCGAGCATCGGCGAGAACAGCGTCCGGACGTCGGCCGTGGCGATCGTGTGGAACAGCAGGCACGGCATGAGGACGAAGAACGCCAGCCGACTCAGCACGAACTGCGCGTGCGGTCCGAGCAGTCCGGCGCGACCGACGCCGTAGCCGGTCACGATGACGGCGGCGATGATCGCGAAGCCGATCAGGACGCCACTCATCCTGCCCATCTTCGCAGGCGCGTCGGGAAATACCGGTGATCCCACGGTTGTTCGGGCAACCATGACCACGCAGACGACGCTCTCCCGCTCCACGGACTCCAGCCAGCCCCTCGTGCCCCTGCTCGAGGAACGGTGGAGCCCGCGCTCCTACGACGAGACCGCGACGATCTCGGACGCGCAGCTCGATGCCCTCCTCGAGGCCGCTCGCTGGGCGCCGTCGGCTGCCAACACCCAGCCCCGGCGGTTCATCGTCGGTCGTCGCGGCACGCGCACCTTCGACGCGATCCACGCCACGCTGATGGGCTTCAACGGTGCCTGGGCGCACCGCGCCGGCGCACTCCTGGTCGCGATCGCCGAGCCGGTGACGGCCGACGGCGAGGCGCGACGCTGGGCGGAGTACGACCTCGGCCAGTCCGTCGCCGCACTCGCCGTCCAGGCACACGCCGAGGGTCTGCACCTGCACCAGATGGGCGGCTTCGAGGTCGACGCGGTCCGCGCCGCCTTCGACCTGCCGGAACACCTCGTCCCGGTGACGGTCACCGCGATCGGTCACGTCGCCGACGCCGCGCAGCTCGACGAGAAGGCAGCAGAGCGCGAGGTCGCCCCGCGCACCCGGATCCCCCTCGACGAGGTCGTGCTCGTCAAGGAGTAGTCGCCTGGCATGATCGAGGGCATGTCCGCACCTCGCCTCGTCGCCTTCGACCTCGACGACACGCTCGCGCCGTCGAAGTCCCCGCTCGATCCGCAGATGCTCGAGACGTTCGCCGCGCTGCTCGACGTCGTTCCCGTCGCCGTCATCAGCGGCGGGAACTTCCAGCAGTTCGAACAGCAGCTCGTCACGCCGCTCCGGAAGCGTCCGGGGCTGCGTCTCGACGACCTGCACCTCCTGCCGACGTGCGGCACCCGGTACTACGCGTGGGAACAGGACTGGGTGCTGCAGTACGCCGAGGACCTCACCGACGATGAGAAGGCCCGTGCCCTCGCCGCCGTCGAGGCGCAGGCGAAGGACGCCGGCTACTGGGAGTCCGAGACGTGGGGCGCGATCCTCGAGGACCGCGGGTCGCAGGTGACGTTCTCGGCGCTCGGCCAGGCCGCCCCGGTGGACGTCAAGAAGCAGTGGGACCCGACCGGAGCGAAGAAGGACGACCTCCGCCGCCGTGTGCAGGCCGAGCTCCCCGACCTCGAGGTCCGCTCCGGCGGCTCCACCAGCGTCGACATCACCCGCAAGGGCATCGACAAGGCGTACGGCATGCAGCGCCTGGCCGAGATCACCGGCATCGCGCTCGACGACATGCTCTTCGTCGGCGACCGGCTCGACCCCGAGGGCAACGACTACCCCGTCAAGGCGCTCGGTGTCCCCTGCCACGCGGTGGAGGGCTGGGAGGACACCGACGCGTTCCTCCGCGGACTGATCCCGACCCTCCGGACCGCCTGACGCGCCTCCCGGCCGGGAGGCCCCCCGACGTCGTCAGGTCATCGGACCGGCGGATCGGCGGACCGGCGACCCGTCAGAACGGTCGGACCGTCAGGGGATGCTGCGGACCGCCTCGACGAACGCCCGGATCGCACGCACGTCCTTGACGCCGCGTCCGGACTCGACACCGCTCGACACGTCGACGCCGTCGGGGTCGAGGCGCTGCACGAGACCCGCGACGTTCTCCGGCGTGAGGCCGCCGGCCAGGATCCACGCCTCGTCGACGGTGCCGGTCAGCGTCGCCGGGTCGACCAGGTGCCCGCTGCCGGGGACGGCCGCGTCGAGCAGCAGCAGGTCGTGGTCGAACGCGGTGCGCTGTTCCGCGGTCTCGGCCAGGTAGTCAGCGGCAGCGAGGGCGCGGATCGTGAAGAAGCCGGCGTCGCGGGCGCGGGCGAAGTCCGACGCGGACTCGCGGCCGTGCAGCTGCAGGGTGGTGAGCCCGACGGCCGAGGCGATGCCGACCACCTCGTCGATCGGCTGGTCACGGAACACCCCGACGGCGTCGACGCCGTCCGGCAGGCGCTCGGCGAGCTCCTTCGCGGTGTCGGCGGTGACGGTGCGGGGGCTGCCGGCGGCGAAGACGAACCCGACGGCGTCCGCCCCGGCCTCGACGGCGGCGTCGACCGTCTCCGGGGTGGAGAGGCCGCAGATCTTGATCCATCGCTGGTCGCTCATGCACCCATCCTGCCTGATCGGCCGCGGCGAGCAGCCAGTGGGGGGCGGCTCGTGCTCCCGCTCAGTGCAGCACGCCGACGACGTAACTGCCGACGCAGGCCGCCGCGACCGCCAGCGCGGTGGCCGACGCGGCCAGCACGTTCCGTCGACGCCAGCGCCGGACCACGTCGAACGTGCCGCGCCGGGCGTGCCGGTGGGCGGCCCGGTGCATGCGGTGCTCCTTGCGGCGGACCTCCCGGTCGGGTCCCAGCGGCACCGGACCGGTGACCTGCGTCGACCCGCCGCGCAGGGCACGGGCGACCGCGACCGCCGTGGGCCGGCGTGCCGGGTCCCGTGCGGTCATCAGGGTGAGCAGTTCCCGCCACTCGGAGGCGACGGTGTCGGGGACCTGCGGGTCGCGGCGGAGCCGGGCGAGGGCTGCCTCGATGACGGTGCCGGAGTACTCCTGCACGCCCGTCAGCGACTCGAGCAGCACCAGGCCGAGCGAGTAGACGTCGGTGGCGTAGCTGATGGGCTCGCCGGCGACCTGCTCCGGCGACAGGTACGCGGCGGTGCCGATGATCGTGCCGTCGTTGGTCAGCCGGGAGCCGTCGACGAAGTGCGCGACGCCGAAGTCGGTGAGCTTGACGGTCCGGACGAACCCGGACGCACCCTCGTCGCTCAGCAGGATGTTCGCGGGCTTGACGTCCCGGTGCACGATCCCGCGGGAGTGCACGTAGGCCAGTGCATCGGCGAGCTGCGCCCCGAGGTCCGCGACCTCGTAGTTGTGCAGCGGGCCCTCGGCCAGGCGGCGCAGCAGGGTGGCGTCCGCGATGAGCTCCATCACGATGAAGCGGTGCGGGCCGTCCTCGAAGTCGTGGGTGCCGGCGTCGTAGAGCGGGATGAGGCCCGGGTGCGAGAGCATGCTGAGCAGGCGGATCTCGCGCTCCTGGCGGACCCGGTCGGCGGTGGTCATGCGCTCCGGCGTCGCGAACATCTTCACGGCGACGGCGCGGTAGGTGTGCTCGTCACGTGCCTCGTACACCGAGCCCATGCCGCCCGTGCCGATCAGTTTCACGAGGCGGTACCGTCCTGCCAGAACGGTGTCCGCTCGCGCGGTGTCGGTGGCCAAGCTCATGCGTTCGTCGATCCTTCGGGAGTCCGGATCCGCGTCGGTCCTCGCGGTGTGACTCCTCGGCAACGGTACGCGCGGCCCCGTCGATCCGAGGCTCGGTTACCCGAATGTGACCCGTCCTCGGGGCACAACTGCGCATCAGGGATGGTGCCAGCGTCCTGTGGAGCGGCCCGGGTACCGTCCGGGTCCCGGACAGCCGGTCCGGACGAGGCGGGAGGCCGACATGCGCAAGGGCGACGAAGTGCACTGGAACACGTCCCAGGGCACGACGACGGGCAAGCTCGTCGAGAAGAAGACCGCGGACTTCGAGTTCGACGGGCAGGCCTTCAAGCCGACCGACGACGACCCGTACTGGATCATCGAGTCCGAGAAGTCCGGCAAGAAGGCGGCCCACAAGGAGTCGGCGCTCACGAAGGCCTAGGGGCCACCACCCCCGCCGGCTACTCCGACGCGGTCGACCGCGCTGCGGCCCGGCCGCGTCGGACCCGACGGACGACGAACGCCACCACGATCACGACGACCGCCAGGTACACGGCCCGGTCGATCCACTCGGTGTACGCCTCGACGCGCTCGTACTGGGTGCCGAGGGCTGCGCCGCCGAGGACCAGGATCGAGTTCCAGAGCCCGCTGCCGAGCACGGTGAACAGGCTGAAGGTGCCGAGGTGCATCCGGTCGGCCCCAGCCGGCAGCGAGATCAGGCTCCGCACGACCGGCACCAGACGCCCGAAGAACACCGCGCTCTTGCCGTGCCGGTGGAACCAGGACGCCGCCTTCCGGAAGTCGTCCTCGTCGACGAGCGGCAGCTTGCCGAACCAGCGGACGGTCCGGTCGAAGCCGATCACCGCGCCGAGCCAGTAGAGCACGAGCGCCCCGACGTACGACCCTGCGGTCGCCAGGACCAGCACGAGCGTCAGGTCCATCCGGCCGGCACCCCCGAGGAACCCGGCCAGCGGCAGGATCACCTCGGACGGGATCGGAGGGAACACCGTCTCGATGAAGAGCATGAGGGCGACGCCCCACTCCCCCATCGAGTCGATGACCTGCAGGACCAGGCCGGTCAGCCCGCCGATGTCGGGGTCCGGGCCACCGCCTGACCCGGAGGACGCGGTCGGGACGCCGGCGTGGGCGACGGTCGAGGGCACGGCAGTCGTCATCCCGTCACCCTGCCTGAGCGGGCTGACAGACTCCGGTGTACGGCTCGCCCGCGCGACCACTCCCGCCACCCCCGACCGCGGCGACCGCCCAGGCCGCCGCGCCCGCCCCGTCCGCCCAGGCCGCCGCGCCCACCCAGACCGTCGCGGCGCTGCCCGGTCAGGCGACGCCGGCGTGCAGCCCCGCGCCGAGCCCCAGCCGCTCGGCCCGCGCGGTCGCCAGGGACCGCGCCACCGCTCCCCGCGACACCGCGTCGCGCCCGAGGCCGGACGGCACCACCGCCACCGCCGGGGCGCCCGGGACGCCGAGGCCCGGCAACCGCTCGAGCTCGGCGGCCAGGGCGGTACAGAACTCCTCACCGTCGGGCAGCACCTCGCCACCGACGACCACGACCTCGGGGTCCACGGCCGCCACGAGCTGCGCGACCCCGGGTGCCACGTCCGCGGCGAGCGCACGGACCGCGGCCCGCCCGTCCTCCACGCCCAGTGCGGCGCCGGACCCGCCCGCCAGGGCGCTGCCACCGCGACCACCCGGGGACGTCGGGCCCGTGCCGGGACCGGTCCGGGCCTCCAGGGCGCGCGCCGCACCCGGCCACCCGGTCGCGGCGAGTCCGCCGACCTCGCCCGCGGCTCCGTGGGCTCCCTGCGCGACCGCGCCCCCGACGACCAGTGCCGCGCCGATCTGTCGTCCCATCACCAGGAGCAGGCCGTCGCGGACGCCGTGCAGGCGGCCCCAGGCGGCCTCGGCGCGGGCCGCTGCCTTGGCGTCGTTCTCGAACACGGTGACCGCGTCGGGGACCAGTGCGGCGATGCGCTCGGTGATGCCCTCGCTCTGCCACTCGGGCGCGGCGACCGTGTGCACGATCCGGCCGGTGCGGTCGATGATCGCGGGCACGCAGACGGTCACCGCGAGCAGCCGTCCGGGCGGCAGGGTGCCGACCAGGCGGTCGACGACCTCGCGGACCGCGGCCACGGCCTGTTCGATCGGCGCCAGGGTGGGGGCGAACTGCTCGGTGCGGGCGACGGGGTCGCCGTGCAGGTCGGCGAGGACGCCGACGACGGCGTGCAGGCCGAGGTCGATGCCGAGCACCAGTCCGGATCGCGCGTCGATGCGGAAGCGTCGAGCTCGTCGTCCGGCGCGGTTGGGGGTGGCGACGGCCTTGAGCTCCTCGACCCACCCCTCGGCGACCAGGTCGGTCAGGGCCGCCTCGACGGTGGGCCGCGTCAGACCGACGGCGGCGACGAGCTCGGTGACCGTCCGGGAGGCCCGCCCCGGGTCCCCGACGTCGGGTCCGGCCCGGAACAACTCGGCCAGGACCGCGCGGGAGTTCATCCTGCGGAGCAGGGCCGGGGAGCTGCCGATCGTTGACATGCTCGAGTGCGTCGCCATAATCTCCACATTACGAAAGACCGTTGAGGAATGGTGGAACCGACATGCTGATCCCCCGACCGCGATCCCGGAACGACTCGTCCGGCACCTTCACCATCGACGAGCGCACGCGCATCAGCGCCGAGCCCGCCACCGAGTCGACCGCACAGTACCTGCAGCAGGTGCTCCGAGCCTCCACGCGGCTGCCGCTGTCCGGCGCCGACGACTCCGACGCGCCGGTGATCGCCCTGCGGATCACCGCGACGCCGGAGGACCTGCCCGCCGGACCGGGCGAGGACCGCGAGGAGTCGTTCCGCCTGACCGTCACGCCGGACGCCGTCACCGTCGAGGGCGGCGGCGCTGCCGGGGTGTTCTACGGCGTCCAGGCGCTGCTGCAACTGCTGCCCGCCGACGTGTACCGCCGAGGACAGGTCCGCACCGCGGCGTGGACGCTGCCGGCGACCGTCGTCGAGGACGCTCCCGCGTTCGCCTGGCGCGGCGTCATGCTCGACGTGGCCCGGCACTTCCGCACCAAGGCCGAGGTGCTGCGCGTCATCGACCAGCTCGCCGCGCACCGGATCAACCGCATGCACTTCCACCTCACCGAGGACCAGGGCTGGCGCATCGAGATCAAGAAGTACCCGCGGCTCACCGAGGTCGGCTCCTGGCGCCGGGAGTCCCAGGTCGGCGCGCACGTCCCCGACGCCGACGGGGTGCTGCAGGTCGCCGGGTACGACGGCCGTCCGCACGGCGGCTTCTACACGCAGGACGACATCCGCGAGATCGTCGCCTACGCCGAGGACCGCTTCGTGACCGTCGTGCCCGAGATCGAGACGCCCGGGCACGTCCGCGCCGCCCTCGCCGCGTACCCGGAGCTCGGCGTCCATCCGGAACGTCGGGTCGAGGTCTGGACGGAGTGGGGCGTGGCGCACGACGTCCTCAACGCCGACGACAGCACGGTGCAGTTCTTCGAGGACGTGTTCGACGAGGTCGTCGCGCTGTTCCCGTCCGCCTACATCGGACTCGGCGGCGACGAGTGCCCGAAGGACCAGTGGGAGGACGACCCGCGGACGCAGGAGCGCATCCGGCAGCTCGGGCTCGAGGACGAGGAGCAGCTGCAGGCCTGGATCGTCGGACAGCTCGCGGCACACATCGAGTCGCACGGGCGACGGGCGTTCGGCTGGGACGAGATCCTCGAGGGCGGCACGCTCTCCCAGTCGGCGACCGTGGTGTCCTGGCGCGGCATGCGCGGAGCGGTCACCGCGGCCCGTCGCGGGCACGACGTCATCTCCACCCCGGACGACCAGGTGTACCTGGACTACCGGCAGAGCGACCTGCCGAACGAGCCGATCCCGGTGTCGATCGTGCTCACCGTCGACGACGTCTACGCGTTCGACCCGGTGCCGTCGTCGTTGACCGAGGCCGAGCGGGCGCACGTGATCGGCGGCCAGGCGAACATGTGGACCGAGCACGTCGACACCGTCCGACGGCTCGACTACCAGCTGTTCCCCCGCGTGGTCGCGCTGTCCGAGGCACTCTGGTCGGCGGACGTCGCCGGGCCGCGGGACGTCGCGGACTTCCGGGAGCGCCTGACCGAGCACCTGACCCGCCTCGACGCCCTCGGGGTGGAGTACCGCCACGAGTCCGGGCCGCTGCCGTGGGAGGAGCGCCCGGGCGTCCCGGGCCGCCCGCACTCCCGCGAGGAGCGCGCCGCCTACATCGACGCGGTCACGGCGAACATCGCGATGTAGTCCGGCTGCCTGCGGGGCGCGCCCACCGGTGGCGACACCCCGCTCACCTCCGCCGAGTGGTCATGAACTGTCGTTCTCGAGCCTCCAGAACGACGCTTCGTGACCACTCGGCGTCAGCCTCCGGGAGTGTCCCGCCGCTCGTGTCCCCACCAGCACGTGACGGACGGGAGGCCCGGTGCCAGCTGGCACCGGGCCTCCCGTCCGTCAGGTGGTGCGGCTACACCGCGACCGGTGCGCGCTGCCCGACCGTCTCGCCGGCCGAGGCCGCCTGGGCGGCGGCAGCATCCGTCACCGCCGGCGCCCGGCGCACCCACTTCTTCAGCGCCACGAGGACCAGCGCGGAGACGACCGTCCCGGCCAGGACCGCCACGATGAACATCCCGATGCCACCGATCGCGAAGAAGACGAAGATCCCACCGTGGGGCGCCCGCGAGGTGACACCGGCGGCCATCGAGATCGCTCCGGTGACGGCAGCGCCGACCATCGACGCCGGGATGACCCGCAGTGGGTCGGCGGCGGCGAACGGGATCGCACCCTCGGAGATGAACGAGGCGCCGAGCAGCCACGCGGCCTTGCCGTTCTCGCGCTCGGGCTTGGTGAAGCCGTTGCGGTACAGCACGGTCGAGGCGAGCGCCAGGGCGAGCGGCGGGACCATGCCGGCGGCCATCACGGCGGCCATGATCTCGAACGGCACGACGTTGCTGGCGGAACCGGCACCGAGTCCGGCGACGGCGAACGCGTAGGCGACCTTGTTGACCGGGCCACCGAGGTCGAAGGCCATCATCAGGCCGAGGATGATCCCGAGCAGCACCGCCGAGGCTCCGGAGAGCGAGTTGAGGAACTCGGTCAGCTGGGTCATCAGCCAGGCGATCGGCCCGCCGAGCACCAGGAGCATGAGGCCGGAGGCGATGATCGACGCGAACAGCGGGATGATCACGACCGGCATCAGCCCACGCAGCCAGCGCCACGTCGGGATGCGACCGATCCAGTAGGCGGCGGCACCGGCGATGAGGCCACCGACCAGGCCGCCGAGGAACCCTGCGTTCATGAAGACGGCGATGGACCCGGCGACGAAGCCCGGCGCGATGCCCGGCCGGTCGGCGATCGCGTACGCGATGTACCCGGCGAGGGCGGCCACGAGGAACCCGAGCGACACCGAGCCGATCTGGAACGCCGCAGCGCCGAGGTAGTACCCGAGGCCCTGCGCCGGCAGGTCGAGCAGCGTGGAGTGCTGCAGCGTCCACACGGCGTTGTTGACACCGTCGTCGCCGTGCGTCAGTGCGATGCCGTAGCCGGACAGCAGGAAGCCGAGCGCGATGAGGAGCCCGCCGCCCGCGACGAACGGGATCATGTACGAGACGCCGGTGAGCAGCCAGCGCTTCAGCGACTGCCCGAAGTGCTCGTCCTTCGCGGTGCTGGTACCGGCCTCGGCGGCGGAGCCGGAGACCCGGGCGGCCTTGGGGTCGTCGGCGGCGCGGAGGGCCTCGGCGATCATCGCGTCCGGCTCGTCCACGCCGCGCTTGACGGGGCCGGACACGAGCGGCTTGCCGGCGAAGCGGCTGCGGTCGCGGACGTCCACGTCGACCGCGAAGACGACGGCGTCGGCGCGGGCGATGAGGGCCGGGTCGAGCGGCTCCACCTGGGACGACCCCTGCGTCTCGACGTGCATCTCGGCGCCCGCGCGCTGGGCGGCGGCGACCAGGGCGTCGGCGGCCATGTAGGTGTGCGCGATGCCGGTCGGGCACGCGGTGACCCCGACGATGACCTTGCGGCGCCCGCCGGTGCCGGAGGTGTCGCTGTCGACGACGTGGGTGTCCGCGCCGGCCGTGGGGCGGGCCTCCTGGCCGGTGGCGGTGGCGGTGCCGGCCGGGGTACCGGAGGCTCGTCCAGCGGTGCCGACGCCGGCTGCGGCGACCTCGCCGCTCACCTCGCGGTCGACCAGGTCGACGATGTCCTGCGGTGTCGTCGCGGCGCGGAGGGCGGCCGTGAAGTCGTCGCGGATCAGCGCCCGGGCGAGGGTGGAGAGGACGGTGAGGTGGTCCTTGTCGGCCCCGTCCGGCACCGCGATCATGAAGACGACGTCGGCGTCGCCGTCCGGTGCACCGAACGGCACCGTCCGCGCCAGGCGGGTGAACGCCAGCGTCGGAGCGGTGACCGAGGTCGACCGGGCGTGCGGGATGGCGATACCGCCCGGGACGCCGGTACCGACGCTCGCCTCACGCTTGATGGCGTCGGCGGCGAGGGTGTCGCCGGAGGCGGCTCGACCGGTCGCGGCGATGCGGTCGGCGAGGATGCGGATGACGTCGGACGAGGTGGCGCCGAGGTCCTCGTCGAGGCCGACGAGGTCGACACCGATCAGGTCGGCGCCGTCGCCGGCGCCGGTGGTGTGCGCAGCGGACATGGGTTGCTCCTTCGCAGGTGGCGCGGTGCGCCGGGCTGTGCTGGTGGGACGAGTGATCGGACCGGACCGGACCGGCCCGGAGGCCGAGGTCGTGGCCGGACCGACGGGACGACGGACCGTGTGGTCAGGCGCCGTGCGGGACGGGGACGGACGGGCGGTGCCCGGCCGGTGTCGGCGGTGTGCCGAGGCGGTGGACGACGATCGCGTCCGGGTCGGTGGCGTCGAGTGCCGGGACGTCGCTGCCGGGCAGTCCGGCGGCGGCGGCACCGGTGGCGACGGCCTGGGCGAGTCGACGCTCGGGCGGGGCTCCGGCGACCTCGGCGAGCAGGTACCCGGCGAGCGCCGAGTCCCCCGCACCGACCGTGGAGCGTGCCGTGATGCGCGGGGCGGCGGCGCTCCAGGAACCGGTGCCGTCGACGAGGACGGCGCCCGCGCTGCCGAGCGTGAGCAGGACCGTGTCGACGCCGCGCTCCCGGAGTCGTGCGGCTGCAGCTGCGGCGCGCTCCGCGTCCTGCTCGTACTGCTCCGGGTCGCCGCCGACGACCTCGGCGAGCTCCTCGGCGTTCGGCTTGACCAGGTCGACCCGTTCCCCGGACTGCAGCAGCGCGGTGAACGGCACGCCGGAGGAGTCGACCGCGATCCGGACGTCGTCGCCGTGCCGGGCGCGGACGGCGCGGACGAGCACCGCGAGGGCGTCGTCGGGCAGCCCGGGCGGCAGGGACCCGGCGAACACGACCCACCGGGCGGCCGGACCGGTCGGCGTCGGCCCCGCGGTGGTGCCGACGAGTTCCGCCAGGTCGTCCAGGCGCCCGGCGAGCGAAGGACCCGGCTCGTTGAGCTTCGTGGTGGTCCCGGTCGGTTCGGTCACGGTGACGTTCGAGCGGAGCGCGGCACCGATCGGCAGCGCGGCGGTCGGGATGCCCCTGGCGGCCAGGCCGACGAGCACCGGGTCGAGCTCGTCGCCCGGCAGGACCGCGACGGTGTCCCCGCCGCTGGCGACGACGACCCGGGAGACGTTGACGCCCTTGCCGCCGGGCTCCGCCGTGGAACGGGTGGCCCGCTGCACGGCACCACGCTGGAGTTCCCCGGCCAGTTCGATCGTCCGGTCGAGCGAGGGGTTCGGCGTGACGGTGACGATGCGGCCGGTCATGCGACGACGACCTCGACGTCGGCGTCGGCGAGTGCTCGGGCGAGGTCGGCGGGCGGCGCCTGGTCGGTGACGACGGTGTCGATCTCGTCGAGGCGGGCGAAGCGCATCAGGGCTTCCACCCCGTGCTTGGCGGCGTCGGCGAGCACCACGCTGCGTCGGGCGGCGAGGACGTACGCGGCCTTCACCGCGGCCTCGTACTCGTCGGGTGTGCTCAGGCCGAAGCCCGCGGACAACCCGTTCGTCCCGATGAACGCGACGTCGGGTCGGAGTGCCCCGATCTGGTCGACGGTGGCGGTCCCGACGGCGGCACTCGTGACGCCACGGACCCGACCGCCGAGCAGGTGCAGCTCGACGTGGTCGCTGTGCTGCAGGGTGCTGGCGATCGGGACCGAGTTCGTGATCACGGTGATCGTCGCTCCGGCCCGCTCGGGCTGCCACCGGGCGAGTTCCGCGGCGACGGCACCGCTGGTGGTGCCGGCGTCGAGCGCGATCGACCCGGTGAAGGTGGGCGGCACCAGGCGCATCGCGGCGCGGGCGATCGCGGTCTTCTCCCGGCCGTGCTGCCCCTCGCGTTCGGCGACGCTCAGCTCGACGAGGCTGGACCGTTCGACCGAGACCGCGCCGCCGTGCACGCGGCGCAGGACCCCGGCCTGCTCGAGGGCGTCCAGGTCACGGCGGACCGTCTCGGTGGTGACGTCGAAGTGCGCGGCGAGGTCGGTGACGGACACGCGGCCGGCGGTCTGCAGTGCGGCGGCGATGGCGTCGTGCCGCTCGGTTGCGTACATGCCCGAACTCCTTCGTTCCCGTGGGTTTCGAGCACTGTACGCAGCAAACCCACTCGAACGCAACTGTTCTGTACTGTAACCAACATGATCCCAACACGGGAAGGAGGCCCGGTGCCGGTCCGCCGAACCGGCACCGGGCCTCCAGACCGTCGCGTCCGGCAGTCGGGTCGCGGTCGTCCGGTCAGGCTGCTGCGAGCGCGCTCGTCGGTGGGATCCGCGCGGCCTGCGCGGCCGGGTAGAGCCCGGAGACCCCGCCGATCAGCACCGTCGCGCCGAGTCCGCCGGCGACCGCCCAGAGCGGCACCGCGATCGGCCAGCCCTGCGCCAGAGCGAAGACGACGGTGGCGCCGAGCCCGATCACCACCCCGGCGACACCGCCGAGGAACGACAGCAGCAGCGACTCGACGAGGAACTGGTTCCGGATGTCCCGCCGTCTCGCTCCGAGCGCACGGCGGACGCCGACCTCGGCCCGACGCTCCAGCACGGTGATCACCATCGTGTTCGCGACGCCGATCCCGCCGACCAGGAGCGCGACCCCACCGATCCCGACCAGCAGGCCCGTGAAGGAGTCGTCGGTGGCGTTCTTCGCGGCGAGCGCGTCCGAGGGTCGGGTGACCGCGACGTCCTGGGGGGCTGCCGGACTGACCACCCGGGCGAGCAGGTCGCGCGCCGGGGCCACCCGATCCGGGTCGACGCGGGTGTACACGGCGGTGGGGTGCCCGTCGAAGCCCAGCGCGGCCGCGAGGTCCCGCGGCACGAAAGCCTGGTTGTCGAGGTCGGTCGCGAGTTCCAGCGGCCGGAGCACCCCGACGACCTGCAGCCATCGACCACCGGTCCAGACGCGACTGTCCGTCGTCACCTGGTCGATCCCGAGCGCGTGTGCCGCGGACGCTCCGAGCACGACCTGCGGCGGTGCGTCCGGAGCCGTGTCGAGCCAGCGCCCGGACGCCAGCGACCCGCCGAGGACCTCGGGCACGTCTCCCCAGGTCCCCAGCACGCCGATGCCCTTCGTCTCGGCGGGCGGGATGAACGGGTTCCGGTACACCCGGCCGTCGTCGGCCCGGCCGACCCCCGCTGCGGCGAGCACGTCCTCCTGCCGACGGACCGAGTCGACCGCGGTGACCGGGAGCGGGGGCGTCTCGCCGAACGACTCGGCCTTCGTCACGGTGAGCACGTTCGTGCCGAGCGTGTCGAGGACCCGGTCGAGCGCGGCCTTGCTCGACGAGGAGATGCCGACGACCGCGATCATCGCCGCGATGCCGATGGCGATGCCCAGGGCGGACAGGACCACCCGGGTCGGACGGGTCCGGAGCCCGAACACCCCGAGTCGGAGCAGGTCGCCGGAGCCCAGGGTGCGTCGCGTGGCCGTCGCGGGGCCGGCGGTCATCGGTCGGCCCCGATCGCGGGGGCGAGCTCGACGGGACCCGCCGGGGCGTCGCGTGGGCCGGCGTCACGCGGGCCGGCGTCACGCAGGCCGGCGTCACGCAGGCCGGTGTCGTCCTCCACCGCACCGTCACGCATCCGGACCTGCCGTGGGAGGACCGCGGCGAGTTCCCGGTCGTGGGTGATGACGACCACCGTGGTGCCGGCGGCGTTGAGCTCCCGCAGCACGCCGAGGACCGCGGTGCCGGAGGCCGTGTCGAGGGCCCCGGTCGGCTCGTCCGCCAGCAGCACGGTCGGTTCCCCGACGATCGCCCGCGCGATCGCGACGCGCTGGCGCTCGCCACCGGAGAGCTGGTTCGGCAGGTGGTCGGTCCGGTGTCCCAGGCCGACGCGCTCCAGCGCCGTCACGGCCCGCCGCATCCGCTCCCGCCGGTGTGTGCCCGTGTAGAGCAGCCCGTCCGCGACGTTCTCGGCGGCGCTGGCTCCGGCCTGCAGGTGGAAGTGCTGGAAGACGAAACCGATGTGCTCGGCGCGCAGGGCGGAGAGCGCGTCGTCCGTCATCGCGCCGACGTCCCGGCCGGCGACCTCCACCCTGCCGGAGGTCGGACGGTCGAGCGTGCCCATGACGTTGAGCATCGTGGACTTCCCCGAACCGGAGGGTCCGACCACGGCGACGAGTTCGCCGCGGTCGATCCGGAGCGAGACGCCGCGGAGCGCCCGGACCTCGCCGTGGGTGCGGGTGACGTCCGTGAGCACCAGCACGGCGTCCGACCCGGACCGGGCCGGCACCGGCGGTGCGGGTACCGGCGGTGCGGGTACGGGCAGGACGGGCACGGCGCCGTTCACGAGGGCACCACCACGCGCGCACCCTCGTCCAGGTCTCCCGTGACCGCCGCGCGCCCGTCCGCCACGAGACCGACCTCGACCGGGACCCGCTCGGCCGACCCGTCCCGATCGACGACCTCGACCGCGTACCCCGAACTCCCACGGGCGACCAGTGCCGAGACGGGCACGGAGAGCACGTCCCGCTCGGTCCGCCCCTCGGCGACCACCTGCGCCGAGGCCGCTGCGGGCAGCCGTCGATCACCGGCGTCGAACGCCACGGTGACGTCGACCTCGTCCCGGCCGTCCTCGGTCTCGGCCGGGGTCGCGTCGGTGACGGACCCCGGCATCGCGCCGCCGACGCCGTTGACGAGCACCCGGACACGTCTCCCCACGCCGAGCTGTCCGGCGTCCCGCGCCGGGACCCGCACCGAGACGACACGGTGCGTGCTCGTCACCTGCAGGACGTCGCCGCCGACCGGCTGCCCGAGCTGCGCCACGACCGAGGCGACACGCACCGCACCGTCGACGAAGGCGATCTGATCGCCGTCCACGACCCCGGTGACGGGCAGCCCGCGGTCCCGCTGCCACTGGCGGACGGCGGCCCCGGTCCGGGCGCCGAACACGTCGTCGGCAGGGACGTCGTACCCGAGGGCGGCCAGGTTCTCGGTGAGTTGCCGGACGTCGGCGCCCCGGGCACCGGCGTGGAGCGACCGCCAGAGCGGTGTCGTGCCGTACAGGGCGCGGACGGGTCGCTCGTCCACGGCGTAGAGCGGTTCGTCGCGGTGGACGACCTGGCCGGGCTGCGGCAACCAGGTGAGCGTGCCGCTCGCTGCCCCGGGTACCGAGGCGGGCGTGCCGTAGCCGAGCGCGCCCGCGATGGTCCGGGTCTCGACGAGGTCGCCCTGCTCCACCGGCACCGTCGTCGTGCCGTGGCGGTCCCCATCCGACTGCGCAGCACTCGCCCGCGTCGCGGCACCGTCCGCTGCGGTGGCGAGCGACCAGGTGGCGGTGCCGACGGCGAGCGCGCCGACCAGGCAGGCGCTGGCGATGCCGATCACCCGCGTCCGGCGGCTCATCCGGCGTCCTGCGTCTTCGTGTCGGGCGAGTACCGCTGCAGGCACTCGTCGACCAGCTGCTGGAACTCCGGCTCGGCCGCCGGCGGGTAGGTCGCCTCGTCGAACGAGAGGGCGCCGGACTGCTGCTCCGGGAAGTCCGGGTAGGCGTCCCGGACGCAGGAGGCGACCTGGTCGTACTCGCGTGCCCACCTGTCCTTCGCTGCCGAGTCGGCCCGGGTCACCCCCAGCTCGGTGGCGCACGAGTCGGCAGCACCGGCGAAGCGGTCCTCGTCGACGCCCTGCGGGGAGATCACCGTTCCGGAGCGCACCTGGTCGTCGCCGGGGTCCTCGATGTCGAAGCCCGCCGACCGCATGCAGTCGCCCCACCGTGCGCCGAGACCAGACGCAGCGGTCGTGCTGTCGGAGGCGGGCGCACCGCCGGCGCACCCGGTCAACCCGGAGGCCAGGCCGAGCGCGAGGACGGCGGCGGTGAGGACGCGTGTCGGAGGTCGGTTCGTTGTTCGCATGCCACCAGGACAGCGGACCGCCCGTTTCGTCAGCGGTCCCCGTCGGGAGACACCGACGAAACACCGGCGCTCGTCGCTCCGGTGTCGACCCGGACGAGCAACCCGCCGGTGTCCCCGGGACGGATCGCGAGCGTCCACCCGTGCGCCTGCGCGACCGCTGCCACGATCGACAGACCGAGGCCGCTGTGCCGTCTCCCGGGCACGACGGCGTCACGCGCGGCATGATCGGACGCGGCAGCCTCGGGTGCCCGGCGGAACGGTTCGGTCAGCGCCACCACGGTCGCCGGCGCGAGCAGCGGCCCGGAGTTCGCCACGGTCAGCACCCCGGCCGCGAGTTCCACACGGACGGACCCGCCCGGCACGTTGTACTCGACGGCGTTGTCGACCAGGTTCCGCAGCAGCTGGCGGAGCAGGACCGGCTCGGCCTGCACCGGCCGGCCGGGAGGCCCCCCCGCCGTCCGCCAGGTCAGCGTCACCCCGGCCTCCGCCGCGGCCCCGGCGAGCGCCGCCACGACCTCGGCCGTCACCGCGGCCAGGTCGACCGGCACCGTCCGCCCGCCGAGGTCGCGCTCGGCCTCGGCCAGCGCGAGGAGCGAGTCCACGAGGTGCTCGGTGCGGCGGTTCTGCTCCAGCAGTTCGGTCCGGACGACCGACACGTCGTCGGGGTCGGCGTCGTCGGGCAGACCGATCTGGATCGCAGCCCGCTGGACCGCGAGTGGCGTACGGAGCTCGTGTGCGGCGTGCGCCACGAACCGTCGCTGACTCGCGAACGAGGCCTCGAGCCGGTCGAGGAGCTCGTCGATCGTCCGCGAGAGCCGTCGGAGTTCGTCGTCCGGTCCCGTGAGGCCGATGCGCTCGTGCAACGTCGACGCGGACAGCCGCCTGGTGGTCGCGGCGATCCGGTCGACGGGCGCGAGCATCCGGCGTGCGAGGACCCACCCGGTGGCACCGGCGAGGACACCGGCGCCGGCGACCCCGAGCACCGTCCACTGCCACTGCAGGTCGGCGACGACGGCCACCGCTGCGATGCCACCGAGTCCGTCGAACGCACCGGACTCGTCGAGCCGACCGGTCGGCCCCGCGGCGCCGGAGGGCGGGCCGTCCGGGATCAGCAGCGGTCGGTCGCCGCTCCCCTCGGCCTGACGCTCCAGCACCACCTGTCCGAGCGATGCCTGCGACCCGAGGTTCACGACGGTGATCGAGGCCGTAGCGAGCGCCATGGACGTGACGGCGAACGCGAGCGCGGTGCGGGTCCGGATGCTCCCGACACGGCTCACAGCGCGTACCCGGAGCCGGGCACGGTGCGGATCGGGTCCGGTGCACCGAGCTTCCGCCGGAGCTTCGACATCGTCACCCGCACGGCCGCGGTGAACGGGTCGACGTTCACGTCCCACACCTTCTCGAGCAGTTCCTCGGCGGGGACGATCCGCCCGTCTGCTCGCAGCAGGACCTCGAGCACGCCGAGCTCCTTGCTCGTCAGGTCGAGCGGACGCCCGTCGCGGGTGACCATCCGCCGGCTCGAGTCGAGCACGATGCCGTCCCGCTCGAGCACGGGAGCCACCGGCGCGACGCTCCGCCGACCGAGTGCCCGGACGCGTGCGACGAGCTCCGGGTACTCGAACGGCTTCGTCAGGTAGTCGTCCGCACCGAGTTCGAGACCGTTCACCCGATCGGTGAGCGTGGACGCCGCGGTGAGCATGAGCACCCGGGTGAGGGAAGCACGGGCGGCGGTCCGTCGAGCGACCTCGTCGCCGTGCATCCCCGGGGCGTCCCGGTCGAGCACGACGACGTCGTAGTCGTTCACCGACAGGAGCTCGTCGGCGTCGTCGCCGCGGTACGCCACGTCGACGGCCATGTCCTGCCGCCGCAACCCCCGGACGATCAGGTCGGCAAGCGGGATCTCGTCGTCCACCACCAGTACGCGCATCGCGGTACCGTACGGTGGAATGCTACATGTTCGCTGGGTGGATCAGCAGGACCGGTCACGCGGACTCGGGCACCCCGTCGGCCTCGTAGGGGACCTCGCCGTCGCGGCTGACTCCGGCGCGCTGCCGGTAGGACAGGTGTCCACCCAGGTACCCGCCGACGCTGACGACCGTGAGTCCGGCGAAGCCCAGGAGCTTCCCGGCCCCGGTGTTGCCGCGCTTCCGCTGCAGCCAGGAGAACCCGTAGAGCGTCAGTCCGACCCAGTTCACGGCCTGGTGCACCCAGCCGGTCCGGAGCTGCTCGCGGTCCAGAGCCGACCAGTCCACGTAGCCGGCGACGCTCGCGCTGCCGGCGGAGACGACACCGACGCCGACGAGGGTCTTCGCGGCCTTCGCGTTGCCGCGGCCGCCGACCAGGTCGAGGACCGCCGCGGAGATCCAGGCGCCCAGCGGCACCTGCACCATGAGCGGGTGGATCGGGTGCCCGAACGGGACACCGTGCAGCAGCTGCCGCAGAGCGCGGGGGCGAGCCAGCGCGCGCACCACCTTGCGGTCGAGGTCGACGGCCTTGTCGAGGACGCTGGCGTGTTCGATGGATTCGGTCAGGCGGCGCAGGGCGCGGATCTCCGGCATGGTGCCGAACCTAGGCCTGCGGGCCCGCGCCGGTCTCAGGGACCGGCGCGGGCCCGGGTCTACGGCCGGTCGCTACTCCGCGACGACCCCGTCCACCTCGCCGACCGCGAACGGCTCGACCAGCAGGCCCTCGCCGTCGTTCGCGACGTCAACACGCACGGTGTCGCCGTCCCGGACGTCGCCGGCCAGGATCGCCCGCGCCAGCTGGTCGTCGATCTGCCGCTGCATGAGGCGGCGGAGCGGCCGGGCACCGTACGCCGGGTCGTGCCCGCGTTCGGCGAGCCAGGTCCGCGCGGCCGGCGTGACCGCGAGCTCCAGCCGTCGGTCGGACAGGCGTCGGGCGAGCCGGTCGACCGAGATCGAGACGATCTGCCCCAGGTCGTCCTGCGTGAGCGCCTGGAACACCACGATGTCGTCGAGGCGGTTGACGAACTCCGGCCGGAATGCCTGCCGGACCAGGTCGCGGACGGAGTCCTCGCGCTGCTCGGGCGTCAGCGTGCTGTCGGTGAGGAACTGCGACCCGAGGTTCGAGGTGAGGATCAGGATCGTGTTCCGGAAGTCGACCGTCCGGCCCTGACCGTCGGTGAGCCGTCCGTCGTCGAGCACCTGCAGCAGCACGTCGAAGACCTCGGGGTGGGCCTTCTCGACCTCGTCGAGCAGGATCACCGAGTACGGACGGCGCCGGACGGCTTCGGTGAGCTGCCCGCCCGCCTCGTACCCGACGTACCCGGGCGGGGCACCGATCAGCCGTGCGATCGAGTGCTTCTCGCCGTACTCGCTCATGTCGATGCGGACGAGGGCCTTCTCGTCGTCGAACAGGAACTCGGCGAGCGCCTTCGCCAGCTCGGTCTTGCCGACCCCGGTGGGCCCGAGGAACAGGAACGAACCGGTCGGCCGGTCCGGGTCGGAGATGCCGGCACGGGTGCGGCGGACCGCTTCCGACACGGTGCCGACCGCGGTGCGCTGCCCGATGATCCGGCGGCCGAGCTCGGTCTCCAGGTGCAGGAGCTTCTCGGTCTCGCCCTGCAGCAGACGCCCCATCGGGATGCCGGTCCACTGGGCGATGACGGCGGCGATGTCCTCGTCGGTGACGCTGTCGTTCACCATCCGCTCACCCTGCTCGGCCTGTTCGGCGGCCGCGAGTTCGGCTTCGATCCGGGGCTTCTCGGCGTACTCGAGCCGCGAGACCAGCTCGTAGTCAGCCTCCCGCTGCGCCCGCTGGGACCGCATGTTGAGGTCGTCGAGCTCCTGCTTGAGTTCGCCGATGCGGTTGAGGTTCGCGCGCTCCGCCTGCCACCGGGCCTCGAGCGCGGCGAGCCGCTCGCCTCGCGAGGCCAGTTCGTCGCGGAGGGTGGCGAGCCGGGCCTTCGAGGCGTCGTCCTTCTCCTGCTTCAGGGCGAACTCCTCCACCCGCAGCCGGTCGACGCTCCGCTTGAGCTCGTCGATCTCGACGGGACTGGAGTCGATCTCCATCCGGAGTCGTGACGCTGCCTCGTCGATGAGGTCGATCGCCTTGTCGGGCAGCTGCCGCCCGGCGATGTACCGGTTGGACAGGGCCGCGGCCGCGACGAGCGCCTGGTCGTTGATCGTCACCTTGTGGTGCGCCTCGTAGCGCTCCTTGAGCCCGCGGAGGATGGCGATGGTGTCCTCGACGCTGGGCTCCCCCACGTACACCTGCTGGAACCGCCGTTCGAGGGCAGCGTCCTTCTCGATGTACTCGCGGTACTCGTCGAGCGTCGTCGCGCCGATGAGTCGGAGTTCGCCGCGGGCGAGCATCGGCTTGAGCATGTTCGACGCGGCCACGGAGCCCTCACCACCGCCGGCGCCCATCAGGGTGTGCAGCTCGTCGATGAAGGTGATGACCTGGCCGTCGGCGTCGTTGATCTCCTTGAGGACGGCCTTCAGCCGCTCCTCGAACTCACCGCGGTACTTCGCGCCGGCGATGAGCGCCGAGATGTCGAGCGAGACGAGCCGCTTGTCCTTGAGGGAGTCGGCCACGTCCCCGGCGACGATCCGCTGCGCCAGCCCCTCGACGACGGCGGTCTTGCCGACGCCCGGCTCGCCGATGAGCACGGGGTTGTTCTTCGTCCGACGGGTCAGCACCTGTGAGACCCGGCGGATCTCGGCGTCGCGGCCGATCACCGGGTCGAGCTTGCCGCTCCGCGCGATCGCCGTGAGGTCGACACCGTACTGTTCGAGGGCGGTCTTCTGCTTCTCCTGCGAGTCAGGAGCGCCCTGGAGGTTCGCCATGCGTTCCGTCCTTCCGTTGCGTTGTCGTTGGGTCGGCCGGCGCACACCAGCCGGACCGGAGTCCTCGGACCGTCCGGCTCACGGAGGCACCGCCCCACGAGCTTCCTGAGTCCACATGACTCAACTTTACGGGGAACGACCGCATTCCCGCCAGTCACGAGCAACCCCGACGAAACACCCCTCCCGCTGTGCTGGGGAGATGACCGCACCGAGAGCCCGCTCGACCCCGAGTCCACTCCGTTCCCCTGACCGCTCCCCCGACGGGCCGTCACATGCCCGGGCTTCCGCCAACCGCGCGACCCGCCTGGACGGGCTCGACCTCGCCCGTGGCCTGGCGGTGCTCGGCATGGTCGTCGCGCACCTCGGACCGCCGCACCCTGGCTTCGACTGGACGCGACCCGAGAGCTGGTCGGCGGTCGTCGACGGACGGTCGGCGGTCCTCTTCGCCCTCTGCGCCGGCGTCTCCCTGACCCTGATGACCCGTTCCCGCCCGGAGGGCGCCCCCGGTGCCGCGGACCTGGTCGTCCATCGTCGGCGGGTCCTGGTCCGGGCGGTCGCGCTGTTCGTCCTCGGGTCGCTCCTCATCGCACTCAACACCCCGGTCCAGGTGATCCTGCCCACGTACGCGGGGTGCTTCGTGGCGACGATCCCGCTCCTCCGCGCTCGCACCCGGACGGTCGCGGCAATCGCGGCGACAGCACTGGTCATCGGACCGGTCTGCACCGCGATCGGCCGGTCACTGCTGCACGACGCCGACGACCCGATCGTGCACGGTGTCCTGCTCGGCGCCTACCCGGGCATCCCCTGGTGGGGCGTGGTGCTGGTCGGACTCCTGGTCGGCAGACTCCCCCTGCGACGAACCCGGCTGCATCTGGTCCTCCTCGCGGGCGGCATCACCGCCGCGGTCGTCGGCTACGGCGGCGGGGTCCTCGCCCGGGCAGCCCTGGGACTCCCGCCCGGCACCGCGAGCCCGAGCGGGTCGGCGTCCGCCGGGTCGGCCGGCGGGAGCGAGCCGGCATCCGGTACGACGTCCGGTGCCGGGGCGGTCGGCGGCCTCCCGGATGCCGGACCGCACCTCGTCCCGAAGGGCGGTGGGACACTCGAGCACCCTGGCATCGACTGGGCCGGGCTCACCTCCGTGCAGCCGCACGCCGGGTCCACACCCGAGGTGCTCGGGGCGCTCGGGGTAGCGGTGGCGGTCCTCGCGCTCAGCCTCGTCGTTGCGCGTCCCGCCGGTGCCCTCCTCGCTCCGGTCCGTGCCGTCGGGGCACTCGCCCTGACCGTCTACGCCGCGCACATCGTCGTCCACGCCGCGCTCGACGCGGTCGCCGGTGACCGGTGGCACACGGAGTGGAGGGCGGCCCTCCTGGTCATCGTCGGCGCCGGTCTGCTGGCGACACCGTGGCGTCGGTGGCTCGGCGCCGGACCCCTCGAACGGTTGGTCAGGCGGACGAGTCGGAGCCTCGACGGTCCGGGTCCACGATCCCGACCGCACTGACGACGGCGCCGGCGAGCAGCAGCACGGCCATCACGACCATCGACCGGTGCAGTCCGTCGACACTCACCTCGCCGCCGAGGAACACTCCGGCGAGCGCGACCGTCACGAGGCCCGCGATCCGCGCGATGGCGTTGTTGACCGCCGAGCCCGCACCGGCCTCGTCCTGCGGGACGGATCCGAGGACGGCACTCGTCAGCGGCGTGACCATCGTCGCGATGCCCGCGCCGACCAGGACGAGCCCCGGCAGGACCGACCACCAGTACCCGGCTGGGTCGTCATCGGCGAGGAGCATGAGCAGCGCCCCGACCGCTGCGATCGCCGGCCCTGCCGCCATGAACCAGCGTGGCCCGAACCGGCCGGAGAGCGACCCGACGGTGGTCGACAGCGCCAGGAGCATCAGGGTCGGGGGCAGGGTCGCCAGCCCGGCGACCCACGCCGGGAAGCCCCAGACCTCCTGCAGGAACAGGGTCACGACGAAGAACACCATCCCGAGCGCCCCGTAGATGGAGAGCGTCGCGAGGTTGCCGACGGTGAAGTTCCGCGCGCGGAAGAGCCCGAGCGGCACGAGCGGCGACCCCGAGGCACGGCTCACCCGGAGCTCCCACGGCACGAACGCCACCAGGGCGGCCCCGCCGAGCACGAGCGCGCCGACGACCACCGGCGAACCCCACCCCAGTCGCTCCTGCTCGATCAGCCCGAGCACGACCCCGCCGACGCCGACCACGGCGAGCACCGCCCCGACGAGGTCGACCCGGGCGTGCGCACCGACCCGGACCTCGGCGGTGATGCGCCGGACGAGGGGGATCGTCACCGCGATGGGGATCGCGGTCAGCACGAAGATCCACCGCCACCCGATGCCGTCCACCACGACGCCGCCGACGACCGGGCCCAGGATCATCGCCGCACTCGACCAGGCCGTCCACGCCCCGATCGCCTTCGCCTGCGCGCCGCCGCGGAAGGCCGCGACGATCAACGCCAACGCGCTCGGGGTCACCAGGGCACCACCGACGCCCTGGAACGCCCGGGCGACGATGAGCACCTCGCCGGACGGCGCGATCGCGCAGATGACCGATGCGATCCCGAAGACGACGAGGCCCCACGTGATGATGCGCACCCGGCCGAACAGGTCCGAGAGCGAACCGGCGACCAGGATCAGCGACCCCAGGGTCACGAGGTACGCGTCCACCGTCCACTGCTGGACGACCAGCCCGCCGCCGAGCTCCGTCCGGATGGCGGGGAGGGCGACGTTCACGACGCTCGAGTCCAGTCCG
This sequence comes from Curtobacterium sp. MCPF17_052, assembly GCF_003234085.1. Lineage (GTDB taxonomy): Bacteria > Actinomycetota > Actinomycetes > Actinomycetales > Microbacteriaceae > Curtobacterium. The sequence goes on from NZ_QKSD01000005.1 coordinate 107,787, forward strand.
ACGACGAACGATGCCAGGATCGCGACCAGGAGCACCAGGCGGCGGTCGTCGTGCAGGGGCGCTGTTGTCGCCGGGCGGTCTGCGGCGGCGGCGGACGTCATTGGGACATCATGCGCCCATCGGTGGTCCGTCCGCGCCCCCGCGCAACCGGGCGTCACCCGACGACGACGACAGCCCCCGTGCTCGTCGCACGGGGGCTGTCGTCGGTCCCGGGGCCGGGATGCCGATGGGTTCGGCGGTCTAGAGGGAGCGGGCGTCACCGTTCGGCGGCGTCGAGGGGCCGGGGTTCACGACCGGCTGCTGCATGCCGTTGCTGCTCGGGTACTGCGCCGACGGCTGCTGCACGGGGGCGGCGGTGGTGTGCACCGGAGCGTTCGCGTCGTACGCGGTGGCATCCTGCGCGGCGGCTCCGGTCTTCTTGCGGTCGTCGGTGTCCATCTCCTTCTTGAAGATGTTGATCGACTGGCCGAGGCCCTTGGCGAGCGCCGGGAGCTTCGTCGCACCGAACAGCAGCAGCACGATGCCCAGGATGATCACCAGGTGGACTCCGGTGAGGCCTTGCAACATGATGACTCCTTCGGTACTGGAACTGGTCGCCGTCCGACCAGTCTGCCTGGTCGCATCGACCGGTCATCGTCGACCGGCCCGGCGGTGTCCCGCTGTTCGTCCATGCTAACTCCCGCTGCCCGGGAAGCCCAGACGCGTGCGGCAACGGACACTGTTCATCCAGGCTCGTGGCGCGGACCCCGCACGGGAACCGGGTCAGTCGGCCAGCACCCGGTCGAGCGTCCAGAGCACCGGCGCCGAGGTCAGGGCCGCAGCGTCCGCGCCCGTCACCCCGCCGACGCGGTACTCCACCCGCTCGCCGGGCAGGAGCGTCATGAACCCACGGTCGACGGTGCCCGTCGGCGACACCCGGTCCGGCTGCACGAGCAGGTCCCGTACGAGCGAGTCCGCCTCCACGACCATCCGCACGCCGGAGCGGTCCGGCTCGTCCGAGACCGTCACACGGTAGTGCGCGGGCTGCCAGCGCATGTCCCGGTCCGGGGCGGGCGTCCAGACGGCACGACGCCAGTCCATGTCCGCCACGACGAGCTCACCACGCGCATCCGCGACCACGCCGACCGAGGCGGGCAGGCGCACAACGGCGACCCCGGGGCCGTCGAGGACCACCGGCAGGTACTCCTCGGCCAGGATCTGCCCGGCGAGGTCGATGCGCCGCACCCGGACGACGGAGTCGATGCCGTTCCGCGACGAGCGCACCGCGACCTCGATCGGGGAGCCGGCCGTGTCGGGGACCGGCAGCTGCGCGGTCGGCGGGTGCGCGCCTCCCGTCCGGTCGACCCGCTCCGTACCCGGGGCGAGCGGCGTCACCGCGGTGACCACGGTCGAGGCCGGCCGGATCGTCACCAGCACGTCGTCGTACAGGCGACGCAGTTCGTGCGCGAGCGGCTTGCGGCGGCCCGCGGAGTCGATGGCGGACCACGACGAGACCGACCACAGGTCGTTGAGCTGCCACACGATGACGCCGGTGTTGCGCGGCCAGTGCGTCCGCCAGTGCTCGACGCCGGTCGCGATGGCGCGGGACTGCTGCAGCTGCGTCAGCCAGTGCCACCGGTCGAAGTCCGACTCCCAACCCTCGCCGAAGCGCGGCTCGAGGCCACGGGCCAACTTGCCCATGCCGTCGTCGGCCTTCTGGTGGTGCACCACACCCGGCGACGTCGGGGTCATCGGTTCGTCGGTCACGGCCTCGCGCAGGGTCCGCCACGCGGGCGGCGCCTGCCAGCCGAACTCCGCCACGAAGCGCGGGACCGAGTCCCGGTAGTGCTCGTCGGACACCCGGTTCCAGACGTCCCACGAGTGGTGCGTCTCGTGGTCTACGTCGTTCGGTTCGAGCCACTCCGAGCCCGACCAGGGCGAGGCCACCGTGTAGAAGCGGGAGGGGTCCACCGCGTCCACGATCGTCGGCAGCAGGTCCAGGTAGTAGTCGAGTCCCCAACCGCGGTCGCCGAGTTCCTCGCCCCAGCCGTCGGCGTCGTGCAGCCAGATGTTCTCGTTGTTCCCGTTCCAGACCACCAGGGACGGGTGCCGCGACAGGCGAGCGACGTTGTCCCGCGCCTCGGCGACGACCTCGCTGCGGATCGGCTCGATCTCGGGGTACGAGGCACAGGCGAACAGGAAGTCCTGCCACACGAGCAACCCCAGCTCGTCGCAGCGCTGGTAGAAGTCGTGCGACTCGTACACGCCGCCGCCCCAGACCCGGACGAGGTTCGCGTTCAGGGCCACGGCGGCGTCGAGGCGCTCGGCGTACCGCTCCTTCGTGACCCGCGAAACGATCACGTCGTCCGGGATCCAGTTCACCCCGCGGACGTCGATGACGGTGCTGTTCACACGGATCGCGAACGGCCGTCCGACGGAGTCCTCGGCCGTGTCGACGACCACCGAGCGGAAGCCCGTCCGGAACGACGAGCGATCGAGCACGTCGCCGTCGACGGTCTGCAGGTGCACCTCGACGTCGTACAGCGGCTGCGGGCCGTACCCGCGGGGCCACCACAGTTCGGCGTCCGGGATCCGGACCGTCACGACGGCCTCGTCCTCCTTCGGCGTCACGGTGACGCGCGAGCGCTGCTTCGTCCCGTGGCCCGACACCGTGACGACGAGCACCAGGTCGTCGTCCTCGCCGTCCTGGTCCAGGTCGTTCATGCCGGAGCGCTCGAACGCGACGTGCGCGTCGAGGACACCCTCGCCGGCCTCGACGTCCACGAGGGGCCGGACGTCACGCAGCCGAGCGGTGGACCAGCGCTCGATGGCGACCGGGCGCCACGGCCCGCTCGTGACGGCGGTCAGGCCCCAGTCCCAGCCGAAGTTCGAGGCCATCTTGCGCACGTACGGGAACGGTTCGTCGTACGGCCCCGGCATCGTGCCCGCACGCGCTGCGACCCGCTCGGCCTCGCGGTACGGCGACTCGAACAGGATCTCCAGTTCGCGGTCGGTGCTGGCGTTCGTGCCGTCGGTCATGTCGAGCAGGTCGAACCGGTAGCGCCGGTGCATGTTGCGCGTCGTGCCGACCTGCACGCCGTCGAGGGTCAGGGTGGCGACGGTGTCCAGACCGTCGCAGACCAGGTCGACCCGCTCGAACCCGCGCGGGTCCACGTCGACGGTCCGGCGGTACAGCCAGTCGGTCTGCCCGACCCACGCCGTCGTCGCCTCGTTGCGGTCGGAAGTCGGGTCCGGCAGCAGCCCCTCGCGCTCGAGGTCGGTGTGCACCTGGCCCGGGACCGTCGCCGTGAGCGCCCGGCCACGGACGACGTCGGGGACGCTCCCGCGTCCCCCTTCCTCAGCCGCGGACACGGTCCAGTCGTCGCGGAGTTCCTCGCGTTCGAGGGTCATGCGGGTCCTTCTCTGCTGGGGGTCGGTCCGCGTCGACCGCGGTCCGGGACGTCGTCCCCCGGTCCGCCACCCCCGTCGGCCACGGCCGGGAGGCTCGGCACCGGTCCCCCGGCGGTCGTCGCGTCACGCACGTGGATCGACGGGCGACCGCACGCGGGATGCTCGGTGATGCTAGTACGGCTGTCCGTCATCCAGGTCCGGAACCGGTCCACGTCGTCCCGAGTGCGCGAGGAGAGCGCGATCCCGGCCCCGCGCCTCCCGGTCGACTCCGACGGTCGAGTGCCAGGCTGGGGCGCATGATCAGTGTCGAACTCGCCCGCTCCCTGCGTGACGCCGGTCTCCGGTGGCACCCGGAGACCGGCGACCGCTTCGTGATCGACAAGCCGGGGGTCGACGACGACGTCTACACGGTGTCGGAGATGACCGTCGAGCGGCACGACCACCCGACCGGGACGTTCCTGGGCTTCAACGGGACGACGGAGTGGGCGCTCGACTCGGTCTCGGCCGCCGAGTCGCTGTGGCTGCCCCGGGAGGACCAGCTCCGGGAACTCCTCGGTCCGTCGTTCGTGGGGCTCACCCGTGGGTCCGGGACGGACGACCGGACGGTGTGGACGGTGACGGCCGTGATCGCCGGCGAAGACCGCTCCTTCGCGGCCGTCGACCCGGCGATCTCCTACGCGCAGGCGTTGGCCGCCTACATCACCGCCGCGCTCGAGTAGCACCGGGACGGACCAGCCCGCCTGGGAACCCGGGGACGACTCGTGGGGCCACGGGTGTTGTCTGGAGGCATGACCGTTCCGAACATCACGCTCAACGACGGACGCACGATCCCGCAGCTCGGCTTCGGCGTCTTCCAGATCGACCCCTCCGAGACGAAGGCAGCGACCCTCGCCGCGCTCGAGGTCGGCTACCGCCACATCGACACCGCCGAGATGTACGGCAACGAGAAGGAGGTCGGCGAGGCCATCGCCGAATCCGGCATCGACCGCTCGGAGATCTTCGTCACCTCGAAGCTGAACAACGGCTTCCACGCTCCCGAAGCAGCCCTGGAGAACGGCAGGAAGTCGGCCGAGCTGCTCGGTGGCTACACCGACCTGTTCCTCATCCACTGGCCGCTGCCGACCGTCTCGGACTTCGTCCCGACGTGGAAGGCGCTCGAGGAGCTCTACGCCGCCGGCACCGCTCGCTCGATCGGCGTCTCGAACTTCCAGGCGCACCACCTGCGCCGACTCATCGCCGAGACGACCGTGACGCCCGCCGTGAACCAGATCGAGGTGCACCCGTACCTGACGCAGGACGAGCTGCGCGCGGTGGACACCGAGCTCGGCATCGCGACCGAGGCCTGGTCGCCGATCGCGCAGGGCCTCGTGCTCGACGACGAGACCATCACCCGCATCGCCGGTGCCACGGGCAAGACGCCGGCACAGGTGGTCCTCCGCTGGCACATCCAGCGCGGCGACATCGTGTTCCCGAAGTCGGTCACCCGTTCCCGCGTCGAGGAGAACTTCGCGATCTTCGACTTCGAGCTCTCGGACGAGGACATGACCGACATCTCGACGCTCGACAAGGGGCACCGCACGGGCCCCGACCCCGACACGTTCGACTTCGTCCCGGCCTGATCCATCGCGGAACGAGGAGAGCCCCGGCCCGATGGTCGGGGCTTTCGTGCGTTCCGGCGACGTGCGCGGATGCGCATTGCATTCGAGATATCACCAGCATATTGCATGCAACATACAGCCTGTCCATGCGCTCCGCGTGGACAGGAAGGAAACCATGCGCAAGATCAACCGAGCCACCGCCGGAGCAGCCTTCGGCATCGTGCTCGCCGCCGGCTTCGTCCCGGCCGTCGCCTCCGCCGCGACCGCATCGTCGGACGCCCCCGCGATCCCGGGTGCGACCGCCGAGCGCCCGATCACGGACAGCCGCACCAGCATCGCGAAGATCCAGGGGGTGGCCGCCCAGGACGAGCGGAACGGCAACCGCCTGTTCGTCACCAGCCAGGCCACCCCGGAGGCCCAGGTCACGAGCACCGTCGCGAACGGCACGCTGAAGATCGTCGATGCGTCCGGGAACGTGCTCTGCATCGGCTCGGCGGCGGCGGACCGACCGAACCTCTACAGCTGCGAGCTCGAACCGCTCGTCTCCGGTCCGCAGACGATCACGGCAGCCGTCGTGAAGGCGAACGGCACCTACAGCACGCCCACCCAGGCGGAACTCGACGCGTACGCCGCGACACCGACCATCGAGTCGGTGACCCGGGACGGCGACGACCTTGTCGTGGCCGGGCACACCAACCGGGAGGCCCGGGTCGAGTCCTCGATCGACCGCACCTCCGTGCTCACCGAGACGGACACGGACACCGACGGCAGCTTCCGGATCCGGATCCCGGGCGGCGCCACCGCCGAGCAGGCCTTCGTCCGCACGGTGAACGACGCGATCCCGGCGGACACCCACGACCACGACGAGTTCGCAACGAGCAACTGGGCCCTGGCGTCCACTGACTCCGAAGCCGGCTCGGGCGAAGAGACCCCCGCACCCGGCGACGGCTCGGGCGAAGAGACCCCCGCACCCGGCGACGGCTCCGGCGAGGCCCAGGCGCCGGTCTACGACGTCACGAGCCCCGCCGCCGGTGCGACGGTCCGGACGGCGCAGCCGACCTTCACCGGCCACGGCCGCCCCGACGGTCGCGTCGCCGTCCAGACCGCGAGCGGCGAGACGCTCGGGGTCGCGACCGCCGACGCCGACGGCAGCTGGGAGGTCACCCTCGAGGGCACGCTCCAGCTCGGCGGCAACGACATCGCCGTCTCGTTCGAGAACCCCGACGGCAGCTGGACGAAGCGTGTCACCCAGGAGGTCACCCGCGTCGCACGGACCGATGCCTTCCGGATCACGACGCCGGCCGATGGTTCGACGGTCACCGACCCGCGGCCGACGATCGAGGGTGCCACGGTCGGCTCGTACCGCCGCATCTCGGTGCAGGACGAGAACGGCACGACGTACGCGTCCGGGTCCTCCGACGCCGAGGGCGACTTCCGGCTCACCTTCGACGAGGACCTCCGTGCGGGCGTGAACACGCTCTCGGTGCAGTACCAGGAGCAGGGCGGCAACTGGGCGTCCTCCCCGTACACGCTGCACTACGACACGGATGCCGGCGAGGAGCCGGGCTCCGGCGAGGGCGAACAGCCCGGCGACGGCGACGAGGCCCCGGCCCCGGCCGAGGTCCAGGTCAGCACGACGCGCCTCGATGACGCCGACGTGGTACTCGGCCTCTCCGGCGCCGAGGGCACGGAGGTCACCGTCGTCGCGAACGGCGTGACCGAGCGCGCCACGATCGGGGACCAGGGCCTGGCGAGCGTCGTCGTGCCGGCACCTGCGGCGACGACCACGACGGCGCACGTCACCTCGACGAACGGCGACCGTTCGGCGGAGCAGCACGTCGTGATCGGCGACGGAGCGCACCCGTCCGACCAGGTGACGGCCGCGGTCGCCAGCTCCAGCGCGCTGACCGGCAGCGCCGAGATCGACGCCTGGGGCCCGGCCTCCGGCATCGGCGGGCTGCAGGCGGAGGACGCCGACGGCAACCTCCTCGCCTACGGCACCATCGGCGCGAACGGCTCCGGGCACCTGACGGTGACCGGCCTGACCGCGGGCGAGCACGTCCTCACGATCGTCTCGGGCGGGCTCTCGACCCAGGTCACCGTCACCATCTGACGCTGACCGGTTGCAACGGCCCCGTCCTGCCGACGCAGGACGGGGCCGTCGTCCGTCATCCGGGCCTCCCGTGCCGGTGACTCACCACGTCTGGCGTGCTGGCTCCTCGGGGTCCGCCCGATCAGGGCTGCGCGACCGACGCAGTCACGGTGAACCTCGCGGTGCGCACGACCTGCCGGGTCGGTCCGACGACCCGCTCGAGCACCGGTCGGTACCGCAGGTGCGAGTTCCACACCGTCCAGAGCTCGCCACCGGCGCGCAGCACCGACGCCGCGTTCCGGAACATCGCCTCCGCCGCGTCGGTCGACACCGTCGTGTCCGCGTGGAAGGGCGGGTTGCAGAGCACCAGGTCGGCGCTGTCCTCGTCGAGTTCGTCGCCGGCGTCGCTCCGGACGGTGCGCACCCGGTCCCCGACGCCGTTCAGGTCCGCGGTCATCCGTGTGGAGGCGACGGCCGCGGCCGACACGTCCGTCGCGACGACGTGCACCCGCGGGCGTCGTCGAGCCACCACGGTGGCGATCACCCCGTTGCCGCAGCCGAGGTCGACGACCTGGCGGGCCTCCGGGACGGCGTCGTCGAGCGCGTCGAGGAGCACCCGGGTCCCCAGGTCGAGCGTCGCACCGGCGAACACGCCACCGTGAGCGGCGACCGTGATCCCGAGCTCGTCCTGGTGCACGCGGCGCGGCCAGGGATCGGTGACGTCGGCACGGGCAGCAGCCGCGCGCAACGGGTCGGAGGCGATGAGCAGGCGTGACTTCCCGCGCCCTCGACTCGCCACGACCTCACCGAAGGACCGGCGGAGGACGTCGTTCTGCGACAGCGACATGTACTTGGTCCGGCCACCGCACAGCAGCACCACGTCCGGTGCCGCGTACCGGGCGACCGCGCGGGCGACCTCGTCGAGCCGGTCGTGCGACTTGGTGAGCCGGAGCAGGACGAGCCGGGCGTCCCGGAACGACTCCTCGAACCCCTCCGGGTGGTGGAACCCGCGACGTCCGAAGGTCCCGGCGCTCGCTTCCAGCGCGCGTTCCCCGACGAGCGAGTCCTGCACCACCCGGACGTCGCTCGCGCCGTGCAGCGCGAGCACCCCGAGCGTGAGGACTCCGTACCGGTCGTCGACGACCGTGACGGCGCCAGGATGGCGGAGCGCGTCGCCGTGCACGTGCGGAGCCTCGTCGAGCAGGAACCGGTCGGTGCCGTCGATGGCGATGAGGTCCGGTCCCTGTTCCCGGGGGTGGCGCCGGAAGTGGTCGACGAAGTCGGAAGCGGACATGTCCCCGAGCGTACCGACGCCACCCCGGCCCTCCCCCGGCCGGGCTGTCGCGTGGCGCAGGTCGCAACGGCGTCCGGTATATCACACGCGACAAGTGTGAGCAGGACTCCTACGCTCAGGGGAGGTCGGGTTCACCGGCTCCAGGACGCAGCGGGAGGGGTAGATGTTCGCACCGCGACCCAGGGCCGGGACGAGGAAGCTGCTCCGCGACGTCGCCCGTGACCGGCTCCGCAGCGAGATCATGAGCGGGCGGCTGCGCCCGGGCGACCGGTTGGACGACGACGAACTGGCCGAGCGGCTCGGGTGCTCCCGGACGCCGGTCCGCGAGGCCCTCGCCGACCTCGACCGCCTGGGGCTGGTCGAGTTCTGCGCGAACCGGTACACGCGGGTCGCCGTCCCGCGGGACGAGGACGTCCTGCCGGCGCTGCAGGCCCTCGGGCTGCTGTTCGGCGGACTGGTGCGCGTCTCCGTCCCGACGCTCAGCGACCAGAACCGCGCCGCGCTGTTCCGACGACTCGGGGTCCTGCTCGACTGCATGCAGACACCGGGCTGGCGGGCGACGGCGGACGCGGCGACCCCGGTCTACCGGACGTTCATCAGCGAATGCCGGAACCCGATGCTGTCGGCGGCGCTCCGCGCGTCACTCGACGGCCTGACCTTCCGGCTGCGCAGCGACCGTCTGCACGAGTCGCTGCCGTGGGAACACATCCGGAACGGCGTCGTCGCGCTCCGGATCGCGGTGGACAGCAGGGACGGTCGACTCGCCGAGCGCGCCACCTGGGCTGTCCACATGCTGCCGGACCCGGACCGCAGCAGCCCGCAGGTCGACGACGGGCAGCGCACCGGAGCAGACCGGACGGACCGCTGACCGTGTGCGGTGAGTGCATGCGAGCGGTGATCGATGCCGTCCGTGCGCGTCGTCCGGGGGCACGGCGAACGCGTTGCGCCCCGTCGGACGAGGCGCCGACCGGCGTCCCGCCGTGCTCGTCGTCCCCCAGCGCACTGCGCGCCCTGCTCGACCCTCCGCCCGACGCCTGACGCCTGACGCCGGACACCTGACGCCTGACGCCTGAGCAGCAGAACGCCCGGCCGCGGTCGTCGCTCGAGGGCGACGACCGCGGCCGGGGCGTCAGGACGGTCAGCGCTCGGCAACCAACCGCACGCTCGAGGTCGTCGTGTTCGCGCCCTTCGACGTCGCCGTCGCCACGACCACGTGGTCGCGGGCCTCGAGCGCCGGCGTCCGGATGACCCAACGACCGTCGCCGTCGGCCACGGTGTGCCCGAGACCGTCGACGACCCCGCCCTGTTCACCGAGGTCGATCGCAGCTCCCGGCGCGGCCACCCCGGCGATCCGCACCTCCGGCCAGACGGGCGACACGGGGAACCCGTCGCCGGGAGACGTGATGCGCACGGCCGCGCCGTAGTCCAGGCGCACCGGCACGGTGTCGGTGTCCTGGCTGCGGACCCGCTGGACGACCTGGAGCGCGAACACGCCCCCGCGACCCGGAGCCGGCACCGAGACCGTCCAGTTGCCGTCCTCGCCGACCGTGGTGCCGACGACGACACGGGCGCCGTCCCGGACCTCGACCCGGGCGCCCGGCTGCCCTCGTCCCGCCACCGTCGCACGCTCCGAGACGTCCGCCGGGAACTGGGCCGAAGCGGTCAGGGCGGCGATGACCAGCCGGACGTCGACGTCGGCGCTCGCGACCTCTTCGCTGCCCTTCCGAGCGACCAGGTGGACGGGGTTCGTCCCGTTTGCCAGACCGGTGAGACCGAAGTTCCAGGAGCCGGTCGACGAGGGCGTGACCGACCGGGTGACCTCGGTGCCGTCGCGCTTCCAGGTGACCTCCACCGACGTCGTGCCCGCCGGTGCGGTGCCGACGAGGGTCGCGGTGCCGTCCACCACGTCGACGTCCTCCACGGTCGCCTGCAGGCCCGCGCCGGTGACCGTGGTCGTCACGGTCGCGGTCGTGTCGAAGGTGCCCACAGCGACGGAACCGGCGAGCGTGCCCCGCAGCGAGCTCGTCGTCGTCGTGATGCCGATCGGCGTCTCGATCCGCATCGCGAAGCGGAACTGCTGACCCGCGGCGATCGCCCAGTTCCGGCTGCCGAGGGAGAACGAGTACGTCCTGCCGTCGGCCGAGCGGGATCCGCTGACGAGCGAGTCGCCGCCGAAGTCCTTCCAGGTGGTCCCGTCCCGGTACTGACCGGTCTGCCGGTCCTGGCCCGGCGCGAACGTGGTGCCCTCGGGCGCCGTGAAGACCAGGGTGCCGGTGGGCGTCGTGAAGGCGGACTGCGCGGTGTAGCCCGCGTACACCGTCGTCGTGGCACCGCGCGGCAGGTCCGCCGTGCCGACGTTGCCGGTGATCCGCCCCGGGTTCGCCGGGTCGGTGATCGTCACCGTCACCGACGTCTGGTCCCGGTACTGCCCGTCGACGTACTGCTGGAAGACCAGCGTGTTCTGCCCGACCTGCAGCCCCGTGACGGTCGTCTCCCACGTCCCCGTCCCGGCGTCGCTCGCGGTGGCGACCTGGCGGCCGTTCAACCGGATGCTCGCCTTCCCGATGGCCGTTCCGGTGATCCGAGCGGTCCGTCCCGCGTCGTCCTTCGACGCGACCTGCGCGGTGATCGCCCGCTGCGGGTACGGCCGCGTGACCGGTGAGCTGCTCACCGTCGCCGAGTTCTTGCACCCGATCAGGCAGGCGTAGGTCCAGAACCGGGGGGTCCGGGTCTCGCCGTACCGCCACCCGGCGAAGGTCGCGGTCGACGTGCCGCCGTCCCAGTGGTAGTCACCGCCGACGTTCCCGACGTGGATCTGACAGGTCGTCTCGAACAACCCGCAGCGTGGCTTCCCGGTGACCCGGTAGGTCCGGTCATCGATCGGCGTCAGGCTGACGCCCGTCGGCGTGTTCGCGACCGTCCTGGTCGATCCCGGCGGGGCCGATGTCGTCGTCGCCGACGCCGGCCCTCCGGCCACCAATGCGGAGACGACGACCGCCGTGGCGGCCATCGCGATGGTCGTGATGCGCATGGACTCCTCCTCGTGTCATGACTCGGTCCGAGCCAGGGCACACCGTGGGGAGGATCAGGATGCGCTACAAATTCGGTATATCACTCAGCGTTGGGGCCGGTAGAGCACGACCGCCGTGTTGCGCTGCGGCCGCATCCCGGCACGGAGCGGCACCGCCGCCCCGGTCGTCGTCGCGGCGAACACCCGAGCGCCCGGACGGCTGATCAACTGGTCGGCGAGGGCGCGCTCGAGCTCCCGGACCCGAGTCCGGAGCGCACGGTTCTCGTTCTCCAGGTCCAGGACACGCCGGATCCCCTCCAGCGACACCCCCTCGGATCCCAGCCGCGCGATCTCCCGCAGCTGCGCGACGTCCCGCATCGAGTACCGACGGGACCCGCCGCGGGTCCGTCCGGGGACGACCAGGCCGAGCCGGTCGTACTGCCGCAGTGTCTGCGGGTGCATCTCCGCCAACTCGGCGGCGACCGCGATCGCGAAGACGGGCGAGGTCTCGTCCATGTCGGCCATCTGAGCGCTCCTAGCGGGACTGACGGGAGGCTCGGTGCGGGTTCCTGACGGAGCCGCACCGAGCCTCCCGGCCGGGTCTGGTGGTGATGTGGTGCGTGACGCTAGCCGCGCGCCTTGGCGAGCAGGTCCTCGCGCGGGTCCTCGTCGGGCAGGGCTGCGGCGAGGGCGTCGAGCGCCTCGCGCGCCTTGTCCGACAGGTGGGACGGCACCGCGACCTGGACGGTGGCGAGCAGGTCGCCCGTGCCGTTCTTGGTCGTGACGCCGCGGCCCTTGACGCGGAGGACCCGTCCGGACGGCGTGCCGGGCGCGACGCGGAGCTTGACCGGCGCGCCACCGAGGGTCGGGACCTCGATCGTCGCGCCGAGCGCGGCCTCCACGAAGGTGACCGGCACGTCGACCCGCAGGTTGAGGCCGTCTCGCTCGAACACCGGGTGCTTCCGCACCGTGACGGTGACCACGAGGTCACCGGCCTCACCGCCGTCGCGGCTCTGCTCACCACGACCGCGCAGCCGGATCTTCTGGCCGTCGGCGACGCCCGCGGGGATGCGGACGTTCACCGGCCGGCCGTTGCCCTGCGCGAGCTTGACCGTGTCACCGGCGACGGCGGTGGCGAGGTCGAGCGTCGTCGTCGCGGTGACGTCGCGCCCCTTCGTCGGGCCGCCGAAGCCACGGAAGCCGCCGGTGTTCTGGCCGAAGCCGCCACCGCCGAACATGCCGCCGAGGATGTCCTCGAAGCCGCCGGCACCGCCGCCGCCCTGACCGAAGCGGACGCGCTGTCCGCCCCCGCCCTGGCCGCCGCCGCCGAACATGCCGCCGAAGACGTCCTCGAAGCCGCCCTGGCCGCCCGGTCCGCCCGCCGTGAAGCGGGCGCCGGAGCCCATCGCGCGGACCTGGTCGTACTCCTTGCGCTGCTCCTTGTCGGAGAGCACGGAGTACGCCTCGCTGATCTCCTTGAACTTCGACTCGGCAGCAGCGTCACCCGGGTTGGAGTCCGGGTGGTACTGCCGCGCGAGCTTCCGGTAGGTCTTCTTCAGGTCGGCCTCAGAGGCGTCCTTGGACACCCCGAGGACCGCGTAGAAGTCCTTGTCGAACCAGTCCTGACTGGCCACGGCTCACCTCCCCTCTTCCGATGCCGGCCCTCAGGCCGGGACCGCCACGGCGACCTTGGCCGCACGGAGCACACGCTCGCCGAGCTTGTAGCCCGGTTCGACGACGTCCGCGACGGTCTGACCGGTGGCACCCGGGGTCGGGAGCTGGACGATCGCCTCGTGGATGTTCGGGTCGAAGGTCTCGCCCTTCTCACCGATCTGCACGAGCTTGAACCTGTCGAACCCGGCGCGGATCTTCTGGCCGATGACCTGCATGGGGCCCTCGGGCAGGTCCCCGTGCGCCTCGGCGCGGGTCAGGTCGTCGAGCGCGGGGAGGAGTGCACGCACCACCTCGGCGATCGCCACCTCGCGGTTGGCTTCGCGGTCGCGCTCGACGCGCTTCCGGAAGTTCACCAGCTCGGCCTGCGCACGGAGCATGTCCGCGCGCATCTCGGCGACCAGGTCGCGGTCGGACGGGGACAGGCGGTCTTCGGCGATGCCGGACGCGGCGTCGGCGAGCAGGGCCTCGTCCTCCGGGCTGAGGTCGTCCGCCGGGCTCCCGCCCGTCGGACCCCCGTCCGCCGCAGCGGGCGCGTCCGTCGGGACCTCGACGTCGGGGCCCTCGGCCTCGATCAGGTCCTCGGGTGCCGTCGCGTTGGTGGCGTCGCCCTCGACCTGCGGCTCCCGGGCGTCGTCGACGTTGTCGTCGTGCACGTTGCCGTCAGCGTTGTTGGAGTCAGCCATCGGTTACTTCTTGTCCTTGTCGTCCTCGTCGTCCACGACCTCGGCGTCGACGATGTCCTCGTCGTCACCGGCGGTCTGGCCCTCCGCGCCCGCTTCCGGACCGGCGGCGGCAGCCGACTGGTCCTGGGCGTAGATGGCCTGGCCGATCTTGCCCTGCGACTCGTTCAGCTTGTCGAAGGCGGTCTTCACCGCGTCGTCGTCGTCTCCCGCGAGGGCCGACTTCAGCGCATCGACGTCGGCCTGCACCTCGGACTTGACGTCCGCGGGGAGCTTCTCGTCGTTCTCCTTGATGAGCTTCTCGATCGAGTACGCGAGCTGCTCGGCCTGGTTGCGACGCTCGCTGGCTTCGCGGCGGGCCTTGTCCTCGGCGGCGTGCTCCTCGGCCTCGCGGACCATGCGCTCGATGTCCTCCTTCGGCAGCGACGAGCCGCCGGAGATGACCATCGACTGCTCCTTGCCGGTGCCCTTGTCCTTCGCGGACACGTGCACGATGCCGTTGGCGTCGATGTCGAACGTGACCTCGATCTGCGGGATGCCCGCGGGTGCCGGGGCGATGCCGGTCAGCTCGAAGGTGCCGAGCGCCTTGTTGTCGCGGGTGAAGTCGCGCTCGCCCTGGAAGACCTGGATGGCGACCGACGGCTGGTTCGAGTCAGCGGTCGTGAAGGTCTCGCTGCGCTTGGTCGGGATCGCGGTGTTGCGGTCGATGAGCTTCGTCATCAGGCCGCCCTTGGTCTCGATGCCGAGCGAGAGCGGGGTGACGTCGATGAGCAGGACGTCCTTGCGCTCACCCTTGAGGACACCGGCCTGCAGCGCGGCGCCGACGGCGACGACCTCGTCCGGGTTGACGCCCTGGTTCGGCGACTTGCCACCGGTCAGCGACTTGACGACCTCGGCCACGGCGGGCATGCGGGTCGAGCCGCCGACGAGGACGACGTGCGCGATGTCGTTCACCGACACGCCCGCCTCCTTGATGACGTCGTTGAAGGGCTTCTTCGTGCGGTCGAGCAGGTCGGAGGTCATCTGCTCGAACTGGGCGCGCGAGATGGTCTCGTCGAGGTTCAGCGGGCCGTTCGCCGTGAGGGTGAGGTACGGCAGCTGGATGTTGGCGCTCAGCTGGCTCGACAGTTCCTTCTTCGCCTGCTCGGCGGCTTCCTTGAGACGCTGCTTCGCGATCTTGTCCGTGGACAGGTCGACGCCGTGCTCGTCCTTGAACTTCTTGACGAGGTGGTCGACGATCCGCTGGTCCCAGTCGTCGCCGCCCAGGCGGTTGTCACCCGAGGTCGAGCGGACCTGGATCGTGGAGAAGTCGTCGTCCTTGCCCACCTCGAGCAGGGACACGTCGAACGTGCCGCCACCGAGGTCGAAGACCAGGATGAGCTCGTCTTCCTTGCCCTTGTCGAGGCCGTACGCCAGCGCGGCCGCGGTCGGCTCGTTGATGATGCGGAGGACGTTGAGGCCGGCGATCTCACCGGCGTCCTTCGTGGCTTGGCGCTCGGCGTCGTTGAAGTACGCCGGGACGGTGATGACCGCGTCGGTGACGTCCTCACCGAGGTACTGCTCTGCGTCGCGCTTGAGCTTGCCGAGGGTACGGGCCGAGATCTCCTGCGGCGTGTAGCTCTTGCCGTCGATGTCGACCTTCCAGTCGGTACCGATGTGGCGCTTGACGCTCGCGATGGTGCGGTCGACGTTCGTGACGGCCTGGCGCTTGGCGGTCTCGCCGACCAGCACCTCGCCGTCCTTCGTGAAGGCGACGATCGACGGCGTGGTGCGGAGGCCCTCGGCGTTCGCGATGACGGTGGGCTCGCCGCCCTCGAGCACGCTGACGACCGAGTTGGTGGTTCCGAGGTCGATTCCTACTGCACGTCCCATGGGGCTCCCTTTCGTGGTGGATCAAAGTCTGCGCCGACTTGCGTCTGCTGCGCTCAACTTTACTCACGGAGGCTGGGAGGTCAAGTGGGGGAAGGCGAAGTTGCGCCGGGGTGGCTCAAGTCAACGTCAAGCGTAGGCCTTACACTCGGGATGCTTTCAGCGGACACATGCAATATTTCATATGTCCATGTTGTAGCCGTATCACACGGCACTCATCCGAAAGACATCTCCTCTCACATGAAGAAGACACTTCGCGCAGCCGGGGCCGCTGGGCTCGCTGCTGCCACTGTATTGACCGGGCTGAGTTTCGGAAGCGCCGCTTCGGCTAGTGCAACCAGCGCAAGCAGCACTCATGCAGGGTTTGGATTCAAACTCATCTGGAAGAATTCTGAAAAAGACTTCCAAACCACCAACGAGACCTATTTGACCAGGTACAGCACCCTCGCCGAAGCCGAGGCAGCTGCAAAGCTCATCGAACCCGTCTTCGTCGAACAGGACGAGTCCGGCAAGAAGTGGTTCGAGTTGAATATCCAGGCAGACGATGGCGAGCGATGCCTCTACGAGCATCACGAGAATCATCCCACTCCTTGGGCTGGGTTCTTGACAGGTGCGGCCTGCGGAAAGAATAATTCCAAGTGGACGCTCGATGACGGCTTTCTGCTGTCTAAAGCTGGACGATATATCGCCGCACCCCGTCAAAGCTCGGATGCCGGGAAAGTCTGGTACTTCCCCGTCTCTAGCTCCAAGCCGTCGTCCTCCAAATTCGTCAACATCCCGTCGAGCCTCGAGGGCGTTACGGCTTCGTCGTCGAATGTTGATGTCAATGCCGGGACAGCGACAGTGTCAGGATCGGCTCCGAAGGACGCGACGAACGTGCTGGTCGAGTGGACGAACGAGGAGGGCGCGGAGAAGCAGAGGTACGTGTCGGTCGTTGACGGGAAGTACTCCGCGATCGTCACCGGGCTGAAGCTCGGCACGACTCCGGTTTCCGTCACGGCGTTCGACGGCGGCGATGAGATCGGCACCACAAGTGTCGACGTCAAGCTCGAAGTGGCACCGGTCACCGCCACGTACGCCTTCGACGCGAGCGTCGACACCGTCGTCCAGGTCTCGGGAACGGCGCAGCCGAACACGAGAGTCACGATCAAGCACGGCGAGACGGACCTGGTCACGGTCCCGACCGGCGACACCGGCGAATGGACGGCACCGATCAATGCGCCGAACATGCCCGGCGCCTACAACCTCACCGTCGGGCAGGAGATCCGCGGCCAGGACAACGGCCGCATCGAACTCGATGTCGACTACGGCCCCGGTGTCACCATCAACTCGCCGGGCGACGGCTTCGAGCTGGGCGAAGGCGACACCCTCGCTGTCCGTGGGTCTGCACCGACGGGTACCGAGATCAACGTCCACGAGAAGGGCAAGAGCGAGGTCCTCAACAGCGGCAAGGCCGGCACCAACTCCTACCTGATTCCGATCACCGGCCTCGAGGACCGCGAGTACACGCTCGTCGCGGAAGGCATCACGAAGGGGTACAACCGCACCCATGCCGAGATCACGATCAACCCGGGCAAGACCTCGGAGCTCACCCCGGCTGCCGTGACATCCACTTCCGTCGTCGCCGGCACGACGAACACGATCGAGGGAACCGCGACGAAGGACGCGACCCTCAAGATCGTGAACGCCTGGGGCACCGACCTGCTCGGCACGCCGGTCACGGTCGACAGCACCGGCCACTGGTCCTTCGACCGAGCGATCTCGGCGTCGGCGAAGAGCTTCCAGTTCAAGATCGTGCAGACCAAGGGCTCGCTCACCGAGACCAGTGCGCTGTTCACCCTGAACGCCGAAGACCCGGCCGCATCGCTGGTCGACCCGACCGTGACGGGCCCGGCCGCTGTGCAACTCGGCGTGAACAACACCTTCACCGGCACCGCCACCAAGGACGCCACGCTGAAGATCGTCAACGCCTCCGGCACCGACCTGCTCGGCCACCCGGTCACCGTCGACAGCGACGGCAACTGGACCTTCGACCGCATCGTGTCCCGTTCGGCGAAGAACTTCACGTTCTTCATCGAGCAGAGCAAGAACGGCGCCACCAAGAAGTCCGGCGCCTTCGTGATCAACCCCGAGGACCCGGCCGCCTCCCTGGTCGACCCGACGGTCACCGACCCCGCCACGGTCAACCTCGGCGTGAACAACACCTTCACCGGCACCGCCACCAAGGACGCCACGCTGAAGATCGTCAACGCCTCCGGCACCGACCTGCTCGGCCACCCGGTCACCGTCGACAGCGACGGGAACTGGACCTTCGACCGCGTCGTGTCCTGGAACGCGAAGAACTTCACGTTCTTCATCGAGCAGAGCAAGAACGGCGCCACCAAGAAGTCCGGCCCGTTCGTGGTCAACCCCACCGCGGAGTGACACCCGAACACCACCACCCCTGACAGTGACGGCCCTCCTACTCCGGGAGGGCCGTCACTGATATATTCAACCTGTGCGCGAAATGTCAATTCGCTACCGTGTTCCTATCCGATCGGAAGGAACAAGTGAATGCGATATCTATTCAACATGGCTGCGGCGGTGGCGACGGTGCTCGCTACGATGCTGGGCGGACCCACCCATGCCGACCCGGCTCCTCGCGCCGTCGATCTCGACCTGGGGACCGCAGTGCTCCAGCGCGGCGAGACCGGCGCCATCGACATCGGGTTCGAGCAACTCGGTGGGCACCCGGGCACCGTCGAGGGGGACGTCACCGTGTCGGCACCGGCGGGCACCACGTTCCCAACGGCGGACAACGACGCACTCGGTCAGTACCGAAACCCCGGGTGGGCAAGGTGGCTGTCGACGAGCCGGCTTCGTCTGACCGATGCCCGGGTGAGCGGTGACCGGACGCAAGCCACCTACTCGCTCCGCGGCACGGCGGACTTTGACACGAGCGTGCAGCTCCGGTTCGCCATCCCCGTCGAGGTGTCGGCCGCTGCACCGGTGACCGGGCGCCTGTCCTACCTGGCGACCGGAACACGCGCGGGCGGTGTCGCCCCGTGGAGTGTGGGCGGTTCGACGACGATGCGCGTCGCGGCGGGTGTCGAGGGCGGTGCCGGCGAGGAGACCACCCTGGCTCGCGGCGGATCAGTGTCCGTCCCCTTCGTGGCCTCGACGACGACCCGTGTGAGCGCAGTCGACGGAGCGGTCGAAGTGGACGCTCCTGCTGGAACGCAGTTCTCCGACGGGCAGGCCACGGTGACTGGCTGGTACGAACACGACGGCGTCCGGCACACGGACGGCATGACGCTGACCGACGGGGAACGACTCGACGGCGGTTCGCGGTACCGATGGCACTGGACGACGCAGCCGTCCTGGTCGGTACCGCCCGGCACGCGGTTCGGATGGGCGGTCACCGTCGACACACCCGCCGATGCGGTCGCCAAGCGCGGTGCGCTCACGGCGGACCTGCACGGCGACGCGCTGCAGGGACCGTTTGACACGCGCGCGACGACCGCCACCACGATCCCCGAGAACGATGAGGTCCTGGTCGGGGTAGACGGTCCCGCCACGTCGCTCGTCCGCGGGGACACCTCGACGGTGGAGGCACGACTCCGGAGCACGGTCGAGACCACTTCCCCGCGCGACGGCTCCGTCGTGCGGTTCGACGCACCCGCCGGGACGACCTTCGACTCGGGAGCGGCCATCCGCGGCGAGTACCAGCTGCCAGGTTCCGACCAGACGCGGCAGTTCACCGCGGACCAGCTCGTCGACGGAGAGCGCACAGAGGACGACACCGTCCTGACCTACCGGTGGGCCGACACCGGCTGGCAGCTCCCCGCAGGCACCGTCATCCGCTTCGCGGTGCCGGTCACGGTGCCGTCGGACGCACCCGCAGGGACGGAGGCACTCACCACGGTCGCCACCGGCCGTACCGACCAGGGGACCTTCGCGGCGTCCGCCACGACCGCCACCACCATCGCGGCGGCCCCCACGCTCACCCCCGTGTCGCTCCGGAACGAGCGACTCGTGGCGGGGTGGGACAACATCCTGCGCGGATCGGGGCACCCCGGCGCTGGACTCGAGGTCGACGACCACTTCGGCAACCGACTGGCAGCCGCGGTGGTCCACGCCGACGGCTCCTGGCAGGCCGTGCTCCCCGTCCCGGTCAACGCCGCCGAACTCGAGCTCCACTTCGTGCAGACGTCCGGTGACGTCACCGAGGCCTCCGGTGCCGTCTCATTGCCCGTCGTCTCCCCGCCGTCCGTCACGACCAGCACCACGACCATGGTGCCGGGCCTGCTGAACCGGTTCGAGGGGACAGGTCCGGGCGGAGCGGCCTACCGCGTCGTCAACCGCTGGGGAACTGATCTCGTCTCGGGCACGTCGACGGTCGACTCCGACGGCAGGTGGCGATTCGATCGCGTCGTCTCGAACGGAGCGACGTCGTTCGAGTTCCGCCTCCAGCTCGCCACCGACGGTTGGGAAGCCCGGACTCCGGTCTTCGTCACCGGGTCGACGTCACTCGAGCCGGTCACCGTGCTCACGAAGTCGGTCGTCCCCGGCACGGAGAACCTCTTCGAAGGCACCGGGAGCGCGAACGCCAGCTACCGGGTCGTCAACGACTGGGGGACGGAACTCGTCTCCGGTACCCGCCAGGTGGACGGAGACGGGCGATGGTCGTTCCGTCGCGTCGTCGACTACCGAGCGCACGACTTCCGGTTCCGGATCGAACAGCGCCGCGGAGCGGTCACGCTCCTCTCTGACCTCTTCGTGGTGCCGGCCGCCGAACGGTAGACGGTGCCGGTCAGGCGCGGCGCTGGAACGAGCGCCGCGCCTGACCGCGTTCCGGCTTCCCCAGCGCACTTGCCTCGCCCGGCGACAGGACACCCCAACCGCCGCGGGGCATCACCGCCACCAGGAGCGTCGCGACCAGCAGACCGTGGGAGAGCATCGCGGTCAGGATCGACGTGTTCGACAGCGTCACCGCGCTCATCACGAAGAGCACCCCCACGACCGGCACGGGGAGTCCGCGGCTCCATCGGTCGAGGACACGCAGCCAGGCCGCCAGGACAGCAGCGATGACGACCACCCCGACCGCCCCGAGGTTCGCGTACCCGTCCGCGAAGAGGTTCGCATTCGCGTTGACGTTCGACCCCGGCAACATGTACTGCCCGATGGTCTTCGTCGGCGTGGTGTCGTACGGCGACGTCACCCAGAACCGTGTGAACGACCTCGCCCACAGTGCGACAGGGTGTTCCGAGAAGTAGTCGGCGTAGACCGAGGTGAGCAGTCCCGGGGTGACGATGAACCGTCGCGAGAAGAGCGACGTCCAGGTGATGCCGCCCTGCGCCTCGTCGACGATGGCCGATCCGACCATGAGCACGACGGGTCCGAACAGCAGCGGGAAGCCGGACCGGGGACGGCGGCGCCGCAGCACGACTGCGATCACGACCATCGCCGGGATCGAGAACAGCACGGTCTTGAACCCCGTCGTCGAGTAGAGCAGGTACTGCCCGACGACCCCGAGGGCGAACAGCGGCCAGGCCCGCTTCGCGAGTGCCCGGATCATCACGTAGGCGTTGACCACGTACGCCTGGCCGCTGAGGAGGTACCCGAGGCCCCCACCGGCAGCGAGGTCGTCGGCGTAGGCGGCACGCACGTCGTACACCTCGTCGAGGGCGACCAGGCGGAACTGGAAGCCCGTCGTCACCGCCATCAGACCGTACGTCCCGAGTGAGTAGAGCCCGCACAGCACCCAGGCGAGCGTCTCCCGTCGGACCACCCGTGACCCGACGAGCATGCTGTCCGCTGCCGTCGCCGGAGCGGTCGACAGCGCACTCCCGGTGTCGCGGCGCCACCGGACGGCCAGCGCCGCCGCGGAGAACACCACTGCCAGCAGCATCGAGAACGCGGCGGCACCGGCCGGGTCGAGGTACCCGGTGTAGCCGGACATGAGGATGGCGGGCCCGACGCAGACCCCCAGCATCATCCAGAGCACGACGTCCGACGCGCACGTGATCCGGCGCGGCAGCAGGAGGGCGACGATCGCGGTGAGCATCGTTGAGGCCACTCCGTCCTGCCAGGCCTGGGGGACGGAGGTGTACCCGGCGTACGCGAACGGTCCGGAGATGAGGCCCGTGTACACGACCCGCAGGACGAGCGAGTAGGCGACCACCAGCACGACGAGCAGCACCGCGCGCACGCACGACCGGGCGGCTGCACGGCGACCACCGTCATCGGTGATGTGCGAGGCCACCGGAACGGACAGCGCGCTCACCGCGGCCGGGCCCCGAGCAGCCCCCGGTACATCGCCACGAGGACCGCTTCCTCCGCGTCCCAGTGGAACTGCTCCCGAGCCGCGCGGGCAGCCACCGCCGAGTGGGCGGACAAGCGCTCCGGGTCCGAGGCGTACGAGGCGATCGCCCGCGCGATCGCAGCCGGGTCGGACGGGTCCACGAAGGTGACGCAGTCGTACCCGCGCAGGAGGCGCCTCCAGAGCGGGAAGTCCGAGACGACCAGGGCCAGGCCCGCGGCCATGTTCTCGAACAGCTTGGTCGGGAGACAGTCGAGGTGCGCCGGCGTGGGCAGGAGGGTCACGACGCCGATGCTGGATCGAGCCAACAGGTCGCGGGCGCGACCGGGCGACACGTGCCCGTGCAGTTCGACCCGACCACTGTCGACGCCCTCGCGGAACCCCTCGAGCAGGGCCGCCGGGCGCACCGGACCGGCGAGGCGGAGGAACCAGCCGTCCGGGAAGGCGGGGTCGAGCACGGCCCGGGCCAGCGTCCGCGCCCCGCGGTCGACGTCGAGTGCGCCGACGAAGGCGACGGCCGGGTCCCGAACCGTGACCAGGTCGTCCTCCGCCCGGAGGCGTGGGAAGTTCCGCACCAGGACCGTCTTCCGTGTCGGGAAGCGGTTGGCGATGGTCTCCGTCGCGGCCACGATGCGGTCGGCGGAGCGAGCGCACCGGACGACGGCGTGCGCCGCCACCTTCGCCACCAGGCGGCCCGAACGACTGAGGTACGACTTGTTCAGTACCTGGTTCGGCAGGTCCTCGTGGGCGTCGAAGACGACGCGGCGCCCGAGTGCCCGCAGCAATGGTACGGCCCACACGAGCTCCGGGTCGTGGAAGTGCAGCACCGCGGCACCACTCCGGTAGCCGGTCCACACCGCCTCGACCGATCCGAGGAGCACGCGGGTCGACCGTCGACGGCGGCGGATCGTGTGGACGACGACTCCGGTGTCCGGGAC
This sequence comes from Curtobacterium sp. MCPF17_052, assembly GCF_003234085.1. Classification (GTDB taxonomy): domain Bacteria; phylum Actinomycetota; class Actinomycetes; order Actinomycetales; family Microbacteriaceae; genus Curtobacterium. The sequence goes on from NZ_QKSD01000005.1 coordinate 130,633, forward strand.
CTCGAGATCGCTCTCGACGGCCACGAGGAGCACCCGCCACCCCGCTGCGACCAGCCCGGCCGCCTCCCGCAGGTGGACACGGTTGTCCGTCCACGGATGCGCGCTCGAGACGTGCGCGATGTCGAAGCGGGTCACCGGACGCCCCCCGCGAGCTCGAGCACCGCGTCGGCGACGCGCTCGGCGCTCCGGCCGTCACCGTAGGGTTCGGCGTCGACCTCCGGTGCCGGGAGCCCGGCGAGGGCTGCGCCGATGGCCGACGGATCGTGCCCGACGAGCGCGTTCCATCCGAGCTCGACCGTCTCGACCCATTCGGTCTCCTCGCGAACGGTCACCGTCGGACGCTGCAGCAGGAAGGCTTCCTTCTGCAAGCCACCCGAGTCCGTCACCACTCCGCTGCTGTCACGCACGGTGCGGACCAACTCCGGGTAACTCACCGGGTCGGAGACGATGATCCCCGGCCGGTCGAGCCGGACGCGGAATCGCTCTGCGCTGGCACGCAGGCGTGGGTGTGCCAGGAGCAGGACGGGCCGCCCCACGTCGGTGAGGCCGTCGAGCACGCTCCGGAGTCGGTCGGGGTCGTCCGTGTTCGACGGGCGATGGAGGGTCGCCACGACGTACGGGTCCGATGCCATCCCGGCCGGGAGGCGCGGCGCGGTCCCTGCGACGGCGTCGCGGACCGCGAAGAGCACGTCCGTCATCACGTCGCCGACGATTCGGCTCCTCGCCGCGAGGCCCTCACGTTCGAGGTGGCGCATCGCGGTGGCGGTCGGTGCGAGGCACAGGTCGGCCGTGTGGTCGGTGGCGATCCGGTTGATCTCCTCCGGCATGTCCCGCGCGAACGAGCGGAGCCCCGCCTCGAGGTGCACCGTGGGGATGCGCAGTTTCACGGCGGCGAGCACGCCCGCCAGCGTCGAGTTGGTGTCGCCGTAGACCAGGACGGCGTCCGGTCGTTCGCTGCGGCACACCTGTTCGATGTGTTCGAGCATTCGTCCGGTCTGCGCGCCGTGCGCAGCAGATCCGACTGCGAGGTGGTGGTCGGGGGCCGGGATCGCCAGGTCCTCGAAGAACACGTCCGACATCGAGGCGTCGTAGTGCTGTCCGGTGTGGACGATCACGTGCTCGCAGCGACCTGCGAGTGCATCGGCCACGGCGGCGAGCTTGACGAACTGGGGGCGGGCGCCGACGACGCTCATGACCTTCACGGTGCGTTCTCCTTGCTTGTCGGAGGATGTGAGAGCAGGGCATCGGGTCGTACCGAGCACGCTCGATCGAGCGCAGCCGCGAACCGCGCCGTGAGGGCCGGGTACGTGAACGCCTCGCGTGCCCGTTCGGATGCGAGACGGGCGAGGGTGGCTCGCCTGGTCGGCCCCATCTCGACGGTGCGGGCGATGCCTGCGGCGAGCGCGGTCGCATCGTCGGCGGTGGTGAGCACGGCGTTTCCGTCGTCGAAGACGGGCACCGGGCCGGCTGCGCCCAGGACGACGGGACGGCCGATGCGGGCGTACTCGAAGAGCTTGTTGAAGGACACGCCCCACTGGTAGAGCGGCAGGTCCGCCATGTTGGCGATCAGACAGTCGGACGAGCGGCCGATCGCCCGCGCCGCTGGTTGCGACCGCCGGCCCAGGAACTCGATGCGCTCGGAGGCCGGACCGTCGGCTGCCCGTCGACGGAGGCCCTCGACGGCGGGTCCGTCACCGACGATCCGCAGCACGACCCGGGTGGGGAGGGTCGCGACGGTCGGGTGCGCCAGGGCGTCGACGACCGCATCGAGCGCGTTGGCGCGGCCGACGCTCCCGAGGTAGGTGACGACGAACTGCTCGCGGTGGACGGGTTCGGCTTCGTCCCAGGGCTCGGCTTCGTCCCAGGGCTCGGTGCCGTTGGACACCCAGGAGAACGGCAGGTGTCGTCCTCTGGCCGCGTAGTAGTCCCCGGCCCGGGCGAGCGGTGACACCAGCGCATCCGCCCGTCGCACCACGTCGGCTTCGATCGCCCGCAGGGCACGCACCACGAGCGACCGCTGGGACAGGTCGGTGAACGCGACGAGCGTCTCCGGCCACAGGTCGCGCGGCTCGAAGACGAACCGAGCACCCCGCCGACGGGCCAGCCGTGCGGCGGCCCAGGCGGCGAGCGGGTGGAACGAGCTCCCGACGACGACGTCCGGCTGCGGGAGACCGCGAGTCGTCCCCGGGGCGAGCGCGATGAGGGTGACGAGCAGCATGTCGAGGACGCGCCGGATCGGGCCCCGGTACCGCACACCCCGCAGCCGCAGGACCTCGTGCGTCCCCTCCCGCCGGTGTTCGCGGAACCGCAGCCGGGGGAAGGTCTGCCCTCCCGACGGGTGGACCGTGCTGGCACCGATCAGCACGCAGTGCCAACCGTGCTGGCCGAGGGTCCGCGCGAACTGCTCGTGCCGGGACGTCCGGCCGTCCCGTGCCGCTTCCGCGACGTAGTGGTTGAGGATCCACACCACGCGGCGCGTCACGTGCGGACCGCCGGGCCCGGGACGGGGCCGTGCTCGGGACGGAGCTCGTGCATCGTGGCGCAGCCCGCCGCGGTGATGCCGCGCGCACGGAGGACGACACCCGCCGTCCGGAGCAGGATGCGGAAGTCGAGGAGGACCGAGCAGCGGTCGACGTACTCGACGTCGAGTCGGAAGCGGTCCTCCCAGGACAAGGCGTTGCGACCGTGCACCTGCGCGAGTCCGGTCAGCCCGGGGCGGACCTCGTGTCGCCGCTTCTCGGACCCGGTGAAGCGAGGACCGTACGTGACCGGCAGCGGCCGCGGCCCGACGATGCTCATCTCTCCGCGGAGGACGTTCACGAGGCTCGGCAGCTCGTCGATGCTGGTAGCCCGCAGGAACACTCCGAACCTCGTCAGTCGACTCGCGTCGGTGGTGAGGCCGCGAGCGGGGTCGAACGGTCGCATCGTTCGGAGCTTGACGATGGTGAACGGCGCCCCGTGGAGCCCGATGCGTTCCTGCCGGAAGAGCACCGGCCGCCCGAGACAGGTGGCGACCACCAATGTTGCGACCGCCAGGGGGAAGGCGGTGACGATCAGGATCACGGTCGCGATCACGATGTCGAAGACGCGTCCGCCGGTCGCGGACCAGCGTCGTCGTTCCGCGCGGCGGGTCACGGCGTCACCTCGGACGTGCTTCCCGGCACAGCGGAGCGGTGCGATCGCTGCGTCTCCGGGGGCACGTCTGCCCCATAGACGGCGTACGCGTCTCGCGCGCCGCGACTCCGCGCCATCGTGACCACGACGCCCTGGACGGAAGCTCCCACGGTCGCGAGTGACTCGATCGACGAGGACACCTCCGCTCGTCGGACTCGCCCGGAGGCCACGACCAGGAGCATGTTCTGCACGGCCCGCGACACGAGTGCCGCGTCCGTCACCGACCCGAGCGGTGGGGTGTCGACGATGACGACGTCGAACAGCGCCGCGACGTCCTCGATCAGCGCGGTGAACGCTGGAGACCCGACGAGTTCACTCGGGTTCGGCGGCACCGTCCCGGAGGGGATCACGCTCAGTCCGGCGCGACCCCAGGGCTGCAGGACGTCGGCGAGTTCGACCCGCCCGACCAGGATGTCGGAGAGACCTGCCGACCCTTCGATGCCGAAGACGTTCGCCAGGTTCGGCCGACGGAGATCGGCATCGATGACCACGGTACGGAGGCCGCTCTCGGCCAACGCGACCGCCAGGTTGGCGGCGGTGGTGGTCTTGCCCTCGGACGGCCGGGAACTCGTGATGGCGAGCGTGCGCGCACCCTCTGGCCGCGACGCGAGGAACTGCACGTTGGTCCGGAGGCTCCGGAACGCCTCTGCACGCGCGCTGGCACGCGCGTCGCGGAGGACGAGGGGCTGCTTCGACGCCTCGGGGTCGAACCCGATGTCGCCGAGGACGGGGAGGTCCCAGAGCTCCTGGACCTCGTCACGCCCGCGGACCTTGGTGTCGAGGGCCCAGCGCAGGAAGGCAGCGAGGACACCGAGTCCGGCACCGGCTGCTCCCCCGAGAGCAGCGTTCGCACGGGTCCTCGGTGCGACGGGCGTCGTCGGACGGGCCGCCGGCGAGGTCTGGGTGACCGTCACACCGACACCCGACGCGTTCGCGTCGAGCCGGTCCTGGACGACGGACGAGAAGCTCCGCACGATGCTGTCGGTGATCTCTGCCACCCGCTGGCGGTCCGGAGAGGTCACCGCGATCTGCATGACGACGCTCCCCGTCGGCGACGTGGCAGAGACGGACCGGGCCAGTTCCGAGGCCTTCACGTCGAGGTGGAGCTCGTCGATAACCGGCTGCAACACGATGGGCTGTGGGACGAGGTCCAGGTAGGAGTGGATCCGCTGTTGCGCTGCGTTCGTGCCCTGCGCGAGGTCGAGGGCCGAGGACTCGGCATCACCGCTGATCGAGATCCAGATCTTCGACGTCGCCCGGAACTGGGGCGTCACCGTGGATGAGAGCGCGATCGCCACCACGAATCCGAGGAGGGCTCCGCCGACGGCGAAGTACCAGCGCAAGACGAGCGCACGAGTGAGGGGGGTCACCACGAACCTTCCGGGTTGGTCGAGCAGTTGATACTTTAGATGTCAGCATAACACGTGCTTGGGAAGGAAGCCCCGGCGCGCACACGCCGGGGCTTCCTCGGTCAGGCTGCGTCCACCGTGTTGTCGTCGCCCTCGTCGGTGATCTCCGGGGCGTCACCGGTGTAGGTGATCGTGTTCCCGGAGCCGAGCACGGCGATCTCCTGGACACCGGCCTGGCCGATCTCGACGGTCGCGTTGCTCGCCTCCACCGTGAGCACCTTCACCGAACCGAGCAGGTACGCCTGCCCGGACGTGATGATGTTGATGCCGTCGCAATCGCTGACCGTGACGGGACCGGACGACTTCTCGACGGACACCTGAGCGGCTCCGTCGACGCATTCGTTGTACGTCGTGGCCTGCGCCGTCGCGGATGCGGATGCGGATGCGGACGGTTTCGCGGTGCCCTCGCTCCGGTGCTCGCCGCCGCCGGTCGAGCAGGAGGTGAGGAGCAGTGCGCCGCAGGTGACACCGAGGATGGCGGCGGTGCGGGGGGTCATCGTTCGAGGGAGCATGGAAGTTCCTTCCGGGGTCGTGGATGAGTGGCGACTGCGTCGTGGCGACGCGCCGCCGTTGCGACGAGCACCCACAGCACCGCGTACGCGGTGACCGAGAGCGCCACGTACGTGGTGATGAGTGCGAGGGTCCCGAGGTCGAGGGCGATCGCGAGGGCGACGCCCCCGACGACGAGGACGAATCGGCCGCCGTCCCAGGCGAGCTGCGCTACTTGACGTTCGAGGAGCGGCAGCGCCTGTGAGACCGGTGAGACCGAGAGCTGTACTGCGAAGAGGACGACGAGGAGTCGCGCGATCTCGCCGGCACGGAGCCACTCGTCGCCGAACACGACGACGAAGGCCGTGGGTGCGACGACCGCGATCACGACGGCAGCGCACACGGCCGGCACCGCCGTCCGGGCCGAGGTCCGGAGGACGAGTGCCAGGACGTCTCCGCGCCCCGTCCGGAGCACGGCGCTGAACGAGCCGGTGAACCACTGGCCCACCGCGTCGGTCAGGACCCCGACCGGTGCGGCCAGGACCCGGACGGCGAGGCCGACGAACCCGGCCACCACCACGCCCTCGCTGGACGCGATCATCAGTGTGGGGAGCTGCTGACCGGACACGTTGAGGAGCGCGGACAGCGGGGCCGCCCAGATGAAGCGGCGGAAGCGCCCGAGCACGAGTCGTCCGACGCGGCACGACACGAGCCGGAACGTTGGACGCCTCATCCACCCGAGGCCACCGATGCTCGCGGCGATCCGGCCGGCCGACGGTGCGATGACCAAGCCGATGACGCCCGCCGGTGCCAGAGCGACACTCGCCACGACCTGCACGACGCCCTGCAGGGCGTTGCGCGCGCCGAGTGCACCGTGGTCTCGTCGTCGGGTCAGGACCGCCGCGACGATGCGCTGGAGCGCGATCGCGACGACCGCGACGGGGATCATCCACCAGAGGCCGACCAGCGCCGGGGCCGAGAGGGCGGTCCCCAGTTCGCGCCGGTACCCGAACGTGAGGAGCGTCGTCACCACACCTGACACAGCGACGGCGATGCATGCCGAGGTCACCAGCACCCGGGCCGCGGTCCCACTGCGCGGGAGCGGGACCGCGCGCTCGAGTCCGAGCGTGGCCACTGCGCCGACGACGGCGCTGACGCCCGTCACCACTGCGAGCAGACCGAAGGCGGCCGGCTGGTAGAGCCGCGTCAGGAGCGGCGAGACAGCGAGCACCGCGCCCTGCCCGATGACACTGCCGGAGAGGATCCGCGGGAGACCTGACTGCCACGCACGCTGCACGAACCCGGAGCGTTCCGCGGGCACGTCAGGCCCTCGGTGGCGCGCCGAGCACCGCGAAGGAGCACGGCCACGCGGCGGCGTCGAGGACGCGACGCCCGTCCAGGACCGCGCGCACACCGGGCACGTCCGCAGCCGACCACGAGGCGTACTCGTCGTGGTCCGACTGCACGACGACCGCGTCGGCCGCGACTCCCCGCCGCGCCGGGACGAACCCGAGCTGCTCGAGCTCCGCATCGGTGTACATCGGGTCGTGGACGAGCACCAGCGCGCCTCGCGCCCGGAGCGCCTCGACGGTCGGGAACACGCCCGAGAACGCGGTCTCCTTGACCCCTCCTCGGTAGGACGCTCCGAGCACCAGGACGGTCGCGCCCTCGAGCCCTCCCGCGAGGCCGGAGAGGACCGCCACGGCGTGCTCGGGCATGGCGGTGTTCCGCTCGCGAGCGGCACGGACGATGCTCGCCCCCGGATCGTTCCAGAGGTAGAGACGCGGGTAGACCGGGATGCAGTGCCCACCGACCGCGATGCCCGGACGGTGGAGATGACTGTACGGCTGGGAGTTGCACGCCTCGATGACCTGCTCGACGTCCACGCCCACCCGCTCGGCGAAGGCAGCGAACTCGTTCGCCAGACCGATGTTGACGTCGCGGTACGTCGTCTCGGCGAGTTTCGCCATCTCGGCGGCCTCGGCGGACCCGAGGTCCCAGACGCCGTTCGCGCGTGGGAGGTCGTCGCGCTCGTCGAACTCGAGCACGGCCCGGTAGAAGTCAACGGCACGAGCCGTCCCCGCTGGTGTCAGACCGCCGACGAGCTTCGGGTACCGTCGCAGATCGGCGAAGACACGACCGGTGAGCACCCGCTCCGGCGAGAAGGCCACGTGGAAGTCCGAGCCCTGCCGGAGTCCGGAGCGGGCTTCCAGTCGCGGCGCCCAGCGTTCCCGCGTCGTACCGACGGGGAGCGTCGTCTCGTAGAGGACCAGCGTGTCCGGAGTCAAGGACGCCCCGATCGCGTCGGTCGCCGCGTCCATCCAACCGAAGTCGGGGACGCCTTCGTCGTCGACGAACAACGGGACCACCACCACGATCACGTCGCACGAGGGCACTGCCGCAGTGGAGTCCCCCGTCGCTCGGAGCTTCCCCGTCGGAGCCAGTCGCTGCAACGCCTCGGCGAGGCCGTGTTCGCCCGGGAACGGCACTTCCCCGCTGTTCACCGCCCGGACGACCCGGTCATCGACGTCGATGCCGATGACGTCGTGCCCACGGAGCGCGTACTGCGCCGCCAGCGGGAGCCCGATCTTGCCGAGTCCCACGACACCGATCTTCATGCTGCCTCTTCCTCTCGGTCGCCGCCGGGCCCGAGCGACCCGAGCGGACTGGTGATGCGGTTCGAGCGTGCGGACTCGAGTGCGCACTCGGCGACCCGCAGCGTCTCGAGCCCTTCGCGCAGGGTCACGATGCGGGAGCCGTCCCCGAGCACGGCGTCGCGGAACGCCTCGTGCTCGAGCACGAGTGGCTCCCGCTTGGGGAAGGCGAACCGGGTCATCGCGCCCTCCGACACCCCGCGGAACGCGGAGACGGCGTCCCACTGCGTGGCGACCGTGCCGTTCTCGTGGAACCAGAGGTCACCCGTCAGGGTGTCGGCGACGAAGGACCCACGCTGCCCGGTCACGACGGTCACCCGCTCCTTGAACGGCGACAGCCAGTTGACGAGGTGGTTGGTGACGGTGCCGTCGGCGAGTGTCCCGGAGAACGCGACGAGGTCCTCGTGCTCGCGACCGCTCTTGTGGGCAGCCTGGGCGAAGAGCCGTGCGAAGGGGCTCTGGACGAGCCAACTCGTCAGGTCGATGTCGTGCGTCGCGAGGTCCTTGACGACCCCGACGTCGGCGATGCGGGCCGGGAACGGACCCTGGCGCCGGGTGACCACCTGGTACACGTCGCCGAGCGCCCCTGCGTCGAGCCGCCGACGCAGCTCCTGCAACGCCGGGTTGTACCGCTCGATGTGCCCCACGGCTCCGACCACGCCCGCAGCCTCGAAGCGCTCGAGCATCCGCTGAGCGCCGGGCAGGTCGGCGGCGAGTGGCTTCTCGACGAGGCAGTGCACCCCGTGGTCGGCGAGTTCGAGGGCCACGGACTCGTGGTGCGCCGTCGGCACCGCCACGACGGCCGCCTCGATGCCCAAGTCGAGGAGCTCCCCCACCGTCCGGTAGACCGGGAGGCCGTCCGCGGCGCCGTACCGGTCACCCGCCGCGTCGACGACGCCCACCAGGTCGACACCGTCGAGCGCTCGCAGGACGCGGACGTGGTGCCGCCCCATCATGCCGAGGCCGACGACCCCGGTCCGGATCGACGCGGCCATCAGGCACCCGCCCGGGCAAGGCGGTTCACGCCTTCGACGACGCGGTCGAGCTGGCGCTTGGTCAGCGTGGGGTAGACGGGCAGTGCGAGGACCTCAGCGGCGGCACGCTCCGTCTCGGGCAGGTCACACGTCCGGTCGAAGGACGGCAGTCTGTGCACCGGGACCGGGTAGTAGACGCCGGTGCCGATCCCCCACTCGAGCTCGAGCGCCTTCGCGATGCCATCGCGGTCCTCCGGGACCCGCACCACGTACTGGTGGAACACGTGCTCGGCACCGGAGGCGACGGTCGGCGTGACGACCGAGTCGATCTCGATCGAGAGGTAGCAGGCGTTTGCCTGCCGCTGAGCGGTCCACGTCCGGACCTTGCCCAACTGCACGCGCCCGATCGCCGCGTGCAGGTCGGTCATCCGCATGTTGAACCCGACGACCTCGTTCTCGTACCGTCGCTCCATGCCCTGGTTGCGGTACAGCTTCAGTCGTCGCTCGAGGCCGTCGTCGGCGACGGTGATCATCCCGCCTTCACCAGCGGTCATGTTCTTGGTCGGGTACAACGAGAACGCGCCGGCGACACCGAACGCGCCCACGGGTCGGTCCTGCCATCGGGCGCCGTGCGCCTGGGCGGCGTCCTCGATCACGCTCAGGCCGTACTCGTCGGCCAACGCCCCGATCGCCGTCATGTCCGCGGGGTGCCCGTAGAGGTGCACCGGCATGATCGCCACGGTGCGCGGGCTGACGGCAGCACGCGCAGCGGCAGGGTCCATGCAGTAGGTCACCGGGTCGATGTCTACGAACACCGGCGTCGCACCGACGAGTGCGACGGCGTTGGCGCTCGCCGCGAAGGTGAAGGAGGGCACGATGACGTCGTCGCCTGGGCCGATGCCGGCCCCGAGGAGCGCGAGGTGGAGCGCAGACGTACCGGAGTTCACCGCGACCGAACGTCGTGACGGCACGAGCGTCGTGCTGAACTCACGCTCAAAGGCCGCCACCTCCGGCCCTTGCGCGAGCATGCCGGTGCGGAGGACGGCGTCGACCGCCCGGCGTTCGTCGTCGCCGATGAGGGGCTTCGCCGCCGGGATGTACTCGGAGGTCGACTCGATGCTGTCGAAGATGCTCATGCGCTCGTCTCCTGGAGGTCGGTTCCGTCGAAGCGGTAGCGGGCACCCGTCACCGGACACTCGTGGGTACGGTCGTCGAGCGGCACGAGTCGGTGGCCGGCGCGCCCGACCCACCCGACACGTCGTGCCGGGACGCCGGCGACGAGACCGAAGTCCGGGACGTCGTGAGTGACCACCGCGCCCGCCGCCACCATCGACCAACGGCCGATCGCGACCGGCGCGACACAAACGGCTCCGGCGCCGATCGACGCTCCGTGCCCGATTGTGACGCCGACGTGCTCCCAGTCGTCAGCCTCCTTCACACGGCCGTCGGGGAGGACCGCACGGGGGACACGGTCGTTGGTGAAAACGACGCCGGGGCCGACGAACACCCCCTCGGCGACGATGGCGGGCTCGTACAGCAGTGCACCGTTCTGGATCTTCGACCGGGCGCCGATCCGGACGCCTCGTCCGACGGTCACGCCTCGACCGATCGTGCTCCCGGCTCCGATCTCGGCGTCCGGCTCGACGTGTGCGTCGTCCCACACCCGGACTCCTCGGTGGAGACGTGCGGTCGTCGCGACGACCGCGCGTGGCGAGACGAACGGTGGTGCGCTCGTGGTCGTGTCGGGTTGTTCGGGCATCGTTCTCTCCCATCGCAGCAGCAAGGTCGTGCTGATCGTATTGGATATCAAATGCAAGTGCAACATACCGAGTGCTGTACACTCGTGGTCATGCACAGTCCGATCCCGCTCTCATCCCCAGACGTCGGGCTCGCCGAATCGACCGCCGTCGCCGCTGCGATCGCGAGCGGCTGGGTCGCTCCGGTGGGGCCCGACCTCGACGCGTTCGAGTGCGAGGCCGCAGCCAGGATGGGTCGGCGGCACGGCATCGGCCTCGCATCGGGGACCGCAGCCCTGCACCTCGCGCTGCTGGCCGCCGACGTCGGCCCGGGCGACGTCGTCCCCACCTCGACGATGACCTTCGCCGCCACGGCCAACGCCATCCGATACACCGGCGCGCATCCGTTCTTCATCGACTCGGTCGAGTGCGACGGGAACATCGACGTCGAGCTCCTCGCCGCCGCCATCGGGCGGATCCGTGCGAGTGGTCGACGGATCGGAGCGGTGCTCCCCGTCGACCTGCTCGGGCATGCCGTCGACTACCCCGCGCTCGAGGAGATCTGCCGTGTCGAAGGGATCCCGCTGATCGCCGACGCCGCGGAGTCGTTCGGCACCCTCCACGCCGGCCGAGCTGCCGCGTCCTTCGGATCCGCCTCGTGCGTCTCCTTCAACGGGAACAAGATCATGACCACCTCTGGTGGCGGCATGGTCTTCACCGACGACGACGAGACCGCGGCGCGCATCCGGTACCTCGCCACACAGGCGCGGCAACCCGTTCCGCACTACGAGCACGTCGACATCGGCTACAACTACCGGCTCAGCAACGTGCTCGCAGCGCTGGGTCGTGCGCAGCTGGGACGCCTCGACGAGATGATCGCCCGGCGTCGCTCGTTCCGCTCCGCGTACCGGGCGCTCTTCGAGCAGGTCGACGGCGTCCGGGTCCTCGGACGTGGCGGAGACGACCACCTAGAGAACTGCTGGCTCACGGCAGTCGTGGTCGACCCCGAGACGACCGGCTGGACGAAGGACGACCTGGCTGCGGCGCTCGCGGGCGAAGGGATCGAGACACGGCCCCTGTGGAAGCCGATGCACCTGCAGCCCGTCCACGTCGGCGCCGAAGCGGTGTTGACGGGCGTCGCCGAGAGACTCTTCCAGCACGGGCTCGCGCTGCCGTCCGGAAGTGCGATGTCGGACGACGACTTCACGCGCGTGTGCGAGACGATCCGGCGGTTCCTGCCATGACGGACGCGTCACCCGTCACCGTGATCGGCGCAGGAGGCTTCGGACGGGAAACGCTCGACATCGCGCTCGCGTGCGGACGTCCCCTCCACGGTGTGGTCGACGACGCTCCCACCGGGACAGCCCTCCGGACGTTCGAACGGCTCGGGATCCGGTTCCTGGGCGGGATGTCCGACTGGCTGCCGACGGCCCGGGGGCGGTCCTTCGTGGTCGCCGTCGGAGCGCCTGCCATCCGGTCCCGGCTCGACCTCACCGCGCTCCGGGCCGGCGCCTCAGCGACCTCCCTCGTCCATCCGTCGGCGTCGATCGGTTCGCTCGTCTCGCTCGGCACCGGCGCCGTGGTCTGCGCGAACGCCACGGTCGGATCGAACGTCTGCGCCGGACGGCACCTGCACGTCAACCCCGGAGCAGTCATCGGGCACGACGTCCACCTCGGTGACCACGTGTCGGTGAACCCGCGGAGTGCGCTCTCCGGCGACGTGCTCGTCGGCGACCGCGCGCTGATCGGTGCCGGTGCCGTCGTGCTCCAGGGGCTGTCGATCGGCCCCGACGCTGTCGTCGGTGCCGCCGCCGCCGTGACGCGTGACGTCACAGCGGGAACGACCGTCGTCGGGGTCCCCGCCCGCACACTTCCCCGCCAGCACACCATCCCCTCCGGAGCATCGTGAACCACAAGGCCCCCCTGAGCCCTGCTCGTCCAGAACCCCACCTGTCCATCGAGCACATCGACATCGAGGCTCTGATCGGGCATCACTCGACAGCGACGGACCTTGAACTGGCTGCCGACTTCCTGCGTGGCAAGCGAGTCCTCGTCACCGGTGCCGGCGGCTCGATCGGCAGCGAGCTGTGCCGACAGATCGTGCGGTTCGAGCCGTCCGAGGTCATCATGCTCGACCGCGACGAGACCGCGCTGCAGACGGTTCAGGTCTCGGTGTCGGGGCACGGCCTCCTGGACACCCGTGACGTGGTGCTGGTCGACATCCGCGACGCCGATGCCGTGACCGACATCATGCTCGACCGGCGTCCCGACGTCGTCTTCCACGCGGCGGCCCTCAAGCACCTCCCCATGCTCGAGCAGTACCCGGAAGAGGCTTGGAAGACGAACGTCCTCGGGACACGCAACGTCCTCGAGGCGGCAGCCGCGGCCGGCGTGCGGACGCTCGTGAACATCTCGACGGACAAGGCGGCGAACCCGATCAGCGTCCTCGGCCGGACGAAGCGGCTGGCGGAGCGGCTGACCGCTTGGGTCGCCGAGACGACCGGGCACGACTACGTCTCCGTCCGCTTCGGCAACGTGCTCGGGAGCCGAGGATCGATGCTCCCGTTGTTCGTGGACCTCATTCGGTCAGGGTGCCCGGTCACCGTCACGCACCCGGACGCCACCCGGTACTTCATGTCCATCCCCGAGGCGTGTCACCTGGTGATCCAGGCCGGAGCGATCGCTGCGCCCGGCGAGGTGCTCGTCCTCGACATGGGCGACCCGGTCCGCATCCTCGACGTCGCCGAACGTCTCATAGCGGAGCTCGACAGCGCGGCGGACATCGTGTTCTCGGGACTCCGGCCGGGCGAGAAACTCCATGAGGAACTCATCGGGGAAGGAGAGGCGGACCGACGACCCATCCACCCGAAGATCGCGCATGCGAACGTCCCGCCGCTCGCTCCGAGCGGACTGCGCGACGCGGCGATGGCGCAGGAGTGCCGGACTCGATCCAGCGCGTCTCATCGATGACGACGTCACACCGACTGTCCCGGCCACTCCGGACGCGTGGATGCGGGCCGTCACTGCTCTCCTGAGCGGAGGAACGTCCCGGCCCCGGCGATGGCGCGTTCGGCACCAGACCAGTCGTTCGCGAGCAACGTGAGCCTGCTGCCGCTCGCACAGACGGCACCGCTCGAGCACCGTCGACCGTCGACACCGGGCAGGACACGTGTCGCCATGACCCGAGCACTGGTCGCGGCTCCCACCTCGATAGCCACCGACTGCCCCCCGGGCTCCGGTGGAACCACACCGTGCACGGACGTCCGCGTCACCGTCGTGCGTCCGTCACAGTGTGCGAGCGACACCGCAGCACGGACGCACGAATGCAGTTCGTTGTCACTCATCACCAATGCGTGGGTGCGGGAAGCGCGGATCCCGGCATCGCTCGAACTCCCACCGAAGCCCACGATCGTGTTGCCGGTGATCGTGGCCGTCACCCGCTGACGGTCGTCCCGGACCGCGGTCCCCGCACCACGGATGACGATGCCGGACCCGGGGCCGAGCGGCGCCCGTCGCTCGAGGTGGTTGCCGGCGACGAGGACCTGCCCGCTCGCGGACCCGGCGTCGAGATCGACCGCCTGCTTCGACACAAGCACGGTGATCCCGACCCGGCAGTCCTGCACGCGGTTCTGCCGAACGGCGAGGTCGGCACCGCATCGGATCTCGATGCCCACCGATCCCCGCACTCCGGTGATGCGGTTGCGGTCGACCGCGACACGAGCGCTCCCGGGTGCGTCTCGGGAGTCTCGAGCGTCGTCGCGGGAGACGGCCACCCCAGCGGAGTCGCCGTACCCGTGGGGCTGGTGCACGTCCGCGACGGTGTTGTCGTTGACGGTCCCGTCGGAACAGGAGAGCAGCACGACCCCCGCGTGGCCGAGGTCCTGGACTGTGTTCGACTCGACCACGAAGTCCTGCACGTGCTGGAACTCGAGTGCGGAGCGGGAGAACTCGGTGATCGTGCAGCCGGAGACGCGCAGACCGCGGAACGGCGCTTCCGACGTCGCTCGTGCCCTGATGCCTCGTCCGTCACCTTGAACCGTCCCACCGGGGCCGACGAGTCGCGCTCCGGAGACGCAGACCCAGCTCGACGCGATCTCGATGGCGGTCGCGTGGTCGGTCATCGCGATCGAGCCAGCGCCTTCGAACACGAGGGCGACCGGCCGGCTCAGGACGAGCGGGGAGAACCGCTTCCAGGCGCGGGTGATGCGGAGGGTGGCCCCCGGTGGTACAGCAGCGACGAGTCCGTCGAGGTCCGGGACACCGACGTCCGACACGGTGGTCGACGTCCGGACGGGCGCTCGGGCCGATCTGTTCGGTTCGATGGGATCGCCGGGGTGGGTCAGAGGCCATGGGTCCATCTGCGCACAGTACGCAGGACCCACCCGCGCCCTCCGAACATGTCATGTGCACGGCTGCCGGAACGGGGCGGAGGTGAGTCGGGCCTCCCGTCGGTCAGGACAAGACGTCAGCTGCGACGCGTCTCGAGCGCGTTCGCACGCGCAACGCCCCCGTACCAGTGCGCCGACGGCTTCGGCGTCCGTTCGAACGTCTCGCGGTCCCAGGCGACGAGCCCGAAGGTGGGCCGGAACCCGGAGGCCCACTCGTAGTTGTCGAGGAGCGACCAGTGCTGGTAGCCGAGGACCTCGATGCCGTCCTCGATGCAGCGGTGGATGCCCTCGAGTGCACCCTGCGTGTAGGCGATCCGGCGGGTGTCGTCCGCGGTCGCGATGCCGTTCTCGGTCACCATCACGGGGACGTGGCCGGACAGCTCCCACGCGCTGCGGATGCCGTCAGCGGCGGCCTCCGGGTAGAACTCCCACCCGGTCAGCGTCGTCTCGACATCGTCCTCGACCGGCAACGGACCGGAGGGTCCGACGAACGTGCGCGTGTACGCCTGTACACCGACGAAGTCGTCGCCCGCAGCGGCCTCCAGGTACCAGTCGTCGCGCGGGTACCCGTACTCACGGAGCATCTGCTCGGACCCGGGCTCGCCGGAGGGCTTGAACGCCTGCGTCGCGACGGTCCACCCGGTCTGGAGGCCCGACACCTGTCCCAGCACTTCTCGCGACCGCCGGTGGCTGGCCAGCAGGGCGTCGGCGACGCCGAGGTCCGGGTTCGGCAGCCCGTAGGCGACGAGGTTCCGGGCGTCCTCGCCGCCCGCGAGCATCGCCGCGATGTTCGGCTCGTTGATCGTGCAGACGTAACGGACGCCGTCCTGGACGACGGGGAGCGCGGCCTCGGTGTAGCGGGCGAACAGGTCGGCGGCGTCGGGGGCGCGCCAGAAGCCGTCCCGCTCGAACCAGCGCGGCACGGTGAAGTGCATCAGGGTGACGATCGGCTCGATGCCGAACTCGTGGCAGGCCTCGACCATGCGGCGGTAGTGGTCGACCTCGGCGCGGCTGACGAAGCCGCGCTCGGGCTCGATGCGGGACCATTCGATGCTGAACCGGTAGGAGTTCAGACCGAGGTCGGCGGCGATCCGGATGTCCTCGCGGTAGCGGTGGTAGCTGTCGGCCGCGTCGCCGGAGGGCTCGACGATCGTGGTGTCCGGCTCGTGCTCGTGCACCCACCAGTTGCTGTTGACGTTGTTGCCCTCGATCTGGTGGGCGGCGGTGGCGGCACCCCAGAGGAAGCCGTCGGGGAAGTGCAGCGAAGTGATGATGGTGCCTTTCAGTGGGCGGACAAGAACCGATCGAAGACCTCGACGGTTCCCTGCGGGTTCTCGATCTGGGGTCCGTGGTAGCTCGCCGGGACGACCTCGTACTCGGCGCCGGTGTCGGTCGCCATGGCGCGCTGCCACGGGATCGGCCAGGCGCCGTCCCACTCGCCGTGCGTGACGAGGACGGGCAGCCCGGTGGCGCGGAGTTCGGCGGAGCTGTCGGTGTGGTCCTCGAGGATGTGCCCGCCGGCGATGACGCTGAGCGGGCTCGTGGCGTCGAAGCGCTCCCGGACCATGCGGACGTCGTCGGGGAGCTCAGCGTCGGGACGACCGGCCCAGAGCGGGTTCGTGGCGTCGAACAGCGTGCGGTTGTTCCCGCCGGTGTCGTGCATGATCGTCAGCTCGGTGACCTTGCGGTACGGCCAGCCGTACGGGCCGGAGCAGAACTGCACGACGTCGCGGAACGCAGCCGGGTCCTGGATCGCGGCGGCGCGGACGATCACCCCGCCGAGGGAGTGCCCGACGAGGTGCACGGGAGCGCCGTCGTCGAGCAGCCGGGCGACGCGGACGACGTCGGCGGCCTCTTCATCGAGCGTGTAGCCGCGGGGCTCCGTCGGCGCTGCCGAGTCGGCCTGCCCGCGCCGGCTGATCGCGACCGCGGTCCAGCCGGCGTCCCGGAGGAGCGGCATGAAGGTACGCCAGTCCTCCTTCGACCCGGTGTACCCGGGGACGACGAGGACGACGCCCTTGCTCGGACCGGACGGGACGACGCGGTAGGCGGTCAGTCGTCCGACGGGCAGGTCGATGCCGACGACGTCGACGCCCTCGGGGGTGGGCAGGTGGCCGAACGGCGGGACGGTGGGGAACGCGTGCAGGTTCATGGCGCCAGTGTCCTGCGCGGGTTCGGCACGGCGTCCAGCAGCGCGACCGTGTAGTCGTCCTGCGGGTGCTGCAGCACGTCGGCGGTCCGCCCCCGCTCGACCACGGCACCCTCGTGGAGCACCATGATGTCGTCGGTGATGAGCCGGGCACTGAGCAGGTCGTGCGTGATGTAGAGGAGCGAGACACCCCACTGCTCGCGCAGGTCCTCGAGGAGCGCGAGCACCCCGGCGCGGAGCGTCACGTCGAGCATCGAGACCGGCTCGTCGGCGATGATCACCTGCGGATCGCTCGCGAGCGCCCGGGCGATCACCACGCGCTGCCGCTGCCCGCCGGAGAGCTGGTGCGGGAGCTTCTGCGCGAACTGCTCCACAGGTGTCAGGCCCACGGTCTCCAGGAGCTCGAGCACGCGACGGCGGGCATCGCGCCCGCGGAGACCGGTGTAGTTCACGACCGGACGGGTGAGCGTGTACTCGACCGTGTGCAGCGGGTTGAGCGCCGAGTAGGGGTCCTGGAACACCATCTGCACCTCGGAGCGCAGGTCCCGCATGCCGCGGCGGCCGAGCTTCGCGACGTCGAGGTCGCCGAACTGGACAGTGCCCGACGTCGGCTTCTCGACGCCGGTGAGCAGCTTCGCGATGGTCGACTTGCCGGAGCCCGACTGGCCGACGAGCGCGAGGGACTGCCCCGGCTCGAGTGTGAACGACACGTCGCGGACGGCGCGGACCGGGTCCTCACCACGACGGGGCGGGGCGTAGGTCTTCACGAGGTGGTCGACGACGATCGGGTTCCGCGCCGCGCTGCGCTCCCGCGAGCCGACCGTGCTGAACGACGAGGTCGCCTGCTGGCGCTTCTCACCCGACGCGGCACGGAGCGAGCGGTCCGGGAAGCCGGGCAGGCTCACGACCGACGCGCGCGGGTCCGCGTAGTGCGAGAGCAGCATCTGCGTGTACGGGTCCTGCGGGGCACGGAGCACCTCGCGCGAACCGCCGTCCTCGACGATCCGGCCCTCGTGCATGACGAGGACGCGCTCGGTGGCCTCGAGCACGATGCCGAGGTCGTGGCTGATGAGCACCGCCGTGAACCCCTCGGCCCGCTGCAGCTCGATGATCGTGTCCATCACCGCGTGCTGCACGAGGACGTCGAGCGCCGTGGTCGGCTCGTCGAACACCATGAGCTGCGGCTCGAGGGACAGCGCGAGGGCGATCGACACGCGCTGGCGCATGCCGCCGGACAGCTCCCCGGGGAACCGCGCGAGCATCGAGTCGGGGAGCTTCACCTTGCCGACGAGCTCCCGCATCCGGCTGTCCCACCGCTCGCGGGGGACGTGGCCGTGGGCCTTGAAGACGTCGATGAAGTGGTTCCGGATCGTCCGCACCGGGTTGAGCGCGTTCATGCCGGACTGCAGCACCATCGCGAATCCGCCCTGGCGCTGCTGCCGGAGCTCCTCGTCGCCGAGGTCGCGGATGTCCTTCCCCGCGAACACGATGCTGCCGCCGTTCGTCCGCGCCGGGGGCTTCTGCAGTCGGGTGAGCGCGTAGCCGAGCGTCGACTTGCCGGAGCCGGACTCGCCGACCAGCCCGACGAACTCGCCCTTCCGGAGCGAGAACGACACGTGGTCGACCGCCTGGACGGCGGTCTGCCCCGACGACTCGTAGACGACCGACAGGTTCCGGACGTCGAGCAGGACGTCGGATCCTGCGGAGTCGGTGGTTCCGTGGGACGTGTCGGACGGGAGGCCCGTGGCGGCGCCGGTGCGTGCCTCCAGTCCGGTGGTGGGGACGGGACGTGCGCCGCTCATGCGGTCGCCTCCTTGCGCTTCGGGCGCGCGCCTTCGCGCAGCCGCGGATTGGACACGGCATCGACGCCGAAGTTGATCAGGGTGAGGCTCATCGCGAGGAGGGCGATGCAGAGCCCCGGGGCGAACAGCAGGATCCACTGGCCGGTGAGCAGCGCGTTCGAGTTCTGCGCCCAGTAGAGGATCGTGCCCCAGCTGACGATCGAGGAGTCGCCGAGGCCGAGGAACTCCAGGCCCGCCTCGGCCAGGATCGCGCTCGTCGCCGCCCCGAAGAAGCTGCCGACGATCAGGGACGTCATGTTCGGCAGGATCTCGCGGAAGACGATGCGGGTCGCCCCCTCGCCGGAGAACTGCGCGGCCGTCACGAAGTCGCGGCCGCGGAGGGACTGCGTCTGGGAGCGGAGCACACGCGCTCCCCATGCCCAGCCGGTGACGACGATGACCGCGATGATGACCGCGATGCCGCCGTTCTGCAGGTACGCCGCGATCACGATCATGAGCGGCAGGCCCGGGATCACCAGGAACAGGTTCACGATGAAGCCGATGACCTCGGCCACCCAGCCGCGGACGTAGCCCCAGCTGAGGCCGATCGCGACGGCGACGAGCGTGGACAGGATGCCCGCGACCGCGCCGACCATGACCGAGATGCGGGCGCCGTAGATCAGCTGGGAGAGGACGTCCTCGCCGGCGGCGGTGGTGCCCATCCAGTGGTCGGGCGTCGCGTCGGCTGACCGTGCGAAGCCGTTCTGGCTGGCTCCGTACGGAGCGAGGAGGGGCGCCAGGATCGCCACGAGGACGAACACGGCCAGGATGATGATGCCGATCCGGGCCTTCGTGTTCGACCAGACGACGCCGAACTGGCGAGCGGCTGACCTGAGCTTGCTCGGCGCCTGCTGTTCTGGGCCCGGCTGGGTGCGGACTGCGACGGTTGCGTCGGGGGTGCTCGTGTTGGTCATCGGCGCGTCCTCGGGTCCAGGACGCCGTACAGCACGTCCACGATGAAGTTGGCGATGAGCACCGACACGGTGATCATCAGGAAGAGTGCCTGCATGAGCGGGTAGTCCTGCCCGATGACGGCGTTGAACAGCAGGTAGCCGATGCCCGGGTAGCCGAACACCTGCTCGACGAGCACCGAGCCGCCGACCACGCCGCCGAGGGCCAGGCCGAAGCCGGTCAGGTTCGGCAGGATCGCGTTGCGCGCCGCGTAGCGGATCGCGACGGTCCGGCCGCGCAGGCCGTTCGCCTCGGCGAAGGTCACGTAGTCGTCGCCGAGCGTGTTGATCATCGCGTTGCGCATGCCGATGATCCAGCCGCCCAGGCTCGTCACCAGGATCGTCACCGCCGGCAGGACCGCGTGCTGCAGGGCATCACCCACGAACGCTCCGGTGAGACCCGGCGTGGTCGTCGCCGAGTACGCGCCGGTGGTCGGGAACCAGTGCAGGACGTAGCCGAGGAAGAACAGCAGGAGCAGCGCCGTCCAGAAGTACGGGAACGTGGACATGAAGCTGCCGGACAGGGTGGGGAGCGAGTCGAGCCAGGTGCCGCGCTTCCAGGCCGCCGCGATGCCGATCAGGGTGCCGAGGACGAACGCCAGGATCGTCACGACCCCGACCAGGATCAGCGTGTACGGCAGGGCCTTCCCGACCAGGTCGCCGACCGGCTGCGGGTAGAACGTGTAGCTCGTCCCGAAGTCGAGGGTGACGACCTGGTGCAGGTAGCTGACGTACTGGTCCCAGAGGTTCCCGGTCGGGACGCCGAGCTGCGCCTCGATGGCCGTGCGGGTGGCGTCGGTGACCGGGCCGTTCTGGCTGAGCTTCGCGAGGGCCGCGTCGCTCGGGCTGCCCGGCATGAGGCGCGGCAGCACGAAGTTCAGCGTGACCGCGGCCCAGAGGGTCAGGACGAAGAGGACGAGTTTCTGGGCGATGTACTTCACTTGCCCTGCTCCTGGACGATCGCGCGCCCTGCGGCGCTGTCGCGCAGCCGGAGCTTGGTGAAGATGAGCAGCGGTGCCGAGTCGTAGTTCTGCGGGGCCATGTACGGGTCCTCCGCACTCGGCCAGCCGACGAACTTGCCGGTGTTGAACAGACCCCAGAGGCCGCCGTGGTACATGCCGATCACGGGCAGCTGGTCGTACACGATCGTCTGCAGCTGGTCGAGGATCTGCTGCTGCCGGCCGGTGTCGGTCGTCGCCTTGTACTCGTCGAGCAGGCGCTGCGTGGCCGGGTCACGGTACCGCTCGTAGTTGTTGACGGTGGGCTTGCCGACGGGCTGGTAGAACTCGGTCGACATCAGCGAGTTGAACGCCTGGTACACGTCGCCGTTGCCCATGCCGCCCATCGCCATGTCGAAGTCACCGTTGTTGATCGCCTGCTGGTACCCGGCGGGCTGCGGGGCCTTGATGGTCACCGCGACGCCGATGGCGGTGAGGTCGCGGCGGACCTCCTGCGCGGCACGGAGCCAGTCCGCGTAGCCGTTCGCCGTGGTGATCGTGATCGCGAGCTGCTTGCCGTCCTTGACGATCTTGCCGCCCTGCTCCACCCAGCCGGACTTCGCGAACGCGGCCTTCGCGGCGGCGACGTCCTGCGTCACCATGCCCTTGTCGGGGATGTCCGGGTTCGCGTACCGCTCCTGGTTCGGCAGGATCAGGCCGGTCTGGGCCGCGGCGGTGAGGTTGCCCTCGGTCGCGGTCTCGGCGATGTCGTCGCGGTCGAGGGCGAGCGAGATGCCCCGGCGGACGTTCACGTCGTCGTACGGCGCCTTCGTCAGGTTGGGGATCAGCCCGATCACGCCCCCCGGCGGGAACCACCACGTGTTGGTGCGAGACGCGGCGCCCCACGTGCCCTCGACGTCGGAGATGAACGAGTACGACCAGTCGTAGCCGCGGGTCACGGTGTCGAGCTGCGTGTTCGTCGCCGGCAGGATGAGGTGCTCGATCGCGATCTCGTCGGCCTGCCAGTACCGACGGTTCTTGTCCATCGAGTACTGCTGGTCGGTGTAGTTGCCGAGGACGAACGGGCCGGTGCCGATGGGGTTCGGGTCCCGCCACGTCGTCGGGTCCTCCACCTTCCCCCAGTGCCGCTCGCCGAGTATGTACGTCTGGCCGATGATCGTCAGGCTCGGGACGTCCTCGGACTTCAGGTGGAAGACGACGTGGTCCCCCTGCTGCTCGATGGTGTCGATGTGCTGCCAGGCACCCTTGACGTCCATCGCGGGGAACTTCTTCAGCAGGTCGAACGTGAAGACGACGTCCTTCGCGGTGAACGCGTCACCGTTCGACCACTCGACACCCCGGCGGATCGTCATGTCGATCGTCTTCGCGTCCGGCTGTTCCCACGAGCTGGCGAGCCACGGGTTCCGCTTGCCGTCGAGGGGGTTCACCTCGATGAGGGGCTCGTACATCCACTTCGACGCCGTCCGGGCGTTCGTGATGTACGGGTTGAAGTTGCGGTCGAACAGCGGGTTGCCGTGGTCGGCGTTGATGAGCATCGTGTCCTTGCCGATGCTCGGGTCCGGCTCCGACCGGACCTGGATGCTGCAGCCGGTCGCTGTGAGGGCCACGACCGCGATGCCGGCGAGGGCAGCGGCGAGGCGAGCACGGCGGGTGCGCTGTGGGGGAAGCGTCATTGCTCGGTCGACCTCCGTGTCGAGTGGGTACGAGGGTCAATGTATGCGCTTACATCGCGGTGCGCAAGTCGCAGTCCGTACGTCGCGCAGCACGCTAGAGCTCCGGCGGGCAACTCTCGCGGAGCAGCACCTCGACGGGCAGCCGGACGGCACGCGGTGGCCCCTCACGGCGGTCCAGTCGGTCGACGATCGCCCGGACCGCCGCACGCCCCAGGTCCCCCATCGGCTGGTGCACGGTGGTCAGGCGCGGGGTCGAGTACCGCCCCGCGTCGATGCCGTCGAAGCCCGTCACCATGACGTCGTCCGGCACCCGCAGCCCGCGCGCCAGGACCGCGTCGAGCACCCCGAGCGCCGACTGGTCGTTCGAGCAGACGATCGCCCGCGGCACCCGCTCGTCCAGCAGCGTCCGGGCCAGCTCACGGGCCCGGACCCGACCGAAGTCGCCGTGCACGGTCCGGACCGCCGTCGGCGCGAGCCCGTGGTCCTCGAGCGCCCGCCTGAACCCGGCGGTGCGCTCCTGGTCGTCCGGGGAGTCCACCGGTCCCGCCACGTAGGCGATCGACCGGATGCCGAGCCGTCCGATGACGTGGGCGGCGAGGGTCCGCATGCCCGCGGCGTTGTCGACGCTGATCGAGTCGAAGCCGCGCGAGCGCCGGTCGTCGGCGAGCACCACCACCGGGATCCGGCGGGCGACGTGTTCGAGGAGCTCGTCCGGCACGGTCTGCGCCAGGACCGCCAGCCCGTCGACCCGGCCGGCGACGTCGTTCACGATGACGTCCCGCGACGGACCACGGCCGGCCGCCACCATCAGCGCCAGTCCACGCTGCCACGCCTCGGTCTCGGCGCCGCGCAGCACCTCGTCGAAGTACAGGTTCGATGACGTCGGCTGGGTGACGTGCCGGCGGTCGTCGACGATGCGCACACCGCCGTCGGTGACGACGTCCGGCCGTTCGTCCGGTACGACGTCGAACCCCGGCAGCAGCAGGCCCACCACGCCGGTCCGGCGTCCGGCCAGCGCGCGGGCGTTCCCAGAGGGGACGTAGCCGAGGGAGCGGATCGCGGCCTGGACACGGTCCCGGGTGCCCTCGCGGACGGCGTCGGGCGTGCGGAGGACGCGGGAGACCGTCGCGATCGAGACGCCCGCGGCCGAGGCGACGTCGTACACCGTGGGAGGTGCGGTGCCCTGCGTGGTCACGCCGTGCCTCCCGTCGCGGTCGGAGCCGCGGGCAGCCCACCCGGCGACGCCGACCATCCTAGGCAGCGTCGGTTCTCCACAGGTCCAGCCCGGGGCCTTGCGGACGACAGCGCGCAGGACGACACTGGCCCGACCAACAGGGGAAAGGACGATCAGATGTCACAGTCGACTCCGTCCGGGCGCAGGGATGCGTACCGGCTCTCCACCGACGAGGCCGAGGTGCGGGAGGCCCTCCTCGACCACGACGCCGACCCGCACCTGTCCTGGGTGACCGCCCAGCTCGACGGGACGGAGGAACGTCCGCTGGTCGAGTAGCGGCCACGTCCACCGGTCGAGGAGCGACCGGGGTCCGGCCCGCGTCGGTCAGGCCCCGGCCGCCAGCCGCTCCGGTGCCCCGACGATCGCCATGCCCGCGCCGCGGAGCCGACGCCGCTCCTGGGCGATGAAGCCCAGCAGCCGGTCGTTGGTCCCCGCGACGTGGGCGGCGACCAGTTCCGCGGCGCGGTCGGCGTCGCCCTGCTGGACGGCGTCGAGGATGTCGCTGTGCTCCTGCCACGCCGCGTCGCGGGCCTCGGGCGTGCGGACCTCGATCCACCGGGTGCGCTCGAGTCGGGTCAGGGCGTCGGCCACGGCATCGGTGACGAAGCGGTTCCCGCCGAGCGCGGCAAGGTCCAGGTGGAACGTCGAGCCCATCGTGATGCCGGCCTGCTGGTCCGGGGTCGGTCGGAGGGCGTCGAGGTGCGCGCGGACCTCGGCGAGCGCCTCGGGCTGCGCGCGGGCGACGGCGAGACGGGCGGCGGCGGGTTCGAGCACGCCGCGGAGTTCGGCGAGCGAGGCGATCTCGTCGAGGTCGATCGGGGTGACCGTCCACGAGCGACCCTCGTGCAGGATGAGCCCCTCGCGCTCGAGGCGTGACAGGGCTGCCCGGACGGGGGTGCGTGAGGCGTGGAAGCGCGCTTCGAGCCCGCGCTCCGAGATGCGTTCCCCCGGCGCGATGTCGAGCGTCAGGATCGCGGCACGGAGGTTGTCGTAGAGCTGGGCCGTCTGCGACACGGGTGCTGCGTCGGTCGGTTCGGTCACGGGCATCCAGCGTAGTGCCGTCGGACCACCGTTGGTATACCGTTCCGGTACACCAGCCGAGTCGAGACGGGGAGCGCGTGGTCCGGACACCTGCCCGAGCGTGGACGATGCTCGCGCTCGGGGTCGCCGCGCAGGCCGCCGGGACGCTCGTCGTCACCGCACCGGCACTGCTCATCCCGCACCTCCACGCGCAGGGCATGCCACTCGCACAGGCCGGGCTGCTCGCGGCGGCCCCGACGGCGGGGATGGTGCTGACGCTGATCGCCTGGGGCGCGGTGGCCGACCGGATCGGTGAGCGGATCGTGATCGCGGGCGGTCTGGTGCTCACCACGCTCGCGGTCGCCGGAGCCTGGCTGGCGGACGACGACACGGTGTTGCTCGGCGTCGCGTTCCTGGCAGCCGGGATGACGAGCGCCTCGACGAACGCGGCGAGCGGCCGGGTCGTCGTCGGCTGGTTCCCGAAGGAGCGGCGCGGCCTCGCGATGGGGATCCGGCAGATGTCGCAGCCGCTGGGGGTGACCCTGGCGGCCGTGACGGTGCCCCGGCTCGCCGAGGCGTCGGGCATCCGCAGCGCGCTGGTCCTGCCGGTCGTCCTGTGCGCGGTGCTCGCGGTGGTCTGCGCGGTCGGGATCGTGGACCCGCCGCGCCCGTCCCGTCCGGCGTCGGGCGGCGATGCCGGCGCCGCAGTCGGCACCGCGAACCCCTACCGCGCCACCGGCTTCCTCTGGCGGATCCACGCGGTCTCGATCCTGCTCGTGGTCCCCCAGTTCACCCTGTCGACCTACGGGTTGGTCTGGCTCGTCACCCTCGGCTGGTCGACCGCCACCGCCGGGCTGCTGGTCGGGGCGGCGCAGTTCGTCGGCGCGATCGGCCGGATCCTGGTCGGGTTCTGGAGTGACCGGGTCGGCTCCCGGGTCGGGCCGTTGCGGGTGGTCGCTGTGTCAGCCGCCGCGGTGATGGCGGTCCTGGCCCTGGTCGACGTCGCGCACCTGCCCGCGGCCGCCGTGGTGCTGGTCGTGGCGACGAGCGTCACGGTCGCCGACAACGGGCTGGCGTACACGTCGGTCGCCGAAGCCGCCGGCCCCTCGTGGTCCGGTCGGGCGTTGGGCGCACAGAACACCGGGCAGTTCATCGCGGCGAGCGCCGTCGGCCCGGGCATCGGCGCACTGGTCGGGCTGGTCGGCTTCGCCGGGTCGTTCCTGCTGGTGGCGGCGCTGCCGGTGCTGGCGCTGCCGCTCGTGCCGCGGGTGGACCGGTCGCACGACTGACCCGCGACGTCGACCGCCCGCGATGCCGGGCGACCCGCGACACCGACCGACCCACGACGGGCCGGGGCGACGGACGGGAGGCTCGTGGCGGCACCGCCACGAGCCTCCCGTCCGTCATCGGGTCACCGTCTGCCGCGTCGGGCGCGGGTCAGGCCCCCGGGATCTCCGGCCCGGTCCGCCAGCGGAGCAGCGCAGCGGCCGGTGCGCCGCCCGGCAGTGCCGCGGTGTTGGCGTACACGACCTCGGCGTCGGTCAGGAGCGCCGCACGGACGATCCCGACGGGTGCCGGGACGTGCCCGAGCACGGTTGCGCCGAGTGCCTGCTCCGGCGCCGTCGCGATCCACGGCGCTGCGTCGAGGGCCAGGACGGTGCGGTCCTCGAAGCCCGCGGGGTCGAGGACCACGATCGAGGGCTGCGCCTGCTGCAGGGCCTCGACCACCGGGCCGAGTCCGGCCGCGACCTCACCGTCCCCGCGACCGTCGTGGGTGCGGAGCAGGTCCTCGACGTCGTGTCGGCGCTGGGCGACGACCCGGGCGAGGGCGATGTCCACGTGCTCGCGGACGCCGTCCTCCGACGCGTCCGAGGCGCGGGGGTCGATCGGCACCTCGGACAGGAGCGGCGCGGTGGCCTTCGTCTTCGACAACTCGGTGATGAGCAGCTGGCGGGCACGGATGTCGCCGGCGACGATCACGAGCCGGGGCGACAGCCGGTCGACGGCGTCCTGCACGGCGGCGGCGACCTCGGACTCGTTCTGCCGCCACAGCTCCTCGGTGTGGTGCTGCCAGCGCAGGTGCGCCCAGCCACCGCCCTGGAACTTGTGGAGCGTGTCGGTCCGACCCTGCACCTCCTGCTCGTCGCGCTGGTCCGGGTGGTCAGCGTGCCCGAGACGGTACGCCCGGTACCCGCCGCCACCGCGTCCGACCTCGACGACCAGGAACGGGACGTCGAGCGGCCGGTGCGCCAGGAGTGGCACGAGGTCGGGGACGGCTCCGTGCCCGACCGACTCCGGTCCGTGCATGTGCCCGGGGAGCACCTCGCTGAGCACGAGTTCGCCGTCGTGGACGAGCACGTACCGGTTCACGGGTGCGGGGACGCCCGGCGTCTCCTCGAGTTCCGCCATCACGGTGTCGATGACGGCGGCGTCGGCTCCTGCTGCCCGGAGCGCGTCCTCGGCCTTCCGGCGCTGCAGGGCGGCGAGGTGCTGCGGGTCCTCGCGGTCCCCGGAGGCGTCCACGTAGGCCCAGGTCCACGTCCCGCCGCCGGCGAGTCGGGAGCCGAGTGCCCGACCGTCCTCGGTGGTCTCATTCTGCGTGATCGGCATCGTCGCCTCCAGTCGTCGCGGTGCTCAGGTCGGGGGTGGTCGGGGTCGCGTCGGGCACGGCCGCGTTCGTGGCGGTGACGTCCGCCGCGTCGTCGTCGGCACCGGCCGTCGAGGTCGAGTAGACCGTCGCGTCGGCGCCGTCCCCGCTGCCGTCCGGTTCCTCGGCGGCGACGCCGGCCGGGTCGTCGGGGGCGTCGACATCCGTGGTGTCGTCGACGAGGCTGCCCTCGAGGTCGCCGTCGTAGCCGGACGCCCGCACGGTCTCGGCGTCGTCGGTGTCGTCGGGCACCGGTTCGGACTGCCGGAACTCCTCGACGTGGGCGTTGCTGCCGTGTCCCTGGACGATGCTCTGCGCCTCGTGCGCGAGCTGGTCGTCGAGCTCCGGGTTGTGGGTGGTGTTCCCGCGTTCGATCATCGTTGCTCCTCTCGTGGGCATCCCACGGTCCGCGAGCGTCCCTGACCCCGTTCGCAGGTGCCGCGTCCTGGTGGACGGGCGGCCGATCCGCGCCGCGGCGGACGATGCTGACAGCAGCGGAGCAGGAACCGACCACACTGGACTGCACGACGGCGTGCCCCCGGAGGCCCGGCCGCGCCACTCCCCCGTGCACCGGTGCGGGGCCTCACGGAAGGACTGGTCGAGGTTGACCTCTGCCGCACTCGACGACCTGCACTCGACCGCCCCGGGCTCGACGTCGCGACGGGCACCGCGTGCCTGGTTGCACACCGACGCGCCGTCCCTGTCGTTGCACGGCGACTGGGACTTCCGGTGGTCACCGGTGGCCGACGCCCCCGGGTTCGAGGACCCCGACGGGTGGGGGTCGCTCCCGGTGCCGTCGCACTGGGTGCTGCACGGTCACGGTGCGCCGAGCTACACGAACGTGCAGTACCCGTTCCCGGTCGACCCGCCGCACCCGCCGGACGAGAACCCGACCGGTGACCACCGCCGGACGTTCACCCTGCCGGACTCCTTCGACGGGGCAGCGCGCGTGCTGCTCCGCTTCGACGGGGTGGAGTCGCACTACCGGGTGTGGTTGAACGACACCGTCGTCGGGTGGTCGACCGGGTCCCGGCTCGCCACCGAGTTCGACGTGACGTCGCTGCTCCGCCCGGGGTCGAACGAGATCCGGGTCCGGGTGCACCAGTGGTCGGCGGCCTCGTACCTCGAGGACCAGGACCAGTGGTGGCTACCCGGCATCTTCCGCGACGTCACCCTGCTGGCACGGCCCACCGCCCCGATCGACGACGTGTTCGTGCGCGCCGGCTGGACCGCCTCGCCCGGGGACGTGGTGTCCGCCGGGACGGCTGCGTCCGGTCGGCCGTCGACCGGGACGGGCACGATCTCGGTGCCGACGATCGACGCCGTGTTCCCGGTGCACTTCGCCGTACCCGAACTCGGCGTGGACGTGACCTGGGCCAGCGCCGACGACGTCGCCCCGATCACCGTCGAAGGCGTCGAACCGTGGAGCGCCGAACTCCCGCGGCTGTACGACGCGACGCTGACGTCGGGGGGCGGCGGCGCTGTCGGCGGCTCCCTCGACGGGGAGACCGTGTCGCTGCGCCTGGGCTTCCGGAGCGTGCAGATCGTGGGCGACCGTTTCCTGGTCAACGGCGAGCGCGTCGTGTTCCACGGCGTGAACCGTCACGAGACGCACCCCGTCCGCGGCCGGGTGTTCGACGAGGCCCACGCCCGCGCCGACATGGCGCTCATGAAGCAGAGCAACGTCAACGCGATCCGCACCTCGCACTACCCGCCGCACCCGCGGGTGCTCGACCTGGCGGACGAACTCGGCTTCTGGGTGGTCCTGGAGTGCGACCTCGAGACGCACGGCTTCGAGTTCCAGGGGTGGCTCGGCAACCCGTCCGACGACCCGGCGTGGGAGGACGCCTACCTCGACCGCGTCGCCCGCACCGTCGAGCGCGACAAGAACCACGCCTCGATCGTGATGTGGTCGCTCGGCAACGAGTCCGGCACCGGCCGGAACCTCGCCGCGATGGCGCAGTGGGTGCACGCCCGCGACCCCGAGCGTCCGGTCCACTACGAGGGCGACTACACGGGCGAGTACACCGACGTCTACTCACGGATGTACCCGACGCTGCAGGAGACCGAGTCGATCGGCGGCGGTCCGGCCACTCCCCTGCTCGGCTGCGGTCCCGCCGAGGCGGCACGACAGCGGTCGAAGCCCTTCATCCACTGCGAGTACGTGCACGCGATGGGCAACGGTCCCGGGCAGATCGCCGAGTACGAGGCCCTGGTCGACCGCTACCCACGCCTGCACGGCGGCTTCGTGTGGGAGTGGCGGGACCACGGACTGCTGGCGCACACGGACGACGGCACGCCCTACCACGCCTACGGAGGCGACTTCCACGAGGTCGTCCACGACGGGAACTTCGTGATGGACGGCCTGGTGCTGCCGGACGACACCCCCACCCCGGGGCTGGCGGAGTTCGCGGCGGTCGTCGCGCCGGTCCGCCTGTCCGTCTCGGACACGACGGTGCTGGTCGAGAACCGGTACCACTCGGCCTCCACCGCGGGGCTGCGGTTCTGCTGGACCCTCTCGCGGAACGGCGTCGTCGAGGCGTCCGGGCGGCTCGCCCCCGGGATCGTCGCGGTGCGGCAGTCCGCCACGGTGCCGGTGCCCGACGAGGTGCTGGCGGCAGCCCGGGCCGATGCGGGCTCCCTCGCGCCGGGCGACGAGCTGTGGCTCGACGTCGTCGCGGAGCTCGCCGGTCCGACCGCCTGGGCGGACACCGGGCACGTGGTGGCACGCACCCAGGCGCTCGTGGCGAGCCGACCGGCGGCGGTGCCACGGGCCTCCAGTCGGGGCTGGGACGGCGACCGTCTCGGGGAGGCGACCTTCACCGCACGCGGTGACCTCGCGACGTTCAGGGGCCACGACGTGTCCGGCCCGCGGCTCGAGCTGTGGCGGGCGCCGACGGACAACGACCGTGGTGCCTCGCAGGGCGGGTACGAGACCTCGGACCCGGTGCTGACCCTCGGCGTCGGCGACCCGACGGCGCCCTCGTCGGCGTCGCGGTGGGAGGCCCGTGGTCTCGACCGTCTGACCCACCGGCTGGTGTCCGTGACGCGAACCGACGACGGCCTGGTGCAGCGGGTCCGGGTCGCGGCGGCGAACAGCGGTGCCGGCGTCGAGGTCACGCACCGGTGGACCCTGACCGACGCCGGACTGCTGCTCCGGACGGACGCCATGCCGTTCGGCGGCTGGGACGTCACCTGGCCGCGGATCGGCGTGCGTATCGACCTGCCCGCCGCGCTGCTGTCGGAGACGGCCTCGTGGTTCGGGACCGGGCCGGACGAGTCGTACGCGGACTCCTCGCACGCGGCACGGGTCGGGCGGTTCCAGGCGCCGGTGTCGGCGATGACCACGCGCTACTCGATGCCGCAGGAGAGCGGGCACCGGCCGGAACTCCGGACGCTGAGCGTGGGGCCGATCACCGTGACGACCCTGCCGGATCCCGCATCGGGGCACCGCGCCGGGTTCACCCTGACGCCGTGGACCGCGCAGCAGGTCGGGCGTGCCGGGCACCCGCACGAGCTGCCGGTGCCGGACGCGCTGTACCTGTACCTCGACGACGCGCAGCACGGGCTCGGGAGTCGGGCGTGCGGGCTCGACGTGCTGCCGGAGCACCAGCTCTGGCCGAGCGCGCGGAGCTGGAGCGTCCTGCTGGCGTAGCGGGGCGCCGGAGCCGGCGCCGGAGCCGCCGCCGGCCGGGGCCAACGGCACCCGGTGCCGGCTGGCGCCGCACAACAGGAACCCGTCCGAACCAGGGGATCCCCCGGTTCGAACGGGTTCCTGTTGTGCCCAGCCGCAGTGCGGCGCGGCCGGTCGCGGCGGCGCCGCGGCGCGGCGTCAGCCGCGCGCGATGGCCTCGGCGGCCGTGGGGTCGGCGCCGTCGAGGAACTGCGTCAGCCGCTCGGCCTCGCCCGGCTCCTCGATCGCCTCGGCCGCCCGGCGCAGCGCGAACAGGCTCCGGAGCACGCCACGGTTCGGCTCGTGCGACCACGGCACCGGCCCGGCTCCGCGCCACCCGGCCTTCCGCAGGGCGTCGAGGCCGCGGTGGTACCCGACCCGGGCGTACGCGTAGGACTCGACGGTCGCGCCGCGTGCCCACGCCTCGTCGGCGAGCATCGCCCACGCCAGGCTCGACGACGGGGAGGACACCACCACCGAGGCGACGGGAGCGCCCGCCGCCAGGGCCGCGTCCACCTCGGGCTCGGCGGCCAGCAGCGTCTCGGGGTTGGTCGAGGGGTTCGGGAGCAGGTTGTCCGGCATGCCCGCCACGCTACTTGAGCCGCCCGGTCACTTCAGCGGGTCGTGTCCCCAGTTCATGAGCGAGTACCGCCACCGGGTGTCCTCGACGTCGCCCGAGGGTCGCTGCTCCATGTGCCGCGCCACGTACCCGACGACCTTCCGCATGTGCGCGTAGTCGTCGTCGGTGTACTCGCCCTGCTTCTTGCGGAGGATCCGCACGATGTGCCGCCCGGACTCGTGCCCGGTCGACTCGGAGGCACCGTCCTTCTTCTGGCCGACCTCCTTCGACTCGTCGGAGTCCAGCCAGTCCTGCAGCTGCGAGGCGGTCATGTTCACCGCGTCGGCGAAGTCGTCCCGGGTCTGCTTCTCGTCGTCAGCCATGTCGGACATCTTGCGCGGCGCGACTGCGCGGTCGTACGGTGAGTCGTACCCCGTCGTCACGCGGGGCCCCGGTGCGGGACGACCGACCGGCGGCACGGGTGGCGGCCACGGGGCCTCCCGACGGGAACGGATCCGGCATTGCGCGAGACCACCGGCACTGCGCCGCAGCAGCCGCTGTCCCTGCGCTGACACCGTGACCTCGCCCGCCTCCTCGCGGGTCTGCCGCCTCCGCGGCTGACGGTGTCGTGCGCCCGCACGACCACCGGAGGCATCGCCATGCCCATCAGCCCGTCCGTCGTCCTGCACGACGTCTCGTTCACCTGGCCCGACGGCTCCGTTGCGCTCGACCACCTCGCCGCCGCCTTCGGTCGTGGCCGCACCGCCCTGGTCGGGAGGAACGGTGCCGGGAAGTCCACCCTCGTCCGGCTGGTCACGGGCCAGCTCACCCCCACATCGGGCACCGTCACGACGACCGGCCCGGTGGACCACCTGCCGCAGCGACTCGCTGACATCGGGTCGCGCACTGCGGATGGTGGCCTGGAGGCCCGTCCCGCCTCCCCGCGCACGCACGGTCGCGGATCTGCTCGGGGTCGGCCCGCAGGTCCGGGCGCTCCGGGCCGTCCTCGCCGGGGACGCCACCCCGGAGCTCTTCGACGTGGTCGGCGACGCCTGGGACGTCGAGGAGCGCGCCGGGGCCGCACTCGCCGCACTCGACCTCGGTCCGGCGGACCTGGACCGGCCTGTCGACACACTGTCCGGCGGGCAGGCCGTGCTCGTGGCGGTGGCGGGCATCCGGCTCCGCGGTCGTCCGATCGCGTTCCTCGACGAACCGACGAACAACCTCGACCGCCGGGCACGTGCCGCGCTCCTCGACATGGTGGACGGGTGGCGCGGGACCCTCGTCGTGGTGAGCCACGACCGGGAACTCCTCGAGCACGTCGACGAGGTCGTCGAGCTCCGTGACGGCGCCCTGACCGTGTTCGGCGGGACGTACTCGGCGTTCGAGGAGCACCTCGCCGTGCAGCAGGCCGCCGTCGAGCGCGAGGTCCGGGTCGCCGAACAGCGGCACCGTGCCGAGAAGCGTCAGCGCATCGAGGCCGAGACGACGATCGCGCGACGGGCGAAGGCAGGCGCGGCCTCGGCGTCGTCGATGCCGAAGATCGTGGCGAACGAGCGGCGGAAGCGCGCCGAGGCCACGGCAGGTCGGCTGCGCTCCGGGCACACGTCGGCCGAAGCGGCAGCGCTCGCGACCGCGCGGGAGGCCGGCCGACGGGTCCGTGACGACGAGCACCTGCACGTCGAGCTGCCCGACCCCGGAGTGGCCGCGTCCCGCCGGATCGCGACCGTCACGGTGCGCGGCCGGACGATGGTCGTGCAGGGGCCGGAGCGCATCGCCGTCGTCGGGGACAACGGCGTGGGCAAGACGACCCTGCTCGAGCACCTCGTCGGACTGCCGGGAGCGCGGCGGCACCCGCTGCCGGAGACGACAGCGGTGCCGCACACCGATTGGATCGGCTACCTGCCGCAGCGGAAGGACAGCCTC
The DNA here is from genome assembly GCF_003234085.1 of Curtobacterium sp. MCPF17_052. Taxonomy (GTDB): domain Bacteria; phylum Actinomycetota; class Actinomycetes; order Actinomycetales; family Microbacteriaceae; genus Curtobacterium. Next base: position 164,088 of record NZ_QKSD01000005.1, read on the forward strand.
GACGACGATGCGACCGTCCTCGAGAACGTCCGTCGGGTCGCCCCGGACACCGCACCAGCCGAACTGCGGAACCGGCTCGCGCGGCTGCTCGTCCGGGGCGACACGGTCGACCGGCCCGCCGGGTCGCTGTCCGGCGGGGAGCGGTTCCGGGTGGCGCTGGCCGGACTCGTGCTCGCCGACCCGCCGCCGCAGCTGCTGGTGCTCGACGAGCCGACGAACGACCTCGACATGGCGAGCGTCGACCAGCTGGTGACGGCGCTCCGGGCCTACCGGGGTGCGCTGGTGGTCGTGAGCCACGACGACACGTTCCTCGACCGGCTGGACCTGGACGGACGCGTGCACCTGCGCTGAGGACACCAGCGCCGGGCGTCGGCGTCGGCCGTCGGTGCCGGGTGCCGGGTGCCGGGTGCCGGGTGTCGCTACCGGTCCGCCGTCAGCGCCGCCGGGACGGCCGGATCGAGAGCACCTCGACCGTGCCGCGCTCCGGCAGGTCGACGACGGTGCGGACCGCATCCGCGACGTCGGACGGCGCGAGGTAGTAGTCGGTGTCGTAGTCCTCGCCGAGCTTCTCGGTGAGGGCCCGCTGCATGTCCGAGTCGGTACGGCCCGGGTGCACGCTCGACACCCGCACGCCGTTCGCTCGCTCCTCTTCACGCAGCGCGTCGGTGAAGGCCCGGAGCGCGAACTTCGAGGCCGCGTACACACCGCCCCCGGCACCGGCGGTGAACCCGGAGCCGCTGTTGATCGACACGACGATGCCCCGCGCCGCCCGGAGGCCCGGCAGCGCCACCCGGGTGAGCTCGGCGACCCCGAAGACGTTCGTGGCGAAGACGGCCTCCCACGTGTCGCGCGGGGTGTCCGCGACGCGGGTGCCCTGCTCGACGCCGGCGGAGTGCACCAGGACGTCGATCCAGCTCGGGACGGCCGGCACGTCGCCGGCGCCGAGGTCACCGACGAACGGCTCCGCGCTCGGCAGCGCCGCGACGACGGCGTCGACCGCCTCGGCGTCGCGCCCGCCGACCAGCACGTGGTGCGTCCGGCCCAGGTCGGCCGCGATCGCGCGACCGATGCCCCGCGTCGCGCCGGTGACGAGCGCGACCGGACGGTCGTTGGCGGGGGTGGAGACGGGGACGGGAGGCTCGGTGTCGGTCACGCAGGCCAGCCTACGGAACCGGTACCGGGCCTCCCGTCCGGGTGGCGTGTCGGAGACTGCTCAGTCGTCGTCCTTGGTCTCGCCGGCGCTCTGCCGGATGCGGATGCCCTGCAGGACGTCCTCGGCGCGCTTCTCGTCCTGCTTCTCGGTCTGGCGGGTGTCGCGCTCGGGGAGTTGGATGTCCTCCTCCGCCTTGATGCCCGCCTGCAGCTCGCGGCCGCGCTCGATCTCGGCGTCGAACTCGGCGCCGAAGAGCAGCGCGTTGTTCGTGATCCAGATCCACAGCAGGAAGACGATGACGCCACCCAGCGAGCCGTACGTGGCGTTGTAGTTCGAGAAGTTCCCGACGTAGAAGCCGAACCCGACGCTCGCGATGATCCAGATGAGCAGCGCGATGATCGACCCACCGCTGACCCAGGTGAACTTCGGCTGCTTGACGTTCGGCGACCAGTAGTAGAGCACCGCGATGATGACGACCGCGATGACGAGCAGGATCGGCCACTGCACGATCGACAGCACCAGCGCTGCGGCGTCGCCGAGGCCGATGACGTCGCCGAAGCTGCGGGCGAGCGGCCCCGACACGAGGGCGAGGAGGCCGATGACGAGCAGCACGACCGTCGTCACCGTGACGCCGAGCATCGTCGGGCGGAGCTTCCAGATCGGACGTCCCTCGCGGACGTTGTAGATGCGGTTCATCGCGCGGCCGAACGCGCCGACGTAGCCGGACGCCGACCAGAGCGCACCGAGGATACCGACGATGAACGTCACCGGTGCCGCAGGCGACCGGACCAGGTTCTCGACCGGACCCCGGATCAGCTTCACGACGTCCTGCGATCCGATGTTGCCGATGACGTCGAGCAACGTCTTGATCGTGGTGTCGGCCTGACCGATGAGGCCGAGGATCGACACGACGGCCAGCAGCCCGGGGAAGAGCGCCAGCACGGAGTAGTACGTGAGGCTCGCGGCCAGGTCGGTGCACTGGTCGCTGGTGAACTCCCGCAGGGTCTTCTTCAGCGTGTAGACGACCGTGGGCTTCTTCAGGTCCGTCGGGCTGTCGGGCTTCCGGGGGTCGTCCGCCGCCGGCTTCTGTGCTTCCTTCGCCATGATCAGCCCTTCGCTGCCTTCGTGATCCGCTTGCGAGCCTTCTTGTTCCGCTTGGCGTCCTTCTTCCGACGCTTCTCGGCGGCCTGGCGTTCCTGGTACACGGGGTTGCCCGTCGGGTCCTTCCGCGCGAACACCGGGACGCCCTTCGACTGGCCGTCCTTGCGGAGCTTGACCGGCTTGAACACCGGGACGGGAGCGGGCTCGCGGAGAGCGGAGAGCCGCCCGGCGGGCTCGTTCCGGATGCGGGCACCGACGATGATCGTGGCGATGCCGGCGGCGGCGGTCAGGGCGACGGCGACGAGCGGCGTCGGGTCACGGTGCCAGCGCTGCCGGGTCTTCGCGAGGGCGAGGCGGGTGCGCGCGGGGACGTCGGACTTCTGCCGGATCCGCGTCACCGTGTCGACGATGCGCTCCCGGGTCCGTACGTTCCGGAGCTCGAGCTCGGGCATGGAGTCGTTGGGCATGTTCCCTGAGTACACGCTCCGCGGTGAGTGGACGCGCTGGCGTGCGGTCCGCGGACGTGCAGTGGGCGATCCGGAGCCGGACGCGCACCCAGGGGTGTCGGCCTAGCGTCCGCCGCATGCTGTTCCGGGACGTCGCCGAGGGCATCCACCGCCTCGAGCTCGCACACACCAACACCTACCTGGTCGAGACCGGGGACCGACTGCTCGTCGTCGACGCCGGGCTGCCCGCCGTCTGGCCGCACCTGCTGCTCGCGGTCCACGACCTCGGCTACTCCCCCGACCGGGTCGAGGCGCTGCTGCTCACGCACGGGCACTTCGACCACGTCGGGACGGCGGCGAGGATGCACCGCGAGTGGGGCACCCCCGTGTACGTGCACCCGGGCGACCGCGACCTCGCAGCCCACCCGTACTCGTACCGACCGCAGCAGAACCGGTTCGGGTTCGTCGTCGCGCACCCCGGCGGCCTCCGTCCGCTCAGCCGGATGCTGCTCGCCGGCGCCGCGACCGTCGACGGCATCGACGAGGTCGAGACCCTGGAGTCCCGTGCGGACGTCCCCGGCAACCCGTGGATCATCGAGACGCCCGGGCACACCGACGGGCACGTGGCGCTGCACTTCGCGGACCGGGACGCGGTGATCGCCGGCGACGCGCTGGTCACCTTCGATCCGTACACCGGCGGGATCGGCCCGCGGGTCGTGGCCCCCGCGGCGACGGCGGACATGGCGACCGCCGTGGCGTCCCTCGACCTGCTCGTCGACACCGAGGCGCAGCACGTCCTGCCGGGCCACGGCCCGTCGTGGTCGCGCGGGGTGCGGGCCGCGGTCGCGCAGGCGCGGCGGGCGGCCGGCGCCGCCTGAGGCGCGCGGTCCGTCGCCCAGGTCCGGCGCCCGAGGTCGCCCGAGGTCACCCGGTCCGTCGCCGAGGTCGCCCGGTCCGGCGCCCAGGTTGCGACATCGCGGCATCTCGACGCCAGAGGTGCCGCGATCGCGGCATCTCGCCGGAGTACACGCGGCGAGTTGCGGCATCTCGGGAAGCGCACGCCGACGCGCACGCGGGAGCGCGGGACCGGGAGGCGCGAGGGCAGCCCCGCGGGACCGCACCGGCAGGGCGGCCACCCACCGCGCACCGCACCACACCGGCAGCCCCGGCCCACCCCGCACCGCTCAGTGCGTGAAGGCGAAGCCGATCAGGGCCATCGTGACGATGAAGCCCGCCAGGTAGTTGATCCAGAGGAAGCGCTTCCAGCCCGCGTTCGCCGCCTCGGCCCCGGCGTCCGTGACGTTCCACCACGGCAGCACGTTGAGCGCGTACGGCACGACGACGACCGCGGCGATCGGCCCCGGGAACGCCGAGAACAGCAGCGCCACACCCGCGACGAGGTACGCCACGAACGCCAGACGGACGGTCGCCCGGGCGCCGATGACGGTCGCCACGGACCCGATCCCGCCGGCCCGGTCGGCGAGCACGTCCTGCACGGCGCCGAAGGCGTGCGAGGCGATGCCCCACAGGAAGAACGCCACGCACACGGCGACGAGCTGCCCGGTCCACTGGCCGCCGGCGAGCGCGAGCCCGTAGACGGCCGGGGACACGAAGTGCGTCGACGAGGTCAGGGAGTCCAGGAACGGCTTCTCCTTGAAGCGCAGCCCCGGTGCCGAGTAGGCGATGACCGCGAAGACGCTGATCGCGAGGACGAGCCACGACCACGGCCCGCCGAGCAGCACGAGGACGAGCAGGAAGGGCACGTTCGTGACGACCACGGCCCAGAGCGTGGCCCGGTGCACGCTCCGGTCGAGCAGCGCCCCCTCGACGCCGCCCTTGCGCGGGTTGCGCAGGTCGGACTCGTAGTCGAAGACGTCGTTGATGCCGTACATCGCCAGGTTGTAGGGCACGAGGAAGTACACGACGCCGACGAGGAACGCCAGCAGCGAGAACCCGCCGCCGCCCTCGACGCCGACCCCGCTGCCCAGCAGGTAGGCGGCGGCGAAAGGGAAGGCGGTGTTCACCCAGCTGATCGGTCGGGAGGACACGAACAGGGCACGGAGCGTCGACGGCCTGGAGGCTCGGCTCACGGTCATGGGGTCTCCTCCGGTGCACGGGACGGCTGGGTCGGGCGCTCTGACCGTACCGGTCCGGAGACCGCGTCCGGTCGCCGGCTCCGGTCGCTGCCCAGGCCGTCGAGCAGCACCCAGCAGCTCGGCAGCAGCAGCACCGCGCCGATCGAGTACGCCAGGTCCTCGACGGGGAACAGGCCGATGCGCGCCCCGAGGACGAGCGCCGGGTCGTAGGCGACGATGCCGAGCCCGACGATCACGTTGTTGAACACGCACGTCATCACGAGCAGCGCGATGCCGGCGACGACCCCGGTGAGCACGATGGTGCGACGGCCACGGGCGGCAGCACCGGCGGCAGCGTCCGGCCGTCCCGCCCGTCGGCGACGTGCGGACACGGATCCGGCGAGGACCGCGACGAGCACGGCGACGCCGAGGAACGGCACCGCGAGCAGCGCGTACGTGCCGGACCCGGTCATGCCCGGCTCCCGTCATGGCCCGCGTCCGCGGAGCGCCGAGCGCTGAGACGCGCGAGGACCGGCCGGACGGCACCGAACAGGTCCATCGTCGTCCAGCAGAGCAGCACCAGGAAGAACAGCTCCTCGAGCGGCACGTCCGGCGCCAGGAGCACTCCGGTGAGCAGCCCGTTCGTGCCGATGAAGAAGATCCCGAGGTGCACGCCCACGACGTCCCAGACCATGAAGAACACCAGCCCGATGAGCATCACGGCGGCGGCACGCAGCGGGGCACGCCAGAAGAACAGCCGGTACCGGGCGTCGAGCACCGCGATGCCGGCGATCGAGATCAGCAGTCCGGCGAGGTACAGCCCCGGCATCAGCCCGTCGTCCGTACCGGCGGCGCGTCGACGGACCGCGGCAGCGGGGTCGGCAGCGGCTCGGTCGAGGTGTCGCCGTGGATCCGCTTGAGCAGGACCTCGGCGCTGATCAGGCACATCGGCAGCCCGATGCCCGGGATCGTCGAGGCGCCGACGTAGTAGAGCCCGTCGACCTTCGTGGAGGCGTTCTTCTCGCGGAAGAAGGCGCTCTGCGTCAGGGTGTGCGCCGGGCCGAGCATCGACCCGTTCCAGGCGTTGAGGTCGTCGGCGAAGTCCTGCGGGCCGATCGTCCGGCGGACGCGGATCCGGTCGCGCAGGTCCGGTACGCCGGACCGCTCGGCGATGACGTCGATGGCGCGGTCGGCGATCGCCTCGACCTGGGCGTCACCGGCGCCGTCGAGACCGCCCTTGCCGATCGAGACGTCGGCCGGCAGCGGGACGAGGACGAACAGGTTGCTCTGCCCCTCCGGCGCGACCGAGTCGTCGGTGAGCGACGGCGCGCAGACGTAGATCGACGCGGGGTCCGGCACGTGCCGGTCCTTGCCGAAGATGGCGCCGAAGTTCTCCTTCCAGTCCTCGGTGAACACCAGCGTGTGGTGCAGCAGTCCGGGGACCGGGCCGTCGACGCCGAGGTACACGAGCACCGCGGAGGGGCCGGGGTCGCGCTTGGCCCAGTGCGCGGCGTCGTGCGTGCGGTGTTCCTGCTCGAGGAGTTCCATCTCGGTGTGCCGCAGGTCCGCCGCGCTGACGACGAGGTCGGCGTGCTCGACGTGCTCGGCGCCGTCCTGGTCACGCCAGGCGACACCGGTGGCGTGCCCGCCCTCGACGACGATCCGGGTCACGGTCGCACCGGTCGTGATCGTCGCCCCCTCGGCGAGCGCGACCCGCTCGACGGCGGCGATGACCTGCGTGATGCCGCCCTTCGGGTAGAGCACCCCGTCGGCCAGGTCCAGGTGGCTCATCAGGTGGTACATGCTCGGCGCCTGGTACGGGCTGGTGCCGAGGAAGACCGCCGGGTAGCCGAGGACCTGCCACAGGCGGTGGTCCTTGACCGCGGTCGACGCGAACGACGACAGCGGCTGGAGCAGCAGTCGGGCGAGCTTGCCCATCCGCTTGAGGACGTCGGGGGCGGCCAGCTTCGTGAGGTCCTGGAAGGTGCCGTACAGGAACCGACGGACCGCCATGTCGTACGTGTCGGCGGCGGAGTCGAGGTACTTCGCCATCTTCGCGCCCGCACCGGGCTCGATCGACTCGAACAGGGCGATGTTGGCCTCGCGCGAGGACCGGAGGTCGATCGGCTCGTCGCGGCCCTCGGTGTACACGCGGTACCCGGGGTCCAGGACGTCGAGGTCGAGCTGCTCGTCGGCGCTGGTGCCGAGCAGCTGGAAGAAGTGGTCGAACACCTCGGGCATGAGGTACCAGCTGGGTCCGGTGTCGAACCGGAAGCCGTCCTGCTCCCACGTGCCGGCGCGGCCACCGAGCTGGGTGCGCTGCTCGAGGACGGTGACGGCGAAGCCGTCCCGGGCGAGCAGGGCGGCGGCCGCCAGGCCGCTGATGCCGCCGCCGATCACGACGGCTCGGCGGACCGGCACGGTGCGCGTGGCGGGCTGTGCGGCAGTGGTCGGTGCGTCGGTCGGACGGGAGGCACGGGTCGGGCTCATGACGAGCCTCCAGTCTGTGGGGTGGTGACGGTGCGCGCGGGCAGGGCGCCGCGTCGGCTGAGGACACGCGCGGCGAGCCGTGCCTTCACGGGGTTCGGGACCCGGATCCGGGAGGTGACGAGCCGGTCCGCCGGGGTGGCGGCGATCCGGTCGTTGAGCTCCTGGAAGAGGGCGTGTGCGAGGGCGACCGCCGGACGGGCGTCCCGCGGCAGCAGCGGGACGGTGACGGCGGCCCGGTCGAGGTCCGACTGGACGTCGGCGACGAGCCGGCCCTTCGTCGCCTCGTCGAAGGTGCGCACGTCGACGCCCGGGAAGTACGAGCGGCCGAGGACCTCGAAGTCGGCGTGCAGGTCCCGGAGGAAGTTCACCTTCTGGAAGGCGGCACCGAGGGCACGCGCGCCGTCGACGAGGACCGCGTCGTCGAAGGTCGGGCGCCCGGCGCGGTACACGAAGGCGCGGAGGCACATCAGGCCGACGACCTCGGCGGAGCCGTACACGTAGGCGTCGAAGGAGGCCTGGTCGTGCCGGGTCTGCTCGAGGTCCATCCGCATCGACGTGAAGAACGGCGCCGTCAGTTCACTGCCGAACCCGACGGTGCGGGCGGTCCGGGCGAACGCGTGCACGACGGGGTTCGCCGAGAACCCGAACGCCATGGCGCGGTCGGTGTCCTGCTCGAGCTCGTCGAGCACGATCCGGGCGAGCGCGGGGTCCAGGCCGGCCTCGGTCGCGGGGCCGTCGACGACCTCGTCCGCGACCCGGACCAGGGCGTAGACGTTCCGGATGTGCTCACGGGTGTCCTTCGTGAGCAGGCGGCTGGCCAGCCCGAAGGACGTGGAGTAGCGGCTGATGACGACGCTCGAGGCGGCCTCGGCGGTGGCGTCGTAGAGCGGGAGGCGGTGACCGGTGGTGCTCGAGCTCACCGGACGCGCTCCACGAGCTCGGTGACGAGCCCCTCGAGTCGGGCGCCGAGCTCGTCGGGCAGCGCGGCCAGTTCGGCGCGGGCCAGAGCGGTGTGCTCGCGGATGTGGTCGAGCGCGGCGTCACGAGCACCGCACTCGACGAGCAGGCCGCGGAGTCCCGCGGCACGTTCCTCGGTCAGGTCCGGGTCGCCGAGGTACGGCGCCAGGTCGGGCCAGCAGTCGGTGGTCGCGGCGTACGCGATGAGCATCGTGCGCTTGCCCTCGCGCAGGTCCCCGATGGCGGTCTTCCCCGTCGATCCCTCGTTGCCGAAGACCCCGAGCAGGTCGTCGACGATCTGGTAGGCGATGCCGATCTCACGGCCGAAGGCGCCGAGCGAGGCGACGACGGGCTCCGGCGCACCGGCCAGGACCGCACCGGACTGCAGCGGTGCCTCGAAGCTGTAGACACTCGTCTTCGCGCGCTCCATCTGCAGGACCTCTTCCACGGTGGGCATCACGCCGAGCGCGAGGTCCACGTCCGCCATCTCGCCGGCGGCGCTGGCGAACACGGCGTCGTCGAACAGGTCGAGGAGGCGGGAACGACGGTCCCCGGTGACCCCGCTGGCCTCGATGAAGCGGGGCGCGGCGGCGAGCGCCAGGTCCCCGGCGATCACTGCGGCGCTCGTCCCCCGGTGCTCGGCCGTCGGCAGCGGCAGCCCCCCGGTCGTCGCGTTGTCGCGGAAGGACCCGGCCACGTTCGGACGACCACGGCGGGACCAGTCCCGGTCGATGACGTCGTCGTGGACGACGAGGGCGGTGTGCAGCAGTTCGTACGCCGCAGCGACGTGCGACGCGGCGTGCACGTCCTGCCCGCCGAGGGCCGTGTACGAGGTCAGGACCATGCGCGGCCGGAACCGCTTGCCACCCATGCTCGCCCTGCGCAGGACGCGCCAGAGTTCTTCGGACGGTCGGCCGAAGGCCTGGGCCCGGGCGCTCGACACCGTGAAGAAGCGCTCGAGGCACTCATCCACCAGCGCGAGGTCGATGTGCGCCACGGTGGCCGCTTCCTCGGTCATTGGCCTAATCTATCGAGGCAGATGAGCCTTTTCCCGGAAACCGTTGTCCTGTTGGCCGATGACCGTACCCCGATCGGTACGGCGGACAAGTTCACGGTGCACACAGACCAGACGCCCCTCCACCTCGCCTTCAGCTGCCACGTGCAGAACGCGGCCGGCGATCTCCTCGTGACCCGTCGCGCCCTCGTGAAGAAGACATGGCCCGGCGTGTGGACGAACTCGTTCTGCGGGCACCCCGGCCCGGACGAGTCCTTCGAGGACGCGATCGCCCGTCGCGCCGACCGCGAACTCGGCATGACGCTGCACAGTGTCGACCTGGTGCTGCCGGACTTCCGCTACCGCGCGGTGGACGCGTCCGGGATCGTCGAGAACGAGGTCTGCCCGGTGTTCCGCGCCCTGGCCGACGGCGACCCGCAGCCCGCTGACGACGAGGTCGCCGAGTGGGTGTGGCTGTCGGAGCAGGACCTCCGCCAGGCGGTGACCGCCGCGCCCTTCGCCTTCAGCCCGTGGCTCGGGTGGCAGCTGGCGGAGCTCCCGCTCGACGCCCTCGGCGCGGAGCGCTGAAGCACCGCTGACCGGCGGGTCGTCGGACCCGACGCGCCCGGACGACGCAACGTGAGGTCCACGGCGATGCCGCCGCGGGCCTCCCGTCGCGTCCGTCCTCCTCACCTGCTCAGGTGGCGTGGACCGGAGAGCCGTGCATAATGATCTGGCTCGGGATGTGAACGTGCACATGGGCGTGCCGCGGCCCCGGGCGGGAGAGAGCAGCAATGGCGACCACGCGGGCACAACAGCCGCGGTCCCCCAGCATCCGTGACGTCGCGCGGGTCGCGGGCGTCTCGCACCAGACCGTCTCCCGGGTCCTCAACAACTCGGACGCGATCCGGGCCGAGACCCGTGACCGGGTGCTCGCGGCGATGGAGGAACTGCAGTACCGGCCGAACCGGGCCGCACGCGCACTGGTGACGAGCAAGACCCGGACCATCGGAGTCCTGACGGCGCAACGGTCGCACTACGGCCCGACCGTCACCCTGCAGGCGATCGAGGACGCCGCGGTCCTCCGCGGGTACTCGGTGACGACGGCGAACATCGCGGTGCCGACCGACGAGGCGGTCCGCGACGGACTCGGACACCTGCTGGACCAGGACGTCGAGGGGATCGTCGTCATCGCCCCGCAGCAGCGGGTGTTCGACCTCATCGAGGAGCTCGGCGTCCGCACCCCGTACGTGACGATGCGCTCGAGCGTCGGCGAGGACCCGACGGCGCTCTGGGTCGACCAGATGGAGGGCGCACGCCTGGCGACGGCCCACCTGCTCGACCTGGGCCACGAGTACGTCCGGCACATCGCGGGGCCCCAGGACTGGATCGAGGCGGATGCCCGGATGCAGGGCTTCCTCCGCGAGATGTCCGACCGGGACATGCCGGTACAGCCACCGATCCTCGGGGACTGGACGGCCGACTTCGGGTACCACGCCGGGCGGGAACTGCTGCGGTGGCGGGACTGCACGGCGGTGTTCTGCTCGAACGACGCGATGGCGCTCGGCGTGATGCACGCGGCCCGCTCGTACGGGCTCGACGTCCCCGGCGACCTCTCGGTGGTGGGCTACGACGACATCCCCGAAGCGAAGCACTTCTGGCCGCCGCTCACCACGGTGCAGGTCGACTTCGAGGAGCTCGGACGGCGCAGCGTGGACATCCTGCTGCCGAGCGGCGGTGACACGCTCCGGCCGATCGACATCGTGCCCCAGCTGGTCGTGCGCGGCTCCACGTCGGCACCGCGACGCCGCTGAGCGAACCGCGGGTGGACTCCTCGTCGCGCGCCGGCCCGTCACGGCGCTGACCCCAACCCGAGGGACAGCGCTTCCGCCGTCCGCGGCAACCGACCCCTGCGTCACCGAAACGTGACCAATCCGAATTGACAGCCGCGCCGAGCGTGTGCGTAACATTGCCTCCGTTCCTCGATGTGACCGTTCACATCAGCTGTCACACGAGGATCACCCGGACGCGACAACGAAGTCCGCACGCACCCTCGTGCCCTTCGGATGCCGCAGCTGTTCCACCGAAGGACTGCCGCATCGCAGCGGCAGAAGGAGATGCACCGTGGCGTCAACCCCACAGGGTCACGACCCGATCGCGAGCGGGCTCGAGACCCGTTCGATCACCGCTCCCGAGACGATCCTCGAGATGCGTTCCATCACCAAGGAGTTCCCTGGTGTGAAGGCGCTCTCCGACGTCTCGCTGAGCGTCCGCGCCGGCGAGATCCACGCGATCTGCGGCGAGAACGGCGCTGGCAAGTCCACGCTGATGAAGGTGCTGTCGGGCGTCTACCCGTACGGCACCTACGACGGCCAGATCGTCTACGAAGGCGAAGAGGTCCGCTTCGCGAACATCAAGCAGTCCGAACAGGCCGGCATCGTCATCATCCACCAGGAGCTGGCGCTGATCCCGGAGCTCTCGATCACCGAGAACCTGTTCCTCGGCAACGAGCCGAGCCGCTTCGGTGCGATCGACTGGACCACCGCCCAGCTGCGCGCTCAGGACCTGCTCGCTCGCGTCGGCCTCCGGGACGACCCGGACACGCAGATCAAGAACATCGGCGTCGGCAAGCAGCAGCTCGTCGAGATCGCCAAGGCCCTGCACAAGGACGTCAAGCTCCTCATCCTGGACGAGCCGACGGCCGCCCTGAACGAGAACGACTCGCAGCACCTGCTCGACCTCATCATCGGGCTGAAGGCCAAGGGCATCTCGAGCATCATCATCAGCCACAAGCTGAACGAGATCGAGCAGATCGCGGACGAGATCACGATCATCCGAGACGGCAAGGCCATCGAGACGCTGAACGTCAAGGCGGACGGCGTCAACGAGGACCGCATCATCCGCGGCATGGTCGGTCGGTCGCTCGAGTCGCGGTTCCCGGACCGCACCCCGAACATCGGCGAGACCTTCTTCGAGGTCCGCAACTGGACCGTGCAGCACCCGCTCGACTCGTCGCGCCTGGTCTGCAAGGGCTCGAACTTCCACGTCCGCCGGGGCGAGATCGTCGGCTTCGCGGGCCTGATGGGTGCCGGGCGCACCGAGCTCGCGATGAGCCTGTTCGGTCGCTCCTACGGCACCTGGCTCGACGGGCAGATCATCAAGGACGGCCGCGAGGTCAAGATCGCCAACGTCCAGCAGGCCATCAACAACGGCCTCGGCTACGTGTCGGAGGACCGGAAGGCCCTCGGGCTGAACCTGCTCGACACCGTGAAGCGCTCGACCGTCGCGGCGGACCTGAAGAAGATCTCCAAGGGCGGCGTCGTCGACTCCCTCGAGGAGTACTCGGTCGCCGAGAAGTACCGCAAGATGCTCCGCACCAAGGTGCCGAGCGTCGAGGACAACGTCGGCAAGCTCTCCGGCGGCAACCAGCAGAAGGTCGTCCTGTCGAAGTGGATGTTCACCGACCCGGACCTGCTGATCCTCGACGAGCCCACCCGCGGCATCGACGTGGGCGCGAAGTTCGAGATCTACGGGATCATCCAGCAGCTCGCGGCCGAGGGGAAGGGGATCATCCTCATCTCGTCCGAGCTCCCCGAGCTCCTCGGACTCTCCGACCGGATCTACACCATCTTCGAGGGCCAGATCACCGCTGACCTCCCGGCCGACCAGGCCGATCCAGAAACGCTCATGCGCAGCATGACGTCCGCGCGGAAGGGCGCCACCGTCTCATGAACAACCTGAAACTGCTCTTCGGCAAGGGCAACAGCATCGGCCAGTACGGCATGGTCATCGCGCTCATCGCGCTGCTGATCTTCTTCTCGATCACGACACAGGGCCTGATCCTCGAGCCCACCAACGTGATCAACCTGTTCCTGCAGTACTCCTACATCCTGATCCTGGCGCTCGGCATGGTCATGGTCATCATCGCCGGCCACATCGACCTGTCGGTCGGTTCGGTCGCGGCGGTCGTCGGCATCATCGTGGCGCAGTCCATGGCGGTCTGGCACTTCCCGGTGTGGACCGCGATCATCCTCGGCCTGGCCGTCGGAGCGCTCATCGGTGCCTGGCAGGGCTTCTGGGTCGCGTTCGTCCGTGTCCCGGCGTTCATCGTGACCCTGGCCGGCCAGCTCATCTTCCGCGGCGTCAACCAGATCATCGGCAACTCCACCTCGGTCCCCGTCCCGGATGCCTACACGCCGATCGGCGCCGGCTTCCTCGGTGACTTCGGTCCGGACTTCGGCTACAGCAACGGCACCCTGCTCATCGGGCTCGTCACCATCGCCGCGCTCATCATCATCGAGGCCCGCGGCCGTGCCCGTCGTCGCAAGATGCAGGCAGAGGTCCCGCCGCTGTGGGTCTCCGTCGTCCGCACCGGCATCCTCGTCGCGGTCACGCTCGTCGCCACGTACCTGTTCGGCGCCGGCCCGGTCGGTACCTCGGTCCCGATCGTCGCGATCATCCTCGGTGTCCTGACGATCATCTACGGCTTCGTCACGAAGAACACGATCTTCGGCCGCCAGGTCTACGCGGTCGGTGGCAACTCCAGCGCCGCCGTCCTGTCCGGTGTCTCCGCGAAGAAGGTCAACTTCTTCGTCATGATGAACATGTCCGTCCTGGCCGCTGTCGCCGGCATGGTGTTCGTCGCCTACTCCGGTGCCTCCGGCCCGGCTGACGGCACCGGCTGGGAGCTCGACGCGATCGCCGCCGTGTTCGTCGGTGGCGCCGCGGTCGCCGGTGGTGTCGGTACGATCTCCGGCTCGATCATCGGTGGTCTCGTGATGGCCCTGCTGTCGAACGGCCTGCAGCTGATGGGCCTGGAGTCCAACAAGGTGCAGATCATCCGCGGTCTGGTCCTGCTGGTCGCCGTCGCCTTCGACGTCTACTCGAAGTCGCAGGGGCGTCCGTCGCTGATCGGCGGCATGATGCGGCAGTTCCAGCGCAAGGACACCGAGCAGAACACCGTGGCCGCCCAGCAGCCGCGCTCGATCGAGGACCAGCCCGAGAAGGTCACCCTCCCCTAGCTCGGGTACTCGCGGCGGTCGGGTGACCGGCCGCCGCGTGACCCGGTACGACCCATCCACACACAGCGGGGCCCCGGTCCCAACTCCTCAACGAAGAGAAAGCAATCACATGCGCAAGAAGATCGTCGCCGGCGTCAGCCTGGCGCTCATCGCAGGCCTCGCCCTCAGCGGCTGCTCGTCCCGTGGCAACTCGGGCGACTCCGGCTCGGGTTCGGGCTCCGGCTCCAGCTCGACCATCAAGAAGGGCGACCTCATCGGTGTCGCCCTCCCCGCCAAGACCTCGCAGAACTGGGTCCTCGCGGGCGCCGCGTTCAAGAAGTCGATCGAGAAGGCCGGCTTCAAGGCCGACATCCAGTACGCCAACGCCGGCAGCCCGGTCCCGGACCAGCAGTCGCAGATCTCCGGCATGATCACCAAGGGTGCGAAGGCCGTCATCATCGGCGCGGCCGACGGTTCGCAGCTGACCTCGCAGGTCAAGTCGGCGAAGTCCTCGGGCGCCGTCGTCATCGCCTGGGACCGCAACATCCTGAACACCGAGAACGTCGACTACTACGTCGCGTTCAACAACTTCAAGGTCGGCCAGCTCCAGGCACAGGCGCTCCTCAAGGGTCTCGAGGAGAAGAAGGGCGACAAGCCGTACAACGTGGAGCTCTTCGCCGGTTCCGCTGACGACGCCAACGCCACCGTGTTCTTCAACGGTGCCATGGACGTCCTCCAGCCGAAGATCGACGACGGCACGCTCAAGGTCACCTCGGGTCAGACCACCTTCCAGAAGGTGCAGACCAAGGGCTGGCTCGCGCAGAACGCCCAGTCGCGCATGACCGACCTGATCTCGCAGTACTACACGGGTGACACCGAGCTCGACGGCGTCCTGTCGCCGAACGACACGCTCGCCCGTGCGATCCTCACCGCGACAAAGGCCGCCGGCAAGGAGAACCCCGTCGTCACCGGTCAGGACTCCGAGACCGCGTCGATCCCGCTCATCATGCAGGGCACGCAGTACTCGACGATCTACAAGAACACCACCGACGAGGCCCAGGCCGCCGTCGACCTGGTGTCCGACCTGGCCGCCGGCAAGAAGCCGGAGACCGTGAAGGACAAGAACAACGACAACGGCAAGAAGATCGTCCCGACCGTCGAGCTGACCCCGGTCCTCGTCACCAAGGACAACGCGGTCGAGGCGTACTCGAACGACGACACGCTCGAGGCACTCGCCAAGAAGGGCTGAGTCTCCCCGTCCCGTGCAGGAGGGCACCGTCGCGTCAGCGACGGGGCCCTTCCGTCGTCCCCGGCGAGCTCCCCGTGTGGTGCCCCGGCCTGGAGGCCCGCCCCGCGCCTCCAGGCCGGTCGCCGCCGCCGTGTGGCCGGCCTCGCCGCGTGGCCGGCCTCGCCTACCCGGCGTAGCGGGGGTCGCTGGCCGGGTCGTACGGTGCTCCCGCAGCGGGCGTGTACGGCTCCGCGTCCGGGTGCTCGTTCTGCCACATCGCGTCGACGTCGAGGAGTTCGGACGCTCCGCACCGGCTGTCGGCCTGGAGGGCCTCGGTCGGGATCCCACTCACGATCACGACGGGCTGCAGAGGGCCCAGGTCGACGGGGTGCCCGGATGCCCGCATGCACCCTACGTACCGGTCCCAGGCCGCAACGTACTCGAAACGGGTGACGACACCGTCTTCGAGGGCGGCTTGCTGCTCGGGCGACGGCCCCGGGATCGGGTCGGGGCGCGCCCACGACGCCCAGACAGTCATCGGCCCGTCGTGCTCGACCCGCACGGTCGGCCGACCTGCTGTGTCCGCGCCGACCGGCAGCGTGACCGAGGCGCCGCAGTCCGCGGTGGTCGGGTCGACACCGCCGTCCCCCGTGCCGATGGTGACGGTCGCGGTGCCGGGCGGGGCGCACTGCAGCCCGACGGCGACGTCACGCGCTCCGGAGGGCCGCCCCGGCAGCGTCAGCGTCGTCGAGCCGTCGGTGACCCGCACGACCGGCGATCCGAGCAGGGTCACGTCCCCGGCGGCACCGGTCGCCACCAGGGCGGACGCGTCCTCCGGCGTGAGCGACTGCTGTAACAGCCCGGTGCCGACGAGGGCCCCGGCGGTCAGGGACCCGGCGACGACGAACGCGCCGACGCCGATGGTCGGGACGAGCCAGCGCCGCCGTCGCACGGACCGGTCGACGCGGTCGACGAGCAGGGCACGGAGGGCGCGGTCGCGGGTCGTCTCGGTCATCGTGCTCCTCCGGTGGTGGACGGTGCGGTCGTGGTCGGTGCGGTCGGCGGAGCGGCCGGCACTGCTGTCTGCTCGGCGAACTGCGCACCGAGGCGCTTCCGGGCTCGGGAGAGACGGGACTTCACGGTCCCGATCGGCACGCCGAGCACCTCGGCTGCCTCGGCCTCACGGTGCCCGGCGATGACACAGAGCGCGAGGACCTGCTGGTCGGCCGCCGAGAGCGTCCGGAACGCGGCGACCGCGGCACCGTCGTCGTGCCGGTCGGCGGGGTCGGGAGCGTGATCGGCGGGCGGCAGCGTCGCGAGCAATCGCCGGTACCGCATCGTCGCGCGGGTGGCGTTGCGCGCGACGTTCGTTGCGGTGACGAGCAGCCACGGCAGCAGGTCGCCGTCGACGAGCCGAGCGCTCCGCCGTCGTCGCCACGCCTCGAGGAACACGACCGCGACGATGTCGTCGACGTCCACCTCGGGCGGCACCAGCCGGAGGGCGTGCCGGTGCACGCGGTCACGGTGGCGGTCGAAGACGCGGCCGTAGGCCTCGCCGTCACCGCGGCCCGCTGCCGCCCAGTCCTCGGCGTCGTCGCCGCTTCCGGTTCTCATGTCCTGGAGTGTCCGGCAGCACCCGGATGGTTCCACCCGACCACCCGATCCTCACCGCCGACCGTCACCAGGCCGGGATGCTCCGGACGTCGGCCGTCCGCAGGGCGGCGAGGTCCGGGAACCCGTTGACCGCCATGAGCAGGTCCGCCTCGGCCAGGACCGAGCGCACGACGTGCTCGACGCCGTCGGTCCCGCCGAGGGTGAGCCCGTGCACGTACGGACGCCCGAGCCCGACGGCCGTCGCTCCCAGGGCGAGTGCCGTCACCACGTCGGTACCGGACCGGACGCCCGAGTCGAACAACACCGGAGCATCGTCACCGACGGCGTCGACCACCTCGGGCAGGAGGTCGATCGCCGGCACCCCGTTCGCCTGACGTCCGCCGTGGTTCGACACGTACACGCCGTCGACCCCGGCGTCGACCGCCCGCCGAGCGTCGTCGGCGGCGCAGATGCCCTTGAGGACGAGGGGCAGGTCGGTGAGACCGCGCAGCCAGGCGAGGTCTTCCCACCGCAGCGGGTTGCCGAAGACCCGGGTCCAGTGCTCGATGACCGACCGCGGGTCCGTGGGGACGGGGACGCCGGCGAGGAAGGCCGGGTCACTGAGGTAGTTGGCGAGCGCTGCGCCCCGCAGCTGCGGGAAGTTCGCGGTCTGGAGGTCGCGGGGGCGCCAGCCCGTGACCCAGGTGTCGAGCGTCACCACGACGGCGGCGTAGCCCGCGTCCTCGGCCCGCCGCACCAGGCTCGCCGCGAGGTCGCGGTCGGTGGGTGTGTAGAGCTGGAACATGCCCGGGGTGTCGCCCTGGGCCTCCCGGACGGCTTCGAGCGGGTCCTCCGACAGGGTCGACGCGACCATCGGCACGCCGGTGCGGGCGGAAGCGCGGGCCGTCGCGAGGTCGCCGTGGCCGTCCTGCGCCGCGACGCCCAGCACACCCACGGGAGCGAGGAAGAGCGGCGAGGGCAGGTGCATCCCGAACAGGTCGACCGAGAGGTCCCGGTCCGACGCGCCCACGAGCATGCGCGGCACGATGCCGCGGCGCTCGAACGCGGCGACGTTGGCGCGCTGCGTGCGTTCGTCGCCCGCACCGCCGGCGACGTAGGTCCACACCGACGGTGCCATCGCTGCCGCCGCGGCGGCCGCGAGGTCCGCGGCCGCGACCGGGAACCGGGGCACGACGTTCTGCAGGCCGCGGAGGTGGATCTCGTTCTGGTAATCGCCGAAGGTCACGCGACCATCATGCTCCGCCCGGGACCCCGCCTCAGTCCCGGCGCTGCATCGCCGAGAGGCGCTCGTTGTACGCCTTGAGCTCGGCGTCGCCGTCGCGCTCGGCCTGTCGGTCCTTGCGCTTGGCGATGCGCTCGTCGGAGCGCACCCAGTTCCGCACGACGAGCAGCGCGACGAACACCATCGGCAGCTCGGACGCGCCCCAGGCGATGCCGCCGCCGACGTGCTGGTCGTCGAGCAGCGCGCGGTCGTTCGTCTGCCCGAGCGCGTGGAACCAGTCGATCGCGTACACCGACTGCGAGGTCATCACGGCCACACCGAAGAACGCGTGGAACGCCAGCGTCGCGAGCAGCGCGATGATGAGGATCGGGTACTGGGGACGCTGCGGTCCCGGGTCGATGCCCACGAACACCCAGAAGAACAGGTACCCGCTGAACACGAAGTGCACGATCATCACGATGTGCCACTCGTGGGACTGCATCGAGTACTCGAACGCCGGCGTGAAGTAGAACACCACGAGGGACCCGGCGAAGATCACCCCGGCGACCGCGGGCTTGCCGAGGAACTGCATCCACCGCGAGTGCACGAACAGCATCAGCCACTCGCGGGCACCACGGGAACCGTCGTTGCGGACCGGCAGGGTGCGGAGCGCGAGCAGCACGGGGCCGCCGAGGACCAGCGGCAGCGGCACGAACATCATGAGCAGCATGTGCTGGACCATGTGCGACGAGAAGTGGATCATGCCGTAGACCGCGGGGCCGCCGGAGGTCGTCCAGGCGAAGACCGCGCAGCCGATGAGCCAGGCGATGGTCCGACCGACCGGCCAGGAGTCACCGCGCTGCCGGAGCTTCCGGACGCTCCACAGGTACCAGGCGGCACCGACCAGGGCGAGCGCGAGCCACATCCAGTCGATGTGCCACTGCGCCAGGTAGGTCTGCATGGTCTGCGCGGGCGGGTACGGGTAGCCGATGAGCCCCGAGCGGGTGTCCGCGCCGGTCTCCGGCGTCTGCGGGATCGGCGGCTGGCTGCGGGACACCGCGACCGAGACGCCGATCGCGACGGCCATGAAGACGATCTCGGCGAGCGCGAACCGCACGAACAGACGTCGGTCGGTGGGAGCCCGGAGCAGGCCCGGCACGAGCTTCCGGCGCTGCACGACGCCGGCCACGCCGAGCAGCACGAGGATCGTGGCCTTGGTCGTGATGAGCCACCCGTACGGCGTCGTGACCAGGTCGAGCGGCCCGGTGAGGCGGAGCTGCGCGTTCACGATGCCGGAGAACGCCACCGCGCCGAACGCCCACCCCGCGAGCGTCGAGTAGCGGGCGACGACTCGCCCCGTGGCGCCCTTCATCCGGGTGCGGAGCAGCACGACGGCGACGAGACCACCGGCCCAGACGCACACCCCGACCAGGTGCACCGCGAGCGAGTTCACCGCGTTGGCGTGCTCGAGCGACCCGGCGGCGTGGCCGGACAGGGCGAGGGGCAGCAGGGCGAAGAGCGCGGCGACGGTCGCGAACGCCAGGGTCGTCGCCCGGGTGGCGAGCGCGGCGAGCACCGTCGTGACGAGGATCGCGGCGGCGGAGACGACGAGCGACTGACCGATCTCGACCTGGAACGCGAAGAGCAGGAAGTTGCGGGCGAAGACCGGGCTCGTCAGCGGGACACCCAGGGTGTTCGCACCGGTGAGCACGATGCCGGCGACTGCGGCCAGGAACCACAGCGACCCGGCGATCGCGGCCCAGCGCGCTGCCCGGTGTTGCACCGAGGACATCGCCCGGTGGTCGGCCTTCTGGGCCGGAAGGGCGAACGCGGCCACGATGAGCAGACCGACCGTCAGCGCGGCGACGCCGTCGTGCACACCGCGGGCGGCGACCAGGCCGAACTGCACCAGGTCCCCGGCGGACTCCAGCTGCTGGTCGGCGGTGAACGCGCCCGTGATCGTCATCCCGAGGACCGCACAGGCCACCACGAGGGGCAGGGCGATCACGAGGACGGTCGCGACGGTGGACGTGCGCGTGGTGACGGGCGCGTGGTCCGGTGCCGGGCCTCCCGGGCGGGTGGCGGCGTCCGGACGGTCGGCGGCGTCCGGGTGGGGCTGGGGTGACGTGACGGCCATACCTGTCTCGGGTCGGTTCCGTCCGCGGTCCGCGGACCCTCCATCGTAGGCGCGCCCCTCTGGGCCCACCATGTGGATCGGGAGCCTGGACGGCGACCCCGGCGGTACGCCGTAGCGTGAGCAGGGTGACGACGACAGCGCAGCGCGATGACCAGGACCGGTTCGACCACCTGCTCGACGTGATGGGGTCCGTCCTCGACCCGGCGCTCGACGTCCTCGACGCGATGACGCGGGTGGTCGATGCGTGCGTGCAGTGGACCGCGGCGACCGAAGCCGGCATCGTCCTCGCGGACCAGTCCGGCACCCTGCACGTCATCGCCTCCACGAGCGAGCGCAGCATCGACGCCGAGGAAGCGCAGCTCGGGACGAACGAAGGCTCGTGTCTGGACTGCTTCCGGACCGGCGGGACGATCGACGTCCCGGACGTCAGCACGAAGGCGGCCGAGTGGCCGACCTTCTCGCAGGTCATGCACGAGCGCGGGTTCGTCGGCACGTTCGCCGAACCGGTGCGGCTGCGGACCGCGACGATCGGGTCGCTGTGCGTCTTCGCCGACCACGACCGGGGACACGATGACCGCGACGTCGTGGTGATCCAGTTGCTCGCCGATGCTGCGTCCGCCGCCCTGGTCCGCCACCGGGAGGAGGGCGCGCAGCGGACGCTCGACGAGCAGATCGGCGATGCCCTGGAGGCCCGGGTGCTGCTCGAGCAGGCCAAGGGCGCGCTGGCCTACCGCCGGGACGTCCGGATCGACGAGGCCTTCCGCGTCCTGCGCGACGGTGCCGGGCGGACCGGTCGCGGCCTGCGTGAGCTCGCCGAGGACGTCGTCGAGCGCGGGTCCGACCTGCGCGAGATCGCCTGACGGCCCACCCCGACACTCCTCAGATCGAGAGGGTCCGCTCGACCACCTGCCGTGCGGTATCGGCGAGTGGCGTCTGGTGGGACCGTGCGTATGACCGGAGCAGCGCGAACGCCTGGTCCATGTCGACCTCGTGCGTCTGCGCGAGGAACCCCTTCGCCTGCTCGATGACCACTCGGCTGTCGAGCGCCCGCTGGAGCTGGGTGCGCGCGATCGTGGCCTGCTCCAGCCCACGCTGCTGCAGGATGCTGATCGTTGCCACGTCCGTCAACGCCTGCGCGGCGACGATGTCGTCCTCGCCCAGCGCACCGGGCTGCTCGCGGTAGAGGTTCATCGAGCCGAGCGTCTCGTTCCGGAGACGGAGCGGGATGGCGTGCACCGACGCGTAGCCGAACAACTGCGACGCTGCCGCGAAGGCCGGCCACCGGTCCGCCAACTCGGCGGTGCTGCCCACGGTCACGACCTTGCCGGTGCGGTAGGCCTCGATGCAGGGGCCTTCGCCGGCGTCGAGCTGCATGATGCCGACGAGGTTGCTCCGCTCGCTGGTGGAGGCGACCAACTCGAGTTCGTCCGTCCGGGTCGCGAGCATGATCCCTGCAGCGTTGACGTCGAAGAGGTCCGCTGCCTTCCCGACGAGCAGCTGGAGCAGCTCGATGACGTCGTAGTCGTCGACGAGGGTGTCGGCGAGCGTGACGAACGTGTCGACGAGGCGTTGCTCTCTGCTCTGCGTCATCAGCGGTCTTCTTTCCGTGCGGAGTCGGTCGTGCGTGGGTCTCGGAAGTCGATGCGCCGCTCGATGACGCCCTGGGCGACGGCGTGGAGTGGCAGCCCGTCGGCGAACGCCCGGGCGCGGAGGACCAGGAGTGCGTCCTCGGCGGTCAGGTCGAGCTGGGCCACCACCATCCCCGTCGCCTGGTGCACGTGGCGGCCGGACGGCTGCGCGACCGAGACGGACGTCGGTGTGCGGCCGGCTTCGACGTCCCGGATCGCCGAGGACAGCATCCGCAGCGCGGCCAGGTGGGTGAGGAGCTTCGCCCCGTCGAGTTCGGCCGGTGCCAGCGGGCCGGTGTCCGCCCGGTAGAGCGTCACGGCCCCGAGGTCGAACGTCCCGACGGACAGGGGGAACGACAGCAGTCCCGCCCAGCCGGTCTGCCGCAGGGCTGCTCGGGTCGACGGCCAGTCGTCCCCGGTGGCGCCGTCGAGGTCGTACACGAGGACGGGCTCTCGGTGCCGGAGGGCGGACCAGCCGGGGCCTTCGCCGAGGAGCACCTGCTGCTCGTCCGATGCTGCGGCACGGGGGTCTGACGCGGAGAAGACCGCGCTGCCGAACGGCGGTCCGAGCGTCGACAGCGCGGCGCCCTCGATGGGCAGGACGTCGACGAACGCGGTGGCGATGGCGCCGTCCTCACCGTCCTGCAACCGCCGCGCGGCGTCGGCGAAGGAGATCATCGCCTGCACCGCATCGGGCAGTTCGTGCCGGACGTGGTCGTCGGGACGGAGGTCGTCGTCGTGGTCATCTGCGCTCCTGCTGAGGGGTGGCTGCAGCGCGGGGGCTGGGTGCTGAAGCGGACGGGTTCAGCCTAGTCGCGCGGACTCCACCCACTCCGAGGTGCGCTCGACTACCGTGCAACGCGGTAGCCCCAGACCCCGGCCGCTCGTTCATTCGCAGCACTGCGAACAGCTGGAGTCTCCCGTGCGCACACCGTTTCCCTCCCCGCCCGCCGTCCGGCCCGTCGCCCGACGCGTCAGCCTCCGCCGGACCAGCCGCGCTCGTCTGCGCCGCGTCGCCGCCCGCCTGATCGGCGCGGTCGTCGGCCGACCTGGTGCCGGCCCGGACCAGGACCGCTGCCCACGGATGTTGCACGGGCACCGCTGTCAGCTCCGGACGGGCCACCCGGACTCCCACCTGGTCGACGACGGCGCGATCCGGATGCGCTGGCAGGACCGCACCCTGCCGACCGACGACTGGGTCCTGGACGTGTTCGACTCCTGACGGTGCGCGGGCCGGCGACTAGGCTTCCAGCGTGCTGCTCTCCGACCGCGACATCACCGCCCAGCTCGACCAGGGCCGGATCGGCCTCGACCCGTACGACCCCGCACTCGTGCAGCCGTCGAGCATCGACGTCCGGCTCGACAAGTACTTCCGCCTGTTCGACAACCACAAGTACCCGCACATCGACCCCGCGGTGGACCAGCCCGACCTGACCCGTCTGGTCGAGACCGACCCGGACGAGGCGTTCGTGCTGCACCCGGGCGAGTTCGTGCTCGGGTCGACGTTCGAGGTCGTCACGCTGCCGGACGACATCGCGGCGCGGCTCGAGGGCAAGAGCTCGCTCGGTCGACTCGGGCTGCTCACGCACTCGACCGCCGGGTTCATCGACCCGGGCTTCTCCGGGCACGTGACCCTCGAGCTGTCGAACGTCGCGACCCTGCCGATCAAGCTCTGGCCGGGGATGAAGATCGGCCAGCTCTGCTTCTTCCAGCTGTCGAGCCCGGCCGAGAAGCCCTACGGGTCCGCCGACTACCAGTCGCGCTACCAGGGGCAGCGCGGACCGACGGCGTCGCGGTCGGCGCTGAACTTCCACCGGGCGGACGTGTCCCAGCCGCGCTGAACGAGCCTCCGTCGGGGCGGCAGACCCCACGACCTCCGGCTGCGAACCGGAATACGGAATCCTGTGTATCGTTGGCCGCATGCCGCCAGGACACGCTCGCGCGTCGACGACGACGCTCTCCGCCGCAGCGATCATCCGCGAAGCCCGGCTCCGGGCCGACCTGACGCAGGTGCAGCTCGCCCGACGAGCCGGTGTGACCCAGAGCGTGATCAGCACCTACGAGAACGGCCGACGCGAACCCTCGCTCGCGGCGCTCCAGCGGCTCCTGCTCGCGGCGGGGTTCCGCACCGCCATCGACCTGCAACCCGTCGCCGAGCCACTCCCTCTGCGCGAACTCGTCGCCCGGCACCGTGACGAACTCCGTTCGATCCTCGTACGGCACGGCGCCGTCGCCGTCCGGCAGCTCGTCGGCACCTCGGGAGCGCAGGGCGCGGACGACTGGCCGGCGGACGTCGAACTCGTCGTGGACCTGGCACCGCCCACCGGCATGTTCGCGCTGATGCGCATGCAGGACGACGCGGAGGAACTGCTCGGCGTGCGCGTCGAGGTCCTGGCCGCCGATGCCCTGCCGGACGAGCTGCTCGATCGGACGGTCCCGCTGTGACGACGCCCGTCGCGCAGTCCCTGGACGACGTCATCGATTCCTGTGATCGGATCCGCACCTACGTCGCCGACTCGGCCCTGCCCGAGGCGCTCGTGCACGACGCCGTCCGGATGTGCCTGGTGGACATCGCCTCGGCTGTCCAGCGGCTCCCGCCGATGATGACCGCGCACGAACCGGCCGTGCCGTGGGCGCACGTGTCGGCACTCGCCGGCCGACTGACCCGCCGGCCCGCCGGGACACCCGCGTCGGTGCTGCTCGGCACGGCTCGGACCGACGTTCCAGTCCTCTGTGCGGCGGCACGGCGGATGCGCGCCCGCTGCGTCTGAGTCCGGACGGAGGGGTCAGCGGCCGCTGCCACGACCCGGTGTCAGTCCCCGTGCACGATGCACACGGCGTCGAGGTCGAGTGATGCCTCCAGCGCGGCCGTCACCCCGCGCTCACCGTCGGCGTCGAAGGGCGTCACCGTGTCGACCCACCACAGCGGCACCGAGAGCGCCGGGGCGTCGGGCAGGAGCCGCGCGACCTCGCCGAGTTCGTCGACCCGACGCACGCCGAGCACCGTGATGACCGGGTGCGTGGCGTCACGGCAGACCTGCATCATCGGTCCGTCGTCGAGCGCCCGGACACCCCATGCGTCGTCGTGGAGCAGCAACGCCTCGGCGACGTCGCGGACCTGCACCTCACCGCGACAGAGGAGGGTCACGTCACGCGGCACCCTGGGACCCCTGCCCACCGTGGTGCATGGCGTGCGGCCCGAGTGCGCCGTCGTCGGAGGCGGGGTCGAGGGGCGCCCCGCCGACCAACTGCAGGAACCGGTCCTCGTCGATGCGGTCGAGGAACGACTCGAGCGCGGTCCAGCCGTCCTCGAACCGGACGACCAGGCCCTCGCCGACCTCGCCCGCGAACGTGTCAGTGGTGGTGCGGACCGGCGGCCACTCGCCGCGGCGGTCCAGGAAGCGTGTGGCCTCGGGGCCGACGATGACCGCGAGCGGTTCGGGCTCGCCGTAGGCCAACGCGCGCACCAGGTGGTCCGCGTCCCCGCGGCGCTGCATGACGACACCGAACACGGGCTCGACGCCCTCGGCGACACTGTGCACGGCGTCGAGCAGGCGCGATGCGAGCTGCGGGTCCGCTCCGCTCTCGGGGACCGTGAGGACCGCGGACATCGTCTCGACGACGACCCCGTCGGTCAGGTGCGCGGTCATCGTCGCGGCGAAGCCGTCACCGATGGCGTACGAGGTGCTGATGCCCGGCGACTCGTGCATCGCGTACTGCGTCACGACCCAGCGGTCCCACGCCGAGGTGAGCGGTTCCGACGTGCCCCACCGTGTCGGGCACGTGCCGACCGTCGCGCACAGCGCCTCGATCGCGGAGCCGATGTCGACGGTCCGCTCGTCGTGGTGCCGCAGGGTCAGGTCGATGCTGATCTGTCGGACGGAGCCGACGGCGTCGCGGTGCTCCGGCGACGGGTCACCGAGGAGCTCCGGGCCGTGCGTGACGAAGTCCTCCACGCCGGCCGCCGGAACACCGGTCCGCCCGTCCCGGAGGGCACCGTCGGGTCCGCGGACCGCCCACGCGGCGCCGTGCGCGCCCAGGGCGTGCCGCAGTGCGGGAGTGAGTGCAGCCTCCGGCCCGGTCCGCAGGACGACCGTGCGCCCGGCCGCCTCAGCGCGGCGCAGGAGCGAGTCGAGGGAGTCGGTGAGCCACACCACGGGGGCACTGGAGTCCACCACGATGGCCGGACCGACGACGTCGTCGATGAGGGGATGTCGGACCATTCCGGTTCCTCCTCGGGTCAGTCGTACGAGCTGGGTGGTCCACTCGGACGGTACACACGGGCTCCTGGCGGTGTCCGTCGGAGAGCGCGGCTCACAGCGGAGAGACAGGGGCGGACAGGAGGCCCGGCGTGCGTCCGCCACGGAGGTGCGGCTGGCACCCGGCGGAAGTTCCGCTAGGCTGGTGCGGTCCCGTTCGACGGGATGCGCGAGTGTAGTTCAATGGTAGAACTCCAGCTTCCCAAGCTGGTAGCGCGGGTTCGATTCCCGTCACTCGCTCTCTCCGCTTCCGCACTGCTTACCGAGCCCGATTCATCGGGACAGTGATCGCCTTCGGCCCCGACGCCGCTCCGGCGACCTGGATGCCGTCCGGTCGCCGACCGGCTGACGGGCGGCCGAACATGGCTACAGGCGTACGGTCTCCAGATCGTGGAGCTGCGCCGACGTGGCAGTGCTGTCTGTCTGTCTGTCTGTCTGTCTGCGACAGCCTTCTTCACACCGGCTGCAGGCTCACGAGAACACGAGGATGAAGCCGAGGATCGCGGCGGCGAGGGGCAGCGCGGTCAGGACGATTGCGGCAATGGGAGATTCCTTGCGGCGGACGTGAACGGCGATCGCTCCGGCCATGATCACGGTCAGGGCGACGCCGGCGACGGGGCTGAGGGCAGGGGCGATGCGGGTCGCGATGGGGAGGACGAGTCCGATTGCTCCGACGACTTCTGCAAGGGCGATGAGCTTGACGGTGGTGTTGGAGTAGTCCTCGATCCAGCCCATGCCGGCTTCCTTGAGGGCCGGTACTGGGCGGATCAGTTTCATCAGGCCTGCGCCGAAGAAGGCGACTGCGGCGAGACCGGCAACGATCCAGAAGGTGATGGCCATGCGTTGTATCTCCAGGTGGGGTGATGGTGTCCGACGGTGTACTCGATCGAGGAGCGTTGATGCGGCGGGGGTGAACCCCGCAGGTCACTCGATGGTGATGACGAGTCTTCCGCCGCCGGAGGTGGGGGCGGTTTCCAGCTCCGCGAGGGCGGGGATGGCGTCGTCCAGGGCGACGGCACGAGCGATGCGGGTGACGATCTCGCCTCGTCCGGCGGCGTCGGCGACGCGCTGAAGGTCGTCGCTGTCGGGGCGGGCCATGAACGCGCTGTAGGGGCCGGGTAGGACGCTGCGGGCGAACTTCGATGCCGCGGGGACGATGTCGATGATGCGTCCGTGGAGGGTGAGCATCTGGCGTGCGACGCCGTAGGGCAGGGTCCCTGCCGTGTCGAAGACCACGTCGAACCGGCCGGTGCGCGGAAGAGGATCTGTGTCGAACGTCACGACGGGGTCGACGCCGAGGTGACGAGCTTCGGCTTCCGTGCCCGACCGGCAGCTCCCGGCCACGCTCGCGCCTGCCGCGAGTGCGACCTGGACGGCGATCCGTCCGACTCCGCCGAGGCAGCCGTTGATGAAGATGCGCTGTCCAGGTCGGAGCTTGCCGGCCGCCGTGACCGCCTGGTAGGCGGTGAGGCCGGCCACCGGCAGGGTTGCGGCATGTTCGAAGGAGAGGTCGTCGGGCTTGGAAGCGACGGATCGTTCGTCGGCGATCACGAACTCCGCGAACGCTCCCGCATGCTGCAGGCGCGCCGCGCCGAGGACCGCGTCGCCTACCCGAAAGCGGGTGACGCTCTCTCCGACATGTTCGACGACACCGGCGAAATCGTGGCCGACACCGCGTGGGAACCTCCTGCCGGTCATGACCCGCATCTCGCCGTTGCGGATCTTCCAGTCCATGGCGTTCGCCGATGCTGCACGCACGCGCACGAGGATCTGGCGCCGACCTGGCTGCGGGATGGCCGCGTCTTCCAACACCAGGACCTCGGGACCGCCGTAGCGGTGGTACTGCAGGCGCCTCATCGCTGCCGGGTCCCAGCGAGCCCGCGGCGTGCGAGGAACCAGCCGACGCCGATCACGGCCAGCATGGGGATGGTGAACTTGAGCTGCGGCCAATCGTCCTCAGCGGGCGGGTCCACGCTTGCCGTTCCCGGGTAGAAGAACGCCGAGAGCTGACTGAGCCAGTACGTGCTTGCCGCGAACGCGGCAGCGTCCACGCCCACACGGCCGGAGCCCGGCCGCCACAAGTTCGCCAGGGTCGCCATCGACAACGCGACGCCGGAGCTCATGGTCTGCGCGTTGTGGAACTTCGCGTGCGGAGGCCAGGAGTCGTTGTAGATGTGCGTTTCGTTGAAGTCGAACACGTACGGGCCGACCATCTGCGCCACCGCAGTAGCGGAGACCAGGACTTTACCCAGCGTCGCCCCTCGCATCAGTGCTCAACGTTGGATGTCGTACGGAGCGGCAGGATGACGCGGCTCGCGATCAGCCAGCGGCCTTCATGCAGGACGACCGTGTCGTCGTAGACGACGCCGTGCACGCCGCCGTGAGCCATGATCATCAGTCCCTTGGATCGCACCGACGCCGTCGACTCCCCCGTCTCCGAGATGACGATGTTCGTCACGAAGTGCGACAGCGGCGCATGCCCGGAGGCGAACAGCTGCCCCGCCGCGGTTCGCAGGGCCTCCAGACCCTCGAAAGCGCCCATCCCGGAACTGGTCATGTCGTACGTGGCGTCGGGAGTGAACACCTCACCGAGTTGATCCAGGGCGTTCTCGTCGACCATGAACGCCTGGCGCGCGAGAGTCTCGGAGATCTGAAGCCGGTCATCTGTCGAGAGCATTGCTCCTCCTTGTTTGGTACTCAGTACCGTATCACACCCCGTTCACGTTGGAACCTAGTCCGGCACTTGTTGGTACAGTGAAGCCATGACCGAGCCAGCCGCCGAAGCAGACACGACCCCGCTGACCTTGGTCGAACGCAAGCAGCGTGCCGCGCGGAGCCGGATCATCGACGCCGCAGATGAGTTGTTCGCCGAGCGAGGCTTCGACGCGGTCTCGGTCACGGACATCGCCGAACGGGCCGAGGTCGGCCGGACGACGTTCTTCCGACACTTCGGCGACAAGACAGAAGTCGTCTTCGCCAAAGAGCAGGCCATGTTCGACGCGATCACTACCGTTGCATCCGCGCTTTGGGATCCCGCGCCAGCCGTGCAAACCCTCGGAGACGCCCTGAGCGCGCTCGAACCGCTTGTCCTCCAACTCTGCGCACAAGCGATCTCGGACCTTGCCACGTACGGGCGGCACACAAGGCTTCTCGACGCACACGAGGAGCTGCGGGCACGCGAAGCGGTCAAGCACCAGTACATCGCGAACGAGTTCACGAAGGCGCTCATCATGCAGAACGCCCCCGTTGACGTTGCCACCATTGCAGGGCAACTCGCGGTCGCCTGCTACTCCAGCGGTCGAATCCTGGCCAGCGACCCCGCCGACCTGGTGGAAGGGACCGCGGATGCCTTCCGGAAAACACTGGCGATGCAATCTGCAGGCTCGAACTAGTCAAGCTCGCGATCGTCGACTGGGCGGTCCTCGTCTGAACGAGTAGGGAGAGGCCGAACACGAGCACTCCCAGCCCGAGCGGGGCAAGGACGACCAGGAACGGCGTCGTCGCTCCTTGAGCAGCGAGCATCATCGCGATCCAGAAGAACGCGATGATGCCTGTTCCCGCGCTCACCGCCCCGAAAGTGATCGCTGCGCCCCATCGCGAAGCGCCCGAAGACAACGGGACGACCAGCAGACTGCAGACAAGCGCTCCGACGATGCCCGGAACGATGCACGACCAGAAGGCGTCGTCCGCCGAAGCCCACTGATCTGGGCCTGCTCCCGTCCAATGCACGGGCACTGGAGAGGGAGGATCCGTCCATGCCAGGCGGAGAGCGACCACCGAAGCTGGAGCAAGCCAGGCCACCAGCGCAGCCACGACAAGCGCAGCGCTCAAGCGCGAGCGCGAGTTCCATGACAGCGGAAGATCCAGGCGAGCGTCGCAATACTCGTGACATGACCCGTGCTCTCGTCCTCGTCGACATCCAGCGTGACTACTTCCCCGGCGGCGCGTTCCCCCTCGTCGAGCCCGAGGCGGCGGCCACCGCGGCGCGGACCGTCCTCGACCGCTTCCGCGCGTCCGGCGAGCTCGTCGTGCACATCTTCCACGTCAGCACGGACCCGGCAGCGTCGTTCTTCCGTCCCGAGACGTCTGGGGTGGAGTTCCACTCGTCCGTCACGCCCGCGGACGGTGAGGTCGTGCTCGAAAAGCACCGGCCGAACAGCTTCATCGACACGGGGCTGGCATCGGTCCTCGACGACGCCGACGTCACCGAACTGGTGATCGTCGGGATGATGAGCAGCATGTGCATCGACTCGACCACGCGGGCCGCGCACGAACTCGGCTACAGCAACACCGTCGTCTCGGACGCCTGCACGGCACCAGACCTGCAACACGGTGACACGGTCGTGCCGGGCGCAGCCGTGCACGCCGCATTCATGGCCGCGCTCGACGGCAGCTTTGCGACCGTGACCGACAGCAGCTCCCTGGTGTGATCGACCCGGTCACCGAGACGAGCAGTCATTGACCGGTAGGCCATGGCTCATCGAACGTCGCTGTTGATGACCTCCGACATCGCCCGCAGCGAAGTGAGGCCCACGGACCCGGCCCGGCTTGAACGGGCAGCGACCCTCGCCATGCTGCGGGCAGGACGCATCCTCACCGGGTAGATGCACTTTGGGCGGGTTCCCGTGGATGCGACAGCCCCTCAGCGACCGGTCATTGCGTCGACGCACGATCGTTCACTGCGACGGTGACGGTCCCCAGCGCTCGCTCCCTCGCCACAACTCCGCTGTGCGCTGGGTCACCGGCTCACGGAACATCACTGCAGGTTGCCGGCTGGATCACCGCGGGGGGCAGCCACGGGAGGAGCGCCGTCGTCGCGATGACGAAAGTCACTGCCAGGTCGACGGGCCTGCAGCTAGTGGGCGACTTCAGTGGTGATGAGATCGAGCAGCCGCTTCAACGTCGCCCGTTCCGCTGAGGTCAACTGCGTCAGCAGCTGGTCCTGCGCCGCCGCGAAAGCGGGGTCGAGCCGCTTGAGGAGCTCCGTCCCCGCAAGCGTGTGCTCGAGCAGGTTGCGTCGCACGTCTGCGGGGTCAGGACGCCGCGTGACCAAGCCGAGCTGCTCGAGCCGCGCAGCGTATCCCGAGAGGTCTTTGCGGTCGATCCGGACGCGACGGCCGACTTCGGCTTGGCTGAGCGGACCAGCCGCCTCGAGCACGGCAAGGATCGGGTACGCCGCCTTCGGGACGCCGGCCTCGGTGGTGAGCTCCGACACCACTCGAGACGCTCGCGCCGCAGCCTCGACGAGCAGCCAGCTCGGAAGCGAACGCAGTCGCTCCGGAATCTCCCGCTCAGCCATGTTCTCCACGGTAGGCGAAACTCCCGCTTCCGTGTATCGTTGGGATTCCAACGTTGGGATCCCAACAGTAAGAGAGGCTTCTCATGTCAAGCACACCGTCGGACATCATCTCCCGCATCTTCGCCGCGATCGACGACCGCCGCTTCGACGATCTCCCCCAGATGTATGCGAGCGACGTGGAAGCGACGACGGTCATGGGTGTCACTGTCGGCGCCGGCTTGGTGGTCGAGCAGGTCCGCGCCGTTCACGAGCCGATCCCCGCCACGCAGCACCTCGTCTCGGGCGTCGTGGCCGACATCGCGGGGAACCAGGCGGAAGTTCGCGGCAATGTCACTGCGGTCTTCTGCGACGACGCGCATACGCCGGCATTCGAGGGATCGAACGTCTGGCGCGGCCGCCTGATCCGTCACGGCGACACCTGGCTCGTCACGTCGTTCTCCATCAACCTGGTGTGGGCGCGCGGAACGTTCCCCCAGCTGCAGGCGTGACCACCGCGGACCTCCCCGACTGTCGTGCCTCACCACTACGTCTCCAGACTTGGCGGATCCCCTCCGCGAGCGGGACTCGCGCCAGGCCGAGCGGGGGGGGGGAGGACGGTAAGCTCCGGTCGACCGAAGCCGGGCGGACTTGCCCGGTGACGAGGGGGGGGGGGGGAACACGTGGACAAGCGCAACATGCTCCGGGGAACCGGAGTCGCACTGATTCTGGGCGTCACTCTGGTGGCCAGCGCCTGCTCCGCTCCGAGCAATCAAGAAGGGCCGCGTGTCCCATCTTCATCCTCCGCGGCGAAGCAAACGACGCCTGCCAGCGCCTCCCGTCCAACCGATGCAGCATCGCCTTCCGATGCGGGCTCGAGCACTCAGGCTGGCGCGGCGGCGACGCCACTGGGCGACGCGACGCAGGATTGGCCCGCAACCGATCTCGGTCAGCGTCAGGGTGCGATGGGGTCGGCAACCGAGGAATCGCCCGGCGTCTACCGGTATGTGGTCGCAGCCAACGACACCACCTCCAACCTGCTCGAGCGGTTCGACCTGTGCCAGATCGATATCGCGCTCTCGTATGAAGCCGACGGCGGCCATCTCGCCGCAGGTCAGGCCATCACCGTGCAGAGGCACATGGCTGACGGACGAGGCAGCGACACCACCGACGACCACCGAGGCTGGAAGTGCACCTACCCCGAGCAGCCCCGCATCTCGCGGACGGGTTAGCCCGCGAGGAATCTGCGCCACCGCTCTCGCATGCTGTCGGTCTGACTGACTGACTGACTGACCGCCCTAGGCAGCACGGCTGACCATCAGCACATCAGAACGCGCCCGGTAGCCGATCGACCGCCGAGACATCGGCCGAGTACAACTGAGGGATGCGAACACATCGACTCTGGGTGGGCTGGATACTCGGCCCGGTCACCATTGCGTTGTTCGTCGTGACCGTCATCGCAGCGGCCACACGTTTCACGTCGTGGCCGCCCCTGCTCGCCGCTGCGGTGACCGCCGCCGTGGCTGGATCAGTTCTCTTCGTGTTGGGGCCGCGCGCTGCTCGACAGCAGCAACGTACGCAGCGGATTGAGGCAGCGGAGCGCGACCGGTAGAGGATCGGCATCCGGGACGAAGCTGCGCTCGTCGCAGTGCTCAGGCTCGACGCAGCACACTGGGCTCACTTAGACGAGCTACCGCGACAGCAAGCTGTACGCGTCGACGACCAGCGTCGTGAGGTCGCCGGAAACCGCTCCGCGATCGCAGCAGACAGGGGGATCTCCCGGCTCCCCGGGAGGCCCAGACACCTGCACCAGCATCTCCGCCCCCCCCTCTGTCGACCGCCGTCCCGACTGAGTACCGGGCAATCCCGGAGTCTCACCTGCCGCGAGAAGCGACAGGTGGAGCCGCCGTTCCCCGCTCCGCGTCGCGCCCGCGCCACGTCCGTCGGTATCGTCACCGGCACCCAGACGACGAAGGAGTACTCGACGTGAGCATGCAGTCCGCACTCCGGCGCGCACGGCAGGTGGTGGCGGTCGCCATCAACCCGCACATCCCCGCGGACCGGTTCGACTGGGTCGGTGACGACGGAGCCGTCGTCACCGACCTGCTGGTGGAGGCGAAGGAGACGATCGAGCTCCTGCAGTCCGACCGGGCCGTCCTGCACACTGGGCGGATCCGCGACCTGCCGACCGATGCGCGCCGGCGTCAGGAACTCTCGAACGCGATCGTCCAGACCGTCTTCGACCGCCTGCCGGCTCGGCGCAGCGTCTCGGAAGCGGCACTGAACGCCGCCCTCGCGATGTTCGTCGAGGACGTCGCGCTCGTCCGGCGCGACGCGGTCGACGCCGGCGTGCTCACCCGGTCAGCGGACGGTTCGTCGTACCGTCTCGACACGAACCCGGCCCGGAACGGCGGGCACCTGCCGTGACCTCGACCTGTCGCCCTGACCGCTGGCGGGTGACCGGCGTCACGCGCGGCTGACCGGCTCGCCGAGCAGCCGCCGGGTCCAGTCCGCCAACGCCGCGGTCGCGCGCCG
Organism: Curtobacterium sp. MCPF17_052; assembly: GCF_003234085.1. Classification (GTDB taxonomy): domain Bacteria; phylum Actinomycetota; class Actinomycetes; order Actinomycetales; family Microbacteriaceae; genus Curtobacterium. Next base: position 198,181 of record NZ_QKSD01000005.1, read on the forward strand.
CGACACGGCGGCCTCGGGCACCATGCTCGTGAAGCCGTGGAAGGCGCCCGGCCAGACGTGCAGCTCCGCGTCGACGCCCGCGGCCCAGAGCGCGCTGGCGTAGGTGACGGTCTCGTCCCGGAAGACCTCGGCGCTGCCGCAGTCGATGTACGTGCGTGGCAGCCCGGCCAGTGACGTCGCACGCGCCGGGGCGGCGTACTCGGACACGTCGTCGGTGGCCCGGCGGTCGCCCAGGTAGGCGGTCCAGCCGGACCGGGTCATCTGCCGGTCGGCGACGCCGACGCCGTCGATCTGCCGCGTCGACACGGTCCGGTCGCGGTCGTCGAGCATCGGCGAGACCAGGATCTGCCCGAGGAGGGCAGGGCCCCTGCGGTCGCGTGCGAGCAGGGCCGTCCCCGCCGCGAGGCCGGCTCCGGCGCTCTGTCCGGCGATCACGATCCGGTCCGGGTCGATGCCGAGTTCGTCGGCGTGCTCGGCGACCCACACCAGGCCGGCGAAGCAGTCCTCGACCGGGTAGGGGTCCGGGTGTTCCGGGGCCAGGCGGTAGTCGACGCTGACGAGGACGACGTCGTGGTCGAGCAGCCAGTCGTCGTAGGAGCCCAGGTTGCCGAGGTGGTGGCCGAACATCATGCCGCCGCCGTGGATCGTGTAGACCCCGGTCGTCGGGCCGGTGCGGCCGGTGCGCTGGATGACCGCCAGCTCGATCGGGTCGCCGAGGTGGCCGGGCACCGTGATGCTCCGACGCTCCAGGCCGCGCTGGCGCAGTCGCTCGTCGTGGGTCTCCAGCGGGATGTCGAGCTGCCGCATCCGGGGCAGCATCTCCGGCGTGAGGACGAACGGTCCGCGCGCGGCGAGTGCGGCGAGGAACGGCGCGAGCTCGCGGTCGAACGGCGGGCGGGCAATCAGGTCAGACATCGGTGTTCTCCTGGCTGGTGGTGGGAGCAGTTGCGGTGGAAGGGGTTGCGGCGGTGCGGGCGCGGAGCATGCCGACGACGACCAGGACGGCCGCGACGGCGGTGACCACCGCGCCCGCGATCGAGACGGCGCCCTCGAACGCGGCGGTCCGACCCGGCGCCCAGGGGGTCGTGCCGAGGTCGCCCGGCACGAGTGCGGCGAGGATCGTGCCCGTGGCGGCGATCCCGACCGCGGTGGCGATCTCACTCGCCGTGTCGACGAGCGCCGCCCCGATCGACGTCCGGTCGGCGGGCAGCCCGTGCAGGACGTTGTTGCCGGCCACGGCACCGACGACGCGCATGCCGGCGGCGACGAGCACGAGGGCGACCAGGACACCGGGGTACCCCAGCCGTGCGGTCAGGGCGAACACGGCGAGGCCGGCGACGACCGCGGCGGCGCTGATGCGTGCCGCCCGGTCGAGTCCGACGCGCTGGACGAACGGGCCGACGAGGCGTCCGCTGGCGAGGAGCACGACCACCTGCGGCAGCGTCCCGACTGCGGCGAGCGCCGGGGGCCATCCCCAGGCGAACTGCAGCTGCAGGGTGACGAGGTACGACAGCGCGGCCATGGCGAGACCCGCCGCGGCCTTGTACGCCAGGCCACTCGCGACGAGCGGCCGAGCGATCAGGTGCAGGTCGAGCAGCGGGTGGTGTGCGGTGCGCTCCCGGACGACGAAGCCGACGGCCACGAGGGCGGTGACCGCGCCGGCGCCCCACCCGGCCCATCCGGCAGCGCCACCGACGACGAGCGTCGGGGTGACGAGGACGCCGACGATGCTCGCGGTACCGAGGACCGCCCCGGCGACGTCGATCGGGTCGCGGTGCAGGTCGTCCGGGCGGTCCGCGGCGATCCCTGCCCGGATGCCGGCGAAGGCGACGACCGCGATCGGCACGTCCGCGACGAGCAGCACCTGCCACGGCGCCACGGCCAGGACGAACCCGCCGACGGTCGGCCCGACGGCGAGGCCGACCAGCCCGGCGGTGGAGATGACGGTGAGCGCCCGGACCCGCAGGTCCTGGCGGGCGAAGAGGCGGAACGCCAGTGCCATCGAACCGGGGGTCGTCATCGCGGCGGCGACGCCCATCAGGGCCCGGACGACGATGAGCTCCTGGACCGAGGTGACGAACACGGTCAGGAGGCTCGCCACCGCCAGCAGCACCAGGCCGACGAGCATCGTGCGACGCCGGCCGACGCGGTCGGCGACCGCACCGAACAGCAGCATCAGGCCGCCGAAGGCCACCGAGTAGGCACCCGACACCCACTGCAGCGCGGTCGTCGAGGCCCGGAGGTCACGGGCGATGGTCGGCAGCGCGACGTTCAGGACCGAGTTGTCGAGCATCTCGAACAGGAAGACCGCGGACAGGCCGGCCAACGGCAGCCAGGCGTCGCGGAGACCAGCGGGTGGCGAGACGGGTGTGGTCGGCGGGGAGGTTCGTACTGACACGGGCGCACTCCTTCGATGAAGAAGTGGCGGCTCCCGTGAGACGCGTACGCGGTTCCGTCTGCCGGAGCAGAACGGGTTTTTTTCCCTCTGCGTCGAACTGTAACGCATCCGGACCCCCCGCGCAGGGCCCGGCGGGACACCGCGTTCACTACGGTGTCGTCATGCCCCCTGCGACGTCGACCGACGGACCGACCACGCACACCTCCGACCACGTCGTCATCGGCGGTGGCGTCCTGGGCGCCGCGACCGCCCGAGCCCTGGCCGCCCGCGGCGAGCGCGTCCTGCTGCTCGAGCAGCACGACCGGGGACACGTGCACGGTTCCTCGCACGGGGGCAGCCGGATCTTCCGGATGGGGTACCCCGACGCGGACTACGTCGACCTGACGCTGCGGGCCTGGGACGCCTGGGCCGCGCTCGAGTCCGCGTCCGGTCGGACCCTGCTCGACCACACGGGCGCCGTGGACCACGGTCGTCCCGAGGTCGTCGACGCCATCGCCGCCGCGCTCGACGCCGCGGGCATCGCAGTCGAACGCCTGACCCCGGACGAGGCCGCAGCACGGTGGCCCGGGATCGCGTTCGAGGGGCACGTCCTGGCGCACGCCACCGCCGGCCGGATCCGCGCCGCCGACGCCCTGGAGGCGCTGCTCGACCTGGCAGCGGCGGACGGCGCCGACCTCCGCTTCGGTGTCCGTGTCACCGACGTGCAGGACGCCGGCGACACGGTGACCCTGACCCTCGCGGACGGCAGCACGGTCCGCACCCGCAGCGTCGTCGCGGCCGTCGGTGCCTGGGCGCCCACCCTGGTGGGTGCGTTGCTCGCCGGGCGTGGGGCGAGCCTCCCGGCCATCCGCGTCACCCAGGAGCAGCCCGCGCACTTCCCCAGCCACCTGCCGGACGAGGCGTGGCCGTCGTTCGTCCACCACCCGGCGGACGGCGGTGGCGTCTACGGGCTGCTGACCCCGGGCGAGGGCGTCAAGGTCGGCTTCCACGGCACGGGGCCGGTCGTCGACCCGGACGACCGTGACCGGACGCCGGACGCCGCCGAGGTGACGCGGCTGCAGGCGTACGTCGAGCGGTTCGTGCCGGGGGTGGACGCGTCGCAGCCGACGCTGATCAGCTGCCTGTACGACAACTCCCCCGACGAGGACTTCGTGCTGGACCGGCGCGGGCCGGTGACGGTCGCGACGGGATCGTCGGGGCACGGGTTCAAGTTCGCGCCGGTCGTCGGGGAGATGCTCGCGGACCTCGCTACCGGCGGCGAACCGCACCCGCGCTTCGCGCTCTGACCGTGCCGCGTGCTGACCGTGCCGGGCGTCAGTCCCGTTCGGCGTCGGTCTGTTCGGCGTCGGCGCGCTCGGGGTCCTGCTGCGAGTCCTGCCGACGGTCCTGCATCAGCTCCTTCGTGCGGAGCAACCGGAGCGCCGTCACCAGGACCAGGCCGCCCAGGACGTTGAACAGCAGCGTGTAGCCGAACCACCCGAGCCACTGCCCGTACGTGATGTCCGCACCGGACTGGATCGCGCCGAAGACCAGCAGTGAGTCGAGGATCGAGTGGAACAGCTGGAGGCCCGCGAGCAGGAACCCGCCCGCCACGGCCGCGACGAGCTTCGCCGGGTCCGAGTCCGTCCCCTGCTGCATGCGCGTCATCAGCGTGATGGTGCTGCCGCCGAGGACGGCCAGGACGACGCTCTGCAGGCCGAACGGCGCGTCGATGTAGTGCGCCGCCGACTCGGTGAGGGTGGCGTGCCACTGCGGGAACGCGTGCACCACCAGCCACATGAAGACCCAGCCCCCGGCGAGGTTCGCGACCAGGGTGCCGCCCCAGAGCTTCATCAACTGCAGGACCGTCCCCTCGCGGGCGACGACCGCGGCGACCGGCATGAGGAAGTTCTCGGTGAACAGCTCGCTGTGCGCCAGGTGCAGGGCGATGAAGCCGATGCCGAACGCGAGGCCGGCGAGCAGGTGGCTGTCCGTCTCGGTGAGCACGGCGAGGTACGCCATCACGCCGAGGCCCACCTCGAGGCCGCCGAAGAAGCCCGTGATGAGGACGGCGCGGGTCGTCCGCTGCAGCCGTTCGGCGCCCTCCTCGATGGTGGCGTCGAAGGACTCGGCGAGCTCGTCCTCCACAGGTGCGTCGGTGGAGCCCAGCTCGCGGCGGCGGTCGTCGGTCATCGTCCGGACGGTACTCAGCCGGACCCGGGCCAGCTGGTCGGTTGCGCCGCAACACGCAACGCGGGCGGCGGCACGCAGCGGTACTCCGTTGCGCGGTGCCGCCGGGGTTGCGTTCTGCGGGCGCGCTCGCGGGGTTGCTAGCGTGACGGGATGCGCGTCGTCATCGCACCGGACTCGTTCAAGGGGACCGCGTCGGCGGCCGACGTCGCCCGGGCCGTCGCCGACGGTTGGCGGAGTGAGCGGCCGGACGACGACCTGGTCATCCTGCCGATGGCCGACGGCGGCGAGGGCACCATCGACGCCGTGGCCACCGCGGTACCGGGCAGCGAACGGGTACCGGTGACCGTGACGGGACCGGACGACCGGCCCGTCGAGACGGCATGGCTCCGTCTGCCGGACGGCCGTGCCCTGGTGGAACTGGCGGCGACCAGTGGCCTGACACTCCTCGACCACCCCCGGCCCGACACCGCGCACACGACCGGGTTCGGGCAGGCGATCGCCGCGGCCCTCGACGCCGGCGCGACCGGGCTGCTCCTCGGCATCGGCGGCAGCGCCTCGACCGACGGCGGCATCGGCGCACTGCGGGCGCTGGGACTGGCGGTCGGGACGAGCGTGCCGGCGGACGCGACCGGCGGCACGGTGCTCGACCACGTGCCTCCCGTCGACACCACCGCGCTCCGGACCCTGCCGAAGCTCGGCGCCGTGGTGCTCAGCGACGTGACCTCCCCGCTCCTCGGCGAGCACGGGGCCGCCGCTGTGTTCGGACCACAGAAGGGCGTGGCGCCCGACCGGGTGGCCGTGCACGAGGACCGGCTCCGCCGCTGGTCCGAGTGCTTCCCCCACGTCGACGCGGCCACGCCGGGCGCGGGAGCGGCAGGCGGGACGGGGTTCGGGCTGCTCGCCTGGGGCGCCGTCCTCGCGAGCGGTGCCACGACGATCGCCGACGCGATCGGACTGTCGGACGCCGTGGCCCGAGCCGACCTCGTGATCACCGGCGAGGGCTGCTTCGACGCCCAGAGCGCCGCGGGCAAGGCCCCTGCCGTGGTCCGGGCGCTCGCCGAGGACCTGGGGACGCCGACTGCGCTGGTCGCCGGAGCAATCGCGGCACCGGTCGACGGGTTCGCGCTGGCGGCGTCGCTCACCGTCATCGCGACGCAGACCACCGGCGAGCCCGACGACGCGCTGCGGGACCCGCTGCGCTTCGCCCGGATCGCGGGGGCGCGGATCGCGCGGGCGCAGGACGCCTGACCGGCAGCGCCGTCCCGGTCCGGCTCAGCGCACTGACGGGAGGCGCGGCACGCACGGCAGGCGCGGCACGCTGACGGGAGGCCCACCCCGCGTGTGTCGGACAGGTCCGGAACGCCTCCCCCGGCGTCGCGGTAACCAGGGGCCGTGCACCAGCGACCGACCCGTACCCCGGTCAGGACCCCGGCCGGCGTCCTGACCGGATCGGCCCTGCTCGCGGCCCTGCTCATGGCCTCGGTCACCGGGTGCAGTGCGGGCGGCGACACCCGGGCGGCGGCCGTCGACGCGGCTTCCGACTTCGTCACGGCGCTCGACGACCAGCGCGGTGCCGACGCCTGCGCCCTCCTCGTGCCGGACGCACGCCAGGCAGTGACCGACCAGACCCACCGGGACTGCGCCGACGGTGTGCTCGAGCTCGACCTGCCGAGGGTCGTCCGCACCGCGTCGACCGAGGTGCACGGACGCGCCGCACTCGTGCACGGCGAGGGCGACGCCGTGTTCCTGGCGCGGTCCGGCTCGTCGTGGCTGGTCCGCGCCGCCGGGTGCACGCCGGTCGCCGACGCCCCGTTCGAGTGCGTCCTGGACGGGAGCTGACGTGCGGAAGCTGTTCACCGCGTACCTGGTGTTCATCGTCGCGGGCCTGGCGTACTGCTTCGCCATCGCCGCACTCGGGCGGTGAGCGCGGTGCGCAAGGCCGTCCGGCAGAACGCACTCGGGCTGTTCTTCGGCGGGATCCTGGTGGCCGCGCTCGTCGGGCAGTCGTTCGCCGGCTGGGCGGTGTTCAACGACACCCAGACCGCGGAGGGCCTCGACCCGATCGGCTGGCTGGAGTACGTGTCCTCGTCGAGCTTCACCGCCGACGTCGCGGAGAACTGGCAGTCCGAGTACCTGCAGTTCCTGCTCTACATCTGGACGACGGTGTGGTTCGTGCAGCGCGGTTCCCCGGAGTCGAAGGAGCAGGACCAGACCGGGCTCGAGTCGGACGCGGACCAGGAGGTCGGCCCGCACGCCGGTCCCCGCTCACCGCGCTGGGCCGCGGTCGGCGGTCTGCGGCAGGCACTGTTCTCGCACTCGCTGCTGCTCGTGATGGGCGGCGTCTTCCTGGCGAGCTGGGCCGCGCAGTCGGCCGCCGGGGTGGTGGCGTACGACGAGCAGCAGCTGCTCGACCTCGAGGCGCCGGTCACCTGGGCGCAGTACGTCGTCAGCGCGGACTTCTGGAACCGCACCCTGCAGAACTGGCAGTCCGAGTTCCTGGCCGTCGGGAGCATGGCGGTGCTGTCGGTGTTCCTGCGCGAGCGGGGGTCGCCGGAGTCGAAGCCGGTCGGGGCCGCGCACGACGACACCGGTGCCGAGGGCTGAGCGCCAGGACGGCGGACGGGAGGTGCGATGCCGACCGGCACCGCACCTCCCGTCCGTCACGTGTCCGTGCTCCGACCGGTCCCTACTCCGTCGGCACCCCCAGTCGGTCGCGTCGACGTCGGACCACCGTGACCGCGACGGTGATCGCCGCACCGAGCGCGATCAGCGCTCCGGCCACGAGCCCCCAGCGGGCCGGGTCGACGTCGGAACCGGTCCAGGCGAGGCCGTCCCAGTTACCCGGCTCCGCCGGTGCCGCCCCCGCGTCGGCGGCGGGTCGGGCGAGGACCCGGAACGCGGCGCTCACCGTGACGTCGGACGTCGCGCCGAGGGCCTCCACCCGGTGGCTGCCCGGTCGCGCTGCGGACGGCACCGTGAAGGTCCCGCCGAGCACGCCGTCGGCGTTGGCGGTCGCGGTCCCGAGGGCGATCGGGGCGCTGTGCAGGGTCAGGGTGACCCGCTCGTTCGGCGCGAACCCACTGCCGGAGAACCCGACGACGGTGCCCTCGGTGCCGGCGTCCGCCAGGAGCCGGAACTCCGGCGCCCACGATCCGTGTCCGCCGCCGTTCCCGTTCCCGTTGCCGCCGCCGTTCCCGTTGCCGTTGCCGTTGCCGTTGCCGTTGCCGCCGCCGTTCCCGCCGCCGTTCCCGTTGCCGCCGCCGTTGCCGGGGACGACCACCTGGAAGGTGGCGCTCGCCGGGGTCGCCGACCGGTCGCCGGTGGCCGAGACCACGTGGCTGCCCGGACGTCCCGGGGCGGTCACGTCGAACCCGACCGCTCCGTCACTGCCCGCGGTCGCCGTGACCGGGACCGTGGTCCCGTCGACACCGACCGTGATCGACTCGCCCGCCGCGAACCCGGCGCCCGTGACGTGCACGGTCGCACGCGGTCGGACGCCGTCGCCCGCCGAGGTGGTGAGCGTCGGGGTCCAGACCGGCGCCGCCTCGATCGTCACCGCGGTGCGCACGGTCGCGCTCCCGGTGCCGTCGTCCACGGTCACGATGGCCGTGCGCTCCCCGGCGTCGGCATAGGTGTGCTTCCCGGTGACGGTCGCGGTGCCGTCGGTGACGCTGACGGTCGCGGCCTCGAGCGGCGAACCGTCGCCCCAGTTCACGGTCGCGGTGGTCGTGCCCGTGCCGACGGTGCCGCCGGTCGCGGTCGCGAGGGTCCCCGAGACCTCCTCGCCGGCGGTGCCGGTGAGGGTGTCCCCGGCGGTCGCGGCGAGCGCTGTGGTGGGGACCCGGGTGCCGTTCGTCGCGATCGCGAAGACGTGGATGCGGCCCTGACCCGACGGGGTCCCGACAGCCTCCGGCAGCGTGATCGAGACGGCTTGCTTGCCCGTCGGGATCGCGAACGCCGCGGTCGCGAAGACGCCGGCGTCCGTGCCGTCGGTGCCGTTCACCCCGACGGTGCGGTGGTCGCTGGTCGCGACGACGGTGTTCCCGAACTGCGGGTTCGCCAACGAGGCAGTCCAGTCGCCGAACGCGATCGGGAGGACGTCCGTGCTGCCGTCCGCGTAGGTGATCGTGCCGTCGAGCTGCTGCGGGTGCTCGTTGGCGGTGCCGATCACGGAGAGCTCCGTGATCCCGGTGCCGGTCGGCACCGGGATCACCTGACCGTCGTTCGTGGCGTTGTCCGGCTCACCCGGCTCGACGGCCGGCAGGTCGAACGTCAGGTCCGTGCCGGGCACGGCGTTCGTCGCACCCTGGGTGAACCCGTCGGCGGCGAGCGCCGAGCGGGAGAACCCGCGGCCTCCGAAGTCGCAGTTCGCGGCCTGGCCCGGGTCACCGAGGCAGACGTTGTCGAATGCGCCTTGGAGGCTCGGAGCGGTCCGCGAGATCGTCACCGGGACGTCGGTGCTCGCCATCTCCGTCCCCGAGCGGACGACGACGTGCACGGTGTGCTCGCCGGCGGTGTCGAACACGTGCTCGCCGGGCACCTCCCACGCGCCGAGGGCCGACTTCGTCGGGGTCACCTGCTGCGGGTCTGAACCGTCCTGCCAGTCCACGGTCACCGTGTAGTCGGCGGCCGTCGTGCCGGGCCCGGTGATCGCAGCGAGGTTGCCGGAGAAGGTCTGACCGACCTCCGCGGTGAGTCCCGGCGTCGGTGCGACCGCGAACGCGCTGGTCGTGGCGGTGCTGTCCGCAAGCAGCTCGAACTCGCCGATGGACGGCGCCTTCCCGGTGCTCGTCCCGGTGACCGACAGGCGGTACCAGGTCAGTGCGGCGGGGTGGGCGATCGTCGTCGGACGGGTCTGGAGCGGCGCGTCGAAGGCGCTCTTCGCGACGGTCGACAGCGGCACCCAGGTGGTGCCGTCACTCGAGCCCTCGAGCTTCCACGACGTCGGCTGGGCGCCGGAGGCCGCGGTGGTGAGCGTGTACTGGTCGACGGTGACCGGCCCCTGCGCGGACTTCCAGGTGATCGCCGGAGTGGCGGTCTGGAAGGTCGTCGCGGTCATGGACTCGTCGTCGGTCAGTGCGCCGACCGCGGTGTCGTCGTCACTCGTCGTGGCGCCGAACCCGGGGGTCGTGGCGTCGACGAGCGGCTTCGGTGCCACGGCCGGGGTGTCCAGGCCCTCGGCGCCCTGCGTCTTGCCGGCACCCCAGTTCGACGCGGTCGACCCCATGGTGAAGTCGAGCGTGCCGCCCTTCGCGACGTCGGCCTGCGAGATGACCGCTCGGTCGAGGGCCTTCCCGTTGAACGAGGCCGACTGCACGTACACGTTCTGCGCGCTGTTCCCCCTCGCGTTCACGTGCAGGTCGCCGCCGTCCAGGTGCACGGTGGCCTGCGAGAAGAGCGGCGAGCCGATCGTGTACTGCCCGGAGCCCTGTGCCAACGGGTAGAGGCCGAGGGCGGAGAACACGAACCACGACGACATCTCGCCGTTGTCCTCGTCACCGGTGTAGCCCTGCCCGATGTCGCTGCCGACGAACAGGCGTCGCATGCTCTCCCGGACGACCTGCTGCGTGAGCGACGGGTCGCCCGCGGCGGCGGCGATGTACGGGATGTGGTGCGAGACCTGGTTGCTCATGCCGAGCTGGCCCATGCGGACCGAGCGTGCCTCGAGCATCTCGTGGATCTGGCCGCCGTAGGAGCCCACGTTCTCGGCGGTCTCCGGGGTGGCGTAGAACTCCTTGAGCTTCGCGATGAGTTGGTCGTCGCCGCCGTAGAGCCCGGCGAGGCCCTGCACGTCGAACGGGGCGTGGAACGCGAAGTTCCAGCCGTCGGTCTCGGTGAAGGCACCGCCCCACTCCGCGGGGTCGAACTCGTCGGCTGCGACCTGGAACGACCCGTCGGCGTCGCGGCCCTGGAAGAACCCGGCGTCCTGGTCGAACAGGTTGACGTAGTCCTTCGCCCGGTCGTTCAGGTAGGCGGCATCGGCCGTCAACTCGTCGACGCGGTCGGCCGGGGTGGCCGGGTCCTTCGCCAGTGCCTCGGCCATCTTCGCCAGGCCGTGGTCGTTGATGGTGCCCTCGAGACCCCAGGAGACGCTCTCACCGAGCGAGTCCGGGACGTAGCCGAGGAAGGCGGACTGGTCGAGCGCCTTCCGGCCGGCGCCGGAGACGTCGGTGGAGACGGTCGTGGCGTTCTTGAAGCCGGCGTCGAAGGCCTCGAGCGCGGTCTTCGTGTCCACGGCACCGTCGAGGTACGCGGTCGCGAACGCCACGTCGGAGCTCGTGCCCGTCATGAGGTCTGCGTAGCCCGGGGAGGACCAGCGCGGCGTCCATCCACCGTCGCGGTACTGCTGCACGAACCCGTCGACGAGCTCCTGCGCGACGTGCGGGTACAGCATCGAGTACAGCGGCCACACCGTGCGGTAGGTGTCCCAGAACCCGTTGTTGACGTACACCTTGCCGGCCTTCACGACAGCGTTCGTCGTGGTGGCGGTCGCCGCGCCCTTCGGGGCGATGTTCGGGCTGGCGTGTTCCCAGACGGGGGCGCCGGCAGTGCCGGTGTTCTCGTGCTGCGAGTTCGGGTAGAGGTTCATCCGGTAGAGCGAGCCGTAGAGCGCCTGCAGCTGCGAGTCGCTCGCCGCGGACTGCGGCACGGTGACGACACCGAGTCGGTCGTTCCACGCGGACGCAGCAGCCTGCTGGACCTGGCCGAATGACTTGCCGGTCAGTTCGAGGTCGGCGTTGTGCCGGGCCTGGGCCAGCGAGATGAACGAGGTGGTGAGCCGGAGTTCGACGACGTGGTCGCCGGTCAGGCCGGAGAACGACGCGTACCGGGCGCTCGAGCGGTTGCCCGCTGCGGTGCCGGTGCCGGACGGGTCGTGGTCGAACGTGCCGGCGAAGAACATCCGGGTGGCGCCGACCGACAGGCCGGAGCCGCCCTGGGTCCAGCCGCTGACCGTCCCGTCCGGGTTCATCGTGATCGAGGTCTGCTCGTCCGAGCCGACGTTGTCGAACACGACGCTGCCGCTCGACGCCGGGAAGGCGAAGCGGAGCACGGCGCCGTGGTCGGACGGCGTGACCTCGGCCACGACACCGGACTTCGTCTTCACGGAGTACAGGTCCGGGCGGGCGACCTCGTCGTTGTGGTCGAACGCGAGCGCACGGGAACCGAGCGAGGCGTCCGGGTTCGTGCCCGAGGTCGACGGCATGATCGCGAGCTGGTTGCGGTCACCCATCCACGGGCTCGGCTCGTGGGAGATGCCGATGCCCTGCAGACGCGGCAGGTTGCCCGAGTCGTTGTCGGACTGCCACGAGTACTCCCACGACTGGCTCGACGCGTTCGTCATCGGGGTCCAGAAGTTGAACCCGTTCGGGACGGCCGCCGCCGGGATGTTGTTCCCGCGGGAGAAGCCGCCGGACGAGTTGGTGCCACGGCGGGTGTCGACGTAGTTCGTCAGGCTCGCGCCGTCGATGCGCTCGGCCTGCGGGTCGATCCGGATGTCGTCGACCCAGCCCTGGAACTTCGTTGCGGCGCTGGTGCCCGCGGCGTCGTCGTCGTAGGTGAAGAGGACCTTCTTCACGGTCTTGCCGGCGAGGGCGCCGAGCGGGATCCGGATCGAGTTCCACTGGTCGACGAAGAAGACCTTGCCGTGGCCGAGCGCCTTCGCCGAGACGCGGTTGCCGTTCTCGTCCGTGACCTGCGGGGACGCGGAGACGAGCGAGCCGTCGGAGAGCTGCAGGTCGACCGCGGCGTAGGTCGCCGGGTAGGTCGTGTCGCCGCCGAGCTCCGGGAAGAGCTTGTAGCTGAGCTCGCTGTCCGTCGTGATCGGCAACGAGACGTCGTCGTAGAGGACGTTCGTCGCGCTCGCCTCGCCGGTACCCACGTGGGCACCCGAGTAGCGGAGCGCCTTGGTGCCGCTGAAGCCCACGGTGGAGCGGATGTTCAGCCCGGAGACGGGGCCGTTCCCGACCTGCGTGACCATCGGGCTGGGCGGCGGCGGGGTGGTGGACCCGTCGGAGATGCTCCAGTCGGCGAGCTGCGTGATGCCCTCGCCGCTGTTCTCGGTGATGCGCAGGCGGTACTGGGCGTACGAGCCGGGCGTCGCCGCGGTGTAGTCGTTCGTCTTCCCGCGGCCGCTGAAGGACTGCGCCGACTGCGTGTCGACCGTCGTCCACGTGCTGCCGTCGGTCGAGCCCTCGAGGGTCCACGCCTTCGGGTCGCGGCCGGGTGCGTCGTTGGCGCTCGTGAGCGAGTACTTCCGGAGCGTCTCGGCCTGGTCGAGCCGGTAGGTGATGACACCGGTGTTCTTGAACGAGAGCCACTTCGACCCGGGGTTCCCGTCGGCCAGACTCGCGGCGACCTCGTTCGGCGGGTTCTCGGCGTCGGCCGTCACCGCGGTGACGTGGCCGAGGAGGCTGCCGACGGGCAGTGTCGACCCGGTGACCGTCGTCGACGGGGTGAGCGGGGTGTTCGCGAGGGGCTGCGTCTCACCGCCCTCGAACGAGGTGGTGAAGGGACCGGAGGCCGCGTGCGCCGGGACCGCTCCGAGGAGTGCGCCGGACGAGGCGATCGCCGCGCCGACGACGATCGCGGTGACGCGGGTCCCGAGCCCGCCGACTGTTCCGCGGATCTGCTGCATGGTCCGGCCGTGCCGGGAACCGTATGACGACATCGTCACCTTTCGGGGTTGGGGAGAGGTGACGCCGCGTCGACCATGACAGCGTTGTCACACTGGGCGTTTCTATCCGTTCGGTGTGAGTCGTGTCAAGGTCCACTCATGAAAGCGGACAACCGTACGATGACCCGGTGAGCACCGAGCGACCGACGCTGCGCGCCGTGGCCGAGCGGTCCGGCGTCAGCATGAAGACGGTCTCGCGGGTGGTGAACGGCGAGCGCTACGTCGCCGCGGACACCGCGGAGCGGGTGCTCGCGGCCGCCGCCGAACTGGGCTTCCGCCCGAACACCCTGGCGCGCGAGCTGCGTGCGGGCGGGCGCTCGGCGACGGTCGGACTCGTCACCGGCGACGTGGCGAACCCGTTCTACTCGAGGATCGCCCGCGGAGCCGAGCACGCACTCCGGGCGCCCGGACTCAGCCTGCTGTCCGCGTCGACCGACGAGGACGCCGACCGGGAACGGACGCTGGTGGCGCAGCTCGTCGAACGGCGGGTCGGGGGCCTGCTCGTGGTCTCCGCGGACGACGACCACTCCCTGCTCGCGCGGGAACGCGCGCTCGGGACACCGGTCGTGTTCCTCGACCGGTCCCCCACAGACGTCGACGTCGACTCGGTGGTCCTCGACAACGCCGGCGGCATGCGGTCCGCCGTCGAACACCTGCTCGAACGCGGCCACCGGCGGATCGGCCTGATCGGTGACCTCAGCCGGCTCTCGACCCACCGCGCCCGGGTCGAGGCGTTCGGCGAGGCGATGCGCGACGCCGGGGTCGAGGACTGGGAACGCTGGGTCCGCAGCGACTCCCACGACCTCGACGAGGCGTCCCGGTCCGCGGTGAGCCTCGTCGAGAGCCCCGAACCACCGACCGCCGTCGTGACGACGAACAACCGCATCACGACCGGAGCCCTGCGGGCGTACGCCGACCGCCCGGACCGGCCGGCCCTGGTCGGGTTCGACGACTTCGAGCTCGCCGACGTGCTCGGCATCAGTGTCATCGCGCACGAACCGGAGGCGATGGGTCGCGTCGGGGCCGGAGAGCTCCTCGCCCGCATCGCCGGGGACGACGGTCCCCCACGGCACCACGTCCTCCCGGTCCGGCTCGTCGTCCGGGCGTCGAGCAGCACGCCACGCTGACCACACTCCGTGCGAGCACCGGCGCGGACCGCACCCCGTGCGAGCACCGGCGCGGCAGCACGCCACGCCTGCCCGGGCAACCCGAAGGGTGTTCCACCCGTACCTGTCACCTGTCGCACAACCGGAGCAGGATCGAGGGTGGGCCGCACCCGGCCCGACATCCCCACCCCACGAGGAGACCCTTGCGCACCGTCAACGCGTACGCGGCACCGTCCGCGACCGAACCGCTCGTCAAGACCACCATCGAGCGCCGCGACCTCCTGCCGGGCGACGTCATGATCGACATCGCCTACGCCGGCATCTGCCACTCCGACATCCACACCGTCCGCGGCGAGTGGGGCCCCATCCAGTACCCGCAGGTCGTCGGCCACGAGATCGTCGGCCACGTCTCCGAGGTCGGATCGGACGTCACGAAGTACGCCGTCGGTGATCTGGTCGGCGTCGGCTGCATGGTCAACTCCTGCGGCGAGTGCGAGCAGTGCCTCGCCGGCCAGGAGCAGTACTGCCTGCAGGGCAACACCGGGACCTACGCATCCGTCGACCGCGCCGACGGCACCATCACCCAGGGCGGCTACTCCCAGGCCGTCGTCGTCGACCAGGACTTCGTCCTCCGCGTCCCGGAGTCGCTCGACATCGAGAAGGTCGCACCGCTGCTCTGCGCCGGCATCACGCTGTACTCGCCGCTGCACCACTGGAAGGCCGGCCCCGGCATGCAGGTCGCGATCGTCGGCCTCGGCGGCCTCGGTCACATGGGCGTCAAGATCGCCGCGGCGCTCGGCGCCGAGGTCACGGTCCTGTCGCAGACCACCTCGAAGCAGGCGGACTCGCTCAAGTTCGGCGCGAAGGCCCACTACGCGACGAAGGACCCGGAGACGTTCGAGAAGCTCAAGGGCTCGTTCGACCTCATCATCAACACCGTCTCGGCGACGATCGACATGGGTGCGCACCTCAGCCTGCTCAAGGTCGACGGCACGATGGTCAACGTCGGCGCCCCGTCCGAGCCGCTCCAGGTCCCCGCGTTCGCGCTCCTGCCGGGCCGTCGCAGCTGGGCGGGTTCGTCGATCGGTGGCATCCGTGAAACCCAGGAGATGCTCGACTTCTGCGCCGAGCACGGCATCCTGCCGGAAACCGAGCTGATCAGCGCCGACCAGGTCAACGAGGCCTACGAGCGCGTCCTCTCCTCGGACGTCCGCTACCGCTTCGTCATCGACGCCGCGACGCTCGCGTAACGACCCGCGCCGTCGTCGTCCCGCACGTCGACAGCCGGTCCACACCGGAACGGGAGGCCCGTCACCAGCTGGTGACGGGCCTCCCGTTCCGTCGTCCACCCGGCTCCACCTCGCCGTCCCCCGATCCGACCGCGAACCTGACCGCGACCTCGACATCCGCGTGCCATGATCCGCGGAGCGCCGTCCCGCGACCACAGCTCGCCCGACGGCTCGCGCGCGACCGCCGTCCGGAGGATGGTGGGGACATGACCAATCCGGAGACCTCGGCGCCCACCGGTGCCATCGTCGCCGTGTCGGGCAACGACACCGGTGGCGCCATCCAGGACCTCGCCGGCATGTACGCCGGCCGGACCTGGTACTCCTCCCCCGTCGACCGCGACTACTGGTACAAGTACGTCGGCGTCGGTGACGACCGGATGAGCATCCGCCGATCGCAGATGCACGGGTACCTGCGCGGCGACGTCGCCGTCGAGGGTGAGGTCGTCGTCCAGTGGATCGACGCCGGCCGGGCGCGTGTGGACGTGGGGCGTGACGAGGTCCGGATGGAGCCCGGCGTCCCGGCGCTGTTCCCGATCGAGCGCCGGTTCGAGATGGAGTACGAGGACTGGGACCAGCGACTGGTCCACCTCGACCGCGACCTGGTCCTCGACGTGGCCGCCGAGCGGTACCTGGTCGACGGCACCCTCGGCTTCGACCGCTCCGTCACCCCGACCGATGCCGCCGTGCAGGCGTGGCGCAGTTCCGTCGCAGGCGCGGTCCGGGCCCTCCGCACCGAGGGGTCCGCGTCCCTCGCGTGGAACGAGGCGCAGCGTGACGTCGTCCGTTCGCTGTTCGGGCTGTACCGGTTCCAGGGCGAGGCCCAGCCGGACGGCTACGGCGAGCGTCGCAACACCCGCCTGCGCAAGGCCGTCGAGTTCCTGCACGAGCACGCCGGCGAGCCGTTGACCGTGTCGGACATCGCCCGGGCGGCGGACCTCAGCGTCCGTGCGCTGCAGGAGTCGTTCCAGCGGACGCTCGACCGCACGCCGATGAACTACCTGCGCGAGGTCCGACTGCGCCAGGTCCACGACGACCTGGTGGCTGCCGAGCCGGGAACCGCGTCCGTGGCGGACATCGCCTCACGCTGGGGGTTCACGCACATGGGCCGGTTCTCGGGCGAGTACCTGCGGCGCTTCGGCGAGTACCCGCGGCAGACGCTGCGGAAGTAGCGGCGGTCGCACGTCCGGATCCACGTCCGGTTGTCGGTCCGTTCCCGGGTCCGGTTGGTCCGGTTGGTCCGTTCCCGGGTCCGGCTTTCAGCCGACCTCGTCGCCCGTCGGCAGCGCGGTGCACCAGTCGATCGCGGTGCCTGCCAGGGAAGCCTGGAGTGCACCCGACGTGGTGTCCACGACGCTGACCAGCGCGCCGTCGGCGGAACGTGTCGCCACCGCGGCGAACTGGCCGTTCGGTGACGGGCAGACCGCGGTGACGCTCGCGTCGTCGGGGATGGTCACCGCCAGCCGGGAGGCCCGTGCCCCGTCCACCCGCACGATGCGGGCCGCCAGGGTGCCGTCGTCGCGGGTCGAACCGACGAGCCGCAGGTACCGACCCTCGGCGAGCGGGGCGATGCGTCCGAGGTAGGGCTGATCGGTGCTCGCCGCCGGGGTGGGCAGCGGGGTCCGGTCGCCGTCCGTGAGGTCGAGCTGCACGATGCCGGTGCCGGTCTCGACGACGGCGGTCGTGCCGGAGCCGACGAAGCCGTGCAGGTACGTCGCGGAGCCCAGTCGGACGGGTTCGTTGCGGCCGCCCATGTCGACGAGCACCAGGTCGTCGGCGCCCGTCCGGACGAGGGCGCTCTCGGTGCGCGGCACGTAGGCCCACTGGGCGACCGAGAGCGGTGTCGCCCCGACCGTCGGTCGGCCGTCCGGCCCGACCGGCTCCGGTTGGTGCGTGCCCGTCAGGTCGACGTCGTACAGGCCGACGTCCTCGGACCGACCGGAGGACGTGTCCGCGTAGACGAACCCGAACGATGCGCCGTCGTCGGCGGCGTGCAGGGCCTTCGCCGTCCCGACCGGGCTCGGCATCGACAGCCGTTCGACGGGGACCGCGGGGTCCTGGACGCCACCGGCGAGCGGCACGATGTCGATCGCCGAGTGGCCCGACGTGTCGTTCCGGAGCACGACCAGGGAGCGGGCGAGGACCGCGTACTCCGCGATCCCCGACGCGCGGTACACGGTGCGGGTGCCGGCGGCGCCGAGGTCCCGGCGGATGATCCGGTCCGGGTCGCCGTCCCCGCCGGGCAGCACGGCGAGGACGTCGGTGCTGCCGGTGCGGATCGTGGTGCGGAGCTCGGAGGCTGCCGCCTGCCCCGGGGCGCGGACGCCGCGGACCGTCAGCGTGTAGTCGCGGTCGTACCCGAGCGGGCCGGCGAACTCCACGGCGACGGTGTTGCCGCTCGAGGTCACCGAGAACGCTGCCGCGGGACTCACGCGGACCGCCGACGCCGGGACGCGCTGCACCGCCTGGTTCGCGGTGAGGATCACGCGCTGGGCGGGCCGGGTGACCAGGTCGCCGGCGTCGTACGACACCGACCGCAACCGGGGGCCCTGCTGCGAACCGACCACGGCGGCGAGCGCGGCGACGACGGCCAGGACGACCACCACGGCCAGGAACCGACGGCGGAAGCGGTGGGTGACCGGACGTCGCGGGCGGACGGCACCCGGCTCGGCGTCAGTACTCATACGGGTCCGAGGGCTGGCCGACACGGGTCACCGTCGCGGCGCGGATCACGAGCCTGGCGTCCGAGGACGTGTCCGGGTTCGCCGCGAGGGCGCCCTCGACCCGGACCCACTGGTTCTCCGGCGGCGGCGTGCCGTCCGTCGTGACACCGATGCCGACGGGCTGGGCGTCGACCGCGCAGCAGCTGACGACGAACCGGGTCAGCGTGAAGGTGTCGTCAGAGCCGGGCACGACGAAGCCGGTGAGGGTGAGCTCGCGGCCGACGAGCGCCGTCGTGTCGGTGCTCTGCCGGATGAGCGCTGCCCAGTCCTTCACGCCGTAGCCCGAGGTGTCGACCGACTCGCTGCCGAGGAGCGACACCGGCGCCCCGGCACCCGTGGCGTCGGACAGCGAGGCCGACCCCACGCTCCGCTGCTGCGCGGTCCGCGCGGAGAGGGTCGTCGGGGGCAGGACGAGCATCGCGACGACGGTGCCGATCGTGACGAGCGCCGCGACCGAGCCGAGGACGACGTGCAGGAGGCGACCACCGCCTCCCGGCCGGGGTTCCGGGTCCGCGTCGTGGGCGTGACTGCCATGACGGGCGACCACGACGAGGCCGGCGACCGATGCGGGCACCGCGACGGCCGCGAGCACCAGCGTGAAGACGGCGTACCGGGGGTTGATGTAGAGGTCGAGGTGGTCGGCGAGCCCGAGCCAGAGCGTGCCGAGGGCGACGGCCAGGACGGACCCGAGGCCGAGCAGTGCCCGACGCGTCGCGGTGCGGTCCGCGTGACTGGCGGCGGCACCGTGCTCGTGCCCGGCCGGGCTGCGGTCAGACGAGGACATTCATCACCAACCCGACGGTCGCGGCGAACAGGACGCAGACGACGGCGAGCAGCACCAGGAAGCGCGCGCGGAACGTCGTGCGGAGCAGGGCGATCATCTTCACGTCGATGATCGGCCCGATGATCAGGAAGGCGGTGATCGACCCGGGCAGGAACGTCGACGCGAAGGACAGCGCGAAGAAGGCGTCGACGTTCGAGCAGAGCGACACCGTCATCGCCAGGAGCATCATCGCGAGCACCGACAGCACCGGGTTCGACCCGACTGCGACCAGGGCGCTCCGCGGCACCGCGACCTGGATCGCCGCCGCCAGCCCGGCACCGACGAACAGGGCCGGCATCATCGTCGCGGTCTCGCCACCGAAGTGCGATGCGCTCTCCCGCCACCGGTCGCGGACCGGCGGGGCGCCGACGGCCGCGCGGCAGCGGGCCTCGAAGGCGGGCAGGAGCAGGTCCGCCGGGCGGCGGTGCGCGGCGACGATCCACCCGACCAGGTTCGCGACGACGAACCCGCCGACGATCCGCGAGGGCAGGATCCACCCCGACCAGCCGAAGGCCTGCGCGGTGCTGATGATGACGAGCGGGTTGAGGATCGGTGCGGCGACGAGGAACGTGACCGCCTCGGCCGGGGTGAACCCGCGGAGCATGAGCCCGCGGGCCAGCGGGACGTTGCCGCACTCGCAGACCGGGAACAGCATGCCGATCAGCGAGATGACCGCACGCCGGGGCATCGGCCGCGTCGGCAGGATCCGTTCGAGGACCCCGTGCGGGACCCAGACCTCGACGACGATCGACAGCACGATGCCCAGGACCACGAACGGCAGCGACTCGACGACGACGCTGATGGCGAGCGTCAGGAAGTCCTGCACGACGTCCGGCAGGCCCGCGGTCCCGACGGCCGGCGAGAGCACGCGGACGGCGAGGAGCGCCACGACGGCGGCGAGGACCAGACCGGGGCCGGTCAGGCTGCGCGGGCGCGTCGTGACGGGGCGGGCGGGGGTGCTCGTCACCCGGACAGGATAGGGGGCGTCGGCGTCGCCGGCCTGGAGGCCCGTCCTGCCCCGGCGGATCGGCGCCGGTCCGGCAGGGCGGGGCCGGGCCGGTCCGGGGCTGCGCCGGTCCGGCAGGGCGTGGCAGGTCCGGGGCTCCGCCGGTCAGGCCTCCCGGTCCGGCTCCCCCGGCCGGGGCTGCGCCGGTCAGGCCTCCCTCGGTCAGATCCGGGCGACTCCGTCGACGTGTCGGTCGAGGACGTCGATCGCCCAGTCACCCGATTCGCCCGGTGCGAGCCGGGCGACGTGCATCGCGAGGCCGTCGAGCAGCGCGTGCAGTCGGCAGGCCTCGTACTCGCGGTCGGCTTCGGGCACCCCGATCACGCCGAGGACGCGTTCGCACCACTCGCGCATCTCGACGACGACGCGGTCGAGCGTCGGCCGGAGCTCGACGTCCGTCAGTGCCGCGTTCCCGAGGGCCAGGTACACGTCGAGCTCGATCACGCGCTCGTCGTCGAGGGGCAGCAGCTCGACGAGGACGGCCCGCACCCACTCGCGG
The DNA here is from genome assembly GCF_003234085.1 of Curtobacterium sp. MCPF17_052. Taxonomy (GTDB): domain Bacteria; phylum Actinomycetota; class Actinomycetes; order Actinomycetales; family Microbacteriaceae; genus Curtobacterium. The sequence continues at coordinate 218,868 of NZ_QKSD01000005.1, forward strand.
GGCGGCAGGTCCGCGGGGATCGCCTCGATGCGCTCCCTGGTCCGGTCGAAGACCGAGGCGATCGCGTGCTCCCGGACGCTCGCCTGGGTCGGGAACGCGTAGCGGACGGTGCTCGGGGGCAGTCCGGCCTCGGCGGCGACGTTCCGGACGGACAGGCCACCCAGGCCGTCCCGGGCGAGGACCCGACAGGCCGCCGCGGACACGGTGCGACGGCGTTCCTCGAGGTCGATGCTGCGCGACATGCACTCATGGTCGCACGCTCGTACGACTTCGTGCTAGAACTGGACGGCAGCAAGTCGCACAGTCGTACGACTTCGGATCGGAGGAACACCATGGCATGGGTCATCCTGGTGCTGTCGGGCGTGCTCGAGGCCGTCTGGGCCACCGCGCTCGGGGCGTCGAACGGGTTCAAGCGGGTGGTGCCGACGATCGTCTTCGTCGCCGGCATGGGCCTGAGCATGGTCGGGCTCGCGTTCGCCATGAAAGAGATCCCGGTCGGCACCGCCTACGCGGTGTGGGTCGGGATCGGCGCCTCGCTGACGGTCGTCGTCGCGGTCCTACGGCGGCAGGAGGCCGCGTCGCTCGCCCGCATCGCACTGGTCCTCGGTCTGGTCGCGTGCGTCGTCGGTCTCAAGGTGGTGAGCTGATGCCCTGGGTCGTGCTGTTCGTCAGCGCCGCGTTCGAGACCGTCTGGGCCACCGCGCTCGGGGCCAGCGACGGCTTCACCCGCCCGGGGCCGACGCTGGTCTTCGCGGTCACCATCGTGCTGAGCCTCGGAGCGTTCGGGTACGTCCTCAAGCAGATCCCGATCAGCACCGCGTACGCCGTCTGGACCGGCACCGGAGCGGCACTCACGGTGCTCTGGGGCATGGCGACCGGCGCGGAGCCGGTCACGCTCCTCCGCCTGCTGTTCATCGCGGGCATCGTCGGCTGCGTCGTCGGCCTCAAGCTCGTGCCCGCACGCCCCGCGCGCCCCGCGCGCCCCGCCGACCCTCGGGACGTCCGGCGCTGACCCGCGCGGCTTCCGGGACGCGAAAGCGACAGATCGCCGCGAATGCTTCGCGGCGATCTGTCGCTTCGGCGGAGGCAACGAGCACCCGGGTTGCGACGCGCACCGGGGTCGAGACGCGCACCGAGGCCGAGTCGCGCGCCGGGACGGGTGGCGAGCCTCCCGTCCGTCAGCTGGTCACCGGCCCGTTCAGACGGACGCGCCGGTCCACTCGTCGACGGCGGCCACGTGGTCAGCACCGGCCGTGCCGGACGCGCGGGCGGCGACGACGCGCTCCAGGTGCGTCGGCGGGTTCGACGGCACGTGCTCGGGCCGGTCGGACTCGTTGATGCGGCGCAGCTCCGGGACGATGTCCTCGGCCAGGATGTCGATCTGCTCGAGCACCGTCTTCAGCGGCAGGCCGGCGTGGTCGATGAGGAACAGCTGGCGCTGGTAGTGCCCGACGTGGTCCTTCATCGTGGCGTACCGGTCGATGACCTGCTGCGGCGAACCGACGGTGAGCGGGGTCTGGGTGGTGAAGTCCTCCATCGACGGGCCGTGTCCGTAGACCGGGGCGTTGTCGAAGTAGGGACGGAACTCGTCGACTGCGTCCTGCGAGTTCTTCCGCGCGAAGAACTGCCCACCGAGGCCCACGATCGCCTGGTCAGCACGCCCGTGTCCGTGGTGCTCGTAGCGCTGCCGGTACAGCCCGACCATCTGCTCGGTGTGCTGGATCGGCCAGAAGATGTTGTTGTGGAAGAACCCGTCGCCGTAGTAGGCGGCCTGTTCCGCGATCTCGGGCGTGCGGATCGACCCGTGCCAGACGAAGGGGGCGACGCCGTCGAGCGGGCGCGGGGTCGAGGTGAAGCCCTGCAGCGGCGTGCGGAACTGCCCCTGCCAGTTGACGACCTCGTTCTCCCAGAGCTGGCGGATCAGTGCGTAGTTCTCGACCGCCAGGTTCAGGCCCTGCCGGATGTCCTTGCCGAACCACGGGTAGACCGGGCCGGTGTTGCCGCGGCCCATCATCAGGTCCATGCGGCCGCCGGAGATGACCTGGAGCATCGCGTACTCCTCGGCGATGCGCACCGGGTCGTTCGTGGTGACGAGGGTCGTCGACGTCGAGAGGGTGATGTCCTTCGTCACGCCGGCCAGGTAGCCGAGCATGGTCGTGGGGCTCGAGGCGACGAACGGCGGGTTGTGGTGCTCGCCGGTGGCGAAGACGTCGAGGCCGGCCTGGTCCGCGTGCTGCGCGATCGTCAGGATGTCCCGGACGCGCTGGGTGTCGTCCGGCGTGGTCCCGGTGGTGGGGTCGGTGGTGACGTCGCTGACTGTGAAGATCCCGAACTGCATGATGTGCCGCCTCGTCTGTCGCTGACTCGTCGCTGTTCTATGCGTTTGCATCGAACTGACGGTTACAACGTAGCGCAGGCGGGAGCATTCCCGCCACTGCCACCGCCCCCGTTCAGATGCGGACGGGAGGCGCGTCCGCGCTGGTCGTCGGCGGCACGTGGTGCATGCCATCGGCCAACCACACCGCCGTGATCACCGCCAGGACGCTGGCGGACGAGGCCAGCCGACCCGCCAGCAGCATCGCGCCGTGCTCTCCGTCACCGAGGGTCCCGACCAGCAGCGCGACCACACCGACCGCCAACGCGGCGGCCACGGCGACGAGCAGCACGACCGTCACCGCGCGTCGCGGTCCCCGGCGTCCGTCACGGTCGCCCCGGGCGCCGCGGTCCACCTGCGGTCCGACCGCCCGGACGAGCCCGAGCCAGAACAGCGCGACCGCGCAGGCGCCGATGATGTCGCTCACCCGGTGCCACCCGTAGACGACGGTCTGGTTCGCGACGAACACCGCGTAGACGGCGCCGACGAGCAGCACCAGCGGCCGGAACCGCCGCGGCGTGACCATCAACACGGCGAACAACGCCGCGAGGGCGATGGTCGCGTGCCCCGACGGGAACGAGTTCGGCGTCGTCGACTGAGCGATCTCCGGGCGCTCGGCGATACGCTTGAGCAACGTCGAGGTGGCCGCGGACGCGAGCACCACGAAGCCCGCTCCGAGCCCCACGGCGAGCCGCCTGCGTGCGAACGCGACGGCGGCGATCACGACGACCAACAGCAGGATCACCGGCACCGAGATGACGTTGAGTGCGGTGTCCGACCCGAACAGGTCGGACTCGCGGACACCGCCGAGCGCGGCGTCCTCCACCCGCTGCCCCAGCGGCGTCAACACGGCGACCGCGTAGACGGAAGGCACGATCACGAACCCCAGAGCCGCGAGCAGAGCCCACCGGAGCCTCCGGGAGACGCTCGGTCCACGCCCCTCGTCGACGGACTCGGGGGCGGTGCGCTCAGGCGTCCGCATCACGGGCATCGTCCTCCTGGGGGTCATGGTGGTCGGCCTCGTCGTCGGTCTGCTGCGCGGGAAGCGATTCGGTCGCTCGGGGTCCGACACGATACCGTTGGGGCACCCGTCCGAAGCTGGGAACGCCGGCCTTCGCAGCAAGGCCACGGCCGTCCTGCAGCAGGTCTCCGGACAGCGTGACACAGGTCGGTCCGGCACCGGAGCGCGTGCCGCTGACAGTGTGCGTGACCAGCGCGACGGCGGGCAGTCGTACAGCGCGATCGTCGCGCAGGAAGAGGAGACCGAAGTGGCCGTCAAGGAACCGAGCATCATCGCCTCGCCGAACCGCGCGTTGGCGATGACCGCCGGCACGCTCTTCGCGATCTGGGGCATCCTGGGCTTCTTCTTCGCCCAGGACGGTGGCGGAGCGTTCTTCAGCCGCTCCGGTGGGTTCCTCTGGAACGCGTTCGGGCTCAACCCGGCCCTCTGCGGGCTGTGGACGATCCTGGCCGCCGCGTTCTTCATCGTGGGCCTCGGCAACACGATCGGGTCCCGCACGGTGAACCGGGTCATCGGTGTCGTGCTGCTCGTGCTCGCCGTCTACGGGTTCGTGTTCTCGAACACCTCGGCGAACGTCCTCGCGCTGAACACGACCGACAACGTCTTCCACGCCATCGTCGGCGTCGTCCTGCTGCTCACCGCGCTGGGTGCCGACAAGGAGAACATCCGCGCACTGCGGGCAGCGGGCGCCCGCGCCTGACCTGCTCACCTCCGACGCCCGTCTGCCGCTCCGGCAGGCGGGCGTCGTCGTTCGTGGGGTGCGTGCGGCGCGGCCAGGTCGCGCGACGCGCCGCCGGCCCCTCGCCGAGGTCGCACGACCTCCCGCCGGCCGCCCGTCCAGCAGGCACATCGTGCGACCTCGACGGACGCGAGCGGCACGTCGAGCGACCAGGCGACGCGAGCGGCAGCTCACCCGCCCACCTACCGACGTCGCACGAACCGCCGCCGGGCAGCCGTCGACGTCGCACGAACGGCCGCCGGCCGGCCGCCCAGCAGGCACATCGTGCGACCTCGACGGACGCGAGCGGCACGTCGTGCGACCTCGACGGACGCGAGCGGCACGTCGTGCGACCTCGGCACCGGCCCGTCGAGGCCGCAGGGAGCGCGGGGGCGCACCACGGACGGAGCGGGCCGGCTCGCGTCGGCGTCAGGCCTCGGGTGCGTCCGAGGGCTCGGCGGCGGGCTTCGGCGGCTCGAGCTGCGTCGCGACGACGCGCGGCGACTCGGACATGAACCGCCGCACGTCGAGGTCCACGATGATGTCCGCCGGTCGGAGCGGCCGCGTCAGGTACAGCCCGTCCAGGGACGTCAAGCGCGACAACGCCACGTACGTCTGCCCGGCGCTGAACACCCGGTTGCCGAGGTCCACCACCGCCCGGTCGTAGGTGCTGCCCTGGGACTTGTGGATCGTCACGGCCCAGGCCAGGCGCAGGGGGAACTGCTGGAACTCCCCCACCGTGTCCTTCTTGAGTTCCTTCTTCTCCGGGTCGTACGAGTACTTGAACTTCTCCCACACCGACGGCTGGACCTCGAAGTCCTCACCGTCGACGCTGACCCACACCGTGTCGCGGATGCTCCGCACGATGCCGAGCGTGCCGTTCACCCAGCGCTGGTCCGGGTCGTTGCGGAGGAACATCACGTGGGCGCCGGGCTTCAGCTCGAGGGCTTCGTCCGCCGGGAAGTTCCGACCGCCGAAGTCGCCGTTGACGTCGGCCTTGGCGGTCTTCAGCTTGCCGGGCAGCCGTTCGAGGGCGGCTTTGTTGATCCGGGCGACGGTGTCGTTCCGGGTGGCGAGGGTGATCGCGTCGTCGGGGGCAGGACGGGCGCCCGCTTCGTTGAGCCGCTGCGCGACGTCGGCGGTGACCCGGCCGTGGCGGACGGCGGTGAGCATCGCGGCGAAGGCATCGTCCCGCTGCCGGTGCACGGTCGCGAGTTCGATGATGTGGAGCTGGGCCTCGAGCCACACCTTGGCGTCGAAGAACCACATGGACCGGTAGTGGTCGGTGAAGTAGGCGCGCTCGTCACCGTCACCCGGTACCGGGGGCAGCTGGTACGGGTCGCCGAACATGACCACCTGGACGCCGCCGAACGGCTCGAACTGCCGTCCGCGGGCCTTCCGCAACGAGCGGTCCATGGCGTCGAGCAGATCGGCGTTGACCATGGAGACCTCGTCGATGACCAGGGTGTCGATGGTGTTGAGGAGTTTCCGGGTGTCCGGGCCCTGCCGCAGTTCGGCGTCCGCGATGAGGCCGATCGGCAGGCGGAACAGCGAGTGGATCGTCTGTCCGCCGACGTTCAGCGCCGCGACACCCGTCGGGGCGCAGATGACGACCTGCTTCTCGGTGTTCCAGGACAGGTGGTTGAGCAGCGTGGACTTGCCGGTGCCGGCTCGTCCGGTGATGAAGACGTGGTCGCGCGTCGACTCGATGTACTCGAAGACCGCCCGCTGTTCGGCGGAGAGCTCGACGCTCATCGCGCGCTCGATCCGCTCGCGACGCCGCTGTCGCCGACCGCTGTCGCGGTGTCGGCGTCCGGGAGGCTCGTGGGCACGTCCGCCGGGGACGCGGCCGCCGGTGCGATGGGCTGGTCCTCGGCCCCGCCGACACCGCCGCCGACACCGACCCCGGCACCCGGACGGGTCCACAGGCGCACCGCGCCGACGACGACCACCGCGACGACGACGAGCACACCCGCGACGATCAGCAGCGCGCCTGCCCGGGCCTGGTCGACGAGCGGGTCCGGGCCCCAGGTGCGCCCCATCGCCCCGAACCAGGACGCCTGCAGCAGCCCGAGCGGCCCCTGCATCGCGATGCCGAGCGAGATGGTGGCCGCCGCGACGACGACCGCTCCGACGGCACGCACGAGGAACGCCGCTGCCGACGGCCGCCGGGCGCCGAGGGCGATCGGCGTGAGGAGGGTCGGCAGCGCCAGGAGCCCCACGAGCAGGAAGACCAGGTCCACCACGGTCCGGCCCATGGCGTCGCTGACGGACCAGCGCAGCACGTCGGTCGCGTACAGCCCCCACCAGATGCCGGCGAGCAGCAGGAACGCCGGGAACGGCTGGACCAGGTACCGCACGACGGCGTTGTCGACGAAGACCGTGGTCCACTCGGCCACGCCGGCGCTGTCGTCCGTTCGCGGGTGGACGGCTGCCCGGATGAGCTGCACGGGCGCCGCGGCCCAGACGAGGGCGGGGACGACCAGCCCGAGCAGCACGTGCGCTCCGACGTTCGCCGACACCAGGAAGCGGTCGTAGGTGTGCAGCGAGCCCGAGGTCGCGACGACGAGCGCCACCACCGCGATGCCGGCGGACACCGAGCGGCGGAGGGGCCAGGAACGCCCCTGTCGACGCAGACGGACGACCCCGGCGACGTAGGCGGCCACGAGCAGCACGGCGGCCATCAGCCAGAACAGGTCGACGTTCCAGTTCGTCAGCCAGCCCCAGGACCCCGGCGCCGCGGGGAGCGGGTCGTCGGTCAGGACCTCGGCCGGGCTCGGGTCGCTGGTCTTGCTCAGCGCCAGCTGCCCCGCGGGGGTGGCGGTGCGGCCGAGCGCGGCGGCGAAGCCCGACGCGACGCCCATCACGGCGAGCTCGACCACGACGAGCGTCCAGAAGGGCCGGACGCGCGCGGGTGCGGCGGTCAGGGCGGAGATCACCCGGCGGCGGTGCATCGCTCCGATGACGCCCATCGCGACGATCGCGGCCACCTTGACGAGCACGAGCACGCCGTACGGGCTGCCGAGCTCAGCCCAGGCCCCGATCCGGATCTGGGCGGACACCACGCCGGAGACGCTCACGAGGACGAAGCAACCCAGCGCGACGCTGGAGTACCGGCCGACGACGGCTGCGAGACGCTCGCCGGGGACGACGTCACGGACGAGGACGAGCATGACGAGCCCGCCGACCCAGAGCGCGGCACCCACCAGGTGCAGTCCGAGTGCGGTGACCGCGGCGTCGTGGCTGGCGGTGCCGGCCGCATGGCCCTGCTGTGTCAGCGGGACGAGGCCGATCAGGGCGACACCGGCCGTCAGCGCGACCATGCCCCGGGATCGCACGGCGAAGCAGAGCACGGTGACCGCTGCCGCGACGAGCACGGTGGTGAGCCAGGCGAGACCGAGGTCGGTCCCGGTGAGGAAGACGCCCATCGACTGGCCGAACTTCGCGTCGAGACTGACCGCCCCGCCGGCGACGCTGAGGTAGGTGAAGAAGGTCGTGACCGCCGAGGTCACCGTCCAGACACCGGCTGCCGCGGCGGCCACGTCGATCGCGCGGTCCCACTCCGGTGCCGTGCGGGAGAGTCCGATCGTCGCGAGGGCGAGCCCGCCGATGGCGGCTGCGGCGGACAGGTCGACGAGCATCCGCGCGATCGGGAGCCCGAAGCGGACGACCGCACCGGGGTCGGCGATGAGGGCGGCGTCGGCACCACCGCCGACGACGAGCGCCACGAGCAGGGACACGAACGCCGCGAGCAGCAGGACGCCGGGGCCGGCGATGCGCGCGATGCGGTTCACCCGTCAAGCCTAGGCGCTGCCCAGCGCGCCACCGAAACAACGCGGGCCGACCTGTGGACGGTGGACGGGCCTCCCGGGAACGACGGAAGGGACGGCGCGAACGCCGTCCCTTCCGTGGAGCTGAGTGGTCTTACTTGACCGACGCCTTGAGCTTGCTGCCGGCGCTGACCTTGACCGAGTCGCTCGCGGCGATCTCGATGGCCTCACCCGTCTGCGGGTTGCGGCCGGTGCGGGCGGCGCGGTGGGTCTTCTCGAAGGCGATCCAGCCCGGGATCGTGACCTTGGTGTCGTCCGCGACGGACTTGCCGACGACGGCGAAGAGCGCGTCGACGACGCCGTTGACGGTGGCCTGGCTCTGGCCGGACTCGGCGGCGACGGCAGCGACGAGCTCGGTGCGGTTCAGTGACTTGTCAGCCATTGGATGTCCTCCTCGGACTTCTTGCGTATGGGTCGGACGCGGAACGTCCGGATGCTGCGGGACGGTTGCCCCGAGCGGTGGGCCCGGTCGGGCCGAGGGCCCGGGGAACCGCTGATGAACCTACCAGCCGGTTCCGGGGTTTCCGGTCGACCCGCCCGGTTTTCCGGGCCTCTCCGGTGACAGGAGGGGCTGGAGTGACCGATGTGACGACCGTGGTGCTGCCCGGGTCGGCGGATGACGTCCCGCGGACGACGACGACGCCCCCGCGACCTCGAGAGGTCGCGGGGGCGCCGGGAGAACTGGTGCTTACCAGGAGCTCTTCGTGATGCCGGGGAGCTCGCCACGGTGGGCCATGTCACGGAAGCGGACACGGCTGATGCCGAACTCACCGAGGTGGCCGCGGGGACGGCCGTCGATGGCGTCGCGGTTGCGGTAGCGGACCGGCGACGCGTCGCGGGGCAGCTTCTGCAGGCCGACGCGGGCGGCCTCGCGGGACTCGTCGGTGCCGTTCGGGTCCACGAGGGCCTTCTTCAGCTCGAGGCGACGCTCGGCGTAGCGCTCGATGATGACGGCGCGCTGGTTGTTCTTCGCGATCTTGCTCTTCTTCGCCATGGCCTAGCGCTCCTCACGGAAGTCGACGTGCTTGCGGACCACCGGGTCGTACTTCTTCAGCACGAGACGGTCGGGGTTGTTCCGGCGGTTCTTCTTGGTCACGTACGTGAACCCGGTACCCGCAGTGGAACGGAGCTTGATGATCGGACGGATGTCCTGACCGCGCTTCGCCATCAGATCTTCTCCCCACGGGCGAGGATGCCCGCCACGACGGACTCGATGCCACGAGCGTCGATCACCTTGATGCCCTTGGCGCTGACGTTGAGCGTCACGTTACGACGCAGCGACGGCACGTAGTAGGTCTTCTTCTGCACGTTCGGGTCGAAGCGACGCTTCGTCCGACGGTGCGAGTGCGAGATGTTGTGTCCGAAGCCGGGAACGGCGCCGGTCACCTGGCACACTGCAGCCATGGTTTCCTCCTGATGAATACCGTGCAGCCGATCGGCTGCACCCAAGGTCACTTGCCTGGCACGCACGCGCTGCGCCGCCTGAGTGGAAGTCCACGACGGCGACGAGCGAGGGGGTTGTGCGCACCGCCCAGACCGGCAGTCGGGCCTGGAGGCTCGATCCGGTACCGCGCGACCGCGGCGTTCGCGACGGTCGGAGGGCAGAACAACGGGCACTCCACGATGAACGCAGAGAACCAGCCACCCACGTTACGCGACGGCCAGGCACCTCGCAAGCCGGGCGCGCCGCACGCCGGGCCTCCGGTCCGCCCTCACCGCCGGAGGCCGGACGGCGGCAGGAGGTACCCCTGTTCCTGCCGGATCCAGTACAGCCCGGTCTCCCGCCGTTCCACCCGGGTGGCGAACCGGTACCGGAACACCCGCGCCCGGACCCACCGCGGCCGCTGCCCGTCGAACGGGTCGTGCCGGAGCAACCGGAGCGTCGGCCGGTCCGCCTCGAGCAGCCGCAGCACGAACACCCGGAACCAGCCGTCGTCCGCACCGAGCGCCAGGAACCACATCAGCCAGTCGAGGCGCAGGTGGTACGGAGCGAACTGCCCCGGGCGGCGACGCGGGTCCCCCGGCTTGCCCTTGAACTCGTAGGGCAGCCAGTCCGCTTCGTCGGGGACCTCTGCCATGGTGCCCTCGACGATCACCTCGTCGCGCTCCTGCGTGACGCTGCCGAAGGCACCGTAGGCGTTGGCGAGGTGCCAGCGGTTGAACGACGCGTTCATGAGCTGTCGGCGTGACACCAGGTTCTTCGCCGACGGCCAGGACAGCACGAGCAGCAGCAGGCCGACCGCGACCGTCAGTCCGACGAACCAGGCCGGCGTCGCGGTCGGGCCGGTGTCCGCGATCCCGTCGAGGAACGGCAGCACCGTCGCGATCGACCGGTCATCGACGGCCGCGAAGGCCAGCACCAGGGTGATCCAGTTGAGCCAGGCGAAGTTGCCCGACACCACGAGCCAGGCCTGGGTGAGCAGCACGAGCGCCGCGGCGACCGAGGCGACGGGCTGCGGCGCGAACAGCAGGAACGGCACCCCGAGCTGGACCACGTGGCTGCCGAGCGTCTCGAGCCGGTGCACGGGTCGGGGCAGCAGGTGGGCCGTGCGCGACATCGGGTTCGGCATCGGCTGCGTCTCGTGGTGGTAGTAGAGCGCGGTCAGGTCGCGCCACGACCGGTCCCCACGCATCTTGATCATGCCGGCACCGAACTCCAGCCGGAACACGAGCCACCGGATCGCGATGAGCACCACGATCGGTGGCGCGACCTGGTCGGAGCCGAGGAACGCCACGACGAACAGGGACTCGAGCAGCAGCGACTCCCACCCGAACGAGTAGAAGGTCTGGCCGACATCGGAGATCGACATGTACGCCAGCCAGAGCACGAGGAAGCAGAGCACCGGGACCCACGCCGGCCCCCGCTGCGGCAGGCCGACGACGATCGTCAGCGACAGCAGCGCCCCGCCTCCGGCCAGGATCCGCAGTCGTCGATCGGTGTACCGCCACCACCGCCACACGACGGGCAGGGTCTGCGCGTACCGGCGCTCCATGAACCGCGGGACGGGCAGGAGGCCCCGCTCGCCCAGCAGCGCCGGGAACTGCGCGATCGCCGACAGGAACGCCAGGCACGCGATCGCCGCGACCCCACGCTGCAGGACGAACCGGGCGACGTCGTAGTCGCCGGCGCCCGCCCAACTCGTCCACGCCTCGAGGTCCACGCGCCGGACGCTACCCGCGGGCTCCCTCGACGGCTGTCCGGACCCGCGCGGTCCGGCCGGAGCGCGCCCTCAGACGCCGTCGGTCGGGCGCGGTGCCAGCGCCTGCACGATCAGCGCACCGAGTTCCCGTGGTGCGGTGGACATCGGCCAGTGCCCGGTGTGCAGGCCGACGATCTCGAGCTCCTCGGTCGCGACGAGCTCGGCGGCCCAGACCTGGTGGTCCGCGACCATGCCGGCCAGCTCGTCCGGGGCGATCTCGCACGTGATCACGGTCGCCGGGATCCGGTGTCGTGCGGGGTCGGCGTAGTGGAACCGGTCGGACGCGACGCGAGCCGGTTCGGGGAACGCACGGCGTTCGACGTCGGCACGGATCTCCGGGGTCATGTCCCGCAGGGTCGCGGCTTCCCAGACGTCCCACGACGGCAGGGGCACCTGCCCGTCGACGACCGGTAGTTCGTCGTTGACGCATCCACCGTCCGGCCCGGGGAAGGTGTCGACGTAGACCAGGTGCAGCACCCGGTCGGGCCGCTGGTCGGCCGCCATGTACGCGATCGGCCCCGCACCGGAGTGCCCGACCAGCACGACCGGCTCCGGGGCGTCGTCCACCCGGGCGACGAGGTCGGCGACCTGTTCGTCGAGCGTCGACCCGCGTCGGGTGACGGCGTCGACGGTGTGGCCCGCCGCGCGGAGGACCGGGACGACGTCGTCCCATGCGCTCGCATCGAGCCAGAACCCGGGAACCAGGATCACGTGCATGTGGCGGAGACTACGCGCCGCCCCGGACAGCGGCACGCGCGGTGCACTCGGCACACTCGCCGAACACGTCCACGACGTGGCTGGCGTTCGAGAACCCGTTCGCGGCGGCGGTCGCGCGGGCCCACTCCTCGACGGGGTCGGCCTGGATCTCGACCGTCCGGCCACAGACGCGGCAGATCAGGTGGTGGTGGTGCTTGTCGGTCGTGCACGCCCGGTACAGGGACTCACCGTCCTGCTGCAGCGAGTCGGCGTCACCCTCGGTGGCCAGGTCGGACAGCGCCCGGTACACGGTCGCCAGCCCGATGGTGGAGCCGCCGTCCCGCAGGTGTGCGTGCAGCGACTGCGCGCTGACGAAGCCGTCGGTCTCGGACAGGGCTCCGCGCACCGCTTCGCGCTGCCAGGTGTTGCGTCGTGGCTTCTGGACGGCGTTCATGCTGCGACTCCTTGCTCCGGTACGGCCGGGAGGCCCGTCCCACGGTCGACCTGCTGCTCCCGCGCCGTCACGCGGTCACGTCCACGGCGGTCCCTGCGGGCGCCGAGCACCCGGCAGACGACCCAGATGAGGAACGAGATGGTGGTGACGTACGGACTGATCGGCAGTCCGCCGCCGAGGGCCAGGAGGATGCCACCGACCACCGAGGTCACGGCGAACACGACGGAGAGCACCGGCACGAGGACCGGGTTCACCGTCACCCGCAGTGCGGCGGCGGCCGGGGTGACCAGCAGCGAGAGCACCAGGAGCGCCCCGACGATCTGCACCGACACCGCGGTGGCCAGGCCGAGCGCGAGCATGAAGACCAGGCCGAGGGTGCGCACCGGGACCCCGGCGGCCGCGGCGACGTCGGGGTCCACCGAGGCGAACATCAGCGGACGCCAGATGACCACGAGGATGAGCACCACGACCGCGGCGATGGCCACGAGCATGCCGAGCTGCGGGTTGTCGACGGAGACGATCTGGCCGGTGAGCAGGCCGAACTTGTTCGCGGCCCGGCCCTTGTAGAGCGCCAGGCAGAGGATGCCGAGGCCCAGGCCGAACGGCATGAGCACGGCGATGATCGAGTTCCGGTCGCGGGCCCGGCTGCCGAGCACCCCGATGAGCAGCGCGGCGACCAGGGACCCGACGACCGAGCCGCTGACGACGTTGACGCCGAGGAGCAGGGAGGCGCTCGCGCCGGCGAACGACAGCTCGCTGATGCCGTGCACCGCGAACGGCATGTTCCGGGCGACGACGAACGGCCCGATGAGCCCGCCGACGATGCCGAGCACGGCGCCCGCGATGATCGAGTTGCGCACCAGGACGAGCAGCTCGCCGTAGTCCTGGAACGAGAAGACGGTCGACCAGACGTCCATCAGATCCGTCCTTCGTCGGGGGTGGTGGCGTGCGGCGAGGGCTCGCAGTGGTGGTGTCCGTCGCCCGCGGTGTCGTGGGCGTCGCTCGCACCGACGATGACGATGCGGCCCATCGTGCGGACGACGTCGACGGGCGTGCCGTAGAGGTCACTGAGGACGTCGGCGCGCAGGACCTCGTCGGGGGCGCCGATCCGGAAGCGCCCGCCCGCGATGTAGAGGACCCGGTCGACGACGTCGAGGATCGGGTTCACGTCGTGGGTGACGAAGAGCACCGCGGCGCCCTGCTGTCGGCGCTGCCGGTCGATGAGCTCGGTGACGCCGCGCTGGTGCCGGAGGTCGAGCGAGATGAGGGGTTCGTCGCAGAGCAGCAGTGCCGGGTCGGCGGCGATGGCCTGTCCGACACGGGTGCGCTGCTGCTCGCCGCCGGAGAGCTCGGCGACGGGCGCGTCGGCGAACGCGGTCGCGCCGACCTCCGCCACGATCCGGTCGATGCGTTCGCGTTCGGCACGGCGTTCGGGTCGGATGCCCCAGCGGTGCCCGGTGACACCCTGCGCGATCATGTCGCGGGCACGGAGCGGGGTCCCGGAGTCCATCAGCCGCTGCTGCGGGATGTACCCGATCCTCCGGTGACCGCGCCGGACCGGGCGTCCGAGGAACGACATCGACCCGCTCGTCAGCCGCTGCTGGCCGAGGACGGTGCGGAGCAGCGAGGTCTTGCCGGCGCCGTTCGGCCCCAGCACGGCGACGAACTCGCCGGGCTGCACGTCGAGGTCGAGGCCGTCCCAGAGCCGACGACTGCCGTAGGCGAGCCCCGCGTCACGGAGTGCGAGCACGGCGGAACCACCACTGCGCGCGGCAGTGGCGGTCCGGTCCCGGTCCTGGAGGGTCGTCACTTCTGGAGTGCCGCCGTCACCGCGTCGATGTTCGCCTGCTGCCACGAGACGTAATCCTCCCCCTTCGGGAGCGTCTCCGTGACACCGATGACGGGGACGCCCGCCTGCTTCGCGGCCTTCTGGACCTGTTCGGTCTCGGGGCTCGAGGTCTGCTCGTTGACGGCGAGCAGTCTCGCCTCTCCGCTCGTGAAGAGCTTGAGCGTGTCGTTGAGCGCGGCCGGCGGGACGTCGTCGCCCTCCTCGATCGCCTCGGAGAAGTCCGGCGGCGTCACGTTGTCGAGGCCCATCGCGTCGAAGAGGTACCCCGGCACGGGCTCGGTGTACGCCACTTTCTCGCCGTCGACGGTCTTCTCGACCGAGGCGGTCTGCGACTCGAGCTCCTGCAGCTTGCCGGTGAGGGTCTTCGCGTTGGCCTGGAAGGTGCTCGCGTCCGCGCTGTCCAGCTTCGTCAGGCGCTCGGAGACGTCGGCGACGAGCTTCACCATCGTCGGGTAGCTGTAGAAGACGTGCTCGTTGAACTCGTCCGATCCGCCGGTGTCGAGACCCGAGAGCTCCACCACGTTGATCGTGGGGGCGTCGGTGTTCGAGGACTTCGCCAGCGTGGACATGAAGTCGTCGTAGCCACCGCCGTTCTCGATCAGCAGGTCCGCCTTGGACACGGCGAGCTGCGTCTTCGCGCTCGACTCGAACGAGTGCGGGTCCTGCGACGGGTCCTCGAGGATGCTCGTGACGTCGACGTGGTCGCCACCGATGCTCTCGACGATCGACCCGTAGACGTTGGTCGAGGCGACGACGCGGACCGTGCCGTCGCCAGCGTCGGTCGATCCGGAGGAGGTCGCGCACCCGGTCAGGGCGAGCGCGGCGGCGCCGGCGACGAGCGGCAGGGCGAGGAGTCGGGTGTGCATGGGGACGACGCTAGCGCCACATGAGAACGATTGTCAAAACCGGTATCAGCACGAACGACGGACGGGAGGTGCGGTGCCAGCTGGCACCGGACCTCCCGTCCGTGACTCGGTCGGGCCAGAGGACCTACGCCTTGGTGAGGTCGTCGACCGAGGCCGAGGCGATCTCGTCCTCCGGTTCGCGACCCGGCGTCCGGAGGTTCCACTTCTTGATCACGAAGCTGAAGAGGAAGTAGTACACCGCCGCGTACGCCAGACCGATCGGGATGAGCCAGATCGCCCCCTGCGCCTTGCCGAAGTTGAGCACGTAGTCGATCGCCCCGGCGGAGAACGAGAAGCCGTCGTGGATGCCGAGCGCGTTCACCAGCGCCAGCGAGGTGCCGGTGAGCACGGCGTGGATCACGTAGAGCGGCCAGGCCACGAACATGAACGAGTACTCGAGCGGCTCGGTGATGCCGGTCACGAAGGACGTCAGCGCGGCGGAGAGCATGATGCCGCCGACGAGCTTGCGCTGCGACGGGCGGGCGTTCCGCCAGATGGCCAGCGCACCGGCGGGCAGCGCGAACATCATGATCGGGAAGAAGCCGGTCTGGAAGATGCCGGCGGTGGGGTCGCCCGCCAGGAAGCGCGGGATGTCACCGGAGACGGCGCCGTTCGGACCGGCGAAGCTGCCGAGCTGGAACCACGGGAAGAAGTTGAGCAGCTGGTGCAGACCGACCGGGATGAGCATGCGGTTGGCGAACCCGAAGATGCCGCCACCGACGACCGGCTGCGACGTGACCTGCTCGCCGACCCACGTGAGGCCGATGTCGAAGTACCGGTAGACGAAGGACATCAGCACGGCGATGACCAGACCGGCGGCCGCGGTGAGGATCGGGACGAGACGGCGACCCGAGAAGAACCCGAGGAAGTCGGGCATCTTCGTCCGGTGGAACTTCTGCCACAGGCCCGCGGCGACGAGACCCATCACGATGCCGCCGAGGACACCGAAGTTGATGGTCGCCTGGTTGCCGGCCGAGTCCTTGACGCCCGCCAGGACGATCGGCGACATCGTCTTGAAGACCTCGTACATGACCATGTAGCCGACGACCGCGGCCAGGGCCGTCGTGCCGTCGGACTTCTTCGCCCAGCCGATCGCGATGCCGACCGCGAAGAGCAGCGGCAGCCAGGTGAAGATCGCGTTGCCGGCGGCGCCGATGACGCTCGCACCGGTCTCGAACCCGGGGATCGCACCGAGCAGGTCGGGCTGCCCGATCCGGTTGAGGATGCCCGCGGCCGGCATGACCGCGATCGGGAGCAACAGGCTCCGGCCCAGCCGTTGGGCATTCGCGAAGAAGCGTGACTGCTTCTTCGGCGTCTTCTTCTCCGGCACGTCCGTGGTGGCAGCGGTGCTCATGCGGAGTTCCTCTCGTCATCGGGTGGAGCTGTTCGGGGTGAGTTGAGTCGCGTGGACGGCGCAGGTACCCTCGGCAGTGTCGCCAGGTCCCGGTCCTGTCCGGTCATGACCAGTTCGTAGTGTCGATGACCGTGGACTGCATGTCAACCTGTGAGCGAACCCGTAACGAGGAGGAAACAGATGGCTGACATCAAGGCTGCCGACATCATCGCCGCACTCGGCGGAACCGACAACATCGACGAGGTCGAGGGCTGCATCACCCGCCTCCGCGTCGAGGTCGAGGACGGCGACCTCGTCGACAAGGACGCGCTGAAGGCCGCCGGCGCCCAGGCCGTCGTCGGTGGCGGCACCGGCTGGCAGGTCATCGTCGGGCCGATCGCGGACAACCTGGCGCAGGACATCCAGGACGAGCTGTGACGGTCGTCCGCACGCCGTTCGCCGGCCCGGTCGTCGGACTCTCCGACGTTCCCGACCCGGTGTTCGCCGAGCAGCTCGTCGGTGCCGGTGTCGCGGTCGACCCGACCGGCGCCGAGGGTCCGGTCACCGCGGTCGCCCCGGTCGACGGCACCATCGTCAAGCTGCACCCCCACGCGTTCGCGCTGCAGGGCGCCGCGGGCACCGACGTCCTGGTGCACGTCGGCATCGACACCGTGAAGCTCAAGGGCGAGGGCTTCACGCTCCTCGCAGCGGAGGGCGACACCGTCGCCGCCGGCGACCCCGTCGTGCGCTTCACCCCCGCGGCCATCACCGCGGCCGGGTACTCCCCCGTCGTCCCCGTGGTCGTGCTCGGGTCGACGCCGGACTCCGTCCCGCAGGGCACGGTCGGCACCACCGTGGCCGAGGGCGACGCGCTCTTCGAGGTCTGACCGACCCCGACGACCGGACGGGCCGGGAGTGAGCACCCGCTCGCTCCCGGCCCGTCCCGCGTCAGACCCCTGCCCGGGAGGCCGTGACCTCCATCTGCACGCGGTAGCGGTCGGAGCGGTACCAGCTCCGTGCGTGTTCGACCGCCCGCGGCCCCGAGTACGACACCCGGTCGAACTCGAGCAGGGGCGCCCCGGTCTTCGTGCCGAGCAGGGTCGCGACGTCGTCGGTCGCCGGGTTGGCCGCCACGGTCTGTTGCGCCCGGTCGATCGGGTGCCCGTACGCCTCGGCCGCGATCGAGTACACCGAGCCGGACAGGTCGTGGTCGAGCAGACCGGGGAACACGTCCGCGGCGAGCCAGGCGTCGTCGACCGAGACCGGTGCCCCGTCGGCCATCCGCAGTCGCTTGAGGTGGTGCGCGGTCTCGCCCTCGCCGAGGTGCAGGGCCGCGACCGTCGCGGCGGGCGGGACGCGTTCCTCCCGGATCAGCACGACCGTCGTCGGCACGTGCCCCATCGCGCGCATCTCCTCGGTGAAGGAGGCCAGGTGCAGGGTCGACTGCATCGGGCGGTTCGCGACGAAGGTGCCCTTGCCGCGGACGCGCTCGAGGTGTCCCTCGTTCACCAGCTGGCCCAGGGCCTCCCGCACGGTGATGCGCGAGACGCCGTACTCGGCAATGAGCTGCCGCTCCGAGGGGATCGCGGCCCCCGGTGCCAGGCGGGTCGTGATCTGGTCGAGCAGGATCCGCCGCAGCTGCTGGTGCTTCGGTTCAGCACCCTCGGTGATGCGGCTCGGCAAGCGGACTCCTCGTGTGGATCAAGTGGTCCTGTGCGGACATGACCAGTTCACCCACAGTACCGGCCGCACCCGCGCGTGCAACCGCCGCGGAGGCTCTGCACCGGGCCGGTCAGGCGTTCGCGACGAGCCAGTCCAGCTGCGCCGGCGTCAGCGTCCGGTCGCTCCACACCTGGCACTCGACACCCTCGGGCGCTGCCGTCCGTGTCGGCCCCTGCCAGACCTGGGTCAGCCCCACCCGGGCGAGCACACGAGACGAAGCCGGGTTGTTCGTGAGCACCCGGGCGGTCACCGGGACGTCCGGGCGCAGTTCGCGTGCGGCGTCCACCGCGGCGCGGGCGACCTCGGTCGCGTAGCCGTGGCCGTGGTGCTCCGGGGCCAGGCGGTACCCGAGGTTCCAGACGCCGCCGGCGGTGAGGTCCACACCGCCGATGCCGAGGAACACACCGGAGTCGGCCGCTCGGATCGCCCACGAGCCAAGCCCGTGCCGGACGCGCCCGCCGATCTTCCGCTGCACCAGGTCCTGCGTCGCGGCGCGGGAGGTGTGCCGCCCGGCCGGGAGGTGCGTCCAGGTCCGGGCGTCCGAGAAGAGCTCGTGGACCGCGTCGATGTCCGCGGGCGTCACGGGCGTGAGCACCAGGCGACCCGTCCGGATCTCCTGCTGCGGCACGAGCAGCTGGTGGACCATGTGCTGATCATCCCCCGCTCCGCCGACATCGGCGTGAACGGCACACCAAGACCGCGCGACCCGGACCGATCCGTCGGCGTCGCCCGGCCCGGTCGGGCAGCGCTCGTCGTCAGTCGAGCAGGAGCGCGGGCTCCTCGATGACCGAGGCGACGTCGTGCACGAAGCGCGACGCCACGTCACCGTCGACGACACGGTGGTCGAACGAGGCACCGATCGTGGTCACCATGCGCGAGCGCACGTCCCCGTCGACGACCCACGGCTTCGGCTTGATGGTGCCCATCGCGACGATGGCGACCTGACCCGGGTTGAGGATCGGGGTGCCGGTGTCCATCCCGAAGACGCCGATGTTCGTGACGGTGATCGTTCCGTCGGCCATGTCCGCCGGCGTCGTCTTGCCGTCGCGGGCGGTCAGCGTCATCTGCTCGAGCGCCTTCGCGAGCTCGAGCAGCGACATGTCCTGCGCGTCCTTGATGTTCGGCACGATGAGCCCCCGCGGGGTCGCCGCGGCGATGCCGAGGTTCACGAAGTGGTGGACGATGATCTCGCGGTCCGTCCAGGACGAGTTCACGGACCGGTTGCGGCGGACGGCCCAGATGACGGCGCGCGCCATGATGAGCAGCGGCGAGACCTTGACCCCGGCGAACGTCGGCGACTCCTTGAGCCGCTTGACGAACTCCATCGTGCGGGTCGCGTCGACGTCCACGAAGAGCGAGACGTGCGGCGCCGTGAAGGCCGAGGTCGTCATGGCGGTGGCGATGGCCTTGCGGACGCCCTTGACCGGGATGGTCTCCTGGCGGACGTCGCCCCACTCCGGCGTCTCGATGTTGCGGAACACGGTGGCCTGCGTGGCGTGCCGGATGACGTCGTCGCGCGTGACCTCGCCGGCGAGGCCGGTCGGCACGACGATCGTCAGGTCGACACCGAGGTCCTTCGCGAGCTTCCGGATCGGCGGCTTCGCCATCACCTGCAGCGCCGAGGCGCTCGGCATCGTGGGACGCGCGGGCCGGCTCCCCTGTGCCGCGACGGCGTCGGCCGTGGTCGCCTCGCCGTCGTCGGTGACGAACTCGAGTCCGACTTCCCGACTGGAGGCCCGGAACGCCTCCGCAGCGGCGGCCGCGGCCCGGCGGGCACCCGGCTTCCGGCGGGAGGGTGCGGAGGTGGCGGAGCCGTAACCGACGAGCACGGCGCCCGAGCCCTCGTCGGTGCCGACGACACCGGCGTCCACGGCGACCTGGGCCGGGGCCGGGGCCGGGGCCGCGGCGGCGTGAGCCGGAGCGGCATGGATCGGAGCGGCCGGAGCGGGGACCGGAGCCTGCGCCACGGCCGCGGGGGCCACCGGCGCGGGCGCCAGCGGAGCGGACGCCACCGGAGCCGGCGCCGGGGCGGACGCGGCGGTGTCGGCGACGGGGGCCGAGTCCGCCGACTGCCCGGCGGCGGCCGCGTCGGACTCGACGCGGATGATCGGGCTGCCGACCTCGACCGTGTCGCCCTCGGCGACGAGCAGGCCGGTGACGGTGCCGGCGAACGGCGACGGCAGCTCGACCAGCGACTTCGCGGTCTCGATCTCGACGAGCACCTGGTCCACGGCGATCTCGTCACCGGGGGCGACGCGCCACTGGACGATCTCGGCCTCGGTCAGGCCCTCCCCCACGTCGGGCAGGGGGAATTCGGCGACGGCCACGTCGGCTCCTTCAGCAGGGTTCGTTCGTACGGGAGTGGTGCGGGTCAGTAGGCGAGGGCGCGGTCGACGGCCTCGAGGACGCGGTCGGCGTCGGGCAGGTGGAAGTGCTCGAGCTTCGACTGCGGGAAGGGGATGTCGAACCCGGACACCCGCAGCGGCGGGGCCTGCAGCGTGTAGAACGCCCGCTCGGCGACGGTCGCGGCGATCTCGCTGCCGACGCTGATGAAGCCCGAGTCCTCCTGCGCGATGACCAGGCGGCCGGTCTTGCGCACCGAGGCGAGCAGTGGCTCCCAGTCGATCGGTGAGATCGATCGGAGGTCGACGACCTCGCAGCTGGTGCCCTCGGCCTCCGCGATGTCGGCGGCCTGCATGAGCGTCGCGACCATCGCACCGTGGCCGACGAGGGTGACCTCGGTGCCGGTGCGGGCGACGCGGGTCGTGTGCATCGGCACGTGGCCGTCGACCAGGTCGACCTGGCCCTTCGGCCAGTAGCGCGACTTCGGCTCGAAGAAGACCACCGGGTCCTTCGACGCGATGGCTTCCTGGATCATCCAGTAGGCGTCGTTCGGGGTGCTCGGGCTGACCACGCGCAGCCCCGGGGTGTGCGCGAAGTACGTCTCCGGGCTCTCCTGGTGGTGCTCGATCGCGCCGATGTGCCCGCCGTAGGGGATCCGGATGACGATCGGCAGCGACATGTGCGCCGGCAGTCGGTTCGCCATCTTCGCCAGCTGCGAGGTGATCTGGTTGAAGGCGGGCCAGACGAAGCCGTCGAACTGGATCTCGATGACGGGACGGTAGCCGCGCAGCGCCAGGCCGATCGCGGTGCCGACGATGCCGGACTCGGCGAGCGGGGTGTCCCGGACGCGATCGGCGCCGAAGCGGTCCTGCAGACCCTCGGTGATGCGGAAGACACCGCCGAGACGGCCGATGTCCTCGCCCATCAGCAGGACCTTGTCGTCCGCCTCCATCGCCTTCGCCAGGCCGGCGTTCAGCGCCTTTGCCATCGGGAGGGTCGGGGTCGGGTCCGCGGGGACCTCGCCCGCACCGGGGTGCGTCCGCAACGTGTAGTCGAAGAGCTGCTCGGTGGTGCTCATGCGTGGGCTCCTGCGTCCTGGCCGGCCTCGTAGTCCCGGAACCATGCGCGCTGCTCGTCGATGCGCGGGTGCGGCTCACGGTAGACGTTGTCGAACATCGCCTCCATCGGCGGGTCCTGGAGGGCACTCGTACGGGTCCGGATGTCGGCGGCGATCTGCTCGCCCTCGGCGTCGAACTCGGCGAACTGGGCGTCAGTGGCGCCCTTGCTGCGCAGGTACGCCTCGGACCGGGTGATCGGGTCGCGGGCGACCCAGCCGGCGAGCTCGTCGTCGCCGCGGTACCGCGTCGGGTCGTCCGAGCTGGTGTGCGCACCGATGCGGTAGGTCTCGGCCTCGACGAACGCCGGGCCCTGACCGCTGCGGGCGTGGTCGGTCGCGACGAGACTCGCCGCGTACGAGGCCAGCACGTCGTTGCCGTCGACCTTGATGCTCGGGATGCCGAAGCCGCGCGGACGGTCGACGAGCGGGGTCGGGGACTGCACCGAGACCGGCACCGAGATCGCCCAGTGGTTGTTCTGCAGGAAGAAGACGACCGGCGCGGTGTGCGAGGCGGCGAACACGTACGCCTCGTTCACGTCGCCCTGGCTGGTCGCGCCGTCACCGAAGTAGACGATCGAGCACTCGTCGACGTCCGGGTCGCCGGTGCCGACGACGCCGTCGAGCGCCTGACCCATGGCGTAGCCGGTGGCGTGCAGGGTCTGCGCGCCGATGACGAGCGTGTAGATGTGCGTGTTGCCGCGGGCGTCCGGGTCCCAGTTGCCGTGGGCCTGGCCACGGAAGAGCGAGATGATCTCCATCGGCTCGACCCCGCGCTGCATCACGACGGCGTGCTCGCGGTACGAGGGGAAGAGGTGGTCCTGGGGGCGGAGCGCGAACGCGGAGCCGACCTGCGCAGCCTCTTGCCCGTGACTCGGCGCCCAGAGTCCGAGCTGACCGGTGCGCTGCAGGTTGCCGGCGGCGTGGTCGAAGCGTCGGGTGAGCACCATCTGGCGGTGCATGGCGAGCAGGGTCTCATCGGGGAGGGCCCGGGCGACGGCGGCGAGTTCGGCGTTCTCGTCGGTCTCCACGAACCGGCCCTCGGGATCGAGGAGCTGGACGGGGGTCGTCGCAGGAGCCGCGGCGCGGAACAACATGTCCGTCAGCGTACCGGCCGCTCAGGAGCCGTCGTTGTGAGACGTTCCACAACGGCACTCGCGGTTTCGAGGAGCTTTGCGACAGCCTCGTGCTCCCCGATCGAGATGCGGATGCCCTCGGGCGCGAAGGCCCGGACGATCAGCCCGGCGTGCTCGAAGGCCTCGGCGGCGAAGGCGGTGTGCTCACCCGTCGGCAGCCAGACGAAGTTGCCCTGCGCCGCCGGGACGTCCCACCCCTGTTCGAGCAGCCCCGCGCGGATCCGGTCCCGGCGCTCGGCCAGTTCGGCGACGCGGTCCAGCAGCTCGCCCTCGCGCTCGAGACTGGCCAGCGCGGCCGCCTGGCCCTGCGCCGTCACGGACAGCGGGATGGCGCAGGCACGGACGGCGTCGAGGACGTATGCCGGTCCGAGCGCGTACCCGACCCGGAGGCCCGCGAGTCCGTACGCCTTCGAGAAGGTCCGGAGCACCACGAGGTTCGGGTACCGCTCGAGCAGTGCCGGCCCGCGGACCGCGTCGACGTCGGTGACGAACTCGGCGTATGCCTCGTCGAGGACCACGAGCACCGAGGTCGGCACCCGCTCCATGAACGCGCCGAACTCCGCGCCGGTGACGATCGGGCCGGTCGGGTTGTTCGGCGTGCACACGATGACCATGCGGGTGCGCTCGGTCACCGCCGCCGCCATCGCGTCGAGGTCGTGGCCGCCGTCGGGACGGTTCGGGACCTGCACGCTCGTGGCTCCGGCGACGGTGACGACACCCGGGTACGCCTCGAAGGACCGCCAGGCGTAGACGACCTCGTCGCCCGGGCCGGAGGTCGCCTTCGCCAACTCGTGCAGGATCGCGACGCTGCCCGGGGCGACGTGCACCTCGTCCACGGTGGTGCCGAACCGGTTCGCGAGCACCGCACGGACCGCGAGCGCGGTGGCGTCGGGGTAGCGGTTGAAGGCCGTCTGCGCCTGCACCGCCTCGACCACCCCGGCCAGCGGCGGGAAGGGGTTCTCGTTGCTCGAGAGCTTCAGGGCGTCCGGCGCGGCCTGACGTCCCTGCTTGTAGGGCGGCAGCACGGCGATCTCGGGGCGGATGTGCACGGTCGGCACGGACTGGTCGGTCACCGCCCCAGCGTACCGGCGGCCTGTTCGCGGAGAAGGCGGGCATCATGGGGCCATGCGGTTCCTCGTCCGGCTCATCGTCAACGCCGTCGCCCTCTGGCTCACCACGCTCCTCGTGAGCGGGGTCGCCGTCGACTCCTTCGGGGACGGTGGTCCCGTCGAGACCGTCCTGACGTACCTGCTCGTCGCGCTGGTGTTCGGCATCGTCAACGCGGTGATCGGCACGCTGATCCGGATCGTGGCGTTCCCCCTCTACGTCCTGACGCTCGGGCTGATCTCGTTCGTCGTCAACGCGGTCCTGCTGCTCATCGTCGCGGGGATCTCGACCGGGCTGGGCTTCGGCCTGTCGGTGGAGTCGTTCGGCTGGGGCATCGTCGGGGCCTTCGTGTTGGCGGTCTTCGCCTGGCTCGTCGGCCTGGTCGCCCGTCCGGTCCTGGGCGGCCGCGGTCGGGCCTGAGGCCGGTCGGCCATCGCGCCTGGTGGCCGGGCATCGCGTCCGGCGTCCGGCTGGGCCATGATGTGCACATGACCATGGACGCCGGCGCCCCGTCGCCCTTCCGTGTCTCCTTCGTCTGCAGCGGCAACATCTGCCGGTCCCCGATGGCCGAGATCGTCTTCGCGCAGGTGGCCGCCGACGCCGGCCTGGCGGACCGGTTCGTGGTCGAGTCCGCAGGCACCGGGGACTGGCACGTCGGCGAACCCGCCGACGAGCGCACGATCGCAGCGCTCGCGGCACGCGGATACGATGGCAGCAGGCATCGCGCCCGTCAGTTCGACCCGGACCGGTTCCCGGACCTCGACCTGGTGGTCGCACTCGACCGCTCCCACGAACGCATCCTGCGCTCGTGGGCCCCCACCATGGACGACGCCGCGAAGGTGACGCTCCTGTTGCGGTACGACGACGCCTGGCCTCAGCAGGCTGACGTGCCGGACCCGTACTACGCGGACCGACACGAGTTCGACCGGGTGCTCAGCACGGTCGAACGGGCCTGCCGGGCGCTCTTCCACCAGCTCGAGCCGGCAGTCCGCCAGGGAGCCCCATGACCCCCCTTCCCCCGCAGCCGATCAGCCCGCTCGACGGGCGCTACTACCCGATCGTGCACACGGTGGGCGAGCACCTGTCCGAAGCCGGCCTCAACCGTGCCCGGATCCGGGTCGAGGTCGAGTGGCTCGTGTTCCTCACCGACCACGCGATGTTCACCACCTCCCCGCTGTCCGTCGACGACAAGGCCGCGCTCCGCGCCCTGGTCGACGACTTCGGCCAGGAGCAGATCGCGGAGCTCGCCGAGATCGAGGCGACCACCCGCCACGACGTCAAGGCGGTCGAGTACTTCGTCCGTCGTCGCCTCAGCGACCTGGGCCTCGACGCCGTCGCCGAGCTGACGCACTTCGCCGCGACCAGCGAGGACGTCAACAACCTCTCCTACGCGCTGACCGTCCGTGACGCCGTCGAGCACGTCTGGCTGCCGTCCGCACGCGCGGTCGTGGAGCGCCTGCGGGAGATGGCCACGAGCCTCCGGGCCGTGCCGATGCTCTCGCACACCCACGGCCAGCCCGCGACGCCGACCACGCTCGGCAAGGAGATCGCGGTCGTCGTCTACCGACTCGAGCGGATCCTGTCCCAGGTCGAGCGGGGCGAGTACCTCGGCAAGTTCTCCGGCGCGACCGGCACGTTCTCGGCGCACCTCGCCGCGGACCCGGAGGCCGACTGGCCCGCGCTGTCCCGCGAGTTCGTCGAGGGCCTCGGTCTGACGTGGAACCCGCTGACGACGCAGATCGAGTCGCACGACTGGCAGGCCGAGCTGTACGACCGGGTGCGGCACGCGAACCGGGTCCTGCACAACCTGGCGACCGACGTGTGGACCTACGTCTCGATGGGGTACTTCACGCAGATCCCGATCGCCGGCGCGACCGGGTCGTCGACGATGCCGCACAAGATCAACCCGATCCGGTTCGAGAACGCCGAGGCCAACCTCGAGATCTCCTCGGCGCTGTTCTCCACGCTGTCCGAGACCCTCGTCACGAGCCGTCTGCAGCGCGACCTGACCGACTCCACCACCCAGCGCAACATCGGCGTCGCGTTCGGGCACTCGCTGCTCGCGCTCGACAACCTGCGCCGTGGTCTGGGCGAGATCGCGGTGAACGAGATCCGCTTGGCCGAGGACCTCGACCACAACTGGGAGGTCCTGGCCGAGGCCATCCAGACCGTCATCCGCGCCGAGGTCACGGCCGGACAGTCGGACATCGAGGACCCCTACGCGATGCTCAAGGAGCTCACCCGGGGCAAGCGCATCGGGCGGCAGGAGCTCGTGGCGTTCGTGAACGGACTCGACGTCTCCGATGCTGCGAAGGCCCGACTGACGAACCTCACCCCGGCGACGTACACCGGCCTGGCGGACGAACTCGTCGACCACCTCGAGGTCTGAGCCGGACCCGACCGGTCGGCCGCCTCGCCGGCCCGACCGGCCGGCCGGCTGACCGGCCGGTCGGTGGGTCGATGCTCAGCCGAGCCAGCCGGTGACCTTCCGCACCCAGCGGTGCCGGAAGGCCCGGGCGAGGGTCGTCTCGCCGCGGCAGAACCGGACGAAGTAGCCGCGGCCGAACGGTGTCTTCGAGATGAGGAAGTGGAAGCCGGCCGGGAACCGCGTGAAGACACGGAGCAGCTGTGCCCCGGCGTCGATCTCGGGGACCAGTTCCGCACGCACCTGCGACTCGTAGCGGTCGAGCGCCGCGCGGTCACCGGCGACGTGCGCGGCAGCGGCGGTCCCCGCCCACTCCCCCGACCGCAGGGCGAACGAGATCCCCTCGCGCGTCCACGGCTCCAGGAGGCCCGCGGTCTCGCCCGCGAGCAGGACGGTGCCGCTGCGGAGCGGTGAGTCCCCCGTGCGCCACTGGGTGAGGTGGCCGCTGCTGCGGTCCTGGTCGGTCGGGTGCAGGCCGAGGCGCTCGATCCAGTCGTCCAGGTACCGACGGGTCTGGTCGGCGTGGCCCTTCTGCTCGATGACCCCGACGGTCAGGGTCTCGGCCTTCGGGAAGACCCAGGCGTACGTGCCGGGGTGCGGGCCCCAGTCCAGGAGCACACCGGTGGCGGCGTCCTCGGGGCGACGCGGGACCTCGACCTCGAGTCCGAGGTCCGTGACGGCCATCACGGCGCCGACGTACCGTCCGACCCGACCGCCGGAGCCGTCGGCGCCGATCACGACGCGCGCGACCAGTTCGTCGCCGTCGGAGAGCGTCAGCCGGGTGCGGCCGTCCTCGTCGGCGAGCGCGCGGACGTTGGCGCCGTCGCGGAAGACGACCCCGGCCTCCTGCGCAGCGTCGACGTTCGCCTGGTCGAACCGCTCCCGGTCGACCATCGCGACGAACGGCGCCTCGGTGCGGACCCGGGTCACGCGGCCCATGCGGTGCGAGAAACCGACCTCGGGCAGGTCCGCTTCGATGGTCGCGAGGGCGCGGTCGTTGAGTCGCCGTCGGGACTGCCCGATGATGCCGCCGCCGCAGGTCTTGTACCGGGGGAAGACCGCCTTGTCGAGGAGCAGGACGCGGGCGCCGCCGAGCGCTGCGTGCCGGGCTGCGGTGGCACCGGCAGGGCCGGCTCCGACGACCACGACGTCCCAGGGCTGATCGGGTTCCGTGTCCTGCATGGGGCCAGAGCCTACCGGCGACCGCCGGCATGACCGCCCTCGCGGCGATGCGAGCGGTTACGCTGACTGCGTCGGGCGTGCAGGCTGCCCCGCCGGGGGCCAGGAGTGGGGAGCGGGATCCGTGTCGAGGGACGTGAGCCGCAACACCGCCGTGCAGATCGTCGACGACCACGGGCTGCCGGGCGCGGTCCCGATGTCCGCGATCCGCCGCCTCGTGCAGGAGGTCACCGGCCGGGAGGTCACCTACCGGTTGGTCCGCGGACTCGCGCACCAGGACGTGCACGGGCTCTGGGCCGGGTACGACGACGGGACCGCGGTCGTGTCCTACCCGCCGGCGCCCTCCGGCACGCAGCTCGTCGTCATCAACCACGAGCACGGCCACATGCTCATCAGCCCGGACGGACCGGCGGAGTCGCACGGCATCGACCCGCGGTTCGCGCGGTTCGTCCAGGAGAAGGTCGACGGCATCGTGCCCGGTCGCCGGGTGGTCCGGTCCGGGGAGACCCTCGAGCAGGAGTACACACCGGACCTCCAGTTCCTCTACGGCCACACGGACTTCTCGGAGGACGAGGAACGCCTGGCGGAGCTCGTCGGCGTGGAGCTCAGTGTCCGCGTGATGCGGCACGCCCGCGCACGGGGCCGGGACGTGCGGTTCGGGCGGGTGTTCGGCGGATGAACGTCCTGGACGGCTGGGTCTTCGTGGCGAGCGTGGTGACGGTGGTGTCCGTCGGCCTCGCAGCACTGTCGATGCTGTCCCCGAACGTGCGCCAGCCGCTGCCGGCGCACCCGGACGCCGACGACCAGACCGGGCCCCGCTCGATGCTCGTCCCCGGGGTGCTCGTCTGGGCGCTGGGGTGCACGCTGCAGGCCCCGTTCGTCTACCTCTGGGTCGACGGTCTGCTCGGCGGGCACAACGTCACCAACCTGGTGTACCGGTCCGCGGTGGTCGTCGCGCTCGGCTGCCTCGAGGTCATGGTCATCCGCGCCGAGCACGGTGAGCGCCGACCCCTCGGGGAACGCCTGACGTGGGGACTGGTCCTGGTGGCGGTCGCCGTGCAGGTCACCCTCTTCGCGATGAGCGACTGGGCCGTCTCGGACCCGTTCCTCGGCCGGTACACGGGCGAACCGACCCGCGAGCTGTTCGCCGCGGTGCTGCCGATCTGCGTCGGACTGTACGGCGTGCAGGTCGCCGCGGTGGCGTTCCGGGGGCTGCCCCTCTACGGCGAGTGGACGACGCGGTGGGGCGTCTGGCTGATCGGCATCGCCGCGCTCGTCGACCTCGCCTGGATCACCGAGAGCCTGGCTGCCGGCGCGGTGCGGCTGTTCGTCGACCGGCACTTCGCCATGGTCGGCACCGTCGACCCGCTCTGGGAACTGGCCGTGGTGTCGATGGCGAGCCTGACCGCGGTCGGGGTGGTGTTCGCAGCCGCCCGCCCGGTCGTGGTGCCGGTGTGGCGCCGCCTGCTGCTCCTGGTCAGCCTGCCGATCACCGATCGCGCGATGGAGGCGCACCCGGAGTTCAGCGTCTACCCGCGGAGCGTCCGTCGGGCCCACGCGTTCCGGAGCCGCGGAGAAGAGGCCGAGGTGGCGCTCTACCAGCGGTGGGCGGAACTCGAGGACAACATCCGCCTCCGCCAGTTCCGGCCCCGCTGGTACGAACGCGGGGTCATCCACCTGATGGGCGTCGCCGCCACGACCGGCGTGACGGACTCCCTGATCGACGAACTCAGCCTGCCCGACGACGACGTCCCGGCCGACGACGAGCACACCGAACGAGACCCGGAACGGATCGAGTCGACGCCATGAACCACGACAAGCTCACCGAGGCGCAGCAGACCCAGCGCGCCGAGCTCGCCCGCAAACTGCACCTGCTCTGCAGCACCATCACCGCCCCTGACGGTGGCCCGGTGACGTACCCGAAGATCCGCGACTGGCTGGCCGACCGGGACGTGAAGCTCAGCCGGTCGCGCTGGGAGTACATGCGCCTGGGCAACCGCTACGTGGTCGAGGACGAGCGGCTGCTGCAGGCGATCGCGGAGTACTTCGAGATCGACCCGTCGTACCTGACCGGTCCGGCGAGCCAGCTCACCGAGACGATCGACGCCGCACTCCGGTTCACCCTGGCGGAGCGCACCAGCCCGGTCAGCCTCTACGCGGCCCGGACGCTGAACCAGGACGTGACGGCCGAGCACCTGGACCGCCTGACGGCGCTCCTGCACGAGATCGAGGAGGCACGCGGCCGGTCGTGAGACGGGCCTCGGGACGGGACCGGCGGGACGGACCTGCGGAGACGCGGCCTGCCGAGACGCGGGCGGCCCGGGGTGAGGCCGAGGCGGGGCCGGGGCGAGGCGAGGCCGGGGCGAGGCCGGGGCG
>NZ_QKSD01000006.1 GCF_003234085.1 Curtobacterium sp. MCPF17_052
TGGGTGACAGCGCGCCGAACACACCCCGCGAAGGGGTGGAGAACCAGCGGTGAGCTGCTGGTGAGCGCTGCGGGTGTTTCCCGGCTTGTGACAGTGGTTCGGGGCCACCCGCGGATCGGATTGGAGAGATTTCTGGATTCCCCGGATCGGCGTCCTCGTAGCCTGGGCAGCATGTCGACGCTGCACTCGTCCACCGACCGCATCCGCGCGATCGACGCCTGGTGGCGCGCCGCGAACTACCTCACCGTCGGGCAGATCTACCTGCTCGACGACCCGCTGCTGGAACGGCCGCTCGAGCCGTCCGACATCAAGCCGAGGCTGCTCGGCCACTGGGGCACCTCGCCCGCGCTCAACCTCGTGTACGCACACCTCAACGCCGTGATCAGCGAGACCGAACGCGACGTCCTGTACATCTGCGGCCCCGGGCACGGTGGTCCCGCGATGAACGCGAACGCCTGGCTCGAGGGCACCTGGAACGAGCTCTACCCGGAGATCACTCCCGACCCCGAGGGTCTGCGGAAGTTCTTCAAGCAGTTCTCGTTCCCCGGCGGCATCCCCTCGCACGCGGCCCCGAACACCCCCGGGTCGATCAACGAGGGCGGTGAGCTCGGCTACTCCCTCGCGCACGCGTACGGGGCAGCCCTCGACAACCCGGACCTCGTCGTCGCGTGCGTCGTGGGCGACGGCGAGGCCGAGACCGGACCGCTCTCCGCGTCGTGGCAGGCACACACGTTCCTCGACCCCGTGTCCGACGGGGCGGTCCTGCCGATCCTCAACCTCAACGGGTACAAGATCGCGAACCCGACGGTCCTCGCGCGGATCCCGGACGAGGACCTCCAGGCCTACTTCCGCGGACTGGGGTACGAGCCGATCGTCGTCGACTCCGGCCGGGTGGACAACGACCCGTTCGCGGTGCACGCCCTGTTCGACGGCGCGCTCCGCCGTGCGTTCGCGACCATCGACGACATCCAGGCCGCCGCCCGCGCACAGGCCGCCCGTGCCGCCGCCGGCGAGATGGCCGGCGCCGCGGACCTCCGCCCGCGCTGGCCGATGATCGTCCTGCGCACCCCGAAGGGCTGGACCGGCCCGAAGGTGGTCGACGGGCAGCAGGTCGAGGGCACCTTCCGCGCCCACCAGGTGCCGCTGCCGAACGTCCGCGAGAACGACGAGCACCGCGAGCAGCTCGAGGAGTGGATGCGCTCCTACCGGCCCGAGGAGCTCTTCGACGCGGACGCCCGGCCGATCGGTCTGCTCGAGACGATCCGGCCGACCGGTGACACCCGGATGAGCGCGACCCCGCACGCCAACGGTGGCCGGATCCGCACCGCGCTCGACAGACCGGGGCTCGAGCGTTTCGCCGTTCCCGTCGGAGAGACCGCTTCCGCCACCGGGACGCTCGGGCCGTGGGTCGCCGAACTCATCCAGCGCAACCCGTCGGACTTCCGGCTGTTCGGCCCCGACGAGACGATCTCGAACAAGCTCGACGCCGTGTTCGACGTCACCACCCGGGTCTGGCGCGCTCGCCGTGCCGAGGGCGACGAACACATGGCCGCGCGCGGTCGTGTCATAGAGGTGCTCTCGGAACACCTGCTCGAGGGCATGCTCGAGGGATACGTCCTCAGCGGTCGCCACGGCGTCTTCAACACCTACGAGGCGTTCGCCCACATCATCGACTCGATGGTCGGCCAGTACGCGAAGTGGCTCGAGGCCGCGACCGACATCGACTGGCGCGCACCCGTCTCGAACCTGACGATCCTGTTGTCCTCCCACGTCTGGCGCCAGGACCACAACGGCTTCTCGCACCAGGACCCCGGGTTCCTCGACGTCGTCGCTTCGAAGCAGCAGGACCTCATCCGGATCAAGCTGCCCGCCGACGCCAACACGCTGCTCGCCGTCGCCGCGCACGCGATGGAGACCACGGACCGCATCGAGGTGATCGTCGCCGGCAAGCACCCCGAACCGGTGTTCCTGTCGCTCGAGGACGCGATCGCGCACGCCGACGCCGGCTTCGGCGTCTGGGACTGGGCCGGGACGGAGCAGACCGTGGGCCGCACCGACGTCGTGCTCGTCAGCGCCGGGGACGTCCCCACCGTCGAGACCGTCGCCGCCGCGGACATCATCCGGAAGCACGCCCCGGACGTCGGTGTCCGCGTGGTCAACGTCGTGGACCTGCTCTCGATCGGCGACCCACGGAAGCACGAGCACCCGGCATCGGACGAGCGGTACGACGAGGTCTTCCTGCCGGGTACGCCGGCGGTCTTCGCCTTCCACGGTTACCCCTCGCTGGTCCACAACCTGACGTACCGACGGCACGGGCACGACGACCTGCACGTGCACGGGTTCCTCGAGCAGGGCACCACCACGTCTCCGTTCGACATGCTCATCCGCAACGAGATGGACCGCTACGCCCTGGCGCACGACGCCCTCACCCGCGTCGCGGACGGCAGCGACCGGTTCGCCGACCTGCTCACCGCACTCACCGACGCGCGGGCCGCCGCCCGTGAGTTCGCCTACACGAAGGGCGAGGACCACGAGGCGGTCTCCGGGTGGGAGTTCACCGGCTGGCCGCAGGACGAGCCGTCCGACGGCGGCACCGGCGGCGATCCGGGACGTGGTGAGACCGAAGGTGCGGCGCCCGGCAACTGAACGAGCAGCTGAACGGACTGTCGGTCCGGAAGGCGAGCCGGTCAGCGGGCGCCCGGCGACGCCGGTCTAGGGTTGGCCGGTGCAGTCGTTCTCCGTCCGGTCGCTCGTCGAGCATCCGGCCCTCCGGTTCCTGGTCGTCGGCGGCCTCGGTTTCGTCATCACGATGGGCATCAACTACGGGTTGAAGTTCTTCGTCATGCCGCAGCACCCGGTGACCGCCCTGGCGATCGGCATCACCGTCGCGACCGTCGTCTCCTACTTCCTCAACAAGAAGTGGTCCTTCGGTGACCGCGGTGAACTGCGCACCGGACACGAGCTGCTGTTGTTCCTCGTCGTCAGCCTGATCGGGATCGGGTTGAACTCGGCGCCGCTCTGGATCTCCCGGTACGTCTTCGGACTCGAGGTGCCGAACGTGTCCCTCGCCGGGCAGGAGCTGGCCGACTTCATCAGCGGACCCGTCATCGGCACGCTCATCGCCATGGGTTTCCGGTACTGGGCGATGAACCGCTTCGTCTTCCCCGCCCGGTCGGCCCCGCTGGACGCGTGACCGACCTCGTCGTCCCGGCCCCGGGCCTCCCGTCCGTCCCCACAGCGACCGGCGGCCGGTTCCCGGTGCGGCGCATCCACTGCGTCGGGCGCAACTACGCGGCGCATGCGCGCGAGATGGGACACGACCCGGACCGCGAGCCGCCCTTCTTCTTCGACAAGCCGGCGGACGCCGTGGTCACCGACGGCGGTGACACCCCGTACCCGACCCTCACCGCACAGCTGGAGTACGAGGTCGAGCTCGTCGTCGCACTCGGAGCCGGCGGCCGGGACGTCCCGGTCTCCGATGCCCTGGACCTGGTCTGGGGCTACGCGGTGGGCATCGACCTGACACGGCGTGACCTGCAGGCCGAGGCGAAGCGGCTCGGGCGGCCGTGGGACCTGGCGAAGGGGTTCGACGCCTCCGCACCGATCGGCACGATCGTCCCCACCGCCGGCGTCGACCCGAGCTCGGGCAGCATCACCCTGCACGTCGACGGGGAGCTGCGGCAGTCCGGCGACCTGGCCGACCAGATCTGGTCCGTCGCCGAGACCATCGCCGTGCTGTCGCGGGCGGTCCGCCTCGAACCGGGCGACCTGCTCTTCACCGGCACCCCGGACGGCGTCGGCCCGGTGTCCCGCGGGTCGGTGCTGCGCGGGGCGGTCGCCGGCGTCGGCACGGTCGAGACGCGGATCGTCTGAGCGGGAGACGCGGTGCCGTTCCGGTACACGGAACTGCAATCCAGAACATCAGTGGTACGGTCGGTGCACCGCATTGAGGAGGTGAGCACATTGAGCATCGACACCATCACGGCAGAACTCGCGGACGACCGCTTCGTCTCCACGGTCCTCCAGCCCTGGGCACACGCCTGATCGACGTCCGGCATCGGGGCGAGCGAGAGCAGCCCCGGTGTCGGGGACCAGCCCCGGATGAGGGAACACCGTGCAACAAGCGAGACAACGGCGCGTCCTCGAGCGCGCAAGGGAACTGACCGCGGCCAACAGCCGTGGGGCGTTGGAAGCCGTGAGTCCCGCCCTTCCTCGGCGGCTCGCGTTGGCTTCCGTGACCACCCCGATGAAGCACCGACCGGAACAGGTCCCGAACTACCTGACGGACCTCGGTGTCAGAACGAGCCCTGAACCCGCACAGTTCTTCTCCCTCGCGCAGCTCCAACTCGGCGCAGATCCCATCGTCGAAGACCCGCTCGGAGACGCTGCTCCGTTCGCAGCCCGGTGGGACTCCGGCGAACTCAGCGAGCAAGGTGCCATCGCAGAACTCGACGCAGTCGTCTCGATCGCAGGCTTCTGGTCGACGGCGGCAGAGATGGCCGAGGAACTGCTCAGCAGTCGACGTCGTCCGGCCATGGCCCGGCTGCGCGGCTGGCTGGGGTCGGCACTGGCGAGCCGACGAACCGCCCTCGCTGAAGCGTCGTTCCGGTCCGTCGGGTCGGCGTTCGACACCACACCGGACGTGATCGCCGCAGCCCACATCCGGATCGCTGCGATGCGCATCAAACGCGACCGGGACACCGGAGGTGGGGTGGCGGCACTCGCAGAACTCGACGTCTTGCTCGAGCGATGGGTTGGAGAGAACCTCATGTCCGACGGTGACGGGAACGCGATGCGAGCGACAGCACGCAACCTCCACGCGCTCGCCTGTTCCCTGAACGGTGAACTCGAGCGGGCCAGAGGACTCCTGGGGGTCGCCGCCAGGGAAGCCCGCACCGGGGATCTGGTCTCGGTCGAGCCGGACCAACGTGCCCGCTACGCTGCTCAGATCGACCTCAACGCAGTGCAGGTCGCCGCGATGTCGGACGGATGGTCGGCCGCTCTGGAGGGCGCACTGACCCACGTCCAGAACGTGTCGCAAGCGCATCGAGGATCACTGCCGGAGGCATTGTCGTACGCCGCCTACGTGGCCTACCGAGCGTCCGACTTCCCGCGGGCTGCGTCCTGCGCCGAACGGGCCGTCGTCATGCTCGGGGGCGAAGGGGCTCCACTGCGCCTGTCGAGTGCGAGGAAGATCCTCGCCGCGGCTCTCGACGCTGCTGGTCGAACGGCCGCGGCGCAGCGGGTGATCGAACGGCACGGCGAGGACCCGCTCGGTGCATCTGCACACAGATCGGGCGCTGAACTTGGCTGAAGCTCTCGCACTCCAACTGGACTCCGTGACCCGGAGGTTCGGGCACGGCGCCGGCGCGCTCGTCGCCGTCCACGAAGTGGACCTCCCGATCGCGCGAGGTGCGGTCGTGGCGGTACTCGGCCCGAACGGTGCTGGGAAGACGACCACCATCAAGATGGCCTCCACCCTGCTGCAACCGTCTTCCGGCTCGGTCTCCGTCAACGGTGTCGATGCCGTCCGGACGCCGAAACAGGCGCGGAAGCACCTCGGGCTCGTCCTGGGCGGCGACCGCGGTTTCTACATGCGAGCAAGCGCTCTGGAGAACCTCCGCTTCTTCGCAACCCTCGCCGGGCTCCCCCGGCGGAGTGTCGAAGCGAAGGTCCGGGATGCGCTCGGCCTCGTCGGCCTCGTCGGACGCGAACGTGATCGGGTGGAGACGTACTCGCGCGGGATGAAGCAGCGGCTCCACATCGCACGCGCCGTTCTGAACGGCCCGGTCGCCCTGCTCCTCGACGAGCCCTCCATCGGTCTCGACCCGGAAGGCGCGAGAGATCTCCGTGACCTCGTCCGACGCCTTCGCGCGAAGGGGTGCGGGATCCTCCTGACGACCCACCACCTCCAGGAGGCCGATGAGCTGGCCGACGAGCTCGTGGTGATCACCGCCGGGAAGACGGTCGCGCGAGGGTCGGCGCGGGACATCGCCTCCCTCGGCGGTGTCGACAGCGCCATCAGCCTGTGGACCGCCGATCTCGGGATCGGCGAGGAACGCATGCTCGCGCATCCGCAGATCGCCGCGGTCGTCCCGCGGGAAGACGGGCGTGGCTACCGCGTCGATCTCATCGGACACGGCCTCGCACCGACTGCCGACTTCTTCCGGTCGCTGGAGATCACACCTGACTGGTCCGTCCAACGGGACGTCACGCTCGAAGAGGCCTACCTGGCGTTCATCACGAAGGTCGGAGCGGCGTGAGGACGCTGGCCCTGCTCACGTGGTTCCACGGGCGGCAGCTGCTCCGCATCCCGTTCTTCGCACACCAGTGCGTCTCGTCCGCCCTCGTGTTCGAAGTGCTGCGGACACTGGGGCTGTCCGGGGCCGGCCGCGCAGTCCCCCACGACCTGTGGTTGGTCGCTGGCATCGCTGGCGTGTGGTCGACGACGACCCTGGCCGTCGGGATCATCGGCTTCCAACGGTTCCAGGGCACGCTCGAGCACATGGCGATCAGCACGCTCCCGCCCGGGATCGTGTTCGGGAGCCTCGCTTCCGCAGCGGCGCTCATCGGTCTGGTGGGATTCCCGTTGACCCTCGCAGCGCAGTTCGTCACCGGCGGTCATCCGACCGTGACGGGCGGAAGCGTCGTCGTGATCGCCGCCTGCGTCATCGCGTGCAGCGCGTCGGCGTCCGTCCTCGCAGCGGTGTTCGTGGTCCTCCGCGGGGCAACGGTCTACGAGTCGTTGATCGTGACACCCGTCTGGTTGGTCTCCGGTGTGGTGATCCCGCTCGGTGCTCTCCCGGACTGGATCGTTCCGGTCGCCCACCTCTTCCCGATCACCTCCGCCGTGTCCGCCGCCGATCAGCCCGACCTGACGACCACCGTCGCGTTCTCCTTCCTCACGGCCGCGACTTCTGCCGTGTGGTTCGTCGCGGCCGGGATCGCCATGCGCGCGGCCGTCCGGAGGGCGACCATCTCCGGGACCCTGGGTCTGAGCTGATGCGAGGGTTCGTGAACGCCATGGTGATCGCATTGCGGGCCCGGCCGGAGTTCCTGAACGGTCCGACGGTCTTCGTCGTCCTCATCGGGTCCCCGACGCTGCTCGCTGCGCTCTACCTCGCGGTAGCGTCCGCGAGCGGCACATCGAGCATCGAGCCGCCGGACGCGGTCGCTGCGGGCCTGGCGGTGGCTGGCGTCATGTCGACGATGTCGTCGTCCTCGCTGCTGAGCGCGGATCAAGTGCACGCGACCCTCCCCTTCATCGTGATCGCGCCAGCGAGCCGCGCGCTGGTGTGGACTGCCCGCGTGTTCGTCGTCACCAGCATCGGGGTGGTCCAGGGAATCGTGAGCGTGGTCGCGAGCTTCGCCGTCACGAGGAACGCCCCCTCGATCGCCCAGGCCCTCCCGGTCTTCGGGCTCATCGTCCTCGCCGCCGTCGTCTCGGTCGGCCTCGGCCTGTCGATCGCCGCGCTGGGGCTCGTGCTCCGCGACAGCATGCTGGTCCCGAACATCGCTGAGCAGGGGCTGACCGTGCTGTGCGGCGCGGTCGCGCCGGTGGCGACGCTCTGGTCACCCCTGCAGTCGATCGCCCAGGTCCTGCCCGTCACACACGTGGTGGCAGCAGGGAGGGCAACGGCGACGGGCGGTCCACCGCTCCTGTTGGAGTCCTCCTTCTCGGTCATCGCCGGGATCGCGTGGGGCGTGGTCGGGGTCGCGATCTGGCTGGTCCTCGAACGTCATGCACGCCGAACGGGTGCGATCGAGTCCATGTCGATCGGATGACGGGTGGCTCGTCGACCCGGCGGGCTGGGAGCGTTCGGAGACACCGGGGGTAGAACCGTGGCTGACGCTGCGTCGGAGCCCGGGGGACGGGTCGAGGCAGCGATCCGCAGACAGGGTGTGCAGCAGCTGCAACGACGCAGTGGAGCACGTCCGGATCATGGAGGTGATCCGGTGGAGGAACACGACCTGCTCGCCACGTCCTGGACGTGGGCCGGCCGCGAATCCGTCGACGAGCGTGTCAGCGCCGTCGGCCGAGCCGGGTTCTCCGGGCTCGCACTCGCACTCGACGACCTGCACGAGGTCCGTGCCACCACCGGGTTCGCCGCACTCCGGCGGATGCTCGACGACGCCGGCGTGGTCTGGGTCCAGGTCGGCACGCTCGGGGACTGGTGGCGCCGCGGTTCCGAGCACGACGCCGACCGCGGGGTGCTCCTCGAGGCTGCTGCGACCCTCCGCGCCTGGCAGGTCGTGGTCCGCGCCGATCACGCCGTGCCGGCCGTGCCGCTCCCCCGCATGGCCGAGGCATGGGACCGGCTCGCCGTCCAGAGTGAGGGCGTCGGGGCACGACTGGTCCTGGAACCGGAGCCGTGGTCGAACCTGGCCACTGCGGAGCGGGCCTCTCGCTTCGTCGCCGCCGGGCATCCGAACGGCGGACTGCTCCTCGACGCGATGCACGCGCTCCGCGGCGGCTCGACCCTGGCGTCGATCGGTCAGGGGGTCGTCCCGTCCACGCTCGCCGCCGTCGAACTCAGCGACGGACTCCTGCACATCCCGAACGGCATGACGCTGGCCGACGAGTCGCGGAACGGTCGCTACCTGCCCGGCACCGGGGCATGGGACCTGCCCGGGTTCGTCCGCACCGCCCGCGGCCTGGGCTTCGACGAGCCGTGGGGCGTGGAGGTCCGCACGCCCGCGCTCCGGGCGATGCCGCTCGCGGAGGCGCTCCGGGTGGCTGCTGCCGCGACCCGCGCCGTGCTCGACGCTGCCGATGCGCACGGCGGCACGCCCGCACCGGCGATGCCGACCTCGCTCGCGCCGACCTCGGCGGTGGACTACGACGCACCGGGGAGTCGCGGTGTCCCGGGCTTCCCCGGCGTCGGGCTGCCCCGTCGAGCCGATCCAGCGACCTCCGCGTAGCGTGGCTCCCATGACTGATCAGGGACACCCCGGCAACGACGACGCGCTGCAGGCTTCGCAGGAGGCCATCGACGAGGCGAAGGCGGCTGCGGTCGACGCCGGCCATGCGGATGAGCGGGCTGCAGCCGAGGAGGACCTGCCGCTGGGGTCCGGTGGGGCACCCGCGGACGGCCCCGCCCCCGCAGCCTGACCTCCGCTCAACTGGTCAGGCTCGGCCGGAGCGTCAGTCGTCGACCTGGTCGCCGAGGAAGTCGGCGTAGGTGGCTTCGTGTTCGGTGCCGCCCGCGTCCACCATCTGGCGTTCGCCCGTCCAGCCGTCGGGCCCTGATGCCGTCGTGCCGTCCTGGTCGTCCCGCTGGTCTGCGTTCGTGTCTCCACGCTGCCCCTGGGTGAACGGCGGGAGGTACTTGCTCGCGTCCATGTCGCGTCCTTCCGTCCCGAGGACCGTAACAGCCACCCTCGGCCTGGCGTCGGTCCTCGGCGTGATCGTCCCCCGCGTGCGACGACAACGGGGGACGGAAGTTCGCCTCCGGCGGACCTCATGCCAGTGCATGCGGATTCCGGAGTCCGCATGGCGCGTGATGCAGCCCCGTCACTCCCGCACGACGTCGCCCGGCTCCTTGTCGCTCCGCCAGCCACGCCACGACGGCTGCCGGAGTCGTCCGTCGCCCGTCCACTCCGCGAACTCGACTTCTCCCACGCGCTCCGGCCGGACCCAGTGCGCGTCCCTGGCGTCCGGTCGCGGGACGTCGACGAACGGTGGAGCGTCCTGCTCGAGGTCGGCGAGCACCGCCCCGATCTCGTCGAGGTCACGGTCGCGGAACCCGGTCCCGACCTTGCCCACGTAGACCAGGCCGTCGTCGCCCGGGATCCCGAGCAGCAGGGACCCGATGCCCCCTTCGCGGCGACCGGCCCCGGGCTTCCACCCACCGACGACGACCTCTTGCGTCGCGTGGTGCTTCAGCTTCACCCAGGACTCGGAGCGGCGACCCTCGACGTACCGCGATGACCGTTTCTTCGCCACGACACCCTCGAGCCCTCGCTTCCGCGACTCGGTCATCGCCGCGGCGAGGTCGCCGTCGAACTCGGACGGGACGTCGATCGCGCCGCCGGGTTCGACGACCGTGCGCAGGGCTTCGCGCCGCGCGGTGTACCCGAGCCGGGTGAGTTCGTGCCCGTCGGCTTCGAGCACGTCGAACAGCAGCAGGTGCACCGGGGTCGCCGCCCGGGCAGCGCTGACCTCTCGCGGTCTCGTCAGTCCCATGCGGTTCTGCAACAGCTGGAACGACGGGCGCCCGTGCTCGTCGAGCGCCACGATCTCCCCGTCGAAGACCCCGTCCACGCCGGCGTGTTGGGCGAGTTCCTGCAGCTCCGGGTACTGGTCGGTCAGGTCGTTGCCGTTCCGGCTGCGGAGCCGCACCGTGCCGTCGTGCACCGTGGCCAGGGCGCGCACGCCGTCCCACTTCATCTCGAACGCCCACTGCTCGGGGTCCAGAGCGGGTTCGCCCTTCTGCAACGACGCCTGCATGGTGCGGCGTTGATCCGGTGCCGTGTCCGACTCGGCAGCCCGCTCGATCCGTGACCCGGCGGGCGGTCGTCCGGAACCGGAGCTGGTACTGGTACTGGTACTGGTGCTGACGGGCTGGTCGCCGTCGGCGGTCGGCTGGTCCTTCGTCCGGTGGATGAGCCAGCTCTTCTCGTCCCCGGACCGACCGCGCCCACGACCGCGGGTGTGCAGGAGCGCGAGTCGGCGGACGCCGTTGGTCCGGCCGTGCAGGGTGACGATCACCTCTTCGTCTTCGCGCCACTTCTCGAGCTCGTAGGTGCCGTCGTCCCAGATCGTCACCGTGCCACCGCCGTACTCACCCGCCGGGATGATCCCCTCGAAGCCGCCGTACTCCAGCGGGTGGTCCTCGGTGTGGACGGCGAGGTGGTTGGCGCCGGGGTCGGTCGGTTCGCCCTTCGGCAGCGCCCAGCTCACCAGGACACCGTCGTGCTCCAGGCGGAAGTCGTAGTGGTTGCGGGTGGCGTGGTGCTCCTGGATGACGAAGGTGGGGGTGCCGTCGGTCCGGACGGTCGGGGACGCCTGCGGAACGGGCTCCGGGGTCTTCGCCGCGTCGCGCTTGGCGCGGTAGGTCGTCAGGCGGTCCTGCGGATCCACGCGGTCCTGGGGATCCTGACGTTCCTGCATCGCCTGGCGTTCGCGGCGCTCGCGCTCGTTCACCTCCTCGGTCCGGGCACCGTCCCAGTGCCCGGAGTCCGCACGCCCGACCCCGAGCGCGGCGGCGGCGACCGGGTGCAGCAGGTCACCGAGGTCCGGCATCCGCTCGAGGACCTGGTCGAGGGTCAGGTGCGCCAGCCCGGGTT
The DNA here is from genome assembly GCF_003234085.1 of Curtobacterium sp. MCPF17_052. Lineage (GTDB taxonomy): Bacteria > Actinomycetota > Actinomycetes > Actinomycetales > Microbacteriaceae > Curtobacterium. Next base: position 11,290 of record NZ_QKSD01000006.1, read on the forward strand.
CGGTCAGCTCCTTCCACGTCCGGGGGGCGGCGACCGTCGGGTGCGAGCGGCCGCGCAGCGAGTACGGCGCGATCGTGGTCTTGTTGCCGTTGTTCTGCGACCAGTCGACGAACACCTTGCCGGCACGCTCAGCCCGGCTCATGGACGACAGCACCAGGTCGGGCATGTCCTGCTCCAGCGCCTTCGCCAGCTCGTGGGCGACGTCGGACACCTGCTGGGCGCTCGCCGTGCCGTCGAGGGCCGCGTACAGGTGGATGCCCTTCGACCCGGAGGTCACCGGGTACGGCTCGAGACCCATGCCCTGCAGCACGGCGCGGGCCGCGACCGCCACCTCGACGCACTCGGCCAGGCCGACGCCGTCCCCCGGGTCCAGGTCGAGCACGAGCCGGTCGGGGGCCTGGTGCCCACCGCGCGGGCCGAACCGCCACTGCGGCACGTGCAGCTCCAGCGAGGCCTGCTGCGCCATCCACACCAGCGTCGGCAGGTCGTCGACGACGGGGTACTCGACGTCGTGGTGCTCGTGGTGGATGGTGTGGTGCCGGATCCAGTCGGGCGCCGAGTCGGGCAGGTTCTTCTCGAAGAACACCTTGCCGTCGACGCCGTTCGCCCAGCGCTTCCGGGTCATCGGGCGGCCGGTGACGTGCGGGATCATCCACGGGGCGATCCGCTCGTAGTAGGCGACCACCTGCCCCTTCGTCGTGCCGGTCTCCGGGTACAGCACCTTGTCGAGGTTCGTCAGCGCGAGCCGCCGGTCCCCCACCTGCACCGTCGTCTTCTTGGCGACCGGACTCACAGCGCGACCCCCGTGGCACCGCCGACCGTCAGCGTGGTGCCCGACGTGTAGGACGACTCGGGACCAGCCAGGTAGACGTAGGCGCTGCCGAGCTCGACGGGCTGCGCCGGACGGCCGAACGGGGTGTCCTGCCCGTAGGCCGCGATCTCGTCACCGGGGTAGCTGATCGGCTGCAGCGGGGTCCACACCGGGCCGGGGACCACGGTGTTGGCCCGGATGCCCTTCGCCGCGAGCTGCCGCGCGAGCCCGTTCGTGTACGTGATGATGGCGGCCTTCGTGGCGGCGTAGTCGATCATCCGGTCCTGCGGCTCGTACGCCGAGACCGAACTCGTCGTGACGATCGCGCTGCCCGGGGCCAGGTGTGGCACCACGGCGCGGGTCAGCCAGAACAACGAGTAGAGGTTGACCTTCATGGTGCGGTCGAAGTCCTCGGTGCTCTGTTCGGTGATGTCCGCGTGCACCTTCTGGTGTCCGGCGACCAGGACCAGCGCGTCGAGTCCGCCGAGCAGGTCGACGGCGGTGCGGACGAGTTCGGTGCAGAACGCCTCGTCCGTCAGGTCGCCGGGCAGCATCACCGCCGTACGCCCGAGGTCGGCGACGAGGTCGCGGACCTCGGTGAGGTCGTCGATCTCCTCCGGCAGGGCGTTCAGGGCGACGTCGGCCCCTTCCTTCGCCATCGCGATCGCGGCGGCTCGGCCGATGCCCGAGTCGGCGCCGGTGACGAGGACGCGGTACCCACGCATGCGTCCGGTGCCCTGGTAGCTCGTCTCACCGTGGTCGGCGGGCGGGTCGAGCTCCGCCGCTCGCCCGGACCCCTGCTGCGTCTGCGCGGGGAACGGCGGCCGTGCGTACTGGTCTCGTGGGTCCTGCTTGTCGAGCTGGCTCATGGGCCCATCGTGCTCGCGGAACCGGACCGGCGACACAGGAGTGGCGACGTCCGTGGAGAACGCGAGACGTGCCTCCCGGCCGTGGAGGGGGAGACGTGCGCCGGGGCCGAGCGTCAGTCGGTCGAGACGACCCGGTCCCGAGCGCTGAGGAGCCGCCGCGCCGCGCCACGCCGGCGGTACGACCCCACCAGGCCGACCGTCGCGACGACCGCCCACACGACGACCAACGCCCAGTCGGCGCCGTCGCCGTCCAGCGCGGAGCCGGCCCAGAGGAGGGTGACCACCGCGGCACCCCACGCGCTGACCAGGCGCCCCGTGGTCTCGTCCTCGAGCTGACGGACCCGCGGTCGCCACACCGCGTCCGGGACCTCCTCCGGCACCCGGCCGGACCGCAACCAGGAGCCGGTCTCGACGACGGCGGAGCGCCCGCCCCGGGACCACCACCGGCGCAGCTGCGCCACCGGCAACACGACGGCGAGCGCCACTCCGATGGTCACGACGGTGAACCAGGGGAAGGGACCGTCGATGAGCACCCCGACCACGACCGCGATCCCCGCTCCGAGGACCACCATCAGTCCGAGCTGCACCCATCCGCCGAGGTCCAGCCGATCGTCCACTTCCGCTGCCGCTTCCCCCGCCATGGGCGGCGACGATACGCCGGTCCCGACCCCACCGCACCTGGCGATCCGCTCGGAACCGGGAGCGGTGACCCGTCCGCACGAGCATCATGAGCGCATGAGGTCGATCTGGAAGGGCTCCATCGCGTTCGGGCTCGTCAACGTGCCCATCAAGGTCTACGCGGCGACCGAGACGCACGACGTCTCCCTGCACCAGATCCATGACGAGGACAAGGCTCGCATCCGGTACAAGCGGGTGTGCGAGCTCGGGCACGAGGTCGAGTACGGCGACATCCAACGCGCCTACGACGACGGTGAGAAGACGGTGGTCCTCACCCCCGACGACTTCAAGCAGCTGCCGCAGGAGCAGTCGCACGAGGTCGAGGTCCTGGAGTTCGTGCCCGTCGACCAGGTCGACCCGATGATGTTCGAGAAGACGTACTACCTGGAGCCGGACTCCCGCTCCCCGAAGGCGTACGTCCTGCTCCGGAAGACGCTCGAGCAGACCGACCGCCTGGCGATCGTGCAGTTCACGCTCCGGCAGAAGACGCGGCTCGGGGTGCTCCGCGTGCACGACGACGTCCTGCTGCTGCAGGGGCTCCTGTGGGGCGACGAGGTCCGTGCTGCCGACTTCAAGGCCCTCGACACGTCGGTCAAGGTCAGCGCGAACGAGCTGAAGATGTCGTCGTCGCTCGTCGAGAGCATGTCGACCGACTTCGACCCGGACCGCTACACGGACGAGTACCAGGAGGAGCTGCAGCAGCTCATCGACGCGAAGCTCGAGGCGGGCGACGACGTCGACACCGCGGAGACGTTCGGCAAGGACGAGTCGGACGACGACGACACCGGTGGGGACGTCATCGACCTGATGGCCGCACTGCGCGCGTCCGTCGACAAGAACCGCGGGGGCGGAGCCCGGTCGGGAGGCTCGGGGTCGCGTTCCACGTCCGGCTCGCGATCGCGCGCGGCCGGTTCCGACGACGACGCGGACGACTCGTCCGACCGGAAGCCGGCGCCGAAGCGGGCCTCGGCCGCGAAGGCCCCGGCGAAGGCCGCTCCGGCGAAGCGGTCGACCGCGAAGAAGGCTCCCGCGGAGGACGAGCCGGCTGCGGAGAAGTCGACCGCGAAGCGGGCGTCGGCGAAGAAGAAGGCGAGTTGAGGGCCTCCCGGCCGGAGACGCTGACGGCTGCTCAGCTGCCCTGACCCGACCCACCCGTCCGCCGTCGCAGGACGAACGGCAGCGTCGTCCACAGTGCAGCCGTCCCGATGAAGACCGCGGCACCACCGACCAGTCCGCCGCGGTCGCCGAGCACCACGTCGAAGACGAACAGCACCGTCCCGGCGAACAGCAGCGCACTGGCGAACAGGGCGACGAGCAGGATCACGTTGCCGGCCCGGACCAGCTCGTGCTTCTGACGCTGCCGGAACACCAGGCGGTGGGTCGCGACCGCGGACAGCGCGACCACGGTGACGACGACGGCCAGGACCACCAGCACGAGGTAGGTCGTCTCCTGCAACTCGGTCAGGGAACGGAAGCGCTGCTGGAACGGCAGGGTCAGGAGGAACCCACCGAGGATCTGCGTGCCGGTCTGGACGATGCGGAGCTCCTGCTGGATGTCGGCCCAGTTGCGGTCCCAGCGTTCCGCCGAGGTCTCGTTGCGCCCGCGCTCCGTGCCGCGGGGCTCGCTGTCGGTCGTGCTCATGCGACGAATGTACGCAGAGCCGTCGTCGCCGCCCGCAGCCGGGCCGTCATGCGCGTGTAACACGAGCAGCGGGAGACTGGACGGATGACTCCACAAGAGCCTGGCAGCCTGTCCCCATCGGCACGGCCTGCCCGCCGCTGGCGCGTCGGTCAGGAACCGGTGACGGGGGCCCAGTCTCCACCCGAGGTCACCGGCCCACCCGTCACCGTGTCCATCACCCGCCTCGTCGAACCGGAGCGCATCCCCGAGGTCACGCTGTGGGTGCAGTCGGGCGTGAACCTGGCCAACCGGTACCCGGGGTTCCTCGGCTCGGGGTGGGTCCGTTCCAGCGCACGGTCGCGGGAGTGGCACATGCTCTACCGGTTCGCGGACCACGACTCCCTGTCCACGTGGGAGGTCTCGGACGACCGCCTGCGCTGGCTGGACCTCGGTCGGGACCTGGTCGTCGAGTCCCGCGTCGAGAAGCGCACCGGCATCGAGGGGTGGTTCGACGTGCCGCAGGACGCCCCGGCGTCGAGCGCGCCGCCGCGGTGGAAGCAGGCCGTCAGCATCTGGCTCGGGTTCTTCCCGGTCAACCTGGTGTTCACGGTCCTGGTCGGGTGGCTGCTGCCGTCGTTCGCGGGCCTGGCGGCGCTGCCCAGGGTGCTCGTCACGACGCTGGTGCTCACACCGGTCATGACGTTCTGGGTGCTGCCCTTCGTGACGAAGCTCATCCGCCCCTGGCTGCTGGCCCCGCCCCGCCGCTCCTGATCGCGGAACACAACGTCGGCGGCTGCCCACAACTGAGTACCGCTGTGAGGAGGCGCCGACATTGCGTTCCGCGGGGGTGGCGTCTCGCGGGGGCACCGGGCCAGCGGGCCGCGCCGGAAGCGGCAGCGCGGGTGGCGAGCGGGGCGGAGGTGGCGTCGTGGGTCTGCCGGAGTGCGGCCCAGCCCGCGGTCACGTCGATCGACTCCGGGTCTTCGATCGGTGCGGCGAGCACGTGCTGCGCCCAGGGCACGGCGTCTCCGGGCAGCCGCAGCTCCGGCGGGAACGCGCCGGTGTCCGCGGTCGAGGTCCGGGTGTGCGCGGCGGCATTGCTCGCCCGGTCCGGGGACCGCAGCGACATGAAGGCGACGTGGCGCGGCGGGGTGCCCGCGCTGATCGTGGTCGCCGCCGCCCAGCAACCGTGGTGCACCGTTCTGGGACGGTGGTCGATGTGGCACGAGGACTTGCTCAGGCGCACAAGTACTGTCTGCTCTTGTCGGACAGCAGCGGCACGCGGCTCGCGCAACGACCACTTCCTCAGGAGCCTGCCGTCGGGCGGTTCCGTCGCCGCCGCGAGCCACGGCCAGCCGAGGTGATGATCGCGGTGATGCAGATCACCACCCCTGCCGTCAACCAGTCGCGGACTGTGCCCAGACCACCGGTGGCCGCGACGATGATCACGGCCGTCAGGACCGCAACCGGGAAGCAGGCGGCAACGACCTTCGGCAGGAACCGGCCGGCCGACCAGGCTGCTCCGAAGAACGCGGCGACACACAGTGCGATGAGGAGGTCGGTCATCGAGGATTCCTTTCCAGAGTGAGCGGCGTCGACGAGTCCAACTCCCGACGCAGCAGAGCTGCGAGACGAGCGGATGCGGGCCACACGGTGAGTCGAACGGTGTGCCGCCCGCGGAGTGTCACGGTCTGCGTGCCGCGCTGCCTGGAGAACCCGACCCACCGGCACACGTCGACCGAGTCCGCCCTGACCACCCACACGGATCGGAACAGCGTCCCCCGCTGTGCGATGACCCACCGGCCGCCGGACGCACTGGTTGCTACCCGGATGTGACCGATGTGGCTGTCTGCCGCTCGGAGCAGGAGGAACGCCGCGGCCACAGCAACCAGCGCGAGCGGAGCCAGGGTCACAGACGCGACGGTGGCGAGGAGCAAACTCCCCGCGACGGCGACCAGCACGACGGGCAGGGCTCGAGTTCGACGAGACCCGTCGACCAGATCAGCGGAAGGCAGACCGGTGAGGAAGCCGAGCATCTCGACGGCTTGCGGCATGCGGGTCAATGGCAGCAAGAGGTTCCGGGTCACGAGCCCGCTGCCTCCTCGAACGACGGCACGGAGGACGACGCGGTTCCCGAGAAGCATCAACACGGGTCTTCGGAACTCGTACGCTGCAACGTCCTCCGACACGACGACACGCTGCTCCCTCTGCGCCAGCCCCGCGGCGAAGACCAACTCACCGCTCGGACTGCACGTCACTGAGAAGCCTCGGTACCGGACCCACGCGACGGTGGACCCGTAGACCAGGCTCCCGACGGCAACGATCCCGACGGCAAGGCCCGACACCACAGGATCGAGCCGAGCGATCTCACGCACGGATGGCAACACCGTTCTGGAGAGACCGAACCAGGGCAGGATCTCGGATGCCGCGGAGTAGACGCTCGGCAGGAAGAAGACGAATGCGCCCGTGCAGACCCCGATGAGCACGAAATCGGACGGTCGGAGAGGTGGAGTCACGACCCGTCCTGGCTCGGACTCCATGATCGGCGCGACGTCGAGTACCTGTCCGGGGTCGAGCAGACCTGGGGTGGCCCGCTCCGCCCGGCTCTGACCGTGGAGCCGCACGAGGCGAGCAGCCTCGCCGGTCAGGAGGTCCTGGATCGTGACGGACGCCATCTCCGATGCCCGCAGTGTGATCCGGAGATCCGCGACACCGAAGGTGCGCTGCACCAGTGTCTGACCGACGGTCACGCTGACGACGGACCGCCACGAGAGGCGCTTCTCCTCGCGGCAGCCGAGTCCTCGGAGGACCGTGATGCCGCGCCTGTTCGCCGCGTACCGCACGGTGCACCAGCCGGAGAAGACCTGCACCAGCCGCGTGTAGCCGTAGTAGACCAAGACGACCATGAGCACCGTGTCCCAGGCAGATGGGAGCGCCGCCGTCAGCGTCACGCCGAACCCGACCACCAGCCAAGCGGATCGCATCACGATCGCGGCCCGGACGAGCAGGGAACGCGGGTGGGGACGACGAAGTGGAACACGATCAGACATCGTCAGCCCCGAGTTGCATCAGGCGCTCGACGTCCATGTCCGACATGGGCAGGAGCGAGACTTCCCGCGCTGGGGTGAACAGCACGCACTTCGCGACGCAGAGGCGCTGCAGGAGCGGACCCGCTTGACGGCGGACCAGCGTGATCTTGGATCCGGGGATGTGATCCACTGAGCGGAACACTGCTCCCCGGTACACGAGCACGCCCCCCGGAACGATCTCGACACGGAAGTTACGGACTGCGACCGGGATGACGAGCACAGACTCGATGACCGCGCTGAGCAGAGCAAGTGCAGCCACCACCCAGCAACACGTTCGCCACGCCCCGGATGCCCAGACCGTGCAGAGGATCGCTCCTCCGGCGACGATGATGCCTCCCGCCCAGGCTTCGATCCGACCGACCATCCTGGCTGCGATCTCCGCCGCTCGCAGCGACTCACGGGCCTCGAAACCTCCGCGCCGTTCACCGCCGGCGGTTCGATGTCGCGTCACGGTACTGCTCTTCGAGGGTCTGGGCTTCGGAGACGAGGTGCGACAGCACCGCCCCGGAGGACAACGCCGTCCGGAACACCCGCGCTGGCTCCATCCCTCGCACCAGGATCGAACTGTCGGCGGTGACGACCACGTCGGCTCCGGCTGCCGTCAAGGCGCGGACGAGTTCCCCAGCCCGCGACTCCGCGCGGAGCCGGACCGAGTTCCGCGCCGGACTCCGGCCGTCGAGTGGGGACAGAGAACCGTTCGTCAGGAGCACCACGCGGGTGGCGATCCGCTCCATCTCAGCCATGAGGTGCGAGGAGAGCAGCACGGCTCGTCCGGAACTGGCGAAGCCCCGGAGGAGTTCGCGTATCCAGAGCACCCCGTCGGGATCGAGACCGTTGAGCGGCTCGTCCAGCACCAGGACGTCCGGCTCATCGACCAGCGCCAGGGCGAGCGCGAGCCGCTGACGCATCCCGAGCGAGAGGTGCTTCACGCATCGGCGCTCCGCATCGCTGAGCCCGACGGTTGCCAGCGCCGCCTGCACAGAACCGCGACGTACTCGACCGCGGGAGTACAGGTGTGCGATCACCAGGTGTTGACGACACGTGAGCCTGTCGTCAAGCCACGCCGGGTCGAGGAGCGCGCCGATCCGCAGAGGACCGTCCGTGGCATCTCCGAATTCGACGACGCCAGCTTGCGCCGTGTCGATACCAGCGACGATCCGGAGGAGGGTGCTCTTCCCGGAGCCATTCGCGCCGAGCAGTCCAAGTACCTCGCCAGGGCGGACTTCGAGGTCGAGGTCCGTGAGCACCTGGTGCCCCCCGAACCCTTGACGGACGCCGATGAGTCGGACGATGGGGTTCATCGGATGCCCCACCGTCGGATACTGACCAGACCGGCGATGAGGAGAGCGGTGTCCAGTCCCACGAATCGGAGGACGGCGGTCCCTTGCGTCGAGGGCTCCAACAGCGCAGCAGTGAGCGTCACCGGCGCGAACTGCAGGACCGAGACGCTGATACTCGGTGCCCATATCCCAGCGATCGCCACGAGGAGCGGCAGCGCCCAGACGACGGCCAAGTAGACGAACACTGCGGGGACGGGCGATCGCATGAGCATGCCGATCCCGGCGCCGAGCAAGACGAACAGGAGATGCAGGGCCGGGAGCGCCAGCCACGCAAGCGGCGATGCACGCAGGACGTCGTCTGTGCGAGAGGCCGCGAGCGGCACGAGCAACATCACCACGGCGAGCCCTGTGAGCACTCCTGCGGTGGCCAGCACCGCGGTCTTCGCGACGAAGACGAGCGTGCGATCGTTCATCTGCAGGAGTGTCAGCGCGAACTGACGGGATGACAGATCAGCCGCGGTGAAGAGCGCTGCCGCGAGTCCCAGGAAGAACGGGCTGACCTCTGCGCCCGACACAGCTGCTCGCACGACCGTCGCCGATGCCGCGGCCGGTGCGAGGACGAGGACCTGCCCCGCGCCGAGTGCGAGCGCTCCCAGGACGGCGATCGCCAGCAGAGCCATCTGGGAACGCAGGCTCACGAGCCGGTACCCCTCGCCTCGCCACGATCGCGACCATTTGGATCTGGTCGCCGCGTCGGTCGCCCGCCGTGTCATCGTACCCACCCTCGAATTCCGGTCTCCGCCGCCCGGGAGATCCGGGATGGACTCAACGTAGCCGATTTCCCGCGACGTGTATTGCTCACGCCACCTATCAGAATCCTGTATTTGACTTCGAGCGCGCCGACCTGCCACGGTCATGCTCACCGCACCGACTGCGGTCGGGGAGACGCGTGCACGCGGGGACCCGGATGAAGCGAAAAACGAATCGAAGGGGGGCACAGCCATGGCTGTGTTCGCACGGATCCTCCAGCTGCTGGCGAGGTACGGAGCGCGGGCCGTCGCATGGGCGAAGGCCCACGTCCAGCAGGTCCTGAACTGGATCAACATCGGACAGGCGATCGACTGGATCGTGTCGAAGATCAAGCAGATCCTCGGCATCCGCTAGCAGGACGGCGAGGCCCGCCTGTTGCGGAGCCGGCCAGCGCCTGCGTTCGGGGAACCGAGCGCAGGCGCTGGCCTCGTTCGTGAGGGGAGACAGACGTCAGCTGCCACCCGGAGGGGTCAGCCGAGGACCGACAGCTGGTCCAGCCGCTCGAGGATCACGCCCTCGCGCAACGCCCACGGGCAGATCTCCAGCGCGGGCAGGTCGAAGATGTCCAGGCAGGCCTCGGCGACGAGCGCCCCCGGCACGACCTGGTGCGCCCGGCTCGGAGAGACCCCGGGCAGCGTCCCGAGCTCGTCGACCGACATGGTCAGGAGCGACGGCAGCCGGTCGCGGAGCACTGCACCGTCGAGCAGCCGGGGCACGAGCGGCCCTGCGGCCGACGGCGCTGCGCCGCAGATCCGGGCGATGGACCGGAACGTCTTCGAGGTCGCGACCGCCCGGTCCGGAGCTCCGGACCGCAGGAGCCGCCCGGCTTCGCGGGCGATCTCGACGCGGACCTCGTGCCGGATGCGACGCAGCTCGTCCTGGCTGGGGGTGCCGGCCGCGAAGTACGTGCGGGCCAGCCGCGCGGCACCGATCGGCATCGACCAGGCGACGTCGGGCGCCTCGTCCGCGCCGCCGGCGATCTCGAGTGAGCCGCCGCCGATGTCGAAGACCGCGAGACGGCCGGCGGACCAGCCGAACCAGCGGCGCACGGCCAGGAACGTCAGGCGGGCCTCGTCCGACCCGGAGAGCACGGCGAGTTCGACGCCGGTCTGCTCCTGCACGTGTGCCAGGACCGCTTCGGAGTTCACGGCGTCACGTACCGCGGAGGTCGCGAACCCGAGCATGTCCTCGCAGCCGCGGTCCTCTGCGACACGGACGGACTCGGCCACGAAGTCCGTCAACGCGTCGATGCCCACCGGCGTCACCGCACCCCGGTCGTCCAGGTGCTCCGCGAGTCGCAGTGGTCGCTTGAACGACGACGCGGGCAGCGGGGCTGCGCCGCCGTGGGCGTCGACGACGAGCAGGTGACCGGTGTTGGAACCGATGTCGAGGACTCCGACGCGCATGCGCCCACGCTAGTGGTCGGGCGGGAGGCCCGGATCACGTCCCGAGGAACGCCTCCAGCTGCGCGGTGGTCGGGTAGGACGCCTGTGCGCCGGCACCGGTCGCCGCGTACGCACCGACACCGGCTGCGAAGCGCGCGGCCTCGACGAGCGCGTCCCCCGCGGCGAGCCGGAGTGCGACCGCCCCCATGAAGGCGTCCCCGCACCCCGTGGTGTCGACCGCGTCGACGGGGACGGCGGGGACCTCGACCGGCGCGGCGTCCCCGTCGTGCACGACCGAGCCGTCGCCACCCCGGGTGACGATCGACCGGGCGACGCCGTGGTCCCCGAGGGCGGCGGCTTCGTGCTCGTTGACGAGCAGGACGTCGGTCAGGTCGAGGAGCTCCGGTGGGACGTCACCGAACGGGGACAGGTTCGTCAGCACGGTCACCCCGGCGGCGTGTGCGGCACGGGCGGCGGCGAGCACGGCCTCCATCGGGACTTCGAGGCAGAGTCCGAGGACGGCGGCGTCCCGGAAGAGGTCGGCGGGCAGGTCCTCGGCCGAGAACGTGGCGTTGGCGCCGCCGGAGATGACGATGGTGTTCTCGCCGCGGCCGTCGACCGTGATGACGGCGGTGCCGGTGGCCGTCCCCGGCCGGACGACGACGTCCGTGGTGTCCGCACCCGAGGCCGCGACGGAGTCGCGGAGCAGTGCGCCGTTGCCGTCGTCGCCGACTGCGCCGACCATGCGGACGGTTCCCCCGAGCCTCCCGGCCGCGACGGCCTGGTTGGCGGACTTGCCCCCGGGCAGGATCGCCAGGTCGGACCCGTGCAGGGTCTCCCCCGGCTGCGGGAAGCGCTCGGTGCGGACGACGAGGTCCGCGTTCAGCGACCCGACGATCACGATCGTGTCGGTCATCGGACGGTCTCCTTCTGCCGGGTGGCGGCCGTGGTCTCGGCACGCTCGGGACGGGGGATCAGGAACGAGGTCGCGAGTGCCACGGTCGTGATCACGGCCCCGAGCAGCATGCCACCGGAGTAGCCGGCGGTGCCCGTGGACCCGCCGACCCCGAGTGCGATCTGCAGCGCCGGCAGGACGGCGAAGCTGACGCCGGCACCGAGGTTGAACGCGCCCGCGTTGAGGCCGGGCAGGAACCCGGGGTTGGAGTCCGGGGAGAGCACGATGCCCAGGCCGTTCAGGATGATGTTCGCGATGCCGGCGTACGTGATGCCGATGAGCACGGTGGCGACGACGAGCACGGGCAGCGAGTGCACGCCGACGAGGGCCATCAGGACGGTCGCGACGATGCTGCCGACGAGTCCGACGCGCAGGACGGCTCGGTAGCCCAGCGTCGGGGCGAGCCGACCGGCGAACGGCCCGACGATCCAGCCGACCAGCGCGTACGGCGTGAGGAACACGAGGGAGGCGAGGTCGGCCTCCATCCCGAAGCCCGCGTCCCCGTTCTGTGCGAGCGAGGTGACCAGTCCGTTCACCACGGCGAACACGCCGGTCATCGTGAGGAACGTCGTCGCGAGCAGTGCCCACGTGGCGCGGCGCTTGAGGAACCGCGTCTCGACGAGCGGTTCCCGCACCCGGGACTCGACCGCCCAGAACACGGCGAAGGCGGCGAGGGCCACGACGATGCCGCCGATGACGACCACCGGGTCCGCGTCACCGAGCTTGCCGGCCTCGTTGAAGGCGGTCAGCAGCGCGCCGACCGAGACCACGAGTGGGACGACGCCGACCCAGTCCATCCTGGTGCCCTCGGACGGCTTCGACTCGACACCCCACACGGCCACGAGCGCCAGGGCGATCACGGTGACGATCGCGATCACCCAGAAGATGCCGCGGAAGCCGAAGGCCGTGGCGATCCAGCCACCGGCGAGCGCGTCGATGCCCGCGATGCCGCCGTTCACCGCGGTGAGCAGGCCGAGGGCGGCGCCGTAGCGCTTCGGGTCGGTGATCTCGCGGCGCAGGACGAGCAGGCAGATCGGCACGACCGGGCCCGTCACGCCCTGGATGATGCGGCCCGCGAAGAGCATCGGGACGTTCACCGCCAGGGCCGCGACGATGCTGCCGATGAGCATCACGGCGAGCATGCCGACCAGGACGCGCTTGCGGCCGACGATGTCGGACAGGCGGGGCAGGAACAGGGAGAACAGGGCGGCGAGCGTGAAGTAGAGGGTCTGCGAGAGCCCGATCGTCGCGTCGTCGGTGTGGAGTTCGCGGGCCATCGTGACCAGCGCGGGGCTGAGCATGCTGGCGTTGAGCTGGAACGCGATGCACGCGGCCAGGAGTGCGGCGGTGAGGGCGCCGATCGACTTCGTCGACGTCGACGTCTTCGTCGAGGGGGTGCTCATCGCGCTCAGACCTCCGACGTGGCGCTCGGCTGCGTGGTCAGGCCCGCGTCGAGCCCGTCCGCCGCCGCACGGGGCGTCCAACCGGTGTCGGGCGTCTCGCCGATGCGCTCGAGGGCGTCGATCACCAGGTCCCAGAACCGGCCGTGGTCGAGCTCCATCGCGGCGCTGGTGCGGCAGTCCTCCGGCGCCGGGGAACGGAAGTCGGCGACGGTCATGCCGAGGGTCAGCGTGCCCTGGGTCTCGACGCGGATCGGGACCTTCACGGCGCGCACGATCGTCGGGTCGATGACGTACGCGACGGCGCACGGGTCGTGCACCGGCGGGGCATCGAAGCCCTGGACGTCCTGGTACGCCTTGCCGAAGAAGTCGAGGAGCTCCCCCACGAACGCGGCGGGTCCGGTGCCGACGGCGGCGATGCGGGCGGCGACCTCGGGGGTGGCGAGCGCCTGGTGGGTGAGGTCGAGTCCGACCATGACGACGTCCCAGCCGGCGTCGAAGACGATCGACGCGGCCTCGGGGTCGATGACGATGTTGAACTCGGCGACCGGGCTCCAGTTGCCGACGTGGACACCGCCGCCCATCAGCACGACCTGCTTGACGCGCTCGACGATGCGGGGCTCCTTGCGGACGGCGAGCGCGATGTTCGTCAGGCCGGCGGTCGGCACGATCGTGACGGTCCCCGGCTCGTGTGCCATCACGGTGTCGATGATCAGGTCGACCGCGTGCCGCTCGTCGAGCTCGAAGGACGGCTCTGGCAGGACGGGTCCGTCGAGGCCGCTCTCGCCGTGGATCTCGGGGGCGACCTCGACCTGGCGGAGCAGTGGCCGAGCGGCGCCGGCGGCGAAGGGCACGCCGGTGATCCCCGCGATCCGGGCCACGGCGAGCGCGTTCCGGGTGACCTTCGGCAGGGTCTGGTTCCCGACGACGGTGGTCACGGCGAGCAGCTCGACGTCCGGGTTGCCGTGGGCGAGCAGCATCGCGACGGCGTCGTCGTGGCCGGGGTCGCAGTCGAGGATGATCTTCGCGGGGGTGCGGGGGGCGTCGGTCACGAGGCTGCTCCACTTCGTCGGGGAGCCGGCGGCCCAGGGGTCGGGCCGGCCGGCAGGAGGTCGGGGCCTGACGCGCCATGCACGCCGCGTCAAGCGTTTGACATCTCAGCGCATCAAGCGCTTGACGTCAAGTCGTACGGATGGTGCGTCCGCCAGCGTCGCTAGCATCGACGTGTGCCCTCGTCCCCGCGCAGTCGCCCCGCTCCGTCCGGCCGGGTGACCGCCGCGATGGTGGCCGAACGCGCCGGCACGAGCATCGCCACGGTCTCCCTCGTCGTCAACGGCAAGGACCGTGGGCGGGTCTCGACACCGATCGCCGACCGGGTGCGGGACGCCGTCGAGCAGCTCGGCTACGTCGTGGACCACGCGGCGAGCTCCCTGGCGCGCGGCAGCGGCGACCTCGTGGTGCTCATCGCGCCCGACCTGTCGAACCCGTTCTTCGCCGAGGTCATCCGCGGCGTCCGGGACACCGTCGGTGACCGCTTCCAGCTCGTGCTGTCCGTCACCGAGCGCGGCGCGCAGCCGGTGGACGCCGACGTGCGCCGCTTCGAGCGGCTCCGCCCCGCCGGGATCCTGGTCGACGCCCCGGCCGAGAGCGCATCGATGTCCGCGAGCGTCCCCGTCGTCCTGCTCGACGCACCGGGCGGCCCCGGTGCGGTCAACTACGACCTCACCGCCGGGGTGGAGGCGCTGGTCGCCCACCTCGCCGCAGCCGGACACCGCCGGGTCGCCTACCTCGACGGGACCTCACGCGCGACGACGTTCGCGGTCCGCCGCACGCTGTTCGAGCGGGCGACCGCCACCGCCGGCATCACGACGTCGCCCATGGCAGCACATGCGGACCTGACGATCGACGCCGCCGCGACCGTCGTCGGGCAGGTCGTCGACGCGTGGCTCGCTGACGGGGTCACGGCCGTCGTCGCAGCCGCCGACACACTGGCGTACGGGGTCCTCCGGGTCGCCGCCGAGCGCGGCATCGCCGTCCCGGCGACGCTGGCGGTCGCCGGGTTCGACGACCTGCCCTCGTCCTCGGTCACCGCGCCCAGCCTGACGAGCGTCGCCCTCCCCGGTGCGGAACTCGGGCGAGCGGCGGCGCTCCGGCTCCTCGCTGCACTCGACGGCGTCGACACCCCGGACCCGGCGCTGCCCACCCGCCTGGTCCCCCGCGCGAGCACCGGGGCCTGAGACCGAGCAGACGTCGGACGGGAGGCTCCCCACCAGCTGGTGGGGAGCCTCCCGTCCGATCACCTGTCGCGTCTACTCGACGTGCCGGGTCGTCGAGACCGATCCGGTCTGCGAGCCGACCCGCTCGGGCGACTCGGGCTCGGACCCGGCCGGCACGTCACCCCGCACCGCACCGTCGCGACGCGCTCGCTCGAGCGCGTCCGCCTCGTCGCCACCGACGGCCTCGCCGCGGGCGACCATGCCGGCCACGTCCGCCAGCCGTATCTGCGGGATGAAGAGCGCGAGCACGAGCGCCGCGGCGATGAACGGCAGCAGGTACCAGAACACCGGCGACAGCGAGTCGGCGTACGCGTTGACGATGCCGTCCTGCACGGCCTGCGGCAGCTTCGACAGCGACGTCGGGTCGATGCTCGAGCTCGCGCTGGCAGCGTCGGTCGCGCTGCCACCGGCACCGCGGAACACGTCCGTCAACGCGTCGGTCAGCCGCGAGGTGAACAGCGCACCGAAGACGGCGACACCGAGGGAGGCGCCGACCTCGCGGAAGTAGTTGTTCGTCGAGGTCGCCATGCCGACCTGCTCCGGCGGGACGGCGTTCTGCGCCACGAGCACCACGACCTGCATGATCAGGCCGAGCCCGGCACCGAACACGAACAGGTACACGCAGATCAGCCAGATCGGGGTGCTGGCCGCGAGGGTCGTCATGCCGAGCATCGCGATCCCGACCACGATCGTGCCGATGATCGGGAACGCGCGGTACCGGCCGGTCTTGGTGATGAGCGTGCCGGAGAGGATCGAGGTGCCGATCAGGCCGACCATCATCGGCAGCATCAGCAGGCCGGACACCGCGGCGGACGTGCCCGAGGCCATCTGCAGGAACGTCGGGACGAAACCGATCGCGGCGAACATGCCCAGGCCGAGCACGAAGCCGATCGCGGTCGCGATGACGAACGTGCGGTTGCGGAAGAACGACAGCGGGATGATCGGGTCCTGCGCCCGCGACTCGACGAGCACGAAGGACGCGGCGGCGACCAGGAAGCCGGCACCCCACGCCCAGGTCTCGGGAGCACCCCAGCCGTGCTGGCGGTTGCCGCCGAACTCGGTGAAGAAGACCAGGCAGGCGGTGGTGGCGGACAGGAGGGCGACGCCGAGGACGTCGATCCGCTTCGTCGCCTTCTTGCTCGGCAGCGTCAGGGCGAACCACGCGACGGCGAAGGCCGCGATGCCGACCGGGATGTTGATCCAGAAGGCCCAGTTCCAGGTCATGTGGTCGACGAAGAAGCCGCCGAGCAGCGGGCCGCCGACCGCCGAGAGGCCGAAGATCGCACCGAGCGGGCCGAGGTACTTGCCGCGCTGCGAGGCGGGGACGATGTCGGCGATGATCGCCTGCGACAGGATCATGAGCCCGCCACCACCGAGACCCTGCAGGGCGCGGAAGACCACGAACTGCCAGAAGTCGGTCGACAGGGCGCAGCCGAGCGACGCCAGTGTGAACAGTGCGATGGCGACGAGGAACAGGTTGCGGCGACCGATGACGTCACCGAACTTGCCGTAGATCGGCATCACGATCGTCGAGGCGAGCAGGTACCCGGTCGTGATCCACGCCTGGTGCGCGACGCCGCCGAGCTCGCCGACGATGGTCGGCATGGCGGTCGAGACGATGGTCTGGTCGAGGCTCGAGAGCAGCATCCCGGCGATGAGCGCGGCGAAGATGATCCAGATGCGACGCTGGGTGAGGAGCAGCGGCCCGTCGGACTGCTGGCGCCCCCGACGGGTGGTGCTCGGCGCTGATGCGCTCATGAGGTGCCTTCCTGGGCAGGGATGGTGATGGCTTCCGTCATGAGACGGAGGTTGGTGTCGAGGAGTTCGTCGAACCGGGGTCCGGACGCCTCGTCGAAGTCGTCGGCGAAGTAGGTGCCGGCGCTGACCCGGACGACACCGACGGCGGCCTCGGTCACCAGCCGGGCCCGGGGGTCGGCGGGGTCGTGCCAGGCGAAGCGCTGCCGGACGGCGTCGGCCACGTTCTGGATCTGGGCGTCCGTGGCCGACAGGAACCGCGCGGTCAGGGCGGGCTCCCGCTCGAACACGTGCCGGACCAGGGCCTCGTCGGCGCGGTCGATGCCGGCGACGTGCAGCTGCTCGATGATGAGCGCGATGACGGACGGCAGCGGGGCCAGGGCCGTGGGGACGACGGCGCCGTCGGCGTAGGCGGCGAGGAGCGCGGTGTCGGCGTTCAGCTCGATGCCGAGGACCACGTCCTCCTTCGACGCGAAGTGGTTGAAGAAGGTCCGCCGGGAGACGCCGACCCGCTCGCAGAGCTGTTCGATCGTGAAGCCCTGCAGTCCGCCGTCGACGACCGCCCGACGCGCTTCGGACACCATGCTGCGCCGCAGGGTGCGGGTACGTTCAGCGGTGGTCACCGGGAGATACTTGCACTCCTTCGCGGAGAGTGCAATTCATCGCGGGGGAACTCCCAGCGAGCGGGTCAGATCGCCTTCGCGAAGCAGTACGACCAGGGCATCGTCTCGGCGTAGGGCTCGTACACGTCGATGCGGTCCCACCCGGTCTTCTCGTACAGCGCCACGGCCTCGGGCTGCTTGTCGCCGGTCTGCAGGACCAGACGCGTGGCCCCCTGCTCCCGGCCCACACGGGCGCACTCGTCGAGGAGCGCGGTCGCGGCACCCTTGCCGCGGGCGGCCGCCAGGACGATGAGGCGCTTCAGCTCGATCTCGTCCCCGAGTCGGCGGACGGCGATGTGCCCGAGGACCGTCCCGTCCTCGTCGACGGCGAGCAGGGACGTCACGACGGTGGACGGGTCGACCGACAGTACGCGGTTGCGCTCCGCGGTGACCTCGGGAGCCTCACCGGGGTTGGAGTCGCCGTAGCGCTCGTGCATCTCCTCGTCCATGGTCGCGCGGAGTGCGACTCCGCGCGGGTCTTCCCAGGGCACGCGTTCGATGGTGATCACGATCGTCCATCCTGACACGCGACGGGCGGGCCCGTACACACGGGTCGCGTCAGGAGAGCGAGCCGATCGGGCTGCCGTCGAGGTCCTCGAGCAGAGCCGCCGCGTCGTCGTACACGGCGGCAGCGCCGGCACCACGCAGCTCGTCGCCGCCGATCCCGCCGGTCATCACGCCGATGCACCTGACCCCGACGCGCTTCGCGGACTCGACGTCCCACATCGCGTCGCCGATCATGACGGCACGCTCGGGGTCCACGCCCACCTTCTGCAGGGCGACCTCGATGATCCCGGGGTCCGGCTTCGCCTGCTCGACGTCCTCACCGCTCGTCACCGCGGTGATCCAGCGGTCGGCGTCCAGGAGTTCCAGCAACCGGTCGAGCTCGTTCTGCGGGGCGCTCGTCGCGAGCACCACGGCGTGCCCGCGGCCGGCGACCGCCTCGAGCAGGTCGCGCGCGCCGGGCAGCAACCGCAGCTGCGGCATGTGCTCCGAGTAGTAGGCGGTGTGGAACTGCTTCGCGGTGTCACGGACCTCGTCCGAGGCGTCCGGCAGCAGTGACTCCAGGAGCTTCGACGAGTCCATCCCGATCGCCCGGTGGATCCGCCAGGCGTCCACGGACTCCCCCGCCGCGCGGAAGGCCCGCCACCAGGCGTCGATGTGGGCGTAGTTCGAGTCGGCCAGGGTGCCGTCGATGTCGAAGAGGACGGCGGTGGTGGGGGTGTCGGACATGCCTCCACCCTGCTCCGTCGGCGGCGACCGTCGCCTCAGGTGGGCCACCGGGTGCGGTGGACGCGCCACACGACGGACGGGAGGCCCGGGACCGTCTGGTCCCGGGCCTCCCGTCCGTCAGGTGGTGACGTGTCAGGCGTTGCGGACGTCGTCCGCTGACGACTGCGCGTTGTCCTTCACGTCGGACGCGGCGCCCTGCGCCTCGTCCTTGACCGTCTGGGCGGCGTCCTGCGCGGTGCCCTTGAGGTCCTGCGCGTGCTCCTTTGCGGCGTCGACGAGCGGGCCGCTGGCGTCCTTGGCCTGCTCCTTCGCCTTGTCCAGGAGCGGTGCGGCCTTGTCCTTGAGGTCGCCCGCGAGTTCCTCTTCCTTGGTGGAGGAGGGCAGGAGCGACGACGCGAGCCAGCCGACACCGAAGGCGATGAGGCCCACGGCGAGCGGGTTGCCCTTCGCCTTCTCGACACCGCGCGAGGCGGCGTCCTTTGCGGAACCGGTCGCGTTCGACGTGGAGCCGGAGACGCTGGAGCGAGCCGAGCCGGCCGCGCCCATGACGGAGTCGCGTGCGCTGCCTGCGGCGCCCATCACGGAGTCGCGGGCGTCCTGGAACCGGCCCTTGACCTTCTCGGTCTGGCGGTGGGCGATCGACGACGGGTTGACCTTGTCGGCCAGGGCGTCGACGTCCGAACCGAGTTCGCCGCGGGTGCGCTCGATGTCGGCGCGGATCTCGTCTGGGGTACTCATCAGTTCCTCCCGTTGTTGGGCTTGAGTGTCTCGGGGACTTCCTTGACGGTCGCGACCGTCTGCGGCGCACCGTTGATCTGCTTGATCTCCTTGCGCCCGCGGGAGGCGAGGATCGCTGCGGCGATCGCGTAGATGACGGCGATGATCACGGCGGACCAGGCGTTGCCGATGAGGTAGCCGAGGCCCCACCATGCGGCGATCGACAGGAACAGCAGGGCGAACAGCCCGGTGACCCCGGCGCCGCCGAACATGCCGGCACCCTTGCCCGCCTTCTTCGCGGAGTCGGTCAGCTCTGCCTTGGCGAGCGCGACCTCCTGCCGGAAGAGGGTCGAGAGGTCACGGGACACCTCGGAGAGGAGTTCGCCGAGGGGCGTCGATGCAGCACGCTCCTCGGCGCTCGGCTGCCCGGGCACCGTCCGACCGGTCGCGCCGGGGAACGGATCGGTCATACGAGCGGCCCCGTCCCGGCGGTGCCGGTCCCCGTGGTGCTCGTGCCGGTGACACCCGTCGAGCCGAGGTCGGAGGTCCCGGTCGTCCCGGTGGTGCCAGAGGCCTCGGCTTCCTTCTCGTGCTTGATCTCGGTCGTCAGCGCCTTGGCGAGACGGCCGGCGAGGATGCCCGCACCGGCGGCGATCGCGATGAAGGTCCCCGGACGGCGAGCCGCGAACGACTTCACGTCGTCGACGAGCGAACCCGGGTCGCGGCCTTCGAGGTACCCGGCGAACGAGCCGGCGCGGTTCGACAGGTCGCGGACGACCTTCGAGGCCAGGCCCTGCTCGTCGTCGTTCTCGGCCATCTTGCCGAGCTGGTCACCGATCGTGCGGAGTCCGCCGGCGGCGCGCTGCTGCTGGTCGGCAGCCTGGTCCTTGAGGGTGCTGGACGCCTGCCCGTAGAGCTGGCGTGCGTGGTCCGACACCTCGGAGGCGACGTTCGCGGCCTGCTCCTTGGCGGTGCCCGCGACGTTCGCGGCCTTCTCCTTGGCGTCGCCGGCGACGTCGGAGGCGGCACCCTTGGCGGCGTCGGCCTTGCCACCGCTCGAGCTGTCGTCGGAGCCGGTGCTGCTGACGCCGCTGCCGGTACCGGTCGCGGTCAGGCTGCCGGCGGGGACGGTGCCCGCGGGCAGCTGCTCGTCGGCGGGGATGGCGTCCAGCGGTTCGAGGTCGTCGAATCCGGTGGGGCGTGCGGCGGGGGTACCGCTCGCGTAGGACGGGACCGTGACGCCGGGGTGGATCTCGTGACCCTCGGCGGCAGCCGTGGCGTCGTGGATGGGCGTCCCGGAGTCGTTCCCGGGTGGGTTCGTGGTCATGGTCGGCCTTCCGGTCTTCTCGTCGCGGCGGGCGGTGCACCCGCTGCGTTGGACCCGAACCTGCGCGGAAGAGTCTGGGACGGGTTCCAGGAACTCCGATCTGCGCGGATTCCCGCTCGACCCTCCCCAGAACGCCAGTCGAGGAGCGACGTGCCCCTCCCTCACAGCGACCGTCCGGTTGGCTCGGGCCATGCCTTCCGTCTCGGTCGTCGTCCCGGTGCGCGACGACGCTGAGCACCTCCGACGCTGCCTGACGGCTCTGGCGGCGCAGACCCGGCTCCCGGACGAGGTCGTCGTCGTCGACAACGGCAGCTCCGACGACAGCGCGGCCGTGGCCCGTGCCGCCGGCGCCGTCCTCTGCGTCGAACCGGTCCGCGGCATCGCCCGTGCGTCGTCGCTCGGCTACGACAGGGCCCGAGGGGACGTGATCGTCCGGCTCGATGCGGACTCCGTGCCGCCGCCGCACTGGATCGCGAGCGCGCTCGACCTGCTCGAGGACCCCGCCGTGGTCGCGGTCACCGGTCCGGGCCGCCCCGTGGACGCCGGGCCCCTCGTCCGGCTCGCCTGGCCGGTCCTCTACATGCAGCCGTACTTCGTCCTCATGCACGGCGCCCTCGCTCGACCGCCGCTGTTCGGGTCCGCGACGGCGATCCGCAGGTCCGCCTGGCTCGCCGTCCGCGACCGGGTGCACCGGGACGACCCGGAGGTCCACGACGACGTCGACCTCAGCATGCAGCTGGACCCGTCGTGGCGGGTGCTGGCCGACCCCGTGCTCGCGGTGGGGGTGTCCGCGCGACCGTTCTCGAGCCTCCCGTCCGCACTGTTGCGGGCACGACGCGCCTTCCACACCTTCCGCGTGAACGGTCGGCGCGCCGCACCCTCACGCCGGTGGGCGCGACGGCTCCGGGTGGCCTGGCGGGCTCGTGACCACGCACGGGCGTGGTGGCGGGCCCGCTGACCGTCGACGCCACGGCCGACGGCTGACGCGGCGCGTCACGTCCGTCCCGCCTCAGGGCAGGACGACCACCTTGCCGGCGATGGCCCCGTCGGCGGCCTCGGCGTGCAGGGCCGGCAGCTCGGTGAGTGGGATGCGCCGCGTGACCTCCACGTGCAGCGAGCCCTCGTCGACCAGGGACACCAGGCGTGTCAGGCGGTCGCGGTTCGGCAGCACGAAGACGACCGCGGAGCGCACGCCGCGTGATGCGTCGTCCGGGGCGGGCATCCAGGCGGTGGTGCTGACGACCACGCCGCCGTCACCGACCAGGGCGACCAGCCGGGTGAACTCCGCCGGGTCGAGCGGGGCCAGGTTGAGGAGCACGTCGACCGGTTCGGTGACGGCGTCCAGCAGGTCCGTCGTGGTGTGGTCGACGACCTCGTCCGCTCCCGCAGCCCGGACGGCGTCGGCGCTGCGGGGACTGGCGGTCGCGACGACGTGTGCGCCGAGTTGCTTCGCCAGCCGGACCGCGTACTTGCCGACCACACCGCCCGCGCCGACGACCAGCAGGCGCTGCCCGGCCTGCAGCCGTCCGTCGTCGACGAGCGCCTGCCAGGCCGTCAGGGCGACGGAGGGCAGTGCGGCGGCGTCGGCGAGCGGGATGCTCGTCGGGGCGGGGACGAGGACGTCGGCAGGAGCGACGACGTACTCGGCCGCGCCGCCGTCCCGCTCCATGGGCAGGAACCCGACGACCGTGTCACCGACGCTGAGCCCCTCGACTCCGGCCCCCACGGCGTCCACCGTGCCGGAGACGTCGTAGCCGGGGACGTGCGGCAGCACGATCGGGATGGGGAGGGCCCCGGCGCGCATCCCGGCGTCGGCGGCGCTGAACGCCGAGGCGGCGACCCGGACCCGGACCTCGCCCTCGGCCGGGACGGGCTGTGCGACGTCGACGTACTGGAGCACCTCGGGGCCGCCGATCTCCTGGAACTGGACTGCCTTCATGGTCGTTTCCTCTCGTTGTTGCTTCGACTTCGAAGCACTTGTCAGGAACGTACCACTGCTTCGAACTCGAAGCAATGGGTAGGATCGATGCATGACCGAGACACCGCTCCCGCTCACCGGCGCGCAACTGACCGCCTACCTCTCGTTCACCGAGGTCAGCGCCCTGCTCCGCCCGGCGGTCGAGAAGCAGCTCAAGGACGTCGGAGCGCTCAGCTACGTGCAGTTCCAGTTGCTCGCCCGACTCGGCGACGATCCGAGCGGCAGCCGGAGCATGACCGACCTGGCGGACGGCGTCGTCTACAGCCGGAGTGGGCTGACCTACCAGGCGCAGCTGCTCGACCAGCGCGGACTCGTCTCCCGGGCGCCGTCGCCCGAAGACGAGCGCCGCGTCGTCGTCACGATCACCGACGCCGGCCGCGAGGTCCTGGCCGCCGTGTTCCCGGGACACATCGCGCTCGTGCGGGAACTCCTCTTCGCCTCACTGTCGGAAGCGGACGTCGAGTCGCTCGCACGGATCCTGGGACGGGTCGGGACGCGTCTCCGCGAGGCCCCGCCCCGCTCCGCCGCTCCGCGCCGTCGACGGGCCGACTGACGCGACGGTCGACGACGTGGCGCGAGGAACCTCGCGGCCCGCATCGAACACCGTCCAGCCGGACGGCGTAGCGTCGCTCCAGTCGCCCAGCCGGAAGGCACGCGAGGGACCCTGACCTCGCGGAGCGACGACTCGCGCCTGCCACTCCCGGAGGCACGCGCAGGCCGTGGACGCCCGCCCCTGACCCGAACGGCGGCGGGCGTCCGCGAGTCCACTCGGCCAGGTGCCGGCCGGGAGGCGCGTCAGCGGCCGCCACCGTGCCTCTGCCGGTATTCCACATTGCTGTTCTTCATTGAAATGCGTCGGGAAGTCTTCTATGGTCGAGTTGTTGCGGCGCGCAACCACTCGCTCAGGAGGAACGATGAATTCCGGCCCGACCACGATCACCTGCATCGCGACCACCGTTGCACTGACGCTGAGCAGCCTTCTCTGGACGCCGGCAGTGGCTTCTGCCACCACTCGGCCGGCCGAGCTGGACACGGCCGCCGCAGCGCGAGCGTCCGACCCTGGTGTCGTCGCTGAAGCCATCCGGGAAGCAGACGCTGCCGGTGCGCTGACGAGTGATGTGACCAGCGCCGACGGCACTCGCCTCGTGACGATCTCCGCGGGGCACCTGGACCTCGATCTGACCGTGCCCGGTCGGGACCACCGACTCGGAGCAGGAAAGGACAAGAACGGCGTCTTCGTCGACTTCAACTCGTTCGACCAGCAGGTGATCATCGGCGGAGGCGGAGTCGTCGCCGCCGAAGGGCTGTGTGCGCTCGGTCCGGCGGTGTGTGTCATCGCCAACGTCGTCGTCCTGCTTGCCTTCACCGCCATCAGCAACAACGGTGGCGTCAAGTGCGGGAAGAAAGTCCTGCGAGTCCACGCTTCAGGCAAGCCAGCCCCGTTCTGCGCGTGACCGGGCTGAACCGCGCAGTCACCGCGACGGTGAGGGTCGTCTCGAGCATCGGGTTCGCAGCGTTCCTGGCGATGTGCACGCTCCTCGCGGGCGCTGCACTGTCAGTGGACCTCCGGGAGGACGGACATCCCGTGCTGAGCGCGGTCGCGAGTGGCACCGGGATGGCTTTCGGCGGCGGCAACCTCGGTTGGGCGGTCCGGCGTCGGCAGCGGCGAGCACAGCGGACGCACTCCGGCGAATGAGGAGGCCTCGCGGCCTGTCGGGACGGCCGCCGCTCAGCCCGCCGCCGGGTCGGCCAGCAGTGACGTGAACGCGAGCTCGGCCGCACCGCGGAAGAGCACACTGCCGACGAGCTCCGCCGGGACGATCCGCAGGTCCTCGCCCATCGCGGTCATCGTCTGGGCCCGCACGGCGTCCTCGAGTCGGCTGCCGACATGGCGGAGCAGTGTGCCGAGGAACCCGCCGAGCACGACGACGTCCGGGTTCACCGTGTGCACCACGTTGCGGATGGCGACGGCGAGCGCGGTGACCTGCCGGTCGACGACGGCCGCCAACTCCGGACGGGGACCGTCGGCGAGGACGTCGCCGAGCCGGTCGGCCTGGTCGATCCCGAGTCTGGCGGCATCGAGCAGCGCTGCCTGCGAGGCCTCCGTCTCCAGGCACCCGACGGCCCCGCAGTGGCAGCGGATCCCGTTCGCCGCGACGAAGGTGTGGCCGAGCTCCCCCGCGTACCCGGCGGCACCGGCGAGGGGGCGGCCGCCGGTGATGATCCCGCCACCGATGCCACTCGCACCGCCGTTGACGTACACGACGTCGGTCGCCCCGCGCCCGGCGCCGTAGAGGAACTCCGCGGTGACACCGAGGTTCGCGTCGTTCGCGGCCCGGACCGGCAGCCCGGTGCGCTCGGCGAGCGGAGCGGCGAACGCCTCGTCACGCCAGGCGAGGTGCGGGGCGTACCGGACGACACCGTCACCGACCCGGACGATCCCGGGGACCGACACCGCGACGCCGACGACCCGTCGGCCCGCGGTCCGTTGCCGCTCGGCCGCAGCCGCGACCAGGTCGGTGGCGATGGCGAGCGCTTCGTCCGGTGTCGGGACCGAGGGGGTCCGGACCGTCCGCCGCTCGTGTTCGGTGCCGTCGAGGCCGATGACGGCCAGGGTCACGGCGTCGATCTCGGGGACGATCCCGAGGGCGACGACCTCGGCCGAAGCGGAGACGGTCGCACTCGGACGTCCGACGCCGGTGGCGGGCGGCGCGTCCCCCTCGACGACCAGGCCGAGGTCGACGAGTTCGCCGACGAGGGCGGCGACCGTGGAGCGGTTCAGTCCGGTCTCACGGGTGAGGGCGGAGCGGGGCATCGGTCCACGCTCGTGCACGAGTCGCAGGACCCGGGCGAGGTTGCGGCGCCGGACGACGTCCGTGGTGCGCGCAGGACGGGAGGCTGTGCTCGCCTCCGACATGTCCGCTCCGATCGTCCGTCCCGCCAGCGTAGTGCGGCCGGCGAGGTCGGCCGCGTGCCGCGCTGTCCGCTCGGTTCGCTCGGTCCGCCTGTTCGCTCGGTTCGCGCTGAGCGACAGTCCTCGTGGTGGCGGCCGCGAGGACTGTCGCCCAGCGCGAACGGATGATCGCGTGTCAGCCGGCGGCCGTGACCGTGCCGTCGTCGGCGAACGCGACCGCGTAGGTCACGGCCCGGCCGTCGGGGGACGTCACCACCACGTCACGGGTGCCGGCACCACCGGCGCCCGGGAACGCGCGGAGTTCGAGCGCCTCGTGGTAGTCGTGATCCGGCCGGTCGGTGCGGGTGGACAGCGGCAGGACCGCGCCCTCGCGGACCCAGAGCGGGAGGGTGTCGAAGCCGTGCCGCTCGCGCCGCCAGACCCCGCCGGGAACGACCTCGCCCGTGAACCAGTTCGTCCACGAGCCCGCCGGCAGCCAGTACTCGACGTCGCCGGACTCGCTGAACACCGGCGCGACGAGCAGGTCCGGTCCGAGCAGGTACTGCCGGTCGCAGTACGCGGCGGTCGGGTCGTCCGGGAACGCCAGCGGCATCGGACGCATCACCGGGATGCCCCGTGCCGACGCCTCGAGCCCGGCCGCGTACAGGTACGGCATCAGCCGGAGCTTCAACTCGGTGAAGGCCCGCGTGACGTCGACCGCTTCCTCGTCGAACGCCCACGGCACCCGGTAGGAACTGCTGCCGTGGAACCGGCTGTGCGACGAGAGCAGCCCGAACTGCACCCAGCGCTTGAAGACGGCCGGGTCCGGGGTGCCCTCGAAGCCGCCGATGTCGTGCGACCAGAAACCGAAGCCGGACAGCGCCAGGGACAGGCCGCCGCGCAGGGTCTCCGCCATCGACGGGAACGACGAGGTGTTGTCCCCGCCCCAGTGCACCGGCATCTGCTGGCCGCCGGCGGTGGCGGAGCGGGCGAACACGACCGCGTCGCCCTGGCCCTTGGTCTCCTGCAGCACCTCGAACACGGCCTGGTTGTACAGCTGGGTGTACCAGTTGTGCATCCGCTCGGGGTCGCTGCCGTCGGCGTAGACCACGTCGAGGGGGATGCGCTCGCCGAAGTCCGTCTTGAAGCAGTCGACGCCCTGCTCGACGAGGGCCCGGAGTTTCGACTGGTACCAGGCGGTGGCGTCCGGGTTCGTGAAGTCGACGAGCCCCATGCCGGCCTGCCAGAGGTCCCACTGCCAGACGGTGCCGTCCGGGTTCTGCACCAGGTACCCGGCGTCGGCGGCCTCGTCGAACAGCTTCGAGGCCTGCCCGATGTACGGGTTGATCCAGACGCAGACCCGCAGGTCCTTGTCGTGCAACCGTCCGAGCATGCCGGTGGGGTCCGGGAACACCCGGGGGTCCCACTCGAAGTCGCACCAGGTGAACTCGCGCATCCAGAAGCAGTCGAAGTGGAACACCGAGACCGGCAGCTGGCGGGCGGTCATCTCGTCGACGAACGAGGTGACGGTCGCCTCGTCGTAGTCCGTGGTGAACGACGTGGACAACCACAGGCCGTAGGACCACGCCGGCACGTGCGCCGGACGACCGGTGAGCTGGGTGTACCGCTCCAGGACGGCTGACGGGCTGCCGCCGCCGATGACGTGGAACACCAGGGACTCCCCCGGCACCGAGAACTGCACGCGCTCGACGGTCTCGGAACCGACCTCGAAGGAGACGTGCCCGGGGT
This sequence comes from Curtobacterium sp. MCPF17_052, assembly GCF_003234085.1. GTDB lineage: Bacteria > Actinomycetota > Actinomycetes > Actinomycetales > Microbacteriaceae > Curtobacterium. The sequence continues at coordinate 38,778 of NZ_QKSD01000006.1, forward strand.
GGTCGACGAGGACGCCGTACCCGCGGTTGGTCAGGTAGAACGGCACGTTCTTGTACGACTGCTCGCTCGACGTGCCGCCGTCGGCGTTCCAGATGTCGACGGTCTGCCCGTTCTTGACGAGCGGACCGAAGCGCTCGCCGAGCCCGTAGACGAGCTCACCCACGCCCAGGTCGAGCTGCGCGTGCACGAACCGGTCCGACGCCGGTGCGTCCGCGCCCTGGACCCGGGCGTTGCCGACCACCCCGCGGGAGACCTCGGCGCCGGGGTCGAGGGTGACGTACCCGAGCGACTTGTGCCCCGAGCCGGTGAGCACCCGGCCCGCACCGTCCGCATCGGTGGCGACGAACCGCAGGTCCCACGGCGCCCCGGGCGTGACGACGGCCGACAGGTCGCCGGAGGTGAGGGTCCCGACACCGTCGGTGACCGTGGCGGAGCCGTGCCCCGCCTCCTGGCCGACCAGGTCGAAGGAGAGCTCCGGACGCGGTGCCCGGAAGTGCTCGACGCGGACGGTGACGACGCCCGCCATCGGGCTCGACAGCGAGACGGTCAGGGTCGGACGGTTGAGGGTGTCGCCCCGCGACGCGATGACCTTCGTCGGCGCGGTGACGACCAGGCGGTCACCCTCCGGCGTCTGTCGTGCGTCGATGTCGTACGCCTCGGCGGCGTACACGGGGTGGACTCCGGGCCTGAGCTGCCAGAACCCGTCGGTGAACTTCATTACTTGACCGCTCCTGCCGTGATGCCGCGCGCGAGGGTGCGCTGGAAGATGAGGAAGAACACGAGCGTCGGGATGAGGCCGAGCAGGGCCGACGCGCTCGTGGTGGTGACGTCCATCAGCCGGTCGCCCTGCAGCAGGGAGATCGCGACGGGGACCGTCTGGTTGTCGTTGCTGACCAGGAAGGTCAGCGGGATGAGGAACTCGTTCCACGTCCAGATGAAGAAGAAGATGAGCAGGACCGACAGGGTCGGGCGGCTGATCGGGACGATGACCCGCCAGAGCACACGCCAGCGGCCGGCGCCGTCGAGCGCGGCGGCCTCGAGGATCTCCTTCGGGAAAGTCCCGTAGACGCTCGACAGCAGGTACGTGCCGAACGCGGACTGGATCACCGTGAAGACGATGATGACGCTCCACACGTTGTCGTACAGTCCGATGCCCTTGAACATCATGTAGAGCGGGTAGAGCAGGACCTCCTGCGGCAGCATGTTCGCGAGCATGAACAGCACCACGATCCAGGTGCGGTACCGGACCCGACCGATACCGATCGCGAAGGCGTTGAGGATCGAGATGAGCACCGCGAGCAGCGCCACCATGCCGCTGATGAACACGCTGTTCCAGAGCTTCAGCGGGAAGTCGACCCGGTTCCAGAACGTCGTGATGCCGTCGAAGGACAGCTGCGTCGGCCAGGCGAGCGGCCCGCCGGCCGCGTAGTCCGCGGGCGTCTTGAACGAGTTGAGCAGGATGAGCAGGAACGGCGCGGCGATGAGCACCGCGATGACGATCCCACCGGTGAGCACGACCCAGTCGGCGGGCCGCTTGACCCCGCCTTCGCCCGGTCGCTTGCGCGGCTTCGTCGTCGGCCGGGAGGCCCGTCCCGCGTCCGCCGTGACGGTCGCCCTGGTGCTGGGTGCGGACACGGTCATCGTGCCTCCTCCTTGCGTTCGGCCCGGTTCTGGGCGGCGATGAACCCGATGGCCACGATCACGATGACGACCGTCAGCGCGGTGGCGATGGTCGCGCCGTACCCGACCTGCTGCGCCTGGAAGAACTGGCTGTACGAGTAGTAGCTCGGCACGATCGTGGCGTTGCCGGGGCCGCCGCCGGTGAGGGCGTAGACGGGCCCGAACACCTTGAGGGCCGCGATCGTGCAGGTGAGCACGACGACGAAGATCTCGGGCCGGATGATGTGCACCGTGATGGAGCGGAACCGCTGGAACCAGTTCGCGCCGTCGAGTTCGGCGGCTTCGTAGAGCTCCGGGTCGACGCGCTGCAGGGCCGCCATGAAGACGACGACCGGGTAGCCGATCTGCACCCAGACGAGCACGACCGCGACCGACAGCAGCGCCGTGTCCGGGCTGCCGAGCCAGTTGTGCTGCAGGCCGTCGAGGCCGACCGCGCCGAGGACCGCGTTGAGGGCGCCGTTCTCCGGGCGGAGGATCCACCCGATGACGATCGCCGCGATGACGGCCGGCAGGATCTGCGGCAGGTAGTAGGTGGCGCGGAGGAAGCTGGCGAGCTTGCCGCCGAACTTCTTGCCGATCACGTCGAACAGCGCGGCGGCGAGGACGAGCCCCAGGCTGGTGGGGACGATCACCATCGCCAGGATCATCACGATGCTGTTCCGGAACGAGATCCAGAACTGCCCGTCGGCCATCAGCCGGCGCCAGTTGTCGAGCCCGGTGAACTGCGGCGGCAGGATCCCGCGGTAGTTCGTGAACGACAGGTACACGTTCCACCCGAGCGGCACGAGGATGATCGCCGCCAGCAGCACGAAGCCGGGGAGCAGGTAGAACCAGTAGCTGCCGCGGCCGGAGGCGGGCATGATCGCGCCGTCGTCGCGGCGGCGGGGGCGGGGCACGCGGCCGCGGAGCGGCGCGATGGGAGGACTGGACGCCATCGTCGGGCTTCCCTTCCGGGGAGTGGGGTGGTGCGGGTGAGGGGGCCGGGAGGCGCGTGACGAGTCGGACTCGTCACGCGCCTCCCGGGTGGCCGCGTCGGCGACCGGGGTGGTGCAGGTGACCGGAGGGTCGAGACCGTCAGGTCAACCCGTGACGGCCTTCACGCCGTCGGCGTACTGCTGGCCGAGCTCCTCGTTGACCTGCTTCGGCGAGCTGCTGCCGTTGAGGACGCTCTGCAGACCGGCGTTCAGCTGGTCGTAGAACGTCGACGTGGGCCAGTCGGGGTAGTACGCCAGACCGTCACGCTCGGTGAGCGTGTTGAAGTTGGCGATGAGTTCCTTGCTCTTCTCGTCGGTGATGTCGGACTCGGTCGCCGCGACCGGGACACCACCGTTGTTGCCGATGATCGCCTGCATCTCGGGACGGAGCGTGATGTCGATGAACTTCTCGGCGAGCGTCTTGTTCTTCGCCTTGGTCGGGACGACCCAGAGGTTGCCGGACGAACCGGGCGACATCTCGGCGCCCGGGTACAGGAAGGTGCCCCAGTCCTGCTGCATCTCGGTGCCGAAGCGGCCGTACCACCAGGAGCCGGAGAAGAACATCGGGTACTTGCCGCTGATGAAGGCGGTGCCCGCGTCCTCGGCCTTCATGCCGGTGGAGTCGCCGGAGATGTAGCCCTTGTCGGTCCAGTCCTTGATCGTCTTGGTGGCGTACGAGATCTCCTTGTCGGAGAAGTCGACCGGGTTCTTGTACAGCTGGTAGTCGTTCACCCAGCTGCGGTCCGCCTTGGACAGCGCGAGCTGGTACCAGAGCTGGCCCAGCGGGTACTCGGCGGCCGACTCGGCGAGCGGCGTGACGCCCTTCGACTCGAACGTCGCCATGGCCTTCTCGAGGTCGGCCTGGGTCTTCGGGACCTCGACGCCGTACTTCTCGAAGAGCTCCTTGTTGTAGTAGAACTCCACGTACTCGCCGTAGTCGGGCACGCCGTACCAGGAGCCGGAGCCCATCACGCCCTTGTCGTCGTAGCGCGCGGTGGTCTGCAGGGACTTCGCCAGCTTGTCGTCCCAGCCGTACTTCTCCACCGCGTCGTCGAGCGGGCTGAGCAGACCCTGGCTGGCGAGCAGGCCGGCGGTGGCGTTGCCCTTGTTGTACTCGATGAGGTCCGGCGCCTGGTCGGAGTTCAGCGACTGGCTGGCCGTCTTCCGGATCTGCTCGAAGCTCTTCTCCTGGAACTCGACCTTCGCGCCGGTCTCCTTCTCGAAGACCTTGATGGACTCCTTCCAGGCCTTGCCCATGGCGGAGTCCTCGGACTCGAAGTGCCAGAGCTTCAGGGTCTTGCCGTCCTCGTTGCTGCGGTCGTCGGCGCTCCCACCGGCGGAACAGCCGGTCAGGACGACGGCGGTCGCGGCGAGCCCGGCGAGTGCGCCGAGCAGGCGTGACTTCTTCATGTCGCTACTTCCTCGTAGTTGGTGATGGGTGTCGCAGTATCGAAGCGCTTCGACAGTGCACGGCCGAAGACGCCGGTGGAGCCGTGTCCGGTCAGTGCACCGGTCGGATGGACCCGCGGTCGATGAACCGCGGTCGGAGGAGTGTGACGCCCGGTTCACGGGCACCGTCGACCTGACGGACGGCGCCCTCCACGGCGCCGCGACACATCTCCTCGAGCGGGAGGGGGATGGTGGACAGGGGGACCTCGAGCGCGTCGGTGTCGTAGCTCGCGCAGGCGGCGACGACCGAGACGTCCTGGGGGACACGGATGCCCCGGGACACGAGGTGGGCCAGGACGGCCTCGACGACGGGCTCGTTGCAGTGGAACACGAGCGCCGTCATGTCGGGCAGGCCGGCGAGCAGCTCGTCGGCGGCCGCACGCTGGTCGACGCGGTCGAGGGACGGGTACCGGGCGAGGGTCGCGATGCCGGCGGACCGGCACTCGTCCTCGAACGCGTCGGCGAACCGACGGATGAAGCCGGTGTGCCGCTCGACGTAGGTGGCGGGGTGCCCGATGACCCCGATGCTGCGGTGCCCCGCGGCGGCGAGCGCCCGGACGGATTCGCGTCCGGCCTCGGCGAAGTCCAGGTCGATGCAGGTCAGGCCCGTGGTGTCACCCGGGACGCCGACGAACGCGGCCGCGGCACCGGAACGGCGCACGACCTCGGCCCGCTCGTCGTCCGTGGAGACGCCGAGCACGACGACCCCGTCGACCAGCGAGCTGTCGACCACGCGACGGATGCCGGTGACCTCGTCGTCGCGGGCGAGCAGGAGGACGTCGTCGTCGTGCGCCCGAGCAGCCTCGACGACCGCTGTGACGAAGCGCATGTGCGTCGGCAGGTGCGCGTCCTCCCGGATCGGGGCGGACAGCGCGAGGATGTTCGTCCGGGCGCCGGCGAGCATCCGGGCGCCGGCGTTCGGGCGGTAGTCCAGGTCCGCGACCGCCCGGTCGATGCGCTCGCGGGTGGTGGCGGAGATGCTGCGCTTGCCGGAGAGGGCGTACGAGACGGTCGAGATCGACACGCCCGCGGCCTTCGCCACCTCGTGGATCGTCACCATGCGCGCACCTCCTCGTGCTCGTTCGTCGCTGCTGTCGGGCGGCTCGTGGAGGGCTTGTGAAGCGCTTCGACGAGCTTGCGACGGCGACGTTAACAGCGTCGAAGCGCTTCGCGCAACCCATTTGTCGGCGATGCCGACAAATGGAGCGCGCCATGTGCCCACCTCCCGTCGGCATCGGACGCGCCCGCCGCTGGAAGAGCGGGGCCGGACATCACGGATCGGCATCATCCGGACGACGACGAGGGTGTGGAGGCGGGTTCCCCTGCCAGGATCGACCGCATGGGGGCACGCAGCGCGCACGTCATCACCGCACTCGTCATCGGCACCGTCGGGGTGGTGACGCTCAGCGGGTGCACGGCCGACGAACCAGCACCGACGAAGACCGTGACCGTCAGCGCGACGCCCCGGGCGCTGCCCCCGGGCGACACCGACGTCAGCGCCGCAGCGGTGTGCGGGCAGGTGAGCGCCGTCGAGACCATCACGTTCAACGCCGCCGACGCACACCAGCGCGGTGAGCTCGGGGACGAGGCGTACCGGTCCCGACTCGACGCCGCGCGCTTCGTCTACGAACGGCTCCCGTCCGTCGGCGACGTCGGCACGTCGGTCGGCGCACTGCAGACGTGGCTGACAGACCACCCGGCCACCGATTCGGCGCTCGCGCTCGACCCGGACGACGTCGGGCTGCAGGACGCCGTCGCGTCGGTCGGGGCGGCCTGCGGCGCGGCCGGGTCGCCGGTCGCCATCTCGGCGGCGTCCGGCGGCTGACGGGAGCGCGGTCCCTCGCGCCGACCGACCGATCACCGCACCGGACCTGCCGCTGCGATGCCCGTCCGCCGGGCTACGCGAGCGGGACCGCCGCCGGCCGGGAGGCCCGGCTCACCACCTCGACGACGCCGTGCGTCCGCCCCGCGGTCACGATGGACTCCATGACGTCGAGCACGTGGAACGCGAGGTCACCGGAGGCCCGGTGCGGCTCCCCCGACGCGATCGCCCGCGCCATGTCGGCGAGACCGACGCCCCGTCCGGCGTCGGGGAACCCGGCGAGGACGGGCAGTTCCCGGAACGTCCGGTCCGCAGGCGCCGCGATCCGGGTCGGGTCGGAAAACCGGTTCGGATCGGCGACCGACAGCGACCCGGCGGTGCCGTGCACCTCGAACAGCGGCGCCTCGGTCGCCCACACCTCGAACGACACCGTGAGCGTGGAGACGACCCCGCCCTCGTGCTCCAGGATCGCGACGACGTGGGTGTCGACGTCGACGGCCAGGACCTGCCCGGCGTTCGGCCCGGTCGCGACCGTGCGTTCCCGGGTCGACCGGGTGGTGCTCCCGCTGACGCGCACGACGGACCCGAAGAACGTGACGAGGCTGGTCAGGTAGTACGGGCCCATGTCCAGCAGTGGACCGCCGCCGGGCTGGTAGTAGAAGCCGGGCGCCGGGTGCCAGAGCTCGTGGCCGGGCGCGCTCCACGACACCGCGGCCGCGACGGGCGTGCCGATCCGACCCTCGTCGAGTGCGGCGCGGGCGGTCTGCACACCGGTGCCGAGCACGGTGTCCGGCGCGCTGCCGACCCGCCGGCCCGCGGTCCGGGCGGCGGCGAGCACCGGAGATGCCTCGGCGGTGCTCAGCGCGAGCGGCTTCTCGCCGTAGACGTGCTTGCCCGCAGCGAGTGCCCGGAGTGCCACCTCGGCGTGCGCCGCCGGGACCGTCAGGTTCAACACGACGTCGACCTCGTCCGACTGCAGGAGCTCGTCGACCCCGAGGGCGTGCACGCCCTGCTCGTCGGCGACCGTCGCAGCCCGGGCGGTGTCGAGGTCGGCGACCGCGGTGAGCCGGAGGTCGGGCAGCGACGGGAACTGCTCGAGGTACTGCCGGCTGATGTTGCCGACGCCGACCATGCCGACGCGGAGGGGTGCGGCGCTCATCGGGCGGCCCACAGCAGGCCGCGCTCGATGATCGTGCGGACGGGTTGCGACTCGACGATCTCGATGCGGTGCCCGGGCGCCGAGACGAAGATCCGCCCCTTGCCCCACTGCCGGGTCCAGATCGCCGGCGAGGTCACCGGCCGGTTCCAGGCGTCCCAGCTCCGGGCCTCCTGGGTGGTGGTGGCGAGCACGTCGTCGTACTCGTCGCTGAGCACCCAGTACTGCTCGCTGACCAGGTCGAAGTCGTCGATGCCCTGCGTGATCGGGTGCTCGCGGCCGAGGTCCGTCACGTGCACCGTGTAGGGGATGTAGTTGTCGGACTGCTCGCCGACGCGCTCGGACGGGTGCTTGCCCGCGTGGTGGGCGAACTGGCCACCGATCATGTGCAGGTAGTCGGCGTTGTCCCGGTACGAGTCCGCGATGCCGCCGTGCCACCCGGCCATGCCGGTGCCGGCGAGGACGGCGCGCTGCAGGCCGGCGAACTCCTCCTTCGCGATGGTCGACATCGTGTTGACCTGCACCACGAGGTCGACCGTGTCCATCACGGCCTGGTCGGCGTAGACGGCGGTGCCCTCCTCGACACGGACGTCGAAGCCGTTGTCGCGCAGGAAGGGGATGAACAGCTCGGTGGTCTCGACGGGCATGTGCCCGTCCCAACCGCCGCGGACGACGAGTGCCTGGCGTTGCATGGGTGCTGCTCCTGAGGATTCGGGGGAGGGAGGGGTCATCGCGTGGGGATGGTCGTCCAGGCGCTGCCGTCGGCGGCGCTCCGCTGCACGGCGTCCAGGACGTCCTGCACGTGCAACCCCACGGCGAAGGACGGCTCGGGCTGCTGTCCGGTGGTGATCGCGGTGACGAAGTCGGCGACCTCGTGGACGAACGTGTGCTCGTAGCCGATCGTGTGCCCGGTCGGCCACCAGTGCGCCATGTACGGGTGCTCCGGTTCGGTGACGAGCACCCGGCGGAACCCCTGCTCGCCCGCCGGAGCGGCCTGGTCGTACACGCGGAGTTCGTTCATGGCCTCCAGGTCGAAGGCGATCGCTCCGGTGGACCCGCTGATCTCGATGGTCAGACCGTTCCTCCGCCCGGTCGCGTACCGGGTGGCCTCGAACGAGGCGACGGACCCACCGGGCCGGGCCGCGCCTCCCGTCAGTCGCCCCAGGAACCAGGCCGCGTCGTCGACCGTGACCCGGCCGCGCTCCTCCGAGGCTGTACCGGACAGGCCGACACCCCCGGCGAGCAACGGGCGCTCGTGCACGAACGTCTCGAGCGTGCCGCTCACGGTGCCGAGCGTCGCGCCCGTGATGTGCTCGACGAGGTCCACGGCGTGCGCGCCGATGTCGCCGAGCGAGCCGGACCCGGCGAGGGACGCGTCCAGCCGCCACGTCATCGGACCGTCCGCGTCGGTGAGCCAGTCCTGCAGGTACAGCGCACGAGCGTGGCGGACCTCGCCGATCCGGCCGGCCTGCACGAGCTGCCGGGCGAACGCGAGGGCGGGGACGCGCCGGTAGCTGAAGCCCACCATCGAGCGCACCCCGCGCGTCGCGGCCGACGAAGCGGCGGCGACCATGGCCTCCGCCTCGGCGACGGTGTTGGCGAGCGGCTTCTCGCAGAGGACGTGCTTGCCGGCCTCCAGGGCAGCGATCGCGACCTCGACGTGCGACGACCCCGGCGAGCAGACGTCGACGACGTCGACGTCGGGGTCCTCGACGACGCGACGCCAGTCGGTCTCGGCGCGTTGCCAGCCGAAGCGGTCGCGGGCCGCCTCGGTGCGCTCGAGGTCGCGGCCGACCACGACGGTCATCTCGGGCTCCCGCTCGAGCGGGAAGAAGCGTGGCGCCACCCGCCAGGCCTGCGAGTGGGCGGCTCCCATGAAGCCGTGCCCGATCATCGCGACCCGCAACCGGTCCTCCGTCATCGCATGCTCCCTCGCATCGTGCGTCTGCGGTCGACGCTACGGACGGGCGGGCGGCCGGGACAAGCCGGACGGGAGGACCGGAAAACTTTCGTGCGCCGTCTCGCGCCGTCGACCGCGTTCCGCCCGATGCGGACGCGTCAGCGTGCGCCGTACGCCCGCATGAACGCGTGCACGCCGCTCGTCATGATGTCGCGGACCTCGGCACGCGCGGGTTCACCCGGGATCCAGTTGTTCCAGGCGAGCAGGGTGGTGAGCGCGTTGAAGTGGTCCGACGCCAGGCGCGGGTCATCGGCGTCGAGCAGGCCGGTGCCCGCGAAGTGTGCGATCCGCTCGGCGAGAGCTTCTTCCGGGGCGGAGTTCAGTGGGTGCTGCTCCAACTCCGGCAGCAGCGTGCGGTTCTCCGAGATGAGCTTGACGGTGGTGGCGTAGTCCGAGGAGCCGAGCATCGACGACCCGATCTCGACGGCGAACTCCGTGAGTGCGCCTTCCAGAGCGGCGGTGTCGGGGATGTCCGCCTCGTCGGAGAGGTGCGTGTCCAGGGCCGTCCGGAGCGACGCGACCAGGGACTCGCCGGCGTCGACCACGACCCCGAGGAGCAGCCCGCGCTTGTCGCCGTAGTAGTCGTACACGGTGCGCTTGGAGACTCCGGCCCGCGCGGCGACCGCGTCCATGCTCGTGCGGTCGACGCCGTCCCGCACGAAGAGTTCCCGTGCAGCGGCCATGATCGCTGATCGTTTCTCCGCCTGGCCCTGGCGGAGCGGTCTCGACGGTACGGCAGCTCCCACACAGCTGACCTTACCGGTCTTGCTGAGAACTACACTGCACGGTGTAGTGTGCGCAGCATGACGACAACCAACCCACTCCCTCCCTCCACCGACACCGCGCCGGTGAGCGCCCGGCGGCTCAACGCCATCAGCCTCGTGCTGGTGCTCGGAGCCCTCACCACACTCCTCGACACGACCATCGTGAACATCGCGCTCGACCACCTCCACCGCGTGTTCCATGCACCCGTGGCCGACACGCAGTGGATCGCGACCGGCTACCTGCTCGCCTACGTCTCGGTGATCCCGGTGTCCGGTTGGCTCTCGGAACGGATCGGTGCCCGCTCCACGTGGATGGTCGCGGTCGGCCTGTTCACGGTCGGCTCGCTCCTGTGCGGTCTCGCCTGGTCACTGCCCTCACTCGTCGTGTTCCGGGTGCTCCAGGGCCTCGGCGCCGGACTGGTGCTCCCGGTGACGATCACGATCCTGACCCGCGCCGCCGGTCGCGAGCGGATCGGCCGGGCGATCGCGACGATCGGCCTGATCGGGCAGCTCGCGCCGATCCTCGGCCCGATCATCGGCGGCTCGATCGTCCAGTCGATCAGCTGGCACTGGCTGTTCTTCGTGAACGTCCCGATCTGCGTCGCCGCACTCGTGCTCGCACCGCGGTACCTGCCGGCGACGACCGGCCAGCGCGGCCACCGGTTCGACCTGCTCGGCTTCGTGTTGCTGACGCCCGGCGTCGCTCTGGTCGCCTTCGGCGTGAGCCAACTCACCGGTACCGAGGGCTTCCGTGCGGTGCAGGCGTGGCTCCCCCTCACGGTCGGCGTGGCGCTCCTCGTGGCGTTCGTCCTCACCGCGCTCCGTCGCGGGACGCAGGCCCTGGTCGACGTCCGTGTGTTCGCCCGGCGCAGTTTCGGCCTGTCGAGCGTCATCACGTTCGTCGGCGGGTTCTCGATGTACGCGCTGATGTTCCTCCTGCCGCTCTGGTACCAGCAGGTCCGCGGCGTCAGCGTGCTCCAGACGGGGCTGCTGCTCATCCCGCAGGGACTCGGCACGATGGCCTTCATCGTGCTCAGCCGCAAGATGTCCGCCCGGATCGACCAGCGGGTCGTCGTGGCGGGCGGCGTCGTGCTGCTCATGCTCGGCATCGTCCCGTTCGCCACGGCCGGTGCCAGCGGGGAGTCGGTCCTGCTGCTGGCCGCGCAGTTCGTCCAGGGCTTCGGGATGGGTGCGGCGTCGCTCCCGGTGATGACCCTGGCGTTCGCGAGCCTCAGTCAGGCCGAGACCCCGAGAGGGAGCGCGGCGTTCAGCATCGTCCAGCGCGTCGGCGCCCCGTTCGGTGTGACGGTGGTCGCGGTGATCCTGGAGCACTTCCTCGCCGGGGCCGCCACCCCGACGGCGGTGGCCGGCGCGTTCACCGGCACGTTCTGGTGGGTCTTCGGGCTGAGCGCGATCCCGCTCGTGCTCGCCTGGTTCATGCCCCGCACCCGCTCCTGACGGCGTCGCGGCGTGCCGTCCGCGGCGGCGGGCGGCACGCGGCGACACATCCGGGTCCGTCACATCGTGCGAACGCCGTCGACGCCGGCCGGATCGGTGCCCGACCGGCAGGTGCGGGGCTGACGGCCCGGCAGTGCAGGGCCTGCCGGCTCAGTCGCGGGTGGCGATGGCGGACGTCGTCGGGATGCGGTCGGGTCAGACCGTACCGGCCGCGACGTCGTCCGCGGTGAGCCCGACGGTGTCGTCGACCAGCCGGACCACCACCGTGATGGTGTCGGGGCGAGGGCCGGGCTCGGCGTCCACGACGGAGCGGATGCGTTCACCGACCTCGCGCACGGTCTCCGTCGCGGGTCGAGCACCGTCGACCGCGACCTCCGCGGCGATCCGGACGGCCCCACCGCCGCGGTGGACGTCCACCATGGTCCCCGGCTGACGGAGTTCGAGTTGCGCCGCCACCGCGTCCGCCGCGACCCGCACGATCGACTGCGCCGGGAACACGTGGCTCACGCCGTCGGTCCCGCGCGCGACGTCGGTCAAGCGGCGGGACAGCTCCTGGTCGTCGGCCACGGGTGCTCCTAGGGGACGTAGACGTCGTCGAAACGGACGTCGATCTGCTCGATGACGAGTTCGGTGTGACGGGTGAGCACGTCCACCACACGACGTCGGAGGCGGTCGGCGGTCTGCTCGGCGACCTGGCCGTAGGCGATGGCCGCGGTCAGGTCGACGGTGATCGGCGTGCCCGGGGTCGAGACGTCACCGGTCAGGGTGCACCGTCCCATCACGATCCCGCCGGTGCTGTCACCGGCGCGGCGGATGAGGTTGCGGACCGCGGCCTCGGTCAGCACGAGTCGCAGCCGCGGGTCCGGATGACTGACGGGGACGTCACGTCCGGACGTGATCTCCGCCCGGATCGTGGTGAGCAGGCCGTCGATCCAGGCGTTCTCGCGGTCGGGGTCGGCGTCGGCACGACGCTGCATGGCGTCGACCGAGAGCTCGCGGAGGCGCTGCATGTTCGACAGGGCGAGGCGGCAGGCGGCGGACGACTCGATGTCCGGGTCCCGGGGGGTCCGCCCGCGGTCCAGGTACTCCGCGAGCTCGTCGAAGGTGTGGCCGTCGAGGTCGGCGTCGGGCAGGACGTCGGCAGGCAGGGTCTGGTCGTCGTCGCTCATCGCCACGCCTCCATCTCCCGGAGCAGGAACTGCCGTGCCCGAGCGAGGAGCCCTCGGACCGTCGAGACCGGCAGCTCGAGCGCCTCGCTGATCTCCTGGTAGCTGTACCCGGCCGTCTCCCGCAACAGCCAGCAGCGACGCTGGTCGGCAGGGAGCCGGTCCAACGCAGCCCACATCGCGTCGAGCTGCAGCCGCGCCTCGACGATACGCTCCGGGCTCTGAGACGGGTCCGCGGGAGGTTCGATCTCGTCGACGTCGTCGTGGTGCCGGCGTCGGCGGAGCCGGTCGATCGCCTTCCGGGTGACGATCTGCATCATCCACGGCCGGAAGCGGGCGGGGGTGTCGAGGTCCGACAGACGGCGCCACCCGGTGAGGAACGACTCCTGCACGACGTCGTCGGACTCGACGTTCGATCCGAGCATCTGTTCGGCGTAGACGCGCATCAGCGGACCGTGACGACGGGCGAGGACGGCGAAGGCCGGTACGTCGCCGTCCACGGCGCGGACGACGAGCGTCGAGTCCTCGGCGCGGCCGAGCGGGTCATCGTCGCGCATCCTCACCTTCCGACGGTCCAGGGGTTCGTCCGTCCGGTCGACGGCCGCATCCGAGCATGCACCGTCGCCCCCGGACTCGCCCGCACGGAACGGATTCGTGACGGAATGCCCGGTCGGTCCGTCCAAGGAGGGGGCGTCCCGACAGGAAGCAGACGATGCACGACCGACCGACCACCGATCCCCGCGCCGTGACACCTGTCGGACGTGCGGGACCGGACCGCGACGAGGGCTGCCCGGGTCGTTTCGACAGCTGGCACTGCGGGCTCCCGCAGGGGCACGGCGGACTGCACGTCGCCGAAGAGCCCCAGGGTCGGACCACCTGGAACGACGCCCTGGACGGCCGCGACCTCGGCTTCCTCTGACGCCCGCTTCTCGGCCCGGCCTCAGACCGTGTCGTCCGGACATCCGCACGAGCGTCGGAGGACGAGTTCGCCGGGGAACAGTTCGTGCGCGTGGTCGCGGTCGGCCGCCAGCAGTCGCGTGACCGCGCTCCGCGCCATCTCGTCGACCGGCTGCCGGAAGGTCGTCAGACCCGGCCAGGCGTACTCGGCTTCCGAGGAGCCGTCGAAGGACGCGATCGCGACGTCCTGCGGCACCCGGACACCGCGCTCGTGGAAGGCCCGCAGCACCCCGACCGCGGTCCGGTCGGACGCGACGAAGAGGGCACGTGGTCGGTGGCCCCCGTGGTGCGCACCGGAGCCGACGCGGGCCCGGTCGTCGGCGATCCGGTGTCCGGCGGCCCGACCGCCCGGACGGGTGACCTCGGCCGCCACGAACGGCCCGGCCGGCACTCCGGCCGCCGCACAGGCCTGCAGCCACCCGATGTACCGGGGTTCGGTCGGGTCGTCCTGTCCCACGAACCCGACCGATGCGTAGCCGTGCTCGAGCAGGTGCGTCGTCGCCGCGACCGCTCCCGCGCGGAGGTCGGTGCCGAGACTCGCGACCCCGCGCTCACGGCTGGCCACGTTGAGGGCGATCCACGGCAGCCCCACGCCGTCGAGCGCCGCGCTGTCGAGCGGGGTGTCCCCCGCGAGCACCAGCACCCCGTCGATCTGGCGCGCGGCGAACTCGCGGAACCGGGCGAGCACCTCGTCCGGTCGGAACGACGTGGCCGTCGTGTACAGGGCGTACCCGCGGTCGCGGGCCGCGGCCTCCAGGGTGCTCGCGTACTCGCCGAAGAACGGGTTCGTGAAGACGGGGTCGCTGCTGCTGGGCACGAGGAAGGCGAGGGTGTCCGCGGAGCCGGAGCGGAGGGCGCGTGCCGCCTGGTTCGGTCGGTACCCGAGCTGTTCGACGGCGGCCCGCACCCGTTCCGCCGTCGCGGCGGCCACCGGTGCCGTGCCGTTCAACGTGTAGCTGACGACGGCGTCGCTCACCCCGGCGAGCCGGGCGACGTCACGTCGTGTCGCCTTCCGCGGGGCCGGCGTCCCGTTCGTCATGCCCTGCGGCTCCGCACCGAGGCCGGCCCAGGGCGGCGCACACGCGGCCACGCCGCCCGACCGGTCATGCTCCGGACAGCTCGCTCCGGACCGGCAGCGGCGACCCGACGGGCACCGGGGCGTCGCCGAAGTCCGGGATCGGCAGCCGCTCGCCGTCCTGCAGCGCGGACTGGAACGCGACGAGGCCGGGGAGCGTGTACCGGGCCGCGACCCAGGCGTTGACGGTGGGCAGCGTGCCGCCGTCGACGGCGCGGACGAAGTCGTCGACCAGGAAGCGGTGGCTGCCCTCGTGTCCGTCCGGGGCGACGTCGAACTCGGACGGGAGGCGCTCGGCCTCCGCCGCGTGCACCTTCGCGTGCCCGGCGCTGAAGGCTTCACGGAGGGACGGCGCGATGTCCGCCAGCAGTGGGTCGTCCAGGCCGATCGCGGGCTCCGAGGCGAGCAGGTCCGAGACGTCCTGCACGCCGTCCTTGTCCTGCCAGACCGAGGTCGCCGCGAGCTGCTCGAAGCTGCCCTCGGTGCCGAACCAGCGGAACCGGCTCTCGCGGATCGGGGACGGGTAGCCGACACGACGGAACTCGTTGATGCGCATGGACCCGCCGCCGTCGAGCTCGAACAGGGCGGTCATGTTCGAGAAGTCGTTGTTGAACATGCTGACCTGCTTGTCGAACACCCCGTCGTCCCGGTCGTCACGCACGCCGATGCAGCTGACGCTCGTCGCGTGCCGCGGCATGGCGCCGAGGACCCCGCCGATCGCGTGCGTCGGGTACCACATCGGCGGGTAGCTGGCGGTGGCCTTCCAGTCGTCGCCGCCGCTGTACCTGTACGCGTCGTAGAACCCGAGGTCCATGTCGTGCAGGTAGTCGCCCTCGGCGTAGAACACCCGGCCGAACGCACCCTGTTCGGCCTTCTGCCGCGCGAAGACCGTCGCCGGGTTGTACTGGCTGGTCTCGCCCATCATGTAGGTCAGCCCGGTCGCGGTGACCAGGTCGATGACCTCGGCGATCTCCTCCTGCGTCACGGCCATCGGCACCGCGGAGTACACGTGCTTGCCGGCCTGCAGTGCGCGGGCGACGATCGGCCCGTGCGTCCAGCGCTGCGTGAACACGGCGACGGCGTCGACGGCGGGATCGGCGAGCATCGAGTCCAGGTCGGCGTACGTGCCGGCGAGGCCGAGGTCGTCGACCAGCCGCTGCGCGCGGCCCTCGATGACGTCGGTGGCGTACACGGCCGAGATGCCGGGGTGCAGCTGGAACAGGGCGGCGAAGTGGGACGAGAACTGGCCGGCACCGACCATGCCGAGGGTGAACGTCATGTGCTGTCCTCCTGTGCGTCGTTGCACACCGTCGGGTCCGACGGAGCGTCCAGCAAGTGTGGCGGCACGGGTTTACTCGTGTCAACTGTCATCACGGTCCCCTGCCCAGCCGGTCGGCGACGAGCGTTACCCGGGTAACCCCCTGCGACCCGCGCCCGTTCCATCACCGCGCGGATCACGTCGGTCTTCGCGTCCGCGTAGTCGTTCATGTCGTCCCACGTCCCGCTGAGCAGGGCCCGCTTCGTCTGCTCGTACAGCGCCCGGTCGTCCGGGTCGCTCCGCAGCCGCTCACGCAGCAGCAGGTAGTCGTCGACCGCCGTCGCGCCTCGCTCGTAGACGTGCACGTGCACGTCCCGCGCCGGCGTCCGCACCAGGCGGTGGCCCGGCTCACGCACCCGCAGCTCGTACCCGGCGCCCAGGAGCGGCTCGAGGTACGCGGACTCGTCGGTGACGTCCGGTACGACGACGACGAGGTCGACGATCGGTTTGGCGGCGAGGCCCGGCACCGAGGTCGACCCGATGTGCTCGACCCGCACGTCGAGCGGTCCGACCGCGCGGAGGATCCGCTCCCGGTGCTCCGCGAACGTCACCGCCCAGGCCGGGTCGTGGTCGTGCAGGCCGACGCGCAGCGCCTCGGGTCCGCCCACGATCTCGACGGTGGTCACGTCACGGCGCTCGACGGTGGCCACGTCACGCCGCTCGACGTCGGTCGCGTCGCGACGGGCGGGAGGCTCGTCCCCCGACCCGGCCCCGGGTGCGGCCGTCGAGTCGCGCACCACGAGCGTCGTGGCGAGCTCGACCCGGACCGGCTCGTCCGGCGCACCACCCGCGTGCCCGTCCGTGCCCAGGCCGGCGTGCTGGCGCAGCGCCATCCGCGTGGCCCGCTCGGCCATCTCCCGCAGGGGCTGCCGGATCGTCGTCAGCGCGGGTCGGGCCCACCGTGCGGGAGCGACGTCGTCGAACCCGACGACGGACAGGTCCTCCGGCACCCGGAGCCCGAGCGACCGGGCGGCGTCGAGTACGCCGAGGGCCTGCAGGTCGTTGCCGGTGACGATCGCCGTCGGCCGGGGCACAGCGGCCAGCAGTTCACGGGCGGCACGTTCGCCGTCCTCGCGGCTGAACCGGGCGACGACGACGGATGGATCGTGTGTGCCGGACGGGTCGGGCGGGACGGAGGTGTGACGGGCCTCCAGTCCGGCTGCGGCGAGCGCCGCACGGTGCCCTGCCGACCGGTCGACCGCGCAGGCCATGTCGAGCGGCCCGGCGACCGCCGCGATGCGGGTGTGCCCGAGGTCCAGCAGGTGCTGCGTCGCAGCCGCTCCCCCGGCGGTGTTGGTCGCACCGACGACGGGGACGTCGGCGGGCGGGTCCCCGACCGGGTCGACGACCGTGAACGGGATGCCGCGAGCGCGGAGCTGGTCGCGACGGCCGGCGGTGAGGGCGGAGAACTGCAGCACGATGGCCGCGGGTCGTCGGTGCAGGACGCCGGTGATCCAGTCCTGGCCGACGGCGTGGTCCGGGCCGAGCGCGGAGAGGGACAGGGCGTACCCGTGCTCCCGCGCGACGGACTCGACCCCGCGGACGATCTCGATCGACCACTCGCTGGCCAGGTCCTCGACGACGAGCTCGACGAGCGAGCCGGGACCGGGCGGGGTGTCGCGCTGGGCGTAGCCGGAGCCGGCGAGCAGGCGTTCGACGCGCTCCCGGGTGGGTTCGGAGACGCCGGGGCGGCCGTTGAGGACCTTCGACACGGTGGCCAGGGACACCGACGCCTGGCGCGCGATGGCCTCGAGCGTGGGGCGGGAGCCGGACCGTTCCGCGGGGTCGATGGACATGTGCCGAGTATCCCAGCGCCGATCGGGCGCTCGGAGCCGCGCGGCGACCCTGTGGAGGAGCGCCGGTGCCGTGACGCTGGCACGGGCGGCCTGCGCGACCGCGTCGGGCTCGCCGGGCAGCTCGACGGTGCGCCCCGCATCCGCCGGAGAGCCCAGCCGGAGCGCGTGTCGGGGCCCGTGGCCCGAGGACTGGGGCGCGCGGACCGTCCGTCACCGCCGGGATACTGCCGGTGCACAGCCCCGTCCACCCGGGGGGCTCACGACGAACCGAGGCTGCGATGACCACCGATGCCCGCTCCGCCGGAAGCGCCGACGAGATCGACGCCGAGACCGACGCCGACACCGACACCGACACCGACACCGCGCTCGACACCGAGTCCGGAGTCGACAACGACCCGGCTGTCGACGACCACCTGGAGCAGGCCCGGCTCCGTGCGCACATCGCCGCGGTCACGATCGAGCTGATCCGAACCGGTGAGACGCTGCGGCCGGACAGCGCTGCGGTGTCCGAAGCCGCCGGCGTCGATCAGGAGGTGGTGCAACGACAGTTCCCGACCTGGGAGAGCCTGGTCGCGGTCGCCGTGATGCGGTGGCACGAGGGCCGGATCGCGCCGCTGCTCGCGACGGCCGCTGGCGGCGGCGCCGTCGTGTTCCTGGAGCGCCTGATCGCGGCGAACCTGGCGGACCCGCGGATGATGCGACTGCTCGTGAGCACGCTGACGGCCGGTGCCGACGCGGCGAACCCGGCGGCGCCCTTCTACCGCAACCAGTACGCCGGGTTCCACCGGACCGTGCGCGGACTGTTCGAACAGGACGTCCTCGCCGGGCGCGAACCCGCGACCATCGATCCGAGGCGCGCGGCCGACCAGCTGCTCGCGCTCTACGAGGGACTGCAGCTCCAGGGCATGCTGCGGGACGGTCTCGACGTCCTGGCCGCGTTCCGCGACGTGACCGGACGGCTCCGTCGCGGCTGGGCGGCCGGTGTCGGCGGGGAGGCCGCCGACGGGGTCTACGACATCTGACCGGCGGACGGGAGGCGCAGCTCGGGCCCGGCCCCGGCCTCCAGCCCGACCGGGGGTTGCGCTCGGCCCCCTCGTCGCATATGTTCTCGCTGACAACAAATCCGCTCGACGACGATCGGCAGACCCCCATGGCAGTGCAGCCCACCCGCGACGACAAGTTCTCCTTCGGTCTCTGGACCGTCGGGTACAACGGCTCGGACCCCTTCGGCGGCCCGACGCGCCCCCAGCTCGACGTGGTCGAGGCGGTCGAGAAGCTCGACGAGCTCGGCGCCTACGGCCTCACCTTCCACGACGACGACCTCTTCGCGTTCGGCTCGACCGACGCCGAGCGGCAGACCCAGATCGACCGCCTCAAGGGCGCGCTCGAGTCGACCGGCCTCGTCGTCCCGATGGTGACCACGAACCTCTTCTCCGCCCCGGTCTTCAAGGACGGCGGATTCACCTCGAACGACCGCGAGGTCCGCCGCTTCGCCCTCCGCAAGGTGCTGCGCAACGTCGACCTCGCCGCCGAGCTCGGCGCCGAGACCTTCGTCATGTGGGGTGGCCGCGAGGGCGCCGAGTACGACGCCGCCAAGGACGTCCAGGCTGCGCTCGAGCGCTACCGCGAGGCCGTCAACCTCCTCGCCCAGTACGTCACCGACAAGGGCTACGGCATCAAGTTCGCCATCGAGCCGAAGCCGAACGAGCCCCGCGGCGACATCCTGCTGCCGACGCTCGGCCACGCGATCGCGTTCATCGACACCCTGGAGCGCCCGGAGCTGTTCGGCGTGAACCCCGAGGTCGGCCACGAGCAGATGGCCGGTCTGAACTTCACCGCCGGCATCGCCCAGGCGCTGTACTCGGGCAAGCTCTTCCACATCGACCTCAACGGTCAGCGCGGCATCAAGTACGACCAGGACCTCGTCTTCGGTCACGGCGACCTGCAGAACGCGTTCTCGCTCGTCGACCTGCTCGAGCACGGTGCACCGCAGGGTGGCCGCGCCTACGACGGCCCCCGTCACTTCGACTACAAGCCGTCCCGCACCGAGGACATCACGGGCGTCTGGGACTCGGCCGCCGCGAACATGCGCATGTACCTGCTCCTCAAGGAGCGTGCCCAGGCCTTCCGCACCGACCCCGAGGTGCAGGCAGCCCTCGAAGCGTCGAAGGTCACCGAGCTCGCGCAGCCGACGCTGAACGCGGGCGAGTCGTACGACGACTTCCTCGCCGACACCTCCGCCTACGAGGAGTTCGACGCCGACGCGTACTTCGGCGGCAAGGGCTTCGGCTTCGTCAAGCTGCAGCAGCTCGCCCTCGAGCACTTGATGGGCGCTCGTGGCTGAGATCGCCTCCAGCGCGACCGACCCCGGCGACGAGGACCTCCTCGTCGCCGGGGTCGACTCGTCCACGCAGTCCTGCAAGGTCGTCGTCCGCCGGGCCGGCACCGGCGAGGTCGTCCGCACCGGCCGCGCCGCGCACCCGGACGGCACCGAGGTCGACCCCGCCGCCTGGTGGGACGCCCTCGGCACCGCCGTCGCCGACGCCGGCGGTCTGGACGACGTCGCCGCGATCGGCATCGGCGGCCAGCAGCACGGCATGGTCGTGCTCGACGCCGGCGGTCGCGTGATCCGCCCGGCACTGCTGTGGAACGACGTCCGCAGCGCGGCCGCCGCCGCCGAGATGGTCGAGGAACTCGGACGGGAGGCATGGGTCGCCCGCACGGGTCTCGTCCCGGTGGCCTCGTTCACCGCCACGAAGCTCCGCTGGCTCCGCGACGCCGAGCCGGAGCACGTGGCCCGCGTGGCCGCCGTCGCGCTGCCGCACGACTGGCTGTCCTGGCGCCTCCGCGGCTACGGCCCGGCGGACGAGAGCCCGCTCGGCCCGGACCTGGACGCCCTGGCGACCGACGGTTCGGACGCCAGCGGCACCGCCTACTGGGACCCGGCACGCCGTGAGTACGACCCGGAGCTGTTCGAGCTCGCCCTGGGCCGTCCGCTGCGCGGAGCCGAGACCGGTGACGACGGCGACGCGGTGATCGTGCCGCGGGTGGTCGCGCCGTCCGAGGCGATGGGCACGCTCGAGCAGGACGTCGACCTGCCGGGCGGTGCGCGGGCCTCCCGCGGGCTCGTCGTCACGGCGGGCGCGGGCGACAACGCGGGCGCCGCACTCGGCCTCGGCCTGGCGGCGGGCGACGTCGCGGTGTCCCTCGGGACGAGCGGCACGGTGTTCGGCGTGACCGACACCGCCATCGAGGACCCGACGGGCACGGTGGCGGGCTTCGCGGACGCCACGGGCTCCCGCCTGCCGATCGTCACCACGCTGAACGCGGCGCGCGTGCTCGAGGTGATCGGCGGCTTGTTGGGCATCGACCACGCCGAACTCGGTCGCCTGGCGCTGCAGGCGCCGGCCGGTGCCGACGGGCTCGTCCTGGTGCCGTACTTCGTCGGCGAGCGCACCCCGAACCGGCCGGACGCCACCGCCTCGCTGCTCGGGATGACGCCCGGCACGACGGACCGGGCGCACCTGGCCCGCGCCGCGGTGGAGGGCATGCTCTGCGCCCTCGCCGACGGCCTGGCCGCGGTCGAGCGGACCGGTGTCACCGTGGAACGGCTGCTGCTCATCGGTGGGGCCGCGCAGAACGAGGCCGTCCGCGTGGTCGCGGCGCAGGTCTTCGGCCGCGAGGTCCTGGTGCCCGAGCCCGGCGAGTACGTCGCCGCGGGCGCTGCACGACAGGCGGCGTGGGTCGTCACCGGGGAGCTCCCCGGCTGGTCGATCCCGACGACGTCGATCCCGGCGGACCCGCACCCCGAGGTGCTCGAGCGGTACCGCGCCGCCGTCGCCTGACCGCGCCGCTTCGGCTGACCGCAGAACGCCACGTCGGCGTCGAGACGCAACGCGATCGCGTTGCGGTTCGCCGCCGACGTTGCGTTTTGCGACCGCCGTTCAGTCCCGCCGCGGCGCGGGCTTCCACCGCACGTGCGCCCGCTCCCCCTGCGGTCCGTACAGGCAGAGCACCTCGGTCACCTGGTCGGTGACATTGCCGACCCAGTGCGGGGTGTGGGTGTCGAACTCCGCGACCTCGCCCGGGCCGAGGTCGAACACCTCGTCGCCGAGCACCAGCCGGAGTCGGCCGGACAGGACGTAGAGCCACTCGTAGCCCTCGTGGGTCTTCAGCGTGGTGTCCGAGCCGTGGTCGTTCGGCTCGATGAGCTGCTTGAACGACCGCACTCCACCGGTCCGCTTCGTCAGCGGGATCACGACACGGCGACCGTGTCGCTCGGGCTTGAGGTGCACCCGCGGGTCCCCGGTCGGCGGCGCCCCGACCAGGTCGTCGAGCGGCACCTGGTACGCCCGCGCCAGCGGCAGCAGCAGTTCCAGGGTGGGCTTCCGCTGCCCGGACTCCAGCCGCGACAGGGTGCTCACCGAGATGCCGGTCCGCTCTGCGAGTGCTGCGAGGGTGACGTCCTGCCGGGTGCGGAGCGCCCGGAGTCGCGGGCCGACCGCGTCGACGACGTCAGCCGTCGTCGGTTCGGTGCGGCGCGCCTCCCGATCGAGTGTCATGCCGCCGATCTTGCCACACCGGCAACAGCACTTGCCACCCTGATCGCCGGCGACCGAAGATCGCCGCATGTCTGAACACTTCGACGTCATCGTCGTCGGCGGCGGCCCCGCCGGCCTGTCTGCCGCACTCATCCTCGGGCGCTCGCGCCGCTCCGTCCTGGTCGTCGATGCGGGCGAACCCCGCAACGCCCCTGCCGAAGGCGTCCACAACCTCCTGGGCCAGGAGGGCACCGCACCTCGCGACCTCGTCCGCATCGGCCGACAGGAGGTGGCCCGCTACGGGGTCGCCGTCACGGACGGGAGGATCGTGGCCGCGTCCGCCGCGCCGGTCACCGACGACGACCCGCTCGGGTTCCGGCTCACCCTGGACTCCGGCGAGGTCGTCGCTGCCCGCCGCGTGGTCGTGGCCGGCGGCGCGGTCGACGTGCTGCCCGACGTCCCCGGCCTCGCTGAGCAGTGGGGCCGCGGGGTCGTGCACTGCCCGTTCTGCCACGGGTGGGAGGTCCGCGACCGACGCATCGGGGTCCTCGTCACGATGGCGGCCGCCGCGCACCAGGTGCAGATGTTCCGCGCGCTGAGCGACGACGTCACGGCGTTCGTGGCGGATCCGGACCTGCTCGACGACACCGTCCTGGCCGGTTTCGCCGCTCGTGGCATCCGCGTGATCGGGTCCCCGGTCGCCCGCGTGCTCTCGGACGGCGATGCGCTGTCCGGGGTCGAGCTGGCGGACGGGACCGTCATCGGACTCGATGCCCTGGCCGCAGCGAGCCGGGTCGAGGCCCGGGTCGAGTGGGCCGCCGGACTCGGGCTGACGCCGGTCGACCAGGAGGCCAACGGCGTGCTGTTCGGCCGGGTACTCGCGGTCGAGGGGACCGGGCAGACCGAGGTCCCCGGTGTCTTCGCCGCCGGCAACGCGGCGAACGCGATGCTCACGGTGGTCGCCTCGGCCGCGGCGGAGTCACAGACCGGGGCGATGGTGCACGGCGACCTGCTGCGGGCGGACGTCGCAGCAGCGATCAGTGCCGGTGCCGGTGCCGGTGCCGGTGCCGGTGCGACACGCTGATGCTCAGCGCAGCGGGGTGAGCGTGCTCTCGAGGAGCAGGTCCTTCGCCGGCCCGCGCGCGTGCCAGCGGACGCTCCACCGGTCGGTCGTCCCGGCGAGCAGGCCCGTGTAGTCGTCGGGGGCGCAGGCGTGCTCGACCGGCGCTCCCCACACCCAGTGGTGGAACGGACGGCCGTCGGCGAAGGACACCCGCCACGGGCCGTCCGGACCACAGCCGTCCGGGCCGCGTCGGACCGTCAGCGTCCGCCACACCGGGGTCGTGCGGTCGCCGAGGACCATCGTGCCGGTCTCGTGCCAGCGCACCGTGTCATCGTCGACCGCTGTGAGCTCGGTCGTGCCGGTGACGGTGCCGTGCAGGTCGGCGAGCCGGTCGTGCACCCTCCGCTCGAGCGACCACCGGCCGATCAGGTCGGTGGGCGTGAGTGCGTCCGTCACTCGAGCCGGTAGCCGGCCTGGGCGGCCAGCAGCGGAGCGAGCGTGAACAACTGCTCGCCGCCGATCGTCGCGCCACGCATGCCGTCCAGTCGCTCGAGTCGGTCGAGGTCGGCGCCGCGCAGGTCGACGTCCTCGATGCGGGTGTTCGTGCCCGCGAACTCGCGGACGGTGCTGCCCGGGAACGAGACCCGCAGCAGTCGGGCATCGGCGATGTCGATCTCGTCGATGACGCAGTCGCGGAAGACGACGTCGGTCAGCGTCGAGGCGCGGAGGTTCACGAACCCGAGCTTCATGCCGACGAACTCGACGCTGGCCAGCGAGCTGTCGTGCAGTTCGGCCGAGCCGACACGGCCGGCGGCGATCCGGACCTCTCGCCAGGCACTGCTGACGGCACGGAGCACGGGGGCGTCGAGGACCTCGACGACGCTGTCCCGGATCCGGAAGCCGCGCAGCTCCGCGTCACCGGCACGGAGCGTCTCGATGAGGCACTCCTCGACCTCCAGGTCGGGCAGCCGTTCGCCGGACAGGTCGAGGACGCCGATGCGCTTGCCCTCGATGCGGTCGCCGGTCAGGACGTCGCCGGGCCCGGGCATCCAGTCCTCGAGGTCTGTCGGTTCGGTGAGGGTGATGCGGGGCGCCGTGACGCCGGTCTTCCGTGCCATGCGCCCAGTCTGCCGCGGACGGCGGTCTGCCGCGGACGGCGGTCTGCCGCGGACGGCCAGCCGCCGCCGACGGTCGCGTCAGGGTCCGGGCTCGTCAGGGTCCGGGCTCGTCAGGGTCCGGGCTCGTCAGGCCTCGGGCTCCTCCGAGCGTGCGGCTGCGCGCAGGGCGTCCGACATCCGACCGGTGAAGTCGATGAACAGTTCGAGGGACTCGGGCGCCACCGCGCCCTCGAGCACCCCGCGGTAGGCGGCTCGTACGGACCCGAGGACCGCGATCCCCGCGAGCGTGAGCTCGATCCGGACGCTGCGCCGGTCGTCGGGATTCCGGACGCGGTCGAGCAGCCCCTGTCGGGTGAGCCGGTCGAGGAGCGCGGTCACGGCACCCGTCCCCATCTCGAGGTACCCGCCGAGTTCCTTCGGCGTGCGGTCGTCGTCGATCGCACCGAGGAACTGCAACGCCCGGAGGTCGACCGGGTTCAGGCCGTGCCGGACAGCGAGGTGCTGCATGAGATGTGCGTGTTCGACCTGCGCGCCGTAGAAGGTCGCCACGGCCTCGTCGAGGAGCCTGTCGAGGTCGGCGGGCGAGGAGCGCCGAGGAGGTGCGGTCACGGGGCGAGCATAGTCGACATCCGTTCATCACGAAGATTGACAAACTCTAATTTCGATGCGTACTGTCGTAGATGCCTCGAAATTCGAGGTGACATGATCAGGATGGACCCTTCGGAAATGCGTCGCCCCACTCGCACCCTCGCTCGCCTCGGCACCTTCGCCGTGATCCCCGCCGCACTGCTCGCCGCCGGCATCGCCGTCTCCACGGCGAGCTACTCGGCCTTCTCGGCGACCTCCTCCGACGGTGCCGACAACTGGTCGATGGGCACGGTCGCGCTGACGAACGACGCCGCGAACGGTGCGCTGTTCTCCGCGTCGAACCTGAAGCCGGGCTCCACGGGCACGAACTGCATCGCGGTGACCTCGAGCGGCAGCCTCCCGAGCGCCGTCCGCATGTACGCGAAGGACGTCACCCAGACCAAGGCCCTGGCCTCGTCCGTGACCCTGCAGGTCAAGCAGGGCACCGGTGGCGGCTACGGCACCTGCGACGGCTTCACCGCGGCGACCGGGACCGACGGCACCCTCTACGACGGCTCGCTCGCGTCCTTCGTGTCGACCCGGAAGGACTACGCGTCCGGTCTCGGCACCTGGAAGACCGCGGGCACGAAGGCCGAGACGCGGACCTTCCAGATCACGTACACCGTCTCCCCCGACGCGCCCGCGACCCTCATGGGCGCGACCGCCAGCCTCGGCTTCACCTGGGAAGCCCAGAACCTCTAGTCCCTGCCCACCACCACCGCACGCCCACCGGACAGGAGGATCGGGATGCGCTCGTCGTCATGGCTCCGGTTCTCGGTGGTCCTCGCCGCTCGTGGCGTCATCGCGGCGCTCCTGGGGGTCGCGTTCTGGGGCATCGCTCCGCTCGCACTCGGATGGCACACCACCACCGTGATGACGGGCTCCATGCAACCCACCCTGCTGCCCGGTGACGTCGTCGTGAGCAAGCCGGTCCCGGCCCACGACGTCCGTGCGGGTCAGGTGCTGCTCTTCCCGGACCCCGACCATGCCGGCGTGCTGCGCCTGCACCGCCTCCAGGACGTGGACGCCCACGGCGACCTCGTCACCAAGGGCGACGCGAACCCGGAGGCGGACTCGACCGCCGTCGCACGCTCGTCGGTGGTCGGCGTCGGCTACCTACGGGTCCCCCTCGTCGGGCTCCCGGTCGTCTGGGCCGCGGAGCACCGGACCGCGCCGCTCGTCGCACTGACCGCCGGGGTCCTCGTGCTCGCCGCGTTCGCCGCGGTGCCTGCCGTCCGCACCCGCACCGACGCCCCGACCGACCGGCTCCCGCGCCACGGCCGGCACCGTGCCGCACGTCCACGCCGCCCCCGCGCCCGGGCCGTCGTCGTCGCGGCGACGGTGTGTGCCGTCGTCGGGGTCGCACTGCCCGCACCAGCGGCGGCAGCGGCCTTCGCAGCGGCCACGACCACCGGGACCAGCTCGATCACCACCGCGGTCGCCACCCCGGTGACCGGGCTCACCTGCGTGAACGTCGGCAACGCCGCGGTCGACGTGGGGTGGGCCTACTCGGGGGTCGCACCCGAACGCTTCACGGTCCTGGTCGACGGGGCCGCGAGCGGGATCAGCGCCACTCCCGCCGAGCGGGACGTCACGCTCGGCGCATCGGACTTCTTCATCTGGAAGACGTCGACCATCAGCGTGCGCACCGACCTCACCGACACGTGGACGGCCGCATCGTCGTCCACCGTGCGGATCACCACGATCCGCCTGTTCGGGCTCGGCCGCACCTCCTGCGCCCGCTGACCGCACGGATCATCGGCGGTCGGCGACAGCGCCCCGCCGTGTCCGGCCCGACTCCGGTGCCGGTACGGTCCTGCGGCGGCCGGGATCCGCGGTCGACGCCACGAGTGGGCCGCCGGCGTCCAGGGGGACGCCGGTCGTCGTCGTGGCGGCCGATGCTCGGGCTCCCGGGCTCCCGGGCTCCCGAGCGCCGGCAGCTGCGTCAGTGGGACGACTCAGCGCCCGGCGTTGTAGTGGTTCGCGACCTGCGTGGCGGAGAGCACCGAGCTGTACACGGCCGCGAACCGCATCGAGCCGGCGAAGTAGTAGTTGCCGGCGCCCGGCCACCCCGTGATGGTGTCGTAGCCGACGCGGAAGTACCCGCTCGCGTTCTCCGGGGCGGTGAAGGCAGCGTTCGAGGCGACCAGGGCCCCGTCGGCGTACAGCCGCATCCCGGTCGTGGCGGACATCGTGGCGACGACGTGGTGCCATGCGCCGTCGCTGTAGGCCTTGGGCGACGTGACGACCTGCGTGGTGTTGTTGTACGAGCCGAAGACGAGCTGCCCGCTGGTGTTGAGGTACACCTGGCGGTCGTGCTGCCCGGAGACGGCGACCTGGTTGCTGCCGAAGCCGATGAGCAGTCCGCCGGCGACGGTGGTGCGGAACCAGACCTCTTCGCTGAAGGTGGTCGGGTTGCGGTACATCGTCGGGGTGGAGACGAAGCTCGAGGATCCGTCCAGCACGTACGCGCCACCGGTGTCGCGGGGGCAGGCCTTCGGGGTCGCCGTCGTCGTGGCCATCGACCCCTGGTAGGCACCGTTCGCGGCCTTGCCGGAGTCGTCGACGGCGGTTCTCGCGTTGGCAGCCTCGGCGAGTTGGTAGGTGAACAGCGCATTGGCGTTGTCCACGTCCACCGCACTCGCGCAGGTGAAGTAGCTGGCGGTACCGGCACTGTTCGACCCGTTGGTCACCTTCGCGGTGAACGCGGACCGGGTCGGCGCGAACTGGTTGAGCACGATGACGACGGCCAGGGCGACGACCAGCAGGACGGCGACGACCTTGCCGTCACGGAGTCGACGCAGGTTCACGTCGCACGCACCGTCTCGACGCGGCCGATCGCCAGGCAGAACAGCAGCGGCAGCAGGCAGGCGGCGATGAGCGCGGCCCAGCCGATCGGGTCGAGGTCGATGTTCGACATGAGCTGGTACTGCCCGTTGTGGGTGAGCTCGTGGATGGTGACGCGGCCCACTTCGCCGTCGACCAGGTGCACGGTGTTGCCACCGACCGCGTCGATGCGGACGGGGAACATGCCCGAGGACACCACGGTCGCCTCGACGCTGCCCTTCGCCGACGTGTTCGAGATCGTCGTGACGTTGACGAACGGCTTGAGCACGAACGCGGCGTACGAGACGGTGAGCGAGCTGCCGGCGATCCGCAGGCTGCCGCGGGTGACCCGGTCGGTGAAGACGCTGGTCAGGGCCCAGATGAGGAGCGTGCCGACCAGGAGGATCGGGGCGGCCCGGAAGAGCCAGCCCAGGTGCGGGACGAGCAGGACCGGGGCGCCGACCAGGTTCTCCTGGGTGAGCGTCCACGGGTCGACCGCGCCGTTCACGTCGCCGCGGGCGTGGATGCCGCCGTCGGGGTCGATCGCGACGATGCGGTGCGTGTAGGTGACGTCGGGGTTCGCGGCGGTCCGGTAGGACACGATGTCGCCGATCCGGAGGGACGACGCCTGCACCGGCATGTCGAGGACGAGCGTGCCGACCGGGGCGGCTTCACCCATCGACGGGGTCTCGACGACGAACCAGCGGCCGCCGTTGGTGAGGAACAGGACCGCGGCCGTGAGGAGGAGCGCCGCGATCGTGGCGACCGACCAGGCGAGGACGGTCTCGGAGCGGCTGATCGCACGTCCGCCGAGGAGCGGCCGCGGGAGGGTCCCGCTGAGCGGGATGGCCGAGGTGAGGCTCATGTGCTGCTCCGTCCTGGTCGGTCGTGGTCAAGGGGAATGGCGACGCTCGACCGTAGGGGGGTCGGTCGAGCGTCGCCGGTCTGCGGTGGGTCGGATCAGGCGGTGAAGGTCCAGGTCATCGGCACCGAGGCGGCGAGGCCCTGGTAGGTGTTGCCGGCCGAGGAGTCGAGGGTGACCGCGAAGTTGAAGGGGACGCTCGCACCGGCGGCGGGAGCGGTGGGCAGCGTGATCGCGGCGCCGCCCTTGAAGCTGGCGAGGGTGCCGGAGAAGACGGTGGTGGAGCCGGAGGTGACCACGAGGTTCATCTTCGCGCAGAGGTCGGTCGCGGTGCCGTTCGACGTGCCGTTGGCGCTCTGCGTGCAGGTGGTGCCCGGGGTCAGCGTGAAGGTGCTGGCGGCGGCGGTACCGGTGTTCTTGATGGTGATCGGGGTGTTGACCGTGTTGCCCGGGGTCATCGTCGTGCTGCCACCGAACTTGTTGATGGTGGAGCAGGTGGCGGCGTTGGTCGAGACCGAGCCGCCGTCGGTGCTGAGGCAGGTGACGGACGCGTTGGCGTTCTGCTCCTGCATGATCAGCGTGCCGCTGGCGGCGGTGTTGCTGCTGTTGGTGATGCTCGCGGCGAACCCGGAGAGGGTGCCGGTGAGCGAGAGGGAGAGGAGCACGGCGGCGAAGATGCCCGCGAGGAGCGCCACGGGTGCGAAACGGATGCGCTTCAGCGGGGAGGTGCGGAGCTGGTTGGACACGGGGTACCTCGATGTTCGTGGATGGTCTGTTTCGCAATCTCCGTTCGGCCGATTGCTCAATGATTAAGATAGTCATCGGTTCAACAACATGGAACCGCCGCGAGGCCCCCAGAGCGGGGGGCACCGCGGACGGGAGGCGCACCGACGCCCGGGGGACGCGTGTCGGACCGGTAATCTCCCGCAACGAGAGAGATCTGGAGACCAGCCCGTGAGTGAGCAGGACGAGCACGACGCGACGGACCTGATGGCCGCGTTCGACGCCGTCGTCCGCGCCAACGCGAGCCTGGTCGCGCAACTCAGCGCCCGCGCCGGCGTGCACGAGAGTGGCCTCCGCGCCCTCGTGCTCATCAGTGACACCGGCTACTCCACCCCCACCGAGGTCGCCGGGTTCCTCGGGCTGACCTCCGGCGCGGTGACGAACATGGTCGACCGGCTGTCCACCGCGGGGCTGCTCGAGCGCACACCGAACCCGTCCGACCGGCGCGGGTCACTGCTGCGTCTGCGGCCCGCCGGCGAGGACGTCGTCGCGGACTACCGGGAGCGCTACGCCGCCATGCTGCACGCGGTCGACTCCGGCCACCGCGGGGACCTGCACGCGGTCCTCAACGACCTGGCGACCGGCCTGTTCCAGCAGGCCGCGACCGCTGACCCGGCGACACCGGACTCCACGAGCTGAACGAACGGGCGCCGCGGTCGACGTCGACCGCGGCGCCCGTTCTCCGTCCGGAACGGTCAGATGCCCGCCGTGCTCCGGATCCACGAGGACGCCTGCGCCAGCAGGGCGTAGTTCGACCCCGCGCGGGTGTTCGCGCCCGGGTCGGCGCTGTCGCCGGTGGAGCACACGGCGATGACCTTGCCGTTGACGATGAGGGGCCCGCCCGAGTCGCCGTGGTTCGAGGCTCCCGAGACGCCCGTCACGTGCTGGGCCCGGCCTCCGAACGCGTCGGTGCTCGCCCCGGTCAGGGCCACGGACGCCTGGTACAGCCCGTCGGACTGCACGGCGTTCGCGCGCAGGCCGTAGCCCTGGATGGTGCCGGTGCCGCTCGACTTCGCTGTCGCGGCCAGGTCCAGCGGCGTGTACGAGGACAGCGCGTACGCGCTCCGCAGGTGCACCAGGGCGACGTCACCGGCGGGTGCGGCGCTGATCCGGTCGACGGCGACCGGGGTGCCGCGGTTCACCGTCGAGTTCGAGTGGTAGACGTTCATCGCACCGATGCCGTCGATGCAGTGTCGGGCGGTGAGGACCCATGACGCCGTGATCTGCTCGCCCGTGCACGAACTGGCGTAGCCCGCGGGGATCGTGCCGCCGGTCGCCTGGAGCTGGACGATCGACGACGTCGCCGGGGCCTTCTCGCCACCGACGACCCTGATCGACGCGGTGAGCGCCGAGGCGGGAGCGGCGGCGAACAGGCCAGCGGCGATGACGGTCGCCGCGGCTGCGGCGGCGATGGACTTCTGCATGTCGACTCCTCTGTCGATGAACCACAAGACAGTTGCCTCCTGCAACTGCCTCGTATCCTCACCCTCGGCAGAGGGGCGCACCAGTCCGCTCTTCAACGGACCGAGTCGGCCGGGCCCGAGCCTCAGCCCCGCAACGGCGGCGACGCCGCCACACCGTGCTCGTCCGCGAACCCGGCCACCAGGTCACGCATGGCGTCCTCGGCGCTGTGCCGTGCCTCCCAACCGAGCACCTCGCGCGCACGGTCCGTGCGCATGATCGGCACACCGGCCGCGATGTCCACCCAGCCGGCGTCGGTGGGCTGCAGGCGCAGCCGCCAGGTCAGCGTGACGAGCCCGCGGACCAGACCGAGTGGCACGCGGACCGCTCCGAGCATCCCGAACACCCGCGCCATCCGCGGCGGCGTGAGCACGGGGGTGGCGGCGATGTTGAACGCTCCCCGGGCCTTCCGGTCGATCGCCCGCCAGTAGGCGTCGGCGAGGTCGTCGGCATGGACGGCCTGGAACACGAACGGGTACGGCAGCGGCAGCACGGCCCAGCGGATCCAGCGGACGACCCGCATCGGCACGAGGTGCCCGAGGAACAGGCCACGGATCTCGGCGGCGGCGTCGCGCTGGAACACCAGGCCGGGGCGCAGCCGGGTCACGACGACCTCCGGGTGCTCGCGCTCGAAGACGTCCATCGCGCGCTCGTTCTCGGCCTTGTGGATCGAGTAGGTGGCGGTCGGGATGCCGTCGGCGGGCCAGGACTCGTCCACCGGGGTGCGCTTGCCGTCGACGTCGACCCCGCGGTAGGCGCCGACCGAGGACGCGACGACGACCTGCGGCACGCCCGCGGCCGCGACGGCGGCCAGGACGTTCGCGGTGCCGGTCACGTCGGTGCGGTGCTGTGCCGGGATGTCGTGCGTCGGCTGCAGCGCCCACGCCAGGTGGACGACGGCGTCGGCGCCGCGGAACACGGCCGTCAGCCGGTCGATCGCATCCGGGGCACCGACGTCGACGGTGTGCCAGAGCGCGCTGTCGTACGGCTGGGCGCGCAGGTCCGGCCGTCGGCGCGCGACCCCGACGACGTCGGCGCCGGCGTCCCGGAAGCGGCGGAGCAGCGCGGTCCCGACGTTCCCGGTGGCGCCGACGACGACGATCCTGGTCATGCCGCGGCCGGGGTACCTGCGGGCAGTGCGGGGTCGAGGACGACCTTGATGCAGTCGTCCTCCTTCTTCTGGAAGACCTCGTACATGTGCGGGGCGTCCTCGAGCGAGACCCGGTGGGTCGTCAGGTCGAGGGTGCCGAGCGGGTCGGACGGGTCCTCGACGAGCGGCATGATGTCGTCGATCCAACGCTTCACGTTGCACTGGCCTTCGCGGATGGTGATCTGCTTGTCGAACAGCGTCATCATCGGCATCGGGTCGGCCATGCCGCCGTAGACACCGCTCAGCGAGACGGTGCCGCCGCGACGGACCAGGTCGATGGCCGTGTGCACGGCGTCCAGACGGTCGACACCGGCGGTCTCGATGGCCTTCTGCGCGAGCTTGTCGGGCAGCAGGCCCGCGGCGCGCTGGGCGAACCCGGCGACGGGGTTGCCGTGCGCCTCCATGCCGACCCCGTCGACGACGGCGTCCGGGCCACGGCCGTCGGTCAGGTCGACGAGCTCGGCGACGAGGTCCTTCGACAGGTCGAACGTCTCGATGTCGTACTTCGCCGCGAGGTCACGACGGACCTGCTCCGGCTCGACGGCGAGCACGCGGTAGCCCAGGTGCTTGCCGATGCGAGCGGTGAACTGCCCGACCGGGCCGAGTCCGAGGACCGCGAGCGTGCCGCCCTCGGGGACGTCGGCGTACTGCACGGCCTGCCACGCGGTCGGCAGGATGTCGCTCAGGAACAGCCACTGGTCGTCGGCACCGGTGTCGGGCACCTTGATGGGGCCGTAGTCGGCGTGCGGCACGCGCAGGTACTCGGCCTGACCCCCGGGGACCTGGCCGTACATCTTGGTGTAGCCGAAGAGGGCGGCACCGCTGCCGTACGCGGTCACCTGGGTGGTCTCGCACTGGGACTGCAGCCCCCGCTGGCACATGTAGCAGTGCCCGCAGGAGATGTTGAAGGGGACGACGACACGGTCGCCGACCTTGAGGTTCGTGACGGCCGAGCCGACCTCCTCCACGATGCCCATCGGCTCGTGGCCGAGGACGTCACCCTTGTCGATGTACGGGCCGAGGACGCGGTACAGGTGCAGGTCGGAGCCGCAGATCGCCGTGGAGGTGATCCGGACGATCGCGTCCGTCGGCTCCTGGATGGTCGGGTCGGGAACGGTCTCGACGGACACCTTCTCGGTGCCCTGCCAGGTCAGTGCGCGCATGCGTGCGCTCCTCTCGTCGCGGTCGCGGCCGGACGGGAGGCCCGGCACGCGTCGTCCCATCGGTACGCCACCGCCTCGCGGAGCCTCCCAGCGTGGGCCGGTCAGCGCACCGGGTCGGAGGCGACGGGTGCGGCGGGCGCGGGGCGCGCCTCCCGGACGTCAGCGGCCACCTGGTCGTGGCGTGCGGTGCGCTCGTCGCGGGCACGCTCCCCGGCGACCACGACACCCAGCGCGACGGCGTACAGCACCGCACCGATCCAGAGCGCTGTCGAGGCGGACGGCACCTGGTCGGCGGGGATGTCCGGCACGCCGGCCGCGGCCATCAGCGCGGACTCGGCGCAGAGCACGGCGGTCGAGAGCACCAGGACGGTCACCCGCAGCCAGCGCGGGCTGCGACGGATGCCGGCCGAGACCCCGACCACGCCCGCGGTCAGGAGTAGTCCGGCGAGCAGGAACCCGATCATCACGACCGAGTGCAGGGCCGGGTCGCGGGTCGAGTCGGCCGCGGTGGTGCCGGTGTAGAGCAGCCAGGACCCGCCGACGGCCAGGATCGCGGCGACCACCGGGAACGCGAGTGCCCGGGTCAGCGGGTTGCCGGCCAAGCGGCCGAGGCGCTGCAGCGGGACGGGTTCGAGCGTGCGGCGGGCGAGCGTCACCGGCGAGCCGAGGACCAGCAGCACCGGGGCGACCATGCCGATGACGACGTGGCCGAGGACGTGCGTGGTGAGGTCGTGCCCACCGGCGTGACCGAGCGGCCCGACGAGCACCGCGGCGACGGCCAGCAGTCCGGCGATCCAGGAGACCGTCCGTGCCGGGGGCCAGGCGGCGTGCCCGCGTCGCCGCTGTCCGGACGCACCCACGATGTACACCGCACCCGCCACGGTGAGGGCGATGAGGGTGAAGGTCCCGAGCGTGCCGCCGTGAGAGTGCACCGATGAGCTCCTGTCGTCGTCCGACCATCCTGTCGGAGACCGGTGCGCGGTGTTCGGCGTGACGGGGTCCCGCGACTGGTCAGCCGCGCAATCGGTCCCGTTCCGCCGGCGGCAGGTGTTCGGTCGCGGTCTCGAGGGCCGCGCGGCTGAGGAACCGGCCCTGCCGCTCGAGGAACGCGACGAGCTCGACCTCGGACGCCCGCTTGCCGACCTCGCGCAGCACCCGGCCGAGGGCCGACTGCACGACGTCGCCGCGCTCCCGGACGAGGCGACCGACCACGGCGAGCGGGACCTCGGCGTCGCCCTGCTTCGCGAACGCCAGGGTCGCCACCACCGCGGCGCGACGGACGAGCGCCACGTCGGACTTCGCGAGGGCGAAGAGCGGCCCGGTCGAGCCGCCGAGCAGCGGGGTGCCGACCAAGTCCTCGGCGGCCAGGTCGACCAGTGCCGGGTCGTCGAGCCGCTCGGCCCGGAGCGCGGACAGGTACTCGTCGGTCAGGTCCGGGTCCGGGCCGCGGTGCTCGGCCTGCCGCTCGCGGGCAGCCTGCAGGAGCAGCACGACGGCGACGAGGCGACCGCCCGGGTCCTCGCTCCAGAGCAGCGCCGACCGCTCCCCGGGGTCCAGGTCCGCGAAGCGTCGGGCGATGCGGCGTGCGGCGCCGACGTCCCCCGGCGTCCGGGCGAACGCGACGAGGACGTCCTCGGCGGTGGGGCGTGACATCCCCTCCACCCTACGGCCGGCGTCCGGGACGCCGGCCGGTCGTCAGCGGAACGCGAGGATCGTCAGCGGGTCCTTGAGCGTGCCGTTGACCCGCGTCTCGACGTGCACGTGCGGGCCGGTGGACTGCCCGGTGTTGCCGGACTTGCCGAGTTGCGTGCTCAGCGAGACGACCTGGTCCTTGCTGACCGCGATCGAGCTCATGTGCGCCGTCAGCACCGTCGTCAGGCCGTAGGTCACGACGACGTAGTTGCCGTAGCTGGCGTTGTTGCGGACCACCGTCGTCACCCGCCCGGTCCCCGAGGCGTACACCGGGGTACCGATCTTCACCGGCGCGTCGGTGCCCTGGTGGTAGCGCGGCACGTGGCCGGCGCCGCGGTCGTCGCCGTAGCGACCGGTGATCGTCGTGCCGGCGACCGGCCACTGCAGTCCGGTGACCTTCTTCGTCGACCAGGAACGGGTGTCTGCCTTCCCGTAGAGGACGACGTTGCCGTCGAGCTGCACCAGCAGCGCTCCGCCGCCCTTGCGCGAGGTGTTCGAAGCCCAGAGCGCCGTGCCGCCGCCCTTCGGGTAGACGACGAGGTTGCCGTCGGTCTGCACCGCGGCGGTCGCGCCGGGGTGCCGGAAGGTCTTCGACGACCACGCCGCGGCGCCGTTCACGTACTGGACGAGGTTGCCGTCCGTCTGCATCGTGAAGGTCTGGTCGCGACCGGCACCGGAGCGGAGCACCGTGCCGGGCAGGATCGTCGTCCCGGCAGGCACCCGGCTCTG
The DNA here is from genome assembly GCF_003234085.1 of Curtobacterium sp. MCPF17_052. Lineage (GTDB taxonomy): Bacteria > Actinomycetota > Actinomycetes > Actinomycetales > Microbacteriaceae > Curtobacterium. The sequence goes on from NZ_QKSD01000006.1 coordinate 74,368, forward strand.
GAACGTCTGCAGCTTCCAGGTGGTCGTGTTCGCCGTGTTCAGCAGGAGGAGGGTGCCGTCGCCGCTGACGCCCAGGCTCTTCGTCGGGGAGCTCTTCGGACCCCACTGCGCCAGCAGCTTGCCGTTCTTGATGATCGACAGCGGTCCCTCCTTCTGGACGACCGCGGCGGCGCCGGACTGGTTCGAGGTGTTCGACGCCCAGAGCACCACGTTGCCGATGCCGTACTCGACGAGGTTGCCGTCGCCCTGCATGACCAGGCGGAACTGCCCGTTCGGCGAGGTCACCTGGTCGCCGGCCCGGAGCCAGGTGCCCGCCGGGGCGGTGCCGGTGTAGGTGGTCGCTGCGTGCGCCGGTGCGGCGACCGCGACGAGTCCCGCGGCCGCGATCGCGACAGCGGTGACGGCCGCGGCGAAGCGTGCTCGTGCCCTGATCATGTGGTGGTCGTCCCTGCTCGTGGTGAGGCCCACCGCGGGCGGCCGAGCGCCAGCGCGGTGCGTGTCCGGTGTCGAGACGTCCCTGTACGACTCGACGGTCAAGGTTCGCAGGCGGAACCGATCAGGGCCATCCCCGGTCCGGGGGCGTTGCGCGACGCGTGTCCGTGTGCTCCCGGCGTTCCGGGGACAGGATGGGACCCATGCCCGCTCAGCCGAACCCCGCCTTCGTCCGTCCGGCCGCGGAACGCACCCGTCCCGACCTGCAGGGCACGTTCGGGATGACGGCCTCGACGCACTGGCTCGCCACCGCGTCCGCCCAGTCGGTCCTGGAACGCGGCGGCAACGCCTTCGACGCGGCGATCGCGGGCGCGTTCGTCCTGCACGTGGTCGAACCGCACCTCAACGGCCCGGGCGGGGACCTGACCGCGGTGTACGCGACCGCGGCGGACCCGACCCCCGTGGTCCTCGTCGGCCAGGGTCCGGCTCCGGCCGGGGCGACCCCGGAGCACTTCCGCGCCGAGGGGCTCGACCTGGTCCCGGGTGCCGGCGCCCTCGCCGCGGCCGTGCCGGGAGCGGTCGACGCCTGGCTCCTGCTGCTCCGCGACCACGGCACCTGGGAGCTCGCGGACGTGCTCGCCCCCGCCATCGGGTACGCCCGCGACGGCCACCCGGTGAGCGCCGGCGTGGTCCGCACGATCGGGGCGGTCGCGGACCTGTTCCGCGACCACTGGCCCACCTCCGCCGAGCGGTGGCTGACGGGAGGCGCGCCTCCCGTCACCGGGGACCTGGTGCGGAACGAGGCGCTCGCCTCCGTGTTCGACCGGCTGGTCGCGGCCGGCGCGGACACGGACGACGGCGGGGCGGACGGTGGACGGGCCTCCCGGATCGACGCCGCTCGCCGGGAGTGGGCCGAGGGGTTCGTCGCGACGACGATCGACGCCTTCGTCCGGCAGCCGCACCGGCACTCGTCCGGCACCGACCACGCCGGCGTCCTCCGGGCCGGGGACCTGGCCGCGTTCCGGGCGACCACCGAACCGGCGACGACCGCGGAGTTCCGCGGCCACACCATCGCGAAGACCGGCCCGTGGGGGCAGGGGCCGGCGCTCCTGCAGACCCTGCGGATGCTCGAGCCGCTGGACGACGAGCGCCTGGACCCGTCGACCGAACTCGGCGCGCACACGGTGGTCGAGGCGCTGAAGCTCGCCCTCGCCGACCGCGAGGCGTTCTACGGCGACGGCACGGTCCCGCTCGACGTCCTGCTCACCGACGCCACCGTCGCTGCACGTCGGGCGCTCATCGCGGACACCGCCTCGGCCGAGTTCCGCCCGGGCGACGTGCCGGGCGTCGACCCGGTCCTGCCGCCGCTCCGCACCTCGTACGACGTGACCGGTGCGGCCGGCGTCGGGGAGCCCACCGTGCCCGGTGCCCGGCGTGGACCGGTCGACGAGGCTGCGGAGGTCCCGGTCGAGGACCGCGGCGAACCGTTCGTCGCACCGGACGGCGACACCCGCGGTGACACGTGCCACATCGACGTCGTGGACCGCTGGGGCAACATCGTCAGCGCCACGCCCTCCGGCGGCTGGCTGCAGTCGTCGCCGACGATCCCCGAACTCGGCTTCTGCCTGGGCACGCGGCTGCAGATGACCTGGCTCGAGGAGGGCACCGCGTCGACCCTGCGCCCCGGCGAACGCCCGCGCACCACACTCACCCCGACGCTCGTCCTCCGCGACGGCGTGCCGGTCATGGCGCTCGGCTCTCCCGGCGGCGACCAGCAGGACCAGTGGCAGCTGCTGTTCCTGCTCCGGTGGATCGTCGGCGGGTACACGCCGCAGCAGGCCATCGACGCCCCGGCCCTGCACACGACGTCGTTCCCGGGGTCGTTCTGGCCGCGGACGTGGGAGCCGGCGGGCCTGGTCGTCGAGGACCGGCTCGGCGACACGGTGATCTCCGGGCTGGAGGCCCGTGGTCACGTCGTCACGCGCGCGGGCGACTGGAGCCTGGGCCGGCTGACGTGCGTCACCCGGGATCCGGAGACCGGAGTGGTCGGTGCGGCCGCGAACCCGCGAGGCGCGCAGGGGTACGCGGCGGGGCGCTGAGCACGCCGCCGCCGCGGGTCAGGCGGTCGGTCCCGCGGTCGTGTCCGCGTCCGTCTTCATCCAGAACGGCGACCAGTGGTACCCGTCCGGGTCGTCGAACTGACGCTGGTACATGAACGGGTAGTCGTCGGTGTCGCCGACCGTGCCGCCCGCAGCGGCCGCGCGCTCGACGAGTTCATCGACGGCCTCCTGGCTGTCGAGGTCGAACGACACCGTCGTCTTCGAGGGGGTGTCCGGACCGCCGATCAGGTCCTCGGTGCCGCCGACGCTGGCGTACATCTCCCGACTGGCGAGCATGACGTACTGCTCGGGCGCGATCGCGAAGCACGACGCGTCCGGGCCGGACATCTCGGCGTCCTGCGTCCAGCCGAGTGCCGTGTAGAACGCGGTCGCGCGCTGGACGCTCGCGACCGGACAGCTGATGAAGAGGGTCATGGGCGCAAGGCTCCTGCGGCCCGGGTCCGCCGTCAAGGGTGGGCTACACCGTCGGCATCCCCGGGAAGCCGGTCGGGGTGATCCACATCAGCGACGACACGACTTCGCGGCCACTCGCCAGGGCGTTCCGGAGCGATCGGGTGTTGTCGGGGTGGATGTGCCCGCGGAGCACGTCCGAGGGGCCGGCCGGCAGCGCACGAGCGAGTTGCCGGAGCACGAGCGGCCCGTACCCGTGTCCGCGGTGCTCGGCGTCCAGGACGATCTCCTCGACCGTGAAGCCGGTGAAGCCGTCCGCGTCGTCCCGCGTGGCTGCGACGGCCCCGGCGATGCGGCCGGCCACGACCACGTCGAACAGCAGCCCTTCCTCGTCCGCGTCGGCGAGCGAGTCCTCGTCGGCGGCGGTCGCCCACTGGTCCAGGTCCGGCTCCGACCGCCGCAGTCCGTCGTAGGCGTCGGCTACCCGGACCGCGGCCCCCGCCGGCTCGGCCCGCACCAGTTCGACATCCGCACTGGTGCTCGCTGCGCCATCGGCCACCCGTGCCACCGGGGCTGACACCACGAGCAGGTCCGTCACGGCGGTGAACCCGTCCGACGTCGGTGCCGAACGCTGGTCGCCGGGCAGATGCACACGGAGGCACAGCGGGGCGAAGTCTCGATAGGCCGGCAGCACCTCGGCGAGTTCGGCGATCCCGGCGGTGTCCGGTGCCACGTCGGTGGCGATCACGTCGACGAAGGGCTTCGCGACGTCCCGCCCGCGGAACCGGATGCCCGTGATCGCCCAGTGCCCGGATGACAGCTCGATGCGTCGGTTCGCCCACAGCAACGGATCGGCGACGGGGAGCTGCACGGCGTCGCGGACCGCGGCGCCCCACGAGGCGTCACCGACCAGGGCGAGCGCCGGCTCGGCCGACGCCGCCAGGTCCTGACGCCAGGACGGGTTCCAGTCCGGTAGCTGCGCCGGGGACCATGTCTCGAGTGCGGTGCGGACTGCTGCGTCGGTCATCGGACCCGACCATAGGGCCGGACGACCGGCGGACGCTAGAGCGTCGAGACGACCACCGCGCGGCCGCTCAGCTCGCCAGCCTCGAACTCCCGGCAGGCCTCGAGCGCGTCGGCGAGGGCGAACCCCACGGTGTCCGGCTCGATGCGGAAGGGCGGCTCCTGGGGCCGCGGTACCCGAGCGGCCGGAACCACCATCCTGCGTCTTCCCCGGGAACCGTTGCGAGAACGCTCGTTCTCCGATTGACTCGGCACCGAGGGTCGCACCCGGCCCACACACCCGAACGAAAGGAGCGGCCATGCCCACGCGCACCGCACGCACCGCCTGGAACGGCGGCCTCAACGACGGTTCCGGCCAGGTCGAACTCTCCAGCTCCAAGGTCGGCACCTACGACGTGTCCTTCCCGAAGCGCGCCGCTGACGACGCCGGCGGCACGACCAGCCCCGAAGAGCTCATCGCCGCAGCGCACTCGGCCTGCTACGCCATGCAGTTCTCCGCCGTCCTCGGCGAGGCCGGCGGCACCGTCGAGTCCCTCGACGTCAAGGCCGACGTCTCGCTCGGCCCGGACTCCGCAGGCGGCTTCAAGCTCACCGGCATCGTCCTCACCGTGCACGGCGAGGTCACCGGCATCGACGAGGCGACCTTCCTCAAGGCCGCCGACGAGGCCAAGGCGACCTGCCCGGTCAGCAAGGCCCTCACCGGTGTCGACATCGAACTGCACGCGACGTTCGAGCAGTAAGCACCGAGCAACGCACTGACGGGAGGTTGTCCACCGGACCGGTGGACAGCCTCCCGTCCGTCTCCCCACGGGTGGGATGCACAATGGTCTGATGGCCGAACCGCTCCTGCCCGGCCCGCGGCCGGGCCGTCCACCCCGACCGCGATCGAAGGCGCGGAGCGTCGCCCAGCACGACATGCGGGACATCCGCGCACGGCTCCGCGGCACGATCTACGAGCACGTCGCCCCGGACACCCGGTCGCTGCGGGAGCAGTACTCGGCCCGGCAGATCGTCGACTTCTGTCTCGACCTGACCGAGGTGATGCTCGCCTCCGGTGCCGACACCCGGAGCGTCGAGACCGCGGTGATCGCCGTGGCGACGAAGTGGAACCTCGCGCCGCTCGACCTGGACTTCTCCGGCAGTGCCGTGACGATCCAGTACTCGCCGACCGAGGGCCCGCCGCTCGTCAAGATGCGCAGCACGCGCTCCGACGGCGCCGACCTCGGGCGCCTGGCGTGGGCGAACCAGATCGTCGAGGACGTCATCCACGACGACCGGGACATGACGAGTGCGGTGAGCGCCCTCGTGGCGGTGCTCCGGATGCCGCCGCGGTGGCCGATGTGGCTCGCCGACGTGGGCCTGTCCGTCCTCGGGACGTCGATCGCGCTGCAGGCCGGCGGTGGCTGGCGGGCCGGCGTCGGGGCGTTCGTCCTGATGCTCGGGATCATCGTCTCCGGGCGGTGGCTGACCGGCCGCGGCTACCCGCAGTTCTTCGTCTCGGGCGCACAGGGCGCGGTGGCGTCGGTGATCGGCACGCTCGCCATCTGGGCCGGCGTGCTCACCCCGACCGGCGCGGCGACGATGGTGGCGGCCCTGGTGGTGCTCCTCCTGCCGCACGTGCAGCTGGTCACGTGGGCGCAGGACGCGATCTCGGGGTTCCGCGCGATGGCGGTCGCCCGGGCGTTCACGATCGGGATGCTCATCGCGGCGATCGTCGTCGGGGTGCCTGCGGGCATCGCGATGACGCACTGGCTCCGGCTCGAGGTCGACCCGTCCGGCATCGTCACGCAGGCCCTACCGCTGTGGGCCTCCCTGTCCCTGACCGTGGTCTCGGCCGGGGCGAACTGCTTCGTGCAGCAGGCGAGCGCTCGCGTGATCCCGGTCGCGGTGGTGCTCTCCGTGGCGGCGGGGGCGGCGCTCTGGCAGCTCAAGGCGTTCGGGCTCCCGCTGCTCGGGGCGACGTTCGTGGCCTCGGTCCTGCTCGGGGTGCTCTCGACCTACGCGGCCGTCCGGATGCGCACGGCCGTCTCGGCGATCGCGGTGCCGGCGTTCTGCGGTGCGCTGCTGCCCGGGGTCGCCGTCTCGAACGCGCTGCTCAACGTGATGAGCGGGTCGTCGAGCTCGGTGTTCGACTTCGGGTCGGCGGTGACCGTGGCGCTCGCGATCGGGGCCGGACTCGTGCTCGGCGGGCTCTTCGCGACGCCCGGAGCCCGGCGTGCGCTGCGCCGTGGCCGCCGGATCGAGGTGCACTCGGTGCACAGCGACACCACCGCGCTGCCGGTCATCCGCGACTCCGGCTACGACCCGGGCAACGGCAGCGTCCCGCGCTGGTGAGCCGCGCGCCCGAGTGGGACCCGCACTGAGCGACACGACGCGGGCACGTGGCCCGGCGCACGGTCGCTCAGCGCGGGTCCCAGCGGAACGAGGCGGTGCCTAGCTCGCGTCCGAGACCGCGCTGGAGACGGCGGTCGGAGCGTCGTACTCGCCGTCCGGGATCGCACGGAGCGCCTCGAGCACGTCGTCGGGAGCGTTCTCCTTCTCGGCGGTCGACACGACGTCGTCCTTCGAGGCGGGGTAGTCGATGCCGCTCAGGTACTTCTGGATCTGGATGGGGTTCGGTGCTGCCACGATCGTTCCTTCCGTTGGGCTTCCCGGCGTACCCGGGGTCCCCTCGGCGACGACCCAGCGGATGCGGTCGGCGGCCAGCACGGACGGCACGAGCCGGCCCGCGCCTCCCGTCAGACCGACCAGGTCTCGTCGTCGGACCAGGACACGTCGCCCCAGGTCGACAGCCGTCGCTGCGCGGTCGCCTCGTACCGTTCCATCCACCCGCGCTCGAGACGGGCGACGGCACGGTCGAACGCCGCGACCAGGTCCAGGTCACTGCGCAGGAGGGCCTGCAGCTGCAGCCCCTCGTACAGTGCGATGAGCTGTTCGGCTCCGCGGCGGGGGTCCATGGTGTGCGGGGCGCGGCCGACCGCGATGTCGTGCTCCAACCCGCGCTTCACCTGCGAGAAGAACAGCTGGTACCGCGAGCGCAGGTACGTCGACATGGCGTGCTCGGGGTTGCCGGCGACGCTGAGTAGAGCGACGAGCAGGCGCATCAGGGCCGGGTCGTCCGCGTTCGAGGCGACGATCGCACGGAGCAGCTCGACCGTGCTGCCGTTGCCGACCTCGCGCGTGACCTCGTCCATCCGGGCACCGTTCCACCGGTCGACCGCGGCCAGGACGAGTCCGTCCCACGACGGGAAGTGCTGCTGGAGCTCGTACGTCGAGATGTCCAGCCGCTCGGCGACGTGCTCGACGCGTGCCTCGTGGAAGGGCACGTCACGAAGCAGGTCGACCGTGGCACCCACGATCCTGATCCGCAGGTGCAGGGTGGCCGCAGCCGCAGCGGCAGCCACCGTGTCGGCGCTGGTGTCCTCGAGCATCTTGCCCTCCGTGTCCGGGACACGCGGTCAGGTCGTGGCCGTCGCGTCCGGGGGTGCGGACGTCCTGTCCGCATGACGATCCTGGCGTAGATCACGGGTGACGCGCATCCCCGGTACGGGGGTCGGCAACATGGGGGACAAGCGACGGCGCTCAGCGGCCACTGCCCGGGCGAGTCCGATGCCCGGTGTGTGACGATGCCGGGATGTCTCCGAACGACTCCACCGCACAGGGCCTGGCCACCATGGCGTCCGCCGGGTTCGAGTTCGCGAGCACCCCGGAGCAGGTGGCGCACGACGTCCGCACCATGTGGGAGCACCTCGGTCGCCCCGAGGGTGCGTTCGAGGCCGCCGCCCAGGCGATCGCCGTCCTGCCGCAACGGCCCGAGGTCCCGGTCGCCCTGCAGGCCCGGCGCCGGGAGTTCGAGCAGGCCGTCGGCATCAACCCCGTCGAGGTCGAGTTGGCCGCCGCCCTCGCGGCGCGCGAACTGCTCGAGTCGATGGCGCGCACCTGCGGGATGCGCTGAACCGACCGTAGACAGACGGGAGGCCCGTGGCTGCGCAGCCACTGGGCCCACGCCTGCCGGTTCCGGCTCGACGCGCCAGCGGCGAGCCGGCCGTGCCCGGTGGGGAACCTCCCGTCCGGTCCGGCGTCACCGCCGGTGTGACGACTACGGCGTCGGCATGCCGCCGTCGACGTGCAGCGTCTCGCCGACCACGTAGGACGACTCGCCGCTCGCGAGGAACACGAACGCCGGCGCGAGCTCGGCGGGCTGGCCCCAGCGGCCGAGGTAGGTCTGCTCCCCGGCGGAGGGCAGCGCCTCGGGCGGCTGGCCACCAGCCGGCTGCAGCGGGGTCCAGATCGGGCCCGGGGCGACGGCGTTGACGCGGATGCCCTTCGGCGCGAGCTGTGCCGCGAGGCCCTTGGCCATGTTGTTCACGGTCGCCTTGGTGGCGGCGTAGTGCACCAGGTGCGGCGACGGCGCGTAGGCCTGGATCGAGGTGGTGTTGATGATCGTCGAGCCCGGCTTGAGGTGCGGGACCGCGGCCTTGGTGATGCGGAAGGTGCCGTAGACGTTCGTCTTGAAGGTCTCGTCGAACTCCTCGTCGGAGATCTTCGTGATGTCGTCGACGTTCTGCTGCTTGCCGGCGTTGTTCACCAGGATGTCGAGGCCACCGAGCTCCTGCACGGCCGTCTCGACGAGCTGCTCGCAGAACGCCGCGTCGGTGATGTCGCCCGGGATCGCGACGGCCTTGCGACCGGCGGCCTCGATGAGCCCGACGATGCGGTCGGCGTCCTCCTGCTCCTCGGGCAGGTAGACGATCGCGACGTCGGCACCCTCACGGGCGTAGGCGATGGCGACGGCAGCGCCGATGCCGGAGTCGCCGCCGGTGACGAGTGCCTTGCGGCCCTCGAGTCGACCGGAGCCGCGGTACGTGTCCTCGCCGTGGTCGGCCGGGACGTTCTGCGCCATCTCGGCGTCGGTGCCGGCACCCGAGAGGTACTGCTCGTCCGGCTTCTTGTCGGCGTAGAGCTTCGTCGGGTCCTGCATGGTGTACTGGTCGATCCGCTGGTCCGTCATGCGTGCGACGGTACGCACCGGGTCACCCGCTTCCGTTCAGGGGACTGTCCCCCGCCGCGCAGTCCGGCTGGTGCTGCGCGGACCGGTGCCGGCGACCGCTCAGACCGGTCGGTAGACCGCGATCGGCGGGGCGTCGTCGCCCTGGTCCTCAGCGTCGCCGGTGCGGGCCCAGGTCCGGCCGTCGTGCTCGATCGTCGACGGCAGGTCCCCGTGGACGATCATCCGCACAGCCGGTTCGTCGCCGTCGATCAGGTCGACGCCGTGCGCCGCGTTGTCTCCGGTGCTGTCCACCACGTACTCCGCCATGGGGCTGACGCTACCCGGGGCGACCGCGTACCGGCCCCGGACCCGCGTTCCGGGAATGTCACGGTCCGGTGACGGTGCGGAACCGTTTCGGTAACACCTGTCGCCCGCTGGGGGAGGTGCGGCTACGGTCGAGCGAGTGACTCCCAGGACCGTGTTGACGATCAGCGCCGTGGCGCTCGCCCTCGTGGTGGGCAACGGCGCTGCGGTCGACCAGTGGTCCGGCCAGGACACCGACCGTGCCGCTGCCGCTGAGCCGAGTGTGTTGGTGACCCGCACGGCCGATCCCGTGCCCACGTGGCGCCCGGTGTCCGCCGCCGCCCTGAAGTCCGTCGACGCGGTCGAGCTCCGCGCCGAGTCGGTCGTCCTCCGCGCCGACGACCGCACCGTCACCACCATCTCCATGCGGGACGCCAAGCACACCGTCGGGGTGCTCAACCGCGTCCTCGGCACCCCCGCCCGAACGCAGACCGCCGTGGGCGACGCCGGCCGGTGCGTCCCGGCCAGCACGACCTCGACGTGGGGCGGGGCGATCCGCGTCGCCGCCCTGTCCCAGCCCGGCAGGGCCGGCAACCGGGTCGAGGTCCGGGTGCTCCGTGACCACGTCCGCTCCCGTCTGGGCGCGGTCATCGAGCTCTCCGGCCCGCACGGGGTCCAGGTCGGCGACGACGTCGCACGGCAGATCGACGACGCGTCGAAGAGCGAGCGAGAGTCCCTCGGGTCGGACGACGCCCAGGCGTGGCAGCTGCTGCTCGAGCGCGGCTGGTCCGACGACGACGAACGCTCGGACGACGGCACCAACGGGGTTTCGGTCCTGACCGACGAATCCACGGTCACCGTGATCGGCTCGCCGATGCCGATCCGCCCCGCCCGCGGCTGCTGAGTCTCAGACCCGGATCGTCGCGATCACCGGGAAGTGGTCGCTCGCGAACCAGGTCTCCGGCCCGTCGTGGTCGATCTGCACCCGGTCGACCCCGGTGACGTCACGCGTGAACACCCAGTCGATGCGCTCCCCGGTCGCGACCGGTGGCTGCCAGTCGTTGTAGGACGCCGTGTGGTCGTCCGGGTCCCCCGCCACCGTCCATGCGTCGGTGTACCCGGCGTCCGCGAACACCTGTGCGGCCGCACCGGCCCCGGCCGGCTCGTTGCAGTCCCCCGCGAAGAGCACCGGACCGTCGACCACGGACAGCCGCTGCACGATGAGCGATGCGCTGCGTCGACGGACCTCGTCGCCGTGCGGGCCCTGCTCGTGGTCCATGTGGGTCGTCAGCAGGGTGAAGGCGGGGCCCTCGGCATCGAGGAACCGCGCGTGGTTCGCGATCCGCGGGTACAGGCTCTCCCAGGTGTTCGAGACGGGCTCGTCGGGGGTGTCCGACAGCCAGAACGAGCCGGACTCGACGGGCCGGAACCGGTCGCGTCGGTAGAACACCGCGGCGTGCTCGCCCGCGGTGCCGCCTTCGCGCCCCTGGCCGACGGCGTCGTGGTCCGGCAGGCCCGCGCGGAGGGCGTCCATCTGGTGGTCGAAGGCCTCCTGCACGCAGAGCAGGTCAGGGTCGTGACGGCGGATGACGTCGAGGACCACCGGCAGTCGAGCGGGCCAGTCGTGCACCGGGTCCGGGTTCTTGATGTTGTAGGTCATGAGGGTGATCGGGCGTGCGGTGCTGGTCACCCGTCGAACCTACCCGCGCGGTCCCCGGAGCCTCCGCTGTCTTCGCCTGCCGGACCGACCAGCGTCCGCCGGAGCGTCAGCACGCCGTCGCGGGCCCGGGACTTCGCCGTGCCGGTGGGGACGCCGAGCACCCGACCGAGCTCGGGCCCGGTCAGGTCGGCCAGGTAGCGGAGGGCCACCGCGTGGCGCTGTCGCTCCGGCAGCGCCTCGAGCGCCCGACGCAGCGTCATCCGGTCGAGCACCGACTCGGCGCGGTCGAGGGCACCGTGGTCGACGTCCTCGTGGTCGCGGATCCCCACGCGCCGGTCCCGGTCGCGGTCCGCCTGGGCCTTCCGGACCCGGTCGACCGCCCGCCGGGTCGCGATGGTCCGGATCCAGGCGATCGCCGGGTGCGCCGAGTCGTACCGCGGTGCGAGTCGCCAGACCTCGAGCATCACGTCCTGCGTGACGTCCTCGGCGAGCCAGTCGTCGCGCAGCTGCCGGCGGACGACCTGCAGCACGAGTGGTCGGAACCGTTCGTCGATCCGGCGGAAGGCCTCCCGGTCCCCGGCGGCGACCCGCAGCAGCAGTGCGCGTTCCTCGTCCCGTCGTCGGCGCAACTCGTCGTCCACACCGTGCAATGTGACATGCCAGTCTGGACAGCAGCGGGACGCCCGGCACGCCACCCCGCTCAGTTGATGCAGACGCCTTCCTGGCCGTACTCGTGCACGGCCGTGGACGACGGGCTCGGCTCCGTGGCCTCCTTCGTCGGCTTCGGGGCCGTGGCCTCCTTCGACGGCTCGGCGGGAGCAGGCGTCTCGGTACCCGGCTGCGCGGCCGCCTGCGGGGTCTTGCCGTCCGTGCCGAGCACCAGGGTGACCCCCTGCACGGCGGTGCTCTGGACCGGCACCGCGCCGGGCACGACGGCGACCAGTGCCTTGGCCTGCGCCTCCATGCCGGCCGGGTACTGCACCATCGTCGCCGCCGTCGTGGCCGAGGAACCGGGGGCACCGACCTGGAAGCCCCGGCCGGCGAGGACCGTCGAGGCGGCCGCCGCAGCGCCGGTGACACCGCTGCCGTTCGAGACCGTCACCGTGACGGAGCCAGCGGCTGCCGCCGTCGCCTTCGTGTACGCCGGCGGTTCCCCGACGAGCCCCTGGACGAACGCGGGCATGCCGGCGGTGTCGACCTCGACGATCGACAGCGCCGAACCGTTCGGGTAGATGGTCGGGGTGCCGAGGATCGGGATGGTCGCCGACTTGATGTTCGACGGGCGCAGGTTGCTCATCTGCCGCGCCAGGGTCAGCATGTCGAGCCCCTGGTCGGTCTCCACCGAGCTGCCGATCGCGTCGATGATGTTCGTGGTCTTCACCGGGTTCAGCAGGGTGCCGGCGGACAGGATCTTCCGCGCCTCCTGCGACAGGAAGTACTGCTGCCGGACCTGACGGTCCAGGTCGCCGTTCGGCAGACCGTGGCGCTGCCGGACGAACGACAGGGCCTGCGAGGCGTTGAGCTCCGAGACGCCGGCCGGCAGGTCCACGCCCGAGTAGTCGTCCTGGACGGCCTGGTTCAGGCAGACGTTCACCGGCCCGAGCTGCTTGACGATCTCGTAGAACCCGAGCAGCGAGACACGGACGTAGTGGTCGATCGTCAGCCCGCTGAGGCCCTGGATGGTCGCGATGAGCTTCTTCGCGCCACCGGTGTCACCGCCGCCGTTCATGGTGCCGTACGAGAACGCGCTGTTGAGCTTGCCCTTGCCGACGCCCGGGATGTCGACGTACGAGTCGCGTGGGAACGAGATCATCGTCGCGCTCCGACCGTCCGCGGCGATGTGCAGCACGATCATCGTGTCGGTGTTCGTCGCCCCGCCGTCGGACTGGGTGTTGAGCTCCGCCATCTCCTCCGGCGTCGCGTTGTCCGGTCGGTGGTCGTCGCCGACCAGCAGGATGTTCATCGCTCGGCCGTCGACGTCGTCCTTCGCGGGCGGTGCACTGCCGATGGCGTCGACCTTGGTGACACTGCTGGCGAGGCGGTTGTACGCGTACGCGGCGTACCCGCCGCTCAGCAACACGGCCATGGTGAGGACCCCGGCGAGCGCGGGGAAGACGACTCCCCAGTGGCGCTTGCGGCGTCCGTGGCGGGGCGGCACGGCGCGATCGGCCCGGCGCGGCCTGGTCTCCTCGGGTGCGTTCGTCACGGGGAGAACCATAACCGTGGAGCGCACGGATGACATGGATTCCGCCTGGACGACCTGTACGCACCGGCCGGGAGGCCCGGAGGCGGGCCGGCGCACCGCCGCCGTCCACCCATGGTCGCCCCGTACTGTCGGTCGGGTGTTCCTGACCGTCGTCGCCGTCTGCTGCGCCGCCGTGGCGGTGCCTCTGCTGGTGAACGGCGTCCGCGCCTTCCGCCGGGGTGCGCGGAGCCTGACCCGCCTCCTCGCGCTGGTCGCCGGCCTGGCCGTCCTGGCACTCGGGGTCCTCGTCGCGGTGCTCGCGGCGGTCGGCACGACGGTGAGCACCGCCCTGCTCGTCCTGGTGCTGGCACTGGCGGGCTACCTGGCACTGGTGTTCCTCGTCTTCCTCGGCGCCGCCCTGACCTACGGCCACGTCCGGGTCACGGAGGAGGCCGAGTCACTCGTCGTCCTCGGCTGCGGGCTCGTGCACGGCGCGGTCTCACCGATGCTGCGTTCGCGGTTGGACCGGACGCTCGAGGTGTTCCACCGGTCCGTCGCCGCCGGCCGCACGCCGGTGGTGGTGCCCTCCGGCGGACAGGGCGACGACGAGGACCGCACCGAGGCCGACGCGATGGCGGAGTACCTGGTCGCCCACGGTGTGCCGGCGGAGCTCGTGCACCGCGAGACCCGGTCGACGAACACCCGCGAGAACCTCCGCTTCTCGCACGAGGTCCTGCGCGACGCCGGGGTCGACGGCCGGACGCTCGTCGTCACGAACGACTACCACGTGATGCGCACGGCGATGACGGCGCGTCGTACGGGCCTGGACGCCCGGGTGCTCGGGGCGCCGACCGCGCGGCAGTCGGTGCCGAGTGCGTTCCTCCGCGAGTTCGCGGCCGTGCTCGTGATGCACGGCTGGTGGCACCTCGGAGCGCTGGCCGCGATCGTGGTGCTGTGGGGCGCGGGGCTGGCGACGGGGATGCTGCCGGCCTGACGCCAGGGGCTCAGTCGCGCCAGGGACTCAGTCGCGCCAGGGACTCAGTCGCGTCCGGGCAGCAGGTGCACGGCCTCCATGGCGAGCTCGGCGGCGATCGGGTCACCAGCGTGCACGGCGTCGCGGAGCTCCGCGATGTGGGGCGTGACGGCCGCGACGGGGACGACCTCGGCGATCTCGGGCACGCGGAGCCTGTAGGACAGGCCGTCGGTCGTCGACCGGCACAGCTGCGCGAGTGAGGCGTTGCCGCAGGCGTCGGCCCACATCGCGTAGACGTCGGCGCCGTCGTGCGCCAGTGCGGCCTGCTCACCCTCGTTCAGACGGGTGAGCACCTGGTCGAGCGTCGCCGCGACCTCGCGGCGCTCGGCGTCGGTGAAGCGCGGGACCGCCAGCCGCACCACGCCGCCGTAGATCACGCCGAGCGTCCGGTACGCGTCGAGCACCTCGGCCGCCGTCGGTGCCGCGACCCGGGTGTACCGGTTCGGCGCCATCTCGATGAGCCCGGCGCGGGCGAGTTCGGCGAGCGCTTCACGGATCGGGGTGCGGGAGACACCGAGCCAGGCGATCAGGTCGTCGTCGTTCAGGCGCTCACCGGGCTCCAGCGTGCCGTCCATGATCGCGTCGCGGATCTTGTCCTGGACGGTGTCGCGGAGGAGCTTGCGCTCGGCGGCGGGCTGCGTGGCGGGAACGGGCATGCGGTCAGCGTGTCACATGTCACGCGGTCGGCGCGAGAGGCGCGACGGCCACCAGGCCCGGCGGGCGAGGTCGAGGACGAGCGCCGGGACGAGCAGCGAGCGGACCACCACGGTGTCGAGCAGCACGCCGAACGCGACGACGAAGGCGATCTGCACGAGGAAGAGGATCGGGATCACGCCGAGGGCCGCGAAGGTGGCCGCGAGCACCACGCCGGCGGACGTGATCACCCCGCCGGTGGCCCCGAGCCCGCGCAGCACGCCCTCGCGGGGACCGTGCCGGAGGGTCTCCTCGCGCACCCTGGTCATGAGGAAGATGTTGTAGTCCACGCCGAGCGCCACCAGGAACACGAACGAGAACAGCGGTACCGACGGGTCCGCGCCGGGGAAGTGGAACAGGTGGTCGAAGACGAGCGCGCCGACGCCGAGCGCGGCCGCGAAGGACACGATGACGCTGCCGATGAGGACGAGCGGCGTGATGATGCTCCGCAGCAGCAGCATGAGGATGAGCAGGATCACCGCGAGCACGACGGGGATGATGAGCGTCCGGTCGCGGATGCCGGTGTCGTCGGTGTCGATCGCCGTCGCGGTCACCCCGCCGACGCGGGCACCCGGGTCGACGCGCTCGACCGCGGTGCGGAGTTCGCGGACGGTCCGCTCGGCCGCGCCGGAGTCCGCCGGGTCAGCGAGGGTCGCCTCGAGGAGCACCTGACCCCGCGACACGGTGGGATCGGCGGCCGGGGCTCCGGGCGTCGTGCTCGTGGTGTCGCCCGCGCCGACCGTCGTGGTGCCGGAGGGCGAGTCCTCGGCCGCCGCGGTGACGCCGTCGACCCCGTCCACACCCGTGACCGCGTCGGCGAGCTCGTCGATCCGGTCGGCGTCGCCGAGTACGAGGGCGGGGCTGCCGGAACCACCGGGGAAGTGGTCGGCCAGCACGGTCTGACCGTCGCGCGCCTGCGACTGCCCGATCACCAGCTCGCTCTGCGGCACCCCGTCCGCCCGGAGACCGAGCAGCCCCGTGCCCATCGCCAGGAGGCCCACGGTGCACACGATCCACACCGTCCGGGAGCGCCGGCCGACGAGCCGACCGACGCGGGCCCAGAGCCCCCGGGCATCCGGGCCGGTGAGGACCGGGTGGGCGCTGCCGAACGTCGGCCTGAGCGGCCAGAACGCTGCCCGGCGGAAGCAGAGGAGCAGCGCGGGCAGCAGGGTGAGGGCGGCGAGCACGCTGAACGCGATGCCGATCGCGGCCACCGGGCCGAGCGCCTTGTTCGAGTTGAGGTCCGAGAGCAGCAGGCACAGCACGCCGACGATGACCGTGCCGCCCGAGGCGATGACCGGCTCGAGGCTGCCGCGGAGTGCGGCCCTGGTGGCGTCCCATCCGGCCCGGTGGTCGCGGAGGGCCTCGCGGTACCGGGACGTGTAGAGGAGCGCGTAGTCGGTCGCGGCGCCGATCACCAGGATCGAGAGGATGCCCTGCACCTGCCCGTTCACGGTGACGACGCCGGCCTTCGCGAGTGCCCAGACGACGAGGATCGACGCGGTCAGGGCGAACACGGCGGTGGCGAGCACCAGGAACGGCAGCAGCGGCGAGCGGTAGACGACGATCAGGATGACGAGCACCGCGATCAGCGCGACCCCGAGCAGCAGGCCGTCGATGCCGGCGAACGCCTCGGTCAGGTCCGCGGTGAAGCCCGCCGGGCCGGTGACGTACCCGCGCAGCCCGTCCGGCAGGGCGCCGTCCACGTCCGCACGGATGGCGGCGACCGCGTCCCCGGTCTCGGCGGAGGCGGTCAGCGTGGCGACGACCTCGGCGGCGTCGCCGTCCTCGCTCGGGATGACCGGGCTCACCTGGTCGACGTCGTCCCGGTCACCGAGGGCGTCGGCGATGCGGCCGGCAGCGGCGGTGTCGGCCGCCGTCAGGCCACCGTCCCGCTCGAACACGATGACGGCCGGCGCCCCGCCGGCGTCCCGGAAGTCGCTGCTGCGGTCCTGCACCGCGGTGGCGTCGGCCGAGGCCGGCAGGAACGAGGTCTGGTCGTTCGTGGAGACCTCGGAGATGCGACCGAAGAAGGGGCCGCCGACCGAGGCGACGACGAGCCAGACGAGGACGACGAGCGCGGGGACCACGATGCGGAGAGAGCGGGACACGTCGGCGAGCGTACACCGATCGTCAGCATGCTGATCACTTCCGCTCCGCACCAGGCACGTCGTCAGCTCCACCGTAGACTCGGACCATGGAGGACCAGTCCGCGCAGTGGCCGATCGGACGCCTGCTCGCCGCCGCTTCCCGCGCGGTGGAACGGGAGTGGGACGAGCGCCTCCGGGCCATCGGACTGCAGCACGCCGCCCTCATCGCACTCGACATCGCCCTGCGGAACGGCCCGACCGGCGCCGACGTCATCGCCCGCACCGCCCGGGTGCAGCCGCAGACGATGTCCCGCACCCTCGAGCGACTCGAACGCGACGGGATGATCGAGCGCAGCCCGCACCCGGAGGACGGCCGCCGGCGACTCGTGACCGTCACCGACCACGGGCGGGAGATGTGGGACACCGCGCGGCACATCGAGCGCGAGGTCCTGCCGGACGACCCGGAGCTCCGCGCCCGGCTCGGGGCCATCCTCGCCAACTCGAGGAGTGCGCCTCCCGCACGGTGAGACTTGCGTCTGATATGCAGGATGTGACACGCTGGGAGGGTCGGCATCAGGGCCGACCTGATGCCAGGGAGCCCGCATGTCCGGCCGCCGCGCCGCCCGATCCGCACGTTCCGCCGGTTCCGTACGACGCCGACGCCGACGGCCGTTCCTCGTCGCCCTCGTCGTGACGGTCGGCTCGCTCACCGCCGTCGCCGCGGTGCTCGCCGTCGTCGCCGCCACGTTCATCGGCGGCCTCGCGCAGCGGTACGACGCCGGCCGCACCGTGCTCGAGGACCCCTTCCCCGGTGGCACACGCCCGTCCGAGCACGGCGACGCGGTCGACGTCCTGCTCATCGGGTCGGACTCGCGGGCACACGAGGACCCTGACGGTGACCGCGTCTCCGGCAGACGATCCGACACACTGATGCTCGCGCACATCCCGGCCGATCGGCAGGACATCACCCTCCTGTCCATCCTCCGCGACACCTGGGTCGACGTCCCGGGCCACGGCGAGGCGAAGATCAACGCCGCCTACGCCTGGGGAGGCGCCCCACTCACCGTGCAGACCGTCGAGCAGCTCCTCGATGTCCGGATCGACCACGTCGCCGAGATCGACTTCGCCGGGTTCGCCGGCATGACCGACGCCCTGGGCGGTGTCACCGTGAACTCGTCCACCGCGTTCGACGCCCGGGGGCACCACTTCACGGTCGGCCCGAACCACCTGGACGGCGCCGCGGCCCTCGCCTTCGTCCGGGAGCGCTACGCCTTCGCCGACGCCGACCACACCAGGGTGCGGAACCAGCAGGCGTTCATGCGGGCCCTCGTCCAGCGGGTCCTGTCCGAGGACACCCTGACGAGCCCGGGCAGGATCCGGCAGTTCGTGTCCTCGACCAGCGAGTACCTCTCGGTGGACCCCGGCCTGGACTTCTCGAGACTCGTCGGACTCGGGTGGTCGCTCCGGGACTTCCGAGCGGGCGACCTGGCCACCACGACGCTGCCGTCGGCCGGCGGCGGCACGAGTGACGACGGTCAGTCGTACGTGCGGGTCGACCGTTCCGCCGTCTCCAGCCTGTCGATCGCGATGCGCTCCGACGACCTCTCGGACTGGCTCGCGACGCACCCGTCCGGATGACCTGCGCCTCCGGAGGTCCCACGACCCACGAATGGCCCATGACTCCGGGCGCCCCCTCCGCCCGGACGACGGAGCGCCCCACGACCGAGGTCGTGGGGCGCTCCCGATCGGCGCGAGACGCTGAGCGTCAGGCCGGGAGCTGCAGGGTCTGTCCCGCGTAGATGAGGTTCGCGTCGTCCACGGTCGACGTGTTCGCTGCCCAGAGCTGCTTCCAGCCACCCTCGACGCCGAGCTTCGTCGCGATGGTGTCGAGCGTGTCGCCCGAGACCACCTTGTACGTCTTGCCGCTGGTCGGCACGGCGGCGGGCTTGGTCGCGGTCGCCGACGGTGCCGGCGTGCTCGCGACGGCCTTCGGGGCCGCCGCCTGCGGTGCCGGCGCAGCCTGACGGGCGGGTGCCGCCGGGGCAGCAGCCTGCGGAGCCGGTGCCGGAGCCGCCTGCTGGGCGACCGGGGCGGGGGCGGCGCCGCTCGTGCCGCTCAGGCCGAGCTTCGCGGAGCACGCGGGCCAGGCGCCCCAGCCCTGCGAGGCGAGGACGTTCTCGGCCACGGCGATCTGCGTCGCACGGCTCGCACCGGCCGGGCTGCCGGTGCCACCGTTGGCGGCCCAGGTGCTCTGCGAGAACTGCAGTCCGCCGTAGTAGCCGTTGCCGGTGTTCGTGGCCCAGTTGCCACTGGACTCGCAGGCTGCCAGGGCGTCCCAGGTCGAGCCGTCGGCCGCACTGGCCGGTGCAGCTGCGAGACCGACGCCCGTGGCGGCGATGCCGGCGAAGGCGAGTCCGCCGACGAGGGCGCGGGTTCGGGTGTGGTTCTTCATGTCGTTGCTCCACCGGGGTCGCATCGTCGTTCCCGACGCCGGCTGCCCACCCCGACCGATCGCGGTCAGTCTGATGGTGTCACCGGGGGCAGCCTCCGCGCCGGCGTCACGGTGGGCCACCATAGGAAATCCATGCTCGTTATCAAACTGAGACCAACGGTTCTACCCAGTAGTGCTATGTACCCCGCCGCGAACCTGAACGTCTCGATGCCCATGGGCGCGGCGATCGGACGTACCCGGGTACACGACCTTCCGAATTCCCTGGCAATCGCGGATCCGGGCGACCGAGGACGGACGGGAGGCCCGTGGCGGCACCGCGAGCCGCCTCCCGTCCGTCAGCCCCGCGAGAGCAGCGTGACGGCCTCGAGGTGCCCCGTCTGCGGGAACATGTCGAGCACGCGCACCCGGCGCAGGCGGAACGACGGCATCACCGCGAGGTCGCGTGCGAGCGTCACGGGGTTGCAACTGGAGTAGACGACGTGCCGGACCTCGGACGTCTCCAACCACCCGGCGAGCTCGGCGCCGATGCCGCGTCGGGGCGGGTTGACGACGACGAGTTCGGGGGTGGTGCCGGGCCGGGCGCGGAGGGCGTGCGCGGTCGCGTCGTCGGCCGCGAACCGGAGGTCGGTCAGGCCGGCCTCGCGGGCGGACTGCTTGGCGGACACGATCGCCTCACGACTGGTCTCGATGCCGGTGACCGCGCGACCCGGGCGTGCTGCGTGCAGGGCGAACCCGCCGACACCGCAGTACAGGTCCCACATCGAGGCCGGACCGACCTCGTCGATCCACTCCGACGCCTGCGCGTACAGCTGGGTCGCGACGGTGGTGTTCGTCTGGAAGAAGCTCTGCGGGCGCAGGTGCATCGTCACCGGCCCCAGGCGCATCGGCAGGGTCTGCTGCTCGGTGAGGACGACCTCCCGGTCCCCCTCGGTCACGGCCTTGTGCTCGGGCAGCAGGTTCGCGGTGACGACGACGGCCTGCGGCAGGACCCGGTGCAGCTCGCCGAGCCGGTCCCGCAGGCGTGGCAGCTGCCCCTCGCTCCGGAGGACGAACCGGACCATCAGCTCGCCGTCCGGCGACTCGGTGACGAGCACGTACTTCAACTCGCCGCGGCGCTGTCGGACGTCGTACGGCATCAGTCCGGCGGAGGCGATGAAGTCGGCCAGGACCGGGAGCGCCCGCTGGATGCCGGGCGTGCAGATGCCGCAGTGCCGCAGGTCGACCCCGCGCTGCCGCTCGTCGAGGATCCCGACGGTGGGTCGCTGCGCGGTGCCGCCGACGACCATCTTCGCCTTGTTGCGGTAGCCGGACTCGGGGCTGGTGATCGCCGGGAGCCACTCGACCGTCCCCGGGCCACCCGCGGCGTCGACGGCGTCGTGCAGGAGTTCGCGGGTGCGGAGCTCCTTGTCGAGGACCTGGTCTCCGTATGGCTGACCCATCAGGGTGCACGACCGGCAGACCCCGCGGTCGAAGTAGTCGCACTGCATGGCCGAGTCAGGATACGTCAGCGGCGGGCAGCGTCCCGGGTGGTCGTCCGGATGCGGTGCACCGAGGTCGTCGCCGTGACGAAGAGGTCGCGGCCGTCGTCACCGCCGAAGCACAGGTTCGCGACGACCTCGGGCACCGGGACGGTCCCGATCCGGGTGCCGTCCGGCGTGTACACGAACACCCCGACCGCGGCGGAGGTCCAGATCCGGCCGTCCTCGTCGACGCGGAGACCGTCTGGCACACCCTCGCCCGGTGCGAAGCGCACCAGGTCGCGGCCGTTCTTCACCCGCACCCCGGGCACCCCGGACGCCGCCGGAGCGTCGGTGACGACGTCGTAGGCGCGGATCACCGGGCGGTCGCCGTCCGAGCTCGCCACGTACAGGACGCGCTCGTCGGGTGAGAACGCGAGCCCGTTCGGTTCGTCGACGTCGAGGACGACCGGGCGCAGGTCCTCGCCGGCCGGGCCGCAGCGGAACACCCAGTGGTCGCCGTACTCACGCTCCCCGGGGTGGCCTTCGCGCGGCTGCGTGATGCCGTAGGCCGGGTCGGTGAACCAGACGCTGCCGTCGCGGGCGACGACGACGTCGTTCGGGGAGTTGTAGGCGACCGCACCCCACCGCGTCGTGATCGGCGTGACGACGCCGTCCCGGTCACGCTCGACCCGCCGGTGTCCGTGCGAGCACTGCACCACCGAACCGTCGGGGTCGAGGGTCCGGCCGTTGGTGAACTCGACCCCGTCGGCGTACACCGACACCGTGCCGTCCGTGGCGGACCACTGCAGGATGCGGTCTCCGGGGATGTCCGACCACCGGAGCGTCCTGGTGGCCGGGATCCAGCACGGTCCCTCGGCCCAGGTGCTGCCGGTGTGCAGGGTCTCGAGCGCGGTGGGGTCGGGGAAGAGGTCGGTGAGGCTCGGCACGGGTTCTCCTTCGAACGGTGCGACCACGCTAGTGCGCGCGCACCCCGGTTCGCCGGCGACCCCGACGGATCAGACCGTCGCGGCTGCCGCGGCCGCCGCGCTCCGTCGCCGCAGGGCCTTCTCGACCGCGGAGATGCCGAACCCGAGCAGGATCGACGCCACCACGGCCAGCACGGTCACGAGGAACGGCTGGTCCCGGCTCCAGTGCCCGGTCGCCGCAGCGATCCCGACGCAGTACGCGGCCCAGACGACGTCGGCGAGCGCGCAGCTGAGCAGGAAGCGCCGGACGTCCAGACCGCTGTCGGCGCCGACGAGGTTCGTGGTGAGGCGGCCCATCGGGATGAACCTCCCGAGCACGGCGATGCGACCGGGGGCGGCGCGGTAGCGCTCGTCGATCGCCTCCCGCGCCTTCCTGACCTTCGGCCGCGCGAACCAGGACCTCGAGCCGAGGTCGACCGACCGGGCCAGCTGGTAGAGCGCGAGGTCGCCGAGCACCATGCCGATCGTGGCCGCGACGATCAGCAGCAGCACGGGCAGGAGTCCGCCGTCACCGCCGACCAGGAGCGTGCCGATCGCGACGACCATCGCCTGGCTGGGCAGGAAGACCGCGATGCTGCCGACGGCGAGCACCAGGCCGACGACCAGGAACGCCCACGGGGTGCCGACGAGCTGCAGCACCACCTGTTCTGCTGCGTCCACCGGTCACCCTCCGCGGCACGAGTCGGACGCACCGCCGTCGATCATCCCAGGTCCTGCGCCGGACCGCGCGCGCTCAGCGCTGCGACACCGGGGAGAGCACGAGCTCGTCGATCCGCACGTGTGCCGGGGCGGACAGCACGAACCCGACAGCACGGCCGACGTCCTCCGGCGTGAGCATCACGGCACGTGCCGCGGCGTCCGGCACGCTCGGGCGCTGGTCGAGGAAGTCCGTCGCGACGTTCCCCGGGCAGAGGTGCGTGGCCCGGACACCGTGGTGCGCCTCCTGCTGGTTGAGCGTGCGGACGACCGGGCCGAGGGCCGTCTTGCTCGCCGAGTACGCCACGCCCGCGCCCGGCTGCGACGACCACCCCGCGTACGAGGAGACGACGACCACGACCCCGCCGGAGCGCCGGAGGGCGGGGAGCGCCGCGTCGACGACCTGCACCACCGCGGTCAGGTTCGTGTCGATCACGGCCCGGAGGTCGGTCATCGACTGGTCGTCCCACCGCCGCCGTGGGGAGTTCAGCCCGGCCGACAGGACGAGCCCGTCGATCCGACCGTGCCGTCCGAGGAGGGTGTCGCGGGCCGTGGCGACGGCGTCCGGGTCGGTGGCGTCGAGGGGCAGGACGTCCGCGGTGCCGCCCGCGGCGCGGATGCCGGCGGCGACCGTGTCGAGACGGTCGGTGCGACGCCCGCTGAGGACGAGCCTCCAGCCCGACCGTGCCGCCACCTGCGCGGCCGCGGCACCCATGCCGCTGCCGCCGCCCGTGACCCACAGGACGCGGTCGTCCGTCGCCGGCTGGTCCGTCGTGCGCTGGTCCGCCGTGCCGTCGTCCGTCATGGGTGGGACAGTAGACGCGTCGGCGTCGACGGACGCCCCGAAGGAGCGACCGATGCACCTCGACCTCAGCGACCGGGTGGTGGTCGTCACCGGCGCCGCCCGCGGGATCGGCCGGACCATCGCGGAGCGGTTCCGCCTCGAGGGCGCGCACGTGGTCGCGCTCGACCTGGCGGCGGCGCTCGCGGACCACGCGGCGGACGACCAGCCGGGAGGCCCGTCCAGCGTCCCGGGCGCCGCCCACCCGCTCGAGGTTCTCGCCTGCGACGTCACCGACCCGGAGTCGGTGCGCGCCGCGGTGGACGAGGTGGTGGCCCGGCACGGCACCGTCGACGTCCTCGTCAACAACGCGGGGACCAACGTCGAGGGACGGGTGGTGGACCTGGAGTGGGACGCCTGGCGACGGTGCATGGACGTGAACCTCGGCGGCACCTTCCTCATGAGCCAGGCGGTGGCGCCCGTCATGCAGCGGGCGGGGCGCGGCCGGATCATCAACGCGGCGTCCTTCGCGGCGATCGTGCCGAGCGTGGGGAGCGCGGCCTACGCGGCGTCGAAGGCGGCGGTCGTGCAGTTCACCCGGGTCCTGGCATCCGAGCTGGGGCCGTGGGGCATCACCGTCAACGCGTACGCGCCGGGCATGGTGCCGACCGCGATGAACGGCTTCGCGACCATGCCGGCCGCCGCACAGGACCGGCTGCTCGACACGCTGTCGATCCGGCGGTGGGAGACGCCGGACGACGTGGCGGACGTGCTGCTCTTCCTGGCGAGCGACCTGGCCGGGTACGTGACGGGGACGCTGCTCGACGTGTCGGGCGGCAAGCTCGCGACCCAGATCCCGTCGCGGGCGTACGAGGGCTGAGATGGACCCGGGCGGTCCCCTCCGCGAGCGGGCAGAGTCGGAGGCAGTCTGGACCATCGCGGTGGACCCTGTCCGCTCGCACAGGATCTGCCCATGCGGCTCTCCGTAGGCTGGGAGGCGCCAAGAGAGCCGGACTGCAGCCCGACCCCCGAGGAGGTGCCCCTGTGTTCACCGTCCTCATCGCGTTCGGCGTCATCGCACTCGTCGTCCCCGCACTCACTCCCCTGCTGGGGCGTCGCGTCTTCTTCGTCGCCGCCCTCGCCCCCACCGCGGCCGCGGTCCTCACCCTGACCCAGACCGCTCCGGCGCTCGGCGACGGCGTCACGGAACGCGTGCGCTGGATCCCACAGCTCGCACTCGACCTGGCGTTCCGGGTGGACGCCCTGTCGTGGGTGCTCGCCCTCGTGGTCACCGTGGTCGGCGCGCTCGTGCTCGTCTACTGCGCCTCGTACTTCCCCGACGACGAGCCCGGGCTCGGACGGTTCGCCGGCGTCCTGACCGCCTTCGCCGGGTCGATGTACGGCCTGGTGATCGCGGACGACGTCATCGTGCTGTTCGTCCTGTGGGAGGCCACGACGGTCTTCTCCTACCTGCTCATCGGGCACGACGCCGTGAAGCGGGCCAGCCGGGCCGCGGCCATGCAGGCCCTCGTCGTCACCACCGCCGGTGGGCTCGCGATGCTCGCCGGGCTCGTCGTGATCTCGGTCGCCGCCGGCACCACCTCGCTCTCCGGCATCATCGCCGCTCCCCCGACGGGCACCGCCGTCACGGTGTCCGTCGTGCTCGTCCTCGTCGGGGCGTTGACGAAGTCCGCGATCGTGCCGTTCCACTTCTGGCTGCCCGCCGCGATGGCCGCGCCGACCCCGGTCAGCGCCTACCTGCACGCCGCCGCGATGGTGAAGGCCGGCATCTACCTGGTCGCCCGGCTGGCCCCGGCCTTCGCGCTGCTCGACGGCTGGCGCGAGACGATCACGGTGCTCGGGGTGCTCGGCATGCTCGTCGGCGGGTACCGGGCCCTGCGGCAGACCGACCTCAAGCTGCTGCTCGCGTACGGCACGGTCGCCCAGCTCGGGTTCCTGGTGCTCGCCGCCGGATGGGGTGTACCGGAGATCGCCCTCGGTGGGGTCGTCCTGCTCGTCGCCCACGCCACGTTCAAGTCCACGCTGTTCCTGGTCGTCGGCACGGTCGACCACGTCGCCGGGACCCGGGACCTCTGGAAGCTCAGCGGTGTCGGACGCCGTCTGCCCGGGCTCGCCGCCGTCGCGGTGCTCGCGCTGGCGTCGATGGCCGGCATCCCGCCGCTCATCGGCTTCGTCGCGAAGGAGGCCGTGCTCGGCGGCTTCCTCGAGGAACTGCACGGTGCGGACGCCGGGTGGGCCTGGGTCGCATTCGTCGGTGTCACGATCGGTTCGGTCCTGACCGTCGCCTACTCGTGCCGGTTCTTCTGGGGCACCTTCGCCCGCAAGTCCGGGGTCGCCCAGACCGAGCCGCACGCGCTGCACGGGCTCTGGGTCGTCCCGACGGTGCTCGGCGTCGCGGGGCTCGTCCTCGGGCTCGCCACCCCGTTCGTCGCGCACGGCTTCGAGTCCGCCGCCACCGCCGCACGGCACGGCAGCGGCGAGGTCCCGCACCTGGCGCTCTGGCACGGGTTCGAGCCGGCCCTCGGCATCTCCGCCCTGACCCTGGTCGGCGGTGGCGTCCTGTTCCTGCTCCGCACGCGGGTCGAGGCCGTGCAGCACCGCCTGGCCGGCTCTCCCTCGGCGTCCGCGAACTACCGACGGATGATGCGCGGGCTCGACCGGTTCGCGACCTGGCTGACCGCCAGCCTGCAGCGCGGTTCGCTGCCCTACTACCTGACCGTGATCCTGTCGGTGTTCGTCGCCGGCGCCCTCGCCAACCTGGTCGTCGGCGGTCCCTGGGCCTTCCACATCCGGTTCGCCGACACCTGGGGCCAGCTGCCCGTCGCCGTCGTGATGGCGATGGCCGCGATCGCCGTCCTCGCCGCGAAGACCCGGTTCGCCGCAGCCGTCCTGGTCGGCGTGACCGGGTACGGCACCGCGATCCTGTTCCTGCTGCACGGCGCCGTCGACCTCGCGCTCACCCAGCTCGTCGTCGAGACCGTGACCCTGATCGCGTTCGTCCTCGTGCTGCGTCGCCTGCCCCCGCGCATCGGCACCGCCAACCCGTCGCGCTTCCGGGTGCTCCGGGCACTGTTCGCCGCCCTCGCCGGCCTGACCCTGGCGATCGTGGTCGTCGTCGCCGCGTCCGCCCGCACCGCCGAGCCGCTCTGGCCCGACCTCCCGGCGCTGACCAGCTCCTTCGGGCACGGCCTGAACGTCGTCAACGTCGCCCTCGTCGACCTGCGCGGCTGGGACACCCTGGGCGAGCTGACTGTCGTCGTGGCCGCGGCGACCGGTGTCGCGAGCCTGATCTTCGTGCGGTCGCGGGAGGACACCCTGCCGCGACTCCGGGACATGCCGGCCTCGGTCGCGAGCGGTGACGACCGGGCCGACGGCGAGCCGCGGGCCTGGCTGCCGACGAGCGCCGCGATCCCGACCGGACGCTCGGCACTGCTCGACATCGTCGTCCGCCTGCTGTTCCACGGGCTCGTCGTGCTGTCGGTCTACCTGCTCTTCGCTGGACACAACTCGGCCGGTGGTGGCTTCGCGGGCGGTCTCGTCGCCGGTGTCGCCCTCGCCGCCCGGTACCTGGCCGGGGGCCCGGCGGAACTCGGGGCCGCGGCACCGATCCGTGCCGGGCGACTGCTCGGCCTCGGGGTCGCCACGGCGGGCATCACCGCGATCACGCCGATGTTCTTCGGCAAGGACGCCCTGTACTCCGAGTTCTTCGAGGCCGCCGTCCCGGTCCTCGGCCACGTCGAGTTCGTCACCGCCACGTTCTTCGACATCGGCGTGTACCTGGTCGTGGTCGGACTCGTGCTCGACGTGCTCCGCTCGCTCGGGGCCGAGGTCGACCGACAGCGCCTCGAGGACCGCCGCGTCCCCACCGCCGACACCCTGGAGGGACCCGCATGACCGTCACCCTCGTCCTCGTCATCGCGATGGCCGTGCTGTTCTCGTGCGGCGTCTACCTGCTCCTCGAACGGTCCCTGACCCGGATGCTGCTCGGGTTCCTGCTCCTCGGCAACGCCCTGAACCTGCTGCTGCTGACGATGTCCGGCGCGGCCGGTGACCCGCCGATCGGCAAGTCGGCCGAGGGGATCACGGACCCGCTGCCCCAGGCGTTCGCCCTCACCGCGATCGTCATCACCTTCGCGGTCAGCGCGTTCCTGCTGGCCCTCATCCACCGCTCCTGGCGGTTGTCGCGTGCGGACGAGGTCGAGGTGGACGAGGCCGACGTCGCGATCCGCACCGACCGCCAGGACCCGGCCGACGACGACCCCGAGCTCGCCGAGGACGACAGCCCCCGACGACACGACCCGAAGTCCCCCGAGGACGCGGACGACCCGCACGAAACGGCCCCACACCCGACCGAGAGCAGGCCCGCACCGTGACCTTCCTCGTCCCGCTCCTGGTCCTCGTCCCGCTCCTCGGAGCCGCCGTCGCCCTCGGACTCCTCCGCCACCAGCAGCTGCAGCGCGCCATCACCGTCGCGGTGCTCGTCATCGCGGTCGCGGTCGCCGTCACGCTCATGGTCCTGGTCGACCGGCACGGCACCATCGTCGTGCAGGTCGGCGGCTGGCAGGCCCCGTACGGCATCTCGCTCGTCGTCGACCGGTTGAGCGCCCTGCTCCTGACGGTGTCGAGTTCGGTGCTGCTCGTCGTCCTGCTGTTCTCCATCGGGCAGGGCCTGGCCGACGACGACGAGGACGCCCCGGTCACGATCTTCTACCCGACGTACCTGGTGCTCGCGGCGGGCGTGCTCGACTCGTTCATCGCGGGCGACCTGTTCAACCTGTACGTGGCGTTCGAGATGCTGCTCGTGGCGAGCTACGTGCTCATCACCGTCGGCGGCAGCGTGCAGCGGGTCCGCGCCGGAACCACCTACATCGTGACGAGCCTGATCGCGTCGTCGATCTTCCTCGCCGCCATCGGCCTGGTCTACGGCGCGACCGGCACCGTGAACATCGCGCAGATCAGCCAGCGGGTGGCGGAGCTGCCGGACCACGTCCAGCTGCTGCTGCACACCATGCTGCTCATCGGGTTCGGCATCAAGGCCGCCGTGTTCCCGCTGGCGTTCTGGCTGCCGGATTCGTACCCGACCGCCCCGGCGCCGGTCACCGCGGTGTTCGCGGGTCTGCTCACGAAGGTCGGGATCTACGCGATCATCCGGCTCGAGACGATCATCTTCCCCGGACCGCAGTTGAACGGGGTCCTGCTCGTCGTCGCCGTGTTGACGATGGTGGTCGGGGTGCTCGGCGCGGTGTCGCAGACCGACGTGAAACGGCTGCTGTCCTTCACGCTCATCAGTCACATCGGGTTCATGGTGATGGGCATCGGACTCGGTTCGGTGGTCGGCACCGCGGCCGCGGTGTTCTACACGGTGCACCACATCGTCGTGCAGACCACGCTGTTCCTCGTCTCCGGCCTCATGGAACGGGTCGGCGGCACGACCTCGACGCGCTCCCTCGGCGGCCTCCTCAAGGCGGCGCCCCTGCTCGCGGCCCTCTACCTGGTCCCGGCGTTCAACCTCGGTGGCATCCCACCGTTCTCCGGCTTCATCGGCAAGCTCGGTCTGTTCCGGGCCGCGGCCGAGGACGGCTCACCACTCGCGTTCGTGACGATCGGCGCCGGGGTCGTGACGAGCCTCCTGACCCTGTACGCGCTGATGCGCGTCTGGGACGCGGCCTTCTGGCGCCCCAAGCCGGCCGCCGAGGCCGCCGCCCCGCACGCCAGTGTCGCCGAGCCGCACGAGCACCTGCGTGCACCGGAACCCGCGCCGGTCACGGTCCCCGAGACGGAGACCGAGGGCCGGACAGGAGGCCCGTCCGACACCGGCGCGTCGGCCGCGGTCGTCCGCGCCCCGGCCGGGGACGGCTCGGTCGCGACGCTCGACGACCCGACGCGGTCGGACGCCCACGACCACGGCGACGCGCCGTCGACCGAGCACGCGCGGTCGAAGCTGCCGCCGATGCTCGTCGTCGTGACCACCGTCGCCGTCCTCGGGTCGGTCGCCCTCACCGTCCTCGCCGGGCCCCTCTACGGCTACGCGACGCGTGCGGCTGAGTCCCTCGAGTCGCCGGACCGCTACGTGCAGGCCGTCCTCGGGGTTGAGACACGATGACCGACGTCCGACGCTTCACGAACGCCCGCCGGATGGCGCTGGCGTGGCGCTACGACGTGCCGCTCGTCGCCGGGCTCACGGTGCTGTGGGCGCTGCTCTGGGGGAACTGGACACCGCTCACGTTGCTCTGCGGCGTCGTCGTCGCGCTGCTCGTCACCCAGTCGCTGCCGCTGCCGCCGGTCCCGCTGTCGGCACGGTTCTCGATCGTGCACGTCGTGTGGTTCCTGCTGGTCTGGGCCGGGTACGTCGTGCTCGCGTCGTTCCGGGTCGCCTGGGTCGCGGTCCGGCCACGAGGAGTCCGGAAGAGCTCGATCGTCCTCGTCCAACTGCACACCACGTCGGAGATGACCTTCACGCTGTCCACCATCGCGATCTCACTCGTCCCCGGCTCCTACGTCATCGACGAGGACCTGCGCCGTCGACGCCTGCTCCTCCACGTGCTCGACACCGAGCGCCCCGAGCAGGTGGACGCCGCCCGACGGGAAGCGCACCGGATCGAGGCGCTCGTGATCCGTGCGATCGGGTCGGCGCAGGACGTCTCCGAGCTGTCCGAACCGCTGCCCGAGGTGGTCCGGTGAGCGCCGCCGTCGTCGTCATGGCGGTCGGGATCGCCCTGGTCCTGGCGTTGCTCGGCGCGACCCTCGTCCTCGCGGTCGGTCGGATCGTCCGCGGCCCCACCATCCTCGACCGGATGATCGGGTCCGACATGGTGCTCACCACCGTCCTGCTCGTGATCGCCGCATCGATCGTCGTCCGCCAGGACGCGAGCGCCGTGCCGGTGCTCGTCGTGATCGCCGCGACGAGCGTCTTCGCGACCGTCGCCGTCGCGCGCGCGGTCACCCCGTCGACCGACCCCGAGGACGAGGGCATGGACGCGACCACCCCGGAGCACGCCGTGCAGGCAGCAGACGAAGAGGCTGCGGACGACGCGCACACCACCGACGACGGCCACAGCGCGGGAGGGCAGCGATGACCGAGATGACGGACATGCTCCAGGCGTTCCTCGACGACGCCGGCATCCGGGCGTGGATCGCCCTCGCGCTGCTGCTCGTCGGGGCTGCGCTGTCACTCGGCGCGGCGATCGGCATCGTCCGGTTCCCCGACCCGCTGGTCCGACTGCACGCGATGTCGAAGCCGCAGGTCCTCGGTCTCGCCTGCTGCCTGGCGGCCGTCGTCGTCGCCGTGTGGACCTGGTCCGTGCTGTGGATGGTGATCCCGGCGATGGTGTTCCAGCTCGCGCTCGTGCCGGTGTCGACGCACATGATCGCCCGCGCCGGACTGCGCTCGGGCGACTACCGGCACGAGGACCTGCTGGTCGACGACACGGAGTGACGGCGGAGCGGGGTCAGCGCAGCGCGTCCCGGCGGGACAGCAGCAGGTTGGCCGCTCCAGCCAGCACGACGACGGCGGCCGAGAACGCCGGGAACGCCATCGCGGCCGGGGTGCCGGCACGCTCGGCGACCTCACCGACGACCGCACTCGCGATCGACTGCCCGACGATGACCGCCGAGCCGAGGATCGTCATGGTGGTCGCCGAACGGCCCACCGGCGACCGGTCCGAGCCCAGGCTGTACTGGGTGACGAGGGTGGGGCCGATGCCGATCCCCATCACGGCGAGGACGATCCCGACCGCGAGCACGGAGTCCGCGGTGGCGAAGACGATCGCGGATGCCAGCAGCACCACGCCGAACAGCAGCCAGCGCCAACCGAGCCGGAAGGCCCGCGGGAACGCCGCCGACCCGAGCGCGAGCCCGGCCGAGCCGATGCCCATCAGGCCGTAGAGCAACCCGGCCCGCGAGGACCCGCCGTGGTCGGCCATGAACGCGGTCAGCGCGGTCAGCGTCGACCCGAAGAAGAACCCGATGCCGAGGATGCCGACGACGACCACCACCAGTCGGGGCCGCAGGAGCTGCCGGGCCGGTGCCGGACGCGGGTCGGACGCATGCCCGAGGGTCAGGCGACCGGTCGGGTGCAGGGCGAACGCGGTGACGAACACGAACGTCAGCACCGAGGCACCGGCGACGGCGACCCACGGCGCGATGGCGCTCGCGAGGACGCCGACCAGGAACGGTCCGACGATGAAGACGGTCTCGTCGGCGGCGGACTCGTACGCCATGGTGCCGCTGAGGACCCGCTCGTGCCGCTTCGGTTCCATCCGGTTCCGGATGATCGCGACGAGCCGGGTGCGGGACATCGGCGCCACCTGGGGTGCGCTCGCCCCGATGAGGAACGACATCGCCAGGACGGCCAGGTCCGGGGCGCTGCCCTGCACGACGAAGGGCAGCGCCCCGAGCAGGACGGCGTTGGCCAGGCCGACGGGCACGAGCACGGCGCGCTGCCCGTACTTGTCCGCGGCGGCGCCGACGAGCGGCCCGAACAGCGCCGAGCCGATGCCGACCGAGGCCGAGTTGATGCCACCGAGGGCGACCGAGTCGCGTGCGGCGACGACGAGCGTCAGCACGCCGACGACCATCATCGCGAACGGCAGTCGCGCCACGAAGGCGATGGGGAAGTAGGACCGCCCGGCGAGGGCGATCAGGGAAGCGCCGGAGGAACGCGCCTGGAGCATGGTGGGGGTGTGCCTTCTCGGCCCACTCGTGTGGAGCGGACCCATCGGGTGCCGCCGCTGTCCGCCGGGGTGCCGGCGTCCGGTAGATACACGGTTGTTGCTGGTTTGCCCGTCCACTGTACCTGCCGGACGGGAGGCTCACCCAGGGTCCAGCACCGAGCCTCCCGTCCGGCGCTCCTCCGTCAGAGCGAGCGCAGCCGTCGGCCGCGGCGGCCGGCGCGAGCCGCGAAGGCGTCGAGGGCGCGGAGGACATCGTCACTGCGGTAGACCCGCGAACGCAGCGAGTACTCGGACTTCGCCTGCAGCACGCCGGCCGCGATGAGGGTGTCGAGGGCCCGGTAGACGTTCACGGACGGCCCGAGCTCGACTCCCAGTGTCGCCGCGGTGACGACCGGCTGACGGGCGATCACCTCGAGGACGCGCCACACTGCGGAATCGCTCCGGGACCGGACCGTCTCCCGCCAGCGCTCACGCACCGCGTGCACCTCGTCCACCAGGACCGTGGCGTTGTGCACCGCTCGGAAGCACGCTTCGGCGGTGGCGAGGACGATCGCCTCGACGTCACCCGCGCGGTACGAGTCGAGGGCTGCGTGGTACCCAGCGGTGTCGGTCAACAGGCCGGCGGAGACGGGGATGGTCACGTTCCTCGTCAGTCCGGTTCCGCGGAACATCGCCTGCATCAGCGCCCGCCCGGTCCGGCCGTTGCCGTCGGTGAACGGGTGGATCGTTTCGAACTGCGCGTGCGCGACGGCGATCTGGACGAGCCGTGGCAGGTCGGACCGCCGCGCGAACCGCATGACGTCGTCGATCAGCGCCGGGACGCGGTCGGCTCGGGGCGCGACGAACTCCGCACCCCGAGGACTGTCCGCGGCCCGTCCGATCCAGACCGGTTCGTCCCGCCACGCTCCGGCGTCGTGGTGCGGATCGCCATGGAGGAGCGCGGCGTGCATCGCGAGGACCGTCTCCGGCGTGAGTTCGTCCGCCAGGTCGAGCGCCGCCTGCATCGCACGCGTGTTGGCGACGATCTGTGCAGCGTTCTGCCGGGACGTGTCGCCGAGCTCAGCGGTGAAGACGGCTCGCGCACTCGCGGTCAGGTGTTCGATCTGCGATGAAGCCGCGGCTTCGGAGCGCATCAGGAGCGGCGCGAACGCAGCGATCTCGCCACCGAGGCCCGCATCGAAGCGGACCAGGGCCTCCGTCGCATCGTCGACGACGGCGGCCGTCGCGGACGACACCACCGGGTCGAGGTCGACGATGAGCGGCGGGACGGCAGCGCTGTACGCATGCCCGACGCTGGATCGTCGGCTCGCGGCGACGCCGAATCCGGCGTACCGGGACTCGAACCACAGCTCTTCGGAGTCGACGGCGGGCCATCCCATGTCGTCCTCCTGTCACTGCGTGGGCTCGAGTTCGACACTTAGCCTACCAAGTGTCGAACTCGTGCCCCGCTGGTGACACTTCCGTCGGGCCGGCTCGGGTCAGGAGACCTCGCCGGAGCGGGCCCCCGCCCAGAGGTCGACGTCGGTGATGCCGACCGTGTGCTCGTCGATGGTGCGGAGCTCGTCGTCCGAGAACGACGTGTTCGCGAGCGCGGCGACGTTGTCCTCGAGCTGTTCCACGCGGGAGGCGCCCATCACGAGCGAGGTGACCCGCTCGTCCCGCAGCGCCCAGGCCAGGGCGAGCTGCGCCATCGTCTGGCCGCGCGACTCGGCGACGGCGTTGAGCGCACGAAGGTGTTCGACGACCTCGGGCGTGATCGACGAGGGGTCGAGCGACTTCCCGGCCGCGGCACGCGAGCCCTCGGGCACGCCGTCGAGGTACTTGCCGGTGAGCAGCCCCTGCGCCAGGGCGGTGAACCCGATCACACCGAACCCGAGCTCGCCGGCCGCGTCGAGCAGCCCCTCCGTCTCGATCCAGCGGTTCAGCATCGAGTAGGACGGCTGGTGGATGAGGAGCGGCGTGCCGAGGTCGCGGAGGATCGCGGCGGCCTGACGGGTGCGTTCGGCGTCGTACGACGAGATGCCGACGTAGAGCGCCTTGCCCTGCTGGACGGCGGTGTGCAGCGCGCCCATCGTCTCCTCGAGCGGGGTGGAGGCATCGAGGCGGTGCGAGTAGAAGACGTCGACGTAGTCGAGCCCGGTGCGGCGGAGGGACTGGTCGAGCGAGGCGAGGACGTACTTGCGGGAGCCGCCGCCCTGGCCGTAGGGGCCGGGCCACATGTCCCAGCCGGCCTTCGTCGAGACCACCATCTCGTCACGGTACGGCGCGAAGTCCTCGCGCATGAGCTTGCCGAAGTTCAGCTCCGCGGCCCCGTAGGGCGGGCCGTAGTTGTTCGCGAGGTCGTGGTGGGTGATGCCGAGGTCGAACGCCCGGCGACTGACCGCTCGCTGGGTCTCGAACGGGACGTCGTCGCCGAAGTTGTGCCAGTAGCCCAGCGAGAGCAGCGGCAGGTCGAGGCCCGAGTGCCCGGTCCGCCGGTAGGTCATCGAGTCGTAGCGGTCGTCGGCAGCGATGTAGGTCATGGACCCGAGCCTGCCACGGCGCTACCGTGGGCTGCACCGACGAGGGAGCACCGATGGCAGCACGCGACGAGGCGTCCGCGACCACCTTCACTGCCGAGGAGCAGGCCGCCATGCGCGAGCACGCGGCCGAGGTGAAGGCGAGCCGGAAACGCGGGACGACGAAGGCCGAGAAGGCGGCGCTCGACGCCCAGGCCGTGGTCGACAGGATCGCCGCGATGCCCGAGCCCGACCGGGGCCTGGCCGAACGGATCCACCGGATCGCGCTCGAGGCTGCGCCCGACCTGGCACCGAAGCTCTGGTACGGCATGCCCGCGTACGCGAAGGACGGCGCCGTCGTGTTCTTCTTCCAGGACGCGGGGAAGTTCAAGGCGCGCTACTCGACGCTCGGGTTCCAGGACCCGGCGACACTGGACGACGGGTCGTTCTGGCCGACCTCGTTCGCGGTGACGCCGGAGTTCTCCGGCGCCGACGAGCAGGCCGTCGCCGAGCTCATCCGTCGCGCGACGGCCTGAGCCCCGCCTCGATCCGCTCGAGCAGGCCGACAGCGGCCGTCACGGCGCCGTCGTGGGTGCCCTGCCCGTCGAGGGCTCCGCGGAGCGCCTCCGCCCACCGGGCCCGCAGCACACCGATGTTCTCGGCCGCGAGCGCCGTCGGGAACAGCTGTGCGGTCCGGGCGTCGTCCGGGTGCGCACGGCGTTCTATCATGCCCTTCGCGACGAGCGACCCGAGCGCGACGCTGAGGTTGCTCCGCCGGAGCGCGGTCGCGTCCGCCGTGGCACTCGGCGTCGTCCCCGGGTTCGTGTCGACCCAGCGCATCACCAGGACCTCGGTGCCGGTCAGTGGCACGACGTCGACCGCGCGCGGTCCGGTCGGGTCGAGCTCCCGCGCGACGCTGAGGACGACGTCCGCAAGCCGGGCCAACGCGTCGTCGGAGGTCGGGGAGGTCATCCCCGCACCGTAACGCGCGCCGACGGACAGCCTGCTGGGCGACGGACGGCGCTCAGTGCCGTGCGGTGAGCGCCGGGCGCCGCAGCACGGGGATGCGCGGCATCGCCCAGTCCACCCAGACCAGCCGGGCGGCCGGCGCGACGGCGAGCGCCCACACCACCGACGCGACGGTGTCGGTCGGGTAGTGCACGGCGTCGATGATGAGCGACAGGACGACCACCACGACGACCACGGTGCCGAGCGTCACCGCGAGGGTGTGCCATCGGGTGTCGCGGAGCACCCACGTCAAGGCGATGACGATGGCGACGATGAAGACCGTGTGCCCGCTCGGGTACGAGGGGTCGGGCTGCGTGGCGAACGGGTGCGGCAGCAGCGACGTGTCCGGGCGGGGGCGCTGGAGGAGTTCCTTGACGAGGTCCGATGGCACCCAGGTGATCGCGACCGTCCCGGCGAACGCGGCCGCCGGGCGGACGTCGCGCTGCACGGCCCAGACCACCCCGGTGACGATGATCGTGACGCCGATCGCCGGGGCGGGGCTGATCACGTGGTAGACCGCCGAGGTGAACGCCCCGAAGCCCCCGGTGTGCAGGGTGTTCAGCGCGTGCGCGAGGCCGAAGTCGACGTCGCCGAGGACGAAGCCGACGATCGTGATGACGATCACGGTGCCGAGGGCGATCGCGAGCGTCGCGAGCGGGTACGGCGCGCGCACGAGGATGCCGGTCGGCGTGCGCTCCCGGCGGGCGGGCGTCAGGGCGGGCGCGTCGGTCATCCGCTCATCCTCCAGCCGGCGCACTGCTGCCGTGCCGAGAGTCCGGCCCCGGCAGATCAGAGAGCGCTCAGCCCTGCCTCGACCGCCCCTCTGACGACGAGCCGCCGCACCTGCGCCGCCGCCCCCAGCGCCACGGCGTCCGGGCCGAGCGCGGACTGTTCCACGCGGATCGTCGCGCCGCTGACCGGGGGTTCCGCCGCGAGGGCCGCGGCGACGGCGGGCGCGAGCAGGTCCCACGACCGTGCGACACCACCGCCGATGACGACCGTCGTCACGTCGAGGATCCCCGCGGTGAGCAGGACGGCGCGGGCGACGCCCCACCCCGCGGTCGTGAAGACGGCCTGCGCGTCCGGGTCCCCGGCACGTGCGGCGTCGGCGATCTGGTGTGTGCCGAGTCGTCGGCCGGTGCGGGCGGCGTAGCGGTCCGCCATCCCGCGGGCACCCGCGACCGTCTCGAGGTGGCCGCGTTGCCCGCAGGTGCAGGGGGTGTCGCCGAAGCCGGGCACGTGGCCGATCTCGCCCGCGGCACCGTGCGGTCCGCCGAACAGCGAGCCGCCCAGGACGAGGGCGCCGCCCACGCCGGTCCCGAGCGTCATGCCGAGCACGTCGGACTCCCCCGCGACGGCGCCGGTGGCGACCTCGCCGAGCAGGAACGCGTTGACGTCGTTGTCGAGCGTGGCCGGCACCCCGAGCCGTGCGGTGACGGCGTCGGTGACGCCGTACCCGGCCCAGCCGGTGAACGAGTTCGCGGTGACGAGCACCGTGCCCGTGGTCGGGTCGACGACACCGGCAGCGCCCACCCCGACACCCGCAAGGGAGGCCCGGTGCCGGTCGAGCAGGGACCGCACCGCCGCCTCGGCCGCGTCGAGGATCGCGTCGCCGCCGTCGTGCGCGGGCGTCGGCAGGTCGATGCGGTCGAGGACCTCGAGGTCGGTGGTGGCTAGCAGGACCTTGGTGTTCGTCCCGCCGACGTCGATGCCGGCGACGACCTCCGCGGTCACGGGGTCACCGCGGCGAGGGAGGCCAGGCGCTCGGTCCGACGCTGTCGTTGCACCACCGGGTCCGGGACCGGCACGGCGGCGAGCAACCGTCGGGTGTAGTCCGTGGTGGGGTGCAGGAGCGTCGAGCCGGTCGGGCCCTGCTCCTCGACCGCGCCGGCGCGCATCACGACGACCCGTTCGGCGAACTGCTGCACGACGGCGAGGTCGTGCGAGACGAACAGGCACGCGAAGCCCAGGTCGGCCTGCAGGTCGGTGAGGACCTCGAGCACGGCCTCCTGCACGCTGACGTCCAGCGCGCTGGTCGGTTCGTCGGCGACGAGCAGCCGCGGGTCGAGCACGAGCGCCCGGGCCAGGCTGACCCGCTGGCGTTGCCCGCCGGAGAGTTCCCGGGGAGCCCGGGTGGCGAGGGTGCGGGGCAGGCGGACGGCGTCCAGGACCTCGTCCACGCGGCGGCGACGGTCGGCGGCCGAGGTCCGCCGCCGGTGGATGGCGAGCGGTTCGGCGATGCACTCGCCGACGGACATCCGCGGGTCGAGGGACGCCACCGGGTCCTGCAGCACCACGCCGATGCCGGAACGGAGCGCCAGGCGGTCTCGTCCACGGGTACGGCGGAGGTCCGAGCCGAAGAGCCGGACGCTGCCGGCGGTGGGGCGGACCAGGCCGAGGGCGACCCGGGCGGCGGTGGACTTCCCCGAGCCGGACTCGCCGACCAGGCCGACGGTCTCCCCGGCGTGCACGGTGACGTCGATGCCGCGCAGGGCGTGCACCGCACGGGCGCCGCGGCCGAAGGTGACCGAGACGTCGCGCAGGTCGACCACCGGGGGCGCGGCGGGCCTTCCGTCCGCATCGTCGGCGGACGCTGACCGGTCCGCGATGGCCGGGCGTGTGTCGGCCGAGCCGTCGGCGACCGACGCGGCGGTCTGGAGGCGCGGCACCGCGGCCAGCAGCCGTTCGGTGTACTCGTGCTGCGGCCGGAGCAGGACGTCCTCGACGCCGCCGGTCTCCACGATGGAACCCTGCAGCATCACGGCGACCCGGTCGGCGAAGTCCGCGACGACGCCCATGTTGTGGGTGACGAGCAGTACCCCGGTGCCGGTGTCGACGGCGAGCGCCCGGAGCAGCTCGAGGATCTCGGCCTGCACGGTGACGTCGAGCGCGGTGGTCGGCTCGTCGGCGATGAGGAGCGCCGGCTCGTTGGCGATCGCCATCGCGATGACCACACGCTGCCGCTGGCCGCCGGAGAGCTGGAACGGGAAGGCCTTGGCACGCTCCTCCGGAGCGGGGATGCCGACGCGGCGGAGCAGGTCGACGGCCTCGGTCGCGGCCGCTGCGGCGGACACCTGCCGGTGGTTGCGGATGACCTCGGCGATCTGCGCCCCGACGCGGGTGAGCGGGTCCAGTGCGGTCGCGGGTTCCTGGAACACCATCGAGACCGTGCGGCCGCGGAGCCGTCGGAGTTCGGGTTCCGGCGCACCGACGACCTGGTGGCCGTCGACGACCGCGCTGCCGGTGACGGTCGCGTTGCCGGAGAGCAGCCCCATCGCGGCCAGCGCGACGGTCGACTTGCCGGAGCCGGACTCGCCGACGAGGGCGAGGGTCTCACCGGGGGCCACGGCCAGGGACACGCCCTGGACGGCGTGCACGTCGCCGGACTCGGTGCTGAAGTGCACCCCCAGGTCGTCGACGGCGAGGATCGGTTCGGTGGCGGTCATCCGCGGCCCTTCACGTCGAATGCGTCCCGGAGTCCGTCGCCGACGGCGTTGAGTGCGCAGACGACGAGGATCACGGCGAGTCCCGGCGGCACGATCAGCCACCAGCGACCGGAGTAGGCGGCGGTGAGTCCCGCCGAGAGCATGCCGCCCCAGTCCGTGGCCGGCGGCTGCACGCCGAGGCCCAGGTAGGAGACGTAGGCGACCAGGAGGATCGCGTCGGCGACCTGGAACGTCGCGGCCACGACGATGGTCGACACCGAGTTCGGCAGCAGGTGTCGGCCGACGGCACGGGCGTGCGAGCCACCGATGGCGCGGAGGGTGAGCACGAAGTCGCGGTTCTTCAGCGTCAGGGTCTCGGCGCGGATGAGCCGGGAGGGCACGAGCCAGGACACGAAGCCGAGGATCACGATGAGGCCCCAGACGCCCGGGGTGGTGATCGCCGAGATGACGAGCAGGATGAACAGCGCCGGGATCGCGATGCCGGCGTCGACGACGCGCATCATCACGGCGTCGACCCAGCCGCCGACGTACCCGGCGACGGAGCCCCACAGTGTGCCGACGACGGTGGCCAGGATCCCGGCGGCGATGCCGACCATGAGCGACACCTTGCCGCCGTACATCAGGCGGCCGAGGACGTCGTGGCCGACGGCGTCGGTGCCGAGCAGGTGGGCGCCGCTCGGGCGCTGGTTCGCCTGCTCGAGCAGGGTGTGGGTCTGGTCGGTCGGGTACAGGAAGGGTCCGACGAAGCAGAACAGGACGATGAGGACGAGCACGGCCAGGCCGATCACGGCGAGGGTGTTGTGCCGGAACCGGCGGGCGGCGAGCCGGAAGCCGGTCGCGGCGACCGTGACGGGGGCGCCGGGCGTCTCGGGGGCGAGTTGGACGGTGGTCATGCGCGGCCTGCCTTCACTCGCGGATCGATCAGGGACTGTGCGACGTCGGCGAGCAGCGTGCCGATCACCGTTGCGATGGAGATCACGAGCACGCAGCCGAGCAGCGTCGGGTAGTCCGACGTCTGCGCCGCGTTCCAGAACAGCAGCCCCATGCCGGGGTAGTTGAACAGCTGCTCCGTGACGAGCGCCCCGCCGAAGAGCACCGGCAGGTAGTAGCCGAGCATCGCCACGACCGGCGTCAGCGAGTTCCGGAAGACGTGTCGGCGCAGGATCGTCGCCGTCGACGAACCGCCGGCGCGGGCGGTGCGGACGTAGTCCTCCTGCAGGTTCTCCAACGTCGCCGCCCGCATGTAGCGACTGAAGACGGCGATCATCGCGAGGGCGCCGGTGAGCACCGGCAGGACGAGGCCGGCCGGCTGCTGGAACACCTCGGCGAGGGTGGTGCCGCTCGGCGCCTGCGACGGCAGCCACGGCAGCTGCTGGCTGAACACGATGATGAGCACGAGGCCGAGGAAGAACGCGGGCGTCGCGTAGAAGACGAACGCCAGTGCGGTGGCGGCGTAGTCGATCGCTCCGTTGCGTCGGGCTGCCTGCCACATGCCGACCGGGATCGCGATGACGATCCCGAGCACGGCGGAGAGTCCGGTGAGGACGAGGGTCTTCGGGATGCGCTCCTGGATCAGTTGCGAGACCGGTTCGTTGAGCGTGTACGAGGTGCCGAGGTCACCGGTGAGCAACCGTCCGAGGAACCGGAGGTACTGCACGGGCAGCGACTGGTCGAGGCCCTGCGCCTGGTTGAACGCGGCGATCTGGGCGGGCGTCGCGGAGACGCCGAGCACGCCGCGGGCGGGTCCGCCGGGCAGCGCGTGCAGCAGGCAGAACACCACGACGGTGACGATGAGGATCACCGCGAGCGCCTGCAGGACGCGGCGGGTGAGGTAGAGGGCAGTGGTCATGCTGCTTCCGTTGGTCGGATGCTGACGGGACTCCCGGGAGGCGCGGTGCGGGTCGGACCCGCACCGCGCCTCCGGAGGGGGCTCAGTGGGCTACTTGGTCCACTTCCACTGCGCGGGGTGGAAGTTGGCGAGCGAGTCCTGGTCGAACCCGGTCAGGCCGCTCTTCTTGACGGAGATCTGGTAGTCCGGGCTCGGCAGCCAGATCACGGGCAGGTCCTTCGCGACCGCGGCGCTGTAGTCCTGCACGGCGCTCGCGTCGGTGGAGGTCGTCGTCGCGTCGATGAGGGAGTCGACCTGCTTGTTCGAGTAGCTGCCGAAGTTCGCCGAACCGCCGGTGGAGAACAGGGACTCACCGGTCGGGTAGGCCGGGAAGTACCAGCTGCCGGCGGTGCCGAAGAACGACAGGTCCCAGTCACAGCTGGACTCGTCGGCGGTGCAGGTCGGGGTCTGCGACAGGACGCTCGACACCGGGGCCGTCTTGATCGAGAAGCCGATGCCGGTCTTCTCGAGGGACGACTGGATGGCGCTCATCATGTTGTCGGTGACGGTCGAGCCGGACTGCGAGAGCACCTTCATGGCGAACTTCGTGCCCTCGGCGACGCCCTCGCCGCACTGGCTGGACGAGGTGCCCGGGTCGGTGCAGACCATGGTGCCGCCCTGCTTCGTCCAGCCGTGACTCGTCAGCAGTGCTGCGGCCTTCTTCGTGCTGAACGGGTACGGGTTGTCCTCCTGCACGTCGGAGACGTAGTCGGACTCCTGCGCCTGCGGGATCGGCCCGTAGGTCGAGGTGGCGGTGCCGTT
Source organism: Curtobacterium sp. MCPF17_052 (assembly GCF_003234085.1). Taxonomy (GTDB): domain Bacteria; phylum Actinomycetota; class Actinomycetes; order Actinomycetales; family Microbacteriaceae; genus Curtobacterium. The sequence continues at coordinate 115,957 of NZ_QKSD01000006.1, forward strand.
GAAGACGACCTTCGACAGGGACTGCTGGTCGATCGACATCTGCACGGCCTGGCGGGCGTACAGCTGCTTGAAGACGGCGCCCATGTCCGGGTTGTTGAAGTTGTACGGCATGTACGTGATCGCCCAGCCGGTCCATGGGTCGACCTCGTAGCCCTTCGACGTGAAGGAGTCCTTCTGGTCGAGGTCGGTGGCGTTGATGTAGCCGTAGTCGACCGCACCGGAGCGGAGCGCGTTCGTCTCGGCGTCAGCGGTGGTGAAGGGCAGGAGGTTGACGGTCTTGATCGATGCCTTCTCGCCGCCGTCGTACTTCGGGTTCGCGGTCAGCTGGACCTTGCCGGCGGTGGTGAACGACGACAGGCCGTAGGGGCCGGAGATCGTCTTCCACAGGTCGTCGGAGTCGTAGTCGGCGATCTTGCCCGCGGCGGTGTTGAGGAACTTCCAGACCTGCTTCGCCCCGGTCGCGGTGCGGTCGGCGTCGGTCACCTCGCCGGAGGCACTGGTCTTGTCCCAGGCGTGCTGCGGCAGCGGGATGATGTAGCTCAGCTGGTTGGCGAGCATCCAGTCCTTGTTGTACGCCTTGTCGAACGTGATCGTGAAGTGCGTGTCGTCGACGGTCGTGAAGGACGTCCAGTTGTCCGGCGCCTTGCCCTCGGAGTACGAGCCCCAGTCCTTCGCGTTCGCCTTGATCAGGTTGAACCAGAACTCCACGTCGCGGCTCGTGATCGGCTCGCCGTCAGACCAGTGCCGGTCGCCGAGCGTGATCGTGACGCTCTTGCTGTCCGAGGCGAAGTCGGCGGCGGTGGCGACGGACCCGGGCTTGTCCCAGCCGATCTTGCCGGTGGACCCGTCGTAGGCGATGAGGCGCTCGTACAGCGACTGCGCGATGGAGCCGTTGTTGGTGTTGAGGTGCGCGGCGGTGCCGATCGGCAGGATCCAGTTCGGCGTGAAGTTCGCCGGCAGCGCGTAGTCGATCTCGTCGGACTTCGTGCCGGTGGTGGCGGAACCGCCCCCGGAGCACCCGGCGAGCAGTGCGCTCACCGCGAGCGCGGCTCCGGTGAGGAGGGCCCAGCGACGGGGCTTGGTCATGCGTGTCTCCTTGCGCGAGGACGCCATCGTCGGCGTGGTGGAGGGACGGGAGTGCGACCAGGACCAGGCCCCGGTGGCACGTGCACAGTCAATGGCCGAAGTCGTTGGAAAAACAAACGTTCTCGTGTAAATAGTCTGTTTCTGCGGAACGGCGGAAAGCGCGGACCGACACTTCTGCCCCGTAGGCTCGGTGACATCGGGCGGTCACCGCGCCCGGTTGACGCCGATTGGAGAAAGTCGTGCCGGACCTCAGCTCGCGCGTGCTCGAACTCATCGCCAGCGGACAGGCGTCGAGCCGCACCGAGATCGCCCAGGTGCTCGGTGCCGCCCCCTCGACCGTGTCCCACGTCGTCGGTCAGCTCCTCACGCACGGCATCCTCGCCGAGGAGGGCACCGACGTCTCCACCGGCGGCCGGCCCCGCAAGGTCCTCCGGATCGGCGGCACCGACGAGTACGCGGTCGCCGCCGACCTCGGTGGCGGTCACGTCCGGATCGGCATCGTCCTGCCGGGAGGCGCGCTCGAGTCCGTCTCGACCGTCCCGTTCGCGCTCGCCGACGGTCCGACCGCCGGCCTGGCGGCTCTCGCGGAGCTCCTCGACGCCCTGGTGACCGAACGCGGACGGGACGGACTGCGCGGAGTCGGGCTGAGCCTCCCGGGCCCGGTCGACGTGGAGGCGGGCGTCGTCGACCTGCCGAGCCGGATGCCCGGATGGAACGGCTTCCCGGTCGCCGCGTGGCTCACCGAGCACTTCGGGGTGCCGGCCGCGATCGACAACGACGCGAACTGCATGGCCGCGGGCGAGCAGACCGTGCAGCCGTCCACCCGACGCCAGGCGATCACGGTGAAGGCCGGGTCGGCGATCGGCGCCGGGATCATCATCGACGGCCACCTCTACCGCGGCTCGACCGGTGCCGCGGGCGACATCACGCACGTGCGCATCGACGCCGCCGGTGACACCCCGTGCTCGTGCGGCAACACCGGTTGCCTCGAGACGGTGGCGTCCGGCGCCGCACTCGTCCGGATCCTCCGTGAAGCCGGCGTGGACGTCAGCTCCACGCAGGACGTGGTCCGGCTGGCGTCGGAGGCGCACCCGGAGACGACCCGCGCGGTCCGCCTTGCCGGGCGGTACCTCGGCGAGGTGCTCGCCGCAAACGTGAACTTCTTCAACCCGGACGCCGTCTCCCTCGGCGGCATCCTCTCCACCCTCGATCCGTTCGTCGCCGCCGTGCGGAGCCAGCTCTACGAGAGCTGCCACCCGCTCGTGACGCAGCACCTCGTCATCGAGCGCGCATCGCTGGGCGCCGACGCCGGACTCGTCGGGGCCGGCCAGTTCGCCCTGCAGCGCGGGCTGGCGGCATCGCTCGAGGAACTGTCCACCCCCGTCCCGCTGCGCACCACCAGGAACAGGAGCACCCGTGTCTGACACCGGAACCACCGCCGACACCCGACGTCCGGTCATCGCGATCGCCGGCCTGGCCATCGAGACGTCAACGTTCACGCCGACCCGCACCCCGGCCGCCGCCTTCCACCCGGACCGTGGCGACGAGGTCGTCGCCCGGTACGACTTCCTCGCACCGTTGTCCGAGCGTGCCGAGTTCCGGGGCGCCCTGATCGGCCACGCGCTGCCCGGCGGGGTCGTGCTCCGCGAGTCCTTCGAGGAACTCAGCGCCGAGATCACCGACCGACTGTCCGCGATCGCCGCCGACACCACCATCGACGGGCTGTGGTTCGACATCCACGGCGCGATGGTGGTCGAGGGGCTCGACGACGCCGAGACCACGCTGCTCGAACGGATCCGCGCGGTGGTCGGCCCGGACGTCGTCGTGTCGGCGTCGATGGACCTGCACGGCAACGTCTCGCGCGGACTCGCCCACCAGTGCGACCTCATCACCTGCTACCGGATGGCCCCGCACGAAGACGCCCTCGAGACGAAGGAGCGCGCCGTCCGCAACCTCGTCGACGTGCTCACCACCCGGCCGGTGGGCGCGCAACGCCCGCTGAAGGCCTGGATCCCGGTGCCGGTCCTGCTGCCCGGCGAGAAGACCTCGACCCGCATCGAACCCGCGGCGTCCGTCTACGCACAGGTCTCCGACGTCGAGCGAGGCGAGGGCGTGCTCGACGCCGCGATCTGGGTCGGCTACGCCTGGGCCGACCAGCCCCGGAACCGTGCCGTCACCGTCGTCACCGGGTGGGACGAGGACGCCGTGAGCGCCGGAGCCGAACGGCTGGCGCGGGCGTTCTGGGACGCCCGCGAGGACTTCGCCTTCGTCGCACCGACCGGGTCGTTCGACGAGTGCCTGGCCGCCGCGCTCGTCCCCGGGGCCGCACGCCCGTACTTCGTCTCCGACTCGGGCGACAACCCGACCGCCGGCGGCTCGGGCGACATGACCTGGGGCCTGACGCAGCTGCTCGCCCGCGACGAGTTCCGGAGCGCCGACGGCCCGGTCGTCCTGTACGCCAGCGTCCCGGGCTCCGCCGCGGTCGCCGCCTGCGTCGCGGCCGGCGTCGGGGCGACCGTCACCGTCACCGCCGGCGCCGAGGTCGACGACCTGCACGCCGGACCGCTCACCATGACCGGGCGGGTGCACGCGGTCAAGACCGGCGACCGGGACGCGCGGACCGAGGTCGTGCTGCAGGTCGGCAGCGTCTTCGCGATCCTCACCGAGCTGCGGAAGCCGTACCACCACGAGCACGACTTCACCGACCTGGACCTCGACCCGCGGAGTGCCGACCTGGTCGTCGTGAAGATCGGGTACCTCGAGCCGGAGCTGTACGACATGGCCGCCGACTGGATGCTCGCGCTCACCCCCGGCGGTGTCGACCAGGACCTCGAACGCCTCGGCCACCACCGGATCGAACGGCCGGTCTTCCCCTTCGACCGGACCTTCCCCGAGCCGCCCGACCTGACCGCCCGGATCATCCCCGCGTCCGACCGACCGCTCGGAGCCCACGCATGACCGGACGCCCCGCCACCCGCTCGCTCGAGATCGCCGTCACCTCGGCGACCGGGGCCGCGACCGCACTGGCCGGGGGTGCCGACCGGGTGGAACTCTGCAGCGCCCTGGAACTCGGCGGGCTCACCCCGTCGCAGGGGCTCGTCGAGGCCGCCGTCGCCACCGGGATCCCGGTGCACGTCCTGGTCCGCTGCCGTCCGGGCGGCTTCGTGCACGACCCCGACGAGGTCGACCTGATGGAGCGCGAGCTCGTCGCCGTCCTGCGTTCCGGGGCGACCGGCGTCGTGGTCGGCGCGCTCCGCCCGGACCGCACGCTCGACGCCGACACCCTGACGCGCTTCGTGGCCGCCGCACGCACCGAACGCCCCGACGCCGAGGTCACGCTGCACCGGGCGATCGACCACGCCGCCGACCCGGTCGCCGCCGTAGCCGGACTCGCGGGCCTCGGGTTCACGCGGGTCCTCACCTCCGGTGGCGCCCCGACCGCCCTCGCCGGTGCCGACACCATCGCCCGGATGGTCGTGGCCGCGGGTCCCGTTCAGGTGATGGCCGGCGCCGGGGTCACCCCGGCGGACGTCCCCGTGCTCCTCGCCACCGGCGCCGCCGCCGTGCACCTCTCGGCCAAACGTCTGGCGGACACCGCGCACGGGGGCGTCCCGATGGGCACAGGGGACGCGGGGACCGGTCACTTCGAGACCGATGCCGAGGTGGTGCGGGCGGCACGGGCCGCAGTGGACGGACACCGCGGCTGACGCGGGTGGTGGGGCGGGCGCGCACCGGGCCTCCCGGCCTTGCCGTGCGTGCCGCGGCCTGCCGGGCGGTGAGCCGGTCAGTCCTCGGCGTGCACGCCGCTGCGGAGCGTCACGCTCGGCAACTCCCCGAACCGTTCCCGGTACGCGCCGGAGAACCGGCCGAGGTGGGCGAAGCCCCAATCCCGGGCGACCTCGGCGACCGCGGCGGTCGACGGGTCCGCTGACCGGAGCGCCTCGTGCACGGCGTCCAGCCGGACGTTCCGGAGGTGCGCGAGCGGGGAGACCCCGACCGAGCGGTTGAAGGACTGCTGGAGGCCGCGGGGGCTCATGCCGGCGGCAGCGGCGATGTCCGCGAGGGTGACGACTCCGTGCGCGTGCTCCTGGATGTACGTCAGGGCATCGCGGAGCCGTTCGCTGCTCGTGGTCGCGGGGACGTCCACCGGGAAGGTGGCGACGACGACGCGGGCGACGCGGAGGTTCAGCTCGGCACGCGCTCGACCCTCGACCTCCGGCGCGGTGATCGCCGTGCCGAGGGTCTGCAGCGCCGACCGGAGCGGCGCCAGGTCGGTGTCCGACTCGACCCGGCGGAACCGCAACGGGCCGGCCACCTGCACGCCGTCGGCGGCGAGCGCCGACCGGAGCAGCCGATCGGACAGGTGCAGCATCGACACGCGGCTGGTCGCGGCCTCGAACTCGTACCGGAGCGAGGCGGCGAGCAGGAACGGCTGGCCCGGACGCACCGCGGAGCGGACACCGTCCTCCCCGGTGATGACGGCGCTGCCGTCACCGATCCAGAAGACGATGTGCGATGGTCGGGGTTCCATCGTCCCGGTGCGGGGGCCCTCCACGGCGGAACCGCTCAGGGAGAGGTCGGCGTCGCCCGCGCCCGTGTAGCGGAACGCGGAGCGCTCGTCGCCGATGCCACCGCCGGTACCGTACTTGTCGTCGAGGACGGCAGGACGGGTCGCACTCGTCCCCGCCAACCGGACGGCGCGGAAGCCGTCTGGGGTCCCCGAGCTCGGGCGCACATGGGTCACGACCTGATGTTCCCATGCCCGTCCGCCGCACGCGAGCACCGCGCCGCCCGTCGTCCGCCGTCGGGGTACGCCGTCCTGCGCCGCCTCGGGGTACGCCGATCGATGCCGAGCACAGTCGCCGACCGGTAGAAGGAGTGATGACCTCCTCCACGCGGAACCCGCTCGGCGTCACCCTCGTCGACGGCGGCGCCAACGTCGCCGTCTTCTCCAGCACTGCCGAGCGCATCGAGTTCTGCCGGTTCGACGACGACGGCACCGAGCACCGGACCGAGCTGACGAAGCGCACCGGCTACACCTTCCACGACGTCGTGCCGGACGTCACCGTCGGCACCCGCTACGGCTTCCGCGTCCACGGCGCCTGGGACCCGGCGAACGGCCTGCGCCACAACGCGGCGAAGCTCCTGCTCGACCCGTACGCCACCGCGATCGACGGTGACTACCGATGGGGCCAGGAGCTGTTCGGCCACGACATGAACGAGCCGGAGCAGATGGACGAGTCCGACTCGGCCGACGCCATGCCGCGCTCCGTCGTCGCCGACCGCTCGTTCGACTGGCAGGGCGACACCCGACTCGAGACCCCGCTCGCCGACACCGTCGTGTACGAGGTCCACGTGAAGGGCTTCACCAAGCAGCACCCCGACGTGCCCGAGGAGATCCGCGGCACCTACGCGGGCCTGGCACACCCGGCCGCGATCAAGCACCTCACCGACCTCGGCATCACCGCCGTCGAGCTGCTGCCGATCCACCAGTTCGTGCAGGACTCCACACTCGTGGACAAGGGCCTCCGCAACTACTGGGGCTACAACAGCATCGGCTTCTTCGCCCCCCACAACGAGTACTCCGCCTCGGGCACCGCCGGCCAGCAGGTCACGGAGTTCAAGGAGATGGTCAAGGCCCTGCACGCCGCAGGGCTCGAGGTCATCCTGGACGTTGTCTACAACCACACCGCCGAGGGCAACCACATGGGCCCGACGCTCTCCTTCAAGGGCCTCGACAACCAGTCGTACTACCGCCTGGTCGAGGGCGACGAGGCCAACTACTTCGACACCACCGGCACGGGCAACAGCCTGAACGTGTCGCACCCGAACGCGCTCGGGCTCATCACCGACTCGCTCCGCTACTGGGTCGAGGAGATGCACGTGGACGGCTTCCGCTTCGACCTCGCCACCACGCTGACCCGGCAGGACGGCGAGGCCGAGAAGCACTCCGCGTTCCTCGACATCATCCACCAGGACCCGGTGCTCCGCGACGTCAAGATGATCGCCGAGCCGTGGGACACCGCGGGCTACCAGGTCGGCGGCTTCCCGGCCGACTGGTCGGAGTGGAACGGCAAGTACCGCGACGACCTCCGCTCGTTCTGGCGCGGCGACGAGGGCACGCTCGGCGACGCCGTGCAGCGCGTCCTCGGCTCCCCCGACGTCTACGAGGGCTCGCGCCGGTCGCCGCTCTGCTCGGTCGACTTCGTCACCGCGCACGACGGCTTCACGCTGGCCGACCTCACCATGTACGCCGAGAAGCACAACGAGGCGAACGGCGAGGACAACAACGACGGCGAGAGCAACAACACCTCGTTCAACGGCGGCATCGAGGGCCCGAGCGACGACGAGAGCGTCAACGACTACCGCAACCGTCAGCGGCGGAACTTCCTCGGCACGCTGCTGCTCTCGGCCGGTGTGCCGATGATCCTCGGTGGCGACGAGATCGCCCGCTCGCAGGGCGGCAACAACAACGCCTACTGCCAGGACGACGAGATCTCCTGGTTCGACTGGGCCCGCGCCGACCAGGACCTGCTCGCCTTCACGACCGCGGCCATCGCGTTCCGCAAGCAGCACGTCGCGCTCCGTCCGGAGTGGTACCGCACCGCGCCGGGCATCTCCCCCTCGACGGTGTCGGTGCTCCGTGCCGACGCGAACGACTTCGAGGACGGCGACTGGACCGACGGCGGCAACCGGGCCGTGATCCTGGTGCTCGGACAGGGCGACGACAGCATCGCGTTGCTGCTCAACGCCTCGGAGACGACCGTCGAGTTCACCCTGCCGGAGCGTCCGGGCGGCGGCTCGTGGTCCCTCGGCCTGTCGAGCGACCCCGACCAGGCCGTGGACGACGACGCGACGACCCTGCTCGTCCGCGACGCCTCCTTCACGGCCCTGCAGTAGCCCGAGAGGACAGTGAGTCCATGAGCCAGTACGAGAAGCAGGACCCGACCACCCTCTACCCGGTGCCGCCGTTCCCGAAGCAGGAGCAGTCGCTGCCCGGGGCCGCGTGGAAGATGGACCCGAAGCCGGACCACGGCGAGGAGAGTTACGTCGGCAAGGGCCGGCTGGAGGGCTTCCGTGGCATCGTCACGGGTGCCGACTCCGGTATCGGCCGCGCCGCCGCGATCGGCCTCGCGCGGGAGGGCGCCGACCTGGTGCTCTCGTACCTGCCCGACGAACAGCAGGACGCGGAGGAGGTCCGCGACCTGCTGCAGGGCGAGGGCCGCACCATCGTGCTCTTCCCCGGGGACATCTCCGACGAGCAGTACTGCAGCGACCTGGTGCAGAAGGGCGTCGACGAGCTCGGCGGCCTGGACACGCTCGTCATGGTCGCCGGCCGGATGGACAGCAACGACGACATCCTGACCCTCGACACGGCGATGTTCGACTCGACCTTCAAGACGAACATCTACTCGCTGTTCTGGCTGACGAAGGCCGCGGTCCCGCACCTGGAGCCCGGCTCGACGATCGTCACGACGGGCTCGATCCAGGCGTCCACCCCGTCGCCGGACAAGGTCGACTACGCCGTCTCGAAGGGTGCGATCAAGCTCTTCACCGAGGCGGTCGCCCAGCAGCTCGCGCCGAAGGGCATCCGCGTCAACTCGGTCGCCCCGGGTCCGGTGTGGACACCGCTGCAGCCGGGATCGGACGACGCCGAGACGGTGTCGACGTTCGGGCAGCAGGCGCCCTACGGGCGTCCGGGACAGCCCGCCGAGCTGGCCGCGGCGTACGTCCACCTGGTCAGTCCAGAATCGAGCTACCAGTCCGGTTCGACGATCACGGTCGCGGGCGGCACGCCCGCCTTCTGACCGACGTCCGAGTCCGGCCAGCACTGCGAAGGAGCACACGATGAGCAACGACACCACGGCGCACGACCCCGAGGGCACGCCGAAGCCGGACGGCCTCGGCGACGACGGGACCGTCCCCAACGAGCCCGAGGGCGTGGCCGCCGGGTTCGTCGGTGACGACTCGCACTTCAACCCGGAAGAGGACGCCACCGACGGTGACGCCGCTGCGGGCGACGCTGACGCCTGACCGGACGGCGAACACGCGCTGACCACATGACGGGAGGCCCGGTACCGGCTGGTACCGGGCCTCCCGTCATGTGTGTGCGCCGTGGTGCGCTCAGTGGTGCCCGTGCACCTTCGCGTGGCCGAGCCCGCGGCGCATCAGTGCCCGGTTGACGGGGGTCGTGACGACGAAGGCCAGGGCGAGGGACAGCGCCAGGGAGCCCCAGAACAGCCACTGGTCGAGCTGCGCGTCGAGGGCGCCCGGGATCGCGACGACGACCGTGTTGTCGATGACCTCCATCACCGCGATGGACAACGTGTCGGCGGCGAGCGCCACCCGGAGAGCCGCGCGCAACGACAGGCCGGAGCGGAGCACCCCACGCATGGTCAGGGCGTAGCCGAAGACGAACGCCAGCACGATCGACAGCACCACGGTGCCGGCGTTGTGCAGCCCCGTGGCGGTGCCGATGACCATGCCGAGGACCTCGCCGATCGCGCAGCCGGTCAGGCAGTGCAGCGTCGCCTGGGCCGCCGTCGACCACGTGGTCGTGTCGTGCGCGTGCCCGCTCACCGTGCGCTCCCGTCGACCGACCGGAAGCGGCGGAGGCGCAGGCTGTTCGTCAGCACGAAGACCGACGACAGTGCCATGGCGGCACCCGCGATGACGGGGTTCATCAGCCCGGCCATGGCGAGCGGGATCGCCGCGACGTTGTAGGCGAAGGCCCAGAACAGGTTCGTGCGGATGGTGTGGAGCGTGCGGCGCGACAGCCGGACGGCGTCGACGGCCGCCCGGAGGTCGGCGCGGACCAGGGTGATGTCCGCGGCCTCGACCGCGGCGTCCGTCCCGGTGCCCATCGCGATGCCCAGGTCCGCTGCGGCGAGCGCGGCCGCGTCGTTCACGCCGTCGCCCACCATGGCGACGGTGCGACCGGCGGCCTGCAGTTCGGTGACGACGCGGTACTTGTCCTCGGGTCGGACGCCGGCCGTCGCCCGGCTGATGCCTACCTCGGCCGCGACACGGTGCGCGACCCCGGCGGCGTCACCGGTCAGGAGCATGGTGTCGAGGCCGAGCTCCTGCAGCCGGCGGACGGCCTCGGCCGCGCCGGGGGCGACGGTGTCGGCGACGACGACGAGCCCGCGGACCCGGCCGTCCCACGCCACCGCGACCGTGGTGCGCCCGGCCTGCTCGGCATCGGTGACGGCGACGGCCAGCGACCCGGGCATCGGGACGGACCACTCGTCGGTGAGCCAGGCCGGTCGACCGACGAGCACGAGGACACCGTCGACGACGGCCTGCACGCCGAGGCCGGCGCTCGACGCGAACGACTCCGGTCGTGCCGCATCCGGGACGGCAGCGACGAGTGCCCGGGCGATCGGGTGCTCGGAGCCGGACTCGGCGGCGGCCGCGGCGCGGAGGACGGCGTCGGCGTCCTCGCCCTCGGCGGGCAGGACGTCGGTGACGCGCATCGTGCCGGTGGTGACCGTGCCGGTCTTGTCCAGCAGGACGGTGTCGATCCGGCGGGTGGCCTCGAGGACCTGCGGGCCGCGGATGAGGATCCCGAGCTGGGACCCGCGGCCGGTGCCGACGAGGAGCGCCGTCGGTGTCGCGAGGCCGAGCGCGCAGGGACAGGCGATGACGAGCGTCGCGACGGCGGCGGTCAGGGCGGCCTCGACGTCCCCGGTGAGCACGAGCCACCCGACCAGGGTCAGTGCGGCGAGCCCGAGCACGACGGGGACGAACACCCCGGATACCCGGTCGGCCAGGCGCTGGACGTCGGCCTTGCCGGTCTGGGCCTCGGTGACGAGCTTGCCGATCCGGGCGAGCTCGGTGTCCGCACCGACCCGGACGGCCTCGACGGTGAGCAGCCCGCCGACGTTGACGGTCGCACCGGTCACCGCGGTGCCGGGGCCGACCTCGACGGGGACGCTCTCCCCCGTCATGACGCTCGTGTCGACGGCGCTGGTCCCGTCGACGACGGTGCCGTCGGTGGCGATCCGCTCACCGGGTCGGACGACGAACCGGTCGCCGACACGGAGGGACGCGGCCGGGACCTCGACCTCCCGACCGTCGCGGAGCACCCGGGCGGTGCTGGCGCCGAGGGCGAGCAGCGCCCGCAGGGCGGCGCTGGACCGGGTCTTCGCCCGCCCCTCGGCGTACCGGCCGGCGAGCAGGAACACGGTCACGGCGGCGGCGACCTCGAGGTACGGCTCGGGGGCGGCACCACGGGGCGCGGTGAACGCGAACGTCATGTGCATGTCGGGCCCACCGGCGCCGCCGAACACGAGCGCCCACACCGACCAGAGTCCGGCGGCGACGATGCCCAGGCTGACGAGGGTGTCCATCGTCGCGGTGCCGTGCCGGGCGTTCAGTGCTGCGGCCCGGTGGAAGGGCCAGGCGCCCCAGGTCGCCACCGGGGCGGCGAGCACCAGCGCGACCCACTGCCACCAGGGGAACTGGAACGCGGGGACCATCGACAGCGCGACGACCGGGACCGCCAGGACGGTGGAGACGACCAGGCGTCGTCGGAGCGGGGCGAGGGCGTCCACGTCGGGCTGCTCGGGCTCGGGGCGGTGCGCTCCGTAGCCGGCCTGCTCGACGGTCGCGATGGCGTCGTCCACCGCGGTGCCGTCAGGCAGCGAGACCGTCGCGGTCTCGGTGGCGTAGTTCACGGTCGCCGACACCCCGGGCATCCTGTTGAGCTTGCGCTCGATGCGGTTCGCGCACGAGGCACACGTCATGCCCTCGATCGCGAGCTCGACCGCTGGAGCAGGTGCCGCCACCGGGGTCAGCGCTCCGCCAGGGTGTAGCCGGCGTCCTCGACCGCGGCGTCCACGGCCGTGCCGTCCAGGGGTGCCGCGCTCGTCACGGTCGCGGTGGAGCGGCCGCCGGCGACCAGGTCGACCTGCACGTCGGTCACGCCCGGCAACTCACGGAACGCCTCGTCGATGCTCATGACGCAGTGCTCACACGTCATGCCGTCGATGCCGTAGGTCACGGTCTGCTGCTCGGTCATCGGTCCTCCTCGTGTCGCCCGTCGGACGGGTACGATGTGCACATACCCATGGGGGGTACCCCTACCGTAACGCCGACGACGAGGATGTGTTCCCGATGAGCGACGAGACAGCACAGAGCGCGCACCACCACGGCTACATCTCCGCGAAGGACGACTACCGCAAGCGGCTGCGCCGCATCGAGGGCCAGGCGCGTGGGCTGCAGCGCATGGTGGAGGACGAGGAGTACTGCATCGACATCCTCACCCAGGTGTCCGCGATGACGAAGGCGTTGCAGGCGGTGTCGATGGGCCTGCTCGAGGACCACCTGCGTCACTGTGTCACCGACGCGGTGGCCCAGGGCGGCGACGAGGCCGAACAGAAGATCCAGGAAGCGACATTGGCCATCAAACGCCTCGTCCGGTCGTGACGGCTCCGCCTCGTGTACTGCTGGGTTCTCCCACCAAACCGACTGCTGGTCCACTCCGAATGTCCTGCGAGGCGCATGGCAACCGACCGCGTCGACTCCTGACGAAAGGTTCCTTCATGACCACCAACGCATCGACCCGCACCGACCACGGCTACGGCCGCACGCTCACGCAGAAGGGCGCGCTGGTCTTCGGCGTCGTCTTCCTCATCGTCGGCATCGCCGGCTTCATCCCCGGCCTGACCATGGACATGGGCAGCATGATGGCCGCCGGCAACGACTCGAACGCGCAGCTCCTGGGCCTGTTCCAGGTCTCCGTCCTGCACAACATCGTGCACCTGCTGTTCGGCATCGTCGGCCTGATCGCCGCTCGCTCGCACGGCTTCTCCCGCCAGTACCTGCTCGTCGGCGGCATCATCTACGCCGTGCTCTTCATCTACGGCCTGTTCACCGCCGGCATGGCCAGCGCCGCGAACTTCGTGCCGCTGAACAGCGCCGACAACGTGCTGCACCTGGTCCTCGCCGTCGCGATGATCATCCTCGGCATCGTCCTGCCGCGCGCCGGAGCCCGGACCGCCCGCTGAACACGGTGACGGTCCGCGCACCGCGCTGACGCATGACGGGAGGCCCGTGACCAGATGGTCACGGGCCTCCCGTCATGCGGTCCGGCCGTGCGACGTCGCACGGCCACTCCGTCGTCAGCCCTGCGGCGGCGAGTACAGCTGCAGGTCGTTGCCCTCGCTGTCCTTGAAGGGGATGATCTTGCCCCACGGGTGCTCGCTGATCTCGCCCTGGATGTCGGCACCGCGCTCCTTGAGCGAGGCGACCTCGTCCTCGATGCTGCCGTCCGGCTGGAACGAGACGACCGCGCCGCCGTCGCTCGACTGGCTGGCGGACTCGCGTCCGTTGAGACCGATCATCACACCGCCGGCGTCGATCTCGCTCCAGTCCTCGGACTGGTCCTTCACCGTGAGACCGAGCGTGTCGCGGTAGAACGCGACGGCGCGCTCCATGTCGCTGACCGGGACCCAGACTGCTGCGACTCCACTTGCCATGGTGTTTCCTCTCGTCGTGGTGTGCCCTGGACGCTAGGCCGCCGGGTGCCCGCGACGACCCAGCCCCGGGCGGGTTCGGGGTACATCCAGCACGGCGGCGGAGGCTCGGGGTGATCCCCCGCCGACGGTGCGGGACGTGACGGGAGGACGACCATGACCGAGATCCTGCACGTGGTGCTCGTGGACTGGGACGGCGAGGACGGGACCGCGCCGGAACGCGCGAGCGCCCTGGTCGCGGAACACCTGCCGACCATCGACGGGGTCGTGTCCGTGGCGTCCGGGCCGAGCGTCAGCCCCGAGGGGCTCGAGGGCGGCTTCGACTGGGCGCTCGTCGTCCGCTTCCGCGACGCCGCCGCCCGGGACGCCTACCTGCCGCACCCGGCGCACCAGCCGGTGGCGGACCACATCGGGGCGCGGAGCGCGCGGGTGGTCGTCTTCGACGTCACGGGCTGATCCGATCCCCAACCGGGACGGGGTCGCCGTCAGCGCACGCTGGCGTGCACGGAAGCGGTCCGTCAGCGGAGCGTTCCCGGGGCGAGGGCAGCGAAGGCGTCCTCGACGAGGTCGCCGAGGCGCTCAGCTCCGCCACTCTCGACCCATCCGTCGTACGCGACGATGACGCACCCGAGGGCAGCCATCACGAGTGTCTGCACCGCGATGCGTCGCAACTGGCTGCCGGCCGCACGTTCGACGAGCAGGGCAGCGAGTCCTGCTCGCCAGGTTGCCTGCTTCTCGTGGAGCCGAGCCCACAACGCGGGCGTCGACCAGACCAGGTCGAGTCGCGCCAGGCCTGTCGCTGGGTCGTCCTCGATCAGGGTCACGGCGGGCCGGACCGCATGACGAAGAGCAGTCCAGGTGTCCTCCGAGTCCGGACGCTCCCGGAGGGCGTGCGCCATCTGCTCGCCGAGGGGGTCGAAGACGTGGAGGACGACGTCCTCCTTGCTGCCGAAGTAGCGCAAGAAGGTGCTCCGCGAAACCCCCGCGCGGCCGGCCAGGTCCTCGAACGTGACGGCATCGAAGCCTGACTCCAGGAAGCAACGGAGTCCGATGCTGCCCAGCTCGTCCCGCACCGCCGCTCGTCCGATCGCTCGCGTGCTCATGGCGTTCATGCGTCGATCCTACGAGCAGGTGGACTCACTTGCAGTCGTGGTACGGAGTGCTTATGGTGATACTCAGTGTCAGACTCGACGCTCGGCGTCACCGCTGTACCTCCTGAGGAAGAAGCCCCATGACCTACGACCTGCCCGCTCTTCGTGTCACCGTCACCGACGGCGTCGCGAACGTCTCCATCGACAACCCGCCGCTGAACCTCTCCGACGGCACCCTGCTGCCGTCGCTCCGCCGGTTCGTCGCCCAGGTCCGTGATGACGAGGACGTGCGCGTCATCGTCTTCGACAGCGCCGACCCGGACATCTTCATCGCTCACGGCGACACCCGGTTCATCACCGAACCCGACGTCATGGCCACAGCGGTCGCCGCGGCGATGGAGGCGAACCCGGACGCGGAGTTCCCCGCCGACCTCAACCTCATGCAGGTCGTCCACGAGGAGGTCCGCTCGCTTCCGCAGGTCACGATCGGCAAGCTCACCGGCCTCGCCCGAGGTGGTGGCAACGAGTTCCTGATGGCCCTCGACATGCGCTTCGCCGCCATCGGCACGGCCGGGCAGGCGCAGCCGGAGGTGCTGATGGACATCATGGCCGGCGGTGGAGGCACCCAGTACCTCACCGCACTCGTGGGGCGGGCGCGTGCACTCGAGATCCTCCTCGGTGCGCAACTCGTCGATGCCGAACTCGCGGAGCGGTACGGCCTCGTCAACCGAGCGCTCCCCGCGGACGAGATCCACGCCTTCGTCGACGCGTTGGCCCGTCGGATCGCCGGCCTGCAGCCCGCGGTCGTGTCTGCGGTCAAGGAGGCGGTGAACGCCGCCCCGAGTGCGATCACCCGGACGGGCCTGGCCGCGGAGAACGCGCTCCTCGGCCCGTTGTTCACCCCGGCCGCAGCCGACCGCGCGCACGTCCTGCTCGCCGCTGGCATGCAGACCCGCGATGGCGAGCTCGACCTCGAATCAGTGATCAGCGGCCTCTGATCCGATCGCGGCGCTGAGCGCGGACCACCGGGCCGAGCACAGCGCACGACGGACGGGAGGCACGTGGCGGGGTCGCCACGGGCCTCCCGTCCGTCTCCGGTCAGGTCAGCCGGCGGTGCGGAACCGGTCGGGTCGGGCCTGGAACCAGCGGATCAGCTCGCGGAGCGCCGGTGAGGCGTTCGAGGGCACCGCGCCCGGTGCCGGGGTCTCCGTGGAGATCGACTCGACGTCGTCGAACGTGGCGCGGTAGCCCGGCACGTCCTCCAGGTCCGTGGCGGACGTCGGCGCGAACGCCATCGTCCACGCCGGGAACTGCCGCTCCTCGATGATGTCCTCGAGCAGCATCGTGACCTTCGTGTGTCGCGGATCGGTCTTGATCGTGGCCATCTTCGACCGCACCGCCGCGTCCGGGCCCTCCAGCACCTGCAGGAAGTAGCCGTTCCGGAACAGCAGCATCCCGGTGACGTCGTTCCGCTCGTTCGCGGTCCGGCTCTGCGAGAGCAGGGCGGCCAGCTCGGCGTCGTCGAAGGTGTCGGTCGCGACACTGGAGTAGATCAGCGACAGCATCAGGGCACCGCTTCCGGTTCAGCAGCCCGACACACCCGCGGAGGACGGGCGAGGAACCGGATGCCAGCGAACTCCGGCGTGGCTGGGAGCTGGGCGGCGCTGTCCGCTGGGGGGCGGTGACATCGGGGCGACTCGTCAGGGTCGGCCGTCCTCCGCGTCCACGACGCCCGGGGTCGGGGTGGTGCCGGAGAAGTCATCACGCATCGTGCCGACACCGCGCTGCGGGTGTGCGCGGTCGAGGTGCTTCGCGCGGGACGCCTTCCGCGGCTCAGGGTCCGTGTGCATGGCGGTGTTCCGGTCCTGCTGCAGGGCGGTCTGGACCTCGCCCTCGCGGTTGAACGACCACATCAGCATCGGGTCGCCGACCGGCAGCGGATCGGCCTCGTGCCCGCCCATCGGTGCGCTGTGCCAGGTGTGCCAGGTCTTGCCGTAGGAGTTGACCAGGTGGCCCATCAGCTCGGTCTCGACCGGGATCGGCAGGCCGGGGGCGACGAGCTCGCCGGAGAACACCTCGTGGTTGTGGGGGTGCCAGGACGGCTTCTCGTCCTCGGGCAGCGAGTCGAACAGCCGCTCGGACACGATGTACTCGATGCCGATGAGGTTGGCGTCCGCGGTGTTGCCGTCGAACAGCACGCACTGCAGCATCTCGGCGTTCACCACCTTGCAGTAGTGGTGCGCCTCCATCTGCACGTCGGGTTCGCCCTTCACGCAGTGGAAGCCGACGACGTACACGTCGAACCCCTTCAGGGGGTCCGTCGGCTGCAGCAGGTCGGCACCACGGTCGAGGAGCGCGAGGCGGAAGCCCCCGTCCTCACCGGGCGGCCGGACCCCCGTCGAACGGTCGTGGACGGTGGGGTTCCAGGGCACCGGTCAGCCCTCCTCGGGCTCCGCCGGCTCGCCGCCGGAGTCCACGTCACTGTCCTGCTGGGGGTCCTGGGTGGCGTTCCCCGAGGCGGAGCCGTCGGGCAGGTCCTCGGTGCGCTGGGCCTCCTGGTCGGTCACGCCATCCGGGCCGGTTCCGTTCGTTGCATCGCTCATGGGGCGGACGCTACGCGCGTCGTGGTGCGCGGGAGGTCAGTCGTCCCGCCCGCAGCGGGTCAGTCGTCCCGACGGCCGGTGCGCAGGCCCTCGAACTGGTCGTCGCGCCACTCGCCCTCGACGGGCGCGCCGCCCACCGCCGCCTGCTCCCGGGCGCGGAGTTCGACACGGCGGATCTTGCCGGACACGGTCTTCGGCAGCGCACCGAACTCGACCCGGCGCACCCGCTGCCAGGCCGGCATCGCGGTCCGGGCGTGCGCCAGGATGCTCCGCGCGGTCTCGGCGGTCGGCTCCCACCCGGCGGCGAGCGTGACGTACGCCTTCACGACGTTGAGCCGCGACTCGTGCGGGGCCGGGACGACGGCGGACTCGGCGACCGCGGGGTGCTGGAGCAGGGCGCTCTCGACCTCGAACGGCGACACCTTGTAGTCCGAGGACTTGAAGACGTCGTCGGTGCGCCCGACGAACGTCAGCGAACCGTCCTCGTGTCGGGTGGCGACGTCACCCGTGTGGAAGAACCCACCGCGCAGGGCGTCGTCGGTCCGCTCGGGGGCATCGAGGTACCCGGCCATCAGGTTGAGCGGCCGGGTGGTCAGGTCCAGGCAGACCTCGCCCTCGGTGACACCCGGTTCCCCGGTCACCGGGTCCAGGAGCTCGATCGCGACGCCGGGCAGGCCGTGGCCCATCGCCCCGGGGCGGACGGTGTCGCCGGGGGCGTTGCCGACGATCGCGGTGGTCTCGGTCTGGCCGTAGCCGTCACGGATCGTCCGACCCCAGGCCTCCTCGACCATGCGGATCACCTCGGGGTTGAGGGGCTCACCGGCGGAGACCACCTCGCGCAGTGCCCGCGGGCGCGCGCCGAGGTCGGCCTGGATGAGCAGGCGCCACACGGTCGGCGGAGCGCAGAACGAGGTGACCTCGGCCCGCTCGAGCTGGTGCAGCAGGGCGGCCGGGTCGAAGCGCTCCTGGTTGTGGACGAAGACCGTGGCCTCGGCGATCCACGGGGCGAAGAAGCAGCTCCACGCGTGCTTGCCCCAGCCGGGCGAACTGATCGCCAGGTGCACGTCGCCCGGCTGCAGCCCGATCCAGTACATGGTCGTGAGGTGTCCGACCGGGTACGAGGTCTGCGTGTGCACGACCATCTTCGGCTTGTCGGTCGTGCCCGAGGTGAAGTACACCAGGCACGGGTCGGAGGCCGCGGTCACGACCTCCGGGCGCCACTCGTCCGCGGGCGCGGGTTCGCCGAGGTCGGCCGGGTACGACGTCCACCCGTCTGCGCTCCCCCCGACGACGATGCGCGTGAAGTCACCCGTGACGTCGGCGTACTTCGGGGTCTCGCGGAACGTCGTGACCACGTGGGCGACCCGTCCGCGGTCGATCCGGTCCTGCAGGTCCGCGGCCCCGAGCATGGTCGAGGTCGGCAGGATCACGGCGCCGACCTTCATCACCGCGAGCATCGACTCCCAGAGCTCGAGCTGGTTGTCGAGCATGAGCAGGACGTGGTCGCCCTTGCCGACGCCGAGGTCGTGCAGCCGTGCCGCCAGTCGGTCCGAGCGCGCGGACATCTCGGCGTAGGTGGTGTGCGACTCGCGGCCGTCCTCCTCGACGATCACCAGTGCTTCCCGATCGTTGCCCTGCGCGATGACGTCGAACCAGTCGATCGCCCAGTTGAACGTCTCGCCGACGTCGGGCCAGCGGAAGTCCCGGCGTGCCGCGGCACTGTCGGAGCGGGCGTGCAGCAGGACGTCTCGGGCGGCGCGGAAGGCGGAGGCAGGTTCGGTGCGCATCCTCTGACCTTGCCCCATCCCGCTCGGGATGCCCAGCAGGACACAGTCGTTAGCGCATCCGGACATGGCGAGTCAACCCCTCGCGGACAGGACGCTGCCGTCCGTACGGTCTTCGATGGTGCGCTCTGTCTGCGCGCCCGGACGGGAAGGACGCGGATGACCACGATCGACGACACCGCGCCCGACCGCTCGACAGCCGGCGACCGCAGCACCGTCCGCATCGAGGCGATCGGCGGGTCGCCCGACACCGCCGTCGTGGACCTCAGCGGCTTCTACGCGGGACGGCACTGGTCGGCGCGGACCACGGACCGACCCTTCTCGTACCGCTACACGGCGGTGGGCGATGCCGACGTCACGCTCCGTCGCTCCCAGATCTCCGGATCGATCCGCGGCCTGATCGGCGCGTCCGACGACTACATCGTGCAGTGGCTCACCGCCGGCAACGGGATCCCCGACGTCGTCCACGACCGCGTCCCGATGGCCGGCGACGTCCCGATGCTCTTCCCGACCGCTCGCGAGTTCGTGTTCGAGTACGAGGACTACGACCAGCGTGTGGTCCACATGTCCCGCCGACTGGTGCACGAGGTCGCCGACGAGCTGTTCCACACCGGACAGGTCCCCGACCTCGGCATCGACCACCTGCGCACCCTCGACCCCGCCGCCGTGACCCAGTGGCGGAACAGCCTGGCCCTGCTGTCCCGCGAACTCCGTGTCGGCGGTGTGGACAGCCTCCTGTGGCACACGCTGACCCGCGGGACGGCCGCCGCGTTCCTCCGGATGTACCCGCCGACGGTCACCGCGCTGCCGCCCGCCGTGTTCCTGCCCCGTCGCGCACGCCTGCGTGCCGCGGTCGAGTTCGTGCACGAGCACGTCGCCGAGCCCCTCAACGTCTCGGACGTCGCCCGGGCCGCGGGGCTCAGCGTCCGCGCCACCCAGGAGGCCTTCCAGCGCCACGTCGGGATGACCCCGCTCCGCTACCTGCAGCACGTGCGACTCGAACGGGTGCGACGGGAGCTGCTGGAGACGGACGCGACGACGGGGTCGGTGCAGGCGATCGCCCGAGCGTGGGGGTTCGCGCACCTCGGCCGGTTCTCCGCCGCGTACCGGAACGCCTACGGCGAGTACCCGCGGAACACCCTGCGGCGCTGACGGGGCGGCGGGCCGCGCAGCAGCGCACCACAGTGTGCGCCGCGCGCCCGCGTGCTCCGCGTCTCAGTCGAAGCCGTCGAACCCCTCAGCGCGCAGGTCCGGGTCCTCGTGCACCGGCCGGACCGGCCCGGCCAGCACCGCCAGCCGACGCACCTGCTCGATGAAGTCCGCGTCGTCGACACCCGCGTCGTCGACCCCCGCGTCGTCGACGGAACCCTCCCGTGCGTCGTCCGCTGCGGGCCCCACGGTGATCTGGCTGGCGGGACCGAGCAGCAGCGTCTCGATGCTGGGTCGTCCGCGCTCGTCGACCGTCGGGACGTCGACGGTGTCGGTCTTCCGGTTCGCCCCGAGGACGGCGGCGTACCTGATGACGGCGTCGGCAGCACCGTTCGTGGTCCGGATCGCCCGGCCGGCGTAGTGGATGTCCTTCACCGTCCCAGTGAACGCAGCCCGGATGCACCCGGTCCCAGGCTCGGGCGACCGGTCGTGGAACACGCAGGGGCCCCTCGGTGTTGCACCCGGTACTGTCGCAGCCAGCGTCACGAACCACGGAGGTACCGATGCCCACCACCGAGACCGCGATCCTCGCCGGCGGATGTTTCTGGGGAGCACAGCAGCTGCTCCGCCGACGCCCGGGCGTCATCAGCACACGCGTCGGCTACTCCGGCGGCGACGTCCCCAACGCCACCTACCGCAACCACGGCACGCACGCCGAGGCCGTCGAGATCGTCTTCGACTCCTCGGTGATCTCGTACCGCGAGCTCCTCGAGTTCTTCTTCCAGATCCACGACCCGTCCACCAAGGACCGGCAGGGCAACGACGTGGGTGTCAGCTACCGTTCGGCGATCTTCTTCGCCTCGGACGAGCAGCGTGACGTCGCGCTCGACACCATCGCGGACGTCGACGCGTCGGGCATCTGGCCGGGCAAGGTCGTCACCGAGGTCGCTCCGGTCGGCCCGTTCTGGGAGGCCGAGGAGGAGCACCAGGACTACCTCGAGAAGGACCCCTACGGGTACACGTGCCACTTCGTGCGCCCGAACTGGGTGCTCCCGAAGCGCAGCGAGACGGCTGCCACGGCCTGACGCCCAGCGCGAGCAGAAACGGAACGGGAGGCCCGGTACCAGCTGGTACCGGGCCTCCCGTCCGTCGCACGGCGAGATCCGCCTACAAGAAGAGCCTTCGGTCACCGCCGCGGTGCCGCTCACGTCGTCCGGTCTGACATCGTGCCTCCCCGCAGCCGAGGACCTGAAGCGACTCAGTCCTTCGACATCCGCACGGTGGCTGTGGTACCCGCGATCGTCACGGGGAAGCTGATCTCCTCGTCGTCGTAGACGAAGTCCTTCGTGGGATCAGTGGAGGCCAGGAGGGCCGAAGCCGTCGCCGCCTCATCGCGCTTCGACGTCCACGTGTACTTTTCGGATCCGTCGGTCGGCGGCGTATACGTCCCGACCCAGAAGAGGGACCTGGTGTCACCGTTGTCCGTCACGAACTCCACCGTGATGGTGTCTGCCGTGATGGTTGCGCTGGTGTACCCGTCCGCACTCGCTGAGTTGTTCTGCTTCCAGGTACCGACGAGATCAGGCGCGGTGGGAGTGGGAGTGGGAGTCGTCGTCGAAGTGTCCGCCGCCGCGGTCGAGGACTGCTTCGACTCGGCACCGGAATTCGTTGAACCAGCGGCGCTGCACCCGCTCAGGACGAGAACTGCAGCGATCATGACCGGTCCGATCATGCGCTTCATGCGAAGTACCCGGAGACGCCCACGACGAAGCTGTCGCAGGGCGAGTCGTAGAGATCGTGGCTGAACGAGACCGTCCCGTCGGGTGCAACATCACCGGTTTCTGTTGCGAAGTCCATCGTGCCAGCGGACGAGAGTGCGCCGTCGGTGAAGCAGTAGACGTCCACCGCGTACGGCCCGGACAGCGGCTTGCCTGTGGAATTCACCGCTGAACCGATTATGGCGGAGCCGTTGTTGTCAGCCTGGGTGACCTTGAGGGGCGCAGTGTTGAACGACGAGTTGTCGGCAGGCATCGTCGAGGCCCGGAAGTCGTACTGCGCACCGGAGTCCGGGAGCGACTTGACGTCCTCCAAGTAAAGGTAGCTGAACCCCATTTCCCCGGGCTTGACGTGCGCGGGCACCGTGCCTTGGCTGGCTCCGGTCGCGACCACCTTGCCGTCCACGGTGGCGGTCCCGGTGAAGTCGATGTGCGAGATCGTCGCACCAGTGTTGTTGCGGAACGCGAAGGGCAACGTGCCTCCGCCGAGCACCGCGTCGTCGCGCTTCAGTGCCGCAGTGGACACAACCGAGACGGCACCAGCCTCACCAGCGTCCAACGTCGGCGTGACGTTCCCCGCGAGGTACCCGCTGGCGTTGAAGGGGAGCGCAGCGACCGTGCTCACAGCCGACTTCGTCGGCACTGGCACACTCGACGACTGGCCGCTGGATGAGCCCGACGACGCCGACTGGTCGGCGACGGAACCCGCCGGGACGTTGGATGCAGCGGTACTGCAGCCGCTTACGACCAGGACCACGGCCCACCCCAACGAGATCGAGACGAGCACCTTCTTGCTGAACATGACGATGACGATCCTTTATTGAGACTGTGTCAATGCTTCGGGCTCGCTCACGGTAGCTCCTGCTCGGTCCCTCTCAACGGGGCGGGCACCTGTTCTGGGGGAACATTGCGTGCTCCCGCAACGCTGCGCACCCGTTCTCCGGACAAAGAGCTCGCGTATGCGACGGACGGGAGGCCCGGTACCAGCTGGTACCGGGCCTCCCGTCCGTCGGTCGCGGCTACCGCGCGCGCGTCGCGCCGATCGCCCAAACCCGCGGCGGCTCCGCGCCGTTCACGGCGTGGTCCCCGACGATCCGCGCCTTGAACACCCACGGGTTGTGGCTGCCCGCGGTCCGGGCGTTCCGCCAGTGCCGGTCCAGGTTCTTCGTCGTGCTGACGCCGGACGCGGCGAGCGCGTCGAACAGGTGCGAGGTCGCCTGCGTCGCGAGCGACGTGAGTGCGACCTGCGCCTGCGCGGTCGCGAGTTCGGCACGGTCGTTCCGGCGCTCGTCCTCGGCCTCGTCCAGGGCTGCTCCCTCGTACGCGGCCTGCAGCGCCTCCGCTGCCCGGTCGACGATCGCGGCGGCGGCGAAGCCGGCGGACGAGACCTCGCCGACGACCTGCAGGATCTGCGGGTCGGCGGCGAAGGTGTCGGCGTTGCCGTGTGAGAAGACGCGGTTGCGGGTGCGGACGGCGAGGGCGACCTCCCGTTCGGCGGCCAGGACCGACCCGGCAAGGACCGCCAGCAGCACCCCCTGGTAGAAGGCGGTCTGGTACTTGAACCGGTCGTCGAACAGGGTGACCGCGTCCGGCTCGACGCGCGCGTCGACGAAGGTGCTCGTGCCGGAGCCGGTCGTCTGCTGGCCGAAGCCGTCCCAGTCGTCGCCGTGGGTGACGCCGTCCTGGTGGGCGTCGACGATCGCGATCACCCGCTCGCCCGTGTCGGTGCGCTCGGCGTAGGTGTCGATCCAGTCCGCGAAGACGCTGCCCGTGGAGTAGTACTTCTGCCCGCTGATCCGGAACGTGCCGCCGGGCTGCGGGGTGACCTTCGTGATGACGTCGCCGATCTGCACGGCGCCGACCTCGGTCCACGAGTTGCCGGCGATCTCGCCGCGGCCGAAGCGGTCGAGCCAGCCGACCCTCTCCCCCGAACGGCCGACCAGACGGTCCTCGACCAGGGCGAAGTGGCCGCGGAGGGCCTGCGGGATGTTGCTGTCGGCGGCGGCGAGCTCGGTCAGCAGCCGGAACAGCTGCGGCAGCGTGGCACCGGCGCCGCCGTGTTCGACGGGGACCCGCAGGGCACCGAAGCCGGCGGCGGCGAGTTCGCGGATCTCGGCGGTCGGGAGGGTGTGCGTGCGCTCGCGCTCGGAGGCCCCGGCGGCGATCCGGTCGAAGAGCGGTCGGAAGCGCGCGGCGAGGGTCTCGTAGTCGGGAACGGTGTCGGGCACGGTGCGCGGGGTGATGGTCGTCGTGGTCATGGTTCGTCCGATCTCGTGTGGCGGGCGGTCAGGAGGCTGCGGTCGCACTGGGCAGGGACGCACCGGCCGGCGTGGTGGCCGGGTCGGTCGCGGTGGTCCGGGTGGCCGGGTCGGTCGCGGCGGTCCGGGTGGCCGGGACGGTCGTGCTCCGTGCGCTGCGGCGGGCCAGGGCGGCTGCCCCGCCGAACACGACCAGCTCGCCGAGCACCGCGACGCCGGCGGCGGCCGATCCCGTCGGCCAGCGGTCGGTGAGGGCGAGCAGCGCCGGCACGAGTGCGGTCAGTGGGCTGGCCAGCACCAGCGCCCAGCCGGTGTACGCCGTGATCGACGCCCGGCCGAGCGCCAGGAGCACGAAGAACAGCGACCAGAGCAGCGCCCACCCGGCCCACAGCACCGCGAGCACCGGGTCGTCGACGACGTGGACCCCGGCGAACACCACCGCGGCCACGGCGACCAGGCCGCAGAACCAACCGAGCCCCGCCGATCCGAGGCCCGCGAGCGCGTCCACCCCGACGTACAGGTACGTCAGGCCGAACAGGAACGTCCCGGTGATCGCGAGCAGGGCCGGGAGCGACCCGTCGGCCGTGACAGCGACGGCGGTGCAGAGCAGCAGCTGCAGCCCGCCGATGAGGACGTTGGAGACCCCGCTGTCGCGTCCGGGGACGCGTCCGAGCAGGGTGAGGCCGTTGAGGAGCAGCGCGGCCGCGGACAGGATCAAGCAGATGGAGGCCATGCCGAGAAGGTGCCACGCGGTGTGCACGAGCGGGGGAAGATGACCGCCGCTTACGGAATGCTGCGGTTCGTGACGCTGGCCCGCAGCGCCGGATCGCGCACGCCCCTGTGGGAGGATCGTCCGGTGGATGCCCCTCGACGACCCGTGGCCGTGGTGATCGCCGCCATGAGCGAAGAGGTCTCGGCCTTCACGGACCTGATCGGCGGCGAGCCGGTCCTGCACGGGCCGACCGGCGGCCACGACGAGCACCACCTGCTCGACGTCGACGGTTCCGCGGTCGCCGTCCGCCGGAGTGGGATCGGCTTCACGAACGCCACCGCGGCCGTCGCCCACGCCTTCCACGACTTCGGCTCGGGCATCCCGGTCATCAGCGTCGGGACAGCGGGCGGTCTCGCGCGGGACGTCCAGCTCGGCGACGTCGTCATCGGCGACTGGTACGTGAACCTCAACGCCGACGCCACGGCCTTCGGGTACGCGCTCGGCCAGGTGCCGGGCATGCCCGCCGGGTTCACCGGGGACCCCGACCTCGTCCGCCGTGCGCAGGACGTCCAGACCTCCGACGTCGTCCGTCTGGCACCGATCGGGTCGAGCGAGGTCTTCGTGACCGAGGGGCGCGCCCGCGACCTCCGCCAGGCCTTCCCGACGGTCGCCGCGGTCGACATGGAGTCGGCGGCGATCGCCCAGTTCGCCCACGTGCACGCGATGCCGTTCGTGTCGGTCCGCGGCATCAGCGACCTGTGCGCGCCGGACGGTGACGAGTTCCGGCAGCACCTCGACGATGCAGCCGCCCGGGCTGCCCGGATCGTGCACGGGCTCGTCGTCGGGTTGGCGTCGGGGACGGGTCCGCTGCCTGCTGCGTGAGCGGTGTGTCGCCCGGCCGCCGTCAGCGTGAGCGGCTCCACACCGCGCGCGTCATCCTGTTCGAGTTCTTGACTGATCGGTCCAGCAAGCGTACGTTCGAGACCGATCAGTCCACTACACGAACGGAGCTTCAACATGAACGCAGCACTCACCGGCAAGACCGCACTGGTGACCGGCGGCACCTCGGGGATCGGCGAGGCGGTCGTCCGCCGCTTCGTCGACGAGGGCGCCCACGTCTTCGTCACCGGCCGTCGGCAGGCGCAGCTCGACGCCGTCCAGGCCGAGTTCGGTGACGCCGTCACCGCCGTCCGGGCGGACGCCTCCGACCCGGCCGACGTGCGCACGCTCTTCGAGGTGATCGCAGCGCGCGGCACCGGACTCGACGCGGTGCACGCCAATGCCGGACTGGGCGAGTTCAAGCCGCTCGCCGAGGTGACGGCCGAGGACATCGACAACGCCTTCGCAACGAACGTGCGCGGCACCACGCTGACGATCCAGGGCGCCCTGCCCCTGCTGAACGAGGGTGCCGCGATCGTCGTGACCGGCTCGACCGCGGCGTCCGGCACGGAGCGCCACTTCGGGCTCTACGGCGGTTCCAAGGCGGCAGTCGCGGCGATGACCCGCACGTGGGCGGCAGACCTGGCTCCTCGTGGGATCCGCATCAACACCATCGTCCCCGGCCCCACCGAGACGCCCGGCCTCAAGGGCCTCGCGCCGAGCGACCCGGACGCCCTCCTGGCGCAGATCGCCTCCGGGGTCGCGCTCGGTCGACTGCTCCGGCCCGAGGAGATCGCCGCCACCGTCCTGTTCCTGGTCTCGGACCAGAGCTCGGGCATGACCGGCAGCGAGGTCCTGGTCGACGGCGGAGCCTCGATCGTCTGACGGCGAGGCCGGCGCCGGACCGGGCTCGGGTGGTGCACCACCCGAGCCGAGGCCGTGCCCGCTGCGTCATGATGGTCACGACAGCCCCGCAGCAGACCAGGAGGACGACCGTGCCGAGACCTCGGACGTTCGACGAAGCCGACGTCGTCGCCCGCGCCCGGAAGGCGTTCGCCGAGACGGGCTATGCCGGCACGTCCCTCGACACCCTCCTCGAGGCCACCGGTCTCGCCCGACAGAGCCTCTACAACGCCTTCGGCGGCAAGAAGGAACTGTTCATGCGGGCGTTCCTCAGCGACGCCGCCGAGGCGGTCGACGCCGTCGAGTCGATCCGCCACGGCTCGGACAGCCCGATCGGGCGGATCCGGGCGCAGCTCGTGAAGGTCGCCGTCGAACACGGGGCATCGCAGGCTCCCCCGTCCCTCTTCACGAAGGCCGCCGTCGAGCTGGCGACGCAGGACGCCGAGGTCGCCGCCACCGTCGCTGCCTCGTTCGACGCCATGCGGGACCACTACGGCGCCTGCATCGCCGAGGCGCAGGACGCCGGGGAGATCGAAGGCACAGCCAACTCCGGCTCGTTGGGAGCGTACTTCTGCGCGGTCATCGAGGGGATGTCCACCCTCGGCGGATCCGGCGTCTCCCGCGCGACGCTGCTCGACATCGGGCTGACCAGCCTCGCCGCGGTCCCGATCACCGACCTGGGACGCGAGCACCTCGGCACGGCCGACGGCGACTGGTCCTGACCGACGACGGCGTCACGGCGACGACGACGCGTTCCCCGTGAACGGACGGGAGGCGCGGTGCCACCTGGCACCGCGCCTCCCGCCCGTCGGTCCGTCGGTCCGTCCGTCCGTCCGTCCGTCCGTCCGGCGACCCTCCCGCGTCGCGATCAGCGACCGGCGAGCTCGTCGTCGGTGACGTGTTCCTTCCAGGTCGTCGCGACGCTCGGGTCCTCTCCGAGTTCCAGGAACGCGATGTGCTCCATGAAGCCGTCCTCGGGGGCCGAGTGGAAGTGCTCCTCGCCCGGGGCCGTGTACAGGGTCTGCCCGGCGTGGACCTCGATGATCTCGCCGTCGCGCGTCCCGAACCGAGCGATGCCGGCGGTGACGTGCAGGTACTGGCCCTTCTCGTGGGAGTGCCACGCGGTGCGGGCGCCGGGCGCGAACCGGACGAGCGCCGCGGTGGCGTGCTGGCCCGCCTCGCGCGGCGTGACGATCATGTCCACCCAAACGTCACCCGCGAACTGCTCCGGCGGGTTCTTCCGGGTCGGGGTGCGGGGTTCGATGTTCATGCCTGTTCCTTTCCGTTGCCGGCGGGAGCGCCGTCGTTGATGGCTGCGAGGCCGTTGAGGGTGCGGGGGTAGCCGACGTACGGCACCAGGACGGTGAGCACGTCGAGCAGGTCCTGCCGGGTGTTGCCGACGTTGCGGTTCATCGCGACGTGTCCGGCGACCTGGGCATCGGCTCCGCCGAGGCCGACGAGGATCGCGAACGTCAGGAGCTCGCGGCGCTGCACGTCCAACCCTGTGCGGGTGTAGTAGTCACCGAAGCAGTTGCCGGACAGGAACTCCTGGACGTGGACAGCGTCGGCAGGAGCGGTCTCGTACATGCCGTCGACGACGCCCGCTCCGACGATCTCGCTCTGCGTCGCCCGTCCGACGGCGAGGCGGTCGGCGGGGGTGGTGGTCGACTGGCCCTCCAGCGGGAGCTGGACGCCGCGCTCCGCGAGGACCTCGTTCGTGATGCGGAGGAAGTCGATGGACCGCGCCGCGCCGACGTACGCGGTCGTCTGGTAGACGACCTCCTTCGCGACGACGGGGGTCACGCCGCCGTTCAGCGCCGCGCCGAGCATCGTGCGGTACTCGGTCTGGCCGCCGACGGCGATGATCGCGCCGAGCTGCATCGTCAACCGGTCCACGCGGGACAGCGAGGTGTGGCGGAGTACCTCGTCGAAGGCGAAGTCCTGGTGGAGCTCGATGAACTCCGGGTCCGTCGTGGCGAGGTCGGACGGGCTGCCGGGGAGGAGCGCCGCCACCTCCTGCCGTGCTGCGTCACTGATGGGCATGGTGCCGTTCCCTTCCTCGCCGGCCGCCACCTGCGCGGCCGTGTCCGACGGTAGGCCGCGGCGGTGCGCGGAGAGATGCTCCACCAGAGCACCCCTCGTCAGCCCGATGGGCGGGACGAGATGCCGTCCGGATGCACCGACGTTGTCCTCCACCGTCGTTCCGGGAACACGGCCGTGTGCACCTCGTCCGCGCGGCCGACGGATGGGCGGGCCTGCGTCCAGGTGGTCGGAACCAAGACTGGAGCGCGCACGGACCGCTACAAGGAGCACCAAGAACGCGCCGCAGCGAACGGGCGGAAGAAGAAAACCCCCGCCGAAGCGGGGGTTTCCTGTGGCCACCAGATCGGCTTGCGCATCTGTGATGAGACCTGATGCGTCGCTCGCTCCGATGGGATCTCCGCTCGCGTATGCGTACGGGTTGCGTTCCTGCCCCGAGGGGTCGAACTGTGTGAATCGCGCTTGTGCTGTGTCGTAGTACCTTGCGCCAAGTCGATACAGATTGACGGAAGAATCGAAGTAACTCGCAATATAGCGCAAGAAATTGCTGTTCGTAACCGAGCTATTTGAGGAAGAGCGGGTTTCGCCGTACGGTGCGTAGGAATACCCGCCAGAGAACGATCCGGCCTTGTCGAACAAACCAACGACGGATCCGAGGGAATCGAGAATGAAGTAGACATTTGCTGCATTCGGAGCTCGGCTGCCGACAATCTCACCGCTGTTGCTTCGAGTGTAAGCAGTGACTCCTGCAGAGGTGTTCTCGGTCATGAGGCCGAGCGACGAGTTCGTGTAGGCGGTCGACGACGCACTACGGGTGACGCCCCTGGCACCGCTTGGGCTAATTTTTAGCGGATACTCAGGTTCGGGCAGTACTCCCCAAACAGGGGTCACCCACGGCGAGAGCATGCACGTGCGAGTATCTGCGAGACGTTCAATGACAGAAGAGGAACCGTGACTCCCCCCAAAGCGCAACGACCAACCGTGCTCGCGCGTCCCGCAGCCTTCCTTGTCACTGGCCCTGCCGGCGCCTGGGTGTGGGAAACGGGCCATGGCTTCGTGAAAGTTGTCCGTCCTTTCGCGGCCCTCCTCGACGGGCTCCACTTTGAGCTCCAGCGGGACGGCCGGGCTCTGCGGTACCGCTCGAATGGCCTTCCCGGCACGCTGTCACAGCGCTGGGTCTTGAATTTGATGACAGGCGAGGAAACAGAGGAAACGCCGCTTCCGTTGCACGAGGAGGTGTTTTTGGGCCCGGGCGATCGTGCATGTTTCGTTGAGATGACCGATGTGGTAGCAACGCAGTTCACGAGAAGCACCTATCGAATATCACTCCCGAATCCCGAGGAATCGATCGCGCCGGATCCTGTACCGATAGTGCCCGAGGATGGACTCTATCGTCTGCCCACTACGTTTCTTCGGGGATCCAACTGGAGTGGTAGGCCAGTACAGTTCTCCCCATCAGGTACACAGTTGGCCATCAACTTTCAATGGTGGGGAAATCCAGTCCCAGCAGTCGATATAATCAACTTCGATGGGTCGTGGGGTCGACGCCGATACGGCTTTGAGATTACCAGTTCAGCGTCATGGAACGCGTCGGGGAGTCATCTGCTCGGCGTGCATGTCAATGTCGGGCAAGTGGTTGACTTCACCGTCACCGTCCTTGACGTTGAAAAAAATAAAATCGTTGCTTCCCTCAAGTATCCGGCCGACCTTGATTGGGTGCCACTCGGCTGGGCAGGAAATTCGGAAGTCTTGTGTTACAAGCTGGAGGTGAGGGCAATGCGGCTAGCCGCGACTGATGTTTTCTCGACTCATGAAGAAGAAGTGGCGACCATCAAACTGCCGTTTGCAGGACAGGACCTCGGGACAATCGAACTTGCTTCCGACGTAGCCTTGGAGGGCCTGGACTCTTTCAGGATATGAAAGCGCCCGTTGGGGTGGTGAATGAGAACAAGGGGCATGCTGCACCCTCACCGGCGAACTGGACGTTGGTCCACTCGCGGCTCCCGGTCATCAGGATCCGCGCCGTCATGCGGCCACCGTCGTGCGGGGGCGTTTCCATCGCGGCATCAGGTCGTCCGGGTCGAGGGCCTCGGAGAACTCGAGCTCGACGTCGGGCTGATCGACGGGGGAGCCGAAGGTGTGCCAGCCCTCAGGGGGTGCGACCCAACCCGCCACGCCGTCGGCGGGCTCGCCAGCTCCGATGGCCAGCCATCGAGGTGAGACACGCAGCGCCTTGGCGAAGCTCTGGAACTCATCGCGGGTGACGCGCCGCGTCGACCGGAGCAGCTCGAGGAACCGCTCGTGGGTGAGCCCCGCGCGGGCCATGATCGTGTTGCTCCGGTCGGCTCCGCCCGGCAGCGCCTGGATCGTCCCATGGACGCGGGCCTGGTAGGCGACGTCGGCGCCGCGACGAACGACAGCCACGCTGTGCTGATGCTCCGGCCGAGCTCCCCTCGTGCGTATCCATGTGTCCATCCAGTCAGAGTCGATACCCCTGCACGAACCCCCATCTCGGGGCGCGAACGCGGGTGGCTCGGCTTGTCGTTATAACGGCACCCGACGCGGACGGGACACTGTGGTGAGGCCCCTGATCAGAAGAGGACACGATGGCCAGCACGGAGAGCACGGTCGGCACGTCCGAACGCAAGCGAATCTCGATCCCGAAGGTCGACACGTCCGTACTCTCGATTGGTGGGAGCGTCAGCACGACGCGGGTATGTCGATACGGGTCCTCATCCGCCGTGAAATCGAGCGGAGTGGCTACTCGGACGTGGTCCATAGCCGCGTCGAACAGCGGCTCCGCGACGGCGAAGCCTGAAACGCGCACACGCGCAGCCACTGGCAACCGCTCGAGCACGCCGGTTGAGGATGACCCCGGAACGTGACCGCCACCAAATGACCCCACGGTTCGGGGGTCAATCTCGACCGCGCGCCACCAAATGACCCCACGGTTCGGGGCTCCGTCTCAACCGCGCGCTACCAATTGACCCCACGGTTCGGGGCTCCGTCTCAACCGCGCGCCACCAATTGGCCCCAGGCCGACACTGCATGGCGGATCGACCCGCAGGACTACCCCGAGTTGCTGCCTCGATACGGCACGAGCGCCACCGAATGACCCCGGGATTCTCACCGGCCTGCGTTTTGATCCCGAAGCCAGGCGCACGCCCCGTCCAAGTGGTCGTCGTCGACGAGGAGCGCATCGCGCCGCAGCTGTATCTCAACGGTCTAAGCGGACTGCAACAGTGCACCGGAGGCCAGCGTGCCTCATCCAAGTCGGAACGCTCCCGATTGACGAGCGAGACGAATCATGTCATCAACTCGCTCAGTTCGGAGCGCCGCTGCGGGCGTGAGGCCGTCGAGGTCATCGCTTGGCGCGTTCAGGCAAACGGCATTGCCCCACGGGTCAACCCGTGCCGGATCGAGTTCCGAGAGTACCTCGCGCAGTCGAGGCAGGAGCTGGCCGCCCTCGTCGATCTGGAACGCGGGAAGGAGGCGGAAGCCGTCCGCAGTCACAACGGCGAGCAGCTCTCCGCTTCGAACCTGCGCGCCGACTGCTTCGCTGCTGATCTGAAACCAGTCGCGCAGACCGGCGGCGTCATAGAACCGCCCAATTCGTTCGGAGAGCGTGTGTGCGCGGAAGTCGGAGGGAGCATGGGCGGTGCCCGCGCTGCCCCGCGCCGCAGTGATGGAGTCCGCGTGGTCCCCGGCTTCTGACTGGGGATCCTCGGAAGAGCGAGCTGAGGGCTCGGGCTTTCGGACGTCGCCGCATTCGACCGCTCCCCGGCGGATCGACACCCGGTGGCGCAGTCGCAACCTGGTAGCCGCACAGCGGGAACCGAAGGCGGGGGTCGTCTATCGACATCCCTCGAGGATGCCTGTCCAGCTCGCCGCTGTGGAACCACGTGGCTGCTCCACCTCCGCGAAGCGCCCGCTTGGACATGCCGACACGCGATTTCTGCTTCGCTGCCGCACTCGAGGGACAGGCGAGGGTGCCTAGGGCACCGGGTCGGACGAACTAGGGCTGACCACGCTGCCGAGGAGGAGGAGGCGACGACGGCAACGAGTCATGCGCTCGAGATGTGCACCAAACGTGCACCAGAGCCGCTCTCGGAAAGAAGAAAACCCCCGCGTGAACGGGGGTTTTCTATGGCGGTACCGGTGGGATTTGAACCCACGGTGGAGTTGCCCCCACACATGTTTTCGAGACATGATCCTTCGGCCGCTCGGACACGGTACCGGGAAAGAGTTTACACGATCCGGGAGGCCCCCGGCGACACCCCAGCACGCCTCCCCTCCACAGGCGCGCACCTCCGGCGCCTCGTCCCCAGACCGTCACGACGGTGACCTCGACCCGAGGGTCCGCGCGTACCGTCTCCGGCATGAGAACGCGCACCCTCGTCGCCCTGCTGTCCTCCCTCGCCGGCGCCGCAGTCGTCAGCGGAGCAGCTGGCTTCGGCGCACGAGCGGGGATCCGGGGACAGCGGGCTGCGTCGCAGCGTGTGGTCGACATGCTCCCGGTGCACGCCGACTGGTGGCGCGAACGGCTCCACCACGAGGGCCAGTTGACGTACCTGGCGATCGGGGACTCGGCGGCACAGGGCGTCGGTGCGACGACTCCCGGCCGTGGGTACGTGGGGCTCCTCAGCCGTCGGATCCGGCATCGGTCACGGATGACCGTGCGCGTCGTGAACCTCAGTGTGTCGGGAGCCACGACGTGGGGTGCGAAGAAGGACCAGCTCCCGAAGCTCCGGCAGTTCACCCCCGACGTCTGCACGGTCTCGATCGGCGCGAACGACATCGCCGACTTCCACCCGGACAAGTTCGAGCGGAACATCCGCGAGATCTACGGCGCGGTCCCGTCGCACGCCGTCGTCGCCGAGCTGCCGTGCATGTTCGTGCCCGACCGCGAGCGCAAGGTGGCCGTCGCGAACGAGATCGTGCACCGGGTGGCCGACGAACTCGGTCTGACCGTGGCGCCGCTGCACGCGATCACCAAGCGGGTCGGGATCCGTCGGACGTTCTTCAACTCCTACGGCGATCTCTTCCACCCGAACGACCGTGGGTACGAGATCTGGGCGAGCGCGTTCGAGCCCGCCGTCGACGCCCGGGTCGACACCGTCGCGGCCATCCGGCGGTACCTGTCCGCGCGGGAAGCCGAGGACCTCGGTCGCCAGGCCGGTGAGGTCGCCCACGCCCGCGCCGAGCAGGACACCGACGGCGCGGAAGCACTCGACACGGCGAACCGTCCGAGCTCACTCGACCGCCTGCGACAGCGCGTCACCGGGTCGCTCCCGCTGCCCGGCCGGACCGATGACGACGAGCCGACCGATGTCGGCGGAGCGGCCTAACCTCGTCCCATGGCCCGCCCCCAGTCGTCCTACCGCTGCACCGAGTGCGGCTGGACCAGCATCAAGTGGGTCGGCCGCTGCGGCGAGTGCCAGTCGTGGGGAACGGTGGAGGACGCCTCCGCCGCGACGGCGAGCACCCGCGGCACCGCGTCGATCGCCGTCACCGGCAACCGCATCGCCCGACCGATCACCGAAGCCCGCAGCGGCTCCTTCCAACGCTGGCAGACCGGCATCGGTGAGTTCGACCGGGTCCTCGGCGGCGGCATCGTGCCGGGCGCGGCCGTCCTGCTGAGCGGTGAGCCCGGCGTCGGCAAGTCCACCCTCTTGCTCGAGGTCGCCTCACGCGCGGCCGCGATGGGCAAGCGCGTCCTCTACGTCAGCGCTGAAGAGTCGGTCGACCAGGTCCGGCTCCGCGCCGAGCGCACCGGTGCCATGCACGACGACCTGTTCCTGGCGAGCGAGGTCGACCTCGGCGTCATCCTCGGGCAGATCGAGCAGGTGCAACCGGACCTCCTCATCGCCGACTCCGTGCAGACCATCTCGTCCGCCTCGGTCGACGGCATCGCGGGCGGCACGTCCCAGGTGCGCGAGGTCGCATCGACGCTCATCCGGGTCGCGAAGCAGGCAGCCCTCCCGGTCCTCATCGTCGGACACGTCACGAAGGACGGCACGATCGCCGGCCCCCGACTGCTCGAACACCTGGTCGACGTGGTCTGCCACTTCGAGGGCGATCGACAGACCGCGCTGCGCTTCGTCCGAGCGCTGAAGAACCGGTTCGGTCCCACCGACGAAGTGGGGTGCTTCGACATGGCCGGCGACGGCATCCACGAGGTCCCCGACCCCAGCGGCCTGTTCATGTCCCGCAACGGCGCCCCGGTGTCCGGCACGTGCATCACCGTGGCGATGGAAGGCCGACGTGCCCTCCCGGTCGAGATCCAGGCGCTCGTCGTCCCGAGTTCCGCGCCGCAGCCACGTCGGGTCGTGAACGGTGTCGACGCGTCCCGGGTGGCGATGCTCCTCGCGGTGTTGGAGCGCCGCGCCGGCATCAAGCTGTCGGACGCCGACGTCTACGTGTCGACGGTCGGTGGCATGAAGCTCACCGAGCCGGGCGCCGACCTGGCGATCGTGCTCGCCCTGGCGAGTGCTGCTCGGGACCGCCCGTACCCGCACACCCTCGCCGCGATCGGCGAGATCAGCCTGGCCGGCGAGATCCGCGCGGCGACCGGCGCGAAGCAGCGGGCGAACGAGGCCGGACGTCTGGGCTTCACGACCGTCCTCGGGGCTGACGCCGAGCACCTGCGCGAAGCCCTGCGGGTCGCGTTCTCGATGACGCGGTCTCCGCGAGAGCGCGAGCTCGACGCCGCGTTCTGAGATCGGCAGCCCGTCTGGATTTCCAGACACAGCCTCCAGACCGGTCAGGCGCGCAGCGCGGCCAACAGGTCCGCCGGTTCCGACTGCATGGTGTGCGGCCCGGCGATGTCGAAGAACACACCCTCGAGCGAGTCGAGGTGTGCCGCCAGGAACTCCTCGAGCCGAGCGGCGTCGTAGACCATCACCTGCCGGAGCTTCTCGCCCGGCACCATCGCCGTGTACGCGTCCGCCGACGAGAACAGCAGCAGGATGCGCTTGTCCGAGTCCTCACGACCGAACACCCGGACCTGCATGTCCTTCTTCCCGGTGACGAGCCGCGGGACGATCACGATGTCGTTGCGCAGCGCGTACGCCACCGCAGCGACGTCCTGCTTCGCGAGGGCTTCCTCGAGCTGTTCACTCCGGAAGCGCTGTTCCTTCTCTGCCATCGCCCCTAGTCAAGCAGCATGCGATTGCGCACGGGTCCGGTCAGACCGTCAGACAGCGGAGGACGGGACCGTTTCAGTGCACCCGACCGGCCTGCACCGCGTGCGTCCGGATGCGCAGGTCGGCGGCGAACTGGGCGGTCTCCGGCCCGAGTTCGTCGTCGGGCGCGGACTGCACCAGGACGCCGATCGCCGGGGCGAGGATGAAGCTCGACGTGGCCGCCATGCCATAGTCGTCCACCGACGGGACATCGACACGATCGGCGAGTCCGGACTGGGCCAGGGCTGTGGCGTAGTCGAGCACGGCGTAGGCCGCCTCGTCGCTCGTCATGACCGAGGCGACCCCGTAGATGAGGTACTTCATTGCCCAGCCTTCCGTCGATGTCCGTGACGCTACGCCGCGGCCGCCGTGACGAAGTCGCCCGTCGTCCTGTAGACGCACTCAGCAGGCGCGCTTCGCGGTGATAACTCAGACAACGTCACTACTTTCGCCTCAATCGCAGTCGCGGGAACTCTCGTTGCACGGCCGAAGGGCTGTTCCTGATGGGGAAGCAGCTCTCATGCCGGCACCATCGCCCACCCTCTACCGCTCGACCGCTCCCCGGACCCCCGGAGCGCCGACACCGACCTCGACGTACAAGGACCTGCTCGAGCGGGTCCGGACCGAAGGTCTCCTCGAACGCCGGACCGGCTTCTACTGGGCGGTCTTCGCGTCCCTCGTCGTCGCCACCGCCGCGACCCTCGGCGTGTCCGCCCTGCTCGGCGCGTCATGGTTCCAGTTGATCCCCGCCGGGGTCCTGGGTGTCCTCTTCACGCAGTTCGCGTTCCTCTCGCACGAGGCGGCACACCGCCAGATCTTCGCCTCGCGCAAGTGGAACGACCACGCCGGTCGCTGGATCGGCGTCTTCGTCGTCGGCCTGTCGTACTCGTGGTGGATGAACAAGCACAACCGCCACCACGGCAACCCGAACACGATCGGCAAGGACCCCGACATCGCCCCGGACGGCGTGGTCTTCATCGAGGAGGATGCCCAGCAGCGGCGCGGGTTCCTCCGGAAGCTCGCGATGGTCCAGGGGTGGGCGTTCTTCCCGCTCCTGACGCTCGAGGGCGCCAACCTGCACTGGCTGTCGGTCCGTGCCGTCATCACCGGCAAGGCCGCGAAGGGCACGGCGCAGGAGCGCCGCCTGGAGGCCGTGCTCCTCGTCGCACGCTTCGGTCTGCTCGCCTGGTTCGTCTTCGCGGTGATGCCGCTGGGCATCGGTTTCGCGTTCCTCGCGGTCCAGATGGCGGTCTTCGGTGTCATGATGGGTGGGTCGTTCGCGCCCAACCACAAGGGCATGCCGGTCATCGCCGAGGGGGCGAAGATAGATTTCTTCTCGCGTCAGGTCCGAACTTCCCGTAACATCACTGGTGGCGTGTGGGTGGACCACCTGCTGGGTGGCCTCAACCACCAGGCAGAACACCACCTGTTCCCGAGCATGGCGCGGCCCAACCTGCGTCGTGCGAAGGCCCTCGTGCGTGAGCACTGCGAACAGCACGAGGTCCCGTACACGGAGACTTCACTCTTCCGCTCCTACGGGATCGTCGTCCGGTACCTCAACCGGGTCGGTCTCGCAGCGCGCGACCCGTTCACCTGCCCGATGGTCAGTGCCTACAGATTGCACTGAACCTCTGATCTCCGTCACCCCGCACGATGCCGGGTGCCGCACACAACTCGATGGCAACGTCGTCGAAACCCGCGGTGGTGGAATTCTCTCGCCGCGCACGTAAGAAAGTAAGGAACGCCGAAATGGCAACTGGAACTGTCAAGTGGTTCAACAACGAAAAGGGCTTCGGCTTCATTGCGCCGGACGACGGCAGCGCTGACGTCTTCGCCCACTTCTCTGCGATCGGTGGCAACGGCTACAAGTCGCTCGAGGAGAACCAGAAGGTCGAATTCGAGATCACCGAGGGCCGCAAGGGCCCGCAGGCGGAGAACATCACCGTCATCGGCTAGTACCGGTCTTCGTGAGCGCCGGGCCTGAGGAGTGATCCTCCGGCCCGGCGCTTCGTCGTTCCCACGGCGATGTCCTCAGTTCAGGACGAACTGCACCGACTCGGCTGACGTGATCTCCCCCACCGCGACCTGCAGGTGGTAGCTCGCTCCCCCACCCGTCACCGAGGCACGTGCGGCGTCGCAGGTGGTCGCCGAGGACCGGGTGCGGTCCCAGGCGATGGCGGGCGTGGTGAGCTCTTGGCCGGCCTTCAGGGTGACGTCCTGGTCCGTGCCTCCGGTCTGGCAGTCCTTCGACGACCAGTACTGCTCCGTCCCCGAGGTGATGGTGAGCACCTGCTGTGCGGACCCGAGGTCCATGTGGCACGAGTTCGTCCCGGTGTTCTTGATCGACATCGCGACCTGGGGGTCCTCGCCGGCCGCGTAGACACGCTTGTCGAGCACCGGGGTGAGTTCGATCTGGTCGGTGTCACAGGCCGCGCCGTCCTTCAGGGCGGCTGCTGACGGGGTCGGTGAGGGCTTCGGCGCACCCGAGGCGGCATCCGACGCGCCCGAACCGCGAGAACCGCCCGAGCCGGTGGAAGACCCGGCTGCTGCCGAGGAGGCCCCGGCACCCGGCGTCGGACCGGCCGCGGGGGCTCCGTTGCCACGACCGACGACGATGAGCACGACGACGACCACGACGAGCAGGACCACCCCGAGCACCAGGGCTCGGCGGCGCCAGTAGGTGCTGGGACGCTCGGGGCCGACGGGATGGCGGAACGACGACATGCGCACAGGGTAGACACCCGTGCGAGCCCGGAGGAGGTCCCTCGCCGGGCGGCCGGTCAACCCGTCAGAGGATCTTCAGCATGCGGGTGTTGCCGAGCGTGTTCGGCTTCACTCGGGCGAGGTCCAGGAACTCTGCGACGCCTTCGTCGGACGACCGGACGAGTTCGGCGTACACCTCGGGTGGGACGACGGTCTCGCCGATCTCGAGGTAGCCGTGCTTCGCGAAGAACTCGACCTCGAACGTCAGGCAGAAGATCCGGGCGACACCGAGCTCGCGGGCGTCGTGTTCGAGCGCCTCGAGCATGCGGTGGCCGACGCGCTTGTGGAACCAGTCCTGGTCCAGCGCCAGGGTGCGCACCTCGGCGATGTCGTCCCAGAACACGGCCAGGGCACCGCAGCCGATCGGCACACCGTCGGGCCCTTCGGCGATCCGGAACTGCTGGATCGAGCCGTAGAGAACGACGTTCTCCTTGCCGAGCAGGATCCGCCGGTCGACGTACGGCGCGATGAGCCGCTGGATGTGCGGGACGTCGGACGCGAGCGCCGGGCGCACCAGGATCCCGTGGTCGTCCCGTTCGGAGAACGCATGCCGTCCGTGCTCAGTCATCCGGCCCAGCCTACGTCTCCGCCGCCGGCCCCGGCCGCGCAGCACCCCGTCCCGCGCCGCGCCGCACCGCATCCCGGCCCGGGCGGCCCCGTCCGACCCACCACGTCACACGCCGTCATCGGGGGACATGCGTCAGGGCCCTGCACAGGCGCACCGGCCTACCGTCCGAGACACACCAGTACGACGAGCAGGAGGAGCACCACATGCCCCAGATCATCGAGACCGTCGACGTCAACGTCCCCGTCCGTGCCGCCTACGACCAGTGGACCCGCTTCGAGGAGTTCCCCACGTTCCTCGACGAGGTCGAGAAGATCGTCCAGGTCGACGACACCACGACCGACTGGACCGTCAAGGTCGCCGGCCAGGAGCGTTCGTTCCGCGCCCTCATCACCGAGCAGCACCCGGACGAGCGTGTCGCCTGGACCGTCAAGGACGGCGAGACCGAGCACGCCGGTGTGGTCACGTTCCACAAGCTGGCGGACGCTGAGACCCGCGTTACCGTGCAGATCGACTGGGAGCCGTCCGGCATCCTCGAGAAGCTCGGCTCCGCGGTCGGCGTCGGCGGCCATGCCGTGAAGAAGGACCTGCAGAACTACAAGGAGCGCGTCGAGGCCGCCCCGACCAGCGACGGCTGGCGCGGCGACGTCCAGGCCTGATCGCCTGACCGCAGACAGACGGGAGGCCCGGTACCAGCTGGTACCGGGCCTCCCGTCTGTCGTGTCGCTGGGCTGACTAGCCCTCGATCTCCGGCGTGGGCGCCTCGGGCGCCTTCTCGAGCGAGGGAGCGCCGGCGAGGACCTCTTCGCGGCCCGGCTGACGCCCGGTCTCGAAGGTGAACGCGCCGTCCACGAAGTCGACCTTCACGTGGTCGCCAGGGGTCAACTCACCCTGCAGGATGTGCTCGGAGAGCTGGTCCTCGACCTCGTGCTGCATCGCGCGGCGCAGCGGTCGGGCACCGAGGGACGGGTCGAACCCGACCTTGATGAGCTGCTCCTTGGCCGGCAGCGACAGCTCGACGGTCATGTCGCGGTCGAGCAGACGGTCGGACAGGCGCTTCACGAACAGGTCCACGATCTGCAGCAGCTCCGGCTGCGACAGCTGCGGGAACACGATCGTGTCGTCGACACGGTTCAGGAACTCGGGCTTGAAGTGCTTCTTCAGCTCCTCGTTCACCTTGCCGCGCATCCGGTCGTAGCCGACGGCCGAGTTGCCCTCGACCTGGAAGCCCACCGGGCCACCAGCGATGCCCTGCGAACCGAGGTTCGTGGTCATGATGATGACGGTGTTCTTGAAGTCGACCACGCGGCCCTGACCATCGGTCAGACGACCCTCTTCGAGGACCTGCAGCAGCGAGTTGAAGATGTCCGGGTGGGCCTTCTCGATCTCGTCGAACAGCACCACGGAGAACGGCTTGCGGCGCACCTTCTCGGTGAGCTGGCCGCCCTCCTCGAACCCGACGAACCCGGGAGGGGCACCGAACAGGCGCGAGACGGTGTGCTTCTCGCCGAACTCCGACATGTCGAGGGAGATCAGTGCGCCCTCGTCGTCGAACAGGAACTCCGCGAGCGCCTTGGCGAGCTCGGTCTTGCCGACGCCCGTCGGCCCAGCGAAGATGAACGAGCCCGAGGGGCGGTTCGGGTCCTTGAGACCGGCACGGGTGCGACGGATGGTCTTGGAGAGTGCCGAGATGGCCTCCTCCTGACCGATGACGCGCTGGTGCAGTGCCTTCTCCATGAAGACGAGACGCGAGGTCTCCTCTTCGGTGAGCTTGAACACCGGGATGCCCGTGGCCTGCGCCAGGACCTCGGCGATGATGCCCTCGTCGACGGTGCCGGATGCGGCGACGTCACCCGCGCGCCACTGCTTCTCGAGGCGGAGACGCTCGCCGAGGAGCTTCTTCTCCTCGTCGCGCAGGCTCGCGGCCTTCTCGAAGTCCTGCTCCTCGATGGCGGCTTCCTTCTGCCCGCGGACCGTCGAGATCTTCTCGTCGAACTCGCGGAGCTCCGGCGGCGCCGACAGGATCGACAGACGCAGGCGAGCGCCGGCCTCGTCGATCAGGTCGATGGCCTTGTCCGGCAGGAAGCGGTCCTGCACGTAGCGGTCCGCCAGGTTCGCCGCGGAGACGATCGCCCCGTCGGTGATGGACACCTTGTGGAACGCCTCGTACTTGTCGCGGAGACCCTTGAGGATGTTGATGGTGTGCGGCAGCGACGGCTCGTTGACCTGCACCGACTGGAAGCGGCGCTCGAGAGCGGCGTCCTTCTCGAAGTGCTTGCGGTACTCGTCGAGCGTGGTGGCGCCGATGGTCTGGAGCTCACCGCGGGCCAGGAGCGGCTTGAGGATCGAGGCCGCGTCGATCGCACCCTCGGCAGCACCGGCACCGACGAGCGTGTGGATCTCGTCGATGAAGACGATGATGTCGCCGCGGGTGCGGATCTCCTTCGTGACCTTCTTCAGGCGCTCCTCGAAGTCACCGCGGTAGCGGGACCCGGCGATGAGCGACCCGAGGTCGAGCGAGTAGAGCTGCTTGTCCTTCAGCGTCTCGGGCACGTCGCCCTTGACGATCGCCTGGGCGAGGCCCTCGACGACGGCGGTCTTGCCGACGCCGGGCTCGCCGATCAGGACGGGGTTGTTCTTGGAGCGGCGGGAGAGGATCTGCATGACCCGCTCCATCTCCTTCTCGCGCCCGATGACGGGGTCGAGCTTGCCGTCGCGCGCGGCCTGGGTGAGGTTCCGACCGAACTGGTCGAGGACCTGCGAACCCTGCTGCTGGCCGTTCTGCTGCTGCTCGCCGCCGACGGCGACCGCTTCCTTGCCCTGGTAGCCGGACAGGAGCTGGATGACCTGCTGGCGGACCCGGTTGAGGTCGGCGCCGAGCTTCACCAGGACCTGGGCTGCGACACCCTCG
This sequence comes from Curtobacterium sp. MCPF17_052, assembly GCF_003234085.1. GTDB lineage: Bacteria > Actinomycetota > Actinomycetes > Actinomycetales > Microbacteriaceae > Curtobacterium. Next base: position 158,139 of record NZ_QKSD01000006.1, read on the forward strand.
CCCTCGCGGATCAGACCGAGCAGGATGTGCTCGGTCCCGATGTAGTTGTGGCCGAGCTGCAGCGCTTCGCGCAGTGACAGCTCGAGGACCTTCTTGGCACGCGGCGTGAACGGGATGTGCCCGGTCGGCTGCTGCTGGCCCTGCCCGATGATGTCCTGCACCTGCTCGCGGACGGCATCGAGGGAGATACCGAGCGACTCCAGCGCCTTGGCGGCGACGCCCTCGCCCTCGTGGATGAGGCCGAGGAGGATGTGCTCCGTACCGATGTAGTTGTGGTTGAGCATCTTCGCTTCTTCTTGAGCGAGGACGACAACACGACGGGCCCGGTCGGTGAATCTCTCGAACATGTGCTCTCCCTTGGCCCCGAACGAACCGGGGCCGACAGCCGGACTCGTGTGAGTCCGGTCACGTACATCGAGACTAACCAGCGCTCCCCGTCAGGGCTGCCCCTGTTCGCCGTGGGCGTGAACCCCGTGCGTGTGCTGCGCGCAGCGGCCTGGAGGCCCGTCCCGGGTCCGCGGGACGCCTCCCGTCCGGCGGCACTCGCGCCCGGCTCCGAGGGCTCGCCGGTACGATCCGGGACATGGAGCAGCCCGTCGTCGGCCTCGTCGTCCACCCCTCGAAGAACGTGCAGGAGTCCGTCGACGTCCTGGACCGCTGGAACGCGTCCGGAGCCGGGCGTCTGGTCGCCCGGCGGATCGACGCCGCTCGCCTGGGCAGCGCGATCGACGCGGTGGACGACGACGAGTTCACGGACACGGTCGACCTGGTCGTGGCACTCGGCGGTGACGGCACGATGCTCGGTGCGATGCGCCTCGTCGCACGGCGCCCGGTCCCGGTGCTCGGGGTGAACTACGGCAACGTCGGGTTCCTGGTCGAGATCGAACCACCCGAGCTCGAGTCCGCGCTGGAACGGCTCTCCGCCGGCGACTACCAGCTCGAACCCCACCACGCCCTCGAAGCGCGACTGTCGTGGGGCGGTTCCCGCACCGACTACCTCGCGTTCAACGACATCACCATCGTCCGACGCCCCGGCGCCGGGCAGGTCTCCGCCGACCTCAGCGTCGGCGGACTCGGCTACGGCTACTACCGCGCGGACGCCATCGTCGCGTCGACGCCGGCCGGATCGACCGCCTACAACTACGCCGCCGGTGGCCCGGTGCTCTCCCCGGCACTCTCCGGCTCCGTGGTGACCCCGGTGGCACCGATGGCGGGGATCGACCGCTCCGTGGTGCTCGCCGCCCGGGAGCGCTACCGCTTCGACATCGCCGATGGCACCCGCAGCGCGGCCCTCGAGGTCGACGGGCTCGTCGTCGGCGAGGTCGCCACCGGCGCACAGCTGGAGGTCCGGCTCCGCAAGGACGCCGGCAGCGTGGTCCGGCTGGACGCCGAGCGGCACGGTCGGACCGGGCGCCTCAAGCTCGGCCTGCTGGACCTGCCGCTCCGACCGGACCAGCTCATCGAGCTGATCCCGCACGACCTGCGGCAGAAGCTGCACCGGGAGACCGAGGACTGACGCGATCCGCGCCTCCCGACCGACGACCACAGGGCAGGCCCGCGGGGACGACGGAAGGCCCGCCCGGTTCGCACCGGACGGGCCTTCGCTCCCATCACCCCACAGGCCGTCGTCCCACGGACGGCCCGGATCCCCGCACCGGACCCTGACGGGTCCAGCCGAAGTCTGCTGACCTACTCGGTCAGGTACAGCTGCATGTCCTGCGAGACGGCCTTCGCGAACAGGCGCAGCTTCGCACGCGACTCGACACGGCTGACCGCCTGTCGGGTGGTGTGCACGATCTTCGAGATCTCGTCGAGCGTCATCGGCTTGTCGTCGTCCAGGCCGTAGCGCATGCGGATCACGTTGGCTTCGTCGCTCGGCAGCTCGGCGACGATGGAGCGGATGTCGCGGTGCAGCAGCGTCGTCTCGGTGAGCTCGTTCGGGCTCGCGGCGTCCTCGTCCTCGATGAAGTCACCGAGTTCGCTGTCGTCCGAGTCACCGACGACCGTGTGGATCGAGACCGGCTCGTGCGAGCGGCCCTTGAGGTCGACGAGTTCCTCGACGCTCATGCTCAGCTCGGCGGCCACTTCCTCCGGCATCGGCGCGCGGCCGAGGTCGACGGTCAGGTCACGCTCGGTGCGCGAGATCTTGTTGATCAGTTCGACGGTGTGCACCGGGATGCGGATGGTGCGCGCCTTGTCGGCGAGACCACGCGAGATCGCCTGGCGGATCCACCAGGTGGCGTAGGTCGAGAACTTGTAGCCCTGCGTGAAGTCGAACTTCTCGACCGCACGGACCAGGCCGAGGTTGCCCTCCTGGATGACGTCCATGAACGGCAGGCCGCGCTGCGAGTAGCGCTTGGCGATGCTGACGACCAGGCGGAGGTTCGAGGTGATCATGCGCTCCTTGGCGCGCTCACCGTCGCGGACGAGCCAGCGGAGTTCGCGCTCGAGCGACTTCTCGAGGCCGGACTCGGTGTGGAGCTTCTCCTCGGCGAACAGGCCGACCTCGATGCGGCGGGCGATGTCCGCCTCTTCCTCGGCGGTGAGGAGGGCGAGTCGGCCGATGTGACGGAGGTAGTCGCCGACCTGGTCGACGGAGGCACCGCGGACGCCGGCCAGCTGCTCGTCGGCTTCGACATCGGCAACGGCGTCGAGCGTGGTGGCCTCGGCGGAGGTGGTCTTGGTCGCTGCCTTCTTGGTGCGGCGCGAGGTGGTGCTGGGTGCGGCCGTTGCGATCGCCATGGTGACTCTCCCTGCCTCTTGCGGTGTTGGTCCCTTGCGGGTTGAGACCGAGTTTGGCGGGCCGGAGGTGTACCCCACAAACCATGCCGATCGATTCTCAGGCTTCTCCGTGCTTCGTCATCGGGGGACACCGGGGCGGGGTACACCTCACTCGGACTCCCGTCGCGGCCGATCCGCGCTGTGCTGCCGATCGGGGCGGAATGACAACGGTGTGACTCCGGCGCAGGACCGAGGGGGACACGTGTACCCCGGGGTGCAACGCCTTCCGGACAGCGAAAAAGGGGTACGTCGCGCCGGATCCGGAGATCCAGCTGACGTACCCCGAAGGAATGCCCGCGAACGATGACGGGCCCGGTGTCACCAGGAGGGTTCGAGCCACCCGTCGCGGTTCTTCGAGACCTCGAGGTCCGGGTCGCGGTCGAACTCGTCGTACTCGCTCTCGATGTCACCGACAAGACTGCGGGACGCGGTGGGATGCAGGATGGACATGCCGACGATGCTCGCACCGCTGGACGTCGGCGGGGTGAACGCGGGCTGTCGGCTCGGCGTCGGCAGGGCGGCGACGGGGCCTCAGGCCGGCGGGTGCAGCACCGCGAACGACGGAGTGCGGTCACGCTCGATGTGCGAGTAGGCCAGCGCCTCGGCCATCCGCTCGTCACCTCGGGCGATCGCGGCGGCGAGCTCGACGTGGTCGTGGAAGGCGTCGTGGACATCGAGCGCGCTGGTCAGGTAGAACAGCCACTGCACCCGGCCGGAGACGGAGCGCATCGAGGCCTGCAGCAGGCTGTTGCCGGTCATCGCGACGATCGCCTCGTGGAACCGGGTACTCGCCTCGGCGATGCGGTACGGGTCGCCGTCCTCGACGACGCGCTGCGACCAGGCGAGTGCCGCCTCCAGCTCGTCCGTCGCGACACCACGGACGACCGCCCGGGCGGCGTGCCCGGCGGCGCCGACCTCGAGCACCTCGCGCAGGTCGAAGAGCTCGTGGATGAGCCGGGAGGTCCAGGTCGACACCACGGCTCCGCGTCGTGGTGTGCTCGTCACGAAGCCCTCGACCTCGAGCATCGGGACGGCTTCCCGCAGGGGGACGCGGGAGACCGCGAGCTCCTCGGCGATCCGGGTCTCCGCGAGCTTGTGCCCCTGGGGGTACTCGCCGCGGATGATCGCTTCGCGGAGGCGCGCGTGGATCTGCCGCGGGAGCGACAGTGCGGGCTCGGTGGTGGTCATCGGGTCAACCTTCGCAGACTCGGGCGGCGGTCCACCGGGCTTTCCGGGGACCGGACGGGGCACCGGGGTCGTCCCCGGTGCCCCGCTCGTCACTTCTTCAGTCCGAGCTTGCTGAAGTCGAGCTCGTTGGCACCGATGTTGTGCGCCGCGGCCACACCCGTCAGCCACTTCTGCGAGACGACCCAGTCCTTGTTGTACGACAGGTTGTAGTAGCACCCTGTCTCGGCGTACTGCTGCGCGGCCTGGCCGTAGAGCGCCTCGTCACCGGTCTGCAGCGCCTTGTCCAGCGTCTTGTCGACCGCGGGGACGTCGCATCCGAAGTAGTTGATGCCGCCGGACTTGTCCCAGAACACGTGGCCCCACATGTACGGGGAGCCGCCGTCCGGGCCGTTGTTGCCGTCGAAGAAGGCGTCCGGTCCGCTGGTCGGGTCGTTGATCCACCCGAAGACCTGCGAGGTCGGGTACGACTTCGCGGTGGCCTTGATCCCGAGACCCTGCAGTGCCGCCGCCTGGATGTTCGCCATCTGCTGCGCGTTGGTGTTCCCGCTGGCGTAGCCGATCGTCATCGTGGTGCCGGCGGGCAGCCCCTTGGCGTAGGTCTTCATCGCCTCGGGCTCGTACGTGGTCTCCTGCTTGTCCGAGCCGTCGGAGAGCATGCCCTTGGCGTACAGGGTGGTCGCCGGCTCGGAGCGACTGCCGAGGACCTGATCGACCATCTTCTCCTGGTCGATGCTCTGCAGGAAGGCGATCCGGGCCTCCTTCGTGGCAAAGAACGACTTCGTCGGGTTCACCGTGACGAGCGCGGACTGGAGCGTCGGCAGCATCGCGCTCGAGAACTGCTTGCTGTCCTCGTACTTCGACAGGCTCGACGACGGCAGCGCCGCGACGATGGTCGACACGTCACCGCGGTCGAACGCGAGCTGCAGCGCGGACACGTCCGAGTAGATCGGCAGCTTCACCGTGGTGAACGGCGACTTGGTGCCCCAGTAGCCGGCGTAGCGCTTCATGGTCCACGAGCTGCCCGGGTCGGCGGCGCTGATCTCGTAGGGGCCGGTGCCGACGTCGTGGGTCTGCAGGTAGGTCTGCGCGTCGTCGGAGCCGGCGTGTTCACGGAGCGCGGTCGGCGACTCCATCTTCGGTCCGAACGGTGACGCCAGGTAGTCCAGGAAGGCGGAGTTCGGGCTCTTCAGGGTGACGACCGCGGTCTGCGCGTCCGGGGTCGCGACGCTCTCGACCCCCTCGACCATGTAGGCCGCGCCGCCCTTGACGGCGATCCGGCGGTCGAACGCCGTCTGCACCGCCGCCGAGGTGAACGGGGTGCCGTCGTGGAACGTGACGCCCTTCCGCAGGTGGAACGTGTACTCGGTGTTGTCGTCGCTGACCTGCCACGAGGTCGCGAGCCGCGGCGCGATCTGCACCTCGTCCGTGTCGTTCGCGTACTGCACGAGCCCCTCGTACGCGTTGAGCACGATGGCCAGGCCGTTGTTCGCGTAGTAGATGTCGGGGTCCGGCGGCTGACCGATGTCGCCGAGCAGGCCGACCGTCAGGGTGCCGTCGGTCGGGGCGGCGTGCGGCGCCGCGGCACCGGCTCCGGAGCAGGCGGTGAGGACGAGCAACGGCACGGCGGCCGCGGCGACCAGGGCGGCGCGGGTGCGTCGCCGGAGGGTGGTGAGCTGCACGGGGGATCTCCTTCAGGGCGGTGGAGCACAGGTGGAGCGGATGAGGGGTGCGGGGTGGTGGAGGGTCAGGTGAGACGGGGGTCAGCGGCGGTCTGCAGGAGGTCCGCGACGGTGTTCACCACGACGTAGACGGCTCCGAGCACGAGCGTCACCGCGGCGATCGCCGGGTAGTCCGACGTCGGGATGCTGTTCGCCAGGTAGCTGCCCATGCCGGGCCAGCTGAAGACCTGCTCGACGACGACGTCGCCGGCGAACATGAACCCGAGCTGCAGGCCGGACATCGCCAGGGCCGGGCCGACGGCGTTCCGGACGACGTGCCGCGCCAGGATCGTCTCCTCGCCGAGGCCCTTCGACCGGGCGGTCCGGACGTGGTCGGCCACGAGCGTGGTCTCGAGCCCGGAGCGCAGGATCCGGCCGATGGCCAGCGCCGGGGCGATCGCGAGCACGGTGGCCGGCAGGACGAGGTGGGACAGCTCGGATCCGACTCCGCCGTCACCCTGCCCGGAGGCCGGCAGCCACCCGAGCTGTGCGTAGAACAGGATGATCCCGCCCAGCGCGAGCAGGAACGGCGGCGCCGTCGCCCCGACGAGCAGCACGCCGCGGTAGACGCCGGAGAACGGCCAACGCAGGGCACCGGACGCGGCGAACAGCCCGGCGAGGACGAGGGCGATCGCGAACGCCGCGAGCACGAGCTGCACGGTGGCGGGCACGGCGGACGCCAGGTCGGTGGCGACCGGGCGGTGCGTCCGGAACGAGGTCCCGAAGTCCCCGTGCAGGGCGCCCCCGACGAAGCGCAGGAACTGCACGGGCAGCGGGTCGTCGAGCCCGAGCCGCTGGCGTTCGGCGTCGACGGCGGACCGGGACGCGTTGGCGCCGAGCGCGGCCCGGGCCGGGTCACCGGGTGAGACCTGCTGGAGCAGGAACACCACGACGCTGAGGACGAGCAGCACGACGACGAGCGAGCCGATGCGGCGGAGGACGGAGGAGACCACGGCGCTACCTCCGGGCGATCAGGGTGCGGACGCCGTCGCCGGCGAGGTTGGACACGAGGCTCAGGAGGAGCACGGCGGCGCCCGGCACGACCGGGACCCACCAGGCGCTGAGCAGCAGCTGCGTGTTGGCGGCCGTGTCCGCACCGAGCTCCGCGGCCGGTGCGGGCTGCCCGAGGCCCAGGAAGGACAGCCCGGCGAGCAGCAGCACGACGTTGCCGATGTCGAGGCTCGCCGTCACGATCGCGGTCGGGACCGCGCCGGGCAGCACGTGCCGGAGGACGAGCCGGGCACGACCGACACCGGCGAGCCGGGCTGCCTCGACGTGCGGACGGGTGACGGTGGCGCGGACCTCGGACCGGATGATCCGGGCGTAGTACGGCCACCAGACGACCGAGATGCCGACGAGGGTGTTCGTCAGGCCCGGTCCGAGGGCTGCGACGATCGCGATCGCCACGAGGGTCGAGGGCAGAGCGAGGAACAGGTCGGTGACCCGCATGAGCACGCTGTCCACCCAGCCGCCGGCCACGCCCGCGGTGGCGCCGACGACCCCGCCGACGACGAGTCCGACGGCCACCACGGCGAGCGCCGACAGCCACGACGTCTGCAGGCCGAAGAGCGTGCGGGAGAGCACGTCCCGCCCGATCGAGTCGGTGCCGAACAGGTGCCCCGGGGTGCCGATCGGCAGCTGGGCCACGGCGACGGGCTGGATCGGGTCGTCGGGTGCGATGAGCCGGGCGACGAGGGCCAGGACGGTGAGCGCGACGAGGAGCCCGACGAGCACCTGGGCCGTGCGGCGTCCGGCGTGCACCCCGGAGGTCGGCCGGAGCGTCCAGCGCGGTGCGACGACGGCGGCGCTCATGCGGGCACCGCGATCTCCGGCACGGACGCCACGAGCGTGCGGGTGTACTGCTCCTGCGGGTCGTGGATCACCGCGTCGGCGGGCCCGGTCTCGATGACCCGGCCGCGTTCGACGACGGCGATGTGGTCGCCCATCAGCCGGGCGACGGCCAGGTCGTGGGTGACGAACAGCACGGTCATGGCGAGCTCCCGACGCATGTCGCGGATGGTGTTGAGGGTCACGGCGGCCAGCGAGGCGTCGAGGGCGCTCGTCGGTTCGTCGCAGAGCAGGACCGCGGGCCGGACGATGGTGGCGCGGGCGAGGGCCACACGCTGCCGCTGGCCGCCGGACAGGTCGGCGGGCCGGAGGCGGGCGACGCTGGTGGGCAGACCGATCGCGTCGAGCGCCTCGGCGACGCGGCGGTCGGTCTCGGTGCGGCCCAGACGCGCGGGGACGAGTCGTTCGCGGAGGGTCTCGCCGACCGTCATCCACGGGGTGAGCGAGGACCCCGCGTCCTGGAACACCATCTGGGCGCCGCCCTCGGCGACGGTGATGCGACCGGACCGTGCGGGGACGAGTCCGGCGACGGCGCGGAGGACGGTGGACTTGCCCGATCCGCTCTCGCCGACGATCGCGAGGGACCGTCCGGCCGGCACCCGGAAGCTGACGCCGCGGACGGCCTCCACGGTCCGGGCGCGGCGTCCGCGGCCGGTCGTGTAGGTGCAGACCAGGTCCTCGACGACGACGGCGTCCGCCGGGGTGGGGGCGCCGGTGGTGCGCCGGTCTGGCTGCGGTGGGCGGGCCTCCCGCGTGTGGACGTCCGCTGTGTGGACGTCCACTGTCGGCCGGGAGGCCCGTCCCGCGTCGTCCACGTCGGTCACCGCGGTCGGGTCGGTCGCGGTCCCGCCCCCGGTCGCCCGGACCGTGTCGGCGTCCCGCCAGCACGCGGCGGTGTGGTCGGGGGCGGGGACGGAGGCGTCGAGGCCGGGCATCTCGGTGGCGCACCGGGCGACGGCGAGCGGACAGCGGGCGCGGTAGGGGCAGCCGACCAGGCGCTCGACGGGGTCGAGCGTGTCTGCCGGCAGTGCGGGGAGCCGGGCCTCGCGGTCGAGCGCGAGCGACAGGCGTGAGCGGAGGAGTCCCGCCGTGTACGGGTGTGCCGGGGCGCTGAGGACCGCCGCGGTGGGTCCGACCTCGGCGAGCCGTCCGGCGTACATGACGGCGATCCGGTCGGCGATGCGGGACGCGACGCCGAGGTCGTGGGTGATGAGCAGGACGCTGCAGCCGTGGTCGTCGCGGAGTTCCTGCAGGAGGTCGAGCAGCTGCGCCTGCACGGTGACGTCGAGCGCGGTGGTGGGCTCGTCGGCGACGATCAGGGCGGGGCGACCGGCCATCGCGATGGCGGCCATCACGCGCTGCCGGAGTCCGCCGGAGAGTTCGTGCGGGTAGACGCTGAACCGCAGGTCGGGGTCGGGGACGCCCATGCTGTCGAGGAGCGCCACGGCTCCGGCCCGGTCGGGTCCGGCCTCGGTGATCTGCCGGCCGATCCGCATCGTCGGGTTGAGGGACGTCATCGGGTCCTGGAAGACGGCACCGAGCGAGGACCGTCGCGCTGCGCGGCGTTCGGCGTCGGTGCCGTGCACCATGTCGGTGCCCTGCACGGTGACCGTGCCGGTGACCTCGGGTCGCGCGTTGTCCGGCAGCAGGCCGAGCAGGCTCATCGCGAGCATGCTCTTGCCGGAGCCGGACTCCCCCACGAGCCCGACGATCTCGCCCGGCGCGATGTCGAGGTCGATGCCGCGGAGCACCTCGGACCGTGCCCCGTCCCGCTCGAGGGAGACGTGCAGGTCGCGGATCGTCGCGGTCGTCATGCGCTCGGCTCCCTGGTCTGTGCGGCAGTGGTCCCGGCTGCCGTCCCGGCTGCGGCGAGGTGGGCGGCGATCGCCCGCGGCTGGGTGAACCAGACGCGGTCGCGGTGCGCCGTCATGTGCCGGAGTGCCCGGTCGAGGGCGCGCAGGCGGAACGGGGCGCCGGAGATGAAGGAGTGCACGACGACGCTCATCACGAGCGGCTGGTCGGCGGAGCGGTCGAGCAGCTCGTCGAACTCGTCGACCACCATGTCGGCGAACTCGGCGGCCGACGCGCCACGGCCGATGACGGTCGTGCTGTCGTTCACCTCGAGGGCGTAGGGCAGCACGAGCAGGTCCCCGTTGCCCGTCGGGACGGTGACGGGTCGGTCGTCGAGCCGGAGGTCGAGCAGGTACCGGTACCCGCTGCCGACCAGGCTGTCGAGCGTGGACGTGGTGTGGCTGAGCCAGGGGCTCGACCACCCGCCCGGGGCGGTGCCCTCCTCCGCGGTGATGCGGGCGGCGACCCCGGCGACGTACGCGGCCTCGCCGGCGGCGGACATGCCGACCAGGGAGTCCGAGTTCGACGTGCCGTGGCCGACGAACTCGGCGCCGACCTCCCGCGCGGCCCGGATGAGTTCGGGCGCGGTGTCGTAGACGGCCGTGTTGAGGAGCACGGTCGGCGGGATGCCCGCGCGGTCGAGTCGCTCGAGCAGCCGGAACGCCCCGACGCGGTTGCCGTAGTCCCGCCATGAGGTGTTGACGAGGTCCGGGGCGGCGACGTCGGGCACGATGTCCTCGGTCCGGCCGACGCCGAAGCGGTACTCCTCGAGCCCGACGGCGACGTAGACGGCCAGGCGCTTGCCGTCCGGCCAGGCGGGGCCACCGGGAGCGGTGATCGGCCGGTAGGGCCAGAGGTCGTGCCCCGGTGCGGTGGCCCGGAGGGTGTCGTCGGCGGTCATGCGGTGATCCCGTTCGTGGTGGTCCGGTGTGCGGGTGCGATGCCGCGGTCGGGCAGGCCGAGGTCGGTCGCGGCGGCGCGGCGGACGACGGCGGCGTAGGCGGGCCGGAGCCGGTCGGCGTCGGCCCAGGTGCGCTCGAGGGCGGGGCGACGGGCGGCGTGCAGTTCGCGGGCCTCGGCGAGCAGGGCGTCCTCGTCGACCGAGGTGACCCGGCCGGCCTCGGCGACGACCGTCCCGGCGACGACCGTCATCCGCACGCTGGTGCCGGACTCGCAGTAGACGAGCTGGCCCCGCAGGTCGTTGAACGGGGTGAAGGCGGACGCGTGCAGGTCGAGGAGCGCGAGGTCGGCCTCCGCCCCGACCGCGATGCGTCCGACCGTGCCGAGCGTTGTCCGGCCGTCACGACGCATGGCCGCGGCCCCGCCCGCCCAGAGCGCGTCGAGCACCTCCGCCGGTCGCGGCCAGCGGTCCGGGTCGTCGCCGGTGACCGTGTGGATGAGGCCGGCCTGCTTGACGACGCCCCAGGTGTTCACGGTGTCGTCGCAGATCGCCTCGTCGACGCCGAGCGCCACCCGGATGCCGCGGTCCCGCATCGCGCGGAACGGCATCACGCCGCTGCCGAGCCGCAGGTTCGACACCGGGTTGTGCGCGACGACCGCGTCCGCCGCGGCGATCAGGTCGAGGTCGTCGTCGTCGACCCACACCGCGTGGATGACGTTCACCCGGTCGCTGAGCAGCCCGAGGTCGGCCGTGTAGCGGACCAGGCTCCGTCCGGCGAACCGCGGCTGGCCGCTCGACGGGTGCGAGAGGGCACGCTGCGTCCGCGTCTCGAGCATGTGGGCGAAGAGCGGCACGTCGTGGGTGCGGCTGAGGTCGTCGAGCGCGCCGAAGTACTCCGGCGAGACCCGCTGGGGTGCGGAGATCGACACGGCCGCGGTGAGCCGACCGTCGGCCGCCCCGTGCCAGTTCCGGAACAGGTGGTCGTAGGCGTCGAGCAGTTCCGCGGCGGTTGCGGGAGCGGGGGCGTGCAGTGCTCGGGTCGTCGCCTCGTCGAGCCCGTCGATGCTGATGTCACCGAGGAACGGCAGCTTCTCGACGTCGGGCAGCTCCGGCTGGTCGAGCGCGACCGAGGCCCGGATCCCGCTGTCCGCGTACGCCTGCATGACGGCGTCGATGACCTCGGGGTCGGGTGCTGGCATGAGGAACGCGTCGTCCTGCACGCTCGTCGTCCCGGTACGGAGCATCTCGAGGGCGCCCAGCATCGTCCGGAGGTACGCCTCACGCGGGGTCGGCGTGAGCGCGGGGTCCGACGGGGACTCGTAGAGCATGAAGGTCTCGAGCGGTCGGCTCGGGAACGCGCCCTTGAGGTGGTTCGCCGGCGAGTGGAAGTGCGCGTTGACGAGCCCCGGCAGCACGATGTGGTGCCCGCGGCCGTCGACGACCCGGACGTCGGCGGGCGCTGCGGCCCGCGCGCTCGGCCCGATGACGGCGATCGTCGTGCCGGTCACGAGCAGGTCGGTGGGACCGGTCATGCCCGAGGGTTCGTCGGGCGCCCACAGCAGGACGTCGGTGAACAGGACGCTCATCCCCACATCTCCCGGGTGGTGGCCGAGCCGACGGGCTCGGCGAAGGTGGAGGCGCGGGAGGTCGTGATGCCCTGCGCCAGGAGTCCCTCGACGGCGACGGTCGCCGCGGCCACGCCGTCGATCACCGGCACCCCGAGCGAGGTGCGGAGGGCGCCGACGAGTCCGGTGAGGCCGGCGCACCCGAGCACCACGGCCTCCGCGCCGTCCGTCGCCAGGGCGGTGCGGGCCTCCTCGGCGAACGCGGCGTAGGCCGGACCGGCACCGGACTCGATGTCGGCGACCGCGACGTCGACCGCCCGGACGGTGCACCGGTGGCCGAGCCCGAGGGCGCGGACGACACGGTCGGTCATCGCGATCGTCCGCGGCGGCATCGTGATCACGGTGAAGCGGTGGGCGACGAGCGCGGCGGCCTGCAGTGCGGCCTCCGTCATGCCGACGACGGGTCCGGCGGCGCGTTCGCGGGCCGCGTCGATGCCGGTGTCGCCGAAGCAGGCGATGACGTAACCGTCGACGCCGTCCGCCTCGCCACGCTCGACCTGGGCGAGGACGCCGGCGGCACCGAAGACCTCGTCGACGGCGGTCTCCACGGACACCGGGGCGGTGGACGAGCAGCTGGCCGTGACTGTGGTGCCCGGTCGGGCGACCGCGCGGGCCGCCGACGCGACGGCGTCCGTCATCAGCTGACTCGTGTTCGGGTTGAGGACGCGCACCTCGGTCACCGGACCGCTCCCGTCGTCGTCGTGGCTGTCGCTGTCGCTGTCGCTGTCGCTGTCGCTGTGGCTGTCGCTGGCGTCGTCTGTGCGTCCGCTCGCGCCGGTTCGGTGTCGGCGAGCAGCCCCGCCACCCCGTGTGCGCCGATCGCGACGCGCGCTGCGGCGGCACCCGCCCGCGCGGCCTCGACCGGGTCGCCCCCGCGGACGGTGGCGGCGGCGAAGGCCCCGCAGAACGCGTCCCCGGCTCCGGTGGAGTCGACGGGCTCGACGGCGACGGTCGGGACTGTGGTCACGCCTCCCGCGGTCGCGACCAGGCAGCCGCGCTCGGCGGTCTTCACGACGACGACGTCGGGGCCGGCGGCGAGGAACCGCCGAGCCGCGGCCTCCAGGTCGGTCGTCCCGGCGAGCCGGACGGCCTCCAGCTCGCTCGGCAGGAACACGTCACAGGTGGCGAGCAGCGCGAGCAGTTGGTCCTCGTGCCCGAGCACGTAGTCCTCCTGCAGGTCGAGCAGGACGGTGGCGTCGGTCCGCTCACGGAGCCACGGCCCCAGGGCCAGCTGCGCACCGAGCGACATCGCGGACACCAGGACCGCGCTCGCGGTCAGGGCGTCGGGACCGACGTCCGCCGGGTACACCGACATGGCGTCGAACGCGGCCTCGCCGTCCAGCAGGTCCCACGTCCGGCTGCCGTCGGGTGCGTAGGTCACGCGGTTGCGGATGGTGCGACCGGTTCGCGGACGCGTCGGCTCGACGCGGATGCCGCGGTCCACGACGGCCTGGAGGAGCGTGGCCGGCAGGTCGGTCCCCACCGGGGCGAGCATGCGGACGTCCGCCAGCTCGCGACGGGCGGCGAGGGCGGCGAAGAGCGCGTCGCCACCGAGCGCCGTGGTCGTCGCCTCGTCGACCACGAGGTCGTCGATCGTCAGGTTCCCGATGCACAGGAGCGAGTCAGCCATGCCGGGCCTCCGCGGTGGTGAACTGCGCCATCGCCAGCAGGTACCCGGTGAGCTGCGCGGGCAGGACGGTGAGCAGCGGGCTGAGGGGCTCGGCGATCGCCGGCACGACGACGACCTCGTCCGCGATCGCGTCGAAGGCGTCGACGCCCTCGGTCGTGACGACGTACACCGCGCCGCCGAACCGCTTCGCCTCGCTGGCGGTGTGCACGGCCCGCGGCACGGACGGCCCGGCCGGCGCGATGACCCAGATCGGTTCGCCGCGCTTCAGCGAGTTGTAGTGGTGGAACTCCTCGACCTGGATCGCCTCGGCGTGGTCGGGCGTGCACTCCTTGACCTTCGCGGCGCCGATGATCGCGCTGCCCCAGCTCGGACCGGCACCGGAGAACAGGAACGTACCCGCTCCCTGCTCCCGCTCGGCGATCGCGCGGAGGCGGGGCTCCGTGGTCGCGATGACGTGCTCCATCAGCTCCGGGACCGCCGCGAGCTCCCGGCGGAGCCCCTCGGCCGCCGGCACCCCGGTGCGGACACCGACCCGGGTTGCGAGGTCGAGCAGCAGCGCGAGTGCGGTCGTCGAGGACTGGGTGGGCCAGCCGACCCGCGTGGCCCTGAGCCGCAGGGTGCGTGCGGACTCGACGTCGAGGGTGGAGCCCGCCGTGTTCGTGATGGCGACGACCAGGGCTCCGGCGTGCTGGGCCATCAGCGCGGCCTCGACGGTGCGGGTGGTCTCCCCCGAGCTCGACAGCGCGATCACGACGCTGCGCTCGGTGACGAGCGGGGCGCCGTAGTAGGCCAGCTCCAGGCTCTGCACCGGCTCGACGGGGACGCGGAGCATCTGCTCGAGCACCTGGCGGGCGGCGATCGCGACGGCGAGTGAGTCCCCGGCGCCGGTCACGAACACGCGGTCGACCTCGGACCGGGCGATCAGGGCGGCGAGTTCGTCCAGGTCCTCGTCGTTCGCGGCGAGGGTCTCGCGGATCCGGTCGGGCTGGGCGATCAGTTCCGGGAGGGTCGCCTCGTCCCGGGCACGGCGTTTCGGGTCGAGGGGGTGGTCGGTCGGCAGCGCGACGATCGAGGCGTGCTCGGCGGCGGAGACGCGTTCGACGACCTGCTGCTGACGGGCGTCGAGCGGGCTGTCGACACCGATGAACGGGCTCGGCGGGGTGCTGGTCATGCGCGGTGTCCTGTCGTGTCGAGGGTCCGGCCGAAGCGGGCGGCGGTCTCCGGGTCGATGCGGGCGTCCGGGGCGCTCGAGCGCTTGATCGCGCTGCCGAGGACCACGCCGTCGGACCGGCGGACGGCGTCGGCGATCGTGTCGAGCGACACCCGGCCCCCGACCACGAACGGCACGTCGGCGACGGCGCGCAGCCGTTCGATGTCGTCGAGGGCGTCGGCGACTCCGCTGTCACGGGTGACGACGAGCACGTCCGCGAGGCCGAAGTCGTGCGCCTCCTTGGCCGCCCACGCGGGGCTCCCGGCCAGCGCCAGGCTCGTGGCCTCGTGCACGTCCGCCCAGACCTCGACGTCGGCACCGAGTCGGCGGCGCATCGTCGCGACGTCGTGGGCGCACCCCTCGATCCAGCCGGTCGGGCCGACGGAGACGCCGGTGAGGACCTTGACCCGCACGAACCTCGCCCCGATGGCGTGGGCGATGGCGACCGCACTCGGGCCGTCGTTGTGACCGACGACCACGCCGACCGGGACGTCCACGGCCCGGGTGACGGCAGCGCCGACGACGGCGAGCGCGGCGACGGTGGGGGCGTCGACGCGGACGGCCTGGGGCATGTCACTGGCGTCCTGCACCATCACGTGCGTGAAGCCCGCGGCGACCAGCGCGGCGGCGTCCTCAGCGGCCCGTTCGGCGATCGTCGAGACGGGCACGCCGGCGTAGTTCACGGCGCCGGGCAGGGGCGGGAGGTGGAGGACTCCGACGAGGCGGAACGGGGCGAGAGGCACGAGCGAAACGGTATACAGTTCCGCGTTTCGGTCGCATGAACGCGTGTTTCAGCCAGATGAAGCGCGTCGCTCGACATCACATTCTGACCGAGAACCCCAGATCAGGAGCTGTGCGCCCGGTTTCGACCCGCGGGCAGTCCGGATCGGATCAGCCCGGGCAGACGAATCTGTATACGGTCAGTCGGCGGTCGGGGGCGCGGTCGTCGTGACGCCGCGCTCACGCTCGAACCGCGCGCGCTCCTCGGCCTCGATCTTCGTGTACGCGGCACGCTCGGTCCGGTCGGCACGGATGATCGCGCGCATGATGAACCAGAAGATGACACCGAGCAGGATCGTCGGGGTCAGGGCGAAGACGACTCCGGAGACGATTCCATGCGGCATGGTCCCATCGTACGTCGTGCTGCCCGAGGGACCGAGCTCGCAGGCTCTCGCAGGCTCCCTCGGGGCTGGCGTCGCGCGCCGCTGGCGCGTCGCCCTGAGCTCCAGCGCCCTACTTGACCAGGGGGAAGAGGATCGTCTCGCGGATGCCCAGGCCGGTGATCGCCATCAGCAGCCGGTCGACGCCCATGCCCATGCCACCCGACGGGGGCATCGCGTGCTCGAGTGCCCGCAGGAACTCCTCGTCGACGCGCATCGCCTCCGGGTCACCGCCGGCGGCCAGACGGGCCTGCTCGACGAACCGCTCCCGCTGGACGACCGGGTCGACGAGCTCCGAGTACGCGGTGGCGAGCTCGAAGCCACGGACGTAGAGGTCCCACTTCTCGACGACTCCTGGGCGGGTGCGGTGCTGCCGGGTCAGGGGCGAGGTGTCGACCGGGAAGTTCATGACGAACGTCGGGGCGTACAGCTTGTCGCCGTTGAAGTGCTCCCAGAGCTCTTCGACGTACTTGCCGTGTGTGGCGTGTGCGACCTCGACACCCTCGGCGTCGGCGAGCGCCTGCAGCTCGGACAGCGGCGTCTCCGGGGTGATCTCGTGGCCGGACGCCTCGGACAGCGACTCGTACATGTCGAGTCGTGCCCACTCGCCGCCGAGGTCGTAGTCGCTGCCGTCCGGCAGGGTGACGACGAGCGGACCGCCGGTGACCGCACGGGCGGCGTTCTGCACCAGCTCCTGCGTCAGGTCGGCCATCTGCTCGTAGTTGCCGTACGCCTGGTACGCCTCGACCATCGCGAACTCGGGCGAGTGCGACGAGTCGGCGCCCTCGTTCCGGAAGTTCCGGTTGATCTCGAACACCCGGTCGATGCCACCGACGACGGCGCGCTTGAGGAACAGCTCGGGTGCGATGCGGAGGAACAGCTCGGTGTCGAAGGCGTTCGAGTGCGTGACGAAGGGCCGCGCGGAGGCGCCACCGTGCTGGGTCTGCAGCATCGGGGTCTCGACCTCGAGGTACTCGTGCGACGTGAAGGTCTGGCGGAGCGAGGACATCACGGCAGCGCGGGCCCGGACGGTCTTGCGGGCGTCCTCGCGCACGATGAGGTCGAGGTACCGCTGCCGGACCCGGGTCTCCTCGTTGAGCTCGTTGTGCAGGTTCGGCAGCGGCAGGATCGCCTTCGCCGCGATCGCCCAGTCGTCGACCATGATGCTCAGCTCGCCGCGGCGGGAGGAGATCACGCGGCCGTGCACGAACACGTGGTCGCCGAGGTCGACGAACTCCTTCCAGCGGGCCAGCGACTCGTCGCCGACCTCGGCCAGGGAGACCATCGCCTGGATGCGCGAGCCGTCGCCGGACTGCAGCGACGCGAAGCAGAGCTTGCCGGTGTTGCGGGAGAACACGATGCGGCCGGCCACGCCGACGACGTCCTGCGTCTCCTCGCCGGTCTCGAGGTGCGCGTACTGCTCGCGGACCGCGGGGATCGTCGTGGTGATCGGGAGTTCGGCCGGGTAGGCCTCGATCCCGGACTCCAGCAGGCGCGCGCGCTTGTCCAGCCGGACCTGACGCTGCTCGCTGGTCTCCTGCTCGGCCAGTGCGGCGGCGTCGGCGACCGCGGTCTCAGTGGTGGCGGGGGCGGTCTCGTCGGTCATGCTGGTGCGGCTCCGGAGGTCGTGGGGGATCGCGTCGATGCTACCCGCCCGGCCGCGCTCGGCCGGGACACCGGATGGACGGCGGACACGGCGGTCCGGGCTCGCGGCCGGGTTCAGATCGCGGACTGCCCGTCGGCCGCCGTCAGCGCGTTGTCGACCGCCGAGCGGACGAGTGCCCCGAGGACGCGCCCCGGGTGCTCGACACCGATGCCGGACAGGGTGCCGGCGGACTGGTCGACGATCGCCGTCGAGAAGCTCACGGCCGCCCGGACCGCGTCGGCGTAGGCGGGGCGGTCCCGCTCGGCCACGACGAACGGCTCGGCACCCATCTCGACCACCAGGGCCTGCGCGATCGGCAGCACCGGCGCGGGAGCGGTGACGGCGCAGTACGCGTCCCGCAGGCGGCTCAGGTCGACGCTCGTGCCGGTGAAGGCCATCGCGGGGTGGATCGCGAGCGGGATCGCCCCGGCGCGCATCGCCGGCGCGAGGACGTCGACCCCGTGGTCGGGGCTGGTGTGCACGACCAGCTGCCCGGGCTGCCAGATCCCCGCGTCCGACAGACCCTGCACGAGCGACGGCAGCTGGTCGTCCGGCACGGCCAGGAGCACGAGTTCGCTCCGCTCGACGAGCTCCGGCGTGCCGAGCACGGGTGCGCCGGGCAGCATCGCCTCGGCCCGGTCGCGACCGGCGTCGGAGACGGCGGTGATCCCGACGACGGCGTGCTCGGCGTTCGCGAGCGCGGCACCCAGCACGGGGCCGACGCGTCCGGCGCCGATGATCCCGATGCCGAGTCGTCCGGCCCTCACCGCACGGCTCCGGGTGCGGGGACGGCGGTCCAGACGGGAGGCCCGTCCTGCGTCAGCCACGCCGGTGCGGCGGGCGCGGCACCGGTCCACTGCCCGGGCCACTGCCCTGATGCGTGCGCGGGCTCCTGCGCGTGGCGACCCGGCGCACCGGAGGTGGGTCGAGCCTCCCGGCCGTCACGCCACCGGTGCGACGTGTCGGTCGCGGCGGCCTCGACGGCACGCTCGGTCGTGCCGGACCAGAGCCGCTGCGCGTCCCCGGCGTCGAGCGCGCCGACGCGGGCGGAGACCGGACCGCTGACGGTGTGCACGTGCACCGAGGCCAGGCGGAGTGCGCGCTCCAGCGGCCCCTGCGTGACCTTGACGCTCTGGACACGCGGCAGCGGCACGACCACGAGCGAGCGCCAGACCGCGCCGAGCCGGAGCAGCACCGCACCGGGCACGAAGCGGTAGCCGTTGCGGGACGCCGACAGCGGGCGCAGCCAGCGACCCCGTCGGGGCGAGTGCACGAAACCCCCGCGGTCGCCGCTCGTGGTGAGGCTGTCGTCGACGACACCCACGGCCTCGGCGGATCCCTCGCGCAGGCGTTCCATCGACGCTTCCGGACCGACGACGGCCGAGCCGACGAGCTCGGGCAGGATGATCTCGAGGACCTGCCGGACCTCGGCCGCGGTACCGACCGGCAGCACGATCGACGAGACCTGCTGGTTCGTGGACGCCCCGTTGCCGGCGTTCGTCGCCCGGTTGATGCGGATGTCCCACCAGCCGAACGGCCGCCACAGCAGCGGCTGCGCGACGCTCACGGCGTGGATGCGCCCGGGCGGCAGCGTCTCGTTCGAGGTCGAGAACAGGCCGAAGCCGATCCGGATGCCGTCCCTGGTGTCCGCGATCGTGTAGCGCAGCGACTTCGAGAACTTGCGGACGTAGTAGCCGCCGGCGCCGATGACGGCCGGGAACAGCGACACGAGGAGGAAGTACTGGCCGGTCAGGCTGATGCTCACGATGATCGCGACGACGAGCAGCAGGATCACCACGGTCGTGCCGGAGAGCAGCATCGACGCGATCAACCGACCCGGGTGGACGCGGACCACCCGGGTGGCGTGCACGGCCTCGGGGTCGAGCTCGGGTGCCAGGAACTCGTCCACCCGGCCCTGCAGGACGCCGCCGCCCGGACCGGCGGACCGGGGCTGGTCGGTGTCCTTCGCGCCCGAGGCGAGCACCAGGATGCGCTGCCGCAGGTCGTCAGCGGCCTTCGCACCGAGGTAGGCGAGCTGCACGTTCGCGTCGTTTCCGGCCTGCGCGACCTCGAGCTTGGCCGTGCCGAAGACCCGTGGGATCAGCGGCCGCGAGATGTTGATCCCCTGGATCCGGTCGAGCCGGGCCTTGCGGTGGGTCCGGAAGACCACGCCGGAGCGGACCTCGACGATCTCACCCGTGACCCGGAACTCGTGCATCCGCCAGGACAGGTAGAACAGGCCGATCAGCACCAGGAGCAGCACCGCCACCCCGAGCAGCACCCAGCCGACGACACCGTGCTCGTACACGTAGCGGACCGGGTCGCCGTCCTCCTGCGGCCCGCCTGCGCCGGGGATGAAGACCTCGACGATCTGGTCGCGGAGGTTGTTGAGCACGTAGCCCAGGATCACGACGAGGAAGATGCCGCCCTTGAGCAGCGGTGTGAGCGGGTGCAGCCGGTGCCACTCGCCGTCGGTCAGGGGCGCGGCCGCGGCAGGGTCGCCCTTGCGCGGTGGTGCGGGGATCGAGGCGTCCGGTCGGAACGACACGTGCGACCTACAGCCCGGCGCGACGGGACTCGGCGAGCTCGACGAGTCGGTCGCGGAGGTCGTCCGCCTGACCGGCCGGGATGCCGGGGATGCGGATGTTCGACGACGCGGCCGCGGTCACGAACTTCAGCTCGCTCATGCCGAGCACCCGGTCGAGCGGGCCCCGGTTGACGTCCACGAGCTGCAGTCGGCCGTACGGCACCGCGGTGAAGCGCTGCCACATCAGTCCGCGGCGCAGCACCAGGTCGTCGTCGCGCAGGGCGTACCCGATCGACCGGATGCGCCGCGGGGTGAGCGCTGCCGTGACGATCGCGATGGCCGCGACGACCGCACCGATGACGAACCAGACGAGTCCGGCCGTCCCGCCGGTCCCGCCGCTGGCGACGCCGATGAGCACCAGGCCCGCCGTGACGACGCCGCCGATGACGATCGTCGCGATGAGGTCGGTCCAGACGAGCTTCGCCGAGACCCGCGTCCAGGTGATGCCGTCGAGGCCCATGCCGGCGTCGTCGAGTCGGCGTGGTTCGTCCATCCGATGAGGTTCGTCGAGTTCGGGCGGCATCGGGGTCTCCTGGTCTGCGGTGGTCGGTCCGCGTCGACCGACCGGGCCGGTCACGCCGTGGTGCTGCCCCGCCCGTCGTGGTCGTCCTCGTCCGTCGGCGGCGCGATGCACATCCGCTCGGCGACGAGGGCGCACACGGTCAGCACGATCCCGCCGCCGAACGCCACCGCGTTCGGCAGGGTCGAGCCTAGCGAAGGCAGGACGGACCGGGACAGGAGGTACACGAGCAGCCCGAGGGCGAACGCGCCGAACAGCGCCCCGCAGATGCTCGACGCCTTCGCCAGGAACACCACCCGGGTCGCGTACATCGGGTCCACCCGGCGTCCGTCGTTCCGGCCCCGGGTCTGTCGACGGATCGGCGCGGCCATGAACAGCAGGGCGATGCCGATGAACAGCAGCGTCAGGCCGAGGGGGACCGACATCAGGAGCGTCGGCGACTGCCGGGCGGTCAGGGCGGTGTCGACCGCGAAGCCGGCGACGGCCGCGACGACGGCGACGCCGATCAGGGTGGAGGCCCGGGTCGGCTTCACGGGGTGACCTCCGGCGCGGCGCGGTCGAACAGGCGGGGTTCGTCGACCCGGTCGGTGTCGTCGCCCAGCGCCGCGAGCAGGGTCGTGACGGACCCGTGGCCCGGCAGCACCGCCTCCGGGTCGGCGTCCGCCCAGGGCGCGAGCACGAACGCCCGCTCGTGGGCGCGCGGGTGGGGCACGGTGAGCGTGTCGGTGTCGATCCGCAGGTCGTCGAGGGCGATCACGTCGAGGTCGAGCGTCCGGTCACCCCAGCGGACGTCGCGGGTGCGGCCGTGCGCGTCCTCGATGCCGTGCAGGGCGTCGAGCAGCTCCTGCGGCGCCAGGTCGGTCTCGACGACCACGACACCGTTCCGGTACCGCGGCTTCGTCGTGTCGAGGCCGTCCAGGGTGAGGGCGACGGACTCGACCTCACGACTCGAGGCCACCGGACGGACACCGGGCAGCGCGGCGACGGCGGCCGCAGCGGCACGGAGGGTGCTCCCTCGGTCGCCGAGGTTCGCACCGAGGGCGATGACGGCGCGCGTCACGCTCCTTCCTCGAGCGGGTCGCTCTCGGCGGCGGCCGCGTCGTCAGGGCGCACCGCGGACTCGCGCCGGATGGTGATCGACACGTCGGTGAACGGCACGGTGATCGGGGCCTGCGGCTTGTGCACCGTGACCTCGGTCGCCAGGGCGGCACGGTGCGTCAGGACGGCCGCGGCGATCCGCTCCGCCAGCGTCTCGATGAGGTCGACCGGGTCGCGTTCGATCTCGGCGACGACCTGCTCGGCGAGCACGCCGTAGTGCACGGTCTCGGCCAGGTCGTCCGAGTCGGAGGCGGCGGTCGCGTCGACCTCGACCGCGACGTCGACGACGAAGTCCTGTCCGTCGGCGCGTTCGTGGTCGAAGACCCCGTGGTGCCCGCGTGCGCGGACTCCGACGAGGCGGATGGTGTCCCTCATGATCGAGCTGCCCTCCAGGCGTCCCAGACGTCGAGTACGGCGCGGGTCGGCGCCGGGTCGTGCACACGGACGCCCCAGGCGCCGCGTTCGGCCGCCAGCAGGCTGATCGCCGCCGTGGCCAGGTCTCGTTCGACCGGGGGTGCCCCGGCCGCACTGCCGACGCCGTCCAGGAACCGCTTGCGGGACGCTGCGACCAGGACCGGCAGACCGATCGAGGCGAAGCGTTCGTAGCCCGCCAGGATCTCCCAGTTCTGCTGCCCGCGCTTGGCGAAGCCCAGGCCCGGGTCGATGACCACCTGCTCCTGGCGCACGCCGAGGACGATGAGTTCGGCGACCCGGAGTTCGACCTCGCGCCGCACTTCCTCCACGGCGTGGGTGTACTCGGCGTTCCGGTACATCCGGTCACTGTGGCCGCGCCAGTGCATGACGACGAAGCCCACGCCGGTCTCGGCGACGACCCGGGACATGTCCGGGTCGACGAGCCCACCGGAGACGTCGTTGACGATCACGGCACCGAGCTCGACCGCGCGTTCGGCGGTGCTGGCGTTCATCGTGTCGACACTCACCGCGATCCCCTCGGAGACCAGCTGCTGCACGACCGGCAGGACGCGCTCCTGCTCGACGTCCACCGGCACCCGTTCCGCCCCGGGCCGGGTGGACTCCCCGCCGACGTCGACCAGGTCGGCCCCGGTCGCGACCAGGTGTCGGGCGTGCGCGAGTGCCGCGTCGACGGCCAGGTGCAGGCCGCCGTCGCTGAACGAGTCGGGGGTGACGTTGAGGATCCCCATCACGCGGGTGCCCTCCGGGGTGGAGCGACCGCGGCGACGGCCGGTCACGATCTCCGGCACCGGTGCGGGTGCTCGGAGGTCGATCGCGACCGTCGCCGGCGCTGCTGCTGCTTCGCGGGCCCGGCTCACCTCGGCGAGCCGACGCGACCGTCTCGTCGGCAGGTCGGTCATGCCGGCCTACGCGGGGGCGATACCGGGGTTGCCGAACGGGCGGTGACGACGCGGCTTCGAGGCGTCGATCCCGACGGGCTCCTCGGCCATCGCGGCGGCCTTGCCCGGGACCTCGATCGCGGGCAGGTCGCTCACCGGACGCTTGTCGCTCGAGAGCCACTGCGGGCGCTCGGGCAGCTTGCGGACGTCCTTGAAGATCTCCACGAGCTCCGGAGCGTCGAGCGTCTCCTTCTCGAGGAGCTCACCGGCCAGGCGGTCGAGGATGTCGCGGTTGGCGTTGAGCACCTGGTAGGCCTCGTCGTGCGCGGCCTCGAGCAGGGCGCGGGTCTCGGCGTCGACGGTCTCGGCGATGTTCTCCGAGTAGTCGCGACCGGTGCCGCCGCTCATGTCACGGCCGACGAACGGCTCGCTGGACCCGGAGCCGAGCTTGACGGAACCGACCGCCTGGCTCATGCCGTACTCGGTCACCATCTTGCGGGCGGTGCCGGTGGCCTTCTCGATGTCGTTCGACGCACCCGTGGTCGGGTCGTGGAACACGATCTCCTCGGCGACACGGCCGCCCATGGCGTACGTCAGCTGGTCGAGCAGTTCGTTGCGCGTGACGGAGTACTTGTCCTCGAGCGGCAGGACCATCGTGTAGCCGAGGGCCCGACCACGCGGCAGGATCGTGATCTTCGTCACCGGGTCGGTGTGGCGCATCGCTGCGGCCGCCAGGGCGTGACCACCCTCGTGGTACGCGGTGATGAGGCGCTCCTGGTCGGACATGATCCGGGTGCGGCGCTGCGGGCCGGCCATCACGCGGTCGACGGCCTCGTCCAGGGCGCGGTTGTCGATGAGCTGCGCGTTCGACCGGGCGGTCAGCAGCGCGGCCTCGTTGAGGACGTTCGCCAGGTCCGCACCGGTGAAGCCCGGCGTCTTGCGGGCGAGCAGCTCGAGGTCGACGCTCGCGGCGAGCGGCTTGCCCTTCGCGTGCACCTCGAGGATCTGCTTGCGCCCCTGCAGTCCGGGCGCGTCGACGCCGATCTGCCGGTCGAAGCGGCCCGGGCGGAGCAGCGCGGGGTCGAGCACGTCGGGACGGTTCGTCGCGGCGATGAGGATGACGTTCGTCTTGCCGTCGAAGCCGTCCATCTCGACGAGGAGCTGGTTCAGCGTCTGCTCGCGCTCGTCGTTGCCGCCGCCGATGCCGGCGCCACGGTGACGTCCCACGGCGTCGATCTCGTCGATGAAGACGATGGCGGGCGAATTCTGCTTCGCCTGGTCGAAGAGGTCACGGACGCGGCTCGCGCCGACACCCACGAACATCTCGACGAAGTCCGAACCGGAGATCGAGTAGAACGGCACCCCGGCTTCGCCGGCGACGGCGCGGGCGAGCAGGGTCTTGCCGGTTCCGGGAGGGCCGTAGAGGAGCACGCCCTTCGGGATCCGGGCGCCGACGGCCTGGAACTTCGCGGGCTCCTTGAGGAACTCCTTGATCTCGTGCAGTTCCTCGATGGCCTCGTCCGCACCGGCGACGTCGGCGAAGGAGACCTGCGGGTTCTCCTTGTTGTTCATCTTGGCCTTGGACTTGCCGAACTGCATGACCTTCGAGCCGCCGCCCTGGGCGCTCGAGAGCAGGAACCAGAACAGGGCACCGATGAGCAGGAACGGCAGCAGCGTCAGCAGGAGCGACACCAGGACGTTCGACTGCTGGACGTGGTCGTTGTAGCCCTTGGGCAGGTCGGCCTGCGAGACCGCCTCGACGACCTCGGTGCCACGGGGGGTCGAGTAGTAGAACTGCTCGGTGCCACCGTCGTTGCGGAGCGTGAGGTCGACCCGCTGCTCGGTGGAGTTGACGACGGCCGACGAGACCTTGCCGTCCGAGAGCTGCTCGAGGCCCTTCTGGGTGGAGATCTCCTGGGTGCCGGACTGGGCGATGAACGTCCATCCGACGAAGATCCCCACGACTGCGAGCAGTATCCAGATGTACGGCCCGCGGAGGATGCGCTTGAAGTCCATGTGATCCGGGCCCGACGGCCCGACACCTTTCTGCTGCCTGAAGTGCGTGCCGCTCAGCATACGGCCGTCACTCTGTGGCGAGAATGGGTGTCCTCTGCGGGCGAACTCCACGGATCAGGAGCATCGCCCTGCGGACGACGCCCCTGGCACCCGCTTGCACCTGACGTCGCGGTCGCACCTGACGTCCCGGTCGCGCCTGGCGCCCGGTCGCGCCTGATGCCCGGGGCGGATCAGGAGTAGACGTGCGGCGCGAGGATGCCGATGCCGCGCAGGTTGCGGTAGCGCTCGTCGTAGTCCAGGCCGAACCCGACCACGAACGCGTCCGGGATCTCGAAGCCGGCGTACTTGACGTCCACCTCGACCTTGGCGGCCTCGGGCTTGCGGAGCAGGGCGACGATCTCGACGCTGGCGGCCCCGCGGGACTGCAGGTTCTGCTTGAGCCAGGACAGCGTCAGACCGGAGTCGATGATGTCCTCGACGATGATGACGTCGCGGTCGTGCAGGTCGGTGTCGAGGTCCTTGAGGATCCGCACCACGCCGGACGACTTCGTGCCGGAGCCGTAGGACGACACCGCCATCCAGTCCATCCGCGCCTGCATCTTGAGGTGGCGGGAGAAGTCGGCCATGACCATGACCGCGCCCTTCAGCACGCCGACGAGGAGCGGGTCACGCCCGGCGTAGTCCCGGTCCACCGCAGCGGCGAGTTCGGCGATCTTGTCGTCGATCTGCTCGGGGGTGAAGAGCACTTCGGAGAGGTCGGCCTGCACGTCGGAGAGTTCCACCGGACCAGCCTAACCGCCCGCGTGCGGCTCCCTGGCGGCGAAGGACACCCGTTCGCCCGTCCGCGTGGCACGGACACCGGGCAGGTCGATCGGTCCCTGGCCGTGCCAGTCGGTCACGAGCCGGCAGACCTCGAGCGTCTGCAGTCGGGACAGGGTCACGCCGAACTCGCTCTCGACCGCGAGTCGGACGAGTCGCTGCCGGAGTGCCGGTGGGTTCGCGGCGAGCTGCGGCACGGACAGCGAGATGCCGGCCTCGGAGTGCTCGGCGAGGTCCTCCGCCATCTCCTCGGCGAAGTGGTCGAGGGCCGCGGAGTCCTCGCGCAGCTGGTCGGCGGTGCGGGCCAGGGCCTCCGGCACACCGGGTCCGAGCTCCCGCTCGAGGACCGGCATCAGCGCGTTCCGCACCCGCACCCGCGTGTGCGCCGGGTCCTCGTTCTGGGGGTCGTCCCACGGGTCGAGTCCGGAGGCGGCACAGGCCTGACGCGTGGTCGCCCGACGCAGCGCGAGCATCGGCCGCGCGAGCGAGGGCCCCGGCCGGTCCGGCCGCACCAGCGGCGCCATGCCGGTCAGGCTGTCCGGTCCGCTCCCCCGCAGCAGGCCGAGCAGGACCGTCTCGGCCTGGTCGTCGAGCGTGTGGCCGAGGAGCACGAGGGGTGACCACTGGGCGGCCGCGACCGACGTGATCGAGGCGTAGCGGGCCTCCCGGGCGGCGGCTTCCGGACCACCCGCGGTCCCGACGTCGACACGGTCCACGACGACCGGCGCCAGCCCGAGCGAGGCGGCCTGCCGGGAGGCCCGTGCCGCGACCGCCTCGGAACCCGCCTGCAGCGCGTGGTCGACCACGACCGCGCCGGCGCGCAGGCCCTGCTTCGGTGCCTCGAACGCGGTGGCCGCCGCGAGGGCGAGCGAGTCGGCTCCGCCGCTCAGCGCCACCAGGACGAGGTCGCCCGGTGCGACGACCTGTTCGTCGAGCGCGCGGGCCAGCGCGGTGCGGACCGCCAGACGGACGGCGGCGACGGCGGGATCCAGCCGGGGACGCTCGGTGTTCACCCGGTAACGTTAGCCGGGCCGTCCCGACGGCCGACAGACCACCACCGGAAGAACCAAGGAGTGCACATGGCCGCGTACGACGTCGTCGTCGAGATCCCCAAGGGCAGCCGCAACAAGTACGAGGTCGACCACGAGACCGGTCGCGTGTACCTGGACCGCGTGCTCTTCACCTCGTTCGTCTACCCGACGGACTACGGCTTCTTCGAGCAGACCCTGGCCGACGACGGCGACCCCGTCGACGCGCTGCTGCTCCTGGAGTACCCGACCTTCCCGGGCGTGGGCGTCAAGGTCCGCCCGGTCGGCGTCTTCAAGATGAGCGACGAGGCCGGCATCGACGCGAAGGTCCTCGTCGTCCCCGCGAAGGACCCGCGCTGGGCACACATCCAGGACATCTCGGACGTGGACGACCAGACGAAGGCCGAGATCGCACACTTCTTCGAGCGCTACAAGGACCTCGAGCCGAACAAGTGGGTCAAGGCCGAGGGCTGGGGCGACGCCGCCGAGGCCGAGGCCATCGTGCAGGCCGGCCAGGCCGCGTACGTGCCCGCGGGTCACTGACGCTCGTCTGCTGACACGCGAACGGCCCGGTCCCCTCGTGGGGCCGGGCCGTTCTGCGGTGTTCGGGGCTACAGGGCGCCGCTCGGACGGGCGACGTACGGCAGGAGCTGGCTCGGGGTCCACACCGCACGCTCGACGACGCCGACACCCGGGCGGGCGGCCTCGACCATCCGCCCGTTGCCGGTGTAGATCGAGTCGTGGTAGCCGCCGGATGCCGCACCGTTGGTCGAGTAGAACAGGATGTCGCCCGGCTGGCGCTGCGACAGCGGCACCAGGCGGCCGATCGAGCCGAAGTAGTTGTACTGCCAGACGACGTTGTGCCCACCGGTCGTGATGCCCTGCGAGTTGTAGGCCATCATCACCAGGCCGGAGCAGTCCCAGACGTTCGGGCCGGCACCGCCCAGGACGTAGGCCTTGCCGAGCTGTCCGCGGGCGTACGCGATCGCGCCGGCGGCCTTGGACGGGCTGCTGACGACCGGGGCCGGCGCGGGCGCGGGCGCAGCGGGCTTCGGGGCCGCGGGCTTCGGCGCTGCGGGCTTCGGCGCAGGTGCGGCCGGCTGCGGTGCGGGCTGTGGGGCGGTCGGCTTCGGGGCGACGGGCTTCGGGGCGGCCGGCTTCGGCGCTGCCCCGGTACCACCCGAGGGCGCGGACGACGAGGGGTTCGACGTCGACGGGTTCGAGGTGACGGGCTTCGACGCGGGCGGGACGTCGGTCGTCGATCCGCCTGGACCGCCCGCGCCGCCGTTCGCTGATGCGGGACGCGCCGCGTCGCGCTTCGCCTGGGCGGCGAGCTGGATCTCGGCCTGCTTCGCCTGCTGCGCCGACCAGTACGCCTGCTCGGTGGCCACCGAGGTGCCCCTGATGAACGCGAGCTGCTCGAGGACCTCGTCCTGCTTCGCCTGCCCGGACGCCAGCGCGGACTGTGCGTTCGCGGCGACGTCGTTCGCGCTGTCGAGCGCGTCCTTCGTCTTCTCGGTCGCGGCGGTCAGGGCCTTCGTCGCCTGCCGCTGTTGCGCGGCGAGGGCATCCACGGTGCGCTGGTCCGACTGCGCCTTGTCGAGCACGGTCGCGGACCGCTCGGACAGGTGCGTCATCGTGCCGACCTGGTACAGCAGGTCCTTCGCGTCACGGGAGTCGACGAGCATCGACGTGGACAGGTCACCGCCACCCGAGCGCGAGAGTTCGACGACGAGGGCCGCGACCTGGCCGGCGGACCGCTTCGCCGCCGCCTTGGCACGCTTCGCCTGACCGGTAAGACCGTCCAGCGTGTCCTTGGCCTCCTGCTGCTGCGACGCTGCGAGGGAGTACCGCTGCCCCGCCTCCTGCACGGTGGCACCGGTGCGGTCCACGGTGGCCTGGAGGCTCGACATGCGTGCCGTCAGGGCGTCGACCGTCCGCTGCTTCGCGGCCTGGTCGTCCTTCGCCGCCTGCACGTCCTTCCACGACGGAGCGGACGGGGCCGCCTGCGCCGGGACGGCCACCACGAGCGAGAGCCCGAAGCTGAGCATCGAGACGGTGGCGAGACTGCAGACGAGGGAACGTGCAGGCTTCTTCATGCGGGTCAGTGCCTCCTGGCAGTGCTCGTGCTCATACCGAGATCCCCCGCGCTGCCATGAAGGGGACGGGATCGACGGCTGCGCCGTTCACCCGGGTCTCGAAGTGCAGGTGGCAGCCGGTCGACCAGCCGGTCGAACCGACCTGCGCGATCTGCTGTCCTGCGGTGACGTGCTGGCCGGCGGCGACCATGATGCCGCCGTTCACGATGTGCCCGTAGGCCGTCGAGATGCCGCCACCGTTGTCGAGGATGACCTCGTTGCCGTAGCCGCCGCCGTTGCCCGCGAAGGTCACGGTGCCGGACGCTGCAGCGTAGATCGGCGAGTAGCAGGCCGGGGCGAGGTCGACGCCCGCGTGCAGTGTGTAGACGTGCGTGTACGGGTCGACGCGGAGGCCGTAGGGGCTCGACTGGAAGCCGGCGGCCGGGCGTACCCATCCGGACGAGTTCGCGGCGCCGCCGCCGGACGCGCCGCCACCGGACGCCGGGACACCCGCGGTCGCTGCGGCCGGGAGTGCCCGGGCGGCTGCGGCAGCCGCGGCGGCACGCTCCCGGGCGAGACGCGCCTGGCGCTCCTTCTCGATCTTCACGCCCTTCTCGTACCCGGCCTGCGTCGTCTTCGTCTTCGACGTCAGGAGGGCGAGTTGGGCCTCCAGGCGGTCCTGGTTGGCGGCCTGGGCGGCCACGGCGGCCTGCGCCTGGTCCGCGGCGCTCTGCGCGGCGCGCATCTTCACCTGGGCCTGGGCGGCGAGCTCGCCGAGCGCGTCCTCGGCGACCTTCGACTTGTCGGCGAGGGCCTGGGCCGTCCCGCGGTCCTGGCTCGCCTCGGAGTAGATCCCGTCCGCCTGCTCGGTGAGCTTCGACATGGCGCCGAGCTCGTAGAGCAGGTCACCCGAGGCGGAGGGCTTGGTGAGGAGGTCCGTGGTGACGTCCTGTGAACTGGAGCGGCCGAGCTGGGCGGCGAGCTGGCCGGCCTGCGCCTCGGAGGCTGCCGCGGTCTTCTCGGCGTCGTCCGCCTGCGACTGGAGCTTCCGCTGCTCGAGCGCCTTGCGGTCGTAGTCCGTCTGCGCGTCCTGGTACGCCGTACCGGCTGCGGCGGCGGCCTTCTCCTTCGCGGCGGACTGCGACTGCAGTTGCGCGATGAGGCCCCTGATCTCGGTGACCTTGGCGGCCTGGTCCGACTGCGACTGCTTGGCGGCCTGCACGTCGTCCCAGCTCGGGTACGTCGCGGCCGAGGCAGCACCCGACGGCACGAGGGCGACGAGGGCCCCGGCGGCGAGCACGACTGCGACCCCGGCGGCCATCAGACGGCGGCGGGGGCGAGCGGGGAGGAGGGAGGGAGTCGACATGGGTCTCGTTTTCGTCACAGTCCGGCGTGGCGCACGTCACACTGTCAACAGACGCAACAGTAACAACATGGGTCAGCCCAGGAACACCCCGTTCGAGGGTGAGAGGTCAGCATCGATGCTCGCACCGGGTCGGCCCGCTCCTCGGGAGCCCGCTCCGGCGACTCCCTGAGGGTCCGTCGAGGTGGCGCGACACGCCCAAGCGGACCGTTCGCCGGGCTCGATTTGGCAAGAGGGCCGACCGTCCGTATGCTTGTCCATCGGTAGCGCGATGCACTGCTTGCGGCCCCATCGTTTAGTGGCCTAGGACACCGCCCTTTCACGGCGGCAGCACGGGTTCGAATCCCGTTGGGGTCACTCCTCACCGGGGGACAGCAAGCAGAACAGAACGACACCGAAGCAAGAACAGCAACACAAGCAATTCCACATGGCCCTGTAGCGCAGTTGGTTAGCGTGCCGCCCTGTCACGGCGGAGGTCGCGGGTTCAAGTCCCGTCAGGGTCGCCACGGCTGGGTAGCTCAGTTGGTAGAGCGTTCGACTGAAAATCGAAAGGTCCGCGGATCGACGCCGCGTCCAGCCACAGTGAAGAGCCCCCTACTTCGGTAGGGGGCTCTTTTGCGTTGCGCGGGCGTGCGTTGCGCGGGCGGTCGAACTGCCTCGACGGTCGCATCCGACAGGAAGTGGTTCGGATCGTCCACGCACAACAGAAGGCGGCTCGAACCGCGGATTGCCGTGGTTCGAGCCGCCTTCTGTTGTGCGCAGCCGGCCGGGAGGCTCGTACCGGCCGGGCAGCGCGGCCTACGCCTCGCGGGTCTTCGGGCTGCTGTCGTTCGTCCTCGACGGGTCGCGCTCGACGACGGCACCGAGGGCGTCGTCGATGCGGGACATCAGCTCGGCCGGGATCTGCACACCGGCAGCGCCGGCGTTGTCGTGCACCTGCTCCGGACGCGAGGCTCCGATGATCGCCGACGCCACGTTCTCGTTCTGCAGCACCCACGCCACGGCGAGCTGCGCCATCGACAGGCTGAGCTCGTTCGCGACCGGCTTGAGCTCCTGCACGGCGGTGAGCACCTGGTCGTTCATGAAGCGCTCGATCATCTTCGCGCCGCCCTTGTCGTCGGTCGCGCGGGAGCCCTCGGGCAGCGGCTGACCCGGCTGGTACTTCCCCGTCAGGACGCCCTGGGCGATCGGGGACCAGACGATCTGCGAGATGCCGAGTTCCTTCGAGGTGGGGACGACCTCCTCCTCGATGACCCGCCAGAGCGCGGAGTACTGCGGCTGGTTCGAGATGAGCTGGAAGCCCAGGTCCTTCGCCAGTGCGGCACCGGCACGGAGCTGGTCGGCGGTCCACTCGGAGACGCCGACGTACAGGACCTTGCCCTGGCGGACGATGTCGGCGAACGCCTGCATGGTCTCTTCGAGCGGGGTCTCGTGGTCGAAGCGGTGCGCCTGGTACAGGTCGACGTAGTCGGTTTGCAGGCGGCCGAGCGAGCCGTCGATCGACTCGAGGATGTGCTTCCGCGAGAGCCCGGTGTCGTTGTGGCCCTTGGGACCGGTCGGGCCGAAGACCTTCGTGGCGATCTCGAGGGACTGGCGACGCTCGCCCTTCAGCGCTTCACCGAGGACCGTCTCGGCGCCGGTGTTGGCGTACACGTCGGCGGTGTCGAACGTCGAGATGCCGACCTCGAGGGCGGCCTTCACGCAGGCGATCGCCGCGTCGTTCTCGACCTGGGAGGCGTGGGTGAGCCAGTTGCCGTAGGTGATCTCGGAGACCTTGAGGCCCGAGTTGCCGAGGTAGCGGTACTCCATGTGTCTGTCACTCCTGTCGTGGCCGCGTCGATGCGGCACGCCCGTGACGGTAGTCCCCCGGCCGCCCCGGCCGGTCCATCGGGACCCGCCCCGGCCGCCCTGCCACCTGTAGGGTGATGTATCACTGCCCGTCGGGAGGGGAAAGACGAAACCCCGGCGATGTGGCCGTGGCCAGTGATCGTTCCGGGGTCTTCGGCATTGATGTTACACGACTGTCCGACGCGACGGAAGGAAGCGGGATGCACGGCAAGGAAGACGACGTCGTGGTCTTGCTGACGCCGGAGCGGCTGTCCTCCTACGACCGAGTGACCGGGAGCCGGAGCCGAGCGCTGCGCCTCTACGCATGGAACATGCGAGCGAGTTCCAGCGTCTTGGAGCTCACCGGCATCGTCGAGGTCGTCGCACGCAATGCAATGGACAGGGAGTTGTGCCGCTGGTCGGAACGCCGCCACTCGTCGCGCTCGTGGTTTGACCACGTCCCGCTCGACCGTCAGGGCAGCGCTGACCTGGCGAAGGCCCGCTCGAGGGCGGCGCGACATGGTGGAGCAGAGGTCCACGGGCGCGTGCTGGCCGAGCTGAGTTTCGGCTTCTGGCGGTACCTCGTGGAGAGCCGGTACCTCACCGCCTTCTGGACGCCGGCCCTCCATCGGGCGTTCCCGGCAGGGCCCGCCGACATCCTGACCCGTCAGCGCAAGGTTCGAGCACGGATGCAGCAGCTGCACTTCGTGCGCAACCGCGCCGCCCACCACGAGCCGATCCACCAGCGCGACCTGCACCGCGACCACTCCGACGCGATCGAACTGCTCGGCTGGATCAACCCCGTTGCCGCGGAGTGGGCGACGGAGGTGGCGAGCCTCCCGGCGGTCCTCGACGCCCGCCCCAGCCCGTGAGGTGCAGGATCGCAAGAGGCGCGGTGCGCGGACGCACCGCCGGGAGCAAGGGAGCATCCATGACCGGATCCAGCGTGCTGTTCATCGGCGGGAGCGGCATCATCAGTGCCGCCTGCGTGCGCGAGGCAGTGGACCAGGGCTTCGACGTCTCGGTGCTCAACCGGGGCACCACGGAGAAGCGGACCCTGCCGGATGCGGTGACGCGCCTCCAGGCCGACGTGGCGGACCGGGACGCGCTGGCGGCGGCGATCGGCGACCGCACCTTCGACGTCGTCATCGACTTCGTCGCGTTCACCCCTGACCAGGTGCAGGCCGACATCGACTTCTTCACGGGCAAGACCCGGCAGTACGTGTTCATCAGCTCGGCTTCGGCGTACCAGACCCCGCCGACGCACCTGCCGGTGACCGAGTCCACGCCGCTGAAGAACCCGTACTGGCAGTACTCGCGGGACAAGATCGCGTGCGAGGACCTGCTGGTCGCTGCGTACCGGCAGGACGACTTCCCGATGACGATCATCCGGCCGTCGCACACCTACGACGAGACCCTGCTGCCGTTCGACGGCGGCTGGACGGTCGTCGCGCGGTTGCGTGCGGGCAAGCCGGTCGTCGTGCCGGGCGACGGGACCTCGCTGTGGACGATCACGCACGCGCGGGACTTCGCGGTCGCGTTCGTCGGGGTGCTCGACCGGGCCGAGGCGATCGGCGAGGCGTTCCACATCACCGGCCAGGAGTCGCCGACGTGGGACCGCATCCACCAGGAGGTCGCCGCCGCCGCGGGCGCCCCGGAACCGCAGATCGTGCACGTGCCGGCGGACGCGATCATGGCCGCGGACCCGGAGTGGGGCGCCGGCGTGGTCGGCGACAAGGCGAACAGCATGGTGTTCGACAACAGCAAGGTGCGGACACTGGTGCCGGGATGGGCTGCCCGGACGTCGTTCCGCGAGGGTGCCCGCGAGCTGGTCGCCTGGTACGACGCGCACCCGGAGGCGCAGGTCGTCGACGAGGAGAAGGACGCCCTCATGGACCGGCTGGCCGAGGCGTACGCGCCGGGTCGCGTCTAGCGCCGTCTGCCGGACGGGAGGCGCGTGGCGTCCCCGCCCCGTGCCTCCCGCCCGTCTCGCCCCGCGCCTCCCGGTGCCGCGCCCGCGCGGTGCGGCGCGGCGCCGACAGGAGGGGCACAACAGGAACCGGCTCGAACCACGGGAGTTCGTGGTTCGGGCCGGTTCCTGTTGTGCGTGGGCAGCCCGCGCCGGCGGGCGCGCGGCCGCGCGGCCGACGGGCGGGCTACGCCAGGTCGCGGAGGACCGCGCCGAGGGCCTGCATCGCGGTGGCGATCTCCTCGTCGGTGACGACGAGCGGCGGGGCGAAGCGGATCGTGGACCCGTGCGTGTCCTTCACGAGGACGCCTCGGGCGGCGAGCGCCTTCGCGACCTGCTTGCCGGTGCCGAGCGCCGGATCGATGTCGATCCCGGCCCAGAGCCCGGCGACGCGGTGTGCGACGACGCCCTGGCCGATGAGCTCGTCGAGGAACCCGCGCAACACCGGTTCGCCGTCGAGCGCCCGCTGCTGGAACGTGCCCTCGGCGAGCATCGCGACGACCTCCGTGCCGACGGCGGCGGCGAGCGGGTTGCCGCCGAAGGTCGAGCCGTGCTCCCCCGGCCGCAGCACCCCGAGCACGTCGGCGCGGCCGACCACGGCGGACACCGGGACGATCCCGCCGCCCAGGGCTTTGCCGAGCGTGATCAGGTCCGGCGTCACGCCCACGCGCTGGACCGCGAGGGTGTGGCCGGTGCGCCCGAGGCCCGACTGGATCTCGTCCGCGATGAACAGCGCACCGAACTCGTCGCAGACCTCGCGGACCGCGGGCAGGTAATCCGCCGGCGGGATGACGACGCCGCCCTCGCCCTGGATCGGCTCGAGCAGCACGGCGACGACGGTCTCGTCCATCGCCTCCCGGAGTGCCGCCGCGTCGCCGTACGGCACGGTGCGGAACCCGGGCGTGTACGGCCCGAAGTCGTTGCGGGCGTCAGGGTCGTCCGAGAACGAGATGATCGTCGTCGTCCGGCCGTGGAAGTTCCCGCTCGCGACGATGACGGTCGCCTGCCCCTGCGGTACGCCCTTGACGCGGTAGCCCCAGGCGCGGGCGACCTTGATCGCGGACTCGACCGCCTCGGCGCCGGTGTTCATCGGCAGCATCATCTCGGTGCCGGTGAGCGCGGTGAGGCCCTCGGCGAACGGGCCGAGCCGGTCGGTGACGAACGCACGGCTCGTCAACGTCACCCGGTCGAGCTGGTCGCGCGCCGCGGTCAGGAGGCGCGGGTTGCCGTGCCCGAAGTTGACCGCCGAGTAGGCGGCGAGCCCGTCCAGGTAGGTGCGGCCGTCGACGTCCGTGACGGTCGCACCGTGGCCGGACGCGATGACGACCGGCAGCGGGCTGTAGTTGTGCGCGAGGGCACGGTCCTCGACGGCGAGCGCCGCCACGGTGGCCGGCCCGGGGGTGCGTCCGGTGTCCGTGGACATCAGGACCGTGCCACGGAGGTACCGGTGCCGATCGGGTGCAGGTCCAGCGTGCAGCACTTCACACCGCCGCCGCCGAGGAGCAGCTCGGACAGGTCGACGCCGATCGGGTTGTAGCCCTTCTCGCGGAGCTGCGATGCGAACGTGGTGGCACGCGCGGCGATCACGACGTTGTACCCGTCGGAGTAGGAGTTCAGGCCGAGGATGGCGGCGTCCTCCTCGGTCGCGATGATCGCGTCCGGGAAGCGCTCGCGCAGGATCGCCAGGGACGGCTCGTCGAAGGCGCTCTCGAGGTACGCGATGTTGGAGCGGCCGGACGCGTCCGGCACCGGGTCGAGCGCCGCGATGGCCGTGTCCAGGTGGTAGAAGCTCGGGTTGATGAGCGTGAGCGTGACGACCTCGCGGCCGTACACGCGGGCGAGCTCCTCGTGCGAGGTGCTGTCCGAACGGAAGCCGGTGCCGGCGTAGATCGTGTCGCCGATGAGCAGGAAGTCGCCCTCGCCCTCGTTCGTCTCCTGGGGCTCGGCGACGGTCAGGCCGGCCTGACGGAACCAGTCCATGTAGGCCGGGCCCTCGGGCTGCCGCTCGGGGTACTGGAACTTCGCACCGTAGGCGACACCGTCGAGCACGAAGCCGCCGTTGGCCGCGTAGACCATGTCCGGCAGGCCCTCGATCGGTGCGATCTGGTGGATCTCGAAGCCGAGCTGCTCGTAGACGTCGACCAGGCTCTGCCACTGGGCGACGGCCTTCGAGGTGTCGGTCGGCTCCTCCGGGTGCATCCAGGGGTTGATCCGGTAGCTGACCGTGTAGTGGGTCGGCTTGCACATCAGGACGGTGCGGTGCGTGGCCGTGCGCTGCGGGGCGGCGGCAGTGGGCTGGGGTGCGGTGTTCGACACGAGGTCCTCCAGGACCGGGGCCCGAGCCTGCCAGGAACCACCACGGTGAGAGCTCCGACGAGATGCAGGCTCACTCGCCGGAGGCGGACCAGGTCGACGCCTGCCCTGATCCTTGCACAGGAGGGCGGTTCGGTGGCGCGGCTCGACACGCACGTTTCCTGCGTTCCACCGCATCCGCTCGCAAGGACCCCGCGTAGGATGGGGACAATGGATTCGCTCGACCACCGCATCCTCGACCAGCTCCGGGAGAACGCCCGCGCCGGCTACGGCGACATCGGCTCGGTCGTCGGGCTCTCCGCCTCCGCCGTGAAGCGCCGCGTCGACCGGCTCGTCGCCGACGGCGTGATCCAGGGCTTCACGATCAAGGTCGACCCCGCCGTGGACGACCGTGGCACCGAGGCCTGGGTCGAGCTCTACTGCCGCGGCACCGTCTCCCCCGACGAACTCCGCACCCTGCTCGACGCCGTGCCCGAGGTCGTCGACGCCGGTACCGTCACGGGCAGTGCCGACGCCGTGGTGCACATGCGCTCGCGGGACCTGCCGGCGCTCGAAGAGGCCCTGGACCGCGTCCGCCTCGCCCCGCAGGTCGACCACACCCGCTCCGCGATCGTGCTGTCGAAGCTCGTCAGCCGCGGTTCCGACTGACCCCCCTCCCGCGAAACGCAACGTGGGCGTCATCTCGCAGCGGTACCCCCTTGCGCATAGCCGCCCGGGTTGCGTTTCGCGGGAGGGTAGGGTCGCGCCCATGGGACGTGGGACGGCAGCCGGGAGGCGCGGCGGGCCTCCCGGGTCGGTGGCCGCCCGGCGGATGGTCACCGCTGCGACCGTCGCCTACGTCGTCAACTGCCTGTGGGGCACCGCGGTCGCGCTGCGCCTGATCCGCACCCGACGGCTGCGGGTGGTCCACCACGGGTTGTTCGTGGCGACCGCCGTGCTCACCGGAGCGGCCGCGACGACACCGCTGTGGACACGGTCCCGCGCGGCGCTGTTCCTGCTGCCGGCGCTCGTCCCGCTGGCGCTGGCTCCACGGACGAACCCCCGCAGCGGAGCACACTGGAAGACCGCGGTCGCCGCCGCACCGTCCTACCTGGGGGCGGTCCTCGCGCGGCGCTGACCGCTGCCGTCGTACCGAGAGGACACCAGTGGAACTCATCGAGGCCATCCGGCGCCGACGGACCACGAACGGGGCGTTCCTGCCGGACCCGGTGTCCGAGGAGCACCAGCGCCTGCTGGTGGAACTGGCCGGACGGGCGCCGTCGCAGTTGAACAGCCAGCCGTGGCGGTTCGTCCTCGTCGAGGAGCGCGAGACGATCGACCGGATCGCGGACATCAGCGGCAGCGCGATGACGACGACCATGTCCCGGGGCACGTTCTTCGAGCGGTACCGGCCGTACTTCCGGTTCTCGCAGGCCGAGATGGACGAGCGTCGCGACGGCATGCTGTTCGACAAGCTGCCGAAGCCGCTCCGTCCGTTCACGAACCAGGTGTTCACGAAGCGGGGGCAGTTCCTGATGAACGCCCTCCGGGTCCCGCAGACCCTGGGCGAGGAGAACCGGAAGCTCGTCGCCGGGTCGCCGCTGCTGCTCGGGGTGATGCTCGACCGGGCCGAGTACCGGAAGGAGGCCCGCAACGCCTTCTACTCCGTGTTCAGCATGGGAGCGGCGATGGAGAACATCTGGCTGGCGACCACCGAGCTCGGCCTCGGGATCCAGTTCGTGTCGTTCCCGATGGAGATCGAGGAGTCCTGGAACCAGGTCGAGCAGTTGCTCGAGGTCCCGCCGGAACTCGAACTCATGGCCGTGTACCGGATCGGGTACACCCCGCCGGAGCGCCGACGACCCGCGATCGACTGGGTGTCGAACGAGCGGAAGCGGCCCTCGCAGTACGTGTTCCGCGGCACGTGCGCGACGCCGCAGCAGGGCTGGGACGACCAGCCGGTGGCCGGGTCAGGCCCGACGGGGCAGGGCGCAGCGGGGCAGGGCGCAGCGGGGCAGGGCGCAGCGGGGCAGGGCACAACGGGGCAGGGCACAGCGGAGCCGAGCACGATGGACCGGACCACGACGACGGACGGGACCACCTGATGACCGCGACGCTGCCCGGAGGGGTCCAGGCCGTGACGCCGACCGCGCCCGCCCTGCCGGGACGACCCTGGATCGAACAGGCCTGGCGCGACGTCGTCTTCGTGCACTGGCGCGTGGACGTCTCCGCGGTGGCACCGCTGCTGCCGTCGGGCACCCGACCCGACACGATCGCGCCGGACGGCAGCGACGACGGGGTGACGACGTGGGTGGGCCTCATCGCGTTCAGCTTCGAGGACACCCGGTTCCCGCCGTTCGGGCCGCTCGGACGGACCGGCCGTGTCGGCGACTTCCTCGAGGTCAACGTCCGCGTCTACACGCGCGACGACGCGGGGCGCCGCGGCGTCGTGTTCCTGTCGCTCGACGCGGGGAAGTTCCTGCCCGCCGCGGCAGCGCGCGTCGTCACCGGCACGCCGTACCACTGGGCGCGGGTCGCCCGTCGGCAGCACGGGGACCGGACGGCGTACGCCGTGCACCGCCACGGATCGCGTCTGCGGTCCCTCCTGGAGGTGGAGGTCGGCGAGCCGATCTCCGAGCCGACCGCGCTCGAGTCGTTCCTCACGGCGCGGTGGGGCATGCACGTGGGGCGTGCCGGGCGGACGTCGTGGTGGCCGAACGAGCACGACCCGTGGGTGGTGCACCGGGCGTCGCTCACCCGGCTGCGCGACGACCTGATCGGGGCGGCGGGGCTCCCGGTGTCGCTGACCGAACTCGAACCGGACTCGGTGCTGTACTCCCCCGGGGTCGTGACGCGGTTCGCCGGTCCGCGCGCCTGAGCGACGCCGGGCCCGGGCCTCGGGCACGGACCTCGGGCACGGACTTCGGGCCGGCCCGCGCCTAGGTCCCGGCCTGCCCGCCCCGGGCCCCGACACCCCGCGCCGGGGGACAGCGGCTGACCGCAGTGCCGCAGGGGCCCCGCGTACAAAGGGCTGCATGACTCGAGTGGCTGTGGTGACCGGTGGATCGGCTGGACTGGGACGGGCGACGGTCCGGGAGCTCGCGGCACGCGGCTGGGACGTCGCCGTCCTGGCACGCGGTGCGGACGGGGTGGACGCGGCAGTCGCCGAGGTCGAAGCGGCCGGCCGACGCGGTCTGGCCCTCGTCGCGGACGTGTCCGACCGCCAGGCCGTCGAGGACGCCGCCGACCGCGTCGAAGCCGAACTCGGCCCGATCGACCTGTGGGTGAACGGCGTCATGGTCGGGGTGTTCGGCAAGTTCCTCGACACCGCACCCGAGGACTTCGAACGGGCACTCGACGTCACCTACCTCGGCTTCGTGAACGGCACCCGTGCTGCCCTCAGCCGCATGGTGCCCCGCAACTCGGGACACGTGATCCAGGTCGGTTCGGCCCTGGGTTCGCGTGGCATCCCGTTGCAGGCGGCGTACTGCGGGGCGAAGCACGCGATCGTCGGGTTCACCGAGTCCGTCGTGTCCGAACTCATCGAGCAGGGCAGCGACGTGCAGGTCAGCCGGGTCGACATGCCCGCCCTCAACACCATCCAGTTCAACTGGGTGAAGTCGACGCTCCCGCACCACGCGCAGCCCGTCGCCCCGATCTACCAGCCCGAGGTCGGTGCCCGCGCCATCGCCGCCACCGCCGAACGCCCCCGCCGCCGCACCTGGGTCGGCGAGTCGACCGTGTACACGATCCTCGCCAACCGCATCAGCGGTCGGTTCGCCGACTGGTACGCCGCGAAGACCCTGGTCAGCGGTCAGCAGACGGAGGAGAAGGACGGCGAGGAACTCCCGTCGAACCTGTACGAGCCGGTCCCCGGGGACCACGGCGCGCACGGGGTGTTCGACGAGCAGGCGCACGAGTGGTCGCCACAGACGTGGTGGGTGGAACACCGCCGACTCGGCAACGGGATCGTCGGCGCAGCCCTCGGCGTCGCGGGACTCGCGGTCGCCACGGCAGCCGGACGCCGTCGATGAGCCGCGCGGGCCTCGGCGGCCGCCTCGGTACCCGTGGGCAGCGGGCGCTCGCGGTCGAGCTCCTGCGTGCCGGCATCGGCATCGCCCACCTGCTCGGCGCCCGCCGTGCCCTCGGGCGCCCGGCCGTGCTGGGTCGGGTCCTCGGTGTCCGTCAGCTCGGCCAGGCCGCACTCGTCCTGCGTGCGGGGACGGCCGACGCCCACACCGTCAGCGCGTTGGTCGACGCCACCCACGGCGTGACGATGGTCCCGCTCGCCCTGATCGATCGGCAGTCGCGGCGGTTCGCCGTCCGACAGCTCTGGATCGCGACGCTCCTCACCGTGCTCGAGGTCGCCCTCGTCGGTCGCGGGCGGCGCTGACCGGCAGCACCCCCGGACGCAGGACGCCCCCCGCGGACCTGATGGTCGGCGGGGGCGTCCCTGCGTGCTGCTACTCGACTTCGGAGGCCGGGTCCTCGGCCTCGACGCCGGTCTCGTCGAGACGGTCGCGCAGGTGGTCGGCCATCACGCCGGCACCTTCGTCGCCGTGGTCGTGCTGGACCTGCTGCACGAGACCGTGCAGCTTCTCTTCGTTCGTCGCGTCGGTCGCACCGTCCATGATCGGCTCGGACTGGACGCCGTTGTCACGCTCTTCTGCACTCATGGCACGAACGCTACGCCGCGCCGGGCAGCGGCTCACGGGCGCGCCCCAGGTCGTGCGGGGGACGGACGGGAGGCCCGGATCACGTGGGCTGCGCACGGACGTGGGCAGGGCCTCCCGTCCGGTGCGCGGGACCGACGTCAGAGGCGGAGGCGGGCGAACTCGGGGTCGACGTCGCCGTGCCGGTGCGCGGTGACGACCACCGTCTGTTCACGGAGGTAGTGCGCCATCTCGACGACGCCGGCCTCGACGACGGGTGCGTCGTGGATGGCGGTGTCGATGCCCGCGCCGAGCGCCTCCTCGAGCGCGAGGGGGTCACCGCCGAGCAGGCGGATCCGCGACCCCGGCCCACCGAAGGCCGTGTGCTGCCGGGGTTCGAAGCCCTGCGACAACACGATGTCGATGGCGTCCTGCGGTTCAGCGGCCCCTCCCGACCACTGCTCGTGGAGGAGCGCCCCGGACGCCGCGCGCGCGAGGAACTCGTCGTCGGTCTCCACCAGGTGGTCGACGACGTCGAGCGGGGACCGACCGCTCGCGAGCAGCTGCGTGAGCGGCCCGGGGAGCGCGCGAGCGGTGCTCAGCAGGACGTGCGCCCGGGCAGCGGTGGCGGCGGCGAGGGTCCGGATGAGGTCCCCCGTGCTGACGCCCTCGGACTGCCGGACGACCACGGACTGCGGGCGGTGGCGCAGCACGTTCCGTTCGACGCCGAGGTCCGCGGTGTCCCGGGACCGACCGAAGCGCTCCTCGCGCGCCTGGGCGTCGCTGGTGGCACCGGCGCGGACCTGGTCGAACTCCTCGAAGGACAGACCGCTGCGGGACGACTCGATGAGGGCCGTGACCCGCGGCGGCAGCCCGTGCAGCTGGATGCTCTTGTGCACGGTGCGGGGGACGGGCTCCCAGTGGCCGAGCATCGCGACCGAGTCGGGGCCGCCGCGCTTCGCGACCGCACCGACCGAGGAGCTCCCCCAACCGCCGGCGGGCTGCCGGACGACCGTGGTGTCGGTCGTGGCACGGTTCACCACGAGCGTGCCGGCGTCGACCCGGTCGGTCCAGAGGGCGACCTCGTCGACGTCGAGCGTGTGCAGGGCCTCGACCAGGCCGTGGTCGCTGCCGTTCTGGATCGCGATGGCCTGCTCGAGTGTCTCGACCTGCACCACCCCGAGCACCGGGACACCGACCTCGGGGTGGGTGGCGGCACTGCCGGGACGCACGCCGACGCGGACGCCCGGGGACCAGAGCCGACCGGACTCGTCGAGCAGCCGGGGTTCGACGAGCCAGGACTCCCCCGGACCGAGGTCGGTCAGGGCGGCCCGCGCTGCCCCGGTCGGCTCGACGACGAGCGGCCCGACCTGCGCGGCCGGGTCGGTGGGCCAGGCGACGCGGAGCGCACGGGTGGCGTCAGCCAGCTGGCGGAGGAACCGGCTGTCGACGCCGTCCTCGCCGACCGACCCGACGAGCACCACGAGGGAGATCGCCGCACTGGCCTGCCCGGACTGGGTGAACGCCGAGGCGACGACGTCGCGGACGGCCTGGTCGACGTCGGCCGCGGGGGTGACGACGGCCGCCGAGACCGCTCCGGTGTCGGCGAGGAGCGGCAGGCCGGCACGCCACCACCGGAACGAGCGGGCGGTGTCGGGCGAGCCGGTGAGCAGCACCCGGTCGACGGCGGGGTGGGCGACGAGGTCGCGGCCGAGCTCGCTGACGTCGAGGTCGACGAGCTGGAGCATCGAGTGCGGGACTCCGGCGTTCCAGAACACGTCGGCGAGCACCGCACCCGACCGCTTGGCGAGCGGGGACGGCTTGAGGACGACACCGCTGCCGGCGGCGAGCGCCGAGAGCACGCCGTCCGCCGGGGTGGTCAGCGGCGAGTTCCACGGGGCCACGACGACCGTCAGCCGGGGCGGGACGAAGGTCGCTCCCGTGACGTCGACCAGGTGTCGGGCGCGGTCGGCGGCGTGGTGGGCGGCGTCGACGGCACCGCTGACCTGCCGGTCGGCCTCGGTCAGGGTCATCGCGGTCTCGGCGACGACGACCTCGACCAGGGCGGCACGGCGGGCCTCCAGCTCGTGGGCGACGAGGTCCAGGAGTTCGGCCCGGTCCTGCGGGTCCTGCCGACCCCAGTTGACGCCTGCCTGCGCGGTGCGGGCGATGGTCCGTTCGAGTCGGGGGCGGTCGGTGACGCGGGCACCGCGGATGGTGGCGGTGCCGAGCTGCGAGCGGGGGACGCGGCGGAGCAGGTCGGCCGCCCACTGCCGGTTCGCGTCGACCCCGGCGTCGGTGTCGACCGCGGGCGGGTGCACGGCGCGGATCTCGGGGGCACCGAGGGGGACGCGGCGGTCCTGCGTGCGGAGGCTGGCCGGGGCGGGGTGCCCGAGTGCGGCGACAGCGTCGGTCAGGCGGGCACGTGCGCGCTCGGTCTCGGCGGCGCGCTCGTCGTCGGTGCCACCACCGGACGTCAGGGGGCCGGCAGCGCCCTCGCGCAACCGGCGGGCGAGGTACGGGATCGCCGCGTCGAACTCGTCGGGGTGCACCACGGGGGTGACGAGGGTGACCGTGCCGACGTCGGCGCGGACGGCGTCGAGGACGGTGCCCGTCATGCCGAGGAGCATCTCGACCTCGAGCGCGTCGGCGACCCCGCGACGGTCGGCGAGCACGCGGGCGGCGGCGACCAGCACGGGATCCCACCCGGTGAGCGCGATCCGCACGGCGTCGGTGTGCTCCGGTGTGAGTGCGGCGTCGAGCAGGCGCAGGAGCGCGGTGTCGATGTGCTGCCGGTCGGTCCAGACGGCCGGTGGACGTCCGTGCACGAGGGCGTCGGCCCGTTCCTCGGCCAGGTGGGCACCGTCGACGAGCCGGACCCGGACGGGTGCTCCTCCGCGGAACCGGCGGGCGGCCGCCCAGTCGGTGAGCGCCGCCAGGACGCCGAGGCTGTCGGGCAGCGACGCCGGCAGCGTGATGCCCGCGGTCGCGTGGGCGAACTCGTCCTGGTCGAGCAGGGTGCGGAACACGGCCACGGAGAGGTCGAGGTCGTGCGGGCCGTTGACGAGCAGCGTGACGGTGCTGCCGGCGGCGTCCGCCGCGCGGAACACCGGGACGAGCCGCTCGACCGCCTGCTGGGTGGCATCGTCGAGGGCCCACGGCGAGGTCGGCGGGACGACGTCCGCGACCGCGAAGGACACCGCCGGGACGTCGTCGCGACCGAGCAGGTCGGTGATCCAGGCCAGGCGGCGGTCGCTCTCGGCGGGACCGAACACGGTCGGGCCGAGGGGCACCACGTCGAGGCGGGTGCCCGGTCCGGCGAGCTTGCCGAGCGCTGCGCCGAGTCGGGCCGGCGGGGCGTCGACGACCAGGTGTCCGGCCAGTCGGCGGAGCACCCGGCGCGCGGACGGGATGACCGCCCACGGCGCCATCGTCGCGAAGCCACCACCGACGGTCACGGCGCCGCGGAGGTACCAGGCGAGGAAGTCCGGGACGTCCCGGCTGGCCTTCT
This sequence comes from Curtobacterium sp. MCPF17_052, assembly GCF_003234085.1. Taxonomy (GTDB): domain Bacteria; phylum Actinomycetota; class Actinomycetes; order Actinomycetales; family Microbacteriaceae; genus Curtobacterium. Next base: position 202,769 of record NZ_QKSD01000006.1, read on the forward strand.
CGAGGTTCCGGGCGGCGACCTTCGGGTCGTCCGGCCGGATCACCTTGTCGACGAACCCGCGGGCGAAGTCGAGACCGCGCTCGTCGCGCAGGACCTCGGCGAGCCGGGCCGCTCGGGCTTCGGGCTTCGCGCCGCGGGAGGCGTCCAGCCAGCGCCCGACGAGGGCGGACGCGTCGTCGGTGCAGTCCTGGAGGCGTGCGGGCGGCATGGTCTCGATCGTAGGCCGCTCCCCCGACCTCTCCTCGGAGGCGCCCGTGTGCCGTCCCGGAGTCCGCCGAACGGATGATCCCGGCCCGACGAGCTGCCCTCGCGGATACGCTGGCGGGATGGTGGAGCACGGCGCTGACGGCCACGACTGGGCCACGTGGGACGTGTTCCACGACGTCTGGCGCGGGCTGGACCGGGCGCTCGACGTCGCCGTGCAGCGGGACGCCGGCATCTCCATCCCCGAGTTCGAGATCCTCATCGGCTTGCACCGCGACCCCGAGCACCGGCTGCGGGTCCGCGACATGGCCGCCGGGATCGGCTGGGAGAAGTCGCGCGTCAGCCACCAGGTCACGCGCATGGTGGCCAGGGGGCTGGTCGCGCGAGCCGACTGCCCCTCGGACGGCCGCGGCAGTTGGATCGTGATGACCGCGGACGGCCGACGCGCGGTCCTCGCCGGCATCCGGGCGCACACGGCGGCGCTGGAGCAGCTGTTCTGGAGGCCCGTGGCCGGTGACGCGGACACGCTGCGGGCCGTCTCGCACCGTGTCCTCGAGGCGCTCGGTCCGGTGGACACCGGCACCGACCTCGTCCCGGGGGACGCCTGACCTGACAGCCGCCGTCCCCGTCGTGGGAGGATGCCCTGGACCGACTGTGCGGGGGAGGGCAGATGGACAACGACGGCTCACGATCCGCACGCGCGGCACTCGTCGCCGCGCTCGACATCGTCGGGCTCGCACCGTCCGAGCGCTTCGACCGCATCGTCCGGATCGCCCGCGAGGTCTTCGACGTCCCGTTCTCGTACGTCAACCTGCTCGACGACACGCTCCTGCACACCTTGACGCCGAACACGGCGGGCGAGCCGACGTCGGGACCGCTCGAGTGGTCCTTCTGCCAGTTGACCGTCCAGCGCCCCGGGCCGACGGTCGTCCCCGACACGCTCGCCGACCCGCGCACCGTCGACCTGCCGGGTGTGACGAGCCGCGGCATCCGCTTCTACGCCGGCGTCCCGCTGACCATGCCGGGCGACCTGACGATCGGCAGCCTGTGCCTGATGGACGTCCGGCCGCGGGAGTTCAGCCCGCAGGACGAGGCCGCGCTTATCGACCTCGGACGCTGGACCGAACAGGCCCTGACGAAGGGGATGCAGCACGACCGGCTGCTCGAGGTCGTCGAGGCCCTGACCCCGCCGCCCGTCCACGTCCCCGGTTACGCACTGGCCGGGCTCAGCGTGCCGTACGGCGACCTCAGCGGTGACGTCCACGACTGGACGGTCGCCGACGACGCCGTGACGTTCACGCTCGCCGACATCATGGGCAAGGAGCAGCCCGCCGCACTGCTGGCCGCCGGACTGCGGGCAGCGCTCCGGCAGCACGAGGACCTGCCGCCGGTCGACGCCGTCGGCGCGGTCGAGCCGCGGATCAGCGAGGACCTCAGCAGGGCCTCGGCGTTCGCCACGCTGTTCCACTCCCGCCTGACACCGAGCACCGGACGGGTCGACTTCGTGGACGCCGGGCACGGGCTCGTCGTGCACCTGCACGCGGACGGCACCTCGGACATCCGCCGCTCACGGGACCTGCCGCTCGGACTGCACCCGCAGGGGGTCCCGTTCCGCCTCGGGTCCCTGGTGCTCGAGCCGGGCGACGCGCTGCTCGTGGCGAGTGACGGGGCGCTGGACCTGGGCGACGGGACGATCGACACCCTGACGGACATCGGGCGGACGTACCGCCGGGCGCCGAGCACGGCCGCGTTCCTCGAGACGGTGCGCCTGCGGGCCGCGGAGCACGCCGAGGACGACGTCACCGTGACGGTCCTGGCGCGGGACGCGGACTGACCCTCCGGCGGGTCCTGGGCGCCGACGCCACGACGCCACGACGCCACGACGCCACGACGCCACGACGCCACGGTGCTGGCACCTGCGGACAGGTGCCAGCACCGGGGCTCGTGCGCCTGACCCGAACAGGAACACGAACTCCCGCCAGCCTCTCCGGCACCACCGACGCCCGCGGCCCCCGGGAACGGCCGGCAGCGCCCCGGTCGTCCGATCCGGCGTGATGCGGACAGCGCCGGGCTGCGTCACGCCCGGACCCCGGCCGAGCGCCCTCTTCGTGGCCCGGTTCAGCGCACTTCGAACCCGTACAGCGAGTACCCGTACGGCGTGGCCCGGTGCACGCCCTGGAACCGCACGTGACGCCAGGTGCCGGACAGGTCGACCGTGTCCGTGCCTCCGTCGCCGTCACCGACGGTCGCGATCGTGGTCCAGGCGTCGCCGGCCCCGTTCCGCGCCTCGATCCGGTAGGCGGAACCGTACGCGTCCTCCCACCGCAGGGACGCCCGGTGCAGGGGCTGCGCCGATCCGAGGTCGACGTCGAGCCACTGGTCGTCGGTGTGACCGCTCGCCCAGCGGGAGCCCGGGTCACCGTCGGTGGCGTTCCGCGCGGCGACACCGGCGGCCTCGTCCGCCGACGAAGTCGTCGGGGCGTTCCGCGCCAGGTCGGGCGTCGGTGCACCCTCGGTCGAGTCCACCCGGAACGCGAAGAGCGAGTACCCGAACGCCGTGTGGCGCTGCACGCCGAGCATCCGCACGTACCGCGCCCGGACCCCGTCGAGCTCGTGGACCGCGCTGCCACCGGCCCCGTGGTCCTCGGTGGTGACGGTCCGCCAGTCGTCGTCCGTCGTGGTCCGCACCTGGACCAGGTACCGGTCCGCGTACGCCGCCTCCCAGTCGAGACGCACGCTGTCGACGGGGACCACGGCGCCCAGGTCGACCGCGATCCACTGGTCGTCCGACGCGCGGCTCGCCCACCGGGTGGAGCCGCTGCCGTCGACCGCCTGCTCGCCGCCCAGGTCCGCGCGCTCGTCGGAGGACGTCGTCACCGGCTTCCCGACCGCGATGTCCCGCGAGGTGCCGGTGCCGGGGTCCGGGTCACTGCCGTCACCGGGATCGGCGACGTCGCCGTTCGTCACCGTCGTGATCGTCGCCTGCCCGGAGGCCCCGCCGAGGGTGGCGCTCACGGTCGAGGTGACACCACCCGCGGCAGCCGCGGTGACCGCGCCGTCGCCGGTGACCGAGCCTCCGCCGTCGATCGTCCACACCGGTGCACCGTCGGAGCCGGCAGCTGCCGTCACCGGTCCGCCGTCGCCGTCCGCGTCGAACCCGTACGCGGTGAGCGTGGTGCCGCCGCCGGCCGGGAGGCGCGTGGTGCGCGGTCCGACCAGCACCGTCGACGGGGTGATCGCCGAGACCGACGGGGTGCCGTGGACCTCGAACGACCAGATCGAGTAGCCGTACTGGGTGAGGCGGTCGACGCCGTGCATCCGCACGAACCGCGCGGTGGTGTCGACCGTGACGTGGTCCGCAGCCGCCGTCGTCTTCGCCACGTTCCGGACGGTGCGCCAGGGGCCGTCGGCGTCGTCGGCGACCTGCAGGTCGTACTCCTTCGCGGCGGCGTTCTCCCACGTGACGTCCACGTCGGTGATGTCGGTCGCACGGCCGAGGTCGACGGTGTAGTCGACGGCGTCCTGCCCGTGCTCGCTCTCCCACCGCGTCGTCGGGTCGCCGTCGAGCGCCTTGCCCGGACTGTTCCCCCCGTCGCTCGAGGTCGCCACGGCGGTGGCGTGGAGCGCCTGGTCCGGGACGGTGGCGACCGCCGAGACGACGGCACTGCCCTCCACCCCGCCGCTCGTGGCGGTGACGTACCCGGCCCCGGGGGCGGCCGGACGGACGCTGCCGTCGTCGGCCGAGCCTCCAGGCAGGGTCGTGGCCCAGGTGACCGGGCCGCTCAGGGTGAGCGGGTCGCCGTACTGGTCGCTGCCGACCGCCGCGAACGTCGTCGGGGTGCCGACGACGAGCTGCTCGAAGCCCGGGGTGACCCGGATCGACGTGAGCTCGGGAGCCGGGGCGACCCGGAACCGGTACGTGTCGCTGACCGACCCCACCGAGGCGGTGACCGTGACGCTGTCGGCGCGCTTCGTGGCGTCGTACGTCCCGTCGGCGGCGATGCTGCCGGTGCTGGCGTCCCAGGTCAGCCCGTCGAGCGGCATGGTCGCGCCGTACTGGTCGTACCCGGTCGCCGTGAACCGCGTGGTGGAACCGGGCGCGAGGGTCTTCGGGCTGTCCGTCGTGTCGACCACGATCTCGGCCAGGTGGGCGTCGAGGTGCGAGGTGATCTGGGTGTGCGCGGGGACCGCGATCTGCCCGATCACCCGCTGGCCTTCGTAGACGTCGTAGGAGTGCTGGACGTCGTCGACGTTGTCGAGCACGTAGGAGTACGTGCCGTCGGCGGCGCGGAACACCTGGCTGAGCGGGTCGGAGGTGTGCCGGTCCGTGACCTCGGTGCCGACCATCCTGTTCGACGCCGCCTGGTGGTAGACCAGGCCGGCCATCGACTGCCCGGTGACGGCCGGGTCCCCCGCTGCCCACAGTGCCCGGTGGATGTCGAGGTACGTGTCCGGGTCGTACTGCGCGAGGAAGCCGAGCACGACGTTGCCGAGCGCGTCGCCCATGTCGCTGAACACCGCCGCCGCGTGGGCGGTGTCGGTACCGGGCCGGTGGTCCGTCAGGTCCACCGAGTACAGCCGGTCGATCGTCGCCGTGTCGGCGGTGTACCGGGTCGACAGGTACGGCAGCAGCGGTGACTGCACGGGCCAGTCCTTCGGCTGCCTGTCCGCCGTCGGTCCGTCGGTCTTCGTGGGCACGAGTGCCGCGGGCAGTGTCGTCGGGGTCCAGTACTGCGCCGGGAACACCACCTCGCCGTTCGCATCGGTGCTGACGAAGAGCGTGCCGGTCGCCTGGTCGTACAGCGGGTTCGCGGCCGTCCTCGCCGTGACGTACCCGGGGTGGTTCGCCTCGGCGGCACGGACCGCGTCCTCGAGTTCACCGATCGCGGCGTTCCGGTCCTGCGCGATCGCGTCGTTGCCGTAGGTCCCGACGCCCCACCACTTCTTGGTGAGCATCTGGATGTGGGCGGCGTTGCCGTTCACGACGCCGTCCTGCCCGACGACCCGTGGGCGCGCCTGCATCATCTGCCGCATGATCGCCTTCGAGAAGCCCGGGTCCCAGCCGAAGAAGTCGAACCAGGGTGCGGTCGGCATCCACTGGATGCCGTAGATCCACGCGGGGTCGCCGGAGAAGTACGTGGCTTCGGCCTGGCCCGAGTCGAACAGAATGCCCGCCTGGCCGTACCGGTACGCGTCGGGGAACGCGCCGTTGCCGTCGTACGACTTCGACGCGGTGTTGCCGTGGGCGTTCTGGTAGTAGTCCCGGACCGCGGCGCGTTCGGTGACGTACTCCATCGCGCCGGTGGCCTGCATCTGCTCGTTCCCGAGCACCGTGCCGAGGAGGAACAGGCCCGCCTCGGACTGGATCGCCTCGGACGACGACTCCTGGTTGTTGCCACCCGGGGACGAGACACCGCCCGCGTTCGAGTGGCCCTCCCACACGCCGAAGGTCCGCAGGTGCGGGAACCGGTCGTCGTCCCGGTCCCAGTTGGCGTACTGCTTGGTCACCAGGGTGGCCATGCCCTCGTACCGCTCCGCCCAGCCGGGATCGACCGCCCCGAGGAGCGCGGTGGCGACGGCGAAGTAGCCGTAGTGGAAGTGGTTGTCGTTGAACTGCGCGGACCCGTACGAGTCACCGAAGCCGATCAGCGCCTTCCACGTCGGGTACATGGCGAAGAAGTGCTCGCTCTCCCCCGTCGAGTACGTGTACCAGTCGGTCAGGGCCTTCGTGAGCGTGGCCTGGAGCTTCCGCTCGTCGTCGGTGTCACCGATCTGCCGCGCCACCGTCATGTACTCGGCGAGCTGCTGCAGGTCCTTGCCGCCCCAGTAGGTGTCGCCGCCGTACGTGGTCTTGGTGGCGTAGTCGGAGAGGTACTGCCGGAGCACGTCCCGCTCGTCCTGCCCCTCTGGTGAGGCTCCGGTGGGCGTGATGCCGGTGAAGGCGTAGTCGAGGGTCCACCCGTCGTGGCCGATCGTGGTCTTCATCGTGCCGCGCGGGGTCGCGTACGTGGCACCGGTGAAGTGCAGGTCGTTCGTCGTCTCGGCGTACTGGTGCTGCAACCAGCCCTGCACGGTGTCGTGGTTCGAGCCCTGCAACGCGTCGGTCTGCACGGACCACTGCTGCTCGACCTGGCCCGCCGCCGGGTCGTACGAGTAGTCCATCGTGGTGTTCCGCGGCACGGCGAACGCGTACTGCTGCAACCGGTCGAGGCTGAGGCCACTCTCCGGGACGGCGCTGAGTACCAGGTACGCCGTGCCCGCGGACGCGTCGATGGCGTTGCCGCTCCGGGTGAAGGTCGTCCTGGCTGGTGCGTGCACGCCGAACACGTGGTCGCCCTGCCGGATCTCGAACCGGTCGCCCGTGAACGGGAAGCTGATCGGCTCGCCGGCACCGTCGGTGATCGTCGCACCCGGTTGCACCGACAGGCGGGGGGTCATGCCGCGGTACTCGAACCACTCGTACGGGTTGCCCTGCACGCTCGTGACGTCCATGTACTGGCCGCCCGCGCCCGCCTGCGGCATCCGCCAGCTGACGTTCCAGTCGCCCCAGCGGAGCGCGTCCGCCTCGGTCGCGGAGAACGCCGTCGAGAACCGCTGCGCGACCCCGTCCGGCTCGTCCGTCAGGAGCACCTGGTCGACCATCACGTGGGCCCAACCGGCGTTCAGCGAGTCGACGACACGGAGCTGGGCCTGCTGACCCGCCCACGCGCTGACGTCCCAGTCGACCCAGCGGAACCGCTCGCTGTCGTCGCCGGTGGCGGAGGCGACGACCTGCCCGCCGACGACGAGCTGCACGGCCTCCTGGTCGGCGTGCTTGCCGCCCGCGACCATGAACGCGAGCGTCGAGTGGTCGACGGTGAACGGCTTCGACGTCATCGTGCCCGTGGCGCCGTCCCCGCCCGTGGCGCCCCACGACGTCAGGTACCCGTTGCCCACCCACCCGGACACCTGGCTCTGCCCCGCGGCGGTGTCCGTCGCCCCGCTGAACGCCGTGCCGGTGCTCGTCCACCCGTCGGGGACACCGTGCTCGAAGTCGGCGAGCAGCTCGTCCGAGGGGTCGACGGCGGGGGTCACCGTGCCGCTCACCGTCACCGGGGACTCCAACTGCATCGCGGTGCCGTCGCTGTTCCACTTCGTCGGGTACGTCAGCTTCGTGCCGTCCTGGCTGTTGGAGGACACGAACGGGTACGCCCACATGTCGCCGGAGTACTTGCTGACCAGCAGGTCGGTCCACCACTGGTTGGTCGGCACCGGCTTCCCCGCCTGCGACGGGTCGATGTACAGGTGCTGGTCCACCGTCTTCTGCACGTCGGCGCTGTCGCTGATCGAAGTCGGCGGTGTGGGCGCGAACGACCCCGAACCGACCCGGGTGCCGTCGGTGGGCGGAGCCGGCACCGTGGCGGGGGTCGGCAGCGCGGTGCGGGTGGACGGCGCGGTGCGGGTCGCTGCCGATCGTGTCGAATCGGTCGCCCGGTCGGCTGCGCTGGCACCGGTCGCGGGTCCGACGACTGCGGCGATCACCGTCATCACCACGAATCCGGAGGTGACGATGGTGCGGGGCGTGGAGCGGCTTCTGCGCGGTCGTTCCGCGTGGCGTCGGGGCACGGTCCGACGGTATCGGCGCGTCCGCACGACGTCAGTCGGTAGAAGTACGGACCCGGGCGGGATCACCCACCCCACTTCGGGGGCGGGGCAGGCTGCTGACACGCAACCGACTGAGCCGGTACCCGTCAGTCCGAGACGTCGGCCAAGGCCGACGCCACGAAGGACGCGAGCGCGTCCGCCCCGGAGTGGTCGTCGGCCGTGACGGTCACCACGGCGTCCGCCGCCGGATCGAAGAGGAGCATCTGCCCGCCCGCCCCGTGCAGCCGCCAGAGCTGCGCCGGCCCGTCCCACCCGGCGAGCGCGTACCGCTGGTACGCCGGGTCCCGACCGGCCACGACCCAGTCGGCGTGCAGGGCGTCGACCCACTGCGCCGCGACGAGCTGCTGCGCACCGACCCGGCCTCGGTCCCGGACGAGTCGACCGATCCGTGCGACCTCAGCGGTCCGGAGGAACAGCCCGCCGCCGGCCGCGACGAAGCCGTTCGGGCACCGCTCCCACTCGGCCCCGTCGATGCCGAGCGGGGTGAGCAGCCGGTCCTGCACGAAGCGGCCGACGTCACCGACCCGGGTCGCCAGGACACGCATCGCCGTGTAGGTACTGGCGTTCGCGTACTGGAACACCCGGCCCCGGCTCGGACGCCCGAGGAACTCGACGGCCAGGTCCGGCCAGTCGGTCAGCAGCGTCGGCGACCACGGCAGGTCGATGCCGCTCGTCATGCTGAGCAGGCGACGGAGCGTGACGCGCTGCGTGCCGTCGCCGAACCGGACCTCGGGCAGGTACTCCGACACCGGCACGTCGAGGTCGACCACACCGTCGTCGGCGGCGATCCCGACCGCCAGGACGCAGACGCCCTTCGCGATCGACTGCACGTCCTCCGGTTCGTCGGGCGTCCAGCGGTGGTCGGCGACGTCGTCGCGGACGAGCACGTGCAGCCCGTGGGCGCCGAAACCGGTCCGGGTGACCTCGGCCACGACGGCGTCCCGGACGGTCTGCGCGCGAGTCATCCCGCCATCCTCTCGTGCGCGAGCGGCCCCCGGAGTGGGAGTCCTGTGCTCAGAGGTCCGTCCGCGCCAGCGTTCCCGTCTCCCCGCGCAGTCGCACCTCGACGCTCGCGATGTCGGCGCGGGGCACGTCCGTCGTGGCGGACAGGCCACGGGCCTCCCGTCCGGCCGCCGTCCACGACGCGATCCGCTCGTCGGACCCGTCGGTGCGCACGACGACCAGGTCGTACATGACGGACCCGTCCGAGGCCCAGTCGCGCCCGCCGTAGGAGCAGCCCCAGTCGAACCGGGTGCCCCAGGACTCGGTGCGCACGGCCAGGTCGACGTCGAACCCGGACTTGCCGGTCAGGGTGTACCGGTCCGACGAGGCACCGGCGGACGCCGGCGGCCGGGCCGCGTCCGTGCTGCCCGGGGTCGGACCGTCGGCGCGCAGACCGAGGCCCAGCCCGGCCACCACCGCGACGGCGACCACGACGCCGGCCCCGGCGGCGGCCAGCACGCGGCGACGCCGCCGACGACGCCGGACGCGGTGCGCCACCGAGGCGAGCGTTCCGTCGCCACTGGTGACGGGCCTCCCGTCCGGTTCCGCGATCTCCACCGCGGCGTCGGCCGGGAGGCGCCCCAGCAGCCCCGGCAGACCGGCCAACTCGGCGACGGCCGAGCGACACGCGTCGCAGTGCTCCAGGTGCCGCTCGTACTCCAGACGTTCCGCGGGCGGGAGCGACCCGAGGACGTAGGCCGCGTCCCACTCCGCGTACCGGTCGTCGCTCATCGGGTGACGCCTCTCTCCTGCAGGGCGAGCCGCAGTGCTCGCAGCCCGTAGTGCAACCGCGACTTCACGGTGCCCTCGGGGATGTCGTGTCGCCGGGCGATCTCGGGCACGGTGTGTCCGAGCCAGTACGCGTCGACGACCACCCGGCGGTGTTCCGACGACAACGATGCCAGGGCGTCGGCGACGACGATGCGGTCGAGGACCGCGTCGGTCCGGTCCGCCTCGACCTGGTCCACCGGACGGTCCGTGCCGTGCTCGCGGCGGTTCCGGGCGGACCGGGCATCGTCGACGACCAGGTTCCGGGCCACCGTGAACAGCCAAGCCCGGGCCGCGTCCGGCTCCCGTTCCAGGACGGTCGGGCGCTGCCAGGCTCGGACCATCGTCTCCTGGACGACGTCCTCGACGTGACCAGCGTCGCGGGTGAGGTGCCGCACGTACCGGAGCAGGGCGTCGCCGTGCTCGCGGTACAGCGCGCCGAGCAGCTCGTCCGGTCCCGATGCGGCCATCGTCACTTCGCGAGGTCGAGTGAGAACTCGACCGAGCCCTTCGGGTCCACCGTGACGAAGCCGAGCGACGGAGCCGTCACCCCGTAGTCCTGGAACGTGACCGGGACCGTGCCGGCGACCTGGACGTCCCCGTCTGCGCCGACCGCGACCTGCGCGTCGGCCTGCACGGTCTTCGTGACGCCGTGCATGGTGAGGTCACCGCTGAGGGTGACGCTCTGGGTCGAGCCACCGAGGGCGCTCGAGACGTCCACCGGCTTCGTGACGCGGAACGTCGCGGTCGGGAACTGGTCCGTCTGCAGGGCCTTGTCACGGAAGTACGCGTCGCGCGCGGCTTCCGGCGTGCTGATCTCGCCGACCTGCACCGTGACGGTGGCGTCGGAGAGCTTCCCGCCGTCGACGGTCGCCGTCCCCTCGACCTGCTTCGTCCGTCCGACCACGGTGACATCCTGCCCCTGCAGGACCTCGTGCACGCGGTACCCGGCGTAGGAACCGGTGCCCGACCTCCACGTGCCGTCGGCGTGGGTGGTGTCGAGCTCGCCCGCGGCGCTCGGGGAGAGCGACGGCGCGGCGGCCGCCGAGCCGTTGACGGCGTCCGCGTAGAGGCGCGGACCGACGACGACGCCGGCCCCTGCGACCACGACGACGCCCGCCGCGATGCCGATGATGACCTTGGTACGAGTTCGCATTCCCATACCCAGGACACGAGGCGGCCTGCTGGATCGTTCACGGATCGATCGGCTCATCGGGAACGCCCACCTCCGGGCCACTAGTCTGTGCGGTCGGACAGCTTGCCCGGACCGTCGAGGAGACCACCACATGTCAGTCGGACTGCTCGCCGTCGTGGACGACATCCTCAGCGCGGCGCTCAAGGCCAGCGCGAAGACCGCGGGCGTCGTCATCGACGACGCCGCCGTCACCCCGCAGTACGTGCAGGGCCTGGCGCCCGCGCGGGAGCTCCCCGTGGTCGGTCGGATCGCCCTCGGCAGCCTGTTCAACAAGTTCGTCATCATCATCCCGCTGGCGCTGCTGCTGTCGGCCTTCGCGCCCTGGGTCCTGCCGTGGCTGCTCGTCATCGGCGGCACCTACCTGTGCTTCGAGGGTGCCGAGAAGGTCACCGAGTGGTTCGGCGTGCACCACGAGGCCGCCTCGGACGAGGCCGCGAGCGAGCCGAAGCTCGTGTTCGGGGCGATCCGCACCGACCTCATCCTCAGCACCGAGATCATGCTCATCGGGCTCGCCAGCCTGGACACCGACCTGGGCTTCTGGCAGACCCTCGGTGCGCTCGCGGTGATCGGCCTCGGCATGACCCTGCTGGTCTACGGCGCCGTCGCACTGCTGGTGAAGATCGACGACATCGGCCTGCAGATGATGAAGAACCCGGTCCGACGCACCCGTCGCGCCGGCGCCCGGATCGTCCGCGCGATGCCGGCCGTGTTCCGGGTGATCAGCATCGTCGGCACCGTCGCGATGCTCTGGGTCGGTGGCCACCTGGTCATCCAGAACCTGGCGGAGACGTTCTGGGCTGGGCCGTACGAGCTGCTGCACCACGTCGAGCACGCCGTCGAGGGCGGCGGGCCCGTCGTCACGTGGGTCGTCGACACGGCGATCTCGGCCGTCGCGGGACTCGTCCTCGGCATGGTCGTCGTCGGGATCGTGCTGGGGATCGGGCGACTGCGGGGCCGAGCGCACTGACGGCCTCGGCCCGCGACCTGCGGTCGGTCGACGCTGTCGGAGCGGATGAGGCCCGCGTCGGCCCGCAGAGGTGTGAGTATGTGCCCATGGTGAGTGACGAGACGGCCGACGTGTCGGAGATCCACGGGCCGGCGTGGGAGCGCACCGTGCTGCTCGTGATCCCGCCGAACGACGTCGACGAGGTGCACGAGTCGGTCGACGACCTCTGGCAACTGAACGCCGACCTCGGCAGTGGGGAGCGAGCCCGGTTCGAGACCGCACTGCTCGAACTCGCCGGGAACGTCATCGAGCACACCGAGGGCAGCGAGCGGCTGCTGTGCGAGCTGACACTCCGTCGGACATCGACGGCGCTGGAGGCGCTGCTCAGCGACAGCGGCGCCGAGGTGCACGTGCCGTTCCGCACCGCGATGCCGGACCCCGAGGAGATGGCGGAGTCCGGGCGCGGCATCGCGATGATCGAACTGCTGATGGACGACTTCTCCTACGAGCGCGACTCGGAGGGGAACCGGTGGCGACTCGTGATGCGCCTCCCCGCGCCACTGCAGCGCGAGCACCACGTCGCCGCCGACGGACCGGGCTCACCGTGAGCAGGTCGGCAGGCGACGGCCGGGGCCGGCGGAGTCCGTCACGATGGACGGTGACGATCGCCCCGGGGTCAGCGCTCCGTCGTGCGGGGCTGGCGGACCGGTCCCGTGTCGTTGGTGACAGCCCAGTGCGCGAGCAGTTGCAGGCTGTCGTGTGAGGCTGATCCGGGTGATGCGAGGTAGGTGACCAGCGCGAGTCCGCGACGGGAGCCGATGTCGAGCGACTCGAACGTCAGGTCGAGGTCACCGACGATGGGGTGGTGCACCAGCTTCTGGCCGGAACGGTGTTCCCGCACCGTGTGGCTGGCCCAGAGGGTGCGGAACGCCTCGCTCGCCACCGACAGCTCCCCGACGAGCGTGGTGAGTGCGCGGTCGCCGGGAGTGCGGGCCGCCTCGGTCCGGAGCACCGCGACACTCTGTACGGCAACGCTGTCCCAGTCGCGGTAGAAGTCGTGCGACCGGGGGTCGAGGAAGATGTACCGGCCGAAGTCCACCGACCGGCCCGGAGTACCGAAGAGGTCGCTGTAGAACGCACGACCGAGCCGGTTCGACGCGACCACGTCGAGCGTGGTGTTCTGCACGATCACCGGCATGTCCGTCATGCCGTCCACGATCTGCTGCACGCTCGCACTGACGTGCTGTGGTCGTTGTGCGGAGCGCCGCGTCCGGAGGCTCGTGGGTGCGTTGGCAGCACGGACGAGGTCGACCAGGTGCGTGGCTTCGACATCGTCGAGGAGCAGGGCGCGGGTGACGCCGTCGAGGACACTGTCGGAGACGCCGGTCGCGTTGCCCCGTTCGAGGCGGGTGTAGTACTCGACGCTGATCCCGGCGACGAGAGCCACCTCCTCCCGTCGGAGTCCCGCGACTCGGCGGCGTCCACCGAAGTCGGGCAGGCCGATCTGCTCCGGGGTGAGCCGTGCCCGCCGCGATGTCAGGAAGTCGCGGATCTCCGCCTGGGTGTCCACCCCTCGACGGTACGTCACGCCGGTACCCCGAGAGGGTCCCTGTCAGTGACCGTGTCGGCGGAGTCTGGCTCCGTCCGAGGCGGCGACGTTGACTTGCAGCGTTCCCGACAGGAAGGCACTCCCATGACCGACTCCACGGTTTGGTTCATCACCGGCGCAGCACGCGGGATGGGCATCGACCTGACCAGGGCCGCCCTCGCCGCCGGCCACCGCGTCGTCGCGACCGCGCGTGACGCTGCGAAGGTCACCGACGTGTTCGGTGACCAGGAGAACCTGCTGGCGGTGTCGCTCGACATCACCGACGAGCACGCCGCCCGAGCAGCCACCGACGCTGCCGTCGCCCACTTCGGTCGCATCGACGTGCTCGTCAACAACGCCGGCCTGTTCTACGCCGGGTTCTTCGAGGAGATCAGCCCGGCGCAGATGCGGCAGCAGATGGAGACGAACTTCTTCGGCCCGCTCACCGTCACCCGCGCGGTCCTGCCCGTCATGCGTCACCAGCGCAGCGGTCAGGTCATCACGATCAGCTCGACCGCGGGCATCGTCGGCCAGGAGTTCGTCGCGGCGTACTGCGCGTCGAAGTTCGCGCTCGAGGGATGGATGGAGTCGATCCGCTACGACCTCGCTCCGTACGGCATCACGACGATGGTCGTCGAGCCCGGCTTCTTCCGCACCGAACTGCTCGTCGAAGGCACGTCGACGATCTGGCCCGAGCTGTCGATCGAGGACTACGCCGAGCGCACCGCGACGACGATCGAGGCGTGGAAGGGCATGAACGGAAAGCAAGGCGGGGACCCCGCCAAGCTCGCGGCCGCCCTGGTCTCCTTGACCGATTCCGGTGAACCCCCACTGCGCTGGGTCGCGGGTGCCGATGCCGTGCAGACCGCCCTCGACAAGGCGAACCTGCTCCTCGAGCAGGTCGCGGCACACGAGCAGCTGTCCTCCTCGCTCGCCCACGACGCCTGATCCACGACCGCCGCAGGCAGCTCGGGTACGACTGAAGGCCGTTGCTCAGAACGAGGAACGGCCTTCATCCCGGCCACCAACTCGGGTTCCGCACGTCATGTGCCATCCGGCCGACCGATGCGGTCGCACTGCTGCACCTGGTCGAGGCGAGCCGCGGAGACCGGTTTCTGAGTCCCACCGAACTCGCGGCGAAACTGCACCTCACATCCGCCGGTGTGACCAAGCTCGTCGACCGTCTCAGCAGCGCTGCACGGGTGGAACGCCGACCGAACCCCCGCGAGCGACGCAGTGTCGCTTTGGTCCCCACCGCGACCGCGACCGCGACCTGACCCGGGCGTACGGCCACATCTCCAGACGTCCGCGGCGCGCTTCGCCGAAGGGCTCCGCTACGACGAAGAGGCGGACGAGCCGCCTCCGTCAGGCGCGGGGACGCGCGCTGATGAGGACCGCACGGGTGCGGTCGGTGATGTCGTCGACGAACTCCTGATGCGCTGGCTCGAGGACGTCGTCGGAAGCGTCCTCTGTGAGCACGGGGATCCCCGGGCCGAGCACCAGGCTGACGGACGTGTTCGCGCCGCTCAGATCGACCGCCGGCATCGTCACGACGTCCGCGAGCGAGCTCTGACTCAGAGCTGCTGTGTACTGCAACACGGCGGCTGCGGCCGCGCTGCTGGTGAGGATCGAGGACAGTCCGTAGACGAGGTACATCATGATGATCCGGTTCCGACCTGCTCCTGCCGGCTGACGCCGAGGAAGGCGCACCTGGTGACGGTGCGGCTGGTCATGTGGGCGGGGCACCCGCGACCAGCTCAAAGGGGGCGAATCGTGTGCAGAACGGTGCACGCGATCAACGAGGTCTCGTGCTCCTTGCACGCTACGACTCACTCGTGATTTCCCCGAGGAGGCCCGCGTGAAAGGGATGAACGGGCGAACGAGAGCCGAGGAGGAAGTCCTCAGCGGCAACGCGTCGGGTCGCTAGACTCTCTAACGAAGTCGGAGTGCGCTGACCTGGTGCAAGGGCGGGCGCCGCTGGGAAACGCGGAGATGCGGATGACGACGACCAACGAAGACCCGTCGGACGTCGAACGCACCGAGGACGGCCGCAGTGACGTCCGGATCGAAGCGGCCGGGAGCAGCCCCGAGGCTGCCGTTCTCAACCTCAGCGGGTTCTACGCCGGCCGGCACTGGGCCGCCCGGGCCACCGCACGTCCCTTCACCTACCGCCACACCGCGGTCGGCGACGCCGACGTGACCCTTCGCAGGTCCCGGATCAACGGTTTCATCCGCGGCGTCATGGCGCCCTCGGACGAGTACATCGTCCAGTGGCTCACCTCCGGTACCGGTGTGCCGGACATCGTGCACGACCGGGTGCCGATGACGGGGGACGTCCCGATGCTGTTCCCGAGCGCGCGAGAGTTCGTGTTCGAGTACCGGGACTACGACCAACGCGTCGTGCACATGTCCCGCCGACTCGTGCACGAGGTCGCCGACGAACTGTTCCACACCGGCGAGGTCCCCGACCTCGGCCTCGACCACCTCCGCACCCTCGACCCCGCCGCGGTCACGCAGTGGCGCGAGAGCCTCGGGTTGCTCTCCCGCGAGCTGAAGGTCGGCGGCATCGAAACGCTGCTGTGGCACACCCTCACCCGAGGCACCGCTGCCGCGTTCCTGCGGATGTACCCACCGCGGGTGCGCGCGCTGCCTCGTGCGGTGCTCTTGCCGAGACGAGACCGGATCCGCGCAGCGGTCGAGTACATCCACGAGCACGCCGCCGACCCGATGAGCGTCTCCGACGTTGCCGAGGCTGCTGGTCTGAGCGTCCGAGCGACGCAGGAGGCTTTCCAACGGCACCTCGGTCAAACACCCATGCGGTACTTGCAGACCGTTCGTCTCCACGGAGCCCACCGAGAACTCCGGCAGCTGGACGCAGCGACTGCTTCCGTGCGAGACATCGCCCGAAGGTGGGGCTTCGCACACCTGGGCCGGTTCTCCGGCGCCTACCAAGCCGCGTTCGGTGAGTACCCGCGAACGACCCTACGGAACTGACCCGCCTCCGGATCCATGATCCTCCGCCGTCGCCCGGTTTCCGCTTGCCGCTCCCTGACCGTCCGCACCCGTCCGGAGCGGAGACTGCTGAGAGCCACCAGGACGGCGGCTGTGCCAGGACGGCGACGGAGGAGGAACCGTGACGGAACTCGATCGACGGACCAAGGTCCTGGGACGGCTGATCGGGCTGGCGTCCGTGACCCGCCGCTCCGAGGCCCAGATCACCGCCGACCAGCAGCGGGTGGTCGGCCACAACGCCGTCACGGACCTGCTGCTCGGCGGACTCGCTCCCGGGGTCAGCGTCCGCGACACGACCGCCGCGGGGCAGGACGGACCGATCGGGGTGCGCGTGTACCGTCCGACGACGTTCACCGGGACCCCACCGCTCGTGGTCCTCGTGCACGGCGGCGGCTGGACCTCGGGCACCCTCGACACCTACGACTGGCTGGCGTCGAACATCGCGCGGGACGCCCGGGTGGTCGTCGCGTCCCTGGACTACCGCCTCGCGCCGGGTCACCGCTGGCCCGCGGCCGCCGAGGACTCGTACGCCGCCACGGTGGACCTCGTCGGTCGCGCATCGGAACTCGGTGCCGACACGACCCGGGTCGCGGTCGTCGGCGACAGCGCCGGCGGGAACCTGGCCGCCGTCGTCGCCCTGATGGCACGCGACCGTTCCGGCCCGGCGATCGCGTTCCAGGCACTCCTCTACCCGGCGACCGACCTGACGATGGCGAGCCCGTCGATCGACGAGAACGCCACCGCCCCGATCCTGACCAAGGCCGACATGCTCGCGTTCCGCCGCCACTACCTCGGCGGCGCGGACCCGCGCGAGCCGTACGCGTCACCGCTGTTCGCGGAACTGGCCGGGCTGCCGCCCGCCCTGGTGCAGGTCGCCGAGCACGACCCGCTCCGGGACGACGGGCTCCGGTTCGCCGCATCCCTGCAGGACGCGGGGGTCGCCGTCCGGACCACGACGTACTTCGGCATGCCGCACGGCTTCATGGCCTTCCCGCGCATCAGTCGTGCTGTGCCGCAGGCGCTCGGCGAACTCTGCCAGGAGCTCCGCCGGGCACTCGCCGTGTCCTGATCCGAGACCGGCTGTCCATCCGGTGACGGGTGCACACCACGAGCGACCGGCAGGCACCGACGACTCAGTACGAGCCGACGGCCTCGCTGTGCGCCCACGCACCACACGGGGTGCCGTACCGACCGGCGATGTAGTCGAGCCCCCACGTGATCTGCGTCGCGGGGTTCGTCTGCCAGTCGGCTCCGGCTGACGCCATCTTCGACCCCGGGTACGCCTGCGGGATGCCGTACGCGCCGTTCGGGTTGGCGGCCGTGGTGCGCCAGCCGGACTCGCGGTCCCAGAGCGACACGAGACAGCCGAAGTCGTCGCTGCTCCAGCCGCGAGCCGCGACCATGTCGGCGGCGATCGCCTGGGCGCTACCGGGGGTCGGTGTCGGGACGACGCGGACGGGGGCCGGTGCGGCGGCGGGCTTCGGGGCGACCGCGCTGGCGGCCACGGACTGCACCGCCGGGGCAGTGGTCGGGGCAGCCGGAGTCTGCGGTTCCGGCTTCGGCTTCGGCTTCGGCGCCTGCACCGTGAAGCCGTCGCGGTCCACGGCGAGCTCGACCGCGCCCTGCGTGGAGAACGTCTGGGCGGCGGGGGCCGTCGCCGCTGCCGGGACGACCGCCGTCGCGGGGTCGGCGAAGGCCGGGAGGGTCAGCTGCGTCGCGAGGAGGGCGACAGGCGTCGCGAACGCCACGGCCGCGGCGACGCGACGGGCCGCCGAACGATGCGCGGCGGTCGGACGCTGGAGTGCCTCGAGCAAGGCTGCCGTGCAGGGCGACGACGACGTGCTCGTCG
>NZ_QKSD01000007.1 GCF_003234085.1 Curtobacterium sp. MCPF17_052
TACTGGGTTGATAGGCCGGATGTGGAAGCGGGGACTAACGACCCGTGGAGCTGACCGGTACTAATAAGCCGAAGACTTGACACACACTTTTTTCCTGACCCCTTCGGGGGTTGGGGCTCGCGTCCACTTTGTGGTTCCCGACAGACGATCGGGAATCAAACTGAATAGTTCAGCTACCCCACCGGTGTGGGGTGTCGACAATCCGTTTCGTGGGTTGCAGGCACCAACCCGTTGGTGGGGGATGGCTGGAACCTGTTTGATCCGGAGATGATCGGGTCGATGGTGTTCCGGTGGTCATAGCGAGAGGGAAACGCCCGGTCACATTCCGAACCCGGAAGCTAAGCCTCTCAGCGCCGATGGTACTGCAAGGGGGACCTTGTGGGAGAGTAGGACGCCGCCGGACTTCTTTTCATGAAGACCCCTGACACGGGGAGCATCCGCTCCCTCTGTCAGGGGTTTTCTGCATTCCACCCTGCTGTCCATCGCCGCCCTCCAGTCGGACGGGCGGTCGCGGTAGGATCAGGGCGTCATGACAGCGCCATTCTCTTCTGCCACCGGTTCCGACGTCCGCGTCCGGTTCTGCCCGTCGCCCACCGGGACGCCGCACGTCGGCCTGGTCCGCACTGCCCTGTTCAACTGGGCCTACGCCCGGCACACGGGTGGCAAGCTCGTGTTCCGCATCGAGGACACCGACGCCGCCCGGGACAGCGAGGAGTCCTACGCGCAGATCATCGAGGCACTGCGCTGGCTGCAGCTGGACTGGGACGAGGGCGTCGAGGTCGGCGGACCCCACGGCCCGTACCGGCAGTCGGAGCGGGCCGACATCTACGCGGACGCCATCGCACAGCTCACCGCAGCGGGGCACGTCTACGAGTCGTACGTCACTCCCGAGGAGATGGAAGCCCGCAACGTCGCGAACGGTCGAGACCCGAAGCAGGGCTACGACAACCACGAGCGCGACCTCACGGACGCCCAGCGCCAGGCGTTCCGGGACGAGGGCCGTGCGCCGGCGCTGCGCCTGCGCGTACCGGACCGCGATCTCAGCTTCCAGGACCTGGTTCGCGGTGACATCACCTTCCCACAGGGCTCCTTCCCGGACTTCGTCGTGGTGCGTCCGAACGGCAAACCGCTCTACACGTTCACGAACCCCCTCGACGACGCCCTGATGGGGATCACCCACGTCCTCCGTGGCGAGGACCTGCTGTCGTCGACGCCGCGGCAGATCGCGCTGTACGAGGCGCTCCACGAGATCGGTCTCGCTCGGTTCATCCCGCAGTTCGGTCACCTGCCGTACGTGATGGGGGAGGGCAACAAGAAGCTCTCGAAGCGGGATCCCGAGTCCAACCTGTTCCACCACCGGTCGAACGGCATGGTGCCCGAAGGACTCGTGAACTACCTGGCGCTGCTCGGGTGGTCGATCGGCCCCGACCGCGACGTCTTCTCGATCGCCGAGATGATCGCGGCGTTCGAGGTCACGGACGTGAACCCGAACCCGGCGCGCTTCGACCACAAGAAGGCTGAGTCGATCAACGGCGACCACATCCGCCTGCTCGATCCCGCCGACTTCCGTGGCCGGCTCCAGCCCTACCTCACGGAGTTCCTCGACGAGCCGGCGACGGCCGAGCAGGAG
Source organism: Curtobacterium sp. MCPF17_052 (assembly GCF_003234085.1). Taxonomy (GTDB): domain Bacteria; phylum Actinomycetota; class Actinomycetes; order Actinomycetales; family Microbacteriaceae; genus Curtobacterium. Next base: position 1,631 of record NZ_QKSD01000007.1, read on the forward strand.
CGCGTGCTCGAGCTCGCGGCCCCGCTGGTCCAGGAGCGCATGCAGCTGCTCAGCGAGGCACCCGCGATGCTCGGCTTCCTGTTCACCTCCGACGACGACCTGGTGGTCGAGGACGACGCCCTCGGATCCCTCAAGGGCGACCCGGCCCCGGTCCTCCAGGCCGGCATCACCGCTCTCGAACAGCTGGACGACTGGTCGACGGCCGCCATCGAGCAGTCGCTCCGGACGGCGCTCATCGACGGCCTCGAGCTGAAGCCCCGGGTGGCGTTCGGTCCGCTGCGCGTGGCGGTGTCCGGTCGTCGGATCAGCCCGCCGCTCTTCGAGTCGATGGAGATCCTCGGCAAGCAGTCCACGCTCGCGCGGCTCCGTTCCCTCGCGGCGCGCTGACGTCCGTGGTCGACGTCGTCGTCATCGGCGCGGGTCCCGCGGGGCTCAGCGCTGCGCTGAACCTGGTGCGCGCGAGACGCACGGTGCTGCTCCTCGACGCGAACCGCCCGCGGAACGCCGCGACCCTCCGGTCGCACGGGTTCATCACGCGGGACGGCATCTCGCCCCTCGAGCTGCGGAAGCTCGGGCGGGACGAGGTCGCCGGGTACCCGGAGGCGACGGTCACGCAGGCCGTCGTCGACCGGGTCTGGCAGACCGACGGCGCCTGGAACGTGCACGGCACCTGGCGTGGCGCCGAGGTGGCGGCCACCGCCCGCGCCGTGGTGATCGCCACGGGCCTCCGTGAGTCGTTCCCCGCGCTGCCGTCGCTCCGGGCGTTCTACGGCACCGACGTCCACAGCTGCGTGGAGTGCGACGGGTACGACAAGGCCGGATCGCCGCTGGCGTTCATCGGCGAGACCGACGACGTCGTCGACCGCGCTCTGCTCGTCGGGTCGTGGACCGACGACCTCGTCGTCTTCACGAACGGGGTGGCTCCGGTGTCCGAGACCGGGCGGGCACGCCTGGTCGCGGCCGGCATCCGCATCGACGAGCGTCCGGTGGCGGACCTGGAGGGGGACCGGAGCGGCATGACCGGGGTGCGGCTGGCCGACGGGGACGTGGTACCGCGCTCGGGCGCCTTCGTCCGGCCCGAGTGGCACGCGGACCTGGACTGGGTCGACGCGGACCTCGACCGCGACGAGCTGGGCTTCGTGCGGGTGGACCGGCTCGGTCGGTCGAACCTCCCCGGACTGTACGCGGTCGGGGACGTCACCCCGCCCGGGCCCGAGCAGCTCATCGTCGCGGCCGGACACGGTGCGTCGACCGCGGCGGCCGTGCACCGTGACCTGGTCGGTGGTCTCGGAGACCTCCGGGATGCTGTACAGTAGTTGATCGTGCCCCGGACAACGGGGCGCAGGGCCGCAAGGCCTTTGGGGTATGGTGTAATTGGCAACACAGCGGTTTCTGGTACCGTCGTTCTTGGTTCGAGTCCAGGTACCCCAGCAGTTGGACACACGAAAGCCCCCGGGAGACCGGGGGCTTTCGTCGTTTCGGGGCGGCGCGCTCGGGGCCGCGCGCTCCGGCTCCGGCTCGCCGGCTGTGGGCTATCGTCGTCGGACGAGGGCGGACACCGCGCCGCCACGCCCGGACATCGTCCGGGTGCGCCACGAGCAGGGGGACCCATGATCATCTTCGGCAGCCGCACACGTTCCGCCCTCGCCGGGGTGCTGTTCTTCGCCTGCACCCTCTGCGGGTCGACCGCAGCGCAGCGCCTGCACCGACTGCGGACCTGGTTCACGCTGTTCTTCGTGCCGGTGTTCCCGTTCGGGCACGGACGGTACGTGCTGCAGTGCGCGTACTGCGGCGGCCAGTCGTCGATGCCGCGCGAGGGTGCCGAGCGCTTCATCGCCGACAGCGAGCGTGCCCAGCAGGCACACCTGGCGCAGGAGACCCTGCCGCCGACGGGCGCCTGACGCGCCGGCAGCGGCTGTGTAACGCTCCGGTCACGGTGCTGGTGCAACCGGTTGCACGACCCCCGTCCGGGGCGTAGCGTCCTCGCTCAGCAGGCAGCGTCGCCTGCTCCAGTGCAGCGTCGCCGGGCACGGTCCGGCGACGCTCCTGGTGATCTCGATGAGGAGACAACGCTGTGAAGAACACACGTGCGAAGGGCCGCGTGGCCTCGATCGCAGGGATCGCGGTCGTCGGCCTGCTGCTCGCGAGCTGCTCGAGCGGGAGTTCGGCCTCGGACGACGCGAAGGGCGGCCAGGACAGCCGCGGACCGATCACCTACGTGCAGGGCAAGGACAACTCGAACGTCGTCCGCCCGCTGATCGCCAAGTGGAACAAGGCCCACCCGGACGAGAAGGTCACCTTCAAGGAGCAGTCCGACCAGGCAGACCAGCAGCACGACGACCTGGTGCAGCACTTCCAGGCGAAGGACGACAACTACGACGTGGTCGACGTCGACGTGGTGTGGACCGCCGAGTTCGCCGCGAAGAGCTGGCTCACCCCGCTCACCGGCGACATGGCGATCGACACGTCGAAGCTCCTGCCGTCGACGGTCAAGACCGCGACGTACAACGACACGCTCTACGCGGCCCCACAGACCTCCGACGGCGCCCTGCTCTACTACCGCAAGGACCTCGTGAAGACCCCGCCGACGACGTGGGACGAGATGATGCAGGACTGCTCGATCGCGAAGGACGCCGGCATCGGCTGCTACGCGGGGCAGTTCGCGAAGTACGAGGGGCTGACCGTCAACGCCTCCGAGGCGATCAACGGCGCGGGCGGCGCGGTCCTCAACGGCAGCGGCAAGCCGGACGTCGACACCTCCGACGCGAAGGCCGGCCTGCAGAAGCTCGTCGACGCCTTCGAGAACGGCAACATCCCGAAGGAAGCGATCACCTACCAGGAGGAGCAGGGCCGTCAGGCGTTCGAGGACGGCAAGCTGCTGTTCCTGCGCAACTGGCCGTACGTGTACAGCCTCGCGAAGACCGACGGCTCCAGCAAGGTGAAGGACACCTTCGGCATCGCCCCGATCCCGGGCGCCGACGGCGTCGGTGCCTCGACCCTCGGCGGTCACAACGCCGCGATCAGCGTCTACTCGAAGCACAAGGCCACCGCGCACGACTTCCTCGAGTTCCTCATCTCCAACGACACGCAGAAGTTCTTCGCGACCCAGGGCTCGCTCGCCCCGGTCGTCGGTGACCTGTACACGGACGAGGAGCTCACGGCGAAGCTGCCGTACCTCCCGACGCTCCTCGAGTCGATCAAGTCCGCGGAGCCGCGTCCGGTGACGCCGTTCTACCCGGCCGTGACCAAGGCGATCCAGGACAACACCTACGCCGCGCTCAAGGGGTCGAAGTCCGTCGACGCCGCCATGCAGGACATGCAGGCGGCCCTCACGTCGGCGACCGACGGCGGCAACTGACACCGAGGGCGGCTCAGGCCGCCCGCTGACGGGAGGGTCGTGGTCACGCGACCACGGTCCTCCCGTCCTCCCTCTGTGCGTTCCCGACACCGGCAAGGAGGCCGTGACGTGTCAGCAGCAACCGAGATCCCCGCAGCGATCCCCGAACCCCAGGGGATGGAGCCGCCGAAGCGGCGCAAGGGCGGGCTCAACGCCGAGCACGGTCGGTGGGCCGTGTACCTCATCGGCCCCACGCTCGTGCTCCTGGCGATCGTCATCGGCTACCCGGTCGTCAGTGCGGTCATCCAGTCGTTCCAACTCGACCAGGGACTGGACAAGGCCACCGGCCTGTTCGTCGAGGGCGGCTTCGCCGGCGTCACGAACTACGTGCACTGGCTCGGCCAGCAGTGCGGCACCGCCGCCTGCCCGCCCGGCAACCTCGGCTCCCAGTTCTGGACGGCGTTCGGCAACACGTTCTTCTTCACGGTCGTGACCGTGGCGCTCGAGACCGTCATCGGGCTGTGGATGGCCATCATCATGAACCGCGACTTCAAGGGCCGCGCCCTCGTCCGTGCCGCGATCCTCATCCCGTGGGCCATCCCGACCGCCGTCACCGCGAAGCTCTGGTACTTCATCTTCGACGCGAACGGTGTGCTCAACCACGTCATCGGCCACCAGGTCCTCTGGTTCTCCGACGAGTGGGCCTCCCGCTTCGCCATCATCATCGCCGACACCTGGAAGACCACGCCGTTCATGGCGCTGCTCATCCTCGCCGGGTTGCAGCTGATCCCGGACGAGGTCTACGAGGCCGGGAAGATGGACGGCGCCTCGACCATGCAGCGGTTCGTCAACATCACCCTGCCGCTCGTGAAGCCGGCGCTGATGGTCGCGATCCTGTTCCGCGTGCTCGACGCCCTGCGGATCTACGACCTCATCGCGATCATGACCGGTGGTGGTGGTGGTTCCGGGAACGCGACCGTCTCGCTGTCCGTGCTGGTCGTCGACCAGATCCGGCAGGGCTTCAACTCCGCCTCGGCACTGTCCACCATCACGTTCGTGGTCATCTTCGTCGTCGCGTTCATCTTCGTCCGGTTCCTCGGCGCGAACGTCGTGCAGACCCAGGCAGCACAGCAGAAGGGCGAACTCAAGTGACCCTCGCAGCAGACCGTCTCCGCATTCCCGCCGAACGTGCTGACGCACGCGGCGATGTCCGTGTGAAGCGCCACGCGGGGCCGAGGCTCCGCACCGGCATCCAGGCCGCCGTCATCGCCCTGTGGTGCCTGCTGCCGTTCTACTGGATGATCGTCACGTCCTTCCGCGACGTCGGCTACACGTTCGACCCGACGCCGTTCTTCACCCACGTGACGCTCGACAACTACGCGACGGCGTTCTCGACGGCGCTCGGCAACCACCTCGGACGCGCGCTGCTCAACAGTGTGTTCATCGGTGCCGTCGTCACGATCATCGCCCTGCTCGTCGGCACGACCGCCGCCTACGCGCTGGCCCGGCTCGAGTTCCGCGGCAAGTCCCTGATCGCCGGCGCGATCCTCGCGGCGTCGATGTTCCCGGGCGTCGCGCTGATCTCGCCGCTGTTCCAGCTGTTCACCGACATCGGGTGGATGGGCAGCTACCAGGCGCTGATCCTGCCGAGCATCTCGTTCGTGCTGCCACTGACGGTCTACACACTGGCGTCGTTCTTCCGGGAGATGCCGTGGGACCTCGAGGAGGCCGCCCGCATCGACGGCTGCACCCGCGTCCAGGCGTTCCGACGGATCATCCTGCCGCTGGCCGCACCGGCCGTGTTCACGACCGCGATCCTGGCGTTCATCTCGTCCTGGAACGAGTACCTCATCTCGTCCCAGCTGTCGAGCGACGCCACCCAGCCGGTCACGGTCGCGATCGCGTCCTTCGCCGGGTCGCAGCCGCACCAGGAGCCGTACACCGCGGTGATGGCGGCGGGCACGATCGTCACGATCCCGCTCGTCATCCTGGTGCTCGTGTTCCAGCGCCGCATCGTGGCCGGTCTCACCGCCGGTGGCGTGAAGGGCTGACCGTGGCACAGCGCGCACCACTCCGCCCCACGTCGCGGATCGAGGAGGCCATCGGGTTCGTCGGGTGCTTCGGACTGCTGTTCTTCGGCGTCACCGTCTTCTGCGAGCTCACCGGGCGGCCGGCGCTCGGGTGGGCGCTCACGCTGCTCGGGACCGTCGTGGCGATCGTCCTCCTGGACCGATGGCGACGGCGGGTACTCCGGCGGACCGACGCCGCTGCCCAGCCGGACCAGCCGGCGGTCGCGACGCGCGCGACCGGCCGCTGACGGGCCTCCCGGGACGATCCCGTGGGGATCCAGGAGATCGCGCAGGTGACCGGGCTGTCGAAGGCGACGGTCTCGCGGGCGCTCCGTGGTCTGCCGACGGTGGCAGGGACGACGATCGACCAGGTCCGCCGGGTCGCCGACGAGCTCGGGTACGTCCCGAGCTCGGCGGCGGCGGGCCTGGCCACCGGTCGCCAGCGCGCAGTCGGTGTCGTCCTGCCGGTGATCGACCGCTGGTTCACGGCCAAGGCCCTGGGCGGCGTCGACGCTGAACTCCGAGCCGCCGGCTACGACCTCGTCCTCTACAACCTCGGCGGACCGGGGGGTGATCGGCACCGGGCGTTCCGGCGCGCGATGCTGCGACAGCGCGTCGATGCGCTGGTGTTGATGTCGCTGGCCCTCGACGAGACCGAACGCCGCGAGCTGCAGGTCAGCGAGCTGCCGACGATCGTGATCGGCGGGCCGGCGCACGATCTGCGGAACGTCGGTGTCGACGACCACGAGGTGGCTGCCCTGGCGGTCGTCCACCTCACCGGACTGGGACACCGCGAGGTCGCCTACGTCGGCGGGCAGGACGAAGCCGGCCTCAGCGTCGCCGTGCCCTACCGCCGCCGGGACGGGTTCACCGAGGCGATGGTGTGCGCTGGAGCCCCGGTCCGTCGCGACTGGTACGCCGACGGTCGGTTCTCGTTCGCCGGCGGGGTCGCGGCGGGGACCGCGCTGCTCGACGTCGCGGCCCCGGACCGGCCGACCGCGGTGGTCTGCGCCTCGGACGAGATGGCGCTCGGCGTCGTGGTCGCCGCACACCGGCTCGGGCTCGACGTGCCGCGGGACGTGTCCGTCACCGGCGTCGACGGGCACGAGTACGGCGAGGTCCTCGGCCTCACGACGGTCGCGCAGGACCCGGAGGCGCAGGGTCGTGTGGCCGCACGGGCGGTCGTCCTGGAGGCCCAGGGTGCGTCCCCGGGGCCCCTCGCGCCGTCCGCCGTGCGGCTCGTGGTGCGGCAGACGACCACGCGGCCGTGCCGGTGACCGGGTCGCCCAGCGGGCGAGCGTCCCGCATCGAGCAACCGGTGGCGGGCGTCCCGTGACCGGCATCCGGGACTCGGCTTCGGCTGGTCGGCGTCCGGGCGGCCGGCGTAGCCTCGCCCGCATGCTGGTCACGAAGCTCGAGCACGCCTGTCTCGTCGTCGAGCAGGACGGCGGCCGCCTGGTCATCGACCCCGGCGCCTACACGCGCCCGGTCGAGGTGAGCGATGTCGTCGCCGTCGTCGTGACCCACGAGCACCCGGACCACGGCACGGCCGAGCAGCTCGACCGGATCCTGGACCGGAACCCGGGCATCCCGGTGTTCGGCCCGGCCGGGGTCGCGTCGGCGCTGGCGGCGGCCGTCGAGGTGGACGTCGTGGCGGACGGTGACACCCGGACCGTCGGGGCCTTCACCCTGTCGTTCCACGGCACGCGGCACCAGCTGATCCACTCGTCCGTGCCGGTCGTCGACAACACCGGGGTGTTCGTCAACAGCACGCTGTTCCACCCGGGTGACGCCTACATCGACCCCGGAGCACCCGTCGAGGTGTTCGCGGCACCGGTCGGGGCGCCCTGGCTGAAGATCGGTGAGCTGATGGACCACCTGCTCGCCGTCGCCCCACGACGGGCGATCCCGATCCATGAGGCCACGCTGTCCGACATCGGGTTCGCGGGGCACACGGACCGGATCCGGCAGGTCGTCGAGCCCGCGGGCGAGGTCGTCGTGCTCGCACCGGGGGAGTCGTTCACCGTCTGAGGGTCGGTAGCCCGAGCAGTCCGCCGAGCTCGAGTGCGTCCCACGGGGCGTGGCGTTCCGCGTCGTTGTCGAAGTAGACCCAGACGTCACGTCCGGCGGCGACGTGGTGCCGGACCGTGTCCGCCCAGGTGAGCAGGGCCTCCCGGCCGTAGCCGTCGTGGTACGTGTGCGGCGCGCCGTGGAGCCGGAGGTACGCGAGCGGCGCGTCGGTGTCGTGGACCAAGCGGGGGAAGTCGCCCGCGTGCGAATCGACGAGCGCGGTGCGGTGTGTGCGGAGGACGGCGAGGTGGTCCGGGGTGACGGCGTCGGGGGAGCGGACCTCCAGGACGTGGTGGACCGGCAGTGCCGGGTCCTCCGCCGTGGTCGACGGCTCGACGACCTTCGCGTCGTGCCCGGCGGCGAGGGCGGCGGCCTCGCCGTGGGTGGCGGGCAGCAGGGCGAGGAACGCGTCGAGCACGTCAGGCGTCGGGACGACGTGCTCGGGGAGTTGCCAGAGCACCGGGCCGAGGGTCGGACCGAGCTCCAGCGGCCCGGAGGCGAAGAAGTTCGCCAGCGCCGTGTCGACGTTCCGCAGGCGGAGCATGTGCGTCAGGTACCTGCCGCCCTTCAGCGCGAAGCGGAAGTCCTCGGGGACCGCTGCACGCCAGGCACGGTACCGCGACGGACGCTGCAGCGAGTAGAAGGAGCCGTTGACCTCGACCGTCGGGAAGCGCGTGCCGACGTGCTCGAGCCAGCGCCGCTTGGCGAGCCCGGCGGGGTAGAAGTCGCCGCGCCACGAGTCGTACTGCCAGCCGGACAGGCCGATGCGCACCGTCATCGACCCACCGTATGCCGACCCTCCGTGTGCCCTGGTCGGCATGGCGACACACCGGCGCGGACCCGGGCGTTTTGGTGCTCGCTCACACCCTGTGCCATACTTGTCGAGTTGTCGGAACGGCCCCATCGTACAGTGGCCTAGTACGCCGCCCTCTCACGGCGGTAACGCGGGTTCGAATCCCGCTGGGGTCACCACGAGTGACACACTCCGAACCGACACACGTCCCGATCCGGGACATCGCCGCGGCCCCATCGTATAGCGGCCTAGTACGCTGCCCTCTCACGGCGGTAACGCGGGTTCGAATCCCGCTGGGGTCACCAGCTCGAAGGCCCTCACCCGACCGGGTGAGGGCCTTCGTCGTCCTGGTGGCGGCCGTGTCGCCGTCGCTCTGTCGTTCAGAGCGAGACGGACACCGAGTCGAGGTTGACGTAGTTCCCGTTGCTGGCGGGCACGGCGATCGACAGGGCGTTCGACCCTGCTGTCAGCTGCACGGGCAACGTGACCGTGCTCCACGTCGACCACGATCCCGTCGCCGGCAGGGTCACGGTGGTCGCGGTCCCGCTGCCCACGCGGACGATGCGCGTCGCGGTCCCCGCTGCGGCCGCGTACCGGAGTGTCACGCTGTGTGTCCCCGCGCTCGCGACGTTGACGTGCGCCGTCGCCGCGGTACCTGCGGTGTTCCACCCGGCCAGGTAGCCGCGCCCGGTGTAGCCGGTACCGGTCGCTTCGGTCGGGATGCCCGGGTGGTCGATGTTCTCCGCCTGGTACACGCCGTCACCCTGCTCCACCACGGTCGAGCCGTCCGGTGTCGCCTGCTGCACGATCGCCACGGTGGCCGACGCTGCGAGGGACTGTTGCGGGGCGGTGCTGGTCGACGGGGTCGGGGCGGTCCAGTCCGGTCCGCCGATGCCCTCGGGCGAGACGTGCGCCGCTGCCTGCGATGCGTTCGCGGTGAGGACCGACTCGTACTGGGTCTGTCCGGCGTCGTCGATCAGGTCTCGGATGTCCCGGGTGAGGATGGCCTTGAACCCCTGTGTGTCGCTCGAGCCCTCGTTGAGGAAGGTATCGGCGACGGTCAGGTTCGCCACCGCCCAGTCCACGGCACGGGTGGCGTCGGCCAGGTACTGCTGGTCGTTCGTGAGCAGGTACATCTGCAGGGCGGCGCCGGCGTACTGGCCCTGGTTGTACGTCCAGTCGTAGTCGGTGAACTGCCCGGTGCCGCTGACGTGGTCGCGGATGTGCCCGTTCCGGTCGAAGTCGGTCTGCAGCCAGGCGAAGAGCCGCTCGGCCGTGTCCCGGTAGGTCGTGTCGCCGGTCGCAGCGTACAGCCGGAGCGCCGTCTGCACGGCGGTGCCGTTCGTCGCCACGTTCTTCTCGTTCTTGCTGCCGTCACCGACGTCGACGTTCTTCCACCAGATGCCACCGCCGTACGTCGTGTCCTCGTACTGCGCGATGAAGCCGAAGACCTCCTCCGATTCGTCGAGGAACCGCTGTTCCCCGGTCAGTTCGTACGCGCGGACCGCGCCACGGGCCCACCAGCCCATGTCGTCGTTCCAGTCGTTCTGCCGGAAGTCCGGGTACGCCGCCTGCCAGCCGTCGAAGACGTCGTCGATCATCTGCCGACTCGTTGCGTCGTGGGTGCGTTCGTAGCGGTCCATCACCGCCTCCCAGTTCTGGGCCTCCCACCAGTAGTCCGTGTAGAGCCCACCCTGCGGTCCGACCGCGTGCTCCTGGTGGACCTGGCGGTCGCTGTAGGTGGTGAAGTACTTCGCGTCCGCGTCCCAGTAGGTGGCGACGAACGCGTCGTACGCGTCGGTCGCCTGGGTGGTGGTCAGGGCGGAGGCTCGGCCAGGGTCGGTTGCGATGCCCACACCGGTGAGCGTGGCCGACGCGACGGCACCGGCCACGAGCAGGCTGACGAGTCTGTGCTGCATGGGATCTCCTTCGATCCGACCCTTGATCCGCCCTGCCCGGTGCAGGCGCAAAAAAGTATACTTGAACTACTTCTTGCGTGAATTGGGCCAATCAATATAGTTGGAGCAGTACCAGCGAAAGTCAAGGGAGCAACGTGGCTCAGATACATGCAGACCTCGTGGGCAGGGTCGCCCGGCAGGTCGAGGACCGGATGGGGTCCGACGTCGGCGCGGTGTTCGCGAACTGCTTCGCGAACACGCTGTCGACGACGATGACGGACATGCCGGACGGCACGATCTTCATGGTCACCGGCGACATCCCGGCGATGTGGCTGCGCGACTCGACCGCGCAGCTCACGCCGTACCTGCACTTCGTCGCCGAGGACGAAGCGCTGGCCGACACCATGGCGTCGGTGTCGCGGCGGCAGCTCGAGTACGTCCTCGTCGATCCCTACGCCAACGCCTTCAATCGCGCCCCCGATGGCGCCGGTCACGCCGACGACGACACGGCGATGGACCCGTGGGTCTGGGAGCGCAAGTACGAGATCGACTCGCTCTGCTACCCGATCCGCCTGGCGTACGACCTCTGGGAGCGCACGGGGCGCACCGACCACCTCGACCGGTTCGCCGAGGTCGCTGCTGCGGCCATCGCGTTGTGGACCGTCGAGCAGGACCACGAGGCGGGCTCGCCGTACCGGTTCGAACGCCCCGACCCGCTGCTGCCGAGTGACACCCTCGTCCGCCAGGGCCGCGGCCCGCGCACCGCCCGGACCGGTCTGACCTGGAGCGCGTTCCGGCCGAGCGATGACGCGACGACGCTGGGCTTCAACATCCCGGGGAACGCCTTCGCCGTCACCGAGCTGCGACACGTCGCCGTGCTCGCCACCGCGGTGCTCGACGACGCGCAGCTGGCTCGGCGGGCAACGGCCCTCGCCGACGAGATCGACGACGCCATCCGGACTCACGGCGTCGTCGACCACCCGGACCACGGCGTCGTCCTGGCCTACGAGGTCGACGGTACCGGCGGCGCCCTGCTCATGGACGACGCGAACGTCCCGAGCCTGTTGTCCCTGCCGATGCTCGGTTGGTGCGACCGTGACGACGCGCTCTACCGGCGCACCCGCGCCGCGGTGCTCTCGCCCACGAACCCGTACTGGTTCAGCGGTGCGACGGGCAGCGGCATCGGCAGCCCGCACACCCCCGGGCGCAACGTGTGGCCGATCGCACTCGCCGTCCAGGGGCTCACCGCAACTGACGCCGAGGAACGGGGCCACCTCCTGCAGCAGCTGTGCGCCACACACGCAGGGACGGGGCTCATGCACGAGTCCTTCGACGTCGACGACCCGACCACGTACACCCGTCCCTGGTTCTCCTGGGCGAACGCGATGTTCTGCGAGTTCGTGCTCGACCTCGCCGGCTTGCGCAGCGCTCCGGCACCGGTCCCGGAACGGAGCACCCGATGAGCGTCGTGACGACCCCCGAGGAGCAGGCCGTCGTCGCGGGTGAAGCCGACGGCGCCCTCGATTCCACACCTCCGAAGCGGCACCGGACCGAGCGGGGAAGCGGCGTCAGTGCGACGCGCAAGCAGCAGACCCGCGCGGCCTGGGTGTTCCTCGCACTGCCGGGTGCGCTCTTCCTGCTGTTCACGGCGCTCCCGGTCGTCATCGCGGCTGTCGTGAGCCTCAGCGACTACGCCGTCATCGGGCCCCTCACCTGGACCGGTTTCGACAACTACGTCCACATCGCCTCCGACCCGTTCTTCTGGATCTCGCTCCGCAACACGGTGCTCTACACGGTGCTGTACGTGCCGCTCGGCCTGGTCATCGCGATGGCCACCGCACTGCTGCTGAACCGGAGCGCCCGGAGCGCGCGCGTCTTCCGCACGCTGTTCTACATCCCGGTCGTCTCGTCCACCGTGGCGACCGCGACGATCTGGTACTGGGTGCTCAACCCGCAGCACGGTCTGCTCAACGAGGCGCTCGGCTGGTTCGGCATCAACGGACCCGCCTGGCTCTACGACTCACACTGGGCGATGTTCGCGATCGTCATGATGAGCGTCTGGGCCGGCTTCGGCGGGAACATGATGATCTTCCTCGGCGGGCTGCAGGGTGTCTCGCCGGACCTCCGCGAAGCAGCACGACTCGACGGCGCCAACGCATGGCAGGTCTTCCGGTACGTCGTGCTGCCGAGCATCCGCCGCACCACGTTCCTGGTGTCGACGCTGCTCATCATCAACGCCTTCCAGGTGTTCGACCAGGCGTACGTCCTGACGAAGGGCGGTCCCGGCAACTCGACCGTGACGATCGTCTACTACATCTACGATCGCGGGTTCGGGTCCCTGCAGATGGGCTATGCCTCCGCGCTGTCGTTCATCCTGTTCGTGATCATCCTCGCGTTCTCCCTCGTCAACGCCCGCCTCACCAACAGGGACTCCGAACGATGACCACGACCGCCACTCCGACCGGATCCGCCAGTGCCCCGAGCCGCGACGGACAACAGCTCCGACGACGGGCCGCTGCCGTCCGCCGGACGAAGACGACCGCCTGGTGGATCGGCGTCTGCCTCGTCAGCATCGTCACCGTCGCACCGCTGATCTGGACACTCGCGACATCGCTCAAGCCCGCCGGCGAGATCCTCGCCCACTCGCTGTCCCTCATCCCGCAGCGCCCGACGGTCGACAACTTCGTGCAAGCCGTGACGACCGTCCCGTACGGGCGGTACTTCGTCAACTCGCTCGTCCTCGGCGTCGGTGGGGCAGTCGCCAACCTGTTCTTCGGCTCCCTCGCCGGGTACGCCCTCGCGAAGCTGCGGTTCGCCGGACGCCAGGCGGTGTTCATCACCTTCCTGTCGTCGCTCATGGTCCCGAGCATCGTCACGATGATCCCGACGTTCCTGATCCTCCGGCACTTCCCGCTGCTCGGCGGCAACGACCTCGGCGGCAACGGCGGACTCGGCCTCATCAACACGTACTGGGCAGTCATCGTCCCGGGAGCAGCGGGTGCGTTCGCGGTCTTCTTCATGAAGCAGTTCTTCGAGACACTGCCCGACGAACTCGGGGAGGCCGCGCGGATCGACGGTGCCGGCGAGTTCCGGATCTTCGCGGTGATCTACTTCCCGCTCACGAAGGCCGGGCTCGCCGTCCTCGGCCTGCTCAGCTTCCAGGCCGGCTGGAACAACTTCCTCTGGCCGCTGATCGTGCTCAACGACCCGAAGATGATGACCGTCCAGGTCGGGCTCGCCGGCTTCGTCAACAACTACACGACGAACTACGGCCCGTTGATGGCCGGGACGATCATCACGATGCTCCCCGTCCTGGTCGTGTTCATCCTCGCCCAGCGCTGGATCATCGAGGGCATCGCGCACGCCGGCACCAAGTAGTCCCCTCATCCACCCCGGGGAGTCGGCACGCCCGCCGCGCCCCGCACACCAGAAAGCACACGACAATGAAGTCACGCCACTTCCTCGGCGCGGCCGCGGCACTCGCTGCCGCCGCGCTCGTCCTCACCGGTTGCTCGTCCGGTTCCTCCGGTGCCACGGGTGCCGGCGGCCGGCAAGAAGTCACCATGTGGGGCTCCTGGTCCGGTGACCAGGTCGATCAGATCAACACCATGACCAGTGCCTTCAACAAGGCGCAGACGAAGTACACGGTGAAGTACGTCCCGCAGGAACTCGTGGAGCAGAAGCTGCTCACCGCGATCGCCGGCGGGAAGGTCCCCGATCTCGTGCTCTGGGACCGCTACCAGACGTCCCTCTACGCACCGAAGGGCGCGTTGCAGGCGATCGACGACCGGGTCGAGGAAGACGGCGTCGACACGGAGGAGTTCTACCCGCAGGCACTGTCCGAGATGCGGCACGACGGCAAGCTCTACGGCCTGCCGCTCCTGGTCGACAACCGGTCCCTCGTCTACAACGAAGACCTGTTCGCGAAGGCCGGACTCACGCCGCCGACGACGTGGGACGAACTCAAGACCGACGCGCGAGAGCTCACCGTCACGAAGGGCGGGAAGCTGCAGCAATCCGGGTTCATGCTCAACGACCCCGGTCTGTTCTCGATGTGGCTCCAGCAGGCCGGCGGGCGACTCCTCAACAAGGACGGCACGAAGACCGCGTTCAACAGCCCCGAAGGCGTCGAAGTACTCGACTTCTGGAAGAGCCTGACGGACGACGGCGTGTACACGAACGGCTTCGGCGACAGCAACGACGTCTTCGCGGCGGGCCAGGCAGCCATGAAGTACGACGGACCGTGGGACGTGCCGAACCTCGAGAAGGCCGATGGCCTCAAGTGGGGCGTGACCGAACCGGTCGCCGGACCGAGCGGCGAGAAGGGTGCCGTGATGGGCGGGTTCGGTCTCGTGATCCCGACCGGCGCGCAGCAGTCCGACGGCGCCTGGGCGTTCGAGAAGTGGTGGGCGACGAAGCCCGAGAACGGTGTCGACTTCGCCAAGGTCTCCGGGTGGATCCCGGCCAACCGGTCCTCCGCCAACGACCCGTTCTTCACCGACGACCCGCGGTACGCCGGCTTCGTCAAGACGCTCGACTACGCCACCGTGCGGCCCGACGTCCCCGGGTACAGCGACGTCGAGGGCAAGGCACTCACCCCGGCGCTCGAGAAGTTCATGTCCGGCCAGCTGTCTGCCGAGCAGACACTCGCCCAGGCTGCGAAGCAGGGCGACCGCATCCTCCAGGAGAACCGCAAGTGACCGACACGATGACCGGCGTCTGGGCGGACCGCGCCGACCGCATGCAGGACAGCATCGAGCGCCTCTACGGAGCGCCGTGGCCGCAGTACCTCCACAACTCGTGGCCGGTGCAGGAAGCCGACGACAGCACGTTCAACTACTGGTGGCTCGCGCACCTCATGGACGTCCGTCTCGACGCGTTCGAGCGCAGCGGCGACCCGGTCCGACTGGAGCAGGCGCGGGCGGCGCACCGGAACATCGTCGAGCGGAACGGCGGCTCGCTGTTCAACGACTACTTCGACGACATGCTCTGGTTCGCCCTCGCGACCCTGCGGCTGCACGGCGCAACCGGGGAGCAGCAGTACCTCGACGACACCGTCGCCCTGTTCGACCACGTGGTGGAGCACGGCTGGAACGACACCGGCGGGACGAGCCTGGCGTGGCGCAGGCAGCAGCTCGCGTACAAGAACACCCCGGCCAACGGACCGCTCGTCATCCTCGGCGCACGGCTGCACCGGATCACCGGTGACGGCCGGTTCCTGCAGCACGCGGAGACGGCGTTCGACTGGCTGACCGACCACCTCGTCGACGCCGCCGACGGGTTCGTCGAGGACGGGGTCAACCGTGAGGGCGACGGCAGGGTGGACACGCAGTGGCGGTTCACCTACAACCAGGGGCTGTACGTCGGGGCCGCTGTCGAGCTGGCCGATCGCCGACCGGACGTCGACCTGCTCGCCGTCGCAGTCCGGACCGCACGGACCGCGGTCACCGAGCTGTCCGACGGTGTCGTCTTCCGCCAGGAGGGCGACGGCGGCGACGAGGGCCTGTTCAAGGGCGTGTACTACCGGTACCTCGGGCTCCTCCTGGAGCGGCTGCCGGACGGGGACGCCGACCGCGTCGCCCTGACGGCGTTCGTCCGTGCCAGCACCGACGCGCTCTGGGGGGCGTTCCCGGAGGAGCTCGACCGGCCTGCCGCCAACGACTGGACCGAGCGTCCCGTCGGCGCGGTGCCGTACTCGACGCAGCTCAGCGCCGCGATGGCGACCGAGTTGCGCGCCCGACTCGACCAGTAGGCGGCTGCGCAGTCGACGCGCCGGTCACCAGCTGCGCAGGCACGAGGATCTTCCGGGACCCGCTCTCGCCTCGTGCCTGCCGCAGCACCTGGGCCACCGCCTGACGTCCGACCCCGGGCTGGTCCTGCGCGATGTGCGTGAACCGGAACAGCTGGCGGTCGAATGTCGCATCCGGGTGGTCGAAGCAGACGATGGAGACGTCGTCGGGAACCCGCTTGCCCACCTGCTCCAGAGCGTCCCGGAGCAGCAGCGCGATGTTGTACTCGCCGGCGACGAACGCCGTCGCCTCGGGGTGGGCCTCGACGAACGCGACGAGCCGAGCGACGTCGTCCTCCGGGCGGTCCGTCGACCCCGGCAGTGTCGACTCGACGTCGTGGAACGCCAGCGCGTCGTCGAGCGCCTTGTCGTTCCGGGCGTGCGCACCGACCCAGCCGCGGCGACGGTCGTCGTTGGACGTCACCCGGCTGTCCGATGTGACGAGGGCCACCCGCCGGTGCCCGAGGCCGAACAGGTGCTCCGTCGCTGCAGCACCGGCACCGATGTTGTCCGTGGAGATGTCCGACACCGGGATGCCCTCGTACCGACGGTCGAGGATCACGACGGGGAACCCCGTGGGCAGGAGCTCGAGGACCCCCGGTGGGATGAACTCGGAGCTGCTCGGCAGCACGACCAAGCCCTGTACCCGTGCCGCCAGCGCGCGGATCGCCGCATCCTCGGCATCGTGGTCACCGTGGGTGCGCTTGACGATCACGTCGGTGTCGGTGCCGGCCTCGTCGAGCATGCCCTCGAGGACCCGGGTGCCGAAGGTGTCGTCGAAGTTGGTGAGGACCACTCCGACGTCGATCCGGTCGGTCGGCCGGAGACGTGCCGTCGGCTCGGTGCTCACGACGGTCGTGCCGACCCGTGGTCGCCGGGCGACGTACCCGTCCTCGCGGAGCATGTCGAGCGCTCGCCGCAGCGTGATCGCGCTGATGTCGTAGTGCGCCAGGAGGTCGGCTTCAGACGGGAGGCGCGCCCCCACGGGGAACTCTCCGGACCGGATGCGGGACCGGAGGTCTTCGAACGTCGACTGGTACAGCATCATCGGCTCCTCAATACGTACATTGATAATACGACAAGAGCAGATGAACGGGGTGGATCCGCCCGAGAGTGCGAGAGCCGGCGGTACCATCGCGTCGGCAGGTCGGCGAGCGGAGACTCATGCGGGACACGGACGAGACAGGCGGAGGTCGTCCTGCGCTGGACCCGCCGCCACACACCCGCTGGTCCCTCATCGCCCTCGTGGCGTTCGGCGGCGCGATCGGCACCGCGGTCCGGGCCGTGCTCGCCCAGGCGCTGCCGGCCGTCGACGGCATCAGCTGGACGGTCCTCGCGATCAACGTCGTCGGCGCGTTCTGCCTCGGCCTGCTGCTCGACGCCCTCGCCCGCCGGGGGCCGGACGTCGGACGACGTCGGGCACTGCGGCTGTTCGTCGGCACCGGTGTGCTCGGCGGGTTCACGACGTACAGCACGCTTGCCGACGACACCGCGCGGCTGCTCGACGTCGGACGCTGGGCTGCCGGGAGCGGGTACGCGCTGCTGTCGGTCCTGCTCGGGCTCGCGGCGGTGGTCGCCGGGCTCGCGGTCGCGGGCGCGCGCACGAAGCGAGCAACGCGATGACCGTCCTCACCCTCCTGCTCGTCGCGGTCGGCGGCGGCGTCGGCGCAGCGCTGCGGTTCGTCCTCGACGGGTTCCTCAAGGCCCGGGTGACGCGTTTCCCCGTCGGCACGCTGCTGATCAACGTCACCGGATCACTCGTCCTCGGGTTCGTCACGGGCCTCGGGGAGTCCGGTGCGATCGCTGCCCCGATGGTCGCTGTGGTGGGGACGGGCATGATGGGTGGGTACACGACGTTCTCGACGGCGAGCGTCGAGACCGTGCAGCTCCTCCGATCCGGCAACACCCGGCTCGCCGTCCTGAACGGCCTCGGGATGCTCGTCGTCTCGGTCGGCGCCGCTGCGCTTGGCCTCCAGCTCGGAAGGAACCCATGACCTCGGAACGCCCCGGCGAACTCGTCCTCGTCCGCCACGGAGAGACGGAGTGGTCGAAGAGCGGGCAGCACACCGGCCGCACCGACATCCCGCTGACGGAGAACGGTGTGGCCCAGGCCGAGCGCGCCGGTCGGTTCCTCGCGGACCGTGACTTCGCGCTGGCACTCTCCAGTCCGCTCGCCCGCGCCCGCGAGACCGCCCGCATCGTCGGCGTCGACCCGGAACTCGACGAGGACCTGTACGAGTGGGACTACGGCGCGTACGAGGGGCTGACGACGCCGCAGATCAAGGTCCAGCGGCACGGGCCGTGGGACCTCTGGACCGACGGGGTCCCGGCCGGTGACACGCCCGGTGAGAACGCCGCCGAGGTGCGCGTCCGCGTCGAACGCGTGATCAACCGCGCCCGACCCGTCCTGGCCGAGGGGCAGGACGCCATCTTCGTCGCGCACGGGCACGTGCTGCGTGCACTCGGCGCCGCGTGGATCCGGCTGGCTCCGCAGGACGGCGCGGTGCTGAAGCTCGGCACGGCCACGGTCAGCACGCTCGGGTACGAGCACGGTCGACCGGTCATCGACGCCTGGAACATCACGCCGTCCTGAGGGGTCGGTTCAGCCCCCGGCGCCGAGCACCATCCCCATGCCGAGGCTCGGCGCCACGTCGTCGAACCCGAGCGACCGGTACAGCCGCTGTCCGGGCGGGTCGCCGATGAGCGAGACGTACGCCCCCGCGGGGGCGCGGTCGCCGATGTCGGCCAGGAGCCACTCCACCACGGCTCGACCGAGCCCCTGGCGCTGGTGTGTCGGGTCGGTGGCGATGTCGACGACGTGGAAGTACCACCCGCCGTCGCCGATCACCCGTCCCATGGCGACGGGCGTGCCCGCTCCGTCGACGACGTGACAGGCCGACCAGGCGCCGACGACGGCCGGTGCGCCTTGCTCCGCGGTGACGGGCGTCAAGCCGGAGTCGCGTCGCAGGCGCAGGTAGTCGTCGAGCGGCGGGGCCGTCGGGAGCAGTGTGTAGGTCTCGTCCATGCACCCAGGGTGCCGGACGCGGCCGACAGGGCCGGGCCTCCCGGCTGGCACCGCGATCCGGACGGGAGGCCCGCTGCGGCTCGTCCGCACCGCGCGCGTCCCTCAGACGGTCCGGATGCTGCTGGTCGCGCCGAGTGCGCGTCCGCGACGCCGCTCGACGACCCGTCCCACGGCGAGGAGGCAGACGCTGACGACGGCGCCGAGCAGGGTCTGCCCGATCCGGTCGAGGGCGAGGAGCCCGGGCGCCTCGGGGAGGCTCAGCCACGACACCGCGAGGGCGAGGGGCGTGAGGAAGAGCAGGCAGACGGCGTAGTTCCGGGCGACGAAGACCTCCGCCATGAACTGCCCGACCACGGCGATCACGACGATCCACCAGGCCGAGGGCTCGAGCAGCAGGATGCCGACCGCGACGACGGTGCCGCCGACGGTGCCGACGACACGCTGCACGGCGCGGGAGACCGTGTGGCGCTGCCGGAGCGCGGGCAGCGTCGACACCACGGCGATCACGGCCCAGTAGGGGTGCCCGAGACCGGGCAGGACCTCGGCGACGGCGCCGGCGACGAGCGCGCCGAGGACGTTGAGCGCGATGGTCTCCCAGAGCGCCGAGGTGCCGAGGACCGCGAGGGACCGGTGCTTCCGGGCAGCGAGCGGACGGAACCGGTGCGGCGCGTGCGGGTGCAGGACGCGACGGAAGGCGGCTCCGGACATCGCGACCAGCCACGCCCAGACGACCGAGCCGAGGATGATCGTGGCGACGAGCGGCAGGTCGCCCGTCCGCACCGGGACGAGGGCGGACACGACGAACGCGAAGACCGGGAAGATCGGCTGCGCGGGGATCGTCCGGAGTGCGCTGAGCGTGGCGACCGCGACGACGAGCACCAGGACGAGCCCCGCGCCCTGCAACCACAGCGGCGCGCCGAGGAGTGACACCGCGATGCCCGCGGCCATGCACGCGACCTGCAGCGCGCCGGCGACCCCGGTGGTCACGGCACGCTGCCGGTAGGGCTCGGTCGCGCCGAAGATCGCGGTGAAGCCGGCGAACATCGCGAACGCGGCGTACTGCGGCATCCCGAGTCCGATGAGCAGCGCGAGCGGGACGCCGCCCGCGATCGCGGCGCGGGCCGCGCCCTCGAGGTTGGTGGTGCGGGTCGAGTGCGGAGCTGTCGTCATGTCCAGGCCATCCTCTCACCGCGACGGGTGTCGTCGAGGAGGGGTGGGCCGCCTGGCAGGGGCCTCTGATTGGTATACCAAGCTGCTAGAGTGCTTGTACGGTGCCGTGACAGCGGCATCGGAACGCGAACGAGGAGGCACGGGCATGGGCAGGACGCTCGCCGAGAAGGTGTGGGACGACCACGTCGTCGTCAAGGGAGAGGACGGCAACCCCGACCTCCTGTACATCGACCTCCACCTCGTGCACGAGGTCACGAGCCCGCAGGCGTTCGACGGCCTGCGGCAGGCCGGTCGCCCGGTGCGGCGGCTCGACCTGACGATCGCGACCGAGGACCACAACACCCCGACGCTCGCCATCGACCGCCCGATCGCGGACCCGACGAGCCGCACTCAGATCGAGACCCTCCGCCGCAACTGCGAGGAGTTCGGTGTCCGCCTGCACTCGCTCGGCGACAAGGAGCAGGGGATCGTGCACGTCGTCGGTCCGCAGCTCGGACTGACGATGCCCGGCATCACGGTCGTCTGCGGGGACTCGCACACCTCGACCCACGGTGCCTTCGGCGCGATGGCGTTCGGCATCGGCACCAGCGAGGTCGAGCACGTCCTGGCCACGCAGACCCTGCCGCTGAAGCCCTTCAAGACGATGGCCGTCACGGTCGAGGGCACGCTGCGCCCGGGCGTCACCGCGAAGGACGTCATCCTCGCCGTGATCGCGCAGATCGGCACCGGTGGCGGCCAGGGCTACGTGCTCGAGTACCGCGGCTCGGCCATCCGGGCGCTCTCGATGGAGGGCCGGATGACGATCTGCAACATGTCGATCGAGGCGGGTGCCCGCGCCGGCATGGTCGCTCCCGACCAGACCACCTACGACTACGTGCAGGGCCGCGACCACGCGCCGACCGGCTCCGACTGGGACGACGCCGTGGCGTACTGGGAGACCCTGGCGACGGACGACGACGCCGTGTTCGACGCCGAGGTCTTCATCGACGCCGACACGCTCGAGCCCTTCGTCACCTGGGGCACCAACCCCGGTCAGGGCGTCTCGCTGTCCGAGTCGGTGCCGGACCCGGCGGACTACGCGGACCCGAACGACCGCGCCGCCGCGTCCCGTGCGCTCGAGTACATGGACATCCAGGCGGGCACGCCGATGAAGGACATCGCGGTCGACGCGGTCTTCATGGGTTCCTGCACGAACTCCCGCATCGAGGACCTCCGGGCCTTCGCGTCCGTGATCCAGGGCCGCGAGAAGGCGCCCGGCGTCCGCGTCATGGTCGTCCCCGGCTCCGCACGGGTCCGGCTCGAGGCCGAGGCCGAGGGGCTCGACAAGGTGTTCACCGACTTCGGCGCCGAGTGGCGGTTCGCCGGCTGCTCGATGTGTCTCGGCATGAACCCCGACCAGCTCGCGCCGGGGGAGCGTTGCGCCTCCACCTCGAACCGCAACTTCGAGGGCCGGCAGGGCAAGGGCGGTCGGACCCACCTGGTCTCGCCGCTGGTCGCCGCCGCGACCGCCGTCCGCGGGACGCTGTCGAGCCCGTGGGACCTGGAAGACGACGACGCTCGCCTGGCCGTGCCGGCGACCGCTGGAGGGAACCACTGATGGACAAGATCGGCACCGTCACCGGGATCGCCGCACCGCTGAAGCGGTCGAACGTCGACACCGACCAGATCATCCCCGCCGTGTACCTGAAGCGGGTCACGAAGACCGGGTTCGAGGACGCCCTGTTCTCGGGCTGGCGCCAGGACCCCGACTTCGTGCTCAACCAGCCCGCGTACCAGGGAGCCCGTGTGCTGGTCGCCGGACCGGACTTCGGCACCGGTTCGTCCCGCGAGCACGCGGTGTGGGCCCTCCGTGACTTCGGCTTCCGCGTGGTCGTGTCACCCCGTTTCGCGGACATCTTCAAGGGCAACGCCGGCAAGCAGGGACTGGTCACCGCGATGGTGTCGGAGCCCGAGATCGAGCGGATGTGGGCGGCGATCGAAGCCCAGCCGGGGATCGAGGCAACGGTCGACCTCGCGACACAGCGCGTGTCGATCGGCGACGTGGACGTGGCTTTCGAGATCGACGCTTACACTCGTTGGCGGTTGATGGAAGGGCTCGACGACATCGGGCTCACCCTCCGTGACGAGACCTCGATCACGGAGTTCGAACACTGCCGCTCCAGTTGGCGGCCGAAGACATTGCCGGTGAAGTAGTGAACTCTCTCGTACAGGACGCAGCAGCTGCAGGGGCGCGCGTCGGTCTCAAGTCGGACGAGATCGTCATCCGCGGGGGCAAGCCCCTCGTGGGACGCATCGAGGTCCGCGGTGCGAAGAACCTCGCGACCAAGGCCATGGTCGCGGCGCTCCTCGGTGACACCCCGTCGATCCTCAAGGACGTCCCGGACATCTCCGACGTCAAGGTCGTCCGCGGCCTGCTCGAGGTGCACGGCGTGCGCGTGACCGACCCCGCACGGGGCGAGCTCATCCTCGACCCGTCGCGGGTCGAGACGGCGCACTTCGCCGAGATCGACGCGCACGCCGGGTCGAGCCGGATCCCGATCCTCTTCTGCGGCCCGCTGCTGCACAAGCTGGGCGAGGCGTTCATCCCCGACCTCGGTGGCTGCCGCATCGGCGACCGTCCGATCGACTTCCACCTCGACGCCCTCCGTGCCATGGGTGCCGTCGTCGACAAGCAGATCTCGGGCATCCACATCACGGCCCCGAACGGCCTCAAGGGCGCGAACATCGAGCTGCCCTACCCGAGCGTCGGTGCGACCGAGCAGGTCCTGCTCTCCTCCGTCCTCGCCGAGGGCACGACCGAGCTGCGGAACGCCGCGATCGAGCCCGAGATCATGGACCTCATCGCGATCCTGCAGAAGATGGGTGCGATCGTCACGGTCGAGCCCAGCCGCACGATCTTCATCGAGGGCGTCAAGTCGCTCCGCGGGTACACGCACCGTGCGATCAACGACCGCAACGAGGCCGCGAGCTGGGCGTCCGCCGCGCTGGCCACCAACGGCGACATCTTCGTCGAGGGTGCCAAGCAGCAGGAGCTCATGACGTTCCTGAACGTCTTCCGGAAGGTCGGCGGCGGGTTCGACATCCAGGAGGACGGCATCCGGTTCTACCGCGAGCTGGACGTCCTCAAGCCCGTCGTCATCGAGACCGACGTGCACCCCGGCTTCATGACCGACTGGCAGCAGCCCCTCGTCGTCGCGCTCACGCAGGCCGAGGGCCAGAGCGTCGTGCACGAGACCGTCTACGAGAACCGCTTCGGCTTCACCGACGCGCTCAACGAGATGGGTGCCGACATCGTCGTGCACAAGGAGGGCCTGCCGGGTCACGACCGCCGCGTCGCCCGTCGTCCCTTCGAGCAGGCCGCGGTCATCACCGGCCCGACGAAGCTCCACGGTGCGAACGTCCGTGTCCCCGACCTCCGCGGTGGCTTCAGCCACCTCATCGCGGCGCTGACCGCCGAGGGCGAGTCGCGCATCACGAACGTCGGCATCATCAGCCGTGGCTACGAGCACTTCATCCCGAAGCTCCGCAAGCTCGGCGCGGACTTCGACTTCGCGGAATGAGCGCCGAGCCGGCCGACGCCCGAGCCGGTGCGGTGGAGCAGGTCACCACGGGCCTCCCGAACCCCGGGAGGCGCTGGAAGCGTGGTGACCTGAACGTCGCGTTCCGGATCACCTCGGTCTTCGTGATCCCGCTGTTCCGTGCGGTCGCGGCGTACCGCTGGCACGGCCCGAACCGCCTGCCGGCGGACGGGGCGTTCGTGCTCGCGCCGAACCACTACACGAACATCGACCCGCTGGTGGTCGGCACCGCCGTCTGGGTGAGCCGCCGACCACCGCTGTTCCTGGCGAAGGCGTCGATCTTCGACGTGCCCGTCGTCGGCAAGCTGATGTCCGGAATGGGACAGATCCCCGTCGAACGCTCCGGGCGGACCCGTTCCAGCAACCCACTGCAGGGCGGTGGCGGACTCGTCCGGAACGGCGGGGCGGTCATCGTCTACCCGGAGGGCACGCTCACCCGTGACCCGGACCTGTGGCCGATGCGCGGCAAGACCGGCGCGGCACGGATCGCGCTCGAGAACGACGTGCCCCTCATCCCGATGGCGCACTGGGGCACGCAGCGGATCCTGCCGCGGTACTCCAAGCGCCTCAACCTGTTCCGGAAGGCCAACGTCGACATCCTGTTCGGCGAGCCGATGGACCTGTCCGCGTACCGCGGCAAGCCGATCGACCAGGCGCTCCTGCAGCAGGTCACCGACGCGCTGATGGCCGAGATCACCAAGCTCGTCGAGCAGCTCCGCGGTGAGCGCGCTCCGGAGCAGCGCTGGGACCCCAGTGCCAACCGCCAGAAGGAGACCGGCAAGTTTGAGTGACGCAGCCGACCGGGGGACAGCCCCCGGTCTCCGACCGCACGACGACCGCCCGGACCCCTCCGTCGCCGCCCGTGGCGCCGTCGACACCGCCGCGATCCGCGTCGTCATGCAGTCGACGGACAAGCCACGCGTGGCCGTCATCGGCGCGGGCAGCTGGGGCACCACGTTCGCGAAGGTGCTCGCCGAGGGCGGCGCCCAGACCGTCCTCTGGGCCCGGCGGCCCGAGATCGCACGGGAGATCACCGAGACCAAGCGGAACTCGGAGTACCTGCCCGGCATCAACCTGCCGCGGACCCTGACCGCGTCGACGTCCCTCGCCGCGGTGCTCGCCGGCGCCGAGCAGGTGTACGTCTCCGTGCCGTCGCAGACCCTCCGCTCGAACCTCGCCGCGATCCGTGAGCTCCTGCCGGCCGACGTGCCGGTCGTCAGCCTGATGAAGGGCGTCGAGAAGGCCAGCGGGCTGCGGATGAGCGAGGTGCTCCTCGAGGGGCTCGGCATCGACCAGGACCGCATCGCCGTCGCGAGCGGGCCGAACCTGGCGCTCGAGATCGCCCGCCGACAGCCGACCGCCGCCGTGGTCTCGTCCTCGAGCGTGGACACCGCGACCGCCGTCGCCGCGGTCGCGACGAACCCCTACTTCCGCTCGTTCATCAACACGGACGTCATCGGCACCGAGTTCGGCGGGGTCCTCAAGAACCTCATCGCGGTGGCCATCGGCATCGTCGACGGCGTCGGCTACGGCGAGAACACCAAGGCGTCGATCATCACCCGCGGTCTCGCCGAGATGACCGAGTTCGCGGTGTCCCTCGGTGCGCAGCCGTCGACGCTGTCCGGGCTGGCTGGCCTCGGTGACCTCATCGCCACGTGCCAGTCGCCGCTCTCGCGGAACAACACCGCGGGCCGGCTGCTCGGCCAGGGGTACCGCTTCGACGAGGTCGTCCGGCAGATGAACCAGACCGCGGAGGGCCTGGCGTCGGTCGCGCCGATCCTCGAACTGGCCCGGGCGAACGGCGTCGACATGCCCATCGTCGGACAGGTCGGCGAGGTCCTCGCCGGTAGGCTCGATCCGCGCAACATCGCGCCGCACCTCACGGAGACCGACGAGCCCCAGGGCGAGTGACCGGTCCCGGTACCCACCGCTTGGAGCGTCCATGAGCAGCACCGCGCCCGCACCCGAACCGATCGACGCAGCCGTGCCCGCGGCGTCGACCGACGCCGAGCGGACCACCGTCGCCGTGCTGTTCGGTGGACGATCGAGCGAGCACGAGATCAGCTGCGTCACCGCGGGCGGGATCATGGACGTCGTCGACCGCGACCGGTACGACCTGCTGCCGATCGGCATCACCAAGGACGGCGCGTTCACCCTGCAGCCCGACGACCCGTCGGACTGGGCGCTGCTCGGCCAGGAGCTGCCGACGGTGCCGGACAACGGCACCCGCGTCCGCTTCCCGGTCTCCGGCGACTCCCGGGAGCTGTTCGTCGAGCTGCCCGATGGGTCGGTGGAGTCCCTCGGGTCTGTCGACGTGGTGTTCCCGATCCTGCACGGCCCGTTCGGTGAGGACGGCACGATCCAGGGCCTCCTGGAGACCGCCGGCCTGCCGTACGTCGGCGACGGCGTGCTCGCCAGTGCCCTGGCGATGGACAAGCACGTCGCCAAGGCCGTCCTCGAACACGCCGGACTGCGGGTCGCGCCCTGGACGACGGTGCTCCGACGACAGTGGCAGTCGGACCCCGTCGACGTCGCCGAGTCGGTCGCCGCGCACGGGTTCCCGCTCTTCGTGAAGCCCGCCCGTGCGGGGTCGAGCATGGGTGTCTCGCGCGTCGACGACCCCGCACAGCTCGGGGCCGCGATGGACCTGGCGTTCGAGCACGACAGCAAGGTCATCGTCGAGCCCCGGGTGATCGGTCGGGAGGTCGAGGTCGCCGTCCTGGAGGGCCGTGACGGCACTCCGCGCACGAGCCTGCCGGGCGAGATCGTCGTCGCTGAGGACGGCTTCTACGACTTCACCGCCAAGTACCTGGGCGGCGACGAGCAGCTGCTCTGCCCGGCCCCGCTGAGCGAGTCCGAGACGGACGAGATCCGGTCGATCGGCGCCCGTGCGTTCGAGGCGATCGGTGGCGCGGGTCTGGCCCGCGTGGACTGCTTCCTGACGGACGACGGCTTCGTGGTCAACGAGGTCAACACGATGCCGGGCTTCACGCCGTTCTCGATGTACCCGCGCTGCTGGGCGGCGTCGGGCCTGGCCTACCCGGAGCTGGTCGCCGAGCTCATCGAGCTGGGACGCATCGCGGTCCGCTGACGCTCCGGGACGTCGGCTGGGACGTCGGCTGCAGGCACGTCGGCAGTGCCAGGGTGCCGAGCGTCCTAGCCGACGTCCTGCGGGTCGAGGCAGCGGTGACCGTCCTCCGGCAGCGTCGACAAGGCGTCGCCCAGGTCCTGCAGGGCATCCGGCGTGGCCCGCTTCGTGTCGATGACGACCTGCACCGCGGGGGAGCGCCCGAACGTCGTGTAGACCACGTTCTGCCCCCGGGCGTCGCGGATCCAGTCGACCGAGCCCTGTGCGAAGCACGGCAGGTCGGAGACCGTCGGCACGGCCACGCCGCAGTGGTAGAGCACCGCGGCGGGGGAGCCCCACGCGGCGGTCGCTTGCGCGGAGGTGTTCCGCAGCGGGAGCGTCCCGTTCAGGGTGGCGGGCAGGCGGACCTGCGCACCGGCGCAGGCGGCGGCGTTCGCCGAGGGCGCGGGCTGCATGGCGACCGCGTTCGTGCAGCCGGTCAGTCCCACCACGACGGCGGCGGCGAGGGCCACACCGCCCAACGCGCTGCCCAGCCGACGGCGGGCGTTCCGGGGGCGGCGGGGTGCGGTGTCCATCGACGTCCAGGCTACCGTTCTCGTGTGGACGCGACGCACGAGCACAGCCCCGGCACCCCGGCGGAGACGGTGGGGGCGCTCGGTGAACTGGCGGTGCTCGACCGCGTGACCCGGCGTCTGCCGCCCGGTTCGCCGCTGCTCGGCCCCGGGGACGACTGCGCGGTGGTCGCCGCTCCCGACGGGCGGTTCGTCGTGACGACGGACATGATGGTGCACGGTCCGGACTTCCGGTGGGCGTGGTCCTCGCCCGAGGACGTCGGCTGGAAGGCCGCCGCCACGAACCTGTCCGACGTGGCCGCGATGGGCGCAGCACCCTCGGGCCTCGTCGTCGCCATCGCCGCCCCGCAGGAGACGCCGGTGACGGTGCTCGAGGGCATCGCCGACGGGTTCCGGCTCGCGATCGAGGCGCTCGCTCCGGGCATCGGTGTCGTCGGCGGCGACCTGTCGACATCGGCGACGTTCTCGTTGACCGTGACCGCGTTCGGCGACCTCGGCGGACGCGCCCCGGTCGTCCGCTCCGGCGCCCGCCCCGGCGACGTGCTCGCGGTCTCGGGCGAACTCGGGCCCGCCGCCCGAGGACTCGCCCGTCTGTTCCGCGACGGGGTCGACGACGCAGGTGAGCCGGACGCCGGCCGGGTGCGGGCCAACGGTGCGGACGCTGATCCGGACGTCGCCCGGCAGCGCCGTCCGGTCCCGCCGGTCACCGACGGACCGCTCGCTGCCGCCGCCGGGGCGACCGCGATGCTCGACCTCTCGGACGGCCTGGCGATCGACGCCGGTCGGCTGGCCCGCGCGAGTGGGGTGACGCTGGAACTCGACGTCGAGCCGGCGCTGGACCCGGTCGCGCTGCACGGCGGTGAGGACCACGGACTGTTGGCGACCTTCCCGGCGGGGGCGGGCCTCCCGGGCGGGTTCCGACGGATCGGACTCGTCCGCGCTCGAGTCGCGGACGACGACCACGGCGGTGACCGGGGCCACGGTGTCGACCTCGTGCGCGGTGGGGAGCCGGTCCCCACGACGGGCTGGGACCCCTACGCCGACTGGGACGGCGCGGCGGGCTGACGGCCGCGCGCCCGACTGCGCAGTAGGCGGTCGGCGCGGATCAGCCGGCGGAGTCGGCAACGGCCTCCCACGCGACGGTGTCGCCCCATGACCGTTTGCTGAACGGCGTCAGCCCGGCCGGCCACGTCGGTTCCGGCGACCGCGTGCCCCGCTCGACGACGACGACCGCCTCGGCCGTCAGCCGGGACACCAGCGCGTCGAGGACGTCGGTGAGCTCGGATTCCGGGACCTCGTACGGCGGGTCGATGAACACCAGGTCGAAGGTCTTCGCCGTGGTCCGCAGGTACCCGAGCGCGGGCTGCGCGTGCACGGCGATGCGGACGCCGGGGACACGCTTCTGCACCGCCTTGGCGTTGTCGCGGCAGGCGGCCGCGGCGGGCGCCGCCCGGTCGACGAGGGACACCTCCACCGCACCTCGTGACGCCGCTTCGAGCCCGAGGGCACCGGTCCCGGCGTAGAGGTCGGCAACCGAGGTGTCGTCGATCAGCCCGCGCGCCTCCAGCGACGAGAAGAGCGCTTCGCGCACGCGGTCGCTCGTCGGCCGGGTGCCGGACTTCGGCACCCGGAGCGTCGTGGAGCCGGCGGCACCGGCGATGATGCGGGTCATGTAGTCACCGTAGCGGGCCGTCAGCAGCCCTCCGGCGTTCTCCACAGGCGTCCGCGAGGCCCGTGACGGGTCGGTCGTCCCGGGTACCGTTGGCGTGTGGTCACCTCCCGCGCCGACACCGCTCCGACGACCCCCGACGGCCCCGCCGACGTGCCGACCCCTGACGTGCAGTGGGGCACGGCGCCGCTCGACGTGAAGCTGGCGAACGTCCTGGGCGGGCGGACCGCGAAGGCGATCGAGAAGGCCTTCGGGCACCGCACGGTCGGCGAGTTCCTGGAGCACGCCCCCCGGCGGTACGCCGAGCGCGGCGCGTTGACCGCCCTGGACTCCCTGGCCATCGGCGAGCCGGTGACGATCGTGGCCGAGGTGGTCGAGGTCCGCGAGCGCACGATGCGGGCGCGGCGCGGCTCGATCCTCGAGGCGAAGATCGGGGACGGCAAGGGCCTGTTGACGCTGACGTTCTTCAACCAGGGGTGGCGCACGAAGGACCTCGTCCCCGGCGCCCGCGGGGTGTTCGCCGGCAAGGTGGGCGACTACCGCGGCGCTCGGCAGCTGGCGCACCCGGACTACGAGTTGTTCGACCGCGACGACCCGCGGGCCTCGGCGGACCCCGAGTCGGAAGAGGCGATGCGGTGGTCGCGACAGCCGATCCCGATCTACCCGGCGACCGCGTCGCTGTCGTCGTGGCAGATCGCGAAGGCGATGGGGATCGTGCTCGACACCCTGCCGGACGTCGCCGACCCGATCCCCGCCTCGGTGCGCACCCGTCTCGACCTGGTGCCGTTCCGGAAGGCACTCGAGATGCTGCACCGGCCCGAGAAGGTGGCGGACTTCAAGCGCGCCCAGGACGCCCTGCGCTACCGCGAGGCCTTCGTGCTGCAGACCGCGCTGGTGCAGCGCCGGATCGCGGCCCGCGCGACGGCCTCGGTGTCACGGGCGGCCGCACCGGGCGGGATCCTCGAGCGCTTCGACGCGACCCTGCCGTTCACGCTCACCGACGACCAGCGGGCGGTCGGTGCGGAGATCGCGCAGGACATGGCGGGCACCTGGCCGATGCACCGACTGGTGCAGGGCGAGGTCGGTTCGGGCAAGACCCTCGTCGCGATCCGGGCGATGCTCACCGTCGCCGAGTCGGGCGGCCAGTCCGCCCTGATCGCCCCGACGGAGGTCCTGGCGGCGCAGCACCTCCGGTCGATCGTGAAGTTCCTGGGCCCCGACCTCGCCGCGGAGCTCCGACCGGTGATCCTGACCGGTTCGCAGTCCACCGACGAACGCCGACGGGCACTGCTGGCGGCGGCCTCGGGCGGGTCCCGGCTCGTCGTCGGGACGCACGCGCTGCTCGGTGACCGCGTGGACTTCGCCGAGCTCGGTCTGGTCGTCGTCGACGAGCAGCACCGTTTCGGCGTCGAGCAGCGCGAAGCCCTGCGGACGAAGGGCACGACCCCGCCGCACGTGCTGGTGCTCACCGCGACGCCGATCCCGCGAACGGTCGCGATGACGGTGTTCGGTGACCTCGACGTCTCGACCATCCAGGGGATGCCCTCCGGTCGCGCCGGGGTGGAGACCTTCACGGTCGGACTGGCCGAGCACCCGGGGTGGGAGTCCCGGATCTGGACACGGATGGCCGAGGAGCTGGCCGACGGCCGGCAGGCGTTCGTCGTCTGCCCGGCGATCGACGACGCCCACGGTGAAGACGACGGCGCCCCCGAGCCGACCGCCGACGGCGGCGACCCGGACGGCACACCGGCCCGGAAGCCCGCGACGGTCCTGGCGACCGCCGAACGGATGCGCACGATGCCGGTGCTCGAGGGTCGTCGGATCGAGGTGCTGCACGGGCGGATGACGGCTGAGGAGAAGGACCGGGTGATGACGTCCTTCGCCGACGGGGCCGTCGACGTCCTCGTCGCCACCACGGTGATCGAGGTCGGCGTGGACGTCCCGAACGCATCGATGATGGCGGTGCTCGACGCCGACCGGTTCGGCGTCTCGCAGCTGCACCAGCTCCGCGGACGCATCGGCCGCGGGCAGTACGCCGGCGTCTGCCTGCTCGTCACCCACGCCGAGGCCGAGACGGTCTCGCGTGAGCGTGTGGACGCGGTCGCCGCTTCCGATGACGGGTTCGAACTGGCCCGGGTGGACCTGGAGCTCCGCCGCGAGGGCGACGTGCTCGGCGAACGGCAGTCCGGCGGCCGGTCGTCGCTGACCCTGCTGCGGGTGGTGCAGCACGCCGACGTGATCATCGACGCGCGGGAAGAGGCCGAGCGGCTCCTGGAGCACGACCCGGACCTTAGCGGGAGCCCGGCGCTGCGGGATGCCCTCGCACGACGCCTCGACGAGTCCGACGCGGCGTTCCTCGGCAAGAACTGACCGCTGCCGATCAGCACCGGGCCGGCCAGGACCGGGCTGGCCGGGACCGGGCGCCGGTATGGTCGCCTGCATGACGAAGATCGCCGTCGTGCCCGGTTCCTTCGACCCCGTGACACTGGGGCACCTGGACGTCATCGCCCGTGCCGCCGAGTTGTTCGACGAGGTGCACGTGCTCGTCGTGCACAACCCCGACAAGAAGTCCGCCCTGTTCGACGCCGGCGACCGCGTGCGGCTCATCGAGGAGTCCCTGACCGAGGTCGGCGTGCCCGGCAGCGTCGTGGTCGGGGAGTGGACGTCGGGGCTGCTCGTCGACTACTGCCGACAGGTCGGGTCGAAGATCCTGGTGAAGGGCGTGCGCTCCGGCGAGGACGTGGCGTACGAGACGCCGATGGCGATCATGAACCGCCACCTCGCCGGCGTCGAGACGGTGTTCCTGCTGCCGGACGCCGCCCGTGCGCACGTGTCGAGCTCGCTCATCCGGCAGGTCTCCGGCCTGGGCGGGGACGTCACGCCGTACGTGCCCCGGGTCGTGGCGCGAGCGCTCGACGACCGGCACTGACACCGCGCTGCCGTCGACGACCCTCGCCACGGTCCGCGACACGCGTCGGGTGCTCGACTCCTCGGCTCGGGCGCGCTAGGCTGGTTGATCGTGTATTCCTCCGTGAACAGCCCCTATGCCCTGCGTGTGCGTGACCTCGCGCAACGGGCGGGCGACATGCGCGAGGTCTCGGTCGACATCGTCGTGCCGAGCACGCTCGGTGCCGGTCTGATCGCCGTGCGTAAGGGCGACCAGATGCACCTCGACGTGAAGCTCGAGGGTCTGCACGAGGGCATCCTGGTGTCCGGACACGCCCGGGCTGAAGCGACGGGGGAGTGCTCGCGCTGCCTCATCGACATCAGCGAGCCCGTCGATGTCGAATTCGCCGAAGTGTTCGCGTATGATGCCTCGGAGGAATTCGACTACCAGGTTCACGACGACCACGTGGATTGTGAACCGGTGGTCCGAGACGCGGTGGTGCTGTCGCTGCCGTTCACCCCGGTCTGCCGACCGGACTGCCCAGGACTCGACCCGGTGACGGGTGAGCGTCTGGCAGACGTCGGCGAACAGCCGGCTCCGTCGGCCGCCGATCCCCGTTGGGCCGCGCTCGGCGGGATCCAGTTCGACAACGACGAGCCCGACGACAACGACGAGCACGACGACAGCAACGAGCACCAGAACACCAGCGGGCACCACGACGCTGACCAGACCACCGCGGACGAGGAGCGGACGCCGGCCGACCAGGCCGAGTGACCGCCACCATCCGCGACTGACCACCGACCAAGCGAAAGAGAACCACCATGGCCGTCCCCAAGCGCAAGCAGTCCCGTGCGAACACGCACGCCCGTCGATCGCAGTGGAAGGCCGCACCGGTCCAGCTCGTGAAGACGATCGAGAACGGCAAGGTCGTCTACAGCCTCCCGCACCGTGCGAAGGTCGTCGAGGACTCCGCCGGCACCCCTCTGTACATGGAGTACAAGGGCCGCAAGGTCGCCGACGTCTGATCGGACCGCACTCATGACTGCGACGTCCGGCGCCGCGGGGTCCAGCCCCGTGGGGCCGGACGTCGTTCGTCTTCGTGACCTCCTCGGGGTCCCTGTGGACCTCGAGCTCCTCCAGCTCGCGCTGACCCACCGCTCGTACGCGTACGAGCACGGCGGGATCCGGCACAACGAGCGGCTGGAGTTCCTCGGCGATTCCATCCTCGGCCAGGCCGTGACCGTCAAGCTCTTCCGGGACTACCCGGAGCTCGACGAGGGTGAGCTCGCCAAGCGGCGTGCCAGCCTCGTGTCGACGGTCGCCCTGGCGGAGATCGGCCGACTCATCGGCCTCGGCGCGTACCTCCGGCTCGGCAAGGGCGAGGAGCAGACGGGCGGTCGGGACAAGTCCTCGATCCTCGCCGACACCGTCGAAGCCGTGATCGGTGCGACCTACCTGTCCGCGGGTGCGGACTCCGCGACGGACCTGGTGCTGCGTCTCGTGGCGCCGCTGCTCGTCGACCCCGCGCGGTTCGGTGCGGCGATGGACCCGAAGACGAGCCTGCAGGAGCTGGCGTCCGCGCTGACCCTCGGCAACCCGGCCTACCGGATCACCGAGGCGGGCCCCGACCACGACAAGACCTTCCACGCCACCGTCGTGCTGCAGGGCGAGGACATCGCCACCGGCACCGGGACGAGCAAGAAGACCGCCGAGATGTCGGCCGCGCTGGACGCCTGGACGCGACTTTCCGGTCGGACCGCCGGAGCCTGACCAGGTGCCCGAACTCCCCGAGGTCGAGGTCGTCCGCGCCGGCCTCGAACCCGCGGTGACCGGCGCTCGGGTGCTGGACGTGCAGGTGCTCGACGAGCGCGCCCTGACCCGGCACGACGGCCCGGCCGAGGACTTCGTGCACCGGCTGACCGGCCGGACGATCGCCGCCGCCGTCCGCCGCGGCAAGTTCATGTGGTTCCCGCTCGAGGACGACCCCGAGGCCGAGCGCCCCGGAGCCGAGCGCCCCGGAGTCGCCCGCACCGGCGCCGGAAACCCCGCAGCCCAGCACCCCGCAGCCCGGCCCTCCGAGGCCCTCGTCGCACACCTCGGCATGAGCGGCCAGATCCTCCTCGGCCGCGACCGGCCCGCAGCCCGACACCGGCGCATCGTCCTCGACGTGCAGCCTCCCGGCACGGACCGCGACGGCGCTCCGGAAGCTCCCGTGCAGCTCGAGTTCGTCGACCAGCGCACCTTCGGGTCGATGGCGATCGACCGCATGCTGCCGACGATCGACGGTGCTCCCGCGGGGCTCGCCGGTGCCGTGGACACGACCGACCCGGACGCGGCCTGGCGTCGCCGGATCCCGTTCCAGGTGTCACACATCGCCCGCGACCCGCTCGACCCCGCGTTCGACGACGACCGGTTCCTCGCCGCCGCACGGAAGCGGTCGAGCGGCATCAAACGGGTCCTCCTCGACCAGGGGGTCATCAGCGGCATCGGGAACATCTACGCGGACGAGTCGCTGTGGGCCGCGAAGCTCCACTTCGACCGCCCCGCCGACCGGCTGCCGCGAGCCACCCTCCGCGGGCTCCTCGACGAGGTCCGGGCGGTGCTGCGGCGTGCGCTCGAGGACGGCGGCACGAGCTTCGACGCCCAGTACGTCAACGTGAACGGGCAGTCCGGCTACTTCTCGCAGCGCCTGGCGGTGTACGGGCAGCAGGGCGAGCCGTGCCCGCGGTGCGGGACGCCGATCGTGCGCGAGCCGTGGATGAACCGCTCCAGCCACCGTTGCCCCGTGTGCCAGCCCGTCCCGCGCGTCCGCTCCCGCAACCGCGTCACGATCCGGCAGGGTCGTTAGGAGGCTGTTGCGACACGACCGCTAGGCTGATCTGGCGCTCATTGCAGAGTGCCTAGGACGAGTAGATGGGGGTAACTGTGGCACAGTCGAGCACCAAGGTTGGCGAGAGTTGGAAAGCGGCTTTCAAGCAATTCGCGAGCAGCTTCGAGCTCGGCGTGGACGGAATCGGCCTATTTGCTATCGATCAGCGCTTTGGGATCGATGACGTTCGCACCGCCGCTGCGGAGTCAATCACCGGGGGTGGAGATGACAAAAAGCTAGACATCATCTACATGGATGTGAATCGCGGTCTTCTCGTCGTGGCTCAGTGTTTTGAGTCTCCGAAGGTTAAAGCATCGGCCCCCGCGAACAAGGCATCGGATTTGAACACAGCGGTTGCTTGGCTGTTGAGCTCGAGCCTCGAATCCGTTCCGGAGGGCCTGCGCGGCAGAGTTTCTGAGGTTCGGGACGCGATCGACGCGGATCTCATTCAGGATTTCCACCTTTGGTATGTGCATAATGCGCCCGAATCTCGCAACGCCAGTGCTGAAGTCAGCAATGCCGAGAAAACGGCGGCGAAGCTGCTGGCTAAGCGCGGTGGCATTCAGATATTCGGCGCGGAAGTAGGATCAGAAACCCTTGAGCGTTGGTACCTAGGGTCGAAGCGCACTATTAAGGTCACGGACAAATTCTCGCTGCGCGTATCTGACGCGATCGAAACCGAGAGTGCTCGGTGGAGTGCCGTTACAACACTGGTGTCCGGAGCTTGGTTGCACCGGATGTTCGCGGACCACAAAGAGGATCTCTTCTCGGCAAACGTACGGAACTATCTCGGATCCCGGCGTAGTGACGCGAATATCAACAACGGAATAAAAGAAACTGCTGTTGATGAGCCTGCAGACTTTTCAGTTTACAACAATGGGCTAACTGCCCTTGTTTTAGATTACAAGCTTGGCGGCCGATCGAGAAACGGTAGGCGTCTCGATATAACTGGCATCTCCGTCGTGAACGGTGCTCAGACCACTGGCTCGATTGGTTCTCTTAGCGACGAGCCCTCTGAAGATTTGCTTGTTCCTGTTCGCTTCGTCAAATCCAGCGACGAGGATTTGTTGGGTCGAATCGTCAAATTCAATAATCTTCAGAATAAAGTGCAGGCTGCTGACTTCCGCAGCGGTGACGAAATTCAGAACCGTTTGCGCGCTGAGTTCGCTCAGATGACCGGGGTCTCCTACGACGGTGGTCGGCGCGGGGGGTCGAGTGACGCCATCAAACGGAGCAGAACAGCTTTGGCTTCCTATACGGTCGGGCAGGTCCTCACGGCCTTCCATGGTGACCCAGTTGCTGCTTATGACAAAAAGGCGGACATCTGGGTTGATGATGCGATGTATTCGCGCATCTTCTCCGAGCGAACGACGGCAACGCATATCCTATTTGCATACTCCCTCTACGACGCGCTCACTACTCGACTTCTGACGCTTAGGGAGAAAACGCGAAGCGCGGATGCGCCGCTCACTGAGGCGGAGGCCAAGGAACTTGAGTTCTTGTCCCTCAAGGGAGCACCTTACCTTCTCGCCGAGGTGATCGCACGTGCACTAGAGTCGATTTTAGGTAAGACGATTCCAAATCGTTTCGGACTTCGATTCAAGGGAAACGTCTCGCTCTCGGATGCTGCTGGCCTTTGGGGTACAGTGATTGATGCAGTGCTGCCTCTATCGGACCAACTGCTTCCTGCCTTCAATCGAGGGCGGGTTTCTCGTGAGGGTAAAGAAGCGGCCATTTCGGCGTTCGAGGGGCTTTTCCAGGCTCTCCAAAACCTGCAGCCGGATGCATTCAAAGAATTTGCTAAAAAGGTGTCGATCGACGAGATCAAGGCGGG
Organism: Curtobacterium sp. MCPF17_052; assembly: GCF_003234085.1. Lineage (GTDB taxonomy): Bacteria > Actinomycetota > Actinomycetes > Actinomycetales > Microbacteriaceae > Curtobacterium. The sequence goes on from NZ_QKSD01000007.1 coordinate 38,278, forward strand.
TTAACCTCGGCGACAAAAGTCTGGGGCTGCCCGTGTGGTACGCCGGCGGTGCGAGTTCGCTGGCACTAGTCTTGCGGAACAAGCGCGTAGCCATACCGATGACCGCCCGGAGACCCGCATGTACCTGAAGAGCCTGACCATCAAGGGGTTCAAGTCCTTTGCGCAGCCGACCACCTTCGCCTTCGAGCCCGGCGTCACGTGCATCGTCGGTCCGAACGGTTCCGGCAAGTCGAACGTGGTCGACGCCCTGGCCTGGGTGATGGGGGAGCAGGGCGCGAAGACCCTGCGCGGCGGCAAGATGGAGGACGTCATCTTCGCCGGCACCGCCACCCGCGGGCCGCTCGGTCGGGCACAGGTCACGCTGACGATCGACAACGCGGACGGTCTGCTGCCGATCGAGTACGCCGAGGTGACGATCTCCCGCACGCTGTTCCGCAACGGCGGCAGTGAGTACGCCATCAACGGCGAGAACTGCCGGCTGCTCGACGTGCAGGAGCTGCTCAGTGACACCGGCCTCGGCCGCGAGATGCACGTCATCGTCGGGCAGGGGCAGCTGGACAAGGTGCTGCACGCCACCCCCGAGGACCGACGCGGCTTCATCGAGGAAGCCGCGGGCATCCTCAAGCACCGTCGCCGCAAGGAGAAGACGCTCCGCAAGCTGGAGGCGATGCAGACCAACCTCACCCGGCTGTCCGACCTCGCGGGGGAGATCCGTCGCCAGCTCAAGCCGCTCGGTCGTCAGGCCGAGGTGGCCCGCAAGGCGCAGTCCGTCGCGGCGGTCGCACGGGATGCCAAGGCGCGGCTCCTCGCGGACGACGTGGTGCGCCTCCGCCGCGAACTCCGTGACCACCTGGCGGTCGAGACCGGTCGGAAGTCCGAGCGCGGCGTCCTGCAGGAGCGGCTCGACCAGATCCGGCAGCGCCAGCAGCAGGTGGAGGCGAGCATGGTCGGCGACGACGTGGACCGCGCCCGGACCGTGGTGCACCGGCTCGAGAGCGTCCAGGAGCGCCTCCGCAGCCTGTCGATGCTGGCCAACCAGCGCCTGATGTTCCTGGCGCAGCAGGCCGAGGCGCCGCAGCAGGGTCCGACGATCACCCCGGAGCGGGTCGCCGGTGTCCGCGCCGAGGCCGACCGGCTCGACGAGCGGGCCCGCGACATGCAGGGCGGCACGACGAGGGTCGGCGACCAGGTCCGGGCCGCCCGTGCCGCGCTCGACGCCCTGGACGAGCAGATCGCGGCGCAGGCTGCCCTCGTCGCGCAGCACGACCTCGACGGGCAGCGTCTGGCGAGTGCGGTCGAAGTCGCCCGGTCGAAGCGCTCCGCGGCCGCGGGCGACCGAGAGCGTCGGGAGCGTTCGCTGACCGAGGCCGTCGCCCGTGCCGAGCAGGCGGCCGCCGCGCTCGAGGACGTCGGCCGTGACCCCTCCCTCGACACGGACGAGGACGCCCTGACCGACGCCCTCACCGCCGCGCGCGAGCAGCTGGACCACGCCCAGGGTGACCGGGACGGCCACCGTGATCGCCTGCACGCGCTCGAGCGGGAACGGGACGCGCTCGACGCCCGGATCGCAGCCCTGGCGCTGTCGATCGACGTGCGCGACGGGTCCCAGGCGGTCATCGACGCCTGCCGCGACGGCATCGTCGGCCGTCTCGCCGACCGCCTCACCGTCACGCCCGGGTTCGAGGCGGCCGTCGCGACGGCGCTCGACGGGTTGGCCGACGCCGTCCTCGCGGAGGACCGCGCGGTCGCACTCGGCGCCGTCGAGCACGCCCGGTCCGCCGACCTCGGCCGGATCGACGTGGTCGTCGCCGACGTCGCCGGCTCCGGGTCCCGACTGCCGGCCGTGCTGCCGTCGTCCGTCCGGCGGGCGCTCGACCTGGTGGACGGACCGCCGGCCCTCACCGCCCTGCTGGCCGACACGCTGGTCGCGGACACCGACGACGTCGACCTGGAGGCCGTGCTCGCCGCCGCCCCGGACGCCACCGTCGTCACGCGGTCCGGCGACCTGGTCCGCGCTGCCCGGGTGACCGGGGGCGGGGCACGGACCACCTCCCGCATCGAGCTCGTCGCCGACCGGGACGCCGCCGAGACGCGACGACGGACGGTCGTGACGGAGGCGGAGGACGCGGCCACGGGCCTCCAGGCCGCGCGCACGGCGGTCGAGGCGGCGCGACGCGCCGTGGACGAGGCCGACCGTGCCGCCCGCGAACACGCCCGCGCGAGTGCCGAGTACGACCGGGCCAGTGCGTCGGCCCGGGCCCGCGCGGAGAACACGGTCGCCGAGGTCGAGCGTCTGCGGGCCGCGTTGGCCGAGACCGACGGCACGACGGCCGTCACCGAGGCAGCGCTGGCAGAGGCGGAAGCGGCGCTCCGGGACTTCACCGACCGGCCGAAGCCCGTCGTCGACGCCTCGGCCCGGCCGGCGGCGCAGGACGCGGTCGACTCCGCCCGGGCCGCGGAGATCGAGCACCGGCTGCAGGTCGAGACCGCCCGGGAACGGGCGCGTGCCGAGCGTCGACGTGCCGACCAGCTGGAACGGCAGCTCGAGGCCGAGCGGGCCGCGGCGGAGGAAGCGGCGCGGCTGGCGGTCATCCGCCGCGCCCAGATCGCGTCGGCCGAAGGGGTGCTCGCGGACCTGCCGGTGGTGCTGGCCGCCGTCGACCGGTCGCTCGCCGAGGCGCGAGTGCAGCTCGCGACCGAGGAGTCCGAGCGCTCCCGTCGCAACTCCGAACTGCAGACGATCCGGAACGAGGAGCGCGAGCTGCGCGACCGGCTGCAGACCCTCACGGACGGCGTGCACTCGCTGGAGATGGAGATCTACGAGAAGCGGCTGCACGTCACCGGGGTCCTCGACCGGGCGCAGAGCGAGCTCGGGTTGGGGGAGTCCGTCCTGGTCGCGGAGTACGGGCCGGACGTGCCGGTGCCGGTCGACGTGCTGGTGGACCCGCGCGTCCTGGCACGACGCCACCGGGAGGCTGCGCGTGCGGCTGCGGCTGTCGGACCCGATGCCGAGGTCGAGGCCGACGACGCGGAAGCCGCCGCGGACACGGAGGCCGACGCCGACACCGCGCTCGTCGACGCCGACACAGCGCTCGTCGACGCCGAGTCGACCCTGCCCGGTGGCCCCGCGCTGCCGGAGTTCGAGGCACCCGACGTCGACCCGGCGGACGTCCCGACCACCCCCTACGTCCGCGAGGAGCAGGAACGCCGGCTCGCTGCCGCCGAACGCGACCTCGGGCGGCTCGGCAAGGTGAACCCGCTGGCGCTCGAGGAGTTCCAGGCACTCGAGCAGCGGCACGCCTTCCTGTCCGAGCAGCTCGAGGACCTGCAGCAGACGCGCACCGACCTGCTCACCATCATCGAGGAACTCGACGGCAAGATGCAGACGATCTTCGCGTCGGCGTTCGAGGACACCCGGGCGGCGTTCGACGTCGTGTTCCCGATCCTGTTCCCGGGCGGATCGGGCTCGATCTCGCTGACGAACCCCGACGACATGCTGACGACGGGCATCGACGTGCAGGTGAAGCCGGCCGGCAAGAAGATCGACCGGTTGACGCTGCTGTCCGGTGGTGAGCGGTCCCTGGCTGCGGTGGCGCTCCTCGTGGCGATCTTCACCGCCCGGCCGAGCCCGTTCTACATCATGGACGAGGTCGAAGCGGCCCTCGACGACGCCAACCTCGGCCGTCTGCTGACCGTGTTCGGCCGCCTGCGCGAGGCATCGCAGCTCATCGTCATCACGCACCAGAAACGGACGATGGAGATCGCGGACGCGCTCTACGGGGTGTCGATGCGGCAGGACGGCGTCTCGGCGGTCGTCGGCCAGCGGGTGCAGCGACCGGAGCCGGCCACGGAGGCGACGGCGGAGCCGGCGGTCGCCTGACCGCCTGACCCACGACGGACGGGAGGCCCGGTACCAGCTGGTACCGGGCCTCCCGTCGTGCGGTGCGGACGCCTACTGCACGTCGGCCTCGACCGGCTTGTCGCCCGTCGGGGTGAGGCCGCGCTGCTGACGGCGCTTCGACACCACGAGGCTCGCCACCGTGGCCACGGTGATCGTCAGCAGGATGAACCCGAGCGAGAACCAGATCGGGATCTCCGGTGCCCACTCGACGTGCTCGCCGCCGTTGATGAACGGCACCTCGTTGACGTGCAGCGCGTGGAAGACGAGCTTCACGCCGATGAAGGCGAGGATGACGGCAAGACCCTGGCCGAGGTAGATGAGGCGTTCGAGCAGCCCGGCGATGAGGAAATAGAGCTGGCGCAGCCCGAGCAGCGAGAACGCGTTCGCGGTGAACACGATGAACGCGTCCTGCGTGAGGCCGAAGATCGCGGGGATCGAGTCGAGCGCGAAGAGCACGTCCGTCAGGCCGATCGAGACCATGACGAGGAGCATCGGGGTGAAGAGGCGCTTGCCGTTGACCCGGGTGGTCATGCGGTCGCCGTCGAAGTGGTCCGAGGTCGGGATGACACGGCGGAGCAGACGGATGAGCTTCGAGTCGCCGTCCTCGGCGCCGTGCTCGTCGCCGCCCTTCGCCTGCGACCAGGCGAGCCAGAACAGCAGGAGACCGAACAGGTAGAAGACCCACGAGAAGTTCTCGATGATCGTGACACCGAGGGCGATGAAGACACCGCGAGCGACGAGGGCGATCGCGACACCGACCAGCAGGACCTTCTGTTGGAACTCCTTCGGCACCGCGAACGTCGTCATGATGATGAGGAAGACGAAGAGGTTGTCGACGGACAACGCCTTCTCGGTCAACCAGCCGGCGAAGTACTCGCCGCCGGCCTGTCCGCCGCCGAACACCCAGACGCCGACGCCGAACAGGATCGCGAGGGCGATGTAGACGACCGACCAGAAGGCCGATTCGCGGATGTGCGGCACGTGCGGGGTGCGCACGTGCGAGAAGAAGTCGAACACGAGCAAGGCGAGGATGCCTGCGATCGTGATGAGCCACACGTACAGGGGAACGTCCACTGGAACCTCCAGGTCAGGGGCGCACCACATCGTCCATCGACGAGCTCCGACCACGGAAGTGGTTCGGAAAACGGGTACGCCAGAGCCTGAAGGTCTCTTCCGCCGCGGTCCTGTCCGGTGTCCGACGAGGTCGGTTCCGAGCTGGGCCGCGACCGACGCCCCGGGTCCGGGTCGTTCCGGGCCGTACTGACGGGGTCGCCGACAGGGAATACTCCCCTTCGCGTCTCCGACACTACCGAAGGTCGCGCTCACCCGGGCCCCTCTAAGCTGGGAACATGGCGAGTAGTTGGTCACTGTCCTCCCGGCTCCGGGGTCTCTTCCAGCGGAAGACCATCGACGAGACGACGTGGGAGGACCTGGAGACCGCACTCATCGGCGCCGACTTCGGTCCGGACATCTCCGAGGAGATCATCGAGGACCTCCGCGCCCGGGTCGACCGGTACGGCACCACCGACCCCGCCGACCTCAACCGCATGCTCCGCGAGGTCCTCGAAGAGCGCCTGTCGAAGCTCGACACCACGCTGAAGCTCAGCGCCCGACCGGCCGTCGTGCTCGTCGTCGGGGTGAACGGCGTCGGCAAGACCACGACCATCGGGAAGTTCGCGAAGTTCCTCCGCACCTACGACCGCACGGTCCTGGTCGGCGCCGCCGACACCTTCCGAGCCGCGGCCGTCGAGCAGGTCGCGACGTGGGCGCAGCGCGCCGGCGTCGACGTCGTCCGGCCCTCGCAGCCAGGGCAGGACCCGGCCTCGGTCGCGTACCAGACCGTCGAGCAGGCGATCCGGCAGGGCATCGAGATCGTCGTCATCGACACCGCAGGCCGACTGCACACCAAGGCCGGGTTGATGGACGAGCTCGGCAAGATCAAGCGCGTCGTCGAGAAGCAGACCGAGATCGCCGAGGTCCTGCTCGTCCTCGACGCGACGACCGGCCAGAACGGCCTGGCGCAGGCGCAGGCCTTCATCGAGGGTGCCGGCGTGACCGGTCTCGTCATCACGAAGCTCGACGGGTCGGCGAAGGCCGGGTTCGTGCTCAGCGTGCAGGAGAAGACGGGCATCCCGATCAAGCTCATCGGGCAGGGCGAGGGCATCAACGACCTCACGGGCTTCACGCCGCACGTCTTCGTGCAGAACCTCGTCGGCTGAGCCTCCGCGCCCCTCGAGGCAGCCTGCCCCGGTCGTCGGGCACGGCGGGCGTGTACCGTCCGCCTGGTACGTGACCGACCGGGAGAGGAACCCCACATGCCTGCACTGCTCATCATCGCCTTGATCGTCGGCGTCGTCCTGCTGGTGACCGGCATCGTCAGCGCCGCGCTGAAGGTCCTGCTGTTCATCGGCCTGGTGCTCATCGTCCTCGCCGTCATCGGCTGGATCCTCCGGCGCGTCCGCGGTGGCGGCTCGCGCGTCTGACGCACGGCACGACGACGGACGGGAGGCTCCCCACCAGCTGGTGGGGAGCCTCCCGTCCGTCTGCGGCGGGGCCGGACCGGACTGACCGCCGGTCCGGTCTGACGCGCCTCTTGCCATGCTCTGGGCAACAGAGTATCTTCGCCGCATGAGCAATGCCGAGATGCGCGAACCGACCCTGCTCGTGCTGACCTCCCTCGCCGGAGGGCGCAAGCACGGGTACGGGCTCATCGGCGACGCCGCCGAACTGTCCGACGGGCGGGTGCGACTGAAGGTCGGCACGCTCTACGCCGTCCTCGACCGGCTCCTCGACCAGGGGCTCGTCTCCGAGGCGGGGGAAGAGGTGGTCGACGGGCGACTCCGGCGCTACTTCGAACTCACCGACGCCGGAGCCGATGCCCTCGACACCGAGGTCCGTCGCATCGAGGCGAACGCCGCAGCCGCACGCGCGCGGCTCACCGCGTGGCGGCCGACTCCGGCCACGCGCAGCATCCGCATCCGACCGGGGGGAGTGTCGTGACGAACACGAGGCTGGAACAGGACTACGGCAGGGCGCTCGGGTGGTACCCGACGCGGTGGCGACGGACGCACGGGCCGGCCATGCTCGGCACGCTGCTCGACGTCGCCGACGGTGAGGGTCGCAGCCGACCGGCGCCCGGCGAGCTCGCCGAACTGCGGTGGCAGGGCGTCCGCGAGCGCGTGAACGCGGTCGTGCCGGGAGACGTGCGCGTGCTCGCGGCGTCGATCGGCACCGGGGCCGCCGCCGGGTTCGCCCTGGTCTACCTGCTCGCGGTCTCGTGGGTGCCGTGGGGTCAACCGCCCGGCACTGCCTGGCCCGACATGCCCGGGTTCGGGCCGTTCCGGAACCCCGGCGTCCTGTTCGCGGTCCCGGTCCTGCTCGGCGCGCTCGCCGCACTCGGCCGGCAGCGGATGCTCGCGCACCTGGCCGGTCTCCTCGCGGTGCTCGGCATCGTCGTCGCGCGCGTCACGGTGCAGGCGACCGAGAACTGGAACGGCCCGGGGACGACGACCCTCGTGACGGTGGCGGCGCTCGTCGTCGTCGCGAACGTCGGGGCGCCGCGGGACCGCCGGGCACTCGGCATCGCGTTCGGGGTCGTCGCCGGCGGACTCGCGCTCTTCGTCGGACTGCAGCTGCCGACCGGTCACCCGTTCGAGTCGACGTTGCTCACTGACGGAGCGTGGTGGGGAGCCGGGGTCACGCCGGCCCTCCTCGGCGTGGTGGGGGTGCTCGTGCTGGTCGCGGTCGTCGAACTCGTCCGACATCGGCGCCCCGTCCTCGCCGCGGCGCTCGCCGTGGCCTGGATGCCGTGGGCGGTCGCCGGGACCATCACGCTCCGGTACTTCGCCGCCGAGGACGCGGCGTCGGCCCTCATGGCCGTGGGCTCGACCGCGATGGCGCTCGTCGCCCTGACGGTCGCCCGACGCGTGCCGCAGCGGTTCCGACGCGAGCGCGCGTGACCGGCGCCGGCGGGGCGGGCCGGTGCCGAGCCTCCCGGGCCGCACGCCACGGACGGTAGGATGGTCGGATCATGGCGCAATTCGGTTCACTCTCCGATCGGCTCACCGAGACCTTCCGCAACCTGCGGAGCAAGGGACGGCTGACGCCGTCCGACGTGGACGGCACCGTCCGCGAGATCCGGCGGGCGCTGCTCGACGCGGACGTCGCGCTGGAGGTCGTGAAGTCCTTCACCGCCTCGGTGCGCGAGCGGGCGCTCTCGGACGAGGTCAACAAGGCGCTCAACCCGGCGCAGCAGGTCGTCCAGATCGTCAACGAGGAACTCGTCGGCATCCTCGGCGGGCAGCAGCGACGCCTCGAGTTCGCGAAGCGTCCGCCGACGGTCATCATGCTCGCGGGCCTGCAGGGTGCCGGCAAGACGACCCTGGCGGGCAAGCTCGGCAAGTGGCTCAAGAAGGACGGCCACACCCCGATGCTCGTCGCGGCGGACCTCCAGCGTCCGAACGCCGTGCAGCAGCTGCAGGTCGTCGGCGAGCAGGCCGGCGTGCACGTCTTCGCCCCGGAGCCCGGCAACGGCGTCGGCGACCCGGTCAAGGTCGCCAAGAACGCGATCAAGGCCGCGGTCGACCAGCAGTACGACACCGTCATCGTGGACACCGCCGGTCGCCTGGGTGTCGACGCCGAGCTGATGAAGCAGGCCGCGAACATCCGCAAGGCCGTCGACCCGGACGAGGTCCTCTTCGTCATCGACGCGATGATCGGTCAGGACGCCGTCACGACGGCCCGCGCCTTCCAGGAGGGCGTCGACTTCACCGGCGTCGTCCTGTCCAAGCTCGACGGTGACGCCCGCGGTGGTGCGGCCCTGTCGGTCGCCTCGATCACCGGCCGCCCGATCATGTTCGCGTCCACGGGCGAAGGCCTCGACGACTTCGAGCCGTTCCACCCGGACCGGATGGCGAGCCGGATCCTCGATCTCGGTGACATCCTGTCCCTCATCGAGCAGGCGCAGTCCGCCTTCGACGAGGACGAAGCCCGTGCGGTCGCCGAGAAGATCGCGACCGACAACTTCACGCTGAACGACTTCCTGCAGCAGATGCAGCAGCTGCGGAAGGCCGGTTCGATCAAGGGCATGCTCGGCATGCTCCCCGGCGCGAAGGGCATGCGGGAAGCGCTCGACAACTTCGACGAGCGCGAGATCGTCCGCACCGAGGCGATCATCCAGTCGATGACCCCGCAGGAGCGCGAACTGCCGAAGCTCCTCAACGGGTCCCGTCGCCTGCGGATTGCGCGCGGTGCCGGCTCCACGGTGACCGAGGTGAACGCTCTCGTGAACCGCTTCGAGCAGGCCGCGAAGATGATGAAGACCGTCGCCCGTGGCGGGGTGCCGCAGATGCCCGGCATGGGCCCGATCCCGGGCATGCACGGCGGCAAGAAGCAGCAGCCGCAGGGCAAGAAGAAGAAGGTCGGCAACCCGGCGAAGCGCGCTGCCCTCGCCTCCGGTACCGCCCCCGCGCCACAGCAGGCGCCGAAGGGCGCGGGTCTCGGGCTCGGCATGGGCGCCGGCAAGAACGGTGGGGTGCCGTCCGAGGAAGAGCTCGCGTCGTTGCAGAAGTTCCTCGGTCGCTGATCCGACCACCTGACGGACGGGCGCGCCCCGCTCAGCGTGACGCGTCAGCGGCACGCGGGGCGCGCCCGTCCGGCCGTGGTCGCGTCGCGACGGATCAGAGCGAGTCGCGGAGCTCGCCGACCAGGTGCTGGACGACCGCGCGGAGGTCGCCGCCGTTCGCCTGCGCGACCGCCAACTGACGCTGGTAGGAAGCGCCGCGCTCGATCATCGTGTCGAGGTGGTGCAGTTCCTCCTGGCAGCCGAGCCGTTCGGCGATCGGGTCCAGGCGGGTGACCAGGTCGTGGACCTCGTCGGTGACCAGCCGTTCGTCGCCGGCGACGTTCGTGATGATCTCGGCGTCCATGCCGTACCGGGCTGCACGCCACTTGTTCTCGCGGACGAACCAGGGCTGCATCGCCTGCAGGGTCTCGCCGGCGTCGATCCGGTCCGAGCTCTCGGTGACCAGGCACTGCACGAGGGCCGTGACCGCGCCGACCTCGTGGAGCGTGGAGATGCCGTCCGAGACGCGGTTCTCGAGCGTGCCCCAGCCCGGGGAGGGGCGGATGTCCCACCGCAGGTCCTTCACGCCGTCGATGACGCCGGTGTGCACGAGGTCGCCGACGACCTCCTCGAAGTTCGCCCACGCCCCGAGCTGCGGCGGGAGCCCACCGGTGGGGAGCTGCTGGAACATCAGGGCCCGGTTCGAGGCGTACCCCGTGTCGGTCCCCGCCCAGAACGGGCTCGAGGCCGTGAACGCCTGCAGGTGCGGGACGTAGCCGAGCATCGCGTTCATGATCGGGACGGCCTTGTCACGGTCGTCGATGCCGACGTGCACGTGCACGCCCCAGATGAGCATCTGCCGGCCCCACCAGCGGGTGCGGTCGATGAGTTCCGTGTAGTGCTCGCTGTCCGGCGTGATCTCCTGCTGGTCCCACACGGCGAACGGGTGGGTGCCGGAGCACATCACCTGCGCACCGAGGGGCTCGGCGGCGTCGATGACCTGGCCGATGATCCCGGAGAGCTCGCGGGTGGCGCCACCGACGCTGCGGTGCACGCCGGTGACGACCTCGACCGTGTTCGTGAGGAGCTCCTCCGTCACCCGGTCCGGATCGTCCAGGCGTTCCCGGACGGCGGCGAGCACCGCCGGGGCGCGCGGTGTGAGGTCGCCCGTCGCACGGTCGACGAGGGGCAACTCCCACTCGACGCCGATCGTCGACGGGGCGGATTCGGAGAACCGGATGTCCATGGGGCCATCCTGCCCGTCCGTCCCGCGGGAACGACGGAGAGCCCGGCGTGTCCGGTCTGCCGGTGAGCGGGCACGTTCGCCTAGTGTTCGTTGCGTGACCACTGTCGTTCCGCCCGTTGCCGACGTGCCCGCCGAGCTCCGCACCGTGGCCTCGGCCTGGACGCTCGGGCCCCTGCACCTGTCCAATCGGGTGGTGATGGGGTCGATGCACACCGGACTCGAGGTCTTGGACGACGACGGCGTCGCGATGGCTGAGTTCTACCGGGAGCGTGCTGCCGGCGGTGCCGCGTGCATCATCACCGGGGGGATCGCGGTGAGCGACGAGGCCCGCGGCGGCCCGGACTTCGCCGTGTTCGGCGTCGGCGGTGCGGACGAACGCTTCCGCCGGGCGGTCGCGGCCGTGCACGACGAGGGCGGCGCCGTCCTGGCGCAGTTGTTCCATGCCGGCCGCTACGCGCTCGTCGGGGGTCTGACGGACCGTTCCGGTCGACCGCAGCGCGCCGTGGCGCCCTCGGCGCTGCCCTGGGCGGCCGCGCGGGGCGTGGTGCCCGAGGAGCTGACGGCGGACGAAGTCCGGCGGACGATCGAGGACTTCGCCACGGCCGCCCGGACCGCCGCGGCGATCGGCTTCGACGGCGTCGAGATCATGGCCTCCGAGGGGTACCTCGTCAACCAGTTCCAGTCGCCGCTGACGAACCTGCGCGACGACGAGTGGGGCGGCACTCCGGAGCGTCGTCGTCGTTTCGCGGTCGAGGTCGTCCGGGCCGTCCGCGCCGCGGTGCCCGACCTCGCCGTCACGATCCGGCTCTCCGGCGCCGACCTGATGCCGGGGTCCTCCACCGACGCCGACGTCGACGCCCTGGTGCGCGAACTGCTGCCGCTCGGACTCGACGCGATCTCGGTGGGCATCGGCTGGCACGAGTCGCGGACCCCGACGATCCAGGCGTCCGTGCCACACGGCGCGTGGATCGAGCAGGCGGCGCGGATCGCGGACGTGGTCCGGGCTTCCGACCACCCGGACGTGCGGGTGATCGCGTCGAACCGGATGACGGACCTGCGTGACGGCGAAGCGGTCCTCGCCGACGGTCGGATCGACGCGGTGGCGCTCGCCCGGCCGTTCCTCGCCGACGCGGGGCTCGTCGAACGCTCCCTGGCCGGACGCTTCGACCTCGTGAACACCTGCATCGGGTGCAACCAGGCGTGCCTCGACCGGTCCGTGGTCGGCGCGCCGGTGTCGTGCCTGGTGAACCCGCGAGCCGCGCGCGAGGTGCAGTTCCCGCTCCGTCCGACGACCGTGCCGAAGCGTGTGGACGTCGTCGGCGGGGGACCGGCTGGGCTCGCCGCCGCCGTCGACGCTGCCCGGCGTGGACACGACGTCCGGCTCTGGGAAGCATCGGACGTCCTCGGCGGACAGTTCGGACTCGCCGCCGAGATCCCGGGGAAAGAGGACTACGCCGGCCCCGTGCAGGCCGCCCGCGCGGAACTGGTGGAACGGGGCGCGACGATCCACCTGGGTCGCGTGGCCACCGTGACGGACCTCGGGGACAGCGACGCCGTCGTGCTCGCGTCGGGGGTGACCCCACGCGTGGTCGACCTCCCCGGGGTGGACCTGCCGCACGTCATGACCTACGAGCAGGCCCTCCGCGACGGCGTGCCCGACGGGACGGTCGCGGTGATCGGCGGTGGCGGGATCGGCGTCGACACCGCGGCGTTCCTCACCGAGTCCCCGGACGAGGCGGTCCGCGCCACCGAGTTCGGTGCGCGGTGGCAGGTGCCGGTCTCCGGCGAACTCGTCGGGGACCTGCCGCAGCGCCAGCCCACCGCGCACCGTACCGTCCGGCCCGGGTCCCAGGTCACGGTGCTCCGCCGGACCGGGAAGTTCGGGCAGGGGATCGGCCTCACCTCACGCTGGGTCGCGCTCGGACGGCTGCGGGACGCCGGTGTCCGCATGGTCGGCGGGGTGCAGGAGTACCTGCGGATCGAACCAGGCCGGCTCTGGATCCGGGACGAGTGCGGCAACGACGTCGCGGTGCCGGCCGACGTCGTCGTGGTCTGTGCCGGACAGGAGGCGCGGGACGAGTTGACGTCGGGCCTGGCAACCGCAGACGTTCCGTACGCGGTCGTCGGCGGAGCACGGGACGCCCGCAGCGTCGATGCGGTCCGGGCCACGAGCGAGGCCCTCGAGGCCGTCCGACGCCTGGCGCCGTAGCGGTCCGCCGACGCGCCGCGGGAGGTGGCTCGCTTCCCGCTCCGGAATCTGCAAGAATGAACGGTCGAATCGTGTCCGCTCGACCCTCTATCCAGCGGATCACGATCTCATCGAGCTTCCACCGTGTGTGCCCCCACGCCCGCGGTTCCGGTTCAACCACAACACGTACGCAACAGGAGTCATTGTGGCTGTCAAGATCCGTCTCAAGCGCCTCGGCAAGATCCGAGCGCCCTACTACCGCATCGTCGTCGCCGACTCGCGCACCAAGCGCGACGGTCGTGTGATCGAGGAGATCGGCAAGTACCACCCCACCGAGGAGCCCTCGTTCATCGAGGTGCAGTCCGAGCGTGCGCAGTACTGGCTCAGCGTCGGTGCGCAGCCGACCGAGCAGGTCGCCGCGCTCCTCAAGCTGACCGGTGACTGGGCCAAGTTCAAGGGCGAGAAGGACACCGAGTCCAAGGTCAAGGTCCGCGAGCCGAAGCCGGCCTTCACGGTCGACAGCTCCAAGAAGGCCGTCCTCAAGCCCAAGTCGGAGAAGACGGCCCCCGCCGCTCCGGCCGCAGCCGAGACCGCCGACGAGACGACCGAGGCGTAGTCCTTGCTCGAATCCGCGCTGACGCACCTCGTCAAGGGGATCGTCGATCACCCTGACGACGTGCGCGTCGCCAGCTCCACCTCTGCGCGTGGCGAGGTCCTCGAGGTGCGTGTGCACCCCGAGGACCTCGGCCGCGTGATCGGTCGCGCCGGTCGCACTGCGAAGGCGCTCCGCACGCTCGTCACGGCCCTGGCCGACGGCAAGCGCGTGCGGGTCGACGTGGTGGACAGCGATTCCTAGGGAGACGACCCAGCTCCGGGTGGGTCGCATCACGAAGGCGCACGGGCTCAAGGGCGGCATCAAGCTCGAGCTCTACACCGACGACCCGGATCGTCGGTTCACGCCGGGAGCGGTCTTCACGCTCCAGGTCCCCGACGACTCTCCCTGGTCGGGGAAGACCATCGCGCTCGATGAGCTGCGCTGGTACAACTCGCACCCGGTCGCCTTCTTCGAGGGCATCGCCGACCGGAGTGCCGCCGAGACCCTCGCGCGCGCCATCCTCTGGGTCGAGCAGGACACCGAGGAAGAGACCGGCGAGGACGACGCCTGGTACGACCACCAGCTGGTCGGCCTGAAGGTGCTCCGCGACGGCGTGCAGGTCGGCACCGTCGCACGGGTCGACCACATGCCGGCCCAGGACCTGCTCGCGGTCGACACCGAGTCCCGCGGCGAGGTCCTCGTGCCCTTCGTCGCGGCGATCGTGCCCGCGGTCGACCTGGAGGCCGGCACCGTCACGGTGACGCCGCCGACGGGTCTGTTCGAGGACCCCGAGGACCTGAGCCGTCCCGAGACGGTGACGCCGGTTCCCGACGCGTCGGCTCCCGACACCGAGGACTGATCCGTGCGGATCGACATCGTCACGATCTTCCCGGAGTTCTTCGGGGTGCTCGACGTCTCCCTGCTCGGCAAGGCGCGGCAGGGCGGTCTGCTCGACCTCCACGTCCACGACCTGCGGTCCTGGACGACGGATCGACACCGCACGGTGGACGACACCCCGTACGGTGGCGGCGCCGGCATGGTCATGAAGCCCGAGCCGTGGGCCGAGGCACTGTCCTCGATCCTGCGCTCGGACGGCTCGTCGACCCTCGTCGTCCCGACGCCCGCGGGCACGCCGTTCCGCCAGACCATCGCCCGCTCGCTCGCCGAGCACGAGCACCTCGTCTTCGCCTGCGGGCGGTACGAGGGGATCGACGCCCGGGTGTTCGAGTGGGCCGCGACCCGCAGCACCGTCGTCGAGCTCTCGCTCGGGGACTACGTCCTGAACGGCGGTGAGGTCGCGGCGATGGCCATGATCGAAGCCGTCGGTCGGCTGGTCCCCGGTGTGGTCGGCAACCCCGAGTCCCTCGTCGAGGAGTCCCACGAGGACGGCCTGCTCGAGTACCCCTCGTACACGAAGCCGGCGTCGTGGCGTGGTCTCGACGTACCGGACGTCCTGCTCAGCGGGCACCACGGCCGGGTCGCCGCGTGGCGGCACGAGCAGCAGGTGGAGCGGACGCGACGCGTCCGACCGGACCTGCTGCCGGACTGAGCGGGTCGCGCACCGACCACGGACACCACGGGAGGCCCGTCACCAGCTGGTGACGGGCCTCCCGTGACGTGGGTGGTCCCGGGTCAGGCGTCGCGCTGGGCGCGACGGAGCGTCAGGACCTCGGGGCCCTGCTCGGTGACCGCGACCGTGTGCTCGACGTGTGCGGCGCGCGAGCCGTCGATGCTGCGGAGGGTCCAGCCGTCCTCGTCCTGGTAGAGCTCGTCCGTGCCCTGCATGAGCCAGGGTTCGATGGCGACGACCAGTCCGGGGCGGAGCTTCATGCCGCGGCCGGGACGCCCGTCGTTCGGGACGTGCGGGTCGCCGTGCATGGTGTGTCCGACGCCGTGGCCACCGAACTGCAGGTTCACGTCGTAGCCGGCACCGCGGGCGACCGAACCGATCGCGGCCGAGACGTCACCGAGCTTGTTGCCGGGTGCCGCCTGCGCGATGCCCGCGGCCAGGCACTGCTCGACGGTCGCGATGAGTCGCTGGTCCTCGTCGCGCGGAGTGCCGACCTGGACCGTGACGGCGGAGTCCGCCACCCAGCCGTCGACGCTCGCCGCGAAGTCCAGGCTGACCAGGTCGCCGTCCTGCAGGACCAGGTCGTACGGCAGACCGTGCAGGGCGGCGTCGTTCACCGAGGTGCAGAGGTTCTTGCCGAAGGGCGACTTGCCGAACGACGGGTGGTAGTCGACGTAGCAGCTCTCCGCCCCGCGCTCGGCGATCATGCGTGCGGCGACGCGGTCGAGGTCGAGCAGGTTCACGCCGACGTCGACGGTCTCGAGCAGGGCGTCCAGGACATCAGCGACGAAACGGCCGGCGACACGCAGTCCGTCGAGTTCGGCGGGGGTGCGGAGTTCGATCATGGGACCATCCTGCCGGTTGGCTGCAGTGCACTTGTTGTGGCATGATGATCGATCGTGCCCTGGCTGGACTCTGCCACGGGGGAGTCGCCGACACCGGGCACGTCTCGTTCTTTCCGAAATCGATCCGCGGCGACCCGTGTGCGTCCGCAGGAAGTGACACCATCATGCAGCTCCTCGACCACGTGACCGCCGGTGCCCTGCGCACCGACCACCCGGACTTCCGCCCCGGCGACACCGTCAAGGTCCACGTCAACATCGTCGAAGGCACGCGCTCGCGTATCCAGGTCTTCCAGGGTGTCGTCATCGGCCGCCAGGGCCACGGCATCGGCGAGACCTTCACGGTCCGCAAGGTGAGCTTCCAGGTCGGCGTCGAGCGCATGTTCCCCGTGCACTCCCCGATCATCGACCACGTCGAGATCGTCACCCGCGGTGACGTCCGTCGCGCGAAGCTCTACTACCTCCGCGAACTCCGCGGCAAGGCGGCCCGCCGCAAGATCAAGGAGAAGCGCGACAACTGATCGCCTTCACAGGGAGCACCGGGAAGCCGGTTCCTCTGCGAGCCCCTCGCCCATGTACGGTTGTGCATCGGCGGGGGGCTCGTTCGTTCCTGGAGTCCGTCGCCACCGGGGCAGAACCATCTCGGGAGCAGTGCCGGGAACAGGTCGACGAGAGCGGAAATGACGGACACGACAGAGGGTGGAGCCCGTCGGCCCCGGACGGCGAAGAAGCCGCGCAACGGGGTCCTGACCTTCCTGCGGGACCTCGTCATCATCTTCATCGCGGCCCTCCTGGTCTCCTTCCTGGTCAAGACGTTCCTGATCCGGTCGTTCTACATCCCGTCCGAGTCGATGCAGAACACGCTGCAGGTCAACGACCGCGTGATCGTCAACGAACTGGTCCCCGGGGCCGTCAAGTTGCAGCGCGGCGACGTCGTCGTGTTCAAGGACCCGGGCGGGTGGCTCACCGGAGAGACCCTGCCGAACGTCCAGCCGACGACCTCGATCGGCAAGGCGGCCGACTGGCTGCTCACGCAGGTCGGACTCGGCACCGGTGACAGCGACGACCACCTGATCAAGCGCGTCATCGGGCTGCCGGGGGACGAGGTCAAGTGCTGCAACGACCTCGGACAGATGTCCGTCAACGGGGTCCCGCTCACCGAGCCGTACCTCAAGCTGCCCGCGGGGGACACCCGTGCGTCCCAGACCGACTTCTCGGTCACCGTGCCGAAGGGCACCATCTGGGTGATGGGCGACAACCGCGACAACTCGCGCGACTCCCGGTACAACGGCGACACCCCGTCGAAGGGGTTCGTGCCACTGTCCGACGTCACCGGTCGGGCTTTCGTGATCTCGTGGCCGACCAACCGCTGGACCTGGCTCGACGACCACCCCGAGGTCTTCGCCGGCGTGGAGGAGCGGGACGAGTGAGCCCCGTCCGGCCCTCGCTCCGGCTCGAGAAGTCGCTCCTCGCCGCGGGACGGGTCACCGTCATCGGCGTCGACGAGGTCGGCCGCGGAGCGATCGCCGGTCCGGTCGGGGTCGGCGTCGCCGCCGTCACGCTCGACGTCCGACGGGTGCCGCAGGGACTCGCCGACTCCAAGCTGCTCAGCCAGGCCCGGCGTGAGGCGCTGGTCCCCGTGGTGACACGCTGGGCGCGGACCGCGGTCGGGATGGCGTCGGCCCAGGTCGTCGACGAGCAGGGCATCGTCGCCGCGCTCGGGCTGGCCGGAGCCAGTGCGATCGAGGCGCTCGTGCAGGACGGCGTCTCGCTCGAGGGTGCCGTGGTCGTCCTCGACGGGTCGTTCGACTGGCTCACCCGGGCGCTGCCGGCCGAACACCGGCCGCTCGACGTCCAGGTGCGTGTGAAGGCCGACCGTGACTGCGCTTCCGTCGCAGCGGCGTCCGTCGTGGCCAAGGTCGCGCGCGACGACCTGATGATCGCGGCCCACGACGATGCACCGCACTACGCGTGGGCCTCGAACAAGGGCTACGGGTCGACTGCGCACTACGACGCCATCCGCGCGGTCGGCCCGCACGAGCTGCACCGGAAGACCTGGCTGCACGCGGCGTCGAGTGTCGCGCTCGACGGGTTCGAGGAACTGGGCGCGGTCGGGGCCTGAGCGCGGTGGCGCTCCTGTCCCCACGGGAGCGAGTCGTGCGTGCTCGCGCGGTTCTGCACGGTCGGGCGGTCAGGAGGCCGCGGTCGCTCTAGACTGGGCGGGCCATGGATGACGAAGAATTCGACGACTACGACCGCGAGGTCGAACTGGCCCTGTACCGCGAGTACCGCGACGTCGTGGGGCAGTTCCGGTACGTGGTCGAGACCGAGCGGCGGTTCTACCTGGCGAACGAGGTCGAACTCGTCCGCCGTGACACCGAGCACGACTTCTACTTCGAATTGACGATGAACGACGTGTGGGTCTGGGACGTCTACCGTTCCGACCGCTTCGTGAAGTCGGTCCGGGTGTTGACGTTCAAGGACGTGAACGTCGAAGAACTCACTGCGCGTGAACTCGAACTCCCGAAGGAACTCGCACTCGACGAGTAGGGCTCGCCGGGGAATGTGACCGTTCGGCATTGTGCTGCGATACTCTGAGTTGCAATCCCGACTCTGAAGGAGTGAGAAATGGCGCAGAAGGTCACTGTCCAGCTCGTCGACGATCTCGACGATTCGCCGATCGCCGCTGGCGATGGCCGCACGGTCGAGTTCGCGTTCGACGGTTCGTCGTACGAGATCGACCTGTCGAACGACAACGTCGACAAGTTCCGGGACGCGATCTCGGACTACATCGCCGCGGCACGCAAGACCGCTGGTCGTCGCACCGGTTCGACGGGCAAGAGCCCGTCGGCCCCGAAGCGCGGGAACTCCGAGGAACTCGGCAAGATCCGCGAGTGGGCGAAGGAGAACGGGTACGAGGTCTCTTCTCGTGGTCGTATCTCGACGCAGGTGCAGGAAGCGTACGCAGCCGCGCACTGAGCATCCGACCGGCGTTCGGTCGCTGGTCTCGGCAGGAGCCGGACATTCCGTGAGGAATTGTCCGGCTTTTGTCATGATGCGTGAGATGTCCACGCATTCGTTCCTGCACAGGACGGTCGTTCCGCTCCTCTGTCCACAGATTTCCGCTACCGACTCGATCGATTCCTGACCCGGTTCATCGTTGGTCCATGACGAATCGTGCAGACCGACCGGATGCCGTCCGCTGCCGTCCCGGCCCTGATCCGCGCCGTGCGACGGGCAATGCCGGAGAAGACCACGCCGTGGAATGGCTCGAGCGCCACGGGTTCTCGATCATCGACCGGAACTGGCGATGTGCGCGCGGAGAAGTGGACATCGTTGCGCGAGAGGACGACACGATCGTCTTCATCGAGGTGAAGACCCGAACCGGGCAGAGCGCTGGACATCCGTTCGAGGCCGTGACGCCGCTCAAGCTCGCACGGATCCGACAGCTCGTCCCCGCGTGGTTCCACGCGCACCGCGACCAGACGGCGCGAGCGATCCGGATCGACTGCATCGCCGTGACCATGGTCGAGGACCACGTGGCGGTCGAACACGTCGAGGCACTCGGGTGAGCGACATCGGACGGACCTCAGCGGTCGCGCTGGTCGGGGTGCAGGGCAGCCTCGTCGAGGTGGAGGCGCACCTCACCAGCCAGCTGCCCGCGTTCAGCATCATCGGGCTGCCGGACACCTCGCTCGGGGAAGCCCGCGAACGAGTGCGGTCGGCAGCCGCGATGGCGGACTGCCCGCTTCCCTCACGGCGGATCACGGTGAACCTCACCCCGGCCAGCGTTCCGAAGCGCGGCTCCGGGTTCGACCTGGCGATCGCGATGGCCGTCCTCGCGGCCGCCGGTACCGCTCCGGGGGCCGATCGCCGTGTGGTCTACGTCGGGGAACTCGGACTGGACGGGCGGGTGCGACCAGTGCCGGGGATCATCCCGGTGGTCCTGGCCGCGCGCGCCGCCGGCATCGAACGTGTCGTACTGCCGGTGGGCAACCTCACCGAGGCGCGGGTCGTGCCGGACATCGCGCTCACCGCAGTGGACTCACTCCGCTCGGCAGCGATCGACGCGGGGGCCGACCTGCCGGCGGGCTTCACCGACCCCGTCCTGCCGCCACCAGTCCCGGACGACACGCTCCCGTCGCTGGAGCTCGCGGACGTGGTCGGCAACGCGGTCGGCGTGCGTGCTGTCATCGCCGCGGCGGCCGGCGGGCATCACGTGCTGCTGCTGGGACCGCCGGGCGCCGGCAAGACGATGCTCGCCGAACGGCTCCCGGCCCTGCTGCCCGACCTGGACCCGGACGCCGCGCTCGAGGTCGCTGCAGTCCGCTCCGTCGCCGGCCACGGAGAGCGCTCGTGGACACTGCGACCGCCGTGGGAGGCCCCGCACCACTCCGCCTCGGCGCCGCCCTGATCGGCGGGGGGACCGGGCAGCTCCGGCCCGGTGCGGTGTCACGAGCCACCCGCGGCGTGCTGTTCCTCGACGAGGCCACCGAGTTCCCACGGCCCGTGCTCGACGCGCTCCGGCAGCCGCTCGAAGCCGGACGCATCACGGTCCACCGTGCAGGAGGGTCGGCGGAGTTCCCCGCGCGCTGCCAACTCGTGTTGGCCGCGAACCCGTGCCCGTGCGGCAACGCCGGGTCCACCGGCGGTGCAGCCTGCTCGTGCGTGCCGAGTGCGGTCCGCCGCTACCTGGGGCGGCTCTCCGGGCCGCTGCTCGACCGGATCGACATCCGCGTCGCGGTCCCGCGGGTGACGACCGGCATGCTCCGGGCCCACGACGGAGCGACGCCGACCACCACCGTCGCGCGAGGGGTCGTGCTCGACGCCCGGAGCCGGATGGGGGACCGGTTGCGGGGGACCGGCTGGACCCGGAACGCCGAGGTGACCGGGTCGTGGTTGCGCGAGGACGGCCGCGCGGCCCACGGTGCGACGGACCTGCTCGACCGGGGGCTCGACCTCGGGACGTTGACGATGCGGGGGTGGGACCGGGTGATGCGGCTGGCGTGGACGATGGCCGACCTCGACGGGGACGACCGCCCGGAGCGGCGGCATGTCGAACGGGCGCTGGCGTTGCGGACCGCGCTGTGAGCGGCGTTGCGGACTCGCGGTCGCAGCGGGATCCCCATGCCGCCCTCGACCGCCTCCGGGGCGCAGCGGGCCATCGGTCCGGCGAGCGCGAGGAGGTCCTCGCCCGTGTTGCATGGTCGACCGTCGTCGAACCGGGGGACGCCGATGCGGGACAGCTCGTCGCGCGACTCGGGGCCGGCCGGTCGATCCAGGCCGCCCTCGCTGCCCTCGACTCCGGGCCGGCAGCGTTGGCGGAGTTGCTGGTCGGTGCCGGTGCCGGTGCCGGTGCCGGTGCTGGTGCTGGTGCTTGCGCGGGTGTGGGTACCGGCACGGAGGCGGGAGCCCGGGGCTCCCTGGGCTCCGTGGGCTCCGTGGACCCCGCAGGCTCCGCGGGCTCCGCTGTCCGAGCCTGCGACGAAGACGAGGTCCGCGACCGGCTGGTCGAGTCGACGGCCGCGGCGCTCGTCCCGGCGATCGCCCGGTGGCGCCCACGGCTCCTGCGGCTCGACGTCGACGCCGTGCTGTCGGCAGCGTCCGCCATCGGGTGCGCGCTCGTCGTCCCCGGCGACCCGGACTGGCCCGCGGGCATCGACGACCTCGGACCGCACGCCCCACTCGTCCTCTGGCGACGCGGTGCACCGTGCACCGCCGGACGGCCCTCGGTGGCGGTCGTCGGGTCCCGGGCGAACACGATCCTCGGCGCCGAGGCAGCGGCCGAGATCACGTCCGCCGCGGCCGACGTCGGCTGCGTGATCGTGTCCGGAGGTGCCCACGGCATCGACGCCGTCGCACACCGGGTCGCGATGGCCGCCGGAGCGCCGACGGTCGCCGTGCTCGCCGGCGGGATCGACCAGCTCTACCCGGCCGCGAACACGGCGATGCTGCGAGCCGTCGCCGAGCACGGCGCCCTGCTCGCCGAGTGTCCGCCCGGGACCCGACCCTCGCGCTGGCGGTTCCTCGCCCAGAATGTCAAGTCGATGCGTTGAGATAACATCAGCATGTGCAAACCTCGACCATCGAGCCGCTCCGTCCGTCGCGGGCTGTAGCCGACGCTCTCATCGAACTCGTCAAGAAGGACACTGTGGCGAGGCTGCGGCGCGGGGCTGCTGCGTACGTCCCTTCCTCCGAGTGGTCTCAGTGGGAGCAGTACCGTGACCGGCTGGCGGAGTACGACACCACGGGAACACTCGAGTTCACTGGGGGTGTCTTGGCGATCCAGCAGGGACACCGCTCAACCACGTCGCGTACCTCGATCGGCGAGGTCGACCTGGAAGTCTTCGATGTCTTAGATGCATCCGATATCGATAGCTGCACGATCAATTTGGGATCCGCGTACGCAAGCTTCGAAGTGACAGTCGAGTTCACGCCGTACGCCTGCACCATCAACTTCAAGTCCGAGTGGGTGCCTGACGAACTGAAGCCTGCCACCTCAATCGACGAGGTAGAGGACGTTCTCCGCTCGGCGGCCGCGCCATGGGAGCAGCCGGTGGTGGATGCGGGCGCACGCCCGTTCCGAGTGTTCATCGGCCACGGCGGCGACCATCAGTGGCGCACGCTGAAGGACGCGCTTCGCGACACCTTCAACTTTGACATCGAGTCGTTCGAGCGGGAGACGCGGACCGGAAACGTCATCAGCGAAATCTTGCCAGCGATGGCCACAGCGTCAACCGCGGCGGTACTCGTGTTGACGAAGGCCGACGAGATGGCCGATGGGAAGTGGCGAGGACGGCAGAACGTGGTGCATGAGATCGGGTACATGCAGGGCGTGCTCGGTTGGCGCAACACGATCGTCGTCGTCGAAGACGGCGTCGAGTTGTTCTCCAACCTGGATGGCACGCAGCACATCCCGTTCCCTGCGGGCAAGATCGGGGCGGCTACTGCAGATGTTGTTGCCGCACTCAACTCCCTGAAGGCGCGGCCGTACGGCATCTGTCCGTAGCCCGATCTACGCTGATGTCGTTCTGGCATGGCTTCCAGTACACCTTCCAGCATCGCCTCTGGTATGGTCTCCAGCATGAGCGAAGACGAAAGCATCGAGCAGACCCAGCAGGACGAGAAGGTACGCGAGAACCGGCTGCGTCGTGCCGCTGAGCGCCAGGGACTGCTGCTGAAGAAGTCCCGACGCCGGGACCCGCGCGCGATCGACTACGGCACCTACATGGTCGTGGATGCCGCAACCAACTCGCTGACGGCGGGGCCGGGCCTGACGCTCGATGACGTCGAGTGGAACATCACCAAGTAGTCACAGCGAGTCGATCCACACCACCTGGAGTGCCAAGTCGTGAGCGCCGGGACCCGTGTTGCGGCGGTTCGCGTTGTTGTTGCGATGGAGCACCCAGACGCGGAGCAGGTCACCGGTGTTCAGCGCGTACGCCAGGTCAATTGCCTGCACGGACGGGTTGACCTTGGAAGCGTTCGTCGGGGCCTGCCACCACTCGGCCTTGCAGACGACACCAGTGTCGGCGGTCGCGCTGTTCCGGGTGACCTGGATGCTGGTCGCGTAGAAGTCGTCCTGGTAGAAGTGGGCCACGGCGTTGATCTGGTAGAAGCCCGCCCGTGGGACGGTCAACACTCCTCCGGTCCAGGTGAAGCCGCCAACGTTCTTCGACGGGGTGGCCCAGGCCCCAGACGTCATCTGGGTCCAGGCGTTCTCGTCGATGCCGAGTCCGTTGGTCGAGCGCTTGACGCTGAACTTGGGGACGCCGATGGTCTGCGCCTCCAACGTCTTCAACCGGCCGCGGTCGGCCGCGATGTCGTCGCCTCGCTGGTTCAGTGCGGTGTCCACGTCGCTGACGAGGAGGTCGTTGCCGTAGGTGGAGAGTCCTGCCGCTGCTGCGGCGTCGCCGGTTGCCATTTCTCGATCCTCAGTTCACGTAGTCGGTGACGGTCCCGGTGATGGAACCGATGGTCTGGCCTGTGGGGGAGTTGCCGACCGAGCCGGGCAGGACGGCCAGGAGGCTCTTCGTGACGACCTCCATGGAGTCGTCTGCGAGGTCCCACACCACGGCATCGACGTAGCCGGTCTGCACGCCGCCGTCCACCGTGGTGATGACCGCTTCCTGTCCGGGACGGGTGGTGTAGTCGGTTGCACCAGTGACCTGAAGTTGGCGCTGGCGGGTCTTCAACCGCGACAGCATGTACGCCGCCCGTCCTGGTCCCGGGTAGGGGGCCTGGATCGTCTCCGGCATGTACGCCTTCGTGTAGGACGATGGCCCCGCGACGTCGCGGGCGGTCTTCTCCTTGCCGGTGCCGCTCTCGGTCCAGGCGTAGTTCAAGATCACGGCGTCAGCGAAGAGCGGCAGCCCGTCCGTCTGCGTCGCGGTGCGGCTCGCGAGGTCGGTGACCCGGTAGAGGCCGTATCCGTACCCGATGCGGGTCTGACCGGAGACGCGGTAGTTGTTGTCGGCCAGGTTCCAGGTGCCGTTGAGGTCCTGGAAGAGGCGTCGGCCGGTCGCCTGGAGGATCGGCTGGAGGAACGCGATGCCGTTGGTGCCGGGCTGCCAGATCAGAGCGTCAGGGCTGCGATCGATGAGCGCCGTGCGGCTGGACGTGGAGAGTCCGGCCACATCGTCCCAGTCGTAGTTGTAGGCGGCCGTGTCGGCGGTGTTGCCGTCGAAGTAGGCCAGCGCGGTGCCGTTCGTGTCGAGACCGTTGCCCTCCACCAGCATCACCGAGTCGTAGTAGACCGAGTTGTCGGCCGAGTTCGTCGCGCCGTTCATCAGTCGCACTTCGGTGTCCGTCGACCCAGCAGGGACGGTGAACGTCATGGTCAACTTGGTCGTCGTGCTGGCAGTGTTCGGGGCCTGATTCGATCGGGCGATGACCATCTCAACGCCGTTAACCGTGGCGACAGCGCGAAGACGGCGGGAGTCGCCGTCCAGGCTGCCGGTCTGGGCCGTTCCAATGCGGATGTAGGCGGTCATCGTGTACTGCTGGCCGACCGAGAGGCTGACCGGGAGGATCGCGTAGGCGGCACCGGTGTTGTTCGGCTGGATGCGGAGGGAGTAGGACCCCTGCTGTGCCCCGTAGGTACTGATGGAGAGGTCAGCACGCGCCGACACCCAGACGCCGGAGGAGACCTCGAACGACCCACCCGGAATCATGTTCTGGACGTCCCGGTACGTGGTGAACGAGGTGTCAGGACCGGAGGCCAAAGCGACGTTGGTTGAGGCCCCCAACGCCTTGGTGAGCACCGCCTGGCAGAGGCTGCGGACGGACCCCTGGGATGTTGCGTAGTTGATCGGTGCGGCAGGGCTGTAGTCCTGCACCAGGGCTTCGTCGTTCACGAGGTTGATGCCGACTTCAGAGTGGTACTGACAAACGGAAAAGACCGTCAGTATTCTCGGATTGCATTGTTGTTACCATTCGCGAAGTCCTTGTGCTGCATTCTTCTTCGCGCGCTTCATTGCGTTGAGTCGGGCGATGGAGATGCGTCCGCCCTCGGCCCTGTTGCAACTACGGTGGCTCGGCTGAAGCAGATGGGGTGGGTAGTCCAGGCCCTCAGGCCAGCGGTCCAACGGCACCGTGTGGTCTACATCCCACGGGGTGCCTGGCAGCACCGGCTTGGCGCACTTGGAGCAGGGGGCGGGCAGCGTGGGGGCCAGGCGTGCGCGTGCACGTCGGCTGCCGCCGTTGGCCCAGGCTGCGTGGTGCCTAGACATCCAGCATCAGGAGGCGGAAGGCCTCGAAGTCCTCACGGTCTTCCTCACGCAGAACCCACTCATCTGCTGGTCGCTGACGCTGGGTGTCGGAGGCGTACATCCAGGCCCACGTGAACTGGTCTCGCTGGGCTGCTGAGAGGCTGGAGATAGCAGTGGCGAGGTTGGTAGGCACTTCACCGAATCGATCCGTGAGAGCGGCCTGTAGCGCCTGCGTGACGATTGCCATCAGTTGTCCTTCTGGTCCAGTGCGCGGCGTTCCTCGATGATGCGGGCCATCAAGTTCCACGCGTGCGCTACTTCCTCCGCGGTGAGGCGTCGCTGCTCATTTCGAGAACTGAACGTTGTGTTCCACCACATGGTGCTTCCTTCCGATTGACTGCCTGGTCTACGGATTACTATCGGCAGCCAGCGTGCCGAACAGAACAACGCCCCCACCTGCTGCCACAGATGGGGGCGATGCGCTCTAACCAGGCATGGAAGGAGCGGGACAATCCTATTAGAAGGCCGTGCGTTCTGCTTTTGAGTCAGACCAGCATGAGCATTTTGCTCCAGTAGTCAGGGTCGGACGTATTCAGCATCGCGACAGCCTCATCCAGGGTGGCCGCGTTGTACATCTCTGGATCGAGAACTACGCGACGATTGTTGAAGTGAGGCTCAGTTTCATTAGTGGTATCTACTGGCTCAGACTGCGGGACAATTTCCTCGGATTCTTCTTTTGACTTAGTTGTCCCAGGGTTTGAGCCACGCTGAGCACGGAGCCGCTTGATGGTGGACACGCTGGTCTCCAGTGCCTCGGCCTGCTGAGCGATCGTCATTCCGTCCATGCCATCCAGCATCGACGGGTGCAGGCTGCGGGTGCGCTTGCCTGCCTCAGCCCCAGTGGTGTCGAAGTCCAGTTCTCGAAGTCGGCGCTGGAACGTCTTCGCGCTGTGCCGGACCTGCTTGGTGTCCCAGTCCCAGGACGCCAGCCGCTCAGCCGCTTGAGTCAGGGTCAGCCCACGGAGTTGGTCCAGGTACGGGCGCACCATGTCCACGGTCACGGTGGGCTGCCTCGGAGCGTGGCTCTGACCGCCCCTGACGGCCGCGTAGCGGCGCTTCAGCGACTCCTCTGCATGCCACTCCATCCAGTGCTCACCGGACCACTCAGCGACCCGCTGGACGATGCGCTCCATCTGCGCCACCTTCACCTTGCGGTAGAGGCGCGGGCGCTTCTCATCCGTGTGGTCCAAGTGGTCTGCTGCGTAGGTCAGCGTGTAGTCCCACAGGTGTCCCGCCACGACTGCGTTATCCATGTAGGTCCAGTGGTTGGTCCACGCCACACGATGCGTTTCAGGGTCACGCCACTGCGTGTTGAGGCCGTAGCGGTTCCTGACTGCGAGAGCGGCGCTTGACAGGTGCGAGACCCAGCGAGACTCCCACGAGTCCTCAGCGACCAGCACACGCCCCTTGCCGGTGCGAGTCTTCCCGTCAGCATCAACGGCATACGTCGTCACACGCTTCTCAGCCTGTGGGTTCTCTGGTGCCTCAGGTACCTTCCCCCAGGCGAAGGCCTCAGGTACTACCTGGGAAAGGTTATGCAAGTTGTCCATGGGTTTGGACCACTCCTTCAGTCGGGATACCGACAGTGTGGACCACACGATGCATCTTCGCTTGCGAATTCAAATCATGATTTGAGCCGCATGTGGGCAAAGGGAAGGCCCCACCGGAAGGAGTCACCGGTGGGGCCTGTTGAAGTATCCCGACTTCACGTCACACAGTAGCGTCTAGGTCCGACTTCCGCTCGTGGATACGGTTAGCAACTTGCGCCATCTGGATGCCGTACGCGGGGTCTGTTGCAAATGCGACACGGGCTGCGTCAACAATGACACGGAACGATTCCAGACGCTTGGCTCGCCGGATGCCTGCTGCGTGGTCGCACCCACACGACTTGGACCGGAGGAGGTTGGACTGATGTCTCCACACCAGGTAGCGGCACTTCGGGCAGGCCACGCGCATCTTGCCTTCTCGTCGCTCTGTGCTCACCACGACGAATCCAGCGCCCACCACCGTGCCGACAGCAAGTACAGAAGTCATGCCCACATTGTTTCAGTCGAGCGAGTCAGGGAAATCCTGAAACTCAGGGCCATCGAATGGGTCGGCCGGAGTGTGCGTTTCATGGTCATGGTCAAACCCCTTCTGGCGCACGAGGTCCACATCCGGATCGACGTGAATGTAGCGCCGACACTCGATGCACCAGGCTGCTACCCAAGGACCGGGGAAGTCGTTGAAGGTGGTGACGTACGTGGTCATGGCGGGAGGCTACTTGACGGTCGAGTACGCGCATCCTGACGTGTACGGGCACTCACGGGGCTTCTCGTGCTTGGCGCTGGTGCCGCTGACGACGGTGCCCACCACGATGATGAGGACGCCGACGATGACGACGAGCGCCAGGGCGACCTTGGTCCGGTTGTATTCGTTCATGCTGCTTCTCCTGAGTTGAGTGTGGTGACGACCCGGTGAGCGACGACCACACGGTCTTCGGTCCGGCCGGGGTTGACGGTGACGTGTACGAGCAACTGGATGAGTTCGCGGTGCCGGTGCAGGCTGAGGCTGGCCACACGTTCGGTGAGGGCGCGCTTGACGACAGCGGACCTACCGAGGTCAGCGTTGTGCCCGTCGAACAGGTGCGCCTTCAATCCGGACAGCACTTCGGCAGCCACGGAGGACTGCGCCAGGTGGTCCCGGCGCGCAACCAAGCGCCGTTCCTCGTCCTTCAACCGTTGGAGGGCTGGGCGTTCTGCGGCGGCGTCTGCCAGCCCTTCCCGGACTAGGCTCATGATCCCCTCACGCTGCTTCTGCACGCGGCTGAGGGCGGCGCTGACGGCCTCCAGGCTGTCGTCCTCATCCGTGGTCGCGGGGAGGATGGCCGAGGGTCCAAGGAGAAGGGCTCCGGTGACCTCATTCATGACGATCCGTTCGAGTATCGGCTTGTTGATGCTGGGGTGGGACGCATCGGCCCGGCACCGGTATGACCGCATGAACGTCATCCGGCTGCCGCACACACCGCAGAACGTGATGCCGCTGAGAAGGTGGCGGACCTCGGCTCCCGGACTCGTCTTGCGTGTGGGGTCGGCCAGGATGTCGTTGGCGCGTGCGAAGAGGTCGGCGTCCACGATCGGGAGCAGGGTCGTGCTCTTGGTCCACGTCCCCAGGTGCGAAACCTCCCCTACATAGGAGCGGTTCACAAGCGTGTCCCGCACTCGACGCGGGGACCACCGCTCTGACCCGGTAGTGGGAGTCCGGCCCTCACGGTTGAGCGTCTGGGCGATGTCGCGGACCGACCCACGCTCGACCAGGGACTGGAACATGAACTGGACGATCGCTGCTTCCTCTGGGCGGGGCGTCACGTTGTCTGGCTCGTAGCCGTAGCGGCGTCGTCCCGGGACTGGGCGTCCCTGTGCTGCCCGGTACTCGTTGGCTCGCTTCTGACGCTCGCTCTTACGGCGGACCTCGAACCGGGCCATGCCAGCGAGCATCGTGGCGCGGAACTCACCGTCAGCACTGGACAGGTCGATTTCGCCATCCACCGTGACGACGGCAAGGCCCGACTCAATGAGGGTCAGGAGGTCACGCTGAGAGCGGAGGAGACGGTCCAGGTCCACGGCAACTACATGGGTGATGCGGCCCCGCTCAGCGTCCTGGAGCATGCGCGCCCAGGCACTCTTGGGACCACGGTCCTTGGACGCGCTCTGGCCGTCGTCGGCGTAGACGTCCACGACGTCCCAACCACGGGACAGTGCCATGGCCTCTGTGCGGGCCTGCTGGCGTTCGATGCCTTCCTGGTGTTCGACGGACTGCCGGAGGTACAGCGCTGCTCTGGGGATCACTCCAGTGCCTACAAGGGTGGAGCGAGGTTCGGTCAGGGTCACGCATGCATTCGAGCGTTTCTGGCCCGCAACCGGTTGATCGCGGCCCTCGCGACCACGACCGTGATCGTCGAGGCCGGAGCCCGGTCCGGCGCGCTCAACACCGCGAACCACGCCGGACAGCTCGGACGGCCGGTGTTCGCCGTGCCCGGCCCGTACTCGTCGCCCGCGTCGGTCGGATGTCACCGACTGATCGCGGACCGGCGGGCCGAGCTCGTGGTGCAGCCCCGCGACCCGGCGGAGACGGCAGTGCGCCTGTGCTCCGGGGAGCGGATCGTCGCTGGGGCGGAGGTCCCGATCGCGGGCGCGCGGATCGACCCGGAGGTGCTGCGCGTGGTCGACGCCCTCACTCCGCGT
The DNA here is from genome assembly GCF_003234085.1 of Curtobacterium sp. MCPF17_052. Lineage (GTDB taxonomy): Bacteria > Actinomycetota > Actinomycetes > Actinomycetales > Microbacteriaceae > Curtobacterium. Next base: position 68,176 of record NZ_QKSD01000007.1, read on the forward strand.
CGGCCGACACCGGTGGACGAGGTGGCTCGGCGGTCGGGGTTGTCCCTCGTCGACACCACGGACGCCCTCGCGCTGGCGGAGTTGCAGGGTCTGGTGCAGCACGGCCCCGGCGGATGGACGACGACGTGACACGGGGGCGGGACGGGTCGGGTGCGGGCGCGTCGATGCGCGAGCCCGCCCGGCACGCCTACCCTGGCGTCATGCGGGACACCGAGGGCGACCGGGAGCGACAGCGCGGCATGCTCGGCGACGTCGTCCGGGTGTTCCTGGACCACTGTCGGCACGGCCGGGGCCTCAGCGAGCAGACCGTCCGGGCGTACCGCGCCGACCTCGACGACCTCGTGGCGTTCGCCGCCGAGCGGCAGGTCGTCTCGGCGGCGGGTCTCACGCTCGAGGTCCTCCGCGACTGGCTCTGGGCAGCGACGGAGCGCGGCCTCGCGCGGTCGACGATCGCCCGACGCAGCGCCTCGGTCCGGGCCTTCACCCGATGGGCGAGCGAGACCGGAGTCCTGACGGTGGACCCGGGTGTCCGGCTCCGGGCTCCGAAGGGTGCCGCGCACCTGCCCCGGGTCGTCGCGCGGGACCAGGTGCGCTCGATGCTCGATGGCCTCACGGTCCGTGCCGCGGACGACGATCCGGCAGCGCTCCGCGACCGTGCCGTGGTCGAACTGCTCTACGCCGCCGGCATCCGGGTGAGCGAACTCGTGGGGCTCGACCTCGGGGACGTCGACCGGACCCGGCTGACCGTCCGCGTGCTCGGCAAGGGCGGCAAGGAGCGGGTCGTGCCGTTCGGTGTCCCGGCACACGACGCCCTCGAAGCGTGGCTCGACCGCGGACGCCCGGCACTCGCTGCAGCGGCAGCCGGAGCCGTGGGAGCACCCGGAGCAGCGGGCGCAGTCGGAGCCGCACACGGTCCCGGTTCGGCGGGCACCGCCCTGTTCCTCGGCGACCGGGGCGCCCGACTCGGCACCCGGAGCGCCTACCGTGTCGTCGCCCGGCTCCTCGAGGCGCTGCCCGGCGAGGGCCCGAGCGGACCGCACACCTTCCGGCACACCGCGGCGACGCACCTGCTCGACGGGGGAGCGGACCTCCGCGCCGTGCAAGAGCTCCTCGGGCACGCGAGCCTCGGCACGACGCAGATCTACACCCACGTCTCGTCGGCCCGGCTCCGCGAGGTCTACCGCACCGCTCACCCCCGCGCCTGAGGGTCCGGCAGCAGCACCGGCCACGCGGGCCTCGGCAGCAGCGGCAACGGGTCGACGTACGCGCCGTCGACCCGGGCACCGAGATGCAGGCACGGCGTCGCCCGCGGGCAGTGTCCGGCACCGACCGTCCCGACTCGATCGCCCCGACGGACGGGCGTCCCCGCCGACACCGACGGCACGACCGGGTCGAGCGTGCTCACCAGCCCGCCGCCGTGGTCGATCGTGACGACCGTCCGTCCGCCGACCTGCCCGGCGAACGCCACCGTCCCGTCCGCTGGTGCGTTCACCGGGGTGCCGGGTGGGGCCGGGACGTCGAGCCCACGGTGGCCCGGCCCGTAGTCGGTGGCGGGAGCGTCCCACGGCCGGAGGACGACCCGGGTCGTCGTCGGCCACGTCCACGGTGCCGGTGACCGGTGGGCCGCGTGCTGCGCCGGATCCGATGCGGCGGCGGTCCCGGCGACGAGTACCAGCAGGACGACCAGCACCGCTGTCACCAGCACCGCCAGCACCGCCAGTGCCGCCGGTACCGCCAGTACCGCCCTGCTCGGAAGCACCGGACCCGCCCGGACCCCCGTCCGCCATGCCGCGTCGCACCGACCCGTCCCGCCCTGCCGCATCTCGCCTTCCCTCGTCCGCCCTTCCCGCATCCCGCCCTCCCGTATCCCGCACTGCCGTGTCCCGCACTGCCGCATCCCGACCTGCCGGGTCCACGCTCACGCGTCCGACACGGCCACGGGGTCGGTCGGACGCGGTCTGTGGAGGGCGACCCCGGCCTCCCGTCCGGTGCAGGACAAGTCGGGCTGCACCACACCTGATGTGCTGAGCAGCCGCGGAAGGGGTACTGTCGGGGCCGCTCCGGACACCGCAACGCCGCTCGGACGGCGATCCAGCCGACCGCCGGGGCACCGTGCAGCACCCGGCACGGCGGCGGGAACCCAGGAGCATCGTGTCGACCACGACCACCGGACACGGCGACGACCGTGCGTTCAAGGGGAAGGTCACACTGTTCGCCATCGCGGCGGCGGTCGGTGGCTTCCTCTTCGGCTTCGACTCATCCGTGATCAACGGTGCCGTCGACGCGATCAAGGGTGAGTTCGACCTCTCCGATGCCGCCAGCGGCTTCGCGGTCGCCTCGGCCCTCATCGGCTGCGCCTTCGGCGCCTACTTCGCCGGCCGCCTGGCCGACCGCTTCGGCCGCACCAAGATCATGTTCTGGGCCGCCGTGCTGTTCTTCGTGTCCTCGATCGGCAGCGCGTTCGCGTTCGCGACCTGGGACCTCGTCATCTGGCGCCTCGTCGGTGGCCTCGGTATCGGCACCGCCTCGGTCATCGCACCGGCGTACATCTCCGAGGTCTCGCCGAAGGCCATCCGCGGGCGCCTGGCGTCGTTCCAGCAGCTCGCCATCACGCTCGGCATCTTCGCCGCGCTGCTCTCCGACCAGCTGTTCGCCGTGACCGCTGGCAGTGCGTCCTCCGAGGTCCTGGGCCTCGCCGCCTGGCGCTGGATGTTCCTGGTCGGTGTGATCCCCTCGATCGTCTACGGCGTCCTCGCGATCACCCTGCCGGAGTCGCCGCGCTACCTGCTCACGAAGGGCCGGAGCGACGACGCGCGCGAGGTGATGGGCAAGATCGTCCCGCGCGACACGGTCAACACGAGCCTGGAGGAGATCCAGGACGGCATCAAGAAGGAAGCCAACGAGAAGAAGGGCTCGATCCGGGGTGACCGCTTCGGGCTCCAGCCGATCGTCTGGGTCGGCATCATCCTGGCGGTGCTGCAGCAGTTCGTCGGCATCAACGTGATCTTCTACTACTCGACGACGCTCTGGCAGGCGGTCGGGTTCAAGGAGGAGCAGTCCTTCCTCATCTCGACGATCACCTCGGTGGTCAACGTGGCCGTCACCTTCATCGCGATCTTCCTGGTCGACAAGGTCGGTCGGAAGCCGCTGCTCATCGCAGGTTCCGCGGGCATGTTCGTGTCGTTGACGATGGTGGCGATCGCCTTCTCGCAGGCCTCGATCGTGAACGGCGAACCGCAGCTCCCCGGAGGGTGGGGTGTCATCGCGCTGGTCTTCGCGAACCTGTTCGTCGTGTCGTTCGGCGCCACCTGGGGTCCGCTGATGTGGGTCCTGCTCGGTGAGATGTTCCCGAACCGCATCCGGGCCACCGCGCTCGGCGTCGGCTCGGCGGCCAACTGGATCGCGAACTTCATCGTCACGATCTCGTTCCCGGTGCTGTCCGGCTTCAACCTGACGGTCACGTACGGCATCTACGCGCTGTTCGCCCTGCTCTCGCTCTTCTTCGTCATCGCGAAGATCCCCGAGACGAAGGGCCGCTCCCTCGAGGAGATGGGCATCAGCGCCGAGGGCGACGCCGTGAGCGCCAAGTCCTGATCCGCTCCATCCACGTCCGGGAGGCCCGGATCACGTCAGCCGCTCGGCTCGCGTGATCCGGGCCTCCCTTCTGTTAGCATTTCCCCAGCAGCGCGCCGAGCGCGCTGACTTCGCGTGTCCACGCAGCACACACGGTCATCGGTCCCGCTCTCGCGAGCGGGCGGCTGTGTGTCCGGGCACCAGGGACCATGACCTCCGGTCGTGGTCGACACAACCGCACCAGGTGCACGGTCATGCCGTGCGCCGAGAAGACAGAAGGAGGACGGCACATGGCCGTCGTCACCATCCGCCAGCTGCTCGACAGCGGCGTCCACTTCGGACACCAGACCCGTCGGTGGAACCCGAAGGTGAAGCGATTCATCCTCGCTGAGCGCTCCGGCATCCACATCATCGACCTGCAGCAGTCGCTGGCCTTCATCGACCGCGCGTACGACTTCGTCAAGGAGACGGTCTCGCACGGTGGCACGATCCTCTTCGTGGGCACCAAGAAGCAGGCGCAGGGCTCCATCGCCGAGCAGGCGACCCGCGTCGGCCAGCCGTACGTCAACCAGCGTTGGCTCGGCGGTCTGCTCACGAACTTCCAGACGGTCTCCAAGCGCCTCGCACGCATGAAGGAGCTCGAGGAGATCGACTTCGACGACACGACGAAGGGCTTCACCAAGAAGGAGCTCCTCATCAAGAAGCGCGAGCTGGACAAGCTCCACAAGACCCTCGGTGGTATCCGCAACCTCACGCGGACCCCGAGCGCGCTCTGGATCGTCGACACCAAGAAGGAGCACCTCGCTGTCGACGAGGCGCAGAAGCTCGGGATCCCGATCATCGGCATCCTCGACACCAACTGCGACCCGGACGAGATCACGTACCCGATCCCGGGCAACGACGACGCGATCCGCTCCGTGGGCCTCCTGACCCGCATCGTCGCCGACGCCGCGGCCGAGGGCCTGAAGACCCGTCACAACGGTGGCAACGACGACGAGGCCACCGAGCCGCTCGCCGAGTGGGAGCAGGAGCTCCTCGGTGGCGACAGCGCGACCCCGGCCGCCGACGCCGCTCCGGAGGGCGCCACCGTCGAGGAGAACAACGCCGACGCGCAGGTCGCCGCGAAGGAGATCGGCGAGCCGATCGCCGACGCCGACAAGAACGCCGAGCCGACGGCCGAGGCCGCCGCCGCTGCGGAGACCACTCCCGCCGAGTGAGCACCCGGGGCGCCGGACCGTGACCGGTCCGGCGCCCCTGCTCCGCTCCCCACTCTCCACACACGCACAGTCCAGAAAGGACTCCAGGCAATGGCAAACTTCACCGCTGCTGACGTGAAGAAGCTCCGCGAGGACCTCGGCGCCGGCATGATGGACGCCAAGAACGCCCTCGTCGAGGCTGACGGCGACTACGACAAGGCCGTCGAACTGCTCCGCATCAAGGGCGCGAAGGCCGTCGCCAAGCGCGACGACCGTGCGACCTCGGAAGGTGTCGTCGTGGCATCGGCCGACAACGGTGCCGCCACCGTCGTCGAGCTCGCCAGCGAGACCGACTTCGTCGCCAAGAACGAGAAGTTCACGACCCTGGCCGACAAGGTGCTCGGAGCGGTCGCCGCTGCCGGGGCCACCGACGTCGCCTCCGCGAACGCTGCGCCGCTCGACGGCAAGACGGTGCTCGAGGTCGTCAACGAGAACGCCGCCGCGCTCGGCGAGAAGCTCGAGGTCCGCACGGTCCGCCGTGTCGAGGGCTCGGCCTTCGAGATCTACCTGCACAAGACGAGCCAGGACCTGCCGCCGCAGATCGCCGTCGTCGTCGCGTACGAGGGTGACAACGCCGCCGAGGCGCGTTCGATCGCGCAGCACGTCGCGTTCGCGAACCCGTCGTACCTGACGCGCGCCGAGGTCCCGACCGAGGCCATCGAGAAGGAGCGCGCGACCGTCGAGGCGATCACGCGCGAAGAGGGCAAGCCCGAGGCTGCGCTCCCGAAGATCGTCGAGGGCCGCGTCAACGCCTTCATCAAGGGCATCTCGCTCCTCGACCAGGACTACGCGAAGGACAACAAGATCTCCGTCGCGAAGGCCGCCGAGAACGCCGGCATCACGATCCAGGGCTTCGCCCGCGTCAAGGTCGGCGCGTAACGAACCCATGACGGGGCCAGGAACCAACCGGTTCCTGGCCCCGTTGTCGTGCGCCCCCGCGCACCGAGTACATTTCCACGAGACCACGACGAAGGGTGCCCCGACATGACCGACGAGAAGACCGGACGCCGACGAGTCCTGCTGAAGTTGTCGGGAGAGGCGTTCGGCGCCGGATCCCTGGGCGTCAACCCTGACGTCATCAGCACCATCGCGAAGCAGATCGCCAGCGCCGCCCGAGAGGTCGAGGTCGCGATCGTCGTCGGCGGTGGCAACTTCTTCCGCGGCGCCGAGCTGTCGCAGCGCGGCATGGACCGCGGTCGCGCCGACTACATGGGGATGCTCGGCACCGTCATGAACGCCCTTGCGCTGCAGGACTTCCTCGAGCAGGCAGGTGCCGCCACGCGCGTGCAGTCGGCGATCAGCATGACCCAGGTCGCCGAGCAGTACATCCCGCGGCGTGCCGAGCGCCACCTCGAGAAGGGCCGTGTCGTCATCTTCGGTGCGGGCGCGGGCCTGCCGTACTTCTCGACCGACACCGTCGCGGCGCAGCGCGCGCTCGAGATCGGTGCCGACGAGGTGCTCGTGGCCAAGAACGGCGTCGACGGCGTGTACTCCGCGGACCCCAAGAAGGACCCGACCGCCGAGAAGTTGCACCACGTGACCTACCAGGACGCGCTGCTCAAGGGCCTCAAGGTCGTGGACGCGACGGCGTTCTCGCTCTGCATGGACAACGGCATGCCGATGCACGTCTTCGGCATGGAGGGCGAGGGCAACGTCCGCGCCGCGATCCAGGGCGAGCGCATCGGCACCGTCGTCAGCAACTGACCGGCGCACCGCCGCCGACTGACTAGACTCGACCCGTACCGAAGGAGAACCACCGTGATCAGTGACGTCATGACCGATGCGACCGAGAAGATGGCGAAGGCCGTCGAGGTGGCGAAGGACGACTTCGGCACCGTGCGCACCGGACGCATCAACGCCGCGCTCTTCCAGAAGATCCCGGTCGAGTACTACGGGTCCCCGACCCCCCTCGCGCAGCTCGCGTCCTTGCAGACGCCGGAAGCCCGCACGCTCATCGTGACGCCGTACGACAAGACGGCGCTCAAGGAGATCGAGCGTGCCATCGCGACCTTCCCGAACCTCGGTGCGAGTCCGACCAACGACGGCGAGATCGTCCGCGTGACGATCCCCGAGCTCTCGGCCGAGCGCCGTAAGGAGTTCGTGAAGATCGTCAAGAGCAAGGGTGAGGACCACAAGGTCGTCCTGCGCAACATCCGCCGCAAGGCGAAGGACGACCTCGACGCGCTGAAGGGCGAGGTGTCCGACGACGACATCGCCCGCAGCGACAAGGAGCTCGACGTCCTGACGAAGAAGCACGTCGACCAGATCGACGAGGCGCTGAAGAAGAAGGAAGCCGAACTCCTCGAGGTCTGATGCGCCGTCCCGACCAGGGCGACGACCGCCCCACATCTGATGACCGCCGCACATCGGGGTTCCGACAGGACTTCGACGCGCGGGCGAGGGCGGCCCGGAACGACTTCGAGGCGCAGATCCGTCAGCGCCGAGCGGAGTTCGGTGCGCGGAACGAGGCACTGACAGCACGGACCGGGCGGAACCTGCCGGCAGCCATCGCGATCGCCCTGGCGTTCGCGGTGGTCATGCTCGGGTCGCTGCTGCTGTACACCCCGTCGTTCATGGTCGTGGCCGCGTTCCTGCTCGGGCTCGGCGTCTACGAACTGGCGAGCGCGATGCGGTTCGCCGGTCGTGACGTCCCCCGGATCCCGAGCATCGCGGTCGCGATCGCCACGGTGCCGGCGGCATTCCTGGGCGGGCAGATCTGGGCGCTGTTCACGCTGCTCGGCGGTGTGGTGTTCATCTCGCTCTGGCGTCTCGTCGAGGTCGCGGTGTCGCGCACGAAGCCGCCGGCGGCGAGCGTGGCGCGGGACCTGACGAACGGCCTGTTCGTCCAGGCGTACGTGACCCTGCTCGGTGCCTGCGTGGTGCTGCTGTCCGCGCAGGAACAGGGGCAGCTCTGGGTCGTCGGGTTCATCCTCGTGGTCGTCGCCGTGGACACCGGGGCCTACGCCACCGGCATCAACCTCGGCAAGCACCCGATGGCTCCGCGGATCAGCCCGAAGAAGACCTGGGAGGGCTTCGGCGGCTCGGTCGGCGCGAGCATCATCGTCGGCATCCTGGTCGCCTGGCTCATGCTCGGTCTGCCCTGGTGGACCGGCATCATCCTCGGGGTGCTCATCTCCGGGTCCGCCACCCTCGGCGACCTCACCGAGTCGATGATCAAGCGAGACCTGGGCATCAAGGACATCTCGTCGTTCCTGCCCGGCCACGGGGGACTGCTGGACCGGATCGACAGCATCCTGCCGTCCGCGGCCATCGCGTACCTGATGTACCTCGTCGTCAACCACTGACGGTCCGCTCGCTCCGTCGATCCTCCTGACCGGACGGGTCCGCGCGTCCAGGTGGCGCACCGGTCGGAGCCTGGCACAATGGCGCCGTGCCTTCGACGTTCCCGACTGCCCCCCGCTCGGTCCTCGGCTACGACTCCGACGAGGTCGACCACTTCCTCGAAGACGCTCGTCGCGCGTACACCGCGAATGACAGTGCCCCGGGGATCGAGGCCGCCAAGATCCGTGCGACCGCCTTCTCGATGAAGAAGGGCGGCTACTCGACCGTCCACGTCGACGCTGCGCTCGAGCGACTGGAGGACGCGTTCGCCGCCCGTGAGCGCGAGCGCGAGATCGCGGACGTCGGCCAGAAGGCCTGGTACGCGGAGGCACGGGGGAAGGCCTCGGACGTCGTCGCGCGACTGGGACGTCCCGACGCGCAGCGGTTCCAGCGGGTCAGCTTCCTGACGACCGGGTACCACCCGAAGGACGTCGACGCGTTCTCCCGTCGGCTGCACGGGTACTTCAAGGACGGCAAGCCGCTGAGCCTGACCGAGGTGCGATCCGTCGTGTTCCGTCCGAAGCACGGCGGGTACCGCGAAGCGCAGGTCGACGCACTGCTCGACGCCGTCATCGAGGTCATGCTCGCCGTCCGCTGAGGCCGGAACGAGGACCTGCACCGGGCCTCCCGGACGGACCGAACCGACTCACCTGGGTCAGGTGCTTCGCTTTCCGTGATCGTTCCGTTATCCTGGTCAGACTCATGGGCAGGCACACGGCAGACAACCGATCCGACCGCGGAACCCGCGCACCGGACGATCTCGCGATCGTCAGTGAGCGCCGAGCGGCGAAGAACCGAATCCGCACGACGGAGACCTCGGTCGCCCGTCCGGTGACCGCACCGCAGGCGCAGCAGCACGTCGCTCCCGTCATCGCGCCCGTGTCCGTCGCCGCGAACCGTGTCTCGGACGCCTCCGCGGCTCGTGCCGCCGTCGCGTCGACCCTGACCGCACCGCGTGCCGTGCGTCGTGCACGCAGCCGCGCAGTCGCCCCGGTCAAGCCGCCGGCGCCGCGGTCCTTCGGGGGCTTCGTCCGGCAGCGCTCGACGATCCCCGTGCTCTCCTTCTTCGCGGTGTCAGCCTTCGTCGGCGGGTCGCTCTTCAACCCGATGCAGACGGACGCCGCGTCGGCCGCACCCGTGCTGGCGCCGGCGCCGATCTCGGTGCCGCAGCAGTTCTCGGCGCACGGCACGTACGGCGACTTCGACGCAGGGCGTGACGGCTTCGACGTCACCAAGCCAGCGCCGAAGCCGGTGCCGACGCCGACCCCCACCGCGACGCCGGACGCCGACGCGACCGACACCGACGCGGCGACGACGTCGACGTCCGCTCAGCAGCCGGTTGCCAGCACGCCGGTCGTGCCCGTCGCCACGCCGGACCCGGGCAGCGCCCAGGCCATCGGCCAGCAGATGGTCGCCGCTCGCGGCTGGGGCAACGACCAGTACAGCTGCCTCGTCTCCCTGTGGAACAAGGAGTCCGGCTGGCGGGTCAACGCCTACAACCCGAGTGGCGCGTACGGCATCCCGCAGTCGCTGCCGGGCAGCAAGATGGCATCCGCCGGTGCCGACTGGCAGACCAACCCGGCCACGCAGATCACCTGGGGTCTCAACTACATCACCGGTGTCTACGGCACTCCCTGTGGCGCCTGGGCGCACAGCGTCTCGTACAACTGGTACTGATCGGCGATCGGGGTGCCGCGGAGCAACCGGCCGCGGGGCCCACGCGGTCGTGGTCATGACGTCGAGCCGGAGGACTCCGGCTTCGACCGCATGCTCAACGGCTGGCGGCGCACCGAGCACCGGCGTGGTCGCGAGTGGTCGGTCCAGCCGATCTCGGCAGCGTCCGCGCAGAAGGAGTACGTCTGCCCGGGCTGTGGCCTGACGATCGAGCCCGGCGTCGCACACGTCGTGGTCTGGCGTGCGGACGGCGTCCTCGGCGACGCAGCCGACCTGGCAGCCCGACGTCACTGGCACCACCACTGCTGGAGCATCGCATGACGTCCGAGCCCGCACCCGCCGCAGACGGCGCCGAGATCCGGTCGGGCACGGTCCTGCCCGCTTCTCGTACCGACATCGAGCTGGTCACCGATGACCACCTGACCCTCGTCGGCGAGTTGGCGGAACCGCTCGACCGGCCCGCGCGGGGAACCGTCGTCGCCCTGCACCCGCTGCCGACTGCGCAGGGCTTCATGGATTCGCACGTCCTGAAGAAGGCCGCCGCACGTCTGCCCGCGCTGGCCGACATCGCGGTCCTGCGCTTCAACTTCCGATCGGTGACCTCGCCCCGCGGTACCTCGGAGGGTGTCTTCGGCGACGGCGTGTCCGAGGGGTTCGACCTCCGTGCTGCCGTGCACGACGTCGTCGAGCGGAGGCTGCCGACGCCGTGGTTGGTCGGCTGGTCGTTCGGCACCGAGGTCGTCCTCAAGCACGCCCTCGAGCACGTCGAGGCCGGGCACGTCGCCGGTGTGGTCCTGCTGTCGCCGCCACTGCACCGCACCTCTGACGAGGAACTCGCGCGTTGGGCCGCGGTCGAGGTGCCGGTGGTCGCCCTCGTCCCGGAGCACGACGACTTCCTGCAGCCCGACGAGGCAGCCCGACGGTTCGCCATCGCCCCGACGGTCCGGGTCGTTCCCGTTGCGGGGGCGAAGCACCTGTGGGTGGGGGAGAAGTACGTGCGGACCGTCCTCGACGCGATCGCCGATCTCGTCGTCCCGGGCAGCGCTCCGCTGCCGACCCACTGGCCCGCGGACGACCAGCGCCCCTAGCCCGGCCCCGTCAGTAGCCCGGCCCCGTCAGAGGACGGGGCCGGCGCCGCGGACGGCGTCGTCAGCGATCCGTGTCGTCCTGCTCGTCGGAGTCCGCCCGGTCGCCCTGCGCCGGCGCCTGCTCGTCGATGACGCCGGCTGCGTGGCTCAGGACGCCCCGGAGGTTCTCCAGGTACCCCGCCACGGCTTCCCGCTCGGTCCGGATCGCTCCGAGCCGGTCCTCCGCATCGGCCAGGAGCTCGGCGGTCCGGTCCTCGGCGTCCGCGACGAGGCGGTGCGCACGCTCCTGTGCCTCACGCACCAGGTCGGCGGCGTGCTCCTGCGCCGCGGTCTCCTGCTGGCGAGCGAGGTCCGCGGCTTCCCGCTCGAGGCGGTCGGCGGTCTCCCGTGCCGTGGTGGCGCGGCGGGTGGCCTCGGCGAGCTGGAGGTTCGCCTCGTCCAGGTACTTCTGCGTCTCGGTGACCGTGGCGCGGTGCCGGTCGAGGTACTCCTGCTCGGCGTCGTCGCGGCGGGCGGCGAGTTCGGTCTCGAGGGCCGCGCGGGCGTCGTCACGTTCGCGGGCGATCTCGGCACGCACCTCGTCGCGTTCCCGGGCGAGACCGGCACGGGCCGTGTCGATCTCCTGGCGGAGGGCGGTGCGCTCGGCCAACAGGTCGTCGAGTTCGGCCGTCCGACGGTCGGCGATCTCGGTGTCGACCTCGGCGTGCTCGCGTTCCCGACGGGCGGCGAGTTCGTTCTCGTGTTCCCGGGCGGCGCGCTCGGCCTCGGCGGCGGCGGCGTCGCGCTCACGTTCGATGCGGGCGACGTGCTCGGCGGTCTCGCGCTCGATCCGATCAGTGGTCTCCTGCACCCGGCGGGCGTTCTCGGCCGCGGTCTGCTCGGAGTCGACCCGGAGCTGGGCACGCGCGGCGGCGATCTCCTGCTCGAGGTCGGTCCGAGCGACGGCGAGTTCGCGGTCCCACTCGGCACGGGCGGCAGCCAACTCCTCGTCGAGGGCACTCCGCCGGTCGTCGATCTCGGCGGCGAGTCCGGCCCGGCGCTGGTCGACCTCCGCGGTCAGTTCGGCGCGAGCGGTCTCGAGTTCGAGTTCGAGGGCTCGGCGCGCCTCACCGTGCTCGCGCTCCCACGCGGTGCGGGCTTCGGTCAGCGTGCGTTCCAGCTGCTCACGGCGGGTGCCCTCCTCGCGGTCGAGGTCCTCGAGGCGACGAGCCTGGTCGGCCTCGAAGACGCTGCGGCGGTGCTCGGTCTCGCGGTCGAGGTCGGCGGCGGCACGACGGGCGTCGGCGGACTCGCGCTGGGCGACCTCGCGCAGTTCGGCGACCTCGTGCTCGACCTGGGCGCGGAGGGCGTTGGTCTCGCGGATGGCGACCGAGCGGACCTCGGCGGCCTCGGTGACGGCGGCTCCACGGACGGCGGCGGCTTCGTTGCGGGCGTCCTGCACGAGGATGCCGGCTTCGGAGCGGGCGCGCTCGACGGTGTCGGCCGACTCGGCGCGGGCGCGGGAGAGCTCGTTGGTCGCCCGGGTGCGGGCGTCCTCGAGCGTGACCTGGGCTTCGTCGCGGGCTTCGCGGAGGGTGCGCTCGGCCTCGGTACGACTGGTGGCGCGGAGCCGCTGGGCGTCGATGTCGGCCTGGCTGATCAGCCGGGTGGACTGCTCCTCGGCGACGCGGAGGGTGGACTCCAGCCGGGTGCCGAGGCCGCTGTAGGTCGGGGTACCGGCCTCGTCGAGCTCGCCCTGCAGGTCCGAGACGCGGGACTGCAGGAGACGGATCTCCTTCGCCGCCTCGGCCCGGTCGGTGTTCGACTTGATCAGTTCGCGGCGGAGGTCGTTCAGAGCCCGTTCGACCTCGTCCTTGCGGTAGCCCCGCAACTCGGTCCCGAACTCTGCCTCGTCGTTCGCCACGTGTCGCTCCCTGTGGTCGTCACGGACCACCCCGTGCAGTCCGGACCCCGATTGTAGTGGTGCGTCCGCGACGGCTCCTGAGGCCTGCGGTGGACCCGGGGATGCGCCTCCCAGCTGTCCTGGGTACCCTGGGCCGTTGTCCTGCGCCGATCCACCCACCCCGGCGCGGAGGGAGAGAGATCCGTGCGATTCGTCCTGGCGATCGTCAGCTTCGTCATCGGGGTGCTCCTCGTCGGCCTGGGAGTCGGGCAGCGGACCGTGTTCGCGCCACCCACCTCGATCGTCGCCGCGACGAGCGGGACGAACGCCGCTCCCGTCACCGTGCTGCCCGGCAGCGTCCTCAACGCGAACCCCGGCTACCAGCGCGTGAACGTCTCGGGCTCCGGCAAGGTGTTCGCCGCCTACGGCAAGACGTCGGACGTCGATGCCTGGATCGGTGACGCCGAACACACGACCCTCCGCTACGACGCCGACGACGCCTCCCTGCAGTCCCGCACCACCGGATCCGGCTCCGACCTGCCCGATCCGAAGGGCAGCGACCTCTGGTACCAGGAGTACGACGATGCCCGTCAGTTCACCGTCCGACTGCCGGCCGACGTGTCGCTCGTGGTGATGGGCGACGGCTCGGACGCCGCACCCTCGGACATCTCCGTGACGTGGCCGCGCGACACCGCGACGCCCTCCGTGGGTCCGCTGCTGACCGCCGGTGGTGTCTTCGTGCTGGGCGGCCTGGTGCTGCTCGTCTGGGCCTTCCTGCACCAGCGCCGGTCCCGTGGTCCGCGTCGTCGGAGCGGGGGCGGGCGCCCGCCGCGCGTGCGTGCGTCCCGTCGCGCCGCCGCGGCCGGAGCCCAGGTGCCGGCCCGCAGCCGACGTGGTCGCCGCGCGATCATCGCCGTGCCGGTGCTCGTCGCCGGTGCACTCGTGTTGAGCGGCTGCTCCTCGGAGTACTGGCCGACCGGCGGTGGCGCGGACGTCACCCCGACCCCGACCGCCACGGCGACCGGTGCCGCTGCCGCGGACACCTCGACCGCCGCGACGAAGCAGCAGATCGGCCGCATCGTGTCCCGCGTGGCCGAGGTCGCCGAGAAGGCCGACGCCGACAAGGACGCGGACCTCGCCGCCACCCGCTTCACCGGTCCGGCGCTCGAGATCCGCAAGGCGAACTACACCATCCGCGACAGCGACGACAAGGCGCAGGCCCTGCCCGCCGTTGACGCCGACGACGTGTGCGTCGCGCTGCCGCAGCAGACCGACACCTGGCCGCGCACCGTGTTCGCCGTGGTCGCCGCGGACTGCACCGACAAGAAGACGGCCCCGCAGGCGCTGACCCTCGTGCAGCAGGACGCCCGTTCCGACTACAAGGTCGAGTACGCCGTCTCGCTCGAGGCCGATGCACAGTTGCCGTCGCTCGCGCCGACCTCCGTCGGTGCCGCCCAGCTCGCTCCGGACACCAAGCTCCTGGCGCTGGCCCCGAACGCCGTCGCCGCGGCGTACGGCGACATCCTCTCGAAGGACACCGAGAGCGAGTCCGCCGACCTGTTCGCCAGCGACGGGGACGACCTGCGATCGCGCATCGGCAAGTCCTACAAGGACGAGAAGGCGAAGGGGCTGCCGGACACCGCGAAGATCGAGTACTCGTCCGAGGTGCCCGAGGACACCGCCCTGGCCCTCGCGACGAACACCGCCGGTGCGCTCGTGTCCGTCGACCTCAACGAGGTCGAGAAGGTCACCCCGACGGCAGACGGTGCCGAGGTCAACCCCGAGGGTGCGGTCAAGGCGCTGTCGGGTGTGGACTCCAGCACCAAGGGTGTGACGGCCACCTACGGCGTCCAGTTGCTCTTCTCCGTGCCCCCCGTGGGCTCGGACGACAAGATAGAACTCCTCGGGTTCACTCAGGGCCTGATCGCAGCGAGTGAGGTGCAATGACCAACGTCCCCCCGACCCCGTCCAGCTTGCGTGGAGCGGTCGACCTCTCGTCCCTCGTCGACCGGGCGCAGCGTCCGCCGCAGGGCCCCGGTGTCCCGGCCGCGGCAGCCCCGAGCGGGCCTGCTGCCGGTGCTCCGGCAGTCGGTGCCCCTGGTGACGGCGTGTTGAGCGTCCCGTCCCTCGTGATGGACGTCACGGATCAGAGCTTCCAGGACATCGTCCAGCTCTCCACCGTCGTCCCGGTCATCGTCGACATCTGGGCCGAGTGGTGCGGCCCGTGCAAGCAGCTCTCGCCGGTCCTCGAACGACTGACCGAGGAGTACGCGGGTCGCATCGTCCTCGCCAAGGTGGACGCGGACACCAACCCGCAGCTCGTGCAGGCGTTCCAGGCGCAGTCGATCCCGACGGTCGCCGCGGTGATCGGTGGCCGCCCGCTCGGGCTCTTCGTCGGCGCACTGCCCGAGGCCGAGGTCCGCGACGTGTTCGAACAGGTCCTGCAGGCGGCGGAGCAGAACGGCATCGCCGGTCGCGTCCAGGTCGACGGAGCGATCGAGGCCGACGACGCCGAGCAGGGCGAGCCGGAACCGGAGCCGCTGCCGCCGCACCACCAGGCCGCGTACGACGCGATCGAGGCCGGCGACTACGCCACCGCGATCAGCGAGTACCGCACCGCGATCCTGCAGGATCCGCACGACCAGATGGCCGTCGCCGGTCTGGCGCAGGTCTCGCTGCTCGACCGTCTCGCCGGCAGGACCGCGGACGAGATCCGGGCAGCAGCCGGTGCCGGTCCGTCGGACGTGGCGGCCCAGCTCGCGGTCGCCGACCTCGACATCAGCGGCGGGCACGTCGAGGACGCCTTCGGACGTCTCCTCGACCTCGTCCCGACGGTCTTCGGTGAGGACCGTGAGGCGCTCCGCGTGCGGCTGGTCGAGTACTTCGAGCTGATCGGTGCCGAGGACCCGCGCGTCGTCGCGGCGCGACGGCGACTCGCCAACGCGCTCTACTGAGCCGCGGCGCGGGACGCGACACAGGACGGACGGGAGGCCCGGTACCAGCTGGTACCGGGCCTCCCGTCCGTATACCGTCCCAAGACGCAACCTCGGCGCCGTCCCGCAACGGAAGACCGTTGCGAGTCGACGCCGAGGTTGCGTTCCGCGAGGGTGTTACTCGGCCAAGCGCAGCCAGACCGCGCCGAGCGGCGGCACGACGAGGTTCGCGGAGGCGGGGCGGCCCGCCCACGGGACGTCCTCGGCCTCGACCGAGCCGAGGTTGCCGACACCAGAACCGCCGTACGCCGACGCATCGGTGTTGAGCACCTCGTTCCAGGTGCCCGCCGTCGGCAGCCCGAAGCGGTGCTCGACGGGGACGCCGGAGAAGTTGACGAAGACCGCCAGCTTCTCGTCGCCCGCCTTGCGGAGGAACCCGAGCGTCGAGTGCGGCGCGTCACCGCTCTCGAGCCACTCGAAGCCCTCCGCGCTGGCGTCGAACGTCCAGAGCGCCGGGTTCTCCTTGTAGACGCGGTTCAGCTCGGCGACCAGGTCCTGCACGCCGCGGTGGCCCGGGTCGTCGAGGAGCCACCAGTCGAGGCCGTTCGCCTCGCTCCACTCCGAGGGCTGCGCGAACTCCTGGCCCATGAAGAGCAGCTGCTTGCCGGGGTGCGCCCACATGAACGCCAGGTAGGCGCGCACGTTGGCGAGCTTCTGCCACTCGTCGCCGGGCATCTTGCCGTAGAGCGAGCCCTTGCCGTGCACGACCTCGTCGTGGCTGATCGGCAGGGTGAACTGCTCGCTGAACGCGTAGACGAACGAGAACGTGATCTCGTCGTGGTGGTACGAGCGGAAGGCCGGGTCACGCTCGACGTACTGCAGCGTGTCGTGCATCCAGCCCATGTTCCACTTCTGCCCGAAGCCGAGCCCGCCGGCGCTCGTCGGCCGGGTGACGCCGGGCCACGAGGTCGACTCCTCGGCGATCATCACGATGCCGGGGTAGCGCTTGTAGGCGGTCGCGTTCGTCTCCTGCAGGAGCGAGATCGCCTCGAGGTTCTCGCGGCCGCCGTGGATGTTCGGAAGCCACTCGGTGCGGGAGTAGTCGAGGTACAGCATCGAGGCCACCGCGTCGACCCGGAGGCCGTCGATGTGGAACTCCTCGAGCCAGTACAGCGCGTTCGCGACGAGGAAGTTGTGCACCTGCGGCTGCCCGAAGTCGAACACGTAGGTGCCCCAGTCGAGCTGCTCGCCGCGGCGGGGGTCCGGGTGTTCGAACAGTGCGTAGCCGTCGAACTTCGCCAGCGCCCACTCGTCCTTCGGGAAGTGACCGGGGACCCAGTCCATGATCACGCCGATGCCGGCCGAGTGCAGTCGGTCGATGAGGTACCGCAGGTCGTCGGGGGAGCCGAACCGTGCCGTCGGCGAGTAGTAGCCGGTGACCTGGTAGCCCCAGGACCCACCGAACGGGTGCTCGGCGAGCGGCAGGAACTGGACGTGGGTGAAGCCCGTGTACTGCAGGTGCCCGATGAGGTCGTCCGCCACCTCGCGGTAGCTGAGACCCGGACGCCACGAGCCGAGGTGCACCTCGTAGACGCTCATCGGCGCGTCGTGGGTGGTCGCGGTGGCACGCGCGGCCATCCACTGCTGGTCGCCCTCCGACCAGGTGTGGTGTGCGCTCGTGATCACGGACGCGGTGAGCGGCGGCACCTCGGTGCGGCGTGCGAACGGGTCGGCCCGCTCCACCCAACCGCTGTCGGTGAGGATCTGGAACTTGTAGCGCTGCCCCTCGAGGGCACCCGGCCAGAACAGCTCCCAGACGCCGAGGTCGTTGAGACGGCGCATCGCGGTGGTGCGGCCTTCCCAACCCTCGAAGTCGCCGATCACGCGGACCGCGGTGGCACGCGGAGCCCACACGGCGAACGCGACGCCGTCGACGCCGTCCACGGTCTGGACGTGCGCACCGAGGTGGTGCCAGAGCTGCTCGTCGCGGCCCTCGCCGAACAGGTGCAGGTCGAGCTCGCCGAGCGTCGGCGGGAACCGGTACGCGTCGTCGGTGGTCCAGGTCTCGTCGTCCTCGTAGTCGGCCTCGACGCGGTACCGGCCGAGTTCGCCGCGGGTCGCGCCGGCCCAGACGCCTTCGCCCTCGTGACGGAGTTCGACGTCGTCGCCGTCCGGTCGGACGATGCGGACCGCGGTCGCCAGGTGGCGGACCACGCGGACGCTCGTGCCGCCGTCGACCGGGTGCGGGCCGAGCACGTCGTGCGGCTGGGACCACCGGCCCTCGGCGACCTGCTGGCGGATCCACTCGTCGACGGGACCGGGGACCGGCTCCGTCGTGGCGGCGGTGGTGCTGGGGGACGTGGCGGGCGCGCCGTCCGTCCGGGAGGCGGTGGGCGCCTCCGTCTCGTCCGGTGCGTCCGTCGTCAGTCCGCCGGCGAGGGTCGCCGATTCCGGCACGTCCCGGGAGGGTGACTCGGGTGCGGCGGCCGGAACGCCCGGGAGGTCCTCACCCGGTGCCGAGGTGTTCGGCTCGGTGCGGACCACCTGACGGGGGATCGCGGGCGGTGGCGGCGGGACCGGCGGCAGGCCCGGTCCACGCGGCGGCTGTGGTGCGCGGTCCTGCGGTGCGCTGTTCTGCCCGGTGCTGTTGGGATCGGTCATCGGTGCGGTCCTTCCACGACGAGCAGGTGCACGGGCTCCTGGAAGGCATCCAGGCGCACGTAGTTCGAGGAGCCCCAGGTCCAGCGGGCACCGGTCACGACGTCGCGGACGTCGAACTCGGTGCCGGGCTCGAGCCCGAGGGTGGTGAGGTCGAGGTGCACGGTCGTCTCACGAGCGGAGTGCGGGTCGACGTTCGCCACGACGATCACGGTGTCGTCCCGACCGGACCGGGTGAACCGTCCGGGCAGGTGCTTGGAGTACACGACGATGGCGTCGTCCTCGGCGCTGTGCACGGTGGTGTTCCGCAGCTGCCGGAGCGCAGGGTGCGCCGACCGCAGGCGGTTGAGCATCGTCACGTAGGGGGCGAGGCTCGCGCCTTCCGCCTCGGCGAGCGCGAAGTCACGGGGCTTGTACTCGTACTTCTCGTTGTCGATGTTCTCCTCGGAGCCCGGGCGGGCGACGTCCTCGAAGAGCTCGTACCCGGCGTACATGCCCCACGTCGGGGCGCCGGTCGCGGCGAGGGCGGCACGCACCTTGTAGCCGGCACGGCCGCCGTACTGCAGGAACTCGGTGAGGATGTCCGGCGTGTTCACGAAGAGGTTCGGGCGCAGGTAGGCGCTCGTCTCGTGGGAGAGCTCGTCGAAGTACGTCTCGATCTCCTCCTTCGTGTTCCGCCAGGTGAAGTACGAGTACGACTGCTGGAACCCGGTCTCGGCCAGGGCGCGCATCATCGCCGGGCGGGTGAACGCCTCGGCGAGGAACACGACGTCCGGGTGCTCGTCGCGGACCTCACGGATCACGCGCTCCCAGAACCACAGCGGCTTGGTGTGCGGGTTGTCGACGCGGAACACCTTGACGCCGAACGTGATCCAGTGGCGCAGGACCCGGAGCACCTCGGCGACGAGGCCCTCGGGGTCGGTGTCGAACTGGATCGGGTAGATGTCCTGGTACCGCTTCGGCGGGTTCTCGGCCGTGGCGATGGAGCCGTCGGCGCGGACCGTGAACCACTCCGGGTGTTCGGTGACCCAGGGGTGGTCGGGGGAGCACTGGAGGGCGAAGTCGAGTGCGACCTCCATGCCGGTGTTCTTCGCGGTCTCGACGAAGGCGCGGAAGTCGTCCTCGGTGCCGAGGTCCGGGTGGATGGCGTCGTGGCCACCCTCCGGCCCACCGATCGCCCAGGGGCTGCCCGGGTCGTCCGGTCCGGCGGTCAACGTGTTGTTCGGGCCCTTGCGGGCGGTCCGGCCGATCGGGTGGATCGGCGGCAGGTAGACGATCTCGAAGCCCATCCGGGCCACGGCGGGCAGACGACGGGCCGCGGTCCGGAAGTCGCCGCTCTTCCACGAGCCGTCCGGGTTGCGCTTGGCGCCCTCGCTGCGGGGGAAGAACTCGTACCAGGCGCCGACGCCGGCGCGGGTGCGCTCGACGTCGAGCAGCTGCAGGGCGGAGCTCGTGCGCAGCGAGTCGATCGGTGTCTCGGCGATCTCGGCGACGACGCGCGGGTCGTCCACGGCGGCCAGGCGTTCGGCCGCGTCGAGGTCGGTGTCCCGCAGTCGGGCCGCGGCACGGGTGGCCACGGCGGAGCCCTGACGGTCGAGCAGTGCGGCACCGTCGAGCAGGGTCGCCTCGGTGTCGACGCCGGCGGCGATCTTCAGTCGGGCGCCGTGCACCCAGGTCGCCCAGTCGTCGGAGTACGCCTCGACGTGCCACTCCCAGACACCGGTGCCCTCGACCTGCACGGTCGCTTCGTAGCGGTCGGTGCCCGCGGCGACGAGCGTCAGCGGGACGCGGAGGGTGCGCTCGTCGACCTGCGGCGCCGCGGGTGCAGGGGTCTGCTGGGCGACGGCCTGCGTCGTCTCGGGCTTCTGGCCGAGGGGCCGGACGAGGACGAGGTCCGCGCCGATGATGCCGTGCCCCTCCCGGAAGACGGTCGCACCGAACGTGATCACCTCCCCGTCGAAGCCCTTGCCCGGGAAGCCGTTCGGCGTCGTCGGGGCGAGTTCGGTGATCGGGATGCGCCCGATCTTCGGACGCCGGGGTCGGTCTACGGAGGCCACGGAGCAGACGCTACCCGGCTGGGCCGTCCGTGTTCCCCGGGAAGCGTGTCGCGCCTCCGGACCCGGTGCCGAACGGGGCCGTCCGTCAGACGACCTCGAAGACGTGGATGCCGGGGCCGTAGGCCGTGAACCCGGTGCCGGCGGGGCGGTGCCGGTCGTGGTCGCGGTGCTTCTCGCTGGACCAGGCCAGCCGGTACGCGAAGACGTCCTCGCGCGTCGGCAGCGTCAGGTCGCGGGTGCGTCCACTGCCGTGCACCACCACCAGCACGCGGTCGTAGGGCTCGTGCTCCGGCGTCGACTCGACGAAGTACTGCAGGGCACGGTGGATGGGCTGGTCCCAGCCCTCGGCCGTCATCGCCTGTCCGTCCGGGCCGTACCAGGTCATCCGCGACGCCGAGGGCGTGGTCTGCCCGGGGACGCCGAACCGCGACGGACGGAGTGCCGGGTGCGCCGCACGGAGCCGGGTCAGGGCGGCCATCGCCTCGGTCATGGACTCGGCGTCCTCGTCGTCCGACCAGTCCACCGGTGTCAGGTCGTCGGAGACGACGTAGGCGTTGTTGTTGCCGTTCTGGGTCCGGCTGCGCTCGTCACCCGCGGTGATCATCGGCACGCCGGCGGAGAGCAGCACGGTCGCCATCAGGTTCCGCATCGAGCGCCCGCGCGCCGCACGGACGCCCCGGTCCGCGGTGTCGCCCTCGATGCCGTGGTTGAACGAGCGGTTGTCGTTCGAGCCGTCGCGGTTCTCCTCGCCGTTCGCCTCGTTGTGCTTCGCGTCGAAGGACACCAGGTCGTGCAGGGTGAAGCCGTCGTGGGCGGTCACGAAGTTGACGCCGGACAGCGGGCCGCGCTCTGCCCCGAACAGGTGGCGCGAACCGGTGAGGGCCCCGGCGAGCGCCCCGATCCCGGCGTCCGGGGCGCCGCGGCGTCGTTCGTCGGCGATGTCCTCGAGCCAGAACTTCCGCACCGTGTCGCGGAACCCGTCGTTCCACTCGAGGGTGCGGGCACCGAAGGAACCGGTACGCCACCCGTCCGGCCCGACGTCCCACGGTTCCGCGATGACGAGCGTGTCCTGCAGGTCGGGGTGGTTCCGGATCCGCTCGAGCAGCGGGTGCTCGGGGTCGAACACGTGGTCGGCGTCGCGGGCCAGCGACGCCATCAGGTCGAAGCGGAAGCCGTCGACCTGGACCTCGCGCGCCCAGTAGCGCAGGCTGTCGAGGACCAGGTCGGCGGTCGCCGTCACCGAGGTGTCGACGGTGTTGCCGCAGCCCGTCGTGTCGTAGTAGGTGTCGGTGTCCGACCAGCGGTAGCGGCCGGCACCGTCGATCCCGCGGAGCGAGGTCGTGGGGCCGCCGAGACCCTCTTCCGCGGTGTGGTTGTAGACGACGTCGAGGACCACCTGGATCCCCGCCTCGTGCAGCAGCCGGACCATGCCCTTGAACTCGCGGAGCACCCCGTCGGCACCGGCGGCCCGGGCTCCGGCGGAGGCGTGGCCCGCGTGCGGTGCGAAGAAGCCGAGCGTGTTGTAGCCCCACGCGTTCTCACGCCCGGCCTCGCGCAGCCAGCGCTCGGTGTCGAACGCCTGCACGGGCAGCAGCTCCAGCGTCGTCACGCCGATGCGCTGCAGGTGGGCGATGGTGCTCTCGTGCGCGATGCCGGCGTACGTGCCACGGAGCTCCTCGGGGACGGCCGGGTTCGCGCTCGTGAAGGTCCGGACGTTCGCCTCGTAGACGACGGCCCGGTCGAGGGGGACGACGGGCTTCGTGACGCCGCCCCAGTCGAAGTCGCCGTCGACGACGACGCTGGTCCAGCGGGTGCCGTCGGCGCCGGCCTCGGCTTCGGCGCCGGTCGCGACGATCCCGCGTGCGTACGGGTCGAGGAGCGGGCGCGTCGGGTCGAAATCGTGCCGTGGTCCCGACGGTCCGTCCACGAGCAGGTGGTACGTGTCCCCGACCCGCACGCCGGGCGTGCTGGCGCTCCACTCGTCGGTGTCGCCCCGGCGTGCCAGGGGGAAGGCGCCCCGGCCGTCGACGACCACCGTCACCGCGGTCGCCGAGGCTGACCGCACCGTCATCCGGGGGTCGCCGTCGTCGACCCGGAAGCCGGGCGTGGTCTCGGTCGCGGTCTCGTACACGCCCCCAGGGTACGAGGCCGACCGGGTATCCTGAAAACGCTCCAGAAAGGGGTACCCCGTGCCCGTCTACCTCGACCACGCCGCGACGACGCCGATCCTGCCCGCGGCGCTCGCCGCGTTCACCGACGCGTTGGCGACGGTCGGCAACCCGTCGTCGATCCACAGTGCCGGCCAGCACGCCCGGATGCTGCTCGAGGACGGTCGTGCCCGTGTCGCCGCGTCGCTCGGCGCCGACCCGGTGGAAGTCGTCTTCACCTCGGGCGGGACCGAGAGCATCAACCTCGCGGTGAAGGGGTTGTTCTGGGCGCGGCAGCGCGACCGTCGGCGCCCCCGCATCGTGGTGCCCGCGGGGGAGCACCACGCCACCGTCGACACGGTCGACTGGCTGGAGCGCCACGAGGGTGCTGTCGTCGACGTCGTCCCGCTCGACGCGCAGGGTCGCGTCGACCTGGCCGGACTGGAGGCCCGACTCGCCTCCGCCGACGACGTCGCTCTGGTCACGTTCCTGTGGGCGAACAACGAGGTCGGCACCATGCAGCCCGTCGAGCGGATCGTGGCGCTCGCGCACGCGGTCGGCGTCCCGGTGCACAGCGACGCGGTCGCCGCCTACGGGCAGGTCCCGGTGGACTTCGCCGCCTCCGGGCTCGATGCGCTGAGCGTCTCGGCGCACAAGATCGGTGGTCCGGTCGGGGTCGGCGCGCTCGTGCTCGGCCGACGCGCGGTCGTCGAACCGCTCATCCACGGCGGCGGCCAGCAGCGCCAGGTGCGGAGCGGCACGCAGGACGCCCCGGGTGCCGCGGCCTTCGGGGTCGCCGCCGCCGCACCGCACGCCGACGTCCGGCACCTGCGGGACCGGTTGGTCGACGGGGTCCGGGCCGCGGTGCCGTCCGCGGTGCTGATGGGGGACCCGGTCGACCGGCTGCCGAACAACGCGCACTTCACGTTCCCGGGTTGCGAGGGGGACTCGCTGCTGTTCCTGCTCGACGCCGCCGGGGTCGCCGTGTCCACCGGGTCGGCCTGTCAGGCCGGGGTGCCGGAGGCCTCGCACGTGCTGCTCGCGATGGGCCTCGGTGAGGACGACGCCCGCGGTGCACTCCGGATCACCCTCGGGCACACCTCGACCGAGCAGGACGTTGACGCCTTCCTCCGGGCGCTGCCGGTCGCCGTCGAGCGTGCCGGTGCGGCGGGTCTGGCGCGCCGGGAGCCCTCGCTCGGGCGCTGAGTCCGGCGTCGAGCCGGACGCCCGGCCGGTAGGATCGGGGACCATGGTCGAACTGGACATCAGCGAGCAGGTCAACGCCCTCCGAGTGACCTTCGGGAACATCCGCTCCGTGGTCGACGTCGACCGGCTGGAGCGTGAGATCGCCGAGCTCAGCGAGCAGGCCGGTGCGCCCGACCTCTGGGACGACACCGACCACGCGCAGCAGGTCACCAGCGCGCTCGCGCACCGACAGTCCGAGCTGAAGAAGCTCACCGCCACCGCACAGCGCCTCGACGACCTCGAGGTCCTGGTCCAGATGGCGAACGAGGCCGAGGACCAGGAGTCCGCCGACGAGGCGGCCGAGGAACTCAAGGCCATCACGAAGACCATGGGCGAGCTCGAGGTCCAGACGCTCCTCGACGGCGAGTACGACGACCGTCCGGCCGTGATCACGATCCGTGCCGGTGCCGGTGGGGTCGACGCGGCGGACTTCGCCGAGATGCTCATGCGCATGTACCTGCGGTACGCCGAGCAGCACGACCAGAAGGTCACCGTGATGGACACCTCCTACGCGGAAGAGGCCGGCATCAAGTCCGCCACGTTCGAGGTCGACGGCCCGCACGCGTTCGGCACGCTGTCGGTCGAGGCCGGCACCCACCGCCTGGTCCGCATGTCGCCGTTCGGTGCCGCGGGCAAGCGCCAGACGTCCTTCGCCGCGGTGGAGGTCATCCCGCTCATGCCGGAGACCATGGTCATCGACATCCCGGAGAACGACATCCGTGTCGACGTCTTCCGGTCCTCCGGCCCCGGCGGACAGTCCGTCAACACGACCGACTCCGCCGTGCGCCTGACCCACCTGCCGACCGGCACCGTCGTCTCGATGCAGAACGAGAAGTCGCAGATCCAGAACCGTGCCGCCGCCATGCGCGTGCTGCAGTCGCGCCTCCTGCTCCTGAAGAAGGAGGAGGAGAGCGCGAAGAAGAAGGAACTGGCCGGCACGATCACGGCCAGCTGGGGCGACCAGATCCGCAACTACGTCCTGGCGCCGTACCAGATGGTCAAGGACCTGCGGACCGAGTACGAGGTCAACAACCCGTCGGCGGTCTTCGACGGTGACCTGGACGGCTTCATCAACGCCGGCATCCGGTGGCGCAAGCGTCCCGACGAGGACTGAGCCCGATCCGGCACCGATCTGAGCGACCCCGCGGGTTCCTGAGCCGCGCGCCTGGAGCGGGAACACCGGTTCGCGACCTACCCTGATCCGGTCATGATCAAATTCGACCAGGTCACCAAGGTGTACTCGGGCAACCCGAGTCCCGCCCTCGACAACGTCACCCTCGAGATCCTCAAGGGTGAGTTCGTCTTCCTCGTCGGTGCGTCCGGCTCCGGGAAGTCGAGCTTCCTCCGGCTCGTCCTCAAGGAGGAGAAGCCCTCCCGCGGGCAGATCCACGTCCTCGGACAGCGTCTCGGCGCGCTCTCGTCCCGCAAGGTCCCGTACTTCCGCCGCAACCTCGGCGTCGTGTTCCAGGACTTCCGACTGCTGCCGAACAAGAACGTCTTCGACAACGTCGCGTTCTCGCTGCAGGTGATCGGCAAGAGCAAGGGCTTCATCAGCGAGTCCGTCACCGACGTGCTCAAGCTCGTCGGGCTCTCCGGGAAGGCGACCCGCATGCCGCACGAGCTCTCCGGCGGTGAGCAGCAGCGCGTGGCGATCGCCCGCGCCGTCGTGAACAAGCCCGCCGTCCTGCTGGCCGACGAACCGACCGGCAACCTCGACCCGACGACGTCGGCGGGCATCATGGCGCTGCTCGAACGCATCAACCAAGGAGGCACGACGATCCTGATGGCGACGCACGACGCGAGCATCGTGAACCAGATGCAGCGGCGGGTCATCGAGCTCTCCGGCGGCACGGTCCTCCGTGACGAGCAGGCCGGCGGCTACCAGACCCAGGCCCTGCCCATCCAGCGCGGCGGCGTCTCGAACACGACCGGCATCCAGACCATCCCGGGGCTCATCCGATGAGGCTCGGACTCGTCATGGCCGAGGTCGGTTCCGGCCTCCGTCGGAACGCCTCGATGGTCGTCTCCGTCGTCCTGGTGACCTTCATCTCGCTGACCTTCGTCGGCACCGCGATCCTGCTCCAGATGCAGATCAACCAGATGAAGGGCTACTGGTACGACCGGGCCCAGGTCGCCGTCTACCTCTGCACCGACACCGACACCACGGGCAACTGCACCGGGGCGAAGGCGACCGACGACCAACGTGCCCAGATCAAGCAGCAGCTCGAGTCGTCCACGCTGAAGCCGTACATCGAGAAGGCGTACTTCGAGGACCAGCAGGACGCGTACACACGGTTCAAGCAGCAGTTCAAGGACTCGCCCGCCACGGAGTTCGTCAAGCCCGAGTATCTCAACGAGACGTTCTGGGTGAACCTGAAGAACCCGTCGCAGGCCGACGTCCTGGTCGAGAGCCTGTCCAAGGTCGCGGGCGTGCAGAGCGTCGTCGACCAGCGCGGGTACCTGCAGCCGATCTTCAACCTGCTCAACGCCTCGTCGTACACGGCGATCGGCATCGCGGGGCTGATGCTCGTCGCGGCGGTCCTCTTGATCGCCACCACGATCCGGTTGTCGGCGTTCTCGAGACGACGGGAACTCGGCATCATGCGGCTGGTGGGAGCCTCGAACCGGTTCATCCAGACGCCGTTCGTGCTCGAGGGGGTGATCGCCGCCGCGGTCGGAGCCGTGCTCGCGGGTGGTGCGATCACGGCCGTGGTCTGGTTCTTCGTCCGCAACTACCTGACGAAGCGGTTCTCCGGGACGGCGTTCATCGGGATGGACGACGCGGCGGTCGTCGTCCCGGCGGTCATCGTGATCGGTGTCGTCCTGGCGGCCGTCTCGGCCTCCATCGCGATCCGTCGGTACCTGAAGGTCTGAGCCGAGCACCGGCCCTCACGCGGGTCGCCACGTCGGGAGGCCCGCACACCGTAACCGGGGAGATCCCGGGAAGGTGCGCGGGCCTCCCGGCGTTCGATATGCTGGGCGGCTCGCGCGCAGCGCGGACACACCGAACGAAGAGGAGCCGGGCATGGCGAAGGAACGCGGGGAGAAGGTCGTCGCGACGAACCGTCGTGCGCGCCACGACTACCTCATCGAGGACACGTACGAGGCCGGCATGGTGCTCAGCGGGACCGAGGTGAAGTCGCTGCGTGAAGGCCGGGCGTCGCTCGTCGACGGGTACGCGTTCGTGGACGCGGGGGAGGCGTGGCTCGACGCCGTGCACATCCCCGAGTACACCGAGGGGACGTGGAACAACCATGCTCCCCGTCGGAAGCGGAAGCTGCTCCTCCACAAGCAGGAGATCGTGAAGATCTCGCACAAGACGGCACAGGGTGGCTACACGCTCGTGCCGATGAAGATCTACTTCCACGACGGTCGGGCCAAGGTCGAGATCGCGGTCGCGAAGGGCAAGCGCGAGTTCGACAAGCGCCAGGCGCTGCGCGAGAAGACCGACAAGCGCGAGGCCGAGCGGGCCATGCGCTCCCGCAACCGTCTCGGCGAGTGACCAGCCAGCTCGACTAGCATGGGACGCGTTCAGTCGGTAGACTGAACAGCTGCCTGGCCCGGTTCATCCGGGCACCAGGCTTGGCAACTCAACAGCGTGACAGCGGTTCGCACGACGGCCTGCATGGGGATGATCGGTTTCGACATTGCCTGTGTGCCGACGGGAAGCGGGCCGAGGACCCACGGTCATCTCGTCAACGATCCGTGGAAAACAACAAGTGCCAATTCCAAGCGCACTGACTTCGCTCTCGCTGCGTAAGCAGCCCAGCACATGAAGTCCGTCGGCCAGGTGATCGTCTTCTAACCTGAGTTCCGGCGTCATCCAGAGGACTTGCTGCACGGTTGCGCCTCAGGGCCGTGCGGGACTTGCACTGAGACTGGGCCCGTCGTCCGAGAAGCCGGTAGCAACGGACGGGGCCGAGCAGAACGAACATCCGGATACGCCCGTAGAAGACGTCGAATTGCAGCGATGGACGGGGGTTCGATTCCCCCCATCTCCACCACCTGCCGATCGTCGGACCGCTGTCACGTGAGTCGCCATCGAAGGCCCTGCACCGTTCCCGGACGGTGCAGGGCCTTCGGCATGTCCGGGACCGGTGTCGGGACTGGCCCGATCCTGTCCTGCCGGGTGCGAGGGCTACGCTCCGGGACACGGCGCCGCACCCCGTCGGCGCCGTCCCGAACGAGAGGTACACCGTGCAGGAGATCGCGATCCGAGTCCGTCTGCGGGAGCAGGACCGTCTGGGCCTGGCCGAGTACGAGCGCATCGTGGGGTCGGTCGCCTCCGTCGCCGCCGTGGTCGCATGGCTGCCGACGCCCGAAGCACGGCTGGTGCTGCGCGGTCGTGGTGCCGAGCCGGTGCGTCTCGAGACCGTGTCCTACGGTGCGGTGTTCGAGATGCTCGTCGTGATGGACCAGCACACTCCGGGTGTCGAACGGGCGGCGGCTGCGGTCGCGGCGTTGCTCGAGTCGGTCCGGCACGAGCACGTCGAGGACGACGTCGCCGGGATCGCGGGGGAGCTGGACCGCCTGGACCGTTCCGCTCCGCGTGGACGGTCGGCGCCCGAGCGTGCGCTCCGGACGTTCCTGGAGGGTGCCCGTGCGGATGCGTCGGCACGGAAGTCCACGACGCGACTGCGCGCTGCGCAGGCGCTGCTGCGGCTCGCCGAGTCCGGTGCCGAGGTCCTGGTCGAGCGGGTCGAGGACGCCCTGGCACCGGTCGTCAGCGAACAGGCGGTCGACGTGCTCGTGGACACCGGTTCGGCCGTCGTCGTCGAGCCGGTCGACGGTGTCGAGTCGGCCGCTGCGCCCGAGCCCGCCCCCCTGCAGCCGGAGAAGCCGTCCGCCGAGAAGGACAGCAAGAAGAGAGACGGCAAGAAGAAGGACGGCAAGAAGAAGGACGGCAAGAAGAAGGACAGCAAGAAGAAGGACAGCAAGAAGAAGGACGGCAAGAAGAAGAAGTAGCGTCGCAAGACGCAACCCCGGCGTCAGGACGCAACGCTGTGACGTGCCGTCCTGACGCCGGGGTTGCGTTGTGCGGAAGTCAGAAGTCGAACAGGTTCTGCCGCAGACCGCCCGCGCCGTACTCGCGGCGGAGGATCCCGCGCTGGCGGAGCACCGGCACCAGGTCGCCGAGCATCCGATACACCTGCGCCGGGTGCAGGTCGCCGGACAGGATCACCCCGTCGTTGTCGGCGTCCGACCCGAGCTCCTCGATGAAGTCCGCGAACTCCTCCGCCGTCCCGACGAAGCCCGAGCGGTCCGCGACCCGGCCGAGGCGGGCCTTCCGCGTGAGCAGTTCGCGCAGGGGTGCGTCCGGGGTGTCCCCGAGGAGCCCCCGGACGGTGCCGGCCGAGACGTGGTCTGCGAAGGTGCCGGCGGGAATCGGCGCGTCGAGGTCGAGTGCGAGCAGGTCGGTCTCGGAGTCGCTCGACCACGCGAGCGCGACCGTGCGGAGGTCCTCGTCGGTCGGGTGCCGGGACGCTTCGACGATGCGGTCGGCCTCCTCCGGTGACTCCACCACGACGGGCTTGAGCACGAACAGGACGCGGAGGTCCTCCGGTCGGCGTCCGACCTCGGCGGCGGCGGCGTGCACCTTCGTCCGGTAGGTGGCGACCGCAGCGGCCGACAGGGGAGCGAGCGCGAGCTGCACGTCGGAGTGTGCGCCCGCGAAGCCGAGTCCGCGGCCGGAACCACCGGGGGAGACCACGACCGGGTCGGACTCGAGCGGCAGGGCGTTCAGCGGCCCCGCGGTCCGGAAGTACCGGCCCTCGTGGGTGAACGCGTCGAGTTCGGATCCATCGGCGAAGTGCCAGTCCGACTCGGACTGCAGGTGTCCCGACCCCCACGAGTGCCAGAGCCGACGGAGCAGGCCGATCCACTCCTCGGCGCGGTCGTAGGCGGCGTCGTGCGGCAGCGGGTCGAGACCGGCGTGCCGAGCGCTGCCGACGTCGGTGACGACGTTGACGCCGAGCCGGTCCGACGACAGGTGCGCGAGCGTCGCCAGCTGTCGGGCTGCCAGGTACGGCGGGGTGACGCCGGCGTTCACGGTCGGCGCGATGCCGATGTGCCGTGTCGCGGCGAACAGCCACGGCGCGAGCAGCAGCGGGTCGTGCTTCGGCCCGCCGTACGCCTGCCGGATCCGCAGGTCGAGGGTCGTCGGGTTCCCGAGCGAGATCGCGTCCTCGGCGATGACCAGGTCGAGGCCGGCGTCCTCGAGGGCACGGACGGCCTGCTGGTACATCTCCGGTCTGGTCCAGTCGTGGCCCCAGTGCCAGTCCGCTCGACCCCATGCCTGCGGGCCGAAGCCGCGCGAGAAGAAGTAACCGACGTGCTGCATCCTCGCCATCAGTGGGCCCCGTCGAGGACGGTGACCGCCGTGCCGGTCGCGGGGTGCCCCTCCCGGCCGACGACCCGACCGTCCGTCGTGATCGCGCGCACCGCGGCGAATCCACGCTCGAGGTCGCGGAGCAGGTCGGCGGCGTCCTCGATGCCGATCGACAGGCGCACGAGCCCGTCGTCGATGCCCTGCGCCGCCCGCTCGGCGGCCGTGCGCCCGGCGTGCGTCGTCGTCGCCGGGTGCAGCACCAGCGACCGCACGTCGCCCAGGTGGGTCATCCGGCTGAACAGCTCGACCGCGTCGATGAACGCGTGCGCGGCCGGCTCGCCGCCGGCGAGCGTGAACGCGAAGACGGAACCGGCTCCGCGCGGCAGGTAGCGCTGGGCGAGGTCGTGGTACGGACTGGAGGCCAGACCCGCGTGGTCGACACTCGTCACCTCGGGCTGCGCCTCCAGCCAGGTCGCGACCGTCAGCGCGTTCGCCACGTGCCGCTCCACGCGGAGCGACAGCGTCTCGATGCCCTGGCGGAGGAGGAACGCGTTGAACGGCGAGGGGGTCGGTCCGATGCGGGAGGCGACGACGTCGCGCGCGTAGGCGAGGAAGGCACCGGTGCCGGCACGGTCGACGTAGCTTGCGCCGCCGAGGGCACGGTCGGGCTGGGTGAGGTGCGGCCAGCGCTCCGGGTTCGCGGTCCAGTCGAACCGGCCGCCGTCCACGACGACCCCGCCGAGGCCGGCCCCGTGCCCGGAGAGGAACTTCGAGGCGGAGTGGATGACGATGTCGGCTCCGTGCTCGACGGGCTGCACGAGGTACGGCGTCGCGAGGGTGTTGTCGACGACGAGCGGGACACCGGCGCGATGGGCCACCTCGGCGACGCCGGTGATGTCGAGCACGTCGTTCTTCGGGTTCGGGATCGACTCGGCGAAGAACAGCTTGGTCTCGGGCCGGACGGCTGCAGCCCAGGCCTCGAGGTCTCGTGCGTCGGTGACGAAGTCGACCTGGATGCCGAGCCGGCCGAGGTTCTGCAGCAGCAGGCCGCGGGTGCCCTCGTAGATGCTCGCGGCGCTGACGACGTGGTCCCCGGCGGCGAGGAGCCCGAGGAACGCGACCGTCGCGGCCGCCTGACCGCTGCTCACCAGGATCGCGTCGGCGCCCCGCTCGAGGAGGGCGACGCGTCGCTCGACGTCGGCGTTCGTCGGGTTGCCGAGCCGGGTGTACGTGTAGCCGTCGTCGGTCCCGGCGAACCGGTCGCGGGCCTGGGCGGCGTCGTCGAACAGGAAGCCGGAGGACATGTGGATCGCGGGCACCCGTGCACCGTGGGCGGTGTCGGGCATGAAACCGCCGTGCACCTGCTCGGTCGCGAAACCGGGTCGTTCGTCCGTCATGCGTCCACCTCCGTGCCGGGTCGTCCGGCCGCTCCCGCGTCCGGTCGTTGCCGTACTCTCGCAGGCTCGGCATGGTCGCGGGCCGATTGCGGCGTCGGGTTACGGAGCGGGACGTGGTGCGGCCGCCGACCGTCCGGCGGCGACGCGCAGCACGACCGCGAGTCGCCCGGCGGATCCGGACGCGGGCCGTGCGGGCACTGCGTCGCCCGGGAACGACCGGACGTCGTCGCTCTCGGCGCCGGCCGCCACCGTGCTGTCCACGCGATCGGTCGCCAGGAAGCCGACGCCCCGGTGCGTCGCAGGT
The DNA here is from genome assembly GCF_003234085.1 of Curtobacterium sp. MCPF17_052. Taxonomy (GTDB): domain Bacteria; phylum Actinomycetota; class Actinomycetes; order Actinomycetales; family Microbacteriaceae; genus Curtobacterium. The sequence continues at coordinate 100,060 of NZ_QKSD01000007.1, forward strand.
CCTGGCCTCCGTCGTGCCAGCTAGGTGCCGAGGAGGGCGCGGACGCCGGTGAGGACGGTGTCGCCGACGGCGAGCAGCGGCCCCCGGGCAGCCCACACGGCGACCCCGTTCACGGCGAGGAACAGCACGAACCAGACGACCGCGGGCAGGTGCATCTCGGCCGCTGCGATGTGGAAGTCGGTCTGCACCCGCGCCCCGGTGAGGAGCCACCGGACGACCTGCACGAGCGAGCGGAGCCCGTCGACGAGGAGCGCGGCACCGAGGGCGGCCACCACGAGGAGGGTGAGGTCCGACGGGCGGACGGCGACCCAGACGGCGAGCGCGTCGAACCCGATCACCACGAGCAGCCCGAACCAGTTCCGGACGAACAGCAGGGCGACCAGGCCGACGACGCCGAGCACGGCGACGGGCAGCCACGGCGAACCGACGACGGCGCCGGTGACGAGCAGCACACCGGCCCAGATCGGTGCGCTGTAGCCGGCGAAGAGGTTGAGCAGCCGCACCAGCCAGCGGATGCCGCCGGGGACCCGTCCGAGCTGGACCCAGGCTTCCCCGGAGCCGTCCGGGTGCAGGTCGATGCGTCGGATGCGGCCGCCGAAGGGGACGACGACGACGCAGTGCCCGACCTCGTGCACGATCGTCGCGGCCAGGCGGGCGACCCGACCGAGGAACGGCACGAGGGGGAGCACGGCGCCGATGAGCAGGGCACCGAAGACGGCGGATGCGGGCAGGGAGGTCAAGCCGACATCGTCGCAGACCGTCCTCAGCGGTTCACTGGGAGCACACCCCTCTCAGGAGTGTGCTCGTGGCAGGTGCGCTCACTGCGACACCTGGCTGGTCGTGACGATGCGGCGCCACGGTCCGTTCGGGACCTTGTCGGCCTCGACGAACCGCCAGCTCACCCGGTCGTCCTCGCCGTCGAGTTCGGCGTACCCGAGACAGCCGTTCAGCGCGGGGGAGACGTCGACCCCGGCACCGTTGTACCGCTTGTTGGCCGGTCGCTCGTTGCCGGGGCCGAAGACGTAGGCGCTGTCGTGGTAGGTGCCGGGGCCGGCGTCCTGGACCTGGCCGTAGCAGGTCCGCCCGTCCTTGCTCAGCTGCACCCACCGGTTCTTGAGGTAGCTGAAGCCGTCGTCACCGCGGTGCTTCCGGTAGGCGGGGTCGCCCGCCCAGGGGACGACCCGGTCGCGGTCGCGGAACCCGGTGCGGTCGTTGACGTCGTCGTACGGGACGTCGAGGTAGAACGGGTTCTCCTTCGGCTTCATGTGCGTCGGGAAGTACCCGTTCGCGGCTCGGCGTCGTTCGGTCTGGCAGACACGCTCGACGATGACGCCGTCGCAGCCGCCGTAGCTGCCCTGCCAGTCGTCGTCGTAGGTGGAGTAGACCTGGCTGCCGTCGTCGGCGTCCGGGTCGAAGACCTCGCCGACCCAGAACGTGGTGGAGACGATCCTGGTGTGCCACGGGTAGGTGCGGGCCACCGCGCCCCCGCCGGAGGGACTGCCGCAGCCGGCGAGCACCGCGGCGAGCGCGAGTGTCCCGACGAGTGCCGCAGCCGTGCGCGGACGCGCACCGCGGCCCCGGGAGCCGCGGGTGCGGGTCTCCCGGGGTCGGGGCTCGGGTGTCGTGCTCACGTCACCGGGCGATCGTGCCGGGCAGCGCCGACGACGCGGCGGCTGCAGAACCGGCAGGCGTGGACGGGGTGTCGAGCTGGCCGGGCATGCCCGACGTGTCGAGCTGCCCGAGGACCGCACGGGACCGGACGGTCAGGGCGTCCACGGCCGGGGCGATCCGGCTCACACTGCTGCTCGCCTTCGCCTTCGTCGTCGCGCTGTTCGTCGTCGTGGTGGTGGTCGCGAGCGGCGGGGCGCCGACGGTGTCGTACGCGGCGACGTCGTCGGTGGTCAGCGTGCCGTTCGAGAACAGGTTCAGGCCGAAGCTGATCCCGTCGAACCCGGCCGGGATCTGGTCCGTCGTCCACACCGCCTGCGTCCACGTCGAGGCCGAGGCGTACCAGGGGCTCGACGTCCAGTAGTGCCAGGAGCCGGTCGTCGAGTCGCGCAGGTAGACGGTGAACTGCGTGACGGTGTTCGCCTTGTAGTACTCGCGGAGCGAGTACGTGTGGCCGGCGACCACGGTGGGGGCGCAGTCACCGAGGTCGAACGTCGGCAACCACTTGGCGTCACCGTCGACGTGGTCGCTCACGGTCAGCGACGTCGCCTTGGTGGTGGTGCCGGTGCGGCCCGGGGTGACGGTGCTGAACGCTGCCGTGTTCGAGCCGTACCCGCCGTACTGCCAGCACTTCTGGCCGCTCGGGCTGGTGGTGGAGGTCGTCTGGAAGGACGGGTTCTGCACCGCGTTGACACCGGGGGCTGCGGGTCCCGGGACCGGGGACTGCACGACCGGCTGCACCGGGGTGCCGACGGCGTCGCCGACCGTCTTCACGGTGGTGGCGTTCGCGGGGTCCGCGGAGTAGGCGGCGAGCCACTGGGCGAACTGTGCGAACAGCGCCGGCGAGGTCGTCGGGTCGAGCGAGGTGTCGTCGCTGATGTGGTGGAAGGTGAGCTGCACCCAGCCGCCCTTGTCGGTCTTCGCCTGGGTGACCTGCTGCTGCAGGTCGGCCAGGGTCCAGTTCGCCTCGACCTGGCTCGGTGCCCGGGTCAGCATGGCGTTCCGCGGCGGCAGGGTCTCCGCCGTGACGCAGCCGGCGCAGTCGTACGGTGTCCGGACGTCCCCGAGGCCACGGGCACTGGTGTACCCGCAGGCGCGGACGGCGTCACGCGTCTTCGTGGTCGACTCCGCGAACGGGTAGGCGAAGCTCCGGACGGTGTAGCCCCATGACGACAGCGTGGCACGGGACTGGCAGGCCTGCCGCTGTGCCTCGGCCTGGGACAGCGCGGACATGTCGGGGTGGGTGACGCTGTGCCCGCCGATCTCGTTGCCGGCCGCTGCCAGGGTGGCCAGGTCCGACTGCTGCATGTAGCCGGGGGCGTTGAGGTAGCCCGTGATGATGTAGAACGTGCCGGTCAGGCCGTTCTGCTGCAGCGCCTGCGCGGCCTGCATCTGGTCGGCGTCGCCGTCGTCGAAGGTCAGGCTGACCGTGACGGGCTTCGTGGCCGTCGCGGCGCGTGCCGGGGCTGCCCCGAGGAGGCCGGTGACGACGATCGCCACCGCCGCCAGGACGGCGAGGATCACCGTCAGACGGTTGAACGACTGGTCCTTGGTCATTCGACCGTCACCGACTTCGCGAGGTTGCGGGGCTTGTCCACGTCGCAGCCGAGTTGCAGCGCGAGCTCGCGGGCGAGCATCTGGAGGGGGACCACGGACTCGAGCGGCCCCCAGAGCGACATGCCCTGGTCGGTCACGTCGGTCCGTCGCGAGAGCAGCCGGCCGGCGTCGCGTCCGAGTGCGGGTACGTCGGCGCCGGCACCACCGATGGTGATGACGAAGCCGCCGCGGGCACGGACCTCGGCGACGTTCGCCTGGATCTTGTGCTCGCCGTTGTCGACGACGACCACGGGGGTGCCGTCGGTGACGAGAGCGAGCGGACCGTGCTTCAGCTCACCGGCCGGGTAGGCCTCGGCCCACCGGTAGGAGAGCTCCTTGAGCTTCAGCGCACCCTCGGCGGCGAACGGGAGGCCCGCCCCACGTCCCAGGAACAGGAACCCGGAAGCGTCCCGCACGCTCGAGACGAGCAGCGGGATCCGGTCGAGCGACGCTTCGGCCGCACCGGCGAGGAGGCCGGGCAGCCGCTGCATGTCGCCGACGAGCGCCAGTGCCCGCGACCGGTCGATCCGGCCGGACGCCACGAGCGCCGAGATCATCGCCGAGACGCCGACGACGACCTGCGCGGTGAACGTCTTCGTCGCGGCGACGCCGATCTCCGGCCCGGCGTGGCAGTCGAGCACCGCATCGGCTCGTCGGGCGAGCGAGGAGTGCAGGTTGTTCGTCAGCGCGAGCACCTGGTACCGGTCCGCGAACCGGTCGAGCGCACGGAGCACGTCCGCGGTCTCGCCGGACTGGCTGATCGCGACGACCAGCGTGCCCGGTGTCAGGACGGCCTGGTCGGCCTCGCTCGCGACGACGGTGTCGGTGGGGACGCCGCCGAGCCCGCGGAGCGCGGTCGCGATGACCTGCCCGGCGTTCAGCGACGTGCCGCACGCGACCACCGCGACGCGCTCGAACGACGCGAGCCCGAGGCCGCGCCACATGCTCCCGTCGACCGCACGACCGGCGATGCGGTCGAGGATCTCCGCCACGACGGCGGGCTGCTCCTCGATCTCCTTCGCCATGTGGTCGGTGTGGTCGCCGAGCTCGAGCGCCTCGGCGGCGAACGGCGACGGCGTCGCGAACGGCACCGCCACGACCTCCCCGCGGGACGACCAGGTCCAGCTCTCGCCGAGCTCGACGACGTCGCCGTCTCGGAGCGCGACGAACGTCTCGGCCCAGGTGGCGATCGCACCGATGTCGCTCGCGACGAAGTCACCGCGCGCGGCACGGGCCACCACGAGCGGGGACCGGTCGGCCGCGACGACCATCCGGCCGTCCCGGGCGTCGAGCACCACGATGGCCCAGGACCCCTCGAGCTGCGCGGTCGCGATCTGCACCGCGAGCATCAGGTCCGGGTCGACCGCCAGGGCACGCTCGACCAGGTGCGTGATGACCTCCGAGTCGACCTCGGACGCGAACACGTGCCCCTGGGCGCTCAGCTGCGCGCGGAGCAGGTCCGCGTTCTCGATGATGCCGTTGTGCACGACGCTGATCCGGCCGGAGCAGTCGGCGTGCGGGTGCGCGTTCGTCTCACGGACGGCGCCGTGCGTCGCCCAGCGGGTGTGTCCGATGCCGATGCCCGTGAACGGGTCACCGGAACGGGCGGCGACCAGCGTGCGCAGGTCGCCGACCCGGGACACCGAACGGATCGTCTCGGTGCGGCCGGTGCTGGTGCGCACGGCGATGCCGGCGGAGTCGTACCCGCGGTACTCCAGGCGCTCCAGGCCGTCCAGGAGGTACGGGGTGGCGTCGTCGGCAACCCGTGCCGCGATGATGCCGCACATGTTCAGACCACCGCCGTCGCACCGGCCGACGCGCTGGCCACGGCGGCGGAGGAGTCGGCCGTCCGGGTCCGGACGTCCTCGGCGACCAACCGGACCACGGCCTCCAGGGGGGTCACCGGGGCGAACCCGACGGCGGCCTTGGCGCGGGTGTTGTCCGGGACACGACGACGCATGTCCTCGTAGCCCTCGCCGTACGCCTCGTCGTAGGGGACGTAGGTGATCCGGCTGTCCGAGCCGGTGATGTCGATGACGAGCTCCGCGAGTTCAGCGATGCTGATCTCGCGCTCGCCGCCGAGGTTGAACGCCTCGCCGTAGGCCTCCTCGTGCTCGATGAGCGCGACCATCGCGGGGACCACGTCGCCGACGAAGGAGAAGCAGCGCGACTGGACGCCGTCGCCGTAGACGGTCAGCGGTTCGCCGCGGACGGCCTGGCCGACCAGGTTCGGGACGACCATGCCGTAGCGGCCGGTCTGGCGCGGGCCGACGGTGTTGAACGGACGGGCGATGGCGACGCGCAGGCCGTACTCCTTGAAGTAGGCGTGCGCGAAGGCCTCGTCGATGCCCTTCGCCGCGGCGTACGTCCAGCGGGCCACGAGCGGCGAACCGAGGACGCGGTCGGCGGTCTCGTGCAGCGCGTCGGCGGTGTTCTTGCCGTAGATCTCGCTCGTCGAGACGAGGAGCAGCTTGGCGCCGGCGGCCACACAGGCGTCCAGGACGTTCTCGCTGCCGTGGATGTTCGTGCGGAGCCCCTGCAGCGGGTGGTCCACGATGAGCTTCACACCGACCGCGGCGGCCAGGTGGAACACCCGGTCCGACCCGGCGACCAGTTCGGTGACGAGCGCACGGTCGAGGATGCTGCCCTCGACGACGCGCAGCCGGTCGTGTCCGGCCACGGCGGCCAGGTTGTCGGCACGACCGGTGGAGAAGTCGTCGAGGACGACGACGTCGTCGCCGTCGGCGAGCAGGCGTTCGACGAGGTGGCTGCCGATGAACCCGGCGCCTCCGGTGACGATGGACTTCATGGCGTTCCCTTTCAGAGGAGGATGCGGCCGGTGAGGTCCGCAGCCCGGTAGGTGGTGTCGATCACGAGCTGCTCGCCGGTGATCCAGGACAGGTCGGCGTCACTGTGCCGGGTGTGCAGGAGCACGACGTCCGCGCCGAAGGCGGCCTCGTCGACGACGTCGTCGAGGACGGTGCCGTCGTGCAGGCGGACGGAGTCGAAGCGGTGGTCCGCGAACCCGACGTCGGCACCGGCGGCGAGCAGGCCCTCGAGGATCTCGAGCGCGGGCGACTCGCGGAGGTCGGCGACGTCGCGCTTGTACGCGATGCCGACGACGAGCACCCGGGCGCCGCGGAGACCACGGCCGGCGTCCGAGAGGACCTCACGGGTGCGGTCGACGACGCGACCCGGACGGGCTGCGATCTCGGTCATCGCCTGGGTGATCATCGGCGCTGCCTGCCGGTCCGCCTTGAGCTGCCAGAGCAGGTAGTGCGGGTCGCAGGGGATGCAGTGGCCGCCGACGCCCGGGCCCGGCATGAACGCCATGAACCCGTACGGCTTGGTCGCCGCGGCGTCCACGACGTCCGCCACGTCGATGCCCATCGTGCGGCAGATGTCCGAGAACTCGTTCGCCAGCGCGATGTTCACGGCGCGGAACGTGTTCTCGAGGAGCTTCGTCATCTCCGCCGCGGCGAGCGAGGGAACGCGGTGCACCCGGGCGTAGCGGCCGAGCATCTCGTCCGCGATCTCCGCACACTCCGGCGTCGCGGCACCGAGGACGCGGGGGACGTCCTCGTGCGCGACCGAGGCGTTGCCCGGGTCGATGCGCTCCGGGCTGAACGCGACGAACACGTCCTTGCCCGGCAGCAGCCCGCGCTCGGTGAGGGGCTGCACGAGCAGGTCGTCGGTGCACCCGACGTAGGTGGTGCTCGTCAGCATGAGGAGCTGCCCGGGGACGGCGTGCTCGACGACCGTCGCCGCGGCGCCGCGGAGGATCGCGAGGTCCGGGACCAGGTACTCGTCGACGGGCGTCGGCACGCACACGATCACGGCCGCGGCACGTGCCAGCATCGAGGGGTCGTCGGTGAGGACGAAGTCGTCCGCCAGGAACGCCGACTCCAGACGCACCCGGTCGTCCTCGAGCAGGTCGGCGCCGCGGGACCGGATCGTCTCCAGGCGACGCTGCGACACGTCCAGGCCGATCACCGAGGTGCCCGAGTGGTGGTACGCCAGGGCGGTCGGCAGCCCGACGTAGCCGAGGCCCACGATCGCCACGTCGAACTCGAAACCACGGGTACCGCCAGCCGCGGTGGTGCCGTCGGTGCCCGGCACGCTGCGGTGCAGGGAAGCGGGGACGTCCGGGGACGTCGGGACGGCCGACGTCGACGGAGCGACCGGCGACGTGCGGACCGACAGCGCGTCGGACGGCGATGGTGCGATGGACATGCGGGTTCCCCTCGGGTCGGGACACAACCGGGAGGGTCGTCCCGGCAGGCACCGACCGCCGTCGGGTGGACCGCGGGATCAGGTGGGCCTCGTCCGGGCCGTCGTCCGTCCCCGGATCAGGCGGGGACGGACGACGGCGGTCCGGGTGCGGCCGGTCGGGTACCGATCTCGGGTACGCGGTCCTGCCCCGATGACGGGGCCGGCGGTCGGTGCGTTGCCACCATCACGGGTCGAGTGCCCCTCCGGCAACGCCCCCGGACCGGTCTTGCGGTGCTCCGCAGCACCGTGGCGGCGACTGCGGGACCGCATGCGGACTCCCGCAACCGCATGCGGCCACGGCTGCGGGAATGCGGTGCGCGGCCCACTCCGCGCGGCTTAGCGTCGCCCCATGCTCACGTTCGTCGTCGCCCTCGTGCTCGTCCTCGGCGTCAACACGATCCTCTGGACCACGGTCGGCGCGACCCGCGTGGTCACCGCCCGCCTCCACCGCATCGGCGCCGACGGCCGCGGTCGCCGCGCCCGCCGCCGCGGCATGCCGGCACCCGTCCCGCGCGGCTACCGCCCGCCGACGACCGCGGACGTCGCCGTCCTCGTCGCCGCGCACAACGAGGAACTCGTCATCGAACGGACCATCCGCTCCGCCGCCGAACACCTGCCGCCCGAGCAGATCCTCGTCGTCTCCGACGGCTCCTCGGACCGCACCGTCGAGATCGCCCGTGCCGCCGGCGCGCAGGTGTACGACCTGCAGCCGAACCGCGGCAAGGCCGGCGCGATCGCCGCCGCCATCGAGCACTTCGCCATCCCCGAACGCTTCGAGGTGATGATGCTGCTCGACGCGGACACACACCTGTCCACCGACTACTTCAGCACCGGGCTCCCCGAGTTCTCCGCACCCGACGTCGTCGCCGTCGCCGGACGTGCCACCACCATCCTGGAGCCCCGAGCCCCCACCGTCTTCGGTCGCCTGCTCGTCGCCTACCGCGAACGCGTCTACGTCGCCGTCCAGTACCTGCAGAAGTTCGGCCAGGCCGCCCCCGCCGCGAACGTCGTCGCCATCGTCCCCGGCTTCGCCTCGATGTACCGCACCCGGATCCTCCGCGACATCGACATCACCGCCGAGGGGCTGGCCATCGAGGACTTCAACATGACGTTCGAGGTGCACGCGAAGGACCTCGGTCGTGTCGCCTTCCGCCCCGGCGCCGCCGTCGCCTACACGCAGGACCCCGACACTCTCCGTGACTACGCCAAGCAGGTCCGTCGCTGGAACCTCGGCTTCTGGCAGACCCTCCGGCGCCACCGGTTCGGCCTCCGCCGTTTCGGGCTCGCCACCGGACTGTTCGTCCTCGAGCTCCTGACGTCGAGCCTGATGATGCTCCTGCTGCTGCCCGCGGTGGCGCTCGCCGGGACCGCCGCGGTCCTGGTGGCCCTCGGGATGGGTGCCGGCTTCCCGGACGCCGTGCTCGCCGTCGACCCGGTCACCGGGATCGTGATCGGCGTGCTGCTGCCCGACTACCTGCTCACGATCGTCGTCGCGGTGGTGTCACGTCGGGGCGTGTACGTCCTGTACGGGTTGACGTTCCCGCTCCTCCGGGTCCTCGACTCGTACCTGTGCCTCCGGGCGCTCGTCCTGGCGTTCCGTGGTGGCTCCAGCGGGGTCTGGCACAGCCCGACGCGCCGCGCGGCGACCGTCTGACCGCGCGTCCACCGACCCGGCCTCGAGTCGGCACCATGACGGACGGGAGGCCCGGTACCAGCTGGTACCGGGCCTCCCGTCCTGTGCGCCGTCGCGGCTACCCCAGCAGCGCCACCAGGTGCGAGCGCGAGCGCGCCCCCACCTTCCGGTAGATCTGCGTGAGCCGGAGCTCGACCGTCCGCTGCGACATGTACAGGGACGAGGCGATCTCGCGGTTCCGGTAGCCCTCCGTGACCTTCTGGACCACGGCCTGCTCCTCGGCGGTGAGCAGGGTCAGCACCGGCGTGCCGTCCGGCGCGCTCCGCGGCGTCGTCGGCGAGGGCGTCGAGTCGTACTGCGACTGCCGGAGCGCGGACGAGCCGACCGCCGGCGGCATCGCGGCGACGCCCTGCGGGGTGACGAGCGGACGACGGAGCCCCGCTGCCTCGTACGCCGCAGCCGATGCGGCGCCGAGTCGTGCACGGTCCGGACCGGTGCCCGTCGAGGCGAGTGCCGCGAGGGTCCTGGCCCGTTCGAACTGCGAATCCGTGGGCTCGAACAGCTCGAGCGCACGGTGGCGTGCGGCGTCCCGGGAGGTGTCGTCGCTGACGAGCGCCAGGCTCCGGGCCAGGACGAGGGCACCCCAGCGCGACGGGTGCGCCCGGTGGTCGGCGGCGAGCCGGGCCGTCATGGTCCGCGCGTCGTCGGTCCGTCCGAGCCGGACGTAGGACTCGATCAGGTCCCCGAGGTGCCGGAGCACCGTCGGGTTCCGGACCGTCCGTCCGATCGCGTCGGCGGTCTCGAGTGCCACGGCGGCCTCTTCCGCGCGGCCCTCGAACAGCAGGACCCGACCGCGGAACGCGTGCAGCTTCGCCGTCGCGCCCCAGAGCCCGCTCGTGGACCGGAGCGCCAGGCACCGGTCGAGCACCTCGAGGCTCACCAGCGGGCGTCCCTCGAGGAAGTGCCGCCAGGCGATCGCGATCGCCCGCGAGGGCTCCCGCAGTCGCTCGACGACGCTCGACCCGGTCTCCCAGGCGTCGATCGCACGGAGGGCGAGCCGGAAGTTGCCCGAGCGCACCTCGTTCTCGGCGGTCAGGTACCGGGCGGCCTCCACCCACACCGGTGCGGTGTGCGAGGAGCGGGCGATGACCAGCGCGAACACACGCCGGGCGCTGCGGTACCGCTCGGACAGGCTGAGCGCGTGGGCGAGGAGGAGCAGTGCCGGGTCGGAGAGGGCCAGCAGGCTGGTCGTCGCGAGTCCGTCGTGCAGCTCCCGGTCCGGCGGGAGGTGCCCGTCGACCGCGGCGACCATCTGCCGAGCGGCCTGCAGGATCTGCGCCGTGCCGGCCGGCAGCGCCGACTCGAACGGTTCCGCGCGGTGCAGCAGGTCACGGGCGTGCTCCAGTTCCCAGGCCTCGGCCCGGAAGCTGGCGACCATGGCCAGGAGGCCCGTGACGGCCTCCGCCTCGTCGGCGTCGGTCGCGTCGGCGGGGACGAGGAGCTCGTCGGCCTCGACGGCCTCGCCGTTGAGGTACTGCACCGAGTAGTGCAGCCGCAGGCGGCGTACGTCGTCGAGGCGGGACCGGAACGGCGCGATCGCGGCGAGGTACCGTGCCGCGTAGCCGAGGAGCCGGTGTGCGAGCAGGACCTCGGCGACCGCGAGGAGCGCAAGGTGCTCGCTCTCGGAACGGGTGCCGACGTGCAATGCGCGCTCGGTCAGTGTCACGGCTGCAGCGGGGTCGCCGTCCGCCGCGTACGCCAGGGCGGCGTGCAGCAGGGCGACGGCGTCCGGGACGTCGTCCGTGAAGCTCCGGTGCCACGACGCGGAACGCGGGTCGTGGGTCGCGGCGGACACGGCGAGCTCGGCGTGGGCCGCCCGACGGTCGCGGGCCGTCATCCGCCAGTGCAGGAAGGAACGCACGAGCGGGGAGCGGACCGAGATCGACTGACCGCGGACCGTGACGAGGCCGACGGACGCGAGGTCCTCGACGACGTCGCGGTCCCACTCCGGACCGGCGGCCTTCGTGACGGGCACCAGGGCGAGGCGGGCCAGGACGTCCAGATCGCGTCCTGCGACCGCCGCGAACACGGGCGCTGCGACCCGGTCCGTGGTCGGCGTCGGGCGCAGCGGCAGCACGAGGGGTTCCGTGCCGAGCAGCTGCTCACGGCGCAGCATGCCGAGCTGCTCGCGGAGCACGCCGGGGTTGCCGGCGGTCTGCTCCGCGATGACCGCCAGCACGCCGTCGTTCGCGTCGTCGGCGGCCATCTCACGGGCGAGCAGCAGTGCCTCGTCCGGGTGCAGGGCCTCCAGGCGCAGCGCCGGCAGGGCCGCGAGCGGGCTGTCGGACGGCACGCTGGTCACCGTGGCGACGACACGCAGGGACGTGCCGACGAGTCGACCGGCGAGGAACGCGATGAGCGTCTGGCTCGCCTCGTCCATCCGGTCGAGGTCGTCGATGAGGACCAGGGTCGGCGCCATCTGGAGCGTGCGCAGGGTGTCGAGGAGTTCGTGGGCCACGACGATGACCTGCGCGGGGTCGGCGTCGCGCATGGTCCCGAGGATCCGGGTGACGTGTGCGGCGGCCCGGGGGTCGTCGAGTGCGCTGAAGAGCGTCGTCACACCACCGAGCGGCCAGCGGGATTCGCTGCCGTTCACGCCGATGCGGACGACGGGGAGGGAGACGCGGCTGCTGGCCGCGTCGAGGACGCTTGTGCGTCCGGAGCCGGGATCGCCGACGACGACCAGCGCGGACTCCCGAGGGAGTACGGCGAGGGTCGTGATCCGGTCGACCTCAGTGCGTCGACCGGTGAGTTCCATCAGGACTCACCGGCCTCCGGCGCCAGGGCCAGTGACAGGCACGGGGGAGCGAGACGCGCCGGCGGGGAAGCCGACGACGTGGGAGCCCGCAGCGGAGTGGGTGGCTCCGCGGTGGGTGGTGCCGGCGGACGACGGGTGGGTGGCCCGGTTCGCTGGCAGGGTCGACGTGTGGACAGATCGCGGATGACGAGCCTGGGTGGGCTCGGTTCCGCTCGGGAACGATGATGTCATCGTCTTGATCACCCCTCGGGTTAGGGTCTTCGGACGAATGACGGCGGTCCGGTGCACGCTGGGACTAGGGATCCCGTTGCATCCACCTGGACTTCCGTCGTGAGAACGGTAACCCCTCTTCGGTCGTGCCGAGCCGTCCGTCAGGGAAAGGTCTCGATCCGCGTGCCCCCAGTCCGGGGGGACCCGCGGACCCCCGTCCGGACGCCGTGGTAGGGGTCGGGGTACAGAACCGTGGGTCTGCCCGGAGCATGTCCCGGGTACGAACGGGGCGATGAGTGAGCGGACGGGCGAACAGACGAGCGATCGGGCGTCGGACCGGCAACGGTGGCGGGCGTTCGGGGTGTGCGTCGCGGTGGCGGCGCTGACGATCCTGGACCTGTCGAAGGTCAACGTGGGTCTGCCCTCCATCGAGGAGTCCCTGCACGCGACGAGTTCCGCATTGCAGCTCATCGTCGCCGGGTACGCGCTCGCGTTCGGGCTCGCCCTGGTGCCGGCGGGACGTCTGGGTGACCTGACCAACCGACGCCGGCTGTTCGTCATCGGGCTCGTCGCCTTCACCGTCTCGAGCCTGCTCTGTGCGCTCGCGCCGACGATCGAGGTGCTCACGGTCACCCGGATCCTGCAGGGTTTCGCCGCAGGGACGCAGATGCCGCAGGTGATCGGCCTGGTGCAGCAGCTGTTCCGCGGCGAGGAACGCGGCCGGGCCTTCGGCCTGTTCGGCGCGGTCATCGGGGTGTCCACGGCGCTCGGCCCGACGATCGGCGGTGGGCTGATCGCGCTCGGCGGGGAGCAGGACGGATGGCGCCTGCTGTTCTGGATGAACGTCCCGCTCGGCCTCGTCGCGCTGGTCTTCGCCTGGCGGCTGCTCCCGCGCGGGTCGCAGGGGAAGGCCGCGGATCGGGAGCTCGACATCGTCGGGATCCTGCTGCTCGGAGTCGCGATCATCGCGTTGATGCTGCCGTTCGTGACCACGTCCGGCGGCGGAGGATCGGCCGCCCGGTGGCTCTGGCTGGTGGTGTTCGCGGTCTTCCTGGTCGGCTTCGTGCTGTGGGAACAGGGGTACAAGCGCCGGGGGAAGTCACCGGTCGTCCACTTCGAGCTGTTCCGCCGTTCGTCCTACCGGAACGGCCTGGCGATCGTCGCCGTCTACTTCGCGGCCCTGCCCGCGTCGTTCCTCATGGTGACGCTGTACCTGCAGGAGGGTCTCGGGCTCGCCCCGGTGTTCGCCGGCATGGTGAGCATCCCGTTCGCGATCACGAGCGCCGTCGGCTCCTACGTCGGCGGCCGGCTCGTGAACCGCATCGGTCGGGCTCTGGTCGTCGCCGGGCTCGTGGCCGTCGTCGTCGGCTTCGTGCTGCTCGTGCTCGCCGCGGTCCTCACCCCGCCGGAGGTCACACCGTGGGCGATGGCCGGGGCGTTCCTGGTCGGCGGCCTCGGAGGCGGGTTCGTCGTCTCGCCGAACCAGACCCTGACGCTCGCCGAGGTCCCGGTCGAGCAGTCCGGCGTCGCCGGCTCGATGCAGCAGCTCGGGCAGCGCGTCGGGACGGCGATCGGCACCGCGGTGGCGACGAGCATCTTCTACGGGATCGTCCGGAGCGAGTCCGCCGGGTCGGGGTCCGGCGGCCGGCTGGAGGCGTACCACGACGCCTTCCGCAGTGGCACGACCTTCACGGTGTCGCTCATCGCGCTGGCCCTCGTGCTGGCGGTCGCCGACCTGCTGGTCCGCCGTCGTGCCGCGCGGCGGGACGGCGCGGACGACCGGGAGGCCCGCCCCGCCTCCGACGAGCGGGCGGACGACGGGACGGGGTCGGCGGGGCACGTCGTGGAGCCGCGCCGACAGGACTGAGCGGGCCGCGCCTCCCGTCCGTCAGTCGCGGCGGACGACCTCGACGACCGCGTCGTGGACCAGGCCGTTCGAGGCCAGGGCGCTGCCGTGCCACGGCCCCGGGTCGCCGTCGAGCGAGGTGAAGCGCCCGCCGGCCTCCTCCACGATGGGCACGAGGGCCGCCATGTCCCACGGCTTGAGGTCCGGCTCGCCCGCGACGTCGAGGACCCCCTCGGCGACCATCATGTACGACCACATGTCGCCGTAGGCCCGGGTGCGCCAGACCTTCCGGGACAGCGCGACGAGGGAGTCGAGCCGGTCGTCGTCGTCCCACTGCTGCAGGGAGTTGTAGCTGAGGCTGGCGTCCTCGAGTGTTCGGACACCCGACACCTGCAGCGGCCCCTCGAGCGAGTGCGCGCCGAGACCCTCGGCGGCCCACCAGCGCCTGCCGAGCGCCGGGGCGCTCACCACGCCGAGGACCGGTCGTCCGTCCACCGCGAGTGCGATCAGGGTTGCCCACACCGGCACGCCCCGCAGGTAGTTCGCGGTGCCGTCGATCGGGTCGACCACCCATTGGCGATGACCCGCACTGACGGCCTCGGCTCCGGTGTCGGCCGTGGTCTCCTCGCCGAGGAACGCGTCGTCCGGTCGCTCCGCGGCGAGTCGATCGCGCAGCGCCCGCTCGACGGCCTGGTCGGCGTCGGTGACCGCGGTGTGGTCGGCCTTCTCGGTGACGTGCAGGTCCGCGGCGCGGAAGCGGTCCAGGCTGATCGCGTCGGCGGTGTCGGCGAGGGAACGGGCGAAGTCCAGGTCGGCGCTGAGGTCCACGACCCCGAGCGTAGCGGCGGTCAGGCCGCGACGACCTCTTCCTCCTCCAGCCGGGTGACCGCACGCTCGCGGGCGATCCGCGTCCGACGGGCGACGAGCCCGTGGACGAGGACGCAGAGCAGCACGGCGGCGACGAACCAGAGTCCCAGGACCAGGCCGCTCCGACCGAGCGAGGTGCCGGGGAAGTACTGCAGGTCCTGTGCGGCCTGCAGCCAGGCCGCACCGCTCCAGAAGGTGTTGAGGCCCGCGAAGAACCCGGGCTGGAACGCCGGCTGGAAGATCCCGCCCGAGGACGTGAAGTTGAGCATCACGAACAGCATCGTCAGCACCGGCGTGGTCCACCGGCCGATGAGCGGGTGCAGGCCGACGCCGAGTGCGATGACGACCGCGTCGTACAGCCAGGCGAACAGGAACACCTGCCACTGGTGGGTGGTCAGCACGCCGTACACCGGGCCGGCGACGACGATGCCGATGCCTGCGACGACCCCCGCGGTGACGAGTCCGACGACGGCGGTCCACACCGGGCGCAGGCGCGTGGCGAAGGCGGCGACGGCGATCGCGGACGAGTACCCGCCGACGCTCAGGCCGACCAGCAGGAAGAACAGGCCCTGACCGGTGGTGTCCTCGGCACCGGTCGGGACGACGTCGACGACGTGGAACGGCAGGTGTTGCTCGAACGCGATCGGCACGAACACCTTCTCCGCAGCCGAGGCCGTGGTCTCGCTGGCGGCGGTCGAGACGTAGAGCGTCGCGTCGGCGTCGCTCGGGGCGTAGACCGCCGCGAGCTCCCGGTTCCGGACCTGCTGCTCGGCGGCCCGGCTGTCGTCGACGACGTGCGCGACGAGGGCACCGTCGGACCGGTCGGTCACCGTCTGCGCGAAGACCTGCGTGGTCGGGGTCGTGCCGACGATCCCGACGGGGAGGTCGTGCGGGGTGGGGGCGTGGAAGGCACCCAGGTAGGCCAGGGTCATCCCGACCGCGAGGAAGAGCGGGACGAGGATGTGCGACCCGAACGAGCGCAGCACCTGCCCGAGGCCCTGCGGGCGCAGCACACCGGGGGAGCGGTGCGGTGGGCGTGGGGCCGCATGGCCGTGCATGGTCGGAGCGGTGGGGGAGGACGACGCGTTCGGGGACGCGTAGTTGTACTTTGCAACTTCGGACACGAGGAGCGAGACTACGCCCACCTCGGCGGGAAGTCGAGGGGGCCGGCGCGGGACCTACGCCGTGCCGGGGTCCTCGGCGCCCATGCCCGTCAGCAGGGCCCGGAACGAGTCGAGGCGCTCGACGCCGGTCGTCCCGAGTTCGCCGTTCTGTACCCGGTCGACGATCTCCCAGTCGTGCGCCTGGTCGAGCGGGATGCCGTCGGGGGAGTCCTGCACGGTGACCGCATGCGAGGCGAACGCGCGGAACACGTTCTCCGGCTGCACGTGGCCCAGGCCGAACGACCGGACGCCCGGGGTGTCGATGATCCAGCCGCCGTCCCGCACCCGCAGTGCGATCGAGGACGACGACGTGTGCCGCCCACGACCGGTGACGGAGTTCACGACGCCGATCGCCCGCGTCGACCCGGTCAGGGCGTTCACGAGCGTCGACTTGCCGACGCCCGAGTGCCCGACGGTGACGGTGACCTTGCCGTCCAGCAGCTCGTGCAACGCCTCGAACGGCACGTCATCCGCGCGGCTCGTCACGATGCGCAGGTCGAGGCAGGCGAAGTGCGCCAGGAACGACGTCGGGTCGGCGAGGTCCGTCTTCGTGATGCAGAGGATCGGGTCGAGCCCCGCGTCGAACGCCGCCACCAGGTACCGGTCGATGAGCCGGGTCCGGGGCTCCGGGTCGGCCGCGGCGACGACGATGAGCATCTGGTCGGCGTTCGCGACGATGACGCGCTCGACCTCGTCCGAGTCGTCGGCGCTGCGTCGGAGCAGCGAGGTGCGCTCGGCCACCCGGACGATGCGGGCCAGGGAGCCCTCGTCACCCGAGACGTCGCCCGCGAGCGAGACGTGGTCGCCGGTCACGACGGACTTCCGGCCCAGCTCGCGTGCCTTCGTCGCGGTGACGACGTGCTCGCCGTCCTCGCTCGTCACCAGGACGCCGAACCGACCGCGGTCGACGTTCGTCACCCAGCCGGTCGGGGCGTCGTCGTACGAGGGTCGGGTCTTGGTGCGCGGCCGGTTGCCCTTCGGGTTCGGGCGGACACGGACGCTGGACTCGTCGTACTGGCCGTACGGCTCGTCCTCGTCGGTGCCGCCATCGGTCTCGTCCCACCAGCTCATGCCGGATCCCCTTCGCTCGTCCGCGCGGTGCTCGTCGCCAGCAGGTCGGCCCACAGCTCGGGGAACTGCGGCAGCGTCTTCGCGGTCGAGCCGATGTCGTCGACGGCCACGCCCGCCGTCACCAGGCCGACGACGGCTCCGGCGGTGGCCATGCGGTGGTCCTCGTACGCGGCCCAGTCGCCGCCGTGGAGCTGCGCCGGATCGATCCGCAGGCCCTCCGGTCGTTCCGTCACCGCGCCTCCGAGACCGTTGACGTCCGCCGCGAGCGCGGCCAGCCGGTCCGTCTCGTGGCCCCGCAGGTGACCGATGCCCGAGACCTCGCTCGGTCCGTCGGCCAGGGCCGCGAGCGCGACCAGCGCGGGGGCCAGTTCGCCGCCGCGGGTCAGGTCCAGATCCACGCCCGGGACGGAGGCCCCACCCCGGATCCCGACGCCGCCGTCGAACACCAGGTCGTCACCGTCCCGCGTCACGGTCGCGCCCCACAGCGGCAGGAGCGTCTCGAGGTCGGCACCGACCTGCGTCGTCTCGGTCGGCCAGGTCCGGATCCGGACCTGGCCGCCGGCGACGAGGGCGGCGACGGCGAAGGGGGCCGCGTTCGAGAGGTCCGGTTCGATCGTGACGTCCCGCGCCGCGATCGGCCCGGGGTGCACGACCCACTCGCCGACCGACGGCTCGTCGACATGCACGCCGCGGGCGCGGAGGACCTCGACCGTCATGGCGATGTGCGGCAGGCTCGGCAGTCGCTCGCCGGTGTGCCGGAGGTGCAGCCCCTCGGTGAAACGCGGCGCGGAGAGCAGCAGCCCGGAGACGAACTGGGACGACGCCGACGCGTCGATGTCGAGCGCACCGCCCCGGACCGCGCCGGTGCCGACGAAGGTGAAGGGCATCGCGCCGCCGCCGTCGTCGGTGACCTGCACCCCGAGGTCGACCAGGGCCTGGACCACCGCGGCCATCGGGCGCTTCCGGGCGTAGGGGTCGCCGTCGATCGTGACCGGACCCTCGGCCAGGGCGGCGAGCGGCGGCAGGAAGCGCATCACGGTGCCCGCGAGACCGCAGTCCACCCGGACGTCACCGTGCATCGGTCCGGGCGCGACCCGCAGGTCGGGACCATACGGGTTCACCGGGTCGCCGGCCGTGGGTCGGACCTCGTCGATCCCGACGCCGAGCTGCCGGAGCGCGGTCGTCATCAGCGACGAGTCCCGCGAGTGCAGCGGCAGGTGGATCGTCGACGGGCCGTCGGCCAGGGCGGCGAGGACGAGCTCCCGGTTCGTCAGCGACTTCGAGCCCGGCAGCGCGACGTCGCCGGCCAGCGGGCCGCGCGCGACCGGGGCGGTCCAGGGGTGGGAATGCGTCGTGGCTGCCATCGGTTCACCACACTACTGAACCCATCGGGAGGAGCACGGTGATCGCACTCGCACCGTCACGAACGGCCGACACAGCACTGCTGCCTCGGGTCGTCACGACGCTCGCCGAGCCACAGGGCCCGGACACCACCGTCCGCCTAGACTGGCGGGCGATGACGACCGACGAACCGCAGCACGCACCGGACGACCTGGTCGACGAGACCGAGGCGCAGCTCGACGCCGTCGAGGACGAAGACCTGGCCGGACTCGACTCCGACGCAGGGCCCGACGCGGCGCCCGAGCCCGTCGACGCGAAGACCGTGTCCGAGCACGAGCTGCGTCGTCTGTTCGAGGACCAGGCGCTGCCGTTCATGGACCAGCTCTACGGTGCGGCGATGCGGATGACGCGCAACCCGGCCGACGCCTCCGACCTCGTGCAGGAGACCTTCGTGAAGGCGTTCGCCGCCTTCCGACAGTTCCGCCAGGGCACGAACCTCAAGGCGTGGCTCTACCGGATCCTGACGAACACGTTCATCAACACGTACCGCAAGAACCAGCGGAACCCGTACCAGGGCACGATCGACGAGCTCGAGGACTGGCAGCTGGGCGGCGCGGAGAGCGTGACCCAGTCGATCTCGGCGCGCTCCGCCGAGGCCGACGCCATCGACCACCTGCCGTCCTCCGCCGTGAAGGACGCGCTGCAGGCCATCCCGGAGGACTTCCGGATGGCCGTCTACTTCGCCGATGTCGAAGGGTTCTCCTACCAGGAGATCGCCGACATCATGAAGACCCCCGTGGGGACGGTCATGAGCCGCCTCCACCGTGGCCGCCGGCTGCTCCGCGGACTGCTGGCCGACCACGCACGTGAGACCGGTGTCGTCCCGGACGCAGCGTCGACGGCGACGATGCGCGGACGAGGCCGAGGTGCAGGCACGCGGGCGGCCACGACGGCCGGCACCCGCACGACCCGGAAGGACGCACGATGAGCGGGTGTGACTGCTCGAAGGCGAAGGCGGAACTCGAGGAGTTCCTCCACGACGAACTCCGACACGAGGACGCTGCGGACATCCGCGAGCACATGGACGGCTGCGAGGACTGCCTCACCGAACACCGCGTCGGCGTGGTGCTCATGGAGACCGTCAAGCGCGCCTGCCGCGAATCCGCGCCGGAGCAGCTCCGGGACGAGGTCCTCGCCCGACTCCGCGCGGTGCAGTCGACCCACTGACGCCCGGTCCCGCGCGGCCGGGCTCGTCACACCCGCGGGGACGACGTCGTGAACGGGTAGGGTGCGGACATGACCGACGCCGAGCCGATCAGCACCTGGACCGAACCCGACGTCGCTGCGGTGACCGACCTGCTGCGCCTGCTCGGCCACCGGGTGGAGCCCGACGCGATGCAGGCCCGACTCGACCGGCTCACCGCCGAGGCCGGACACCGCACCTGGGTGGTCCGTGGCGACGACGGTCGTCCGATCGCGGTCGCCGGCGCGCAGGTCACGTGGACGTACGCCAGCGACGAGCCGACCGCACAGCTCCTGCTGCTGGTCGTCGATCCGACGGCCAGGAGGCACGGCACCGGTTCCGCACTCCTCGGCACGTTCGAGACGTGGGCGGCCGAGCAGGGCGCGCGGCGCCTGTCCGCGGTCAGCGCCGCGGCGACCGACAACGCGCACCGCTTCTACCAGCGCCGCGGGTACCACGAAGCCGGCGTGCGGTACACCCGGATGCTCTGACTCGCGGCCGGGGATCGCGCCGACCGCCACGTCCGCGCCGTACAGCGCTGCCGCCCGCGGCCCCGCGCCCCGCAACGAAGAACGCGCCCCGTCGGAACGGGGCGCGTTGTTCGTTGCGGGGTGCGAGTGCTACCGCAGCGCGCGGTCGATGACGTCTGCGGCCTCCTGTGCACTGCGCTTCGAGGAACCGGTGGCCGGGGCCGCGCTCGCCGAGCGGGACGAGACGGACAGCGGCCGGCCGTCGAGGTGCGGCGACAGGTTCATGCAGACGAAGGGCCAGGCACCCTGGTTCTCGGGCTCCTCCTGCGCGAAGACGACCTCGGCCTCGGGGTAGCTCGCGAGCACCTCGAGGATCCGATCGAGCGGCAACGGGGCGAGCTGCTCGAGCCTGACGAGGGCCACGTCGGTGATGCCGCGCTTCTCGGCCTCGGTCCGCAGGTCGTGGTGGATCTTGCCCGAGTGCAGGACGACGCGGCGCACCGAACCCTTGTCGACGCCGCGCGACTGCAGGCGGTCGTCGTCGAGCACCTCCTGGAACGAGCCGGACGTGAAGTCGTCGACGGCGCTCGTCGCCTGGCGCAGGCGGAGCATCGCCTTCGGGGAGAACACCACGAGCGGCTTCTGCGGCTTCGCCCACGCCTGGCGGCGGAGCAGGTGGAAGTACGACGCCGGGGTCGACGGGCGAGCCACCACCATGTTGTCCTGCGCGCAGAGCTGCAGGTAGCGCTCGATGCGGCCGGAGGAGTGGTCCGGTCCCTGACCCTCGTAGCCGTGCGGGAGCAGCAGCACCAGGCCGGAGCGCTGGCCCCACTTCTGCTCGGCGGAGGAGATGAACTCGTCGATCACGGTCTGGGCGCCGTTGGCGAAGTCGCCGAACTGCGCCTCCCAGAGCACCAGGGCCTCGGGACGCTCGACCGAGTAGCCGTACTCGAACGCCATCGCCGCGTACTCGCTGAGGAGCGAGTCGTAGATGAAGAAGCGTGCCTGGTCCTCGGTGAGGTTGGCGAGCGGCAGCCACTCCTGGCCGTTCGTCCGGTCGTGGAAGACGGCCTGACGCTGCACGAACGTGCCGCGGCGAGCGTCCTGTCCGGCGAACCGCACGGGCTTGCCCTCGACCAGGACCGAACCGATCGCCATGAGTTCGGCCATCGCCCAGTCGACGCCGCCGGCTCGCGTCATCTCTCGGCGCTTCGTGAGCAGCTGCTGCAGCTTCGGGTGGATCGAGAAGCCCGACGGTGGGTTGCCGTGCGCGTCGCCGATGAGTTCGACGAGCTCCTGCGAGATCGCGGTCTCGCGCACCTCGAGCTCGGAGTCGTCACGCTGCGAGGTCGGACGCTCGAGGCCGTTCACGGCACCGGAGTCGTCGACCGAGACGGCCGGCATGGTGCCGGTCTGTGCCTCGTGGGTCTCGGCGAACGCACGCTCCAGGCGGTCCTGGAAGTCGCGGTGCGCGTCGTCGTACTCCTGCTGCGTGATGTCGCCGCGGCCGACGAGGGCCTCGGTGTACAGCGTGCGGACGGAGCGCTTGGCCTCGATGAGGTTGTACATCAGCGGCTGCGTCATCGAGGGGTCGTCGCCCTCGTTGTGGCCGCGCCGGCGGTAGCAGACCAGGTCGATCACGACGTCGCGGTGGAACTCCTCGCGGTACGCGAACGCCAGGTCGGCGACGCGGGACACGGCCTCCGGGTCGTCGCCGTTCACGTGGAAGACCGGCGCCTGGATGGTCTTCGCCACGTCCGTCGAGTAGACGGAGGTGCGCGCGGACTCCGGCGGGGTGGTGAAGCCGACCTGGTTGTTGATGACCAGGTGCACGGTGCCGCCGGTGCGGTAGCCGCGCAGCTGCGACATCTGCAGCGTCTCGACGACCACGCCCTGTCCCGCCATCGCCGCGTCGCCGTGCACGAGCACCGGCAGGGTGCCGAACGTCCCCGCCGGCTTCCGGTCCTGCTTCGCGCGGACGATGCCCTCGAGCACGCCGTCGACGGCCTCCAGGTGGGACGGGTTCGCCGCGATGGTCACCGGGATGGCCGTGCCGTCGGACGCGCGGAACACGCCCTCGGTGCCGACGTGGTACTTGACGTCGCCGGAGCCCTGTCCGGAGACGGTGCCGGGCAGCTGGGTGCCCTCGAACTCGCGGAAGATCTGACCGTACGTCTTGCCGGCGATGTTCGTCAGGACGTTGAGGCGACCGCGGTGCGCCATGCCGATCGCGACTTCGTCGAGGCCGGCACCGGCGGCGTTCTGGATCAGGGTGTCGAGGAAGGCGATGGTCGACTCGCCGCCCTCGAGCGAGAAGCGCTTCTGGCCGACGTACTTGGTCTGCAGGAAGGTCTCGAACGCCTCGGCCTCGTTGAGCTTGCCGAGGACCCGAAGCTGTTCGTCCTTCGACGGCTTCGAGTAGGGCACTTCGATGCGTTCCTGCACCCAGCGGCGCTGCTCCGGGTCCTGGATGTGCATGTACTCGATGCCGACGGTGCGGCAGTAGGCGTCGCGCAGGATGCCGAGCACGTCGCGCAGGGGAGCGGTGGTCGTCCCGGCGAGCCCGCCGGTCACGAACTCGCGGTCGAGGTCCCAGAACGTCAGCCCGTGGCGCTCGATCTCGAGGTCGGGGTGCGTGCGCTGCCGGTACTCGAGCGGGTCGATGTCGGCCATCAGGTGCCCGCGGACGCGGTAGCTGTTGATGAGCTCCTGCACGCGGGCGGTCTTGTTCACCCGGTGCGCCAGGTCGACGTTGATGTCGTTCGCCCACTGGATCGGCTTGTAGGGGATCCGGAGCGCGGCGAAGATGTCGTCGTAGAAGCCGTGCTGACCGATCAGTCGCTCGTGCACCTTCTTGAGGAACTCGCCGGAGCCGGCGCCCTGGATCACGCGGTGGTCGTAGGTGCTGGTCAGCGTGATGGTCTTGCCGACACCGAGCTCGACCAGGGTCTTCGGTGCCGAGCCCTGGAACTGTGCCGGGTACTCGAGCGCCCCGGCACCGACGATGCAGCCCTGGCCCTTGGTGAGACGGGGGACGGAGTGTTCGGTGCCGATGCCGCCGGGGTTCGTCAGGGAGATCGTCGTGCCCTGGAAGTCCGACGGGGTCAGCTTGTTGTCCCGGGCGCGCTTGACGACGTCCTCGTAGACGGAGAGGAACTGCCCGAACGTCAGGGTCTCGGCCCGCTTGATGCTCGGGACGAGCAGAGAGCGCGTGCCGTCCTTCTTCGGGACGTCGATCGCGATGCCGAGGTTGACGTGCGCGGGGGTGACGAGGAACGGCTTGCCGTCGCGCTCCTCGTAGGAGACGTTCTGGCTCGGGAACTCCTTGAGCGTCTGGACCATGGCCCAGCCGATCAGGTGGGTGAACGAGATCTTGCCGCCACGCGCACGCCGCAGGTGGTTGTTGATGACGATCCGGTTGTCGATCATCAGCTTCGCGGGGATCGTCCGGACGCTGGTCGCGGTCGGGACGGTCAGCGAGGCGTCCATGTTCGACGCCAGGGTCTTCGCCATGCCGCGCAGCGGGGTGGCGACGTCCTCGTGCGTCTCCTCGTGCTCGTCGGCGGAGTCGTTCGCCTCGGCTGGGATGGGCTGCGGCGACGGCTGGCGCGAGGTGGTCCGGGCCTGGAGCGGGGTCTTCGCCTCGCCGGTGGCGGGCTGCTGCGTGCTGGACGGCCCGGCGACGGCGGCGGGCTGCTCTGCAGGGGCGTCCGCGGCGGCAGCGGCCTGCGCGGGGGCTTCGGTGGTCGAGTCGGTCGCGGCGGTCGCGGCGGTCGCGGCGGTCGAGGTGGTGGAGTCGGTGCTGCTGAGCTGGGTCCGGTGGTAGCTCTCGAGGACCGGCCACCAGGACTCGTCGACGCTGCTCTTGTCGGCGACGAACTGCTCGTAGAGCTCGTCCACCAGCCACTCGTTCGCGCCGAATTCGCCCGCGGTCTCGTCAGTTCCGGTCAGATGGCTCGACACAGCCGATCGCCCACTCTCCGTCGATTGATGCTCGTGTGTGTCGTGCAGGGCAACCCTGTCCCGCACGCCGTCAACCCTAGCCGCTCATCCGTGGCCGTGAGGTGGGAGACGGCGGGTGAGTCGAGCCTCCAGGGCGGTCCGCGTGGCGCTCCCCGGCGGCCCTCCGCAGGCCGCCGTACAGTGGCCGTCATGAGGTTCTACGAGACGCGGCCGACCCACGACCTGACCTACTCCGACGTCTTCCTCGTCCCCAGCCGGTCGAGCGTGACGAGCCGCTTCGACGTGGACCTGGCCACGAACGACGGCACCGGCGCGACGATCCCGATCGTCAGCGCGAACATGAACTCCGTCACCGGTCCGCGACTGGCCGCGACCCTCGCTCGGCGGGGCGGCCTCGGCGTGCTGCCGCAGGACATGCACCTGCAGGACCTCGACGCGGCGATCCGCTGGGTGAAGGCACAGCCGGTCGCGTTCGACTCCGCGCTCGACCTGGGCGCCGACACCACCGTCGCCGAGGCGCTCGAGCAGCTGCTGCCTGTCGCCGGCCGTGGTGTCGTGGTCCGCGACGAGGCGGGGGAGTACCTCGGCTGCGTGCCCGCGACCCGTCTCGCCATCGCCGGCGCGGACGCGGTCCTCGGCGACCTGCTGCACGGCGCGACGACCGCGATCGACGCCGAGGACGCCGGGTCCTCCCGCCATGTGTACGACGTGCTCACCGCGGCCGGCGTCGACTTCGCGCCGGTGATGCGGCACGGCAAGGTCGTCGGCACCGTCAGCCCGACGAGCGCCATCCGCTCCGACATCTACCGGCCCGCGGTCGACGCCTCCGGCCGACTGCGTGTCGCCGCGGCCGTCGGCATCAACGGCGACGTCGCCGCGAAGGCCGCAGCGCTGGCGGACGCCGGTGTCGACGTCCTGGTCCTGGACACCGCGCACGGTCACCAGGAGGGCATGATCCGCGCGCTGCGCGCGGTGTCGGCGCTCGACCTCGGCATCCCGCTCGTCGCCGGCAACGTCGTCACCGCCGACGCCGTGGCCCACCTCGTCGCCGCGGGTGCCTCCATCATCAAGGTCGGGGTCGGTCCCGGGGCGATGTGCACCACGCGCATGATGACGGCGGTCGGTCGTCCGCAGTTCTCCGCCGTCCTCGAGACCGCCGCCGCCGCGCGTTCGCTCGGCGCGCACGTCTGGGCTGACGGTGGCGTCCGCTACCCCCGCGACGTCGCGCTGGCCCTGGCCGCGGGCGCGTCGGCCGTGATGATCGGCTCGTGGTTCGCCGGCACACTCGAGGCACCGGGCGTGCTCCGCCGCGACGACGCCGGGCGCGCGTACAAGGAGAGCTGGGGGATGGCGTCCGCCAAGGCGGTGCGGGAGCGCTTCGAGCGCCTCGACCCGTACGAGCGGGCGCGCAAGGCGCTCTTCGCGGAGGGCATCTCGTCCTCCACGATCTACCTCGATCCCGAGCGGCCGAGCGTCGAGGACCTGCTGGACATGATCACGACGGGTCTCCGCAGCTCCGCCACCTACGCCGGCGCGACGAGCCTGCCCGAGTTCGCCGACCGTGCCCTGGTCGGCATCCAGTCCGCCGCCGGTTACGAGGAGGGCAAGCCCCTGCCCGTCAGCTGGTAGCGGAGCACGGACGGACGGGAGGCCCGGTACCAGCTGGTACCGGGCCTCCCGTCCGTGAGGGCGTCGCGTCAGCGGCGGGCTCGGCCGCGCTCACCGCGGAAGCGACAGTCCTGCGCCGACGAGGGGGACACGACTGTCGCTTTCGCGAGGGGATTCAATGCGCTGGGTCAGCGACGCCGGGTGGCGTCCTCGACGGTGCCGATGAGTTCCTCGAGGATGTCCTCGAGGAACAGCACGCCCGTCGTCCGACCGTCCGCGTCGAAGGCCCGCGCCACGTGGCGTCCGGCCCCGCGCATCGTCGCGAGCGCGTCCTCCAGGTCCATCTCCGTGTAGAGCGAGATGAGCTGACGGATGCGCTTCGGCGGCACCGGGTCGTCGAACTCGTCCGGCCGCAGGTCGATGACGTCCTTGACGTGCACGTACCCGGTCGGGTCGCCCGCGTCGTCGACCAGGACGTACCGCGAGAAGCCTCGCTGGGCGACGGCCCGTTCGACCTCGGCGGGCGTCGCGTCCTCGTGGAGGGTGACGAGCCCGGACATCGGCACGGCGACGTCCTTGACCTTCTTCTCGGTGAACTCGAACGCCATCCGGAGCGTGCCCGAGTCGTCGGCGAGGGTGCCCTCGCGTCGGGACTGCTCGACGATGGTCTGGACCTCTTCCACCGTGTACGCGCTGACGGCCTCGTCCTTGGGCTCCACCTTGAACAGGCGCAGCACCGCGTTCGCGACCTCGTTGAGCCCGACGACGACCCAGTGCAGGCCGTGGCCGATGTACCAGAGCGTCGGGACGAGCAGCAGTGCCGCCCGGTCCGGCATCGAGAACGAGATGTTCTTCGGGACCATCTCGCCGAAGACCACGTGCAGGAACGACACGAGCAGCAGCGTGAAGACGAACGCGATGACGCCGATGACCTCGCCGCTCCACCCGGTCAGGTGCAGCGGGACCTCGAGCAGGTGGTGGATCGCCGGCTCGGAGACGTTGAGGATCAGCAGCGAACAGACCGTGATGCCGAGCTGTGTGGTCGCGAGCATCCGGGTGGCGTGCTCCATCGCCCACAGCGTCATCTGCGCGGCTCGCGACCCCTGCTCCGCACGCGGCTCGATCTGCGAGCGACGGGCCGAGATGACGGCGAACTCGGCTGCGACGAAGAACGCGTTGCCGCCGAGCAGCACGAACAGCCAGAAGATGCCCCACCAGTCGGAACTCATCGGGTGGCCTCCTGGTCCGTTGTGGTGGTGCGCTTGCCGTTGCCGGCACCGGCGTTGCTGCCCAGGGTGTCCTCGCCGACCGGGTTCGGCGTGTACCGGATCCGGTCGATGCGCCGGCCGTCCAACCGCTCGATGCGGAAGACGCCGGAGTCGATGGCGACCTCGTCACCCACCACAGGCAGGCGTCCGAGCTCCTGCATGAGGAACCCGCCGACGGTCTCGTACGGGCCGTCCTCGGGGACGGTGACGCTCGCGCGGTCCTCCAGCTCGTCGGGGCGAAGCAGCCCCGGGAAGGTCAGCCAGCCGCGGCTCCGGACGACGTCGATGCGCGCCCGGTCGTGCTCGTCGGACACCTCGCCGACGATCTCCTCGACCAGGTCCTCGAGCGTGACGACGCCCGCGGTCCCGCCGTACTCGTCGACGACGATGACCATCTGGTAGCCGCGACCGCGGACCTCGGTGAGCAGGGTGTCGCCGGGCATGGTCTCCGGCACGCGCTCGGCGTCGGTCATCAGGGCACCGACCGGCACCTCGGCGCGCTTCTCACGCGGGACCGAGACGGCCTGCTTGACGTGCACGAGCCCGACGACGTCGTCCGCGTCCTCCTCGATGACGGGGAAGCGGCTGAAACCGGTCCTGCGGGCCAGGGCGATGACCGCCTCGGCGCTGTCGGACACGCGGATCGTCGACAGGCGCGGACGCGGCGTCATCACGTCGCTGGCGTTGAGCTCGGAGAAGGACAGCGTGCGCTCGAGCAGCGTCGCGGTGTCCTGTTCGAGCGAGCCCTCGGACGCGGACCGGCGGAGCAGTGACGTGAGCTCCTCGGCACTGCGGGCACCGGAGAGCTCCTCCTGCGGTTCGATGCCGATCGCGCGGAGGACGGCGTTCGCGGTGCCGTTGAGCAGGGCGACGGCGGGCTTGAACACCGTCGTGAAGCCGACCTGCAGCGGCACGACCAGGCGTGCGGTCTGCAGCGGCAGGGCGAGCGCGAAGTTCTTCGGCACGAGTTCGCCGAGGATCATCGACAGCAGGGTCGCGATGACGAGCGCCACGATCGAGCCCACGGTCTCGACGACGCCCACGGCGAGGTTCATCGCGAGGAACGGCGCTTCGAGCAGCGTGGCGATCGAGGGCTCGAGCAGGTAGCCGGTGAGCAGCGTCGTCAGCGTGATGCCGAGCTGCGCGCTGGACAGGTGGGTCGAGGTGACCTTCAGCGCACCGATGACGGTGCCGAGGCCGGTCTCACCGCGGTCTCGGCGGGCTTCGACGTCGGCGCGGTCGAGGTTCACGAGCGCGAACTCGGACGCGACGAAGACGCCGGTGCCGAGCGTCAGCAGGATGCCGCCGATCAGCATGACGATGTCGACGGGGCTCACGAGGCACACCTCGGAGTCAGGCAGCTCACTGTGTGAGCGGCGGGCATGTGATGGTCAGAACTAGGAGGGTCGTCCACAATGCCTCGATGGTACCGGGCGCTTCCTCGGAGGAAGCGAGAAGGCGTCAGGAGGTGAGCCGTGCCTCCCGTCAGACGCCGGCCGCGAGCTCCTCGAGCGACCGGCGCAGTCCGGCGGCCGAGGTGAAGTGCACCCCCACCGCGCCGACGGCGTCCGCGCCGGCGGCGTTCTCCGCACGGTTGTCGACGAAGACCATGGCACTCGGCTCGATGCCCAGACGTGTGCAGGTCTCGTGGTAGATCGAGGCGTCGGGCTTCAGGACGTGTTCCTCCGCGCTCACCACGACCGTCTCGAACAGCGAGCCCATCGGCGAGCGGCGGTACGGGTCACCGAAGTCGAATCCGGCGTTCGAGAGCAGCGCCAGCCGGGTGCCGCCGTCGTGGAGCTCCTCGACGAGAGCCAGGACCTCGGGGTCGACCTCGAACCAGCCGGTGAAGTCGAGCGCCCACAGCCGGTGCACCTCCGTCACCGACCAGGTCCGGCCGGTGCGCTCGGCGATCGCGCGCCAGTACTCCAGCACCGTCAGGTCGCCGCGGTCCAGGTCGTGCCGGAGCTCCTGGTACACCGGGAACAGCGTGTCGGCGTCGAGCCCGGTCGCCTCGAGCAGTGCGGCACGAGCGGCGTGCGGGGTCCGGCTGATCACCTCGCCGTAGTCGAAGACGACGACACGACCAGGCAGGGACAGGCTCATGCCCGTCACCGTACCGTGGGCACGATGAACGACTTCGTCTCCGTCCGACCCGTCGACGCCGCCCGCTGGATCACCGTCCCCACCGGCGACACCTCGAAGTACCGACGCGGGGTCCTCGGCGTCGCCACCGGGTCCGCGCAGTACCCGGGTGCGGCTGTGATGGGGGTCGACGCCGCCGTGCACACCGGCCTCGGCATGGTCCGGTACGTCGGTCCGGACCGGGCCACCGACTTCGTGCTCGCCCGCCGGCCCGAGATCGTCGCCGGCGTCGGTCGCGTCCAGGCGTGGCTCGTCGGGTCGGGGATCTCGGCGCCGTCGCTCGACGCACTGGACGAGACGACCCGCTCCGCGTTCGCGCACGCCTCGGACGACGGCGTCCCGGTCGTCGTCGACGCTGGGGCGATCCCGCTCGTCGACCTCGGGCCGCTCGCGGTGCTCACCCCGCACGCCGGTGAGCTCGCGTCCCTCCTCGGCGTGTCCCGGGACGAGGTCGAGGGCGACCCGCGCGGCTCGGCCCTCCGCGCCGCCGAACGGACCGGGAGCGTCGTGCTCCTCAAGGGCGCCGACACGCACGTCGTCACGCCCGACGGCGGGGTCCGCCTGGTCGCGTCGTCGGCGACCCCCTGGCTCGCAGCGGCTGGTGCCGGGGACGTCCTCGGCGGGGTGCTCGGCGCGCTCGTCGCCGCCCGCGCCGGCACGTCCGAGGTGGGTCCGGAGGAACTCGCGCACCTCGCAGCGGCCGCGGCGGTCGTGCACGGGGTCGCTGCGCGTCGGGCCTCGCGGGGCGGGCCGTTCCCGATGACCTCGCTCGTCGAGCAGCTGCCCGGGGTGGTGCGCGACCTCGCGGTCACGGGTGACGCGCAGGTCGACTGACGGGGTGGCGGGACGGGCCCGTCGGACGGGAGGCGCGCCGACGGGCCGGTGCCGAGCCTCCCGTCCGTCAGCCGGTCGCGCCGTGACCTGCCCGGTCGCCGGTCAGGACGACGGCGAGGCGTGCACGAGGAACTCGACCGCCCCCGCGTCGTCGACCTTCACGAAGCCCAGGTTCGGCGCCTGCACCGAGTAGTCGGAGAACGTGATCGGGACCGTGCCGGAGACGTCGACGCCGTCGCCGCTGAGTCCGACCTGCAGCGTCGCCGTCACCGGCTTCGTGACGCCGTGCAACTCGAGCGTGCCGGTCGCGCGGACCTCGGTCGTGTCGCTGCCGGTCGGGACGGCGTCGGACACCGGCTCGGTCAGGGTGAACGTCGCCGTCGGGAACGCCTGCGTGTCGAGGGCCGAGTCGCGGAAGTACGAGTCGCGCTGGGCCGAGTCGGTCGCGATGGTGGCGACCTGCACGGTGATCGTCGCCGCGCTGATCGTGGTGCCGTCGACGGTCGCCGTCCCCGTGACGTCGGACGTGCGGCCGGTGACGGTGACGTCCGAGCCGTTGAGGACCTCGTGGACGCGGTAGCCGGCCTCGGACCCGTCGCCGACCGTCCAGGTGCCGGACAGGTCCTGTGCGTCGAGCGTGGACGGAGCACGGCTGGCGGCGACCGTCGGTGTCGCGGACGCCTTGGCGTTCTCACCGGAGGTGTACGCGCGGGTGCCGAACGCGACGGCGACCACCGCGACCACGGCGACGACGACGAGCACGACGAGCACGACCACGAGGCGACGCCGGGGGCGGGGGGACGGGCGGTTCGGAGCGGAGGTCACCCGAGGACGGTGACACGTCACTCTCGGGATCGGCTGAGGATCCGTGCCCGGTCGGTACGCTCGTCCGGTGCGCAGGAACCCGTGGCCCGAGATCGTCGTCTTCGGGGTGGCGTTCGTCACGGTGCACCTGGTCCTCTGGTCCCTGACGCTGGTCGTGCCGAACCAGCCGATCGGTGACGTCACCATCACCTACCGACGGTGGATCGAGTCGGGGCAGTCATCGCACTTCTGGGTCGGCATCGACTCGGCGTGGGTGTACCCGATCCTGGCGATCGTGCCGATGGCGGCCGCGGCCCTCGGCGGCACCGCGTCGATCGGCACCGGATGGCTGCTGCTCATGGTGCTGTTGAACGCGGTCGCGGCCGCGGTGCTCTGGCGCTTCCGGGCGTTCGGCGTCCGGGTGGTCTGGTGGTGGCTGGTGTTCCTGCTGGCCCTCGGACCGATCGGCCTCGGACGGATCGACACCGTCGCCACCGCGGTCGCACTGGTCGGCGTGGCCTTCGTCGCCGCACGACCGGGGATCGCCTCCGCGGTGTTCACCGTCGCGGCCTGGATCAAGGTGTGGCCGGCGGCCCTGGTCGGGGTGCTGTTCGTCCTCCGCCGCGGGCGTCGTGTCGAGGTCGTCGCCGGTGCGTTCACCGTCACCGGGCTCGTCGTCCTGGTCGACGTGCTGTTCGGCGGCGCGGCACACCTGCTCTCGTTCATCGGCGAACAGACCGGTCGTGGGCTGCAGATCGAGTCACCGCTCGCCACCCCGTTCCTCTGGGCCGCCGCTGCCCACGTTCCGGAAGCGGCGGTCTTCTACGACCAGGAGATCCTGACCTTCGAGGTGTCCGGTGCCGGGACCGCCGTCGCCGCGGCGCTGTCCACCCCGCTCATGGCGGTCGTCGTCGTCGTCGGGGTCGTCCTCGCCCTGCTCGCTGTGCGCACCGGTGCTCGGCAGTCCCAGGTGGCACCGGTCCTGGCGCTCCTGTTCGTCGCCGCGCTCATCGCGACCAACAAGGTCGGATCGCCGCAGTACATCGGGTGGTTCGCCGTCCCCGTGGTGTGGGGGCTCGTCGCCGGACGGGGGAGCGCCTGGCGGTTCCTGCCCGTCGCCGCAGCGATGCTGCCGACGGCGTTCCTCACGCAGCTCGTCTACCCCGCCTACTACGACCAGGTGCTCATGGTGCAGCCCTGGATCCTCGTCGTGCTCTCGGTGCGGAACGCGCTCGAGGTCGCGGTTCTGGTCTGGGCCGTCGTGGTGCTCGTCCGGCTGTGGCGGCAGGGGATCGAGCCACGGGCCTCCCGTCCGGTCGGCGACCCGACGCACGCGGATCCGTCGCGCATCAACGTGCAGCGGGGCAGGATGGGGACATGATCGTCGCCTTCTCCATCGCTCCGTCCGGCGGACCCGCCGCAACCGAGGACGGCTCCGTCCACGACGCCGTCGCCGCAGCCGTGCGGGTCGTCCGCGAGTCCGGCCTGCCGAACCGCACCTCGTCGATGTTCACCGAGCTCGAGGGCGCGATAGCTCAGAAGAGTACATGGAAGGGTGGTCTGTGATGTTGGTCGCGTTCAGCGTTTCGCCGAGTGGCAACGGCCGAGAGGATGGCTCCGTGCACGACGCAGTCGCGGCGGCCGTCCGAGTGGTCCGCGAGAGCGGGCTCCCGAATCGCACGACGTCAATGTTCACAGAGGTTGAAGGGCCCGACTGGGACTCCGTGATGGACGTTGTCAAGCGTGCGACGGAGGCCGTCGCGCCGTTTGGAAGCCGGGTGTCGCTCGTCTTGAAGGCGGACATTCGACCCGGGTACTCTGGCGAGCTCGACGCAAAGGTTGAGCGCCTCGAAGCCGCGATCGAAGACTAGAGCAGCGGCCTACGTGAACAGGCCGAGGCAGCCGCTGACAAGGGCGACAGCCGCGCCCAGGAGGGCTATAAAGAGCCCCCTCGGTCCGCCGGAAGGCACGGAATATAGGCCGGAGCCCTTCGGATCCTCGCGCCTCCGTCCGCGGCATGCATCTATCGCCCCTGTTACGGCGAGGAGAGCGCCCGCGATTGTCAGAACGGCGAGAAGAACAGTCATGCGGAATCCGTAGCTAATGCGCGGTGCCTCACAGCGGCAGTGCGCCAGACCCACACCTCCAGCGGGAGGCCGTCGGCCCGGTCCCAGCGGACGAGCACGGCGGCGGGCGTCTGCGAGACGCGACCCCCCTCGACGCGGAAGAGCCCCTCCGGCGTCTGCACGTAGGCGTGCACCGGGAGGAGTCCCGCGCCGAAGACGGGGCCGCCGTACGCCTCGGGGGAGAGGCTGAAGGGCGTCGCGGTCACGGGCGGGACGAACCGGTCCGATCGTCGCTTTCCCACGGCGGGGAGTCTGCTGGGGACCGCCGACGCCGGAACGACGAAAGGCCCCCATGCGCAACGAGCGGATGAGGGTCTTCGGAGGTGTCGCGCTAACGGTGGTCGGCGTCAGTGCTCGCGAGGCTCGTGCGCAGCGATAGCGCGTCGCGCTGTCAGTCCGGTGCAGTCCGAGGCCAGGGGTCCAAATTTTGCCCAGGACTCGACGCCAGGGCGTGGCGGTCGCGAGAACGGGCCGTGGTCGCCGGCTGCCCCGGTTCAGGTCTTGGCCGCGACCACGGACCGGATCACCACCGCGCCGATGCGCGGCGTGGCCGCCGTCGATCGTCACTTCTGATGAAGATCGGCGGTCAGGTTCGCAGTCAAGTCGAAGACGTCCTGTGGAACACGTAATCGGGTCGTGGTGCCTCGACTGATCGCACGAAGAAGCCGAGGTCGTCGCCATCGCGGACCGCCCTGCGCACGAGGAAGTCGTTGTACTCCAGCCAGAGTTCGCGCGGGTTCCCGTCCGCCAGCCGCCATGAACCGGAGAAACTCACCGAGGGGCTGCCGTCTCGGCAGCCGGGAGGGCTTCCCGCGGCGATCTCAAGCCGACATGCGAGCGCTCGTGGCAGATCCTCCGCGGTGTACGTGTGGTCCGCTGCCAGAGTGAAGCGCGCTGGCGACGCCCCGTTCTCGGCTTGGAGCTGCCAAGAGCCCACATAGTCCTTTGGGGCGGGCTGCGACTGAATCGTGCACCCGGTCAGGGACACGATGAGTGATGGGAACAGCACCAGCCGCACCGCTCGACGCCAATCCACTATTGCACTTCCTCTTTCCAAGTGAACCGCTCGGTCACTCGCGACATCGGGCCGTGGTCTCCTGCCATTCGATTGAGATCTTCGTAGCTGAAACCGGGAAGCCCCCGGAGGAAGGAGCCCAAAGTTGTCTCATTGGTTGCGGTGTACTCGACAACGGCAGGTCCATCCGCATCGCGACTCACAACACGCGCCTCGACTTCGTACGAGCCGAGCGCGAGAAGCGTTCGATTCTCCTCCGGAGCGATGGGCCACGTGGCGACCGTCACGAGGTCTCGTACGAAGTTCGGATTGTCGAGTCCGGGGGACTCAGCGTTGTAGCCGTATCCGGATGCCACCGGCTCGCCAGCCTTCAAGTCACGGATGATGTTCTTACGTTGGTCTGCTGGCAACTGCTCTCGCACGGCCTGTGTCATCTTGCTGTCCGACCCGTACAACAGGGTCCTCGGCGACGTCCCCGTTGCCCATCCGAAGAGCATCTCACCCTGCCCGCTCGTCAGAACCGTCCCGGCGTAGAAGTCCGCCGCCATACCGATGGGGATCCCGATCAGGGGCATGGGGCTCAAGAGCCCGAGCAAGAACCCGGGACCGGGCGAGGGGTCGAGGAGGGACATCCCGAGCAGCCAAGACAGCGCGTGCGAAGCATGGACGTCCCCGTCCATCGCGAACGCGCCGTTGTTCGAGAACCGATGCGCGATGCCGAGGAGCCCTTGGCGCCCGGCACCGTAAGCGGCCAGCTCCGCGTCCGTGATCGGGCGGAGGCCAGAAGGGTCGATCTGGTTCACCGGGTCGTTGCCGGCGTACGAGTACGGGTTGTCAGACCACGCCGCACCCACCACCGCCGGCAGCGGGTCGGGCGAGAGGAACGAGCGCACCGATGGGTCGTACATGCGCGCGCCCGTGACTTCGAGCCCGCCGACCACGACCGTCCCGGTCGGGCTGACCCCGATGCCGTCCGGGAGGCCCGCTGTCGTGACTGCGTCCGTCGCCGTCCACGGGTCCGCGCGCTGTGTCGAGCGCGCACGACGCCACCCGGACGGCTTCCACGTCCCGTCGACACCCAGGAGGCCGGGTGCCGTGATGACTGGCACGTCGCCGACCGACAGAAGAGTCGCCACCGGTGTCGTCAGGTCCCAGCTGAGCGCGGTGCCGTTGACCTCGGCGAGTTCCCCGAGGGCGTTCACCCAGAGGTCGGTGCGGTCGCTGTCGGTGCCGTCCTCGCGCACGACGGTGCGGAGATGACCCAGCTCGTCCCAGGCGTACGACATCGTGAACTCGTCCGACTCGGCTCGGACCCGCCGTCCGAGGCCGTCGTACGCGAACTGGACGACTGAAGGAGCGTCGCCGTGGCGTTCGGCCTGCAGGAGCGCTCCGGCTCCGTCGTGCGAGTACGAGTACCGCTCAGCGGCCCGCTGCTCGTCGACGAGCCGACCGGATCCGTCGTAGCTCCAGGTCGACACCGAGGACCCTTCACGGGCGGCGAGGAGCTGCGAGGCCGTGTCGTACTCGTAACGCACGGCCTCGCCGTCCGGAGCACGGACGGCTGTCAGACGCCCGCGGTCGTCGCGCTCGAGGACGGTCTCGCTGCCGTCGGAGGAGTGGCTGACGAGGAACCCGTCCTCGTACTCCCACGCCTGGGCGAGCGCTCCGGCGAGAGCGCCGGTCTGGCGACCGTCTTCGTCATGCCGGAACGTCGCCTCCGGGAAGTCCGACCGACGGATGGCGGTCAGGACGCCACCGCGACCACGGTCGAACTCGGTCCGCACCCCGTCCGGGGAGATCACTGCGCGCTGGTTGCCCGCGGCGTCGTACTCCCACCGGGTCGTCGTGCTCCGACCGGCACGCGTCGTGGTGCGTCGGAGGAGCTCGCCCCGTGCTCCGTACTCCAGACGGTGGACGGTGGGCGTGCCGTCGGGATGCGTCAGGTCGTTGATCGTCACCGACCGTTCGTCGGCGTCCCGTGCGATGCTCGCGACGAGTCGGTCGTCGTGACGCACCTCCGACAGCCGACCGGCCGCATCGCGCACCCAGGTCGTCGTGCGTCCGTCGGGGTCCGTTCGGGTCGACAACCGTCCGGCCGGGTCCCGAGTGGAGACGACCGTCCGGTCCAACGGGTCGGTCGTGCTCGACACCTGACCGAGGGGCGTGTGGTCGGTGCGGGTGCGCTCGCCGGAAGGGGCCGTCGTCTGCGTCACCTGTCCGACGGCGTCGTGATCGAACGCGGTGGTCCGACCGAGTCCGTCGTCGACGGCGACCATCTGACCGGCGGCGTCGCGAGCGATCGTGCGCCGTCCGTTCCGGGGGTCGTCGATCCAGGTCAGTCGCCCGGCCAGGTCGTGGCCGTATCGGGTCGTACCCACACCGGGGACGTGCTCCCGGACGAGCCGACCACATGCGTCGTACTCGAACACGGTGACGGCACCGGACGGCTCCACGCGCTCGACGAGGCGTGAGTCGGCGTCGTACCGGAGCGTGGTCCGGCCGCCGTCCACATCGGTCCACGCGGCCAGCCGACCGCAGGCGTCGTACTCGATCGCTGTCCGGTCCCCGAGCGGAGACGTCCCAGCAACGACACGGTTCGCGAGGTCGAACTCGAAGGACGGAGCAGACGGTGACCCGTCGACCGACGGGCCACCGTCGACCAGCTCGACCACGGACCGGACGCCGCTGGGGTCGACCCGAGCAGTCGGCCGCCCGACGACGTCTTGTTCCCGGAGCCATCGGCCTCCTGCCGGGTCCGAGACCTCCTGCAGTCGCGAGAGTGCGTCGTGCAGCAGGTCCCAGCGCGCGCCGTCCGGCAGGACGACCGCGCTGAGGTTGCCGAGACGGTCGTAGCGTAGCTCGGTCGTCCGTCCGAGTGGATCGGTCGTGCTCGTCACGTCGCCGCTCGGACCGTGTTCGTGGGTCGTCCTGCCACCGAGCGGATCGACGACGGCACCGATGCGGCCACCGGCGTCCCGCTCGAACGTCCACACGGCGCCGGCGGGATCCTCGCGGGACGTCACTCGGCCGGCGTCGTCGTAGGTGAAGCGGGTGCGGTGCCCCAGCGGGGTGGTGGTCGCCGCGACCCGACCGGCCGGGTCACGGTCGATCTGGATCGTGCCGCCGAGTGCGTCACGAACGGCGACCAGGTCACCGGCGCGGTCGTACTCGTAGGCGACGACGACGCCCGCAGGGTCCTCCATCCGGACGAGCAGGTCGTCGTCCCACGTCAGGGCGAATGCGGCTCCGCGCTCGTCGGCGACGACCGAGGGGAACCGGGCGGACGGCCCGGCGTGCTCGAACGTGACGAGCCGGCCGTCGCGCTCGATCCGCCGCACGCGGTCCTGCTCGTCGTAGGACACCGTCGTGTCGGTGCCGTCCGCGGCCACGGTCTTGACGAGCCGACCCTGGTCGTCGTAGGCGTGGACGGTGACCGAACCGTCACGAGCGGTCGACGCTACGAGGTTCCCGTGTTCGTCGTGGCTCAGGGACTGCCGGTGACCGTCGGCGTCGACGATCCCGACCACCCGTCCGTGCCGGTCCGACATCCACGTGTTCGCGTTCGCGCCGTCCTCGTCGGAGACGGAGGTGACGCGTCCGGGCAGGTAGGCGAAGCGCAGTGTCCGGCCGTGCGGGGTTGCCTGGCGGAGCACCCGGCCGTGCTCGTCGTAGGTGTTGACGCACTCGACGACGCCGTCCGCTGCCGTGACCCGCTCGATCCGGCGGTCCTGGTCCCACGTGTACGACCGGGTGCCACTCGGACTCGTCGCCGTGGCGAGCATCCCGTCGGCGTCGTACTCGTACGTCACCGTGCGGCCGTCCGACGACCGGGCCGAGCGGACCAGACCGTCGGCGTGGGCGAAGGCGACGGCTCGTCCGCGGCGGTGCTCGAGCCGGACCAGTCTGCCGTCCCGGTCGCGACCGGCGGTGACCGCAGCTCGGTCCCCCGTCCCGGAGGCGAGCCATGCGCCGGTCATCGCGAACGACCACCAGGCTCCGGCGTTGTCACGGACGACGAGCACCGTCCCGTCCGGGGGCGTACTCGACGCAGCCCCGGACACGGCTGCGGGTTCGGTGGCCAACCACAGGTTCTCACCGACGGCCCGGACACCCGAGGAGCCCCGGGTCGGGAACGTGATCCGCCGACCGTCGTCGGTCACCATCGCGATGTGGTCGTCGAGGAGTTCGAGGCGCATGTCGAGCACGGATGACCACCCGGGGCCGAACGCCCCGCCGACGGTGTCGAAGGAGTTGTAGGTCCGGCTCAGGTCGAGCGCCGTCGCGCCCCCGGCGAACGCGAGGTCGTGCTCCACCTCGATGAAGTTGCCCGTCGCGGTGTTCACCGGATCGGCCGCGAAGCCGCTGGTGGGCACGGCGCCGAACAGCGTGGGCTCACCGAAGTCGAGGTCCGTCCTCGTCCGGTTCACCCCCGCCGCCTGCAGTGCTGCCGCCAGCGAACTGTCGGCGACGCTGACGACCGCGCCGCCCGCACCGGCGGACTCGAAGGCAGCAGCGACCGTGTTCGCCCAGCGCACGTCGCCGCCGTTCGCGTCCAACCAGGCGCGGAAGCCCCGTACCACCGGTGCTACGTCGACCGTCCCGAAGTCGCAGGTCCGCGCGAAGGAGGCCATCGCGCTCTCGATGCGCCCGGGCAGGGCGCTGAGGTCACCGTCGAGCGATGCGGACCCCGACGCGAACGACCGGAGGCTCTCCGGTCGTGCGGACGAGACTCCGCCCCCGCTCCCCGGACCGGCTCCGGGGGACGGCGTGCTCCTGGCCCGCGGGGCGTAGCTGGTGTCCGGGAAGGTCGGAGCGTCGAGCTTCCCGCTGCTCGGTGGTGGTTCTTCGCCGAAGACGTGGTCCCACATGCTGTCGACGGCGTCCGCTCTCCGGGCGACCACGCGGTCGCGCCAGGCTCGGGCTGCGCGCCGACGCATGTTCTCCTCGCGCGCGGCGTCGCTCAACCGGCGGATGCCCTGCGCGATCTCGC
Source organism: Curtobacterium sp. MCPF17_052 (assembly GCF_003234085.1). GTDB lineage: Bacteria > Actinomycetota > Actinomycetes > Actinomycetales > Microbacteriaceae > Curtobacterium. The sequence continues at coordinate 139,011 of NZ_QKSD01000007.1, forward strand.
CGAGCTTGGTGCTCAGTTCGCGCGAGTCCTCGACGGCGATCGCGGCGTTCGCGCGGAAGGTCTCGGCGAATCTCCCCGCGAAGTCCGTGCTGCCCAGCAGCACCAGCGCACCTCGGGAGGGCGTCTGGAGGCTGATGGACGTCTTCGCGGCGTCGCAGGCCCGTGCGACCGCGTCGGCTGCTGGGAAGTCGTACGTGAGGTCGGGCAATGCGAATGCCGACAGGTCTGTTGGTGCTGTCACCGTTGTTTTCCCCCCATGGAAAGCGGCGTGTCCACCCAGAACCTAACGCAGCCGTGTCGGCGCCGCTCGGACGGACGGAACCCCACAGGTGATCGCCAGCGCCGTGTACCGCCCGGTGTGGGTCGGCAGACACGCCGCCGACGTTCCGGCGATGTCGGCGGTCGGGTGTGTGCTGGGTCCATCAGCCGGCGCACGAGCACCGGCACCCGCGACGGAAGGAGCCCGCTCATGATGCACGACGGTTGGTGCCCGGATTGCGACCTCCCCTCGGTCGTGATCGACGTCTCCGATGACGAGCAGCACGCCTGGGCGAGCTGCGCCGAGTGCGGGACCGGGTGGGTGCACCGCGACGAACTGCCCGAGGCGCGGGTCGCCGCCCACGCTTCGGAGCGGCGCGCGGCCTGAGTCATGAGCGGTCTCGTCACCTGACACAGGAACGCAGTACGCCTCGACCCCGACGTTGATCCACCGTCGGGGTTTCTGCATGTCCTCGACGCGAGCGCGGATGCTGGAGCGGCACTCCGACGAGGGAGCGTTCAGTGTGCCCCGGCGGAGTCGTGCCTCCCACGCAGATCATTGACTTCGGTCAACCATGTGCAATGATTGACGCTGGTCAAGTAACGGGTGCAGCGTGGCATGCCGGAGAGTTCTGAGGAGTCCAGATGTCACAAGCCGAACCCGAGGCTGCCCACCGGTCCTCGTCCGACGCACCCGCGATGACGCAGCGGCAGGTGCTCGAAGCGCTGTCCGGTCTGCTGCTCGGCATGTTCGTCGCGATCCTCGCCTCGACCGTCGTCAGCACGTCGCTGCCGCGGATCATCGGCGACCTCGGCGGCGGTGAGAGTGCCTACACGTGGGTCGTCACCTCGACCCTCCTGGCGACGACCGTGTCGACCCCGGTGTGGGGCAAGCTCGCCGACCTCTTCAACCGGAAGCTGCTCATCCAGCTGTCGCTGGTGGTCTTCGTCCTCGGGTCGGCCCTGGCTGGCTTCTCACAGAACCCCGGGACGCTCATCACGTTCCGCGTCCTGCAGGGTCTCGGCGCCGGTGGCCTGACCGCGCTGAGCCAGATCATCCTGGCCGACATCATCAGTCCCCGCGAGCGCGGCCGCTACGGCGGGTACTTCGGTGCGGTCATGGCCGTCGGCACCGTCGGCGGACCGCTCTTCGGCGGCTTGCTGACCGACAGCCTCGGGTGGCGGTGGAACTTCTTCGTCGGAGTCCCGTTCGCGGTCGCGGCGATCATCCTGCTGCAGCTCACCCTGAAGCTCCGCGCGATGCCGAAGCGGAAGGTGTCGATCGACTACCTGGGCATCGCGACGATCGCCGGTGGTGTCTCGCTCCTGCTGATCTGGATCACCCTGGCGGGGAAGAACTTCGACTGGGTGTCGCCGACGTCGGCCGTCATGGTGATCGGCGCAGTCGTCCTGCTCGTCGCGACGGTGTTCATCGAGCTCCGTGCGACGGAGCCGATCCTCCCGATGACGCTCTTCCGGAGCCGGACCTTCTCGATGTCCGTGATCGGATCGATCGCCGTGGGCATCGCGATGTTCGGCGCCACGGTCTACCTGGCGCAGTACATGCAGCTGGCTCGCGGGGCCACTCCGACGCAGTCCGGCCTGCTGACGATCCCGATGATCGGCGGACTGCTCATCGCCTCCACCGTCGGCGGCAGCCTCGTGACGAAGACCGGCAAGTGGAAGCCGATCATGCTGATCGGGTCGATCGCGCTCGTGGTCGGTCTCGCCCTCATGGGGACGATCGAGTACGACACTCCCTACCTCGTCGTGGCCGTGTACATGTTCGTGATGGGTTCCGGCGTCGGTCTCGTGATGCAGAACCTCGTCCTGGTGGTGCAGAACACGACGGAGCCGCGGAACATCGGTGCGGCCTCCGCCGGCGTCGCGTTCTTCCGCTCGCTCGGCGGTGCGCTCGGGGTGTCGGTGCTCGGGACCGTTCTCGGCAACCGCGTCACCGACCTGCTCGGTGACAAGCAGGCCGAACTCGGCAAGGCGATCGCGGCGCTCGGCGCCAAGGGCGCGGCCGTGGCGAAGGAGCTGTCCTCTGGCAGCATCCCGGCCGTGAGCAAGCTGCCGTCGGGCGTCCGCCAGATCATCGAGTCGGCGTACGGGCAGGGCGTCGCCGACGTGTTCCTCATCGCGGCGCCGATCGCGGTCCTGCTCGTCCTGGCGATCGTCTTCATGCCGAACGTGCCGCTGACCACGAAGACCGTCGCCGAGCGATCCACGGACCAGGGGCCGCTGGCCGGGTCCGCGGAGGACTTCGCCGGCATCGGTACGGTCACCGGATCGAACCCGGTCATCGAGGCCGGTGGTTCCCAGGGTTCCGCCGGGACACGTGCTCGAAACTCGTGAGATGACGTCGTCCGGGACTCCGCCCACCGCAGGTGACGACGGGTTCCCGGACGGCCTGGAAGCCCGCGTCGGAGTGCTGGAGCGCCAGTTCGCGGCGCTGTTCAGCGCGTACCGCACGCGCCTCCGGCAGCAGGCGACGGACGTCGACCCGGCACTGCAACCGTCCGGCTTCCGGACGCTGCAGGAGCTCGTCGACCGCGGGCCGGTCGGCGCGGGGGAGCTGGCGGAGTCGCTGGGCTTCGACAAGAGCGTGCTCAGCAGGCAGCTCCGGCAACTCGAGTCGCTCGGTCTGGTGTCGAGGGGTCAGGACCCGGCGGACCGCCGCGCGGTCGTGATCAGCCCCACCGATGACGCCGTCGCCCGGATGGAACGGATCCGCACCGGAGCGCGAGACGAGTTCCGCACCAACCTGGCGGAGTGGCCAACCCGCGACCTGGACGAACTCGCCCGACTGCTCGCCAATCTCTGGCCGCGGTGACGCTCGGTACCAGTACCAGCACCAGCACCAGCACCAGCACCAGCACGGACAGCTCGTCGTGACGGGACCGTCGCGCCGATCGGGAATCCCGGTCGGCGCGAATGCGTTGGATCGTCCAGTCAGCGACACTGTCGACATGTCGGTCGAATCGATTCGGCCACTCGTCTTCCGCCGCCGTGTTGGAGCGGTCTACACTGATCCGGCACCCGATCCCACGTGCTCGTACCCACCGTGCTCGCGCACGAGAACAGGTCCCATGTCCCAGCTCACGCCGGCACGTCGCACGCTCGCCATCCTCGCTCTCGCGCTGGGTGGCTTTGCCATCGGGACCACCGAGTTCGTCGCGATGGGCCTGCTGCCGAACATCGCCGAGGCGCTGCTGCCCGGTCAGTACTCCGCCGACCCCGAGGGCGGGGTCGCCCACGCCGGTTGGATCGTCAGCGCGTACGCCCTGGGGGTCGTGGTCGGTGCACCGACGATCGCGGCGATGTCCGCCAGGTTCCCGCGCAAGGGTCTGCTCATGGCGCTGCTGGTCGGCTTCGTCGTCGCGACGGTCGCGAGCGCGGTGCTGCCCTCGTTCGGCCTGGTCCTCGTGGCCCGGTTCGTCGCCGGACTCCCGCACGGTGCGTACTTCGGCATCGCCTCGATCGTCGCCGGCGACATCATGGGACCGGGCAAGCGCGGCAAGGGCATCGCCCTCGTGCTCCTCGGCCTGTCGGTCGCCAACGTCGTCGGTGTCCCCGCGGTCACCTGGATCGGTCAGGTCGCCAGCTGGCGGACCGCGTACGGGGTCGTGGCCGCGCTGTTCGCGCTGACGTTCCTCGCCGTGTCGGTGTTCGTGCCGCGCAGCGGTCGGGACGTGCACGCGACCATCGGGCGGGAGCTCCGCGCCTTCCGGGTGCCGCAGGTCTGGATCGTGATGAGCCTGGGGGCGGTCGGCTTCGGCGGTTTCTTCGCCGTCTACTCGTACATCTCGCCGCTGGTGCAGAACGTGACCGGGTTGTCGGAGTCCTCGGTGCCGCTCGTGCTGGTCGTCGTCGGGCTCGGCATGGTCGTCGGCGGCCTGCTCGGAGGATTCCTGGCCGACCGCAGCGTCAAGGCCACCATCTTCGTCGGGCTGTTCGCCCTGATCGGCGCGCTGCTCGTGACGGTCCTCACCGCACAGTGGGTCGTCGGCCTGTTCATCGGGGCGTTCCTGCTCGGTGCGACCTCGTCCGCGATCCCGCCGGCGGTGCAGTCCCGACTGATGGACGTCGCCGGCGATGCCCGCACCATCGCGGCAGCACTCAACCACTCCGCCTTCAACCTGGGCAACTCGCTCGGCGCTGCGCTCGGCGGCGCGGTCATCGCGGCCGGCTTCGGCTTCGTCGCCCCGGGCTGGCTCGGCATCGGTCTGGCGCTGCTCGGCGTCCTCGTCGCGGTGATCAGCTACGCGGTCGAGAACCGCACGAACCGACGCGCAGCGGCGGTCCGGACGGCGGGGGCCAGCACCGGCTCGATCCGCGAGTCCGTGTCCTCACACTGAGGCCCGCCTTCGGGACGCAGCCCGAGCCTCCCGGCCAGCCGGCAGATGACCCAGACCCCCGGCCCCGACCGTGGTCGTGTCGCCAGACGCCCTGACTCGCCGCGCGCACTCCGCCGAGATGCGAAGATCGCGGCATCCCGGCCCCCGAGATGCCACGATCGCGGCACCTCGCGGTGGAGCCCGCCCGCTCGCCCGGCAGGCCGCCCCTACAGCCCGTGTGGGGAACCGTCCTGGACGATGATCCCGTCGGTGATCGCACGCTTCCGCAGCGCCACCTTCGTGCCGACGTCGAACCCGGCGACGCGGTACTTCTCGCGGATGCGCTTGAGGTAGCTCTTCGCGGTCTCCTCGGAGATGCCGAGCTGGTAGGCCACGCTCTTCACGGGCTCACCACCGCCGTAGAGCGCCATCACCCGACGCTCCTGTGCGCTGAGCTTCGGCACGCCGCCGACGTCGCCGCTGTTGATCGCCAGGTCGAGTTCGGCGGAGACGTACTGCTCGCCGCGCTGCGCTGCGCGGATCGCCTCGACGATCATCGCCGCGTCCTCGCTCTTGACGAGGTAGCCGAGGGCTCCGGCACCGAGGGCCTCACGGACCACGTTGGGCTCGGAGTAGGTGCTCATCACGACCGTCTTCACGCCGGCGGTCTTCAGCGTCGAGATCTTCAGGGACACCGGGATGGAGTCCTTGAGGTCCAGGTCGAGCAGCACGACGTCGACGGGGAAGGCCGGACTGGTGAGCAGCTCCGGCCAGGTGGTGACCGCGGTGACCATCGCGATGTCGTCGGCTGCGTTCCGGATCCACTCGGTCAGGGCGCTGAGCAGCATCCGGTGGTCGTCGACGAGAGCGAGTCTGATCGGTTCTGCTGGAGTCGCCATGCGCGATGGTCCTTTCTGGTGGGTCCGTCCCGGGCCTGCTGATCCTAGGAGGATCGGCGGCCCGGTTCGGGGAGGCTGGCCATGTTGTCCGGTAGCGGCACTCGCTGCGTGCCGGCATCGCTGCCGGGAGGCTCGTGGTGCGTCACATCTGCGGGTGCCGGTTGACGACGCAGTGCGCCGTGACGTGCAGCACGCCGTCGCGGACGCTGTCGGTGTAGGGCCCGATGCGCTGCAGGGCGGTCCACGCGGCCGGGCCGAGGCGGCGGCGGGGGACCCCGCGCGACTCGATGACGACCGGGACGTCCATGGTGTCGTCGGTGACCGGGTGGCCGTCGCTGCCGACGGGACCGAGGGTGACCGAGACGACGGGCACACCGGGCTGCTGGGCGCGGCCGTCGCCGACCATCTGCCACAGCGCCTGGAGCAGGCCGTCGCGCTGGGCGGGGGTGAGGTGGCCCGCGAGGGCGCTCGGGTCGGTGACGGCGACGGAACGGCCGAGGTTGTCGGACTCCGTGATCGCGTGGTAGAGCCAGGTCTCGCGGCGGCCCTCGATCAGGTGCAGGCGGAGCTCGGTGGCGAGGGACGCGGCGACCGAGGCCGACGCGTCGGAGAGCGGCAACGGGTCGGAGCCGTTCGCGACGGCGTCGAGCAGCTTCTCGGCGGCGAGGTCCAGGCGCGCGAGTTCGTCCGAGGCGAGCATCCCGACGGCGAACTGCGGGGCGCCGACGTTGCTCTGCACGAGCACCCGGTCGAGTTCGCGCTGCACGAGCTGCCGGAACCGGTGCACGACGAACAGCGCCACGGACGGCGGGACGACGGTGACCGCGAGCATGGTGACGATGCCGGGCAGGGTCTCGGTCGTCAGCGGGGTGGACACCACGGCGTAGACGGCGAACGCCAGGCCGAGGCCGACGATCGCGGCGATGACCTCACGGGCGGGCCGGAGGGTCGTGATCGGCAGCAGCGCGAACCCGGCCGCCATCGACGCGGTGGCGGTGTGGCCGACGTCGTGCTGGTCCCACATGCCGATGAAGTCGAGCGTGACGATGCAGGCGAGCACGACGCAGATCAGCCCGAAGGCGACACCGGTCAGTCGTTCTCCGTACGTGAGGACCGTGGCGAGCACGCAGCTCGCGGCGACGACGAACAGCGCCCAGGCGGTCGCGGTCATCCACGGGTTGGTGTAGTCGTCCCAGTGCACGAGGAAGAAGACGATCCCACCGAGCGCCTCGAGTCCGGTGAGCACGGCGGCACCGAGCCCGAGGTGGCCGGCACCGAGCGAGGCACCGGGCTGGGCTGCCTGTCGGAGCGAGCGGGCGCCGGTCGAGGTGGAGGGCAGGCCGCGCGCCTGTCGTCGTTCTGTGCCCCGGTAGCGTTCGCGGGCCTCCCGGCGGGTGCGGGGGGCGGTCTGCTCACCGGGCAGGCCGTGGCTGATGGTGTCCTCCGGGACGCCGCTCATCGGGGTGCCTCCAGGACGACGGTGGTGCCGGCACCGGGTGCCGAGAACAGGCGGGCGTCGCCGCCGACCTCGCGGAGGCGGTTCACGACGCTCTCCTTGAAGCCGAGCCGTTCGGCGCTGATGGTGTCGAGTTCGAAGCCGACGCCGGAGTCGGTGACCATCGCGCGCACCATCGCCTCGTCGTGCACGATCGTGACGTGCGCCTCGGGGACGCCGGCGTGGCGTCGGACGTTCTCCAGGCACTCGCCGAGCGCGAGCAGGAACGCGTCGAGCACGTGCTTCGGCAGCAGGACCTGCCCGGTGCCGTGCCAGGCGACCTCGAGACCCATGCGGCCGAAGCGCTGCTTGACGGACTCCAGGGTCTGGCCGAGCGGGGACTCCTCGGTCCGGGTGAGGGAGTAGTCACCGGACTGCTGTGGCTGCGGGGTCGCGCCGAGGCGGAGGTGGCGGAGGAGTCGTGCGTCCTCCGCGGCCTGCTCCCGCATCGCGTGCTCGGAGACGCCGACGCCGGAGTGCGCCAGCAGGGTCAGGGTGGCGAGCACGGTGTCGTGCAGCAGTCGGGCGCCCTGTCGTCGCTGCGCCTCGGTCTCGCTGGCCTGGCGTTCGGCGCGGTGAGCGGTGCCGATGCTGTAGATGCGACGAGCCACGCGCGGGATGCTGCGGCTGATCCAGACGGCGACGACGGCGACGAGGACCCAACCGAGGAGCACGCCGCTGACCGGGGCGCTGAGGACGGCGCCGCTGGCCCAGCTCATCAGCCCGAGGGAGACGACGCCGGCGCCGGCGGCGAGGCCGAGTCCGACCCGGTGTCCGCGCTGCGCCATGAGCAGGGACGCGAGTCCACCGCCGGCGAGCGGGACGAGTGCGCTGGCGATCACGCCGCGGTCGTCCGCCGCGACGGCCGTGGTGAGGATCGTCACGGCGCCGAGGCCGGCGACGACGGTGGTGGCCGTCCACCAGGTCGAACCGTTGGCACCGAACGCGAGGAGCGCCCCGACCATCACGGCGATGCAGCCGAGTCCGAGGACGAGCTGTGCCACGGGGACGGCGAGGGACGTGGCCACGCCCACGACGCTGACGAGCGCGCAGACGACGCCCACGACACGGGTCGTCGACCGGAGGAGGCGGTCGCGTTCCTGCGCGAGGAGTTCCATCGTTGGTCCTGGCTGTTCCTGGTTCGGGAAGCTGGTTGGTCTTGGGAAACCGAGCACTGGTCGAGACCGTGCACTCTGCATCATTCCACGGGCGACACCCGTAGTGGGGTCTTCGGCGCGCGGGGGTCGACGGATCGGTCTGCGGGTGTCCCGTCTTCCGGGGACACCGATGCACCCCGATCAGTCGAGCAGTCGCCGCAGGTGCGCCCCGACGGCCTCGTGTTCGATGAGGAAACCGTCGTGACCGAACTCGCTCGTGATCACCGCGGCGCGGTCGCCGTCCAGCGTGTCGGGCACCCCGGCGGCGATCCGGTGCTGGTCCTCGACGGGGAAGAGCCGGTCGCTGGAGATGCCGACGACGAGCGTCCGAGCGCGCACCCGGGCGAGCGCCGCAGCCACCCCGCCGCGGCCGGCACCGACGTCGTGCGAGTCCATCGCGTGCGTGAGGGCGACGTAGGACGCCGCGTCGAACCGTCGGGTGAACTTGTTGCCGTGGAAGTCGAGGTAGCTCTCCACCGAGAACCGTCCGTCGTCGCCGAGCGGGGAGACGTCGCTCTGCCACGAGCGGGCGAACCGGCCGTTGAGCTCGTCCGAGGCCCGGTAGGTCATCATCGCCATCCGCCGTGCCAGCGCCAGGCCCCGGTGCGGGCCCTCGCCGGGTTCGGCGTCGTGGTGGTCGCCGCCGGCGAACCCCGGGTCCATCTGGATCGCCGCACGCTGCAGGGAGTTCGCGGCGATCTGGTCCGCGGTGGTCTGCGCGGTGCTCGCCAGGACCGCGAGCCGGGCGACGCGTTCGGGGGCGGCGACGGCGGCCTCCAGGGCGTGCATGCCGCCCATCGACCCGCCGACGACCGCGGCGAAGCGCTCGATGCCGAGCCGGTCGGCCAACCGCAGCTGCGTGGCGACCTGGTCGCGGATCGTGACGAACGGGAACCGGGAGCCCCACTCGACGCCGTCGGGTGCGACCGAGGACGGGCCGGTGGTGCCCTGGCAACCGCCGAGCATGTTCGGCGCGACGACGAACCAGCGGTCGGTGTCGATGGCGCGTCCGGGTCCGACGACGTCGCCCCACCAGCCCGCCGTGCGGTGCCCCGGTCCCGGCGGGCCCGCGACGTGCGAGTCGCCGGTCAGGGCGTGGAACACCAGGACGACGTTGTCCTTCGCGGGGGAGAGCGTCCCCCAGGTCTCGTACGCGACGCGGACCGACGGGATCCGGCCGCCGCGGACGAACTGCTCGCCGAGCGCCTCGAAGCGCCGTGCGCCGGGCGGGTCACCCGGCCGCCACGCACCGGTGACCGGCGGCTTGCCGAGCGTGCCGAGCTCGGCGCCGGGCACCAGGGTGGACGGCACGGAGTCCTCGGGAGTCGTCTGCCAGTCCATCGTGCGTCCATCCTCCCTGGAGGCGCGGCTCGCCGCCGCCGTGTTACGTCGCGCCCGGCGTGGCGGCCCCGCGGGACGCAACGTGGGCGGCTTCCCGCGACGGAGTACCGCTGCGAGGAGCCGCCCACGTTGCGTCCCGCGGGTGCCTCAGCCGGGAGGCGCGGGACGGGTCAGGCGCGCAGGCCCGCCTGGGCGACGGCGCGGGCCGCGGCGAGTCCGGCCTCGAGGTCGGCCTTGAGGTCCTCGACGTTCTCGATGCCCACCGAAAGGCGCACCAGGCCCGGCGTGACCCCGGTGGTGAGCTGCTGCTCGGGGGTCAGCTGCGAGTGGGTGGTGGACGCCGGGTGGATCACGAGCGAGCGGACGTCGCCGATGTTCGCCAGGTGCGAGAACAGCTGCAGCTCGTCGACCAGTGCTCGCCCTGCGTCGACGCCGCCCTTCAGTTCGAAGGACAGCACGGCGCCGACACCACGGGGCGCGTACTTCGTCGCCGCCGGGTACCACGGGCTCGTCGGCAGCCCCGCGTAGGCGACCGTGGCGACGTCCGGGTGCCGGTCGAGCCACTCTGCGATCTCCTGCGCGTTGGAGACGTGCCGTTCGATCCGCAGGCTCAGCGTCTCGATGCCCTGCAGGAGTGCGAACGCCGTGTCCGCCGAGTTCGACGCACCGAGGTCGCGGAGCAGCTGCACGCGGGCCTTGACGATGTACGCCAGCGCGTCACCGACGGCCTGCGAGAACACCGCCCCGTGGTACGAGGGGTCCGGGGTGCTGAACTCCGGGAACCGCTCGGCGTGCTCGGACCACGCGAACGTGCCACCGTCGACGATGATGCCGCCGATGACGGTGCCGTGTCCGCCGAGGAACTTCGTCGCCGAGTGCACCACGATGTCCGCGCCGTGCTCGAACGGACGGATCAGGTACGGCGTCGCGATCGTGTTGTCGACGATCAGGGGCACACCGGACTCGTGTGCGACGCCCGCGACGGTCTCGATGTCGAGCACGTTGATGCGCGGGTTGCCGATGGTCTCGGCGAAGAACAGCTTCGTGTTCGGACGGACTGCGCGACGCCACTCCTCCGGGTCGTCCTGGTCCTCGACGAACGTCGTCTCGATGCCGAGCTTCGCCAGCGTGTACTTGAACAGGTTGTAGGTGCCGCCGTAGATCGACGACGACGACACGATGTGGTCACCGGCACCCGCGATGTTGAGCACCGCGTAGGTCTCCGCCGCCTGGCCGCTCGACACGAGCAACGCCCCGGTCCCGCCCTCGAGCGCGGCGATGCGCTGCTCCACGACGTCGTTCGTCGGGTTCATGATCCGCGAGTAGATGTTCCCCGGCTGCGCCAGCGCGAACAGGTCGCGAGCGTGGTCCGAGTTCTCGAACACGTACGAGGTGGTCTTGTAGATCGGCGTCGCCCGGGCACCCGTGGTCGGGTCCGGTGCGGCGCCCGCGTGCACCTGCGTGGTCTCGAACCGCCAGGCGGCTGCGTCGTTCGTGGTCATCGGGGCTCCTCTTCCGTCGCGCGTCACGCTACGCAGCTGACCGGGCGGGCACCAGCGGGGGAGTCGTCGGACGTAACGCGCAGTGCCGAGGGGGACGGGCCTCCCGGCACGGCGGGAAGTGGACGACGGGTCCGCTCGTGTCGCGACAGGGAACGCGCGTGACCTACAGTGTCGCCGTCATGCCCTCTCCGAACCCGCCCGAGCAGCCCGGACGCTCGCACGTCAGACGGCACGACGTGGCCGGCCGGGACATCGACGAGGCCACCCACTTCTACGAGCGTGTGCACGACGCGCACTCCGTGCGGCTCACGCAGGACGAGGACCGGCCGTTCGGGTACCGGCTGCGTGCCGTCGGCGACGAGCGGTTGCGACTGCGGAGTTCAGCGCTCAGCGCCCGCCGCTGGGGCCGGATCGAGCCCCAGGGCCGCTACCTCGTCACCTGGGCGCACGACGGCGAACTGGCCATCGACGGCGGCACCGACATCGAACTCGTCGTCAGCGCCGGCACCCCCGCCGTCTACCCGACCGGCCGCCCCTTCACCATCGAGGCCCCGCCGAGCATCACGCTGCACACGATCGACATCGACGGCCCGGCCCTCGAAGCGCTCCACCTGGCACGGAGCGGCGAGCACGCGGACCCGCTCCGGTTCGCCCAGACGCCGGACCCCGAGGGACTCGCCGCACTGCAGCGCACGCTCGCCGCGTCGACCCCGGTCCTCCTCGATCCGGCCGCCGACCGTGTCACCCGGGCACGTCTGGTGGACGCGGTGAGCCGCCGGGTCCTCGACGCCTTCGCGCCCGCCCCGGCCTTCCCACGCTTCCCCGGCCACCCGGCGAACGTCGTCCGCGCGCTCGACTACATCGAAGCCCACCTGACCGAGCCGATCACGACGGCCGACCTCGCCGCAGCCGCCGGCCTCAGCCAACGCGGACTCCAGCAGGCCTTCGGGCGGAACGACCTGCCCACGCCGCTCGAGGCCCTGCGCGAGGCACGACTCCGTCGAGCCCGCACGCTGCTCGCCGACGCCCGACCGGGCGAGGTCAGCGTCGCGGCCATCGCCCGCCAGCTCGGGTTCGTGCACCTCGGACGCTTCGCCGGGTACTACGCCGAACGGTTCGGGGAACGCCCGAGCGACACGCTCCGCGCCTGACGACGGCGGTCACGCGTCGGCCCGCGCTCAGGCCGGGTCCCGGCGGAACAGCCAGTCGACCTTCGGCTCGAGCAGCCACCGCATCCCGCGCCGCACGAACGGCTGTGCCAGGAACAGGCTCACCGCACACGCCATCAGCACCATCAGCAGCACGAACGGCCATGCTGAGTGCTCACCCGCCAGCACCCCAGACTCGCGGATCGGGTAGAGCAGGAACGTGTGCAGCAGGTACACGTACATCGTCGCCGCACCGAACCGCGTCAGCCAGACCGTCCGCCGCGGCACGAGGACCAGGAACGACGCCGTCAACAGCGTCGCCAACAGCATCAGCGCGAAACGGACCCCGCCGGCCCACCACGTGTCCTCGCCGAGTCCCGAGTACGAGTCGTCGTAGAAGAACCAGTGGTGCAGGTCGAACTCCTTGAACTGCGGGATCCACAGCGCGCACGACACCGCCCACGCCAGGAACACCACACCCGCGAGGACCCGCACGCGGACCACCGTCCGCCGGGACGCCTCGTACCAGCGGTCGAACAGCCCCCACTGCTTCACCTGCCACCCGAGCAGGAAGAACGGCAGCAGGCTGATCGCCCGGCCGAGGGACAGCGTCGAGTCCACGTTGTCGAAGTACCCGACACCGATGCTCAGCACCACCGCCCACACCAGCGGTGCCCGCAGCTGCGCCAGGTACGGCAGGATCAGCCGGAAGATCCCCAACGCCAACAGGAACCAGAGCGTCCACGTCGGCTTCGTCGGGTTGAACTCCTTGCCACCCTCCACCACCGCCTGCACCACGGTCCAGATCGTCTGCATGATGATGTACGGCACCACGATGTCCGTGAACGTCCGCCGCATCCGCTTCGCCGTCGGGGTGTCCGCCGACGAGAAGTACCCGCTGATCACCCCGAACGCCGGCATGTGGAACGCGTAGATGAACGTGTACAGCGCCAACGCGTGCTCACTGCCCGTCGTCTGCCGCTGGATCGCGTGCCCGATCACCACGAGCGTCACCGCCAGGAAGCGTGCCGTGTCCCACATCGGGATCCGCCGCCGGATCCGACCCGGGTCGAGCGCGCCCGCCGGGGCAGAGGGCGCGGGAGGGGCGGCGTCCGTCGTCATCCTCCGCACGTTACCGTCCGGCGGCTGCCCCGGTGTCGGTAGCGTTGCCCCGGGCCGCCCACCGTCCCCGACCCGCGAGGAGCATCATGACCACACGTCGAGCCGTCGTCACCGGAGCCAGCTCGGGCATCGGCGCCGCCACCGTCCGCCTGTTCCGCCGACACGGGTGGGACGTCCTCGCCGTCGCCCGCCGAGCCGACCGGCTCGAGGCGCTCGCCACGGAGACCGGTGCGGACACCCTGGTGGTCGACGTCACGGACTCCGCCGACGTGGCGGCGCTCGCCGCACGGGTGGACGAGCTCGGCGGCGCGGACGTGCTCGTCAACAACGCCGGGGGAGCGTTCGGGTCGGCCTCGGTCGAGCACAGCGACGTCGACGACTGGCGGGCGATGTTCGAGGTGAACGTCCTCGGCACGAAGCGCGTCACCGCTGCCCTCCTGCCGGCACTCCGTCGTCGTGCCGGCGAGACCGGCGGCGCGGACGTCGTGACCGTGACGAGCACGGCGGGCTTCGTCGCCTACGAGAACGGCGGCGGGTACGTCGCCGCGAAGCACGCCGAGCACGCCCTGGTCGGCGTGCTCCGACTCGAGTTGAACGGCGAACCGATCCGGGTCGTCGAGATCGCGCCGGGCATGGTGAAGACCGACGAGTTCGCACTGGTGCGGTTCGGTGGCGACAGCGACGCGGCCGCGGCGGTCTACGACGGGGTGGAGGCACCACTTGTCGCCGACGACGTGGCCGAGGCGATCGTGCACGCCGTCGAACTGCCGGCCCACGTCAACCTGGACCTGGTGACCGTCCGGCCGGTGGCCCAGTCGGCGCAGCACAAGCTCGCCCGCGGGCCGCTGACCCCGAAGGCGTAGCGGCCGGGGTGCCGCCGGCGGCCCGCAGCGCCCGGGCGGCGATCACGGGTCGCGGGCGGAGCATCCCTGCCGGTACCGTGGGCGGATGCCGATCAGCAGCGAACCCGCGGAGTCTCCCGCCTCGTCGACCGTGACCGTGACGAGCGGACCGGAGGTGCTCGGCTGGCTCGAGTTCGGCGACGCAGCCCGGCTGCTGGCGAAGGACGTCCTGTCCGCCGGCTTCGAGCCCGAGGTCGTCGTGGCCGTCGCCCGTGGTGGGCTCATCATCGCCGGTGCCGTCGCCTACGCCCTCGGCACCAAGGAGTGCGGCTCCATCAACGTCGAGTTCTACACCGACGTCGAGCAGCGCCTGGAGGAGCCGGTCGTGCTCGCTCCGGCCCTCGACGCGCCGAGCCTCGCCGGCAAGCGGGTCCTGGTCGTGGACGACGTGTCCGACTCCGGTCGCACCCTTGCGCTCGTGGTCGACATCATCCGCACCGCCGGTGCCGACGTCCGGAGCGCCTGCCTGTACTCGAAGCCCGGCACCGTCCTCGAGCCGGACCACGTGTGGCGTCGTGTCGACGGCTGGATCACGTTCCCGTGGAGCGCCCTCGCACCGGTGACGGCCGAGTCGTGAGCATCCATCTCGTCGGCGGCGGCCCCTTCGTCGCCGCGGACGCCGCCGCGGCCTTCACCGCCGAGGCCACCGCCCGTTCGGCCGCCGTGGGACGGACCGTCCCGCGCATCGCACTGCTCTCCGTCGCCTCCGCGGACGGGGCCTCGCCGTCGTCGACCGCGGACATCGCCGAGGTCCTCGGAGGGTCCCGCGCCGCCGAGGTGCTGGTGACCGAGATCTCGGCGGGCGCGGTCTTCGAGACCACCGTCCTCAGCGACGTCGACGCCCTCGTCGTGGGCGGCGGTCGTACCCCCGACTACCTGGACGCCGTCGCTCCGCTCGTCGACCAGATCCGCCTGCTCGTCTCCGACGGGCTGCCCTACCTCGGCTACTCCGCCGGCGCGATGATCGCCGCGGACCGCGCCCTGGTCGGCGGTTTCCGCATCGGCGGCGTCGAGGTGTGTCCCGAGGCCGCGTCCGAGGGGCTCGACGAGGTCGAGCTCCGCGAAGGGCTCGGGCTCGTCGACCTGACCATCGACGTCCACGCGGTCCAGGCCGGCACCCTCGCCCGCCTGGTCGCCGCCGCCGAGGCCGAGTTCGTCACCGCGGGCCTGGCCGTCGACGAGGACACCACGCTGGTCGTCGGCGAAGGCGCCCTCGAGGTCCGGGGCACGGGGAGCGTCTGGCGGGTGGTGGCGGGCGACGAGTCCGTCTCGGTCGCCACCATGGGCGCCTGAGCGTGCAGCCGAAGCCCCTCGCCGACCTGGTCGACCCGGGCTGGGCGGCAGCGCTCGCGCCCGTCGAGGACGACGTCCACCGCATCGGTGCCTGGCTCCGTGCCGAGACCGAGGCCGGTCGTCCGTACCTGCCCGCCGGTCCCGCCGTGCTCCGCGCCTTCGAGGAGCCGTTCGACCGGGTGAAGGTGCTCGTCGTCGGCCAGGACCCGTACCCGACGCCCGGACACCCGATCGGGCTGTCCTTCGCCGTCGACCCGCACGTGCGCCCGGTCCCGCGCAGCCTGCAGAACGTCTACCGCGAACTCCACGACGACGTCGGCGTCACGCCGCCGCCGCACGGTGACCTCCGCGCCTGGTCCGACCAGGGCGTGCTGCTGCTCAACCGCGTGCTGACGGTGGGCGTCGGCGAACCCGCCAGCCACCGCGGCAAGGGCTGGGAACGCGTGACCGAGCGGGCGGTCGAGGCGCTCGTCGCCCGCGACCGTCCGCTCGTCGCCGTGCTCTGGGGTGC
Source organism: Curtobacterium sp. MCPF17_052 (assembly GCF_003234085.1). Lineage (GTDB taxonomy): Bacteria > Actinomycetota > Actinomycetes > Actinomycetales > Microbacteriaceae > Curtobacterium. The sequence continues at coordinate 154,979 of NZ_QKSD01000007.1, forward strand.
GCAGGCCGCGTCGGTCCGACCGCTGCTCGGTGACACCCCCGTCGTGGCGTCGGCCCACCCCAGCCCGCTCAGCGCCTCCCGCGGGTTCTTCGGCAGCCGTCCGTTCTCGGCCGTGAACGACCTGCTCGTCGCCCAGGGCGCCGACCCCGTCGAGTGGACACTGCCGACGGAGGCGTGACGGGCCTCCCGTAGGCTCGTGTCGTGCTCGAGGAGGAATACCAGCAGCGGCGCGTCCTGCCGCGCCACCTGCGTACCCCGGCGCCGGTCGAGCCGGCGTTCGCGTACGCGATCCGTCCCGCCACGACCGCGGACCTGCCCGAGGTCCGCGAGATCCACACGCACTACGTGCGCAACTCGTCCGTGACCTTCGACGCGGCCGCGTTCACCTTCGCGGCGTGGAAGAAGCGGTTCGACGAGGTCCAGCGTCGCAAGCTGCCGTTCCTGGTCGCGGAGAACCCGTCCGGACAGGTGCTCGGGTACGCGCTCGTCGAGCCGTGGAACATCCGCGACCGGTCGAACCGGGTGGTCGAGGACTCGATCTACCTCGGCGCCGCGGCGGGCGGCAAGGGCCTCGGCCGGGCCCTGATGGAGGCGCTCCTCGACGCCTGTCGCACCGTCGGTGTCCGCGAGGTGATCGCCGTGATCGCCGACCGGTCCGCGGACGCGTCGATCCGGCTGCACGAGCGGCTCGGCTTCGAGGAGGTCGGACGGATGGGCCGCGTCGGCTACAAGTACGACCGGTGGCTCGGCACGGTCACGATGCGGTTGCGCCTGCGGAGCACCCGCAAGCCGCTGTTCGGTCCGCGCGACTGACGTCGACCGCCGAACGGGACTCCGTCCCGATCCGTCCTCAACCCGCTTCGGCGACGAACTCGTCCCGCGTGGTGCGCACCAGGTCGGCGGCCGCTGCGGAGGCGACCCGGGCCTCCCGTCCGACGACCGCCCGACCGACGGCTTCGTGCCGGGCCGCCGCCCCCGCCGTCCACCCGGTGATCGTGTCCCGTGACTCGCTCGTCCGGGTGCGCAGCAGCGCCTCGACGGTGCCCGCGAAGTGGGCGAAGACCGCGTTGCCGGAGCCGGTGAGCAGCGCGCGGTGGAAGCGGACGTCGGCGTCGAGGTAGGCGCGCCCGTCACCCGCGGACGCTGCGGCGACCATCTCCTGCGCGGCGGAGAGCACGGCGTCGGCCGCCGCTCCGCCGTGTTCCGCGGTGAGGCCCGCGGCGACCGGCTCGATGCCCAGCCGGAGGTCCAGGAGCTCGCGCTGCTGGGTGAAGTACGCCCCGGAGGTGCCCCGCCAGCGGATCACCGACGGGGCCAGGAGTTCCCAGCGGGTCGACGGCTGCACCTGCGTGCCGACGCGCTGCCGTGGTTCCACCAGTCCGAGGGACTGCAGGACACGTAGTGCCTCGCGGACGACGGACCGCGAGACGCCGAACTCGGCGACGACGTCGTCCGGGCGGAGCACGGTGCCGGGGGCGAGGGTGCCGTCGACGATGCGCTGCCCGAGCGTGTCGAGCACGTGGGCGTGCAGGCCGCCGGGTGTCGGCATCGTTCCTCCTCGAAGGACCTGGTCACGCGGATGCGTGACGCGGTGACCATTGCAGCGGCAGACTGCGCCTGAGCCCGGGTGGCGCGCGGACGACGACGATGTAGTCTGATTAATCAGATTATTGCATCGGCGACCGCAGCCGGGATCAGCACCCCGGTCGGCCCGGCACCAGCAGCAGGACGGCAGCAGCGCAGGAGCTGCTCCAGGAAGGGGCGCAGATGCCTCACCTCCAGACCACCCCGGCGATCCCGGACCACGTGCTCGCCGCCGGGACCGAGACGGTCGACCCGTCCGGTCCGATCCCGCAACTCGTCATCGCCGCCCTCGTCGGCATCGTGGTGATCATCGCGCTCATCACCTGGCTCAAGGTGCACCCCTTCGTCGCCCTGACGATCGGTGCGCTCGGCGTCGGCCTCGGTGCCGGACTCGCACCGGAGAAGGCGGTCACGAGCTTCGGGGACGGCTTCGGCGCGACCATGACGAGCGTCGGCATCCTCGTCGGCCTCGGCTCGATGTTCGGCAAGCTCCTCGTCGACTCCGGCGCCGCCGACCGGGTCGTCGACACCCTGGTCCGCCGCTCGTCCGCCGCCGCGCTGCCCTGGACGATGGCACTGATCGGTGCGCTGATCGGCCTGCCGATGTTCTTCGAGGTCGGCCTGGTCCTGCTCATCCCGATCATCGTCCTGGTCGCCAAGCGCAGCTCCGTCCCGATCATGAAGATCGCGATCCCGGCCCTCGCCGGGCTCTCCACGATGCACGCGTTCGTCCCGCCGCACCCCGGTCCGCTGGTCGCCGTCTCGACGGTGGGTGCGGACCTCGGCACGACGCTGGCGTTCGGCATCGTGCTCGCGATCCCCGTCATCGTCCTGGCCGGCCCGGTCTTCGCCCGCTTCGCAGCGCGCTGGGTCGACGTCCCGGTGCCGGACATCTTCGGCGCGCGGGGCGAGGACCCAGCGCACCCCGGCCGGGAGGCCCGCCGCACCCCCGCCACGGAGGACACCGCGTCCCTGCCCCACGGCAAGAGCGACTTCACGCGGGTGATCAGCGAGCCGCGCAGCCCGTCGTTCGCCGTCGCGCTGGTCGGCATCCTGCTGCCCGTCGTGCTCATGCTCGCGCAGGCGATCCGCGAGGCCACCGCCCCGGACGCGGATGGTGCCTGGGTGGGCGTGCTCGACTTCCTCGGGACGCCGATGATCGCGATCGGCATCGCGACCGTCTACGCGATGGTCTTCTTCGCGATCGGCGGCGGCATGGACCGGTCCGCGGTCGCGAAGTCGCTCGAGAGCGCGCTGCCGCCGGTCGCCGGGGTGCTCCTCATCGTCGGTGCCGGCGGTGGCTTCAAGCAGGTGCTCATCGACACGGGCATCGGCGGCGTGATCGCCGACGCGGTCAAGGACTCCGGCATCTCGGTACTCCTCGTCGCCTGGGTGGTCGCCGCGCTCGTCCGCGTCGCCACCGGGTCCGCCACCGTCGCGACCGTCACGGCCGCGGGCATCATGGCCCCGATCGCCCACGACCTGTCGTCCCCGATGACGTCACTGCTCGTGCTCGCGATCGGCGCCGGGTCGGTGTTCCTGTCGCACGTCAACGACGCCGGGTTCTGGTTGGTGAAGGGGTACCTCAACACCTCGGTGGGACAGACCTTCAAGTCGTGGTCGGTGCTCGAGTGCCTGATCTCGGTCATCGGTCTGGTCGGCGTGCTCGTCGCCGGGATCTTCATCCGATGAGCGGACAGTCGGACGGACGGCAGCCCCGCTCGGAGTCCCGGACGCTGGACCCCCAGGTGCTCGTGGTGATGGGCGTCTCCGGTTCCGGCAAGTCCACCGTCGCGGCGATGGTCGCCGACGAGCTCGGGTGGGAGTTCGCGGAGGGGGACAGCATGCACCCCGAGGCGAACGTCGCGAAGATGCACGCCGGCACAGCCTTGACGGACGAGGACCGCTGGCCGTGGCTCGACGTCGTCGCCGGCTGGATCCGCGGCCACCTCGACGCCGGGACGAACGGGGTGGTGACCTGCTCGGCACTGAAGCGGTCGTACCGGGACGTGCTGCGGGCCTCCGGGGTGGTCTTCGTGCACGTCGCCGCGGACCGGGCCCTGCTCGAGGAGCGGATGTCCTCGCGGTCCGGGCACTTCATGCCGGCGTCCCTGCTCGCATCGCAGCTGGCGACCCTCGAGCCGCCGCAGCCGGACGAGGCGCATCTCACTGTCACCGCCGACCGCTCACCGGAGGAGGAGTCCGCCGAGGTGCTCGAGCTGCTGGGGTTCCGGACGGCCTGACGGGACCGCCCCGCTTGAGAGGGCGGACGGGCGGACGTCGGCAGCATGGGGGCATGCCTGTCGACGACTCCCCGTCCCTGCTCACCCGCGGCTACGGCTTCGGCGCCCACGTCTGGCGCCGGGCGGCCGACGGTGCCAGGGCGGTGCCGATGCGCTTCCTGCTCCGTGACGCGCTGCTGGTCCGCGGTGCCGAGGGTGTCGAGTTGTTCTACAGCGACCGGATCGCCCGACACGGTGCGATGCCGGCGATCGTGCAGCAGACGCTGTTCGGCGACGGGTCCGTGCACAGCCTCGACGGCGCCGAGCACCGGCACCGCAAGGCGACCTTCGTCGACGTCGCGTACGAGGACGAGCAGGTCGCCCGCCTCACCCCGCTCATCGCCGAGGAGTGGCACCGGGAACTCGACGAGTGGCTCGGCGGCGGGCAGCGGTCTGCCTACGACGCCGCCGTCGGTGTGTTCGGCCGTGCCGGCATGCGGTGGGCGGGTCTGCCCGGCACGCCGGCCGCGAAGACCCGGTGGGCAGCACGCCTCGCGCAGATCGTCGACGGGTTCGGTGTGCCGTACTCGCCGGAGTACCTGCTCGCCATCCGGAACCGGTGGTGGTCGAACCGACACGCGGAACGGCTGGTCCGGGCGGTCCGGGACGGCGATCTCGACCCGGCCGAGGGCACGGCGCTGTACGAGTGGGCGTGGCACCGTGACCGCTCCGGCGTGCTGCTGCCCGCGGTGACCGCCGGCGTCGAGCTCCAGAACAGCATCCGTCCGCTCATCGCGGTCGCCCGGTTCGTCGCGTTCGCCGCGAAGGAGCTGCACGACCGGCCGGAGTGGCGTGCCCGGATCGCCGAGGAGTCCGTCACCGGACGCTCGCTCGCCGGCGGGCCCCTCGCGACCGCCTTCGCGCAGGAGATCCGCCGGACGGCGCCGTTCGTGCCGATGCTGCCCGGGTGGGCGACCGAGGACCTCGAACTCGACGGACAGCGGCTCGCGAGTGGCGGCCGGGTCCTGCTCGACCTGCTCGGCACCGACATCGACGACCGTTCGTGGCCCGCGGCCGACCGGTTCGACCCGGAGCGGTTCCTCGGCGTCGACGACTACGAGGCGATCGAGACGTTCGTGCCGCACGGTGGCGGCGACGTCGCGAGCGGCCATCGGTGCCCGGGGGAGAAGCTCGCGATCGTCGCACTCGCTTCGGCGATCGCGACCCTCAGTGACCCGCGGGTCAGCGTCCTCGACGAGGGGCTCGACGTCGACCGTCGACGTCTGCCGACGAAGCCGGCTTCGGGCGGCCGTGTCCGGGCGCGGTCCCGGGTCGGGTCCGGCCGCTCCGGTGGCTGCCCGTTCCACCGTGGCGGGCGCTGACGGCCGGTCGCTGTCGGGCGAACGCTGACCCGCGCGCGCTGGCACGCGGTCGCCCGGGCGGTCAGCGGCCGCGGTGCTCGAGCGTCGCCGGTGCGTCCGGACCCGTCGGCATGGAGGCCCGGGCCTGCTCCCACGCGTCGTCACCGGCATCGAGTGCAGAGCGCAGGTACGCCGTGGTCAGACGCTGCACCAGAGCGACGCGCTCCGGGTCCTCGTCGGTGGTCTCGGCGGCCTCGTAGCCGGAGATCCCGCCGAGGGAGTGCTCGCCGCCGCGGAGGACGAGCAGGTCCGTTGCACCGGGGCTCTGTGTGTAGGCATCGGTGAACCAGTCCGGGCCGCGGGTCGACATCCGTGACTGGTCGTGGTCACCGGCCACGACGAGCGTGGGGGTCGTCAGTTCGGCGAAGGACGGTCGCATGAACGGGAAGTGCTCGGCCGCGAACGGGACGAGGTCGTCGCCGGCCACCCCGGTGGCGGCGAGGAGGACGCCGGCGGTGATCCGGGCCTCCCGTCGGTCCTCGCCGGGCTGGCCGGCGTCGTCGAGGATGCGCGCGCCGAGCAGGCTCTGCACGCTCTGGCCGCCCCACGAGTGTCCGGCGGCGGCGACGCGGCTGTGGTCGACGCGGCCGGACAGACCGGGCAGTGCGGCCTCGACGGTGTCGAGCTGGTCGAGCACCCGGACCAGGTCGGTGGTGCGTTCGGACCAGATCGTCGGGAAGATCGGGTGGTCGAACCCGATGCCGTTGCGGCGGGAGTCGAGGTGCGTCGGCTGCACCACGACGAACCCGTGCGCCGCCCAGAACGAGACGAGGGGTGCGTAGGCGTCGAGGTGCATGCCGTTGCCGTGCGAGAAGAGCAGGACGGGCAGATCGGTGCCGGTCGCCGGTGCGGAGACGCGGACCTGCAGGGGGAGCGGGCGGCCCGGGGCGTCGAGCTGGACGGGGGCGACGGAGACGACGGGGGCGGGGTCGCCGAGGAGGTGGTCGAGCGTGGTGCTGACGGAGGTGGGCACGGGGTTCCTTCCGGAGGGGTGACAGCTGCCGTACGATGAAGCGGAGCAGTGTTCCGGACAGTACCGGAACATAGTTCCGTTTGCAACGATCATCGAGGAGCCTCCATGCCCGAGCCCGGCCCAGCCGCGTCCGACCGCGTGCAACGCAGCGACGCGCGCCGGAACCAGGAGACCCTGCTCGACGCCGCCGCCCGGGTGTTCGTCCGGTCCGGCGTCGACGCCCCCGTGCGTGCGGTCGCGACGGAGGCCGGGGTCGGCGTGGGGACCGTCTACCGGCACTTCCCGACCCGGGCCGACCTGGTGCTCGCCGTGTACCGGCACCAGGTGGAGGCGTGCGCGGAGGCCGGCCCGCGCTTCCTGTCCGAGGCGTCCGACCCGGATGCGGCACTGCGGCAATGGATCGGACTCTTCGTCGACTTCCTGGTCACCAAGCACGGACTGCCCGTCGCCATGCACGGCGACGGCGCCGCGACCGACGCCCTGCACCGGTACTTCGTCGACCGACTCGTGCCGGTGTGCGGCGATCTGCTGACCGCCGCACGCGCTGCCGTTCCGGGGCGGGCGACGAGCGCGGGGGTCACCGGCTACGAACTGCTCCGCGGTGTCGGGAACCTGTGCATCGGGACGGCGGACGACCCGGACTTCGACGTCGAGCGAGCGGTCCAGGTGTACGTGTCCGGGGCGCTCGTCGGCGTCCCGGGCGGGTGAGCACCGGGCTCCCGGCGCTCAGCCCTCGGTGAGTGCTGCCGCGTAGGCGCGCACCGACCGGTTGTACCGCGGCAGGGTCGGTTCGATCGTCTCGATGGCCAGCCGCAGCGCCTCGTCACTCCGCCCGGCACTGTGCAGGGCGAGCGCGAGGAACACCGCCGGAGCGTCGCCGATCGATGGGTGAGCGGGGGCTGCGCGGAGCATCGTGATCGCGTCTTCGACCCGGCCCAGGTTCCGGAGCGTGGACGCGTGCTGGATCACCATCCGGGCGGCACGGACCGGGTCGACCGTCCCCAGGCCCTCCGTGATGGCCCGGCTGTACTCGACGTCGGCCTCGACCTCGTGCCCGCCGGAGTCGTACGCGCCGCCGAGCTCGAAGGCCCCGAGTGCCGGGTGCGGTGCGGCGTCGGCCAGCTCCCGCATCCGGACGATCCGCTGCTCGCCGTCGACGTCGGTGTCGGCCCAGAGAGCGTCGACGTGCTGCTGCCACTCCGTCATGTCCACCGCGCCAGCCTAGGGGCGCCTCAATCCCGGACCGCTGTTCCGTCAGTCCTCGGTGACCCGCCCGGCCTCGACCCGCCACTGCCGGTCGAGCTGCACCGTGTCGAGCATCCGCCGGTCGTGGGTGACCAGCAGCAGCGTCCCCTCGTAGGACTCGAGTGCCTGCTCGAGCTGCTCGATGGCGACGAGGTCCAGGTGGTTCGTCGGCTCGTCGAGCACGAGCACGTTCACCCCGCGGGCCTGGAGGAGCGCCAACCCGGCACGGGTCCGTTCGCCCGGCGAGAGCTCACCGGCGGCCCGTCCGACGTGGTCGGCCTTCAGCCCGAACTTCGCGAGCAGGGTGCGGACGTCCGGGGTGTTCATCTCGGGGACCAGGTCCTCGAACACGGCGGCCAGGGGCTCGGACCCGGTGAACAGCGACCGGGCCTGGTCGACCTCGCCGACCGCCACGCTCGACCCGATCGACGCCGTGCCACTCGTCGGTTCCTGCCGCCCGAGCAGCGCCCGCAGCAGCGTCGACTTGCCGGCGCCGTTCGGGCCCGTGATGCCGATCCGGTCGCCGCCGTTCACCTGCAGCGACACCGGCCCGAGGGTGAAGTCGCCCTGCTCGTAGCTGGCGTTCGACAGGGTCGCGACGACGGCCGAGGACCGCGGCGCCTGCCCGATCGTGAACTCGAGCTGCCACTCCTTGCGCGGCTCCTCGACCTCGTCCAGCCGGGCGATCCGCGACTCCATCTGCCGGACCTTCTGCGCCTGCTTCTCGCTCGATTCGCTGGCGGCCTTCCGGCGGATCTTGTCGTTGTCGGGGGCCTTCTTCATCGCGTTCCGGACGCCCTGGCTCGACCACTCGCGCTGGGTCCGGGCCCGTGAGACCAGGTCGGCCTTGGTGGACGCGAACTCGTCGTACGCGTCGCGCTTGTGCTGACGGGCGATCTCGCGTTCCTCGAGGTAGGCGTCGTAGCCACCGCCGAACAGCCGGTTCGACGACTGCGCCAGGTCGAGTTCCAGGACCGCCGTCACCGAGCGGGCGAGGAACTCGCGGTCGTGGCTGACGAGGACGACGCCGCCGCGCAGGCCGCGCACGAACTCCTCGAGCCGGTCCAGCCCGTCGAGGTCCAGGTCGTTCGTCGGCTCGTCGAGCAGCACGATGTCGAACCGCGAGAGCAGCAGCGCCGCCAACCCCACCCGAGCCGCCTGTCCGCCGGACAGCGAGGTCATCAGCGAGTCCGCTGTGACCGAGCCGTCGGGTGCGTCGAGGGTCAGGCCGAGGTCGGCGAGCACCACCGGCATCCGCTCGTCCAGGTCCGCGGCACCCGAGGCCAGCCACCGTTCGAGGGCGACCGAGTACCGGTCCGCTGCGGCGTCCCCGGCGTCCGGCTCGCCGAGGGCCAGGGCGGTCGCGTCCATCTCCGCCGCCGCCTCGGCACATCCGGTCCGGCGGGCGACGTACCCCGCAACGGTCTCCCCGGGCACCCGCTCGTGCTCCTGCGGCAGCCAGCCGACGAACGCGTCCGTCGGCGACAGTGACACGGTCCCGGCGAGCGGCTCGTCGACCCCGGCCAGCAGGCGGAGCAGCGTGGACTTGCCCGCGCCGTTGACGCCGACGACGCCGATCACGTCACCAGGTGCGACCGTGAGGTCGAGGGAGTCGAACAGCGTGCGGGCGGCGTAGCCGCCGGCGAGCCCCTTGGCGACGAGCGTGGCGGTCATCCCTCCATCGTCCCACCTCGCCGGGGCGGCCACGGACCGGGACGGGAGGCGCGGTGCCGGGCCGCCCCGCGCCTCCCGTCAGTCGAGCGGTGCGGCCGAGTCGAAGGCGACGGTGAGCAGGGGCAGCTCGTCGCGGGGGAGCACCGCCGTCAGGAGTCGCCCGTCGTCGAGCTCGGTGGCCAGGCCGAGCACGAAGGGGTCCGTGTCGAGGAGCAGCCCGGGGCGCTCGACGCCGTCGACCAAGACGGGGTGTCCGGACTGGACGCTGCGTTCGTCGACCAGCGTCGGCCAGGGGTCCTCGGTGGACTCCGGGGGAGCGAGTTCGTCGCGGTACCCGTTGACGAGGACGTACTGCACGTGCCCGACGAGCGCCTCGGCAGGTGACGGGCGGGTGGTACCGCGCCGGCTCCAGTGGGTCTGGACCGCCTCCCACAGCATCGGGTACCGCATCCGCTCGACCGTGGCGACGAGCCAGTCCGGGCGTGGCCAGGGCGGGACCTCCTCCAGGGACCGTCGCCGCTCGTCGTCCATCGCCGCCAGGTTCACCGGGTCGTCGTGGTCCTCCGGGTTCCGCCAGAGCGTGTACTGCCGCGACACGGTGGCACTGTCGCGGACGCCGTCGGATTCGCCCGTCTGGACGCCGACGGAACCGAAGTCCTCGAGGTGCCGCTGTGCGACGAGCCCGGCGATGCCGAACCGCAGCGATCGGGCCGCGGCCCGGCGCGCGATCTCCGGGTCGGGCGCATCCGCACTGAGCACTCCGCCGTGGTCCATGCGCCGAGCCTGGTCTCGTCGAGGCGGTCGGTCAAGGGCCGGGGAGCGACACGTCGGCCTAGGCTCGATCCGTGTTCGAACTCCACCACCTGTCCGCGCAGGAACTCTGGGACTGGATCCGCCGCGGTGACACCACCGCCCGCGAGGTCACCGACCACTACCTCGACCGCATCGAGCGGCTCGACCCGGAGCTCGGCGCGTTCGTGACCGTCACCGCCGAGGCCGCGCGTGCCCGGGCCGACCACCTCGGCGACCTGGTGCCGACGTCGCGGCCGCTGTGGGGCCTCCCGTCCGCGGACAAGGACCTGACGGACCGGCGCGGCGTCCCCACCCGGTCCGGGACGCTCGCCCTGCCGGGTGACCCGGCGACGGTCGACCACCCGCTCGTCACCGCCCTCGACGACGCCGGGGCGATCAGCCTGGGCAAGACGGCGACGCCCGAGTTCGGCATGTCGTCGTCCTCCGAGACGCGCTTCGGCACCACCCGCAACCCGTACGACACCACGCGTGCCCCGGGCGGGTCGTCGAGCGGCGCCGCCGTCGCCGTCGCGGCCGGGCTGCTGCCGGCGGCCGTCGGGTCGGACGGTGGAGGCTCGGTGCGGCTCCCGGCCGCGGCCACCGGCCTGGTCGGACTCAAGCCGAGTCGTGGTCGGGTGCCGTCGATGCCCGGGCGTGCCGGGCTGGGCGGACTCGCTGTCGCCGGGCCGCTCACCCGGACCGTCGCCGACGCGGGGATGCTGCTCGACGCACTCGTGGCGCCGACCGGTCTGGCCGAGCGCCAGCCCTACGCGCTCGTGACACCCGAGGTCGGCGAGGGGCCGTTCACCGCGGCCGCCGTCCGGGGCGAGGGGCGCTTCGTCGTCGGGCTGCTCGACGGTTCGCCGTGGGACGACTTCGTCGACGTGGTCGTCGACCCGGCCGCGCGGGAGGCCGTGGACACCGCCGTCCGTGTGCTCGGCGAGGTCGGGCACGGGGTCGAGGAGGTCGCGATGCCGCGCGTGCCGTACGCGGAGTCGTTCCAGGTGGCGTGGGAGTCCTCGGGCGCCGGCATCGCCCGGATCCCCGGCATCGACCTGCGCGCCCTGACGCCCCTCGTCGCCTGGCTGGTGTCGCGAGGGCGGGAGCTGTCCGCGACGCAGGTGCTCGACGCGATGGCCGGACTGGACGCGTTCTCGATCGCGCTGATCCGGGCGTTCGACCGGTTCGACGCCGTCCTCACGCCGACGCTCGCCATGACCCCGAGGCCGCTCGGCTGGTACGGCGACGACCCGGAGGAGGACTTCCGTCGTCAGTGCGCGTACTCGCCCTGGACGTCGATGGCGAACGTGTCGGGGTTGCCCGCGATCTCGTTGCCCGTCGGGGTCACGGGCGAGGGGCACCCGGACGGCGCGGGGCTGCCGATGGGGGTGCAGCTCATCGGACGTCCGGGTGGTGAGCGGGTGCTCCTGGCGATCGGGGCGCAGCTCGAGCGCAGGCTGCGCTGGCAGCGGCGGCACCCCGCCGGCTGGTAGCGCGGGGCGCTCGGCGCGGGCGCTCGTCGGGCGGGCCTGTCGCCGGGCGTGTCGCCGGGCCTGTCGCCGTCCCTGTCGCCGTCCGCCGAGGTCGCACGACATGCCGCGCGTCGTCCGCCGAGGTCGCGAAATCTGCAGGCCTGGAGGCGCGTGGCCGGCAGTCCGTGCAACCTCGGCGGATGTCTGCGGCGGTTTGTGCGACCCGGGCGCCGCCACCCCGGCCTCGCCGGGCCGCCCGCGCGCCCCTGGCCCTACGGCAGCGTCGGCGCCGCCGCGACCAGGGCCCGGGTGACCTCGTGCGTCGGCGCGTCGAGCAGGGACACCGGGCCGTGCTCGACGATCCGCCCCGCCGACATCACGGCGACGGTGTCGCACAGGCGCTGGACGACCCCGATGTCGTGCGAGACGAGCACGAGTGTCGCCCCGAGGTCGTCCACGAACGAGCGGAACAGGTCGATCACGCGGGCACGGACCACCACGTCGAGGGCGCTCATCGGCTCGTCCCCGAACAGGATCCGCGGTCGGTGCACCACCGCGCGGGCGATCGCGATCCGCTGGCGCTGCCCGCCGGAGAACTCGTGCGGGTACCGGTCAGCAGCGTCGGCTGGCAGGTCCACCCGTTCCAGGACCGCCGCGACCATCGCGCGGTGGTCGCCGGCGACACGGAGTGCCCGGAGCGGTTCGGCGACGATCGCACCGACGCGCATCCGCGGGTCGAGCGAGGCGACCGGGTCCTGGAACACGATGCCGGTCTCGCGCCGGAACCAGCGCGAGGCCGCGGCCGATGCCCGCGCGTCCACGGGGCGGCCCGAGGCCTGGACCGTGCCGGTGGTGGGGGCCTCCAGTCCGGCGAGGAGGCGGACGAGCGTCGACTTGCCGGACCCGGACTCACCGACGATCCCGAGCCGGGCGCCGGACGGGACGATGAGGTCGACGCCGTCCACGGCGGTGCGGACCGCGCCCGGTTCGAAGGGGCCACGCCGGGGGAGCCGGTACGTGCGGCTGAGGTCCGCGCCGGCGAGGGCCGGAGCGGCGGTGTCGGGCTCCCTCACGAGGTCCTCCTGGCGGTGGCGCGGGCTGCCTCGACGAGCGCGAGCGTGGCAGGGTGCCCGGGCGTGGCGAGCAGGTCGGCGACGCGGCCCTGCTCGACGACACGTCCGGCCTCCAGGACGACCGCCGTGTCCGCGATCCGCGACAGCACCGCCAGGTCGTGGGTGACGAACAGCATCCCCGTCCCACGGGAGGCCGTGAGCGACTCGAACAGGTCGAGGATCCGCGCCTGCGTGGTCACGTCGAGCGCCGTGGTCGGCTCGTCGGCGACGAGGAACGCGGGCTCGCCCGCCATCGCCATCGCGATGCAGATCCGCTGCCGCTGCCCGCCGGACAGCTGGTGCGGGTACTGCCGGAGCAGCAGTTCCGGGTCGGGCAGACCGACGTCCCGGGCGAGTCCGACGGCGGCCTCGGCGGCGGCGCGCCGGTCGAGACCCCGGTGCAGCCGGAGCGGCTCGACGATCTGCCTGCCGACGCGCCGGAGCGGGTCGAGGGCGGTCCCCGGCTCCTGGAACACCATCCCGATCGCCGCGCCGCGGGTGCGTGCACGCTCGCGGTCGGGCAGGCCGACGAGCTCCCGTCCGTCCAGGCGGATGCTGCCGGTGACGGTCGCGCCGGCGGGTTCCAGGCCCATCAGGGCGAGCGACGTCATCGACTTGCCCGACCCGGACGCGCCGATCACGCCGACGCGACGGCCGGGAGGCACGGTGAACGTCACGTCGTCGAGGACCGTACGCCCCGCGATCCGGACCGTCAGGCCGCGGACGTCGAGGCCGGGCGTCGCCGTTCCGGTGCTCATGCGATGCCCTCCGTTCCGCTGACCGTGCCGGTCGTGCCGCGGTTGTCGGGTGTGTCGGGCGTGCCCACTGCGGTGCCGGGTGCGGGAGCCGCGTCCGACCCCCGCCGACTGGTCGTCAGCCGTGGGTCGGTGGCGTCCCGGACCGCGTCGCCGAGCAGGGACAGCGCCATCACCACGAGCGCGATCGCCGCACCCGGCCAGGTCGCGCTCCACGGGTGCACCCCGATGTACGTCTGCAGGTCGGACAGCAGCCGACCCCAGGACGCCGTGCCCGCGTCGGCGCCGTAGCCGAGGTAGGACAGCCCGGCCTCGGCGAGGACCGCGCTCGCCATCGCGAGCGACAGCTGCACGGTGAACAACGGCGCGGCGTTCGGCACCAGGTGGCGGAACAGCACACCGAGCGGGCCGACCCCGGACGCCCGGGCTGCGACGACGTAGTCGCTCCGGGCGATGCGCCGGATCTCGCCGCGGGCGACCCGGGCGATGGTGACGCCGAACGCCAGCCCGACGGACACCACGACGACGCCGAGGGAGCCGCCGTACACGGCGGTGAGGAGCATCGCGGTGAGGAGGGTGGGGAAGGCGACCAGGACGTCGAGGAGCACCGCCGTGGCCTCGCGCATCCAGCGGACGGTGAGGGAGCCGATCGCGGTGAGGACGATTCCGACGACGCTGGCGATGATCCCGGCGCCGACCGCGACGAGGAGCGTGGTCCGGGTGCCGGCGAGCAGGTAGCTGGCGATGTCGCGGCCGACCCCGTCGGTGCCGAACCAGTGCGCGGCGCTCGGGCGCTCCCACTGGTGGAACGGGTCGGTGCGGAACGGGTCCTCGGGCGTCCAGACGAGCGACACCGCGGCCAGGACGACGAGCAGTCCGAGGACGACGACGGCGAACAGTCCGGTCGGGGTCCGGAGCAGCCGGCCGAGCGCGCTCACGACGAGGCCTCGCGCTGTCGGGGGTCGAGCACGCGGTGCAGCACGTCGACGGCGAACCCGACCAGCAGGACGAGACCGGTGAGCACGAGGAGCTCGGACTGCACCTTCGTGATGTCGCGCCGGCCGACGTCGGTGACGAGCATGCGGCCGACCCCGGGCAGCGAGAACAGCTGCTCGACGACGACGGCTCCGACCAGCAGCCCGGCGATCTGCACACCGAGAACGGCGAGCACGGTCAGCGCGACGCTCGGCAGGCCGTGGCGGAGGAGCGCCCGGTTCTTCGTCAAGCCGATCGCCGCAGCGGTCCGGACGTGGTCGGCGTCGAGGATGGACAGCGTCGCGGACCGGGTGAAGCGGAGGATGACAGCACCTTCGACCGCGCCGATGGTCAGCGCGGGCAGGACGAGCGCCGCGAACGCCCGGCCCGGCGTGTCCCAGCCGTCGAGCGGGAAGCCCTGCACGGGCAGCCAGTGCAGCGTCACGGCGAACAGGGCGACGAGCAGCATGCCGGCCCAGACGACCGGGATCGCGGCGACGGCCTGCGCGGCACCGGAGATGACCGCGCCACCCGGTCGGCGACGGAGGACCGCGGCCAGCACGCCGAGCGGGACGCCGAGCACCAGCGCGGCCGCCAGGGACATGCCGGCGAGCGGCAGCGTCACCGCGAGTTTCTGCGCGATCTCCGGGGCGACCGGGCCGCGAGTGACGAGCGAGTTGCCGAGGTCACCGCGGAACAGGGCGCCGATCCAGTCGAGGTACTGCAGCGCGACGGGCCGGTCGAGCCCGAGCTGCTCGCGGAGCGCGGCGACCTGGGTGGGCGTCGCCTCGGCGCCCGCGACGACCTGTGCGACATCGCCGGGGAGCACGCGGAGCGTCGCGAAGACGATCAGGCTCGCCACGAGCAGTCCGACGGCGAGCAGGAGCACCCGCCCGACGAGGAATCGGGTCACGACTCCGATGCTACGAGACGGCGAGGTCCGCCAGGTCCAAGCGGGTCGTGGTGCTGTCGAACGGGAAGCCGGTGACCCCGTCGCGGACCGCCGTCGTGGTGGTCGCCGTGTACAGCCACTCGGCCGCGGCGTCGTCGCTGACGATCTTCGCCGCCTGCTGCAGGGCGCGCACCTTCTCGGCCTGGTCGGTCGTGGCGACGGAGGCTGCGTAGAGCCGCTGGACCTCGGCGTTGTCGTACCCGAAGTAGTAGTCCGGGTCCGCCCAGTTGCCGAAGTCCCGCGCCTCGGTGTGGTTCACCATGCTGAGGTCGAAGTCCTTGTTCTTGAACACCGAGTCGAGCCAGGTCGCGAAGTCCACGCGCTGCACCTTGAGCGTGATGCCGACGTCGGCGAGCTCGGAGGTCAGGACGTCGCCGATCGCCGTGGGGTACACGTTGGCGTAGGTCAGGGTGAGCGTCGGCTTCGTGACGCCGGCCTGCCGCAGGAGCTTCTTCGCCGAGGCGGGGTCGTACGCGTCGATGTCGGTCAGGTCCTGGTAGCCGGGGTCGAGCGCGGGGATCGGACCGCCCTGCTCCACCCCGCCGCCGCCGATCGCCTTGATGACGGCCTTCGGGTCGACGGCCTGCCGGATCGCCCTGCGGACGCGGACGTCGTCGAAGGGTGCCTTCTGGTCGTTGAACGCGAGCGTGTACTTGTCGGTCGTCTTGCCGGTGTGCAGTGTGACGCCGGAGGTGTTCTGCAGCTGGCTCTTCAGGGTGCCGTCGACCGCGGTCTCGACGTCGAGATCGCCGCCGGCCATGGCGTTGACGGCCGTCGACGGGTCGGTGATGTACCGGAAGACGACCTTCGCCACCTTCGCCTTCGCGCCCCAGTAGTCCGGGTTCCGGCGGAAGGTGAGCGAGTCGCCCTGCTTCCAGCTGGCGACCTCGAACGGCCCGGTGCCGTTCGCGGTCTTCGTCCGGTCGTTGTCCGCCGCCTGCTCGAGGACCAGGCCCGCGCGGCCGGTGAGGTTCCAGAGCAGGTCCGAGTCCGGCTTCGAGAGGGTCAGCGTGACGGTGTCGTCTCCGGTGGCGGCCACGGTCTCCACCGCGGCGAGGTCGTCCGCGTCGACGTAGGACTCGTGCGCCTTGACGTCCTCGAACGACCAGACGACGTCCTTCGCGGTGACCGGCTCGCCGTCCTGGAAGGTCGCACCGTCGCGCAGCGTGAACGTGTAGGTCAGGCCGTCGTCGGACACCTCGTGCGAGGACGCCAGCACGTCGCGGACCTTCCCGCTCGCGGTCCGTCCGACGAGCCCCTGGTAGACGTTGTCGATGAGCACCTGGTCGAGCGCGTTGCCGGACTGGGTGCGGATGTCGAGGCTGGTCGGTTCGAGCACCAGGCCGACCCGGACCGTCGCGTCGGCGCCGCCCCGGGTGTCGTCGGAGCCGCCGGAGCAGCCGGCCAGGGCGACCGAGGTCGCGACGGCGAGGGCTGCCGCGGCCAGGGCGGTGCGGTGGAGCGGACGCATGCTGGGTTCCTTCCCGGAGCCAGACCCACGAGGGCCGGGACGAGGGCGGCGAGACGACGGTCGTCAGCGACGCTCGGACGAGGCTACCGGGCAGCCGGGCACCGGCGGTGTCAGGTCTCGGACGAAGTCTCGGGGGGTTCTTCGACGCCATCCAACAAGCCGTGAGTGGTCGCCCATTCCCGGATCGCGTCCGCGAGGGCGAGCGGCGCCTGCGTCTGCACGGCGTGCCGCGACTCCACCGTCACGATCGTGGCGTCCGGCAGCCGCTCGGCGAACGCGTGGTGCAGCTTGGGGGAGACGTACCCCCGGTCACCGCGGACGAGCAGCAGCGGGACGTCGAGCTGCTCGAGGTCCGGCCACGCGTCCACGAACCGCCCGACGGACGACGTGCGACCGCCGAGGTGCGGGAAGTGGTGCCGCCGCACGAGTCGTCCGTCGGCGCCGAGCCGGGTCGAGTGGCGCGCCTCCCGGAGGAGTGTCGCCTCGTCCCCACCGACTCGCGCGGCGATCGCCCGTTCGACGACCTCGTCCAGGCTCGCGAACGGCTCCTCGGACTCCAGGGCACGGGCGATCCGGTCGACGGCCCGCTGCGCGAAGTCCGGGGACATGTCGACGAGCACGAGCCCGGTGACCCGCTCGGGTGCGAGGGCGGCGAGCCGCGCGGACAGGATCGCACCGAGTGAGTGGCCGACGACGAGCCCCGGCGGCACGTCGAGGGCGTCCAGGGCGGCGAGGACGGTCGGTGCCGTCGCGGTCGCCGCGTAGTCCGCGTCCTCCCGCCAGGCCGAGCGGCCGTGCCCGGGCAGGTCGAGCGCGACGGCCGGCTGGTCGATCGCGACCGCGGTCTGGTCGAAGCTGTGGGCGTCGATGCCGAGCCCGTGCAGGTAGGTGATCCGTGCCTCCCGTCCGGGCGCGGGCGGGCCGGTGCGGGACCAGCGGATCGCTGAGACCGTCCCGCCGCCGTCGGTACGCACGTCCTGCCGGGAGGCGCGGAGCGGCTCGGTCACGCCGCTTGCGGCCGCCAGGGCGGGGACGTCGGCGAATTCGTCATCGTGCTCGGACACCCGACCAGTGTCGCAGTGCCTCGCGCCCTTCTGTCGTTAGGTTAGGCATGCCATACTCGAGGTGTGGCAGCCCGGTACCGTGTCTTCTCCGTCCGTGTGGCCGCCGTCACGTCCCTCACCCCGCACTTCGTCCGGGTGACGCTGACGGGCGACGAGCTCGCGGACTTCTCGGCCGTCGGTCTCGACCAGCGCATCAAGGTGCTCCTGCCGCTCGAGGGCCACGGGTTCTCGGACCTGCCCGAGGGCCAGGACTGGTTCGCCGCGTGGCGTGCCCTGCCGGACGCGACCCGGAACCCGATCCGCACCTACACCGTCCGCTCGTTCCGGCCCGACGCCCACGAGCTCGACATCGACTTCGTCGCCCACGGGGACGCCGGCCCCGCATCGCGGTGGGTGTCCGCGTGCCGCGTCGGTGACGAACTGCGGATCGTCGGGCCGAGCGTCCCGGAGTCGCCCGCCGACCTGCCGTCCGGCGCTGCCGAGTTCTCGCCCGGGTCCGCGAACCGGATCCTGCTCGCCGGGGACGAGACCGCCGCGCCCGCGATCTGCGCCATCCTCGAAGCCCTCGACGTCAGCGCCGTCGGACACGTCTTCATCGAGGTCCCGACCGACGCCGACCGGCTGCCGGTGTCTGCACCCGTCGGGGTCGAGGTCCGCTGGATCGCCCGCAACGGTGCCTCACACGGGGCCCGGATGACGGACCACGTGCACGCCTGGGCCTCGACCGTGGCACCGGACCCGCTCGTCGTCGACCGACGCGCTGCGGCCGCGGCCGAACTCGTCGACGTGGACGTCGACGAGCAGGTGCTCTGGGACGTCCCGCGTGAGGACGACGACCTGCCCGTGTACGCCTGGATCGCGGGGGAGGCCGGCTGCGTCAAGGAGCTCCGTCGTCACCTCGTGCGGAGCATCGGGCTGGACCGGAAGCAGGTCGCGTTCATGGGGTACTGGCGGCACGGCAAGGCGGAGTGTTGAGTCCTGCCGGTCGTCCCGCGACCGTCCTCACGCCGGAGGCACCGGTCACCGCGCTCGGAGCCCGGGGTCTCCGGCTCGGGTACGACGACCGGGTCGTCGTGCAGGACCTCGACGTGGACGTCCCGGACGGCGAACTGACCGTCATCGTCGGGCCGAACGCGTGTGGCAAGTCGACGCTGCTCAAGGCGCTGGCCCGGACGCTCAAGCCCTCGGCCGGCACCGTGTACCTGGACGGCCGGCCGATCACGTCGTACCGCCCGAAGGCCGTCGCCCGGCGGGTCGCGATGCTGCCGCAGACGCCGATCGCCCCGGACGGCATCACCGTGCGGGACCTCGTGGCCCGCGGACGGTTCCCCCACCAGGACCTGCTGCACCCCTCCAGCGGGACCGATCGACAGGTCGTGCAGGCGGTCCTGGCGCAGACCGACATCCTGGGGCTCGCCGACCGTGGCGTGGACGAACTCTCCGGCGGGCAGCGGCAGCGCGTCTGGATCGCGATGGTGCTCGCGCAGCAGACCGACATCGTGCTGCTCGACGAGCCGACGACGTTCCTCGACATCGCGCACCAGTACGACGTGCTCGAACTGGCGTCGACGCTCCACGCCGCCGGGCGCACGGTCGTCGCGGTGCTCCACGACCTCAACCAGGCGGCCCGCTACGCCACGCACATGATCGCGATGCGGGACGGCGCGATCGTCGCGCAGGGGACGCCGGCGTCCGTCGTCACCGAGGAACTCGTCGCGGACGTCTTCGGGCTGCCGTGCGTGGTCGTGCCGGATCCGGAGACCGGGACGCCGCTGGTCGTCCCGCGCCGCTCGCGCTGAGCCGGGCCGTCGCGTGCGCTGCGCCGGGCTGTCGCGTGCATCGGGCCGGGCTGCCGCGCCCGGCTCGGGTCCGTCGAGTGGTCACACATCGTCGTTCTCAGCGCCGCGGAACGACCGAACGTGACCGAACGGCGGATCCGTTGTCGTGACCGTTCGGCGCGAGGACGATGCCCGGTTGTCCTCTGCCGGGCGCTCGATCGGATCGGCGGCGCAGATCGGCGGCGCAGAACGGCGCCGCACAGCGGAAACCGGCTGGAACCGGGGGATCCCGTGGTTCGAGCCGGTTGCTGTTGTGCGTGGCCGGGCGGCGCCGGGCGCCGGGCGCCGGACGCCAGGCGGCGCCAGCCGAGCCGGGTGCCGAGCGCGGGGAACGCGGGTCAGCGGTAGCCGCCGTCCTCCAACCCGGCCTCGACCTCGAAGCGGTTGCGGAGCGGATCCCGCCCGGCGATCCCGTAGAGCAGCGGCATGAGCATGCCGTAGCGGCGCCACTGGTCGACGTGCACACGCTCGTGCCGCAGGACCCGGTCGCCGTCGTTGTCCCGCGTCAGGTAGACCGAGCCGACGCAGGTCCCACCGCGCCGGAAGACCCAGCGCGGCAGTCCTCGGCAGACGATCACGCCATCGACGACCCGCACGGGTCCGGACGACAGCGGCAGCCCGATCGCCAGGCCCACGGCCGTCGCGAAGAGCCATCCCGCACGGGACACCGGCGAGTCGACGAGCGGGTTCCGCATCGGCTACTCGGGGCGGCCGTAGGTCTCGAGCAGGCGCAGCCAGATCTCGTTCATGGTGGGGTAGGCCGGGACCGCGTGCCAGAGCCGGTCGACCGGGACCTCGCCCACGACCGCCACGGTGGCGGCGTGCAGCATCTCGGCGACGTCCTGCCCGACGAAGGTGACCCCGACGACGACCCCGCGGGACTCGTCGACGACCATCTTCGCCCGGCCGGTGTAGCCGTCCGCCTGCAGTGCCGAGCCGGCGACGCTGCCCAGGTCGTACTCGACCGCGCGGACGTCGATGCCCTGCTGACGCGCCTGCTCCTCGGTGAGGCCGATGCTCGCGACCTCGGGGTCGGTGAAGGTGACCTGCGGGACCGCGGCGTGGTCCGCGGTGGCGACGTGCGCGCCCCACGGCTCGGCGTGCACCGGACGGCCCTGGACCCGTGCCGCGATGACCTCGCCGGCTGCGCGGGCCTGGTACTTGCCCTGGTGGGTGAGGAGCGCGCGGTGGTTGACGTCACCGACGGCGTACAGCCAGTCGGTGCCGGTGACGAGCATGGTGTCGTCGACGTCGAGCCACTCGCCGTCGGTCAGCCCGACGGAGGAGAGCCCGAGGTGCTCGGTGCCCGGTGCGCGGCCGGTCGCGGCGAGGACCTCGCTCGTGACGAGGGTCGTGCCGTCGTCGAAGGTGGTGGTGACCAGCCCGTGCTCGTCGCGGTCGACGCGGGTCGGGTTCACACCGGTGCGGACGTCGATGCCCAGCTCCCGCATGCCGTCGGCGACGAGTTCGCCCGCGAAGGGCTCCATGCCGCCGAGCAGACCGTGGCGGGCGGCCAGCGTGACCTTCGCGCCGAGTGCTGCCCAGGCGGTCGCCAGCTCGGAACCGGCGACGCCGCCACCGATGACGAGCAGGCTCTCCGGGACCTCCTGCGCACTGGTGCCCTCCCGCGTGCCCCACGGCTTCGCCTCGGCCAGACCCGGGACCGGCGGCAGGGTGTGCACGGAACCGGTGACCAGGGCGACGGCGTGTGCGGTGTACGTGGTGCCGTCGACCTCGACGGTCTTCTCACCGGTGATCACGGCGCGGCCACGGATCAGTGCGATGTCGGCGGACTCGAGCCACTGCACCTGCGATGCGTCGTCCCAGTTGCTCGTGAACGAGTTGCGGCGTGCGAGCACGGCGGCCGCGTCGACGTCACCGGTCACGGCTTCCGCCGCGCCACCCACGCGCTTGGCCGCGGCGATCGCGTGGCTGCTGCGGAGCAGTGCCTTGGACGGCATGCAGGCCCAGTAGGAGCACTCACCGCCCACGAGTTCGGCTTCCACCACGGCGACCGAGAGGCCGCGCTTGTGGGCGTAGTCCGCCACGTTCTCGCCGACAGCGCCGGCTCCGATCACGATGAGGTCGTAGTCCGTCATGTGGCCGAGCGTAGCCTTCGCCGGGCGGTCATCGGCCGGGAGCGGTGCGCCCGGTGGAGAACCGCACCCGACGGGTGCGTCAGGCCGCGCGCGCCGCGGTGGACAGGGCGCCGACGACCCGCAGGATCACGCCCAGGTCCTCGACGGCACGGCTCGGGTCGACCGGGGCGAACCCGGTCAGGGCTGCTCCGACGAGCCGTCGTCCGTCCGTGGCCGCCTGGACCAGGGCGACGAGGGCTGCGCCGTCGATGCCGAAGGGGACCGGTTCGAGCAGCCCGTCGACCTGCGAGGGGTCGAGGACGTCGAGGTCCACGTGCACGAACACGCTGCCGGCACCGGTGCGCTCGACCGCGGCACGGACGGCGTCCGGGGTCGCCGCGTCCACGTCGAGGTGGGTGATCCCGGCCCGGTCGAGTGCGGCCGCCTCGGCGGACTCGGTGCCGCGCGTGCCCGCGACCACCACCGACGACGCCGGGACGACCGGCAGGTCCGGGAACAGTTCCGACGGGCGGTCGACCAGGAGGCGCAGTGCGGCCGTCTCGGCCGCGACCGGCTGGGCGCGGTTCAACGCCCGGAACCCACTCGACCCGGAGAGGCGCACCACCGCCGTGTCCGCCCCGACCAGCACGGAGGCGCCGAGCACGCTGGAGCCGTCACCACCGATCACGAGGACGGCTTCGGTGGCGACAGCCGCCTCCGCGGCGACGGAGCCGGAGACCGTGAGCACCGAGGTGTACCGCGCGACCGCGGTGTCGAGGCGGTCGCCGGCACCGGTCGGCACGTCGATCGTGGTGGTCGCCGTGCGGGGGAGGTCCGCTGCGACGGCGGCTGCTCCGTCCGCGAGCCGCATGGCGCGCGACGACGCCGAACCCTGCCACTGACCGACCACGATGAAGCGCATCGTGTCAGTCTGTCAGGCGGGTCCGACGTCGTCCGGAGCAGTCGTCGAGCGTGTGCCGACCGGTCGGGGTCAGACCGTCGGGCCGCCGGACTTCAGGGCGGCGAGACGGGCTTCGACCTCGGCGTCGCGGCCGACGTCCTCGAGGCTCTCGAACTGTGCGTCGAGACTGGAGGCCTGCAGCTCCTGCTGGCCGATGACCTTCGCCTCTTCGCGGCGGACCTTCTCCTCGAAGCGGGCCAGGTCACTCGTCGGGTCGGTGATGTCGATGTTGCCCAGGGCGTCGTTCACCTTCGACTGCGCCTCGGCGGTCTTGGCACGGGCGACGAGGGTGTTCCGCTTCGACCGGAGCTCCTCGAGCTTCTGCTCCATGCCGGCGAGACCCTGCTTGAGCTTCTCGACCTGCTCGTTCTGCGTGGCGAGTGGTGCGGCGTTGTCCTGCACCTCTTGTTCGGCGGCGATCTGCTTGCCGATCGCGATCTTCGCGAGGTTGTCGAACTTGTCGGCGTCCGAGGCCTTGCCCTCGGCCCGGTACCGGTCGGCAGCGGCGGAGGCGTTCGCGGCCTTCTGACCCCACTCCTGAGCGGCGCGGACGTCCTCCTCGTTGTCCTGCTCGAGCAGGCGGAGGTTCCCGATCGTCTGCGCGATGGCGCTCTTGGCGTCCGCGATGTTGTTCGAGTAGTCGCGGACGAGCTGGTCGAGCATCAGCTGCGGGTCCTCGGCGTTGTCGATCAGCTGGTTGATGTTCGCCCGGACGAGTGTGGAGATGCGGCCGAAGATGGACTGCTTTGCCATTGCTGGTTCCCTTTCGTGGATGGACTGCTGGGTTGTTCGAGAGGTCTGGTCAGAACCGGCCGCCGCCGGAGAAGCCGCCCCCGCCGAAGCTGCCGCCACCGTAGCTGCCACCGCGCCCGCCGAGCAGGCCGCCGAGGACGATGCCGGTGACGAGTCCGCCGAGCTGGGCGCCACCGCGGCCGCCACCCGTGCCCCCACCGGCACCGGGCCATCCGCCCATGTCGTTGTCCGCCTCGTCGATGGCCGCGGCCGCGTACTGCTCGGCTGCACGGGCCGCCTGCAGCGCACGCTGGGGGTCGGTCACCGCGAGGTCGAGGGCGTCGTCGAGCGCGCGTTCGGCCTCGGACAGACGGGTGCGGGCGGTCGAGCCGACACCGCCGCGGTGGACGGTCACGTACTGGCGGGCCTGGGCGATCCGGCTCCGGGCGTCCCGCAGCGCGGCGTCGAGGGCCTGGGTCGCGCGGCGGTGCTGCTCTTCGGCGGTGCGGGCGCTGGCGAGGGCCGCGTCGATGTCGGTGTTCGCCCTGGTCAGTGCGTCGACGGCGCCGACCGGGTCGCGCGGGTCGACGTCGGCGCGGAGGACCCGCTGCGCTCGCGCCACGGCGGCGGCCAGGTCCGCACCACCGGTGGTGAGGGTGCCGGCGGCGGCGAGGTCCCCCTCGATGTCGGCGCGCATGGCCTCGGCGCGGCTGGCAGCGTCGGCGAAGGTGGTCTCGGCGGCCGTCACGGCACCGGTGAGCTGCTGCACCTGAGCCAGCGCGTGCTGGCCGTCGCGGACGGCGACGACCGCTGCGCCACGGTCACCGGCGGCGAGGGCCGTCCGGGCTGCGGCGGCGCGATCGTCGGCGTACCGCAGGACCTCGACGGCCTGGTCGACGTTGTCGGCGACGGTCGCGAGGGTCCGGCCGGTGTAGGCGTTCCGGACGCGCTCGAGAGCGGCGCGGGCTGCGTCGACGGCGGCGGGAGCCGCGGTGAGCGACGTCGTGAGGTCGGCCGAGGCGGTGTCCACCGTCTCCTCGAGCGCCCGGAGCTGGTCGAACGCCTCGGTCTGGGACTCGATCGCCGCGTGGGCCTGCTCGCACGTCGCGATGATCTGGTTCGACCAGTCGACGCGCTGCTGGGCGGTGTCCGGGACCTCGTCGTCGAGCTGCTGTTGGAGGGCGAAGGCCTTGCGGACCTCGCGTCTGGCGATCGCGACGGTGTCGGCGAACGGCTTCGCGGCGTCGTCGCCGAACTGGGCCGCGGCGAACCCGACCTCCTGCTCGGCGGTGCGGATCTCGTCGTCGATCGTGACGAGGGCGCCACCGGCTCGGCGTTCGAGCTCGGCGAGGGTCTGCTCCTGCTGCTCGCGTGCCGCGGCCGCGCGGCGTCTGTTGCGGGTACGGATCACCAGGACCGCGACGACGGCGGCGAGCACGGCGAGGCCGAGCAGGATCCACAGCCAGGTCAGGTCGGCGGGCTGCTGGGTCTGCTGCAGTCCGGCGGCGAACGCGGTCGCCGCAGCGGCCCACTGCCCCTGCTTCAGCCGGGGGAGCAGGTCCGAGTCGACAGCGTTCTCGACGTCGCCGGAGCTGATCGCGGTCTCGTTCGTCTGCTGGACGTCGTAGTTCCGCTCGTCGACCGCGACGGACAGCAGGATGCCGTCCGTCTCGATCTGGTTCCGCTGCAGCGTCGCCGCGCCCCATGCGGTGTGGTCGGTCGGGTCGGTGAACGACGGGACGAAGACCACGTAGAGCTGGGTCTGCGTGTCCTGGTAGAGCTCCTGCACGGCCTGCTCGACGTCGGCCTGCTGCGCGTCGGTCAGTGCGTCGGCGTCGTCGACGACGTAGGCGCTGCCGATGTCGACCGGTGCGGTGGCCTGCGCTCCCGCTGCGGGGAGCACGACGAGCGCCATCGCGGTCACCGCCGAGACGATCCCCGACGACAGCCGCGTCACCCTCGCCGACCCGGAGTCCGTCCTGCTTCCGACCGCGCGCATCCGTCCTCTTTCCGTGGTCCTGTCGACCTGGTCCGTGGCCGTCGCTCGGAGTCTATCCAGGCACCCGCTGGACCGGCCCGGGCTGTGGAGAACTCCGTCAGGAGGCGTCGACCTGTACCCCGTATCGCCTCCGTGGCTCCGAGCCGGATGCGGACAATCCGGGAGGCGTGTCCCCCGAAGCGGGGTATGGTGAGTCCACGTCAACGAGGAAGGGGTCCAGCAATGGAGCGAGCGACCACTGCAGAAGTCGTCCCACTGGAGGACGGGTACCACCGCGTGTCGACACCGCTGAGCGGTGTGATCGGGTTCGTCCGCGAGAGCGACGGCCGGTACGAGGTCCTCCGTGGCCGCGTCCGCCAGGCCACCCGGTCCGAGGGCAAGTACGCGACGATGAACGTCGCACTCATCGCCCTCACGCACGCCTGAAGGGCTCCGTGTCGGACGGTGTCGTCGTCCGCGTCCTGACCGGACGTGGGACGCGCGCCGCCGACCGGGAGGCCCTGGTCGCCTTCGTCGCGGACGTCACCGACACCGCCGTGGCGCTGGTGCGCGTCGAGCGTCGCTGCGCGCATTGCGGGGCCGCGGACCACGGCCGACCGGCAGCCGTCGTGGACGGTCACGACATCGGTGTCAGCCTGTCGCGGACGACGGGCGTCCTCGCACTGGCCGTCGGCCCGAGCACGACCAGCCGCGCCACGACGAGTTCCGGCTCGACGAGCCCCGCCACGACCGACCCGAGCGCGATCGTCCCGAGCGCGATCGGCGTCGACGTCGAACGCCTCTCCCGCGTCGCCGCCGCCGAGCTCGACGCCTTCACGCCGGGGGAGCGTCAGCGAGCCGGACGGTCCGGGTCCGCCGCCGTCGACCTCACCGCGTGCTGGGCCGTGAAGGAGGCCGTCCTGAAACGGGACGGTCGGGGCCTCCGTGTCGACCCGACCGAGGTCGACGTGGTGCTCGGGTGCATGACGCCGGAGTCCGTCGCTGCCGACCGGGTCACGCCCGAGTCCAGCGGGCACACCGCCCGCTTCGACGGCCTCGTGCAGCCGGTGACGGTCCTCCGGCTCGGTGACGACCTCGTGCTCGCCGTCGCGGCAGGGGGCGCCCCGGTCACGGTCCAGGACCGACGCGTCGGGCTGGTCTCCGACCGGGAGAGCGGAGAGCGCCCGTAGAGGCGTGGTGCTCAGCGCCCGGGGACGACACCGGCCATCAGGCGGCGGCGGCGTTCGCTGAGGAGCGACACTCCTCCGGCGGCCGACCAGCGACCGACTCCGCCGCGATGCCGCGGAGCCGGGCGAGGCGATCACGGGTGGCGGTGAGGGCCTCGATCTGGCGTCGGATGCGATCGCTCTCCTCGTCGAAGTGGTCGAGCATCGTCGACGTGGCGACCCCGGTGTCGAGGAAGGGCAGGAGCTCGATGATCCGGCGGCTCGGCATGCCCGCGGCGTAGAGCATCTGCATGAAGCGCACACGCGTGACGTCGGACTCGCGGTACTCCCGGTGTCCTCCTGCAGTCCGCTCGGACTCGAGGAGGCCTCGTTCCTCGTAGTACCGCAGCGACCGCACGCTGACGCCGGCCTGTTCGGCGAGTGCACCGATCCGCATCCTCGGCCCCCTGGGCTTGATCCTCACGCTGACGTCAGGTTCTACCGTAGCGGCATGGACATCTCTGGAGCCACTGCCCTCGTCACCGGCGCGAATCGCGGGATCGGACGCCACCTCGCCGCCCAGCTGGTCGAACGCGGGGCGAAGGTGTACGCCACCGCCCGCCGGCCTGAACTCATCGACCTCGAGGGCGTCGAGCCGCTCGCCCTCGACATCACCTCCCCGGCGTCCGTCGCAGCCGCCGCCGCTGTCGCGACCGACACCGACCTCCTGATCAACAACGCCGGGATCGCCACCACGGCGACCCTGCTGGGTGATCTGGACGCGGCGCACGCAGACATGGACACGAACGTCTGGGGCACCCTGTCCGTGATCCGGGCGTTCGCACCCGTCCTGTCCGCGAACGGTGGTGGGAGCATCGTGAACATCGCCTCGGGCGCCTCCTGGCTGGCCATGCCGGGCGCCTCCGCCTACGCGGTGTCGAAGGCTGCCCTGTGGAACATGGGCAACGCGTTGCGCCACGAGCTGGCCGGACAGGGGACATCGGTGATGTCCGTGCACCTCGGTATCGCCGACACGGACATGGCAGCGGGAGTCCCGCTGGCCAAGACCGACCCGGCGGACGTGGCGCGCGCGACCCTCGACGGGGTGGAGCGCGGCGTGTACGAGGTCGTGGTGGACGAGCAGACGGCGTTGGTCAAGCAGATGCTCGCCCGTGACCCCGAGGAGTTGTACGCGGTCCTGGCCCGGATGCTCGCGGGGGAGACGCGGCCCCGTGACTAGGGCAGTTCCGGCACCCCGGGCTCGTCGATCCACGGCCCGATGGCGAGCAGCACGTCCCCGGGCGTCCTGTCGGCCGCCGCGGCGAACGCCTCGACGACGTCGGTCGTCGCGACCGTTCCGTGGCGGTGCCGTTCGGTGATGGTCCGGAGCCCGGCGGTGAAGGCCTGGTCACCGATCGTCCGACGGAGGGCGTGCAGGGCGATCGCCCCACGCTTGTAGACGCGGTCGTCGAACATGTCCCGAGCGCCCGGGTCGGCGACCACCAGGTCCTGCGGCTGGTCGAGCAGGCCGGCCCGGTGCTCGGCGGCGAGCACGTCCGCCGAGGCACCGCCGCGGTGCTCGGACCAGAGCCACTCGGCGTAGCAGGCGAAGCCCTCGTGCAGCCAGATGTCCCGCCACTGCCCGAGGGTGACCGAGTTCCCGAACCACTGGTGGGCGAGTTCGTGGGCGATCAGCCGGTCGGTCCCGTGTTCGCCGTCGACGTGGTTCCGGCCGAAGACGGCCAGGCCGTGTGCCTCGAGCGGGATCTCGAGCTCGTCGTCGGTGACCACGACGCCGTACTCCGCGAACGGGTACGGGCCGAAGCGGTCGGTGAACAGGGCGATCATGTCCGGCACCCGGCCGAAGTCGGTCTTCACCGCCGCGGTCAGGTCGGCCGGGTGGTGCAGCGTGACCGGGACGTCGCCGCCGCGGATCGTCGTCGTGCGGTAGCGGCCGATCTGCACCGTGGCGAGGTACGACGCCATCGGCTCGGTGACGGCGAAGGTCCACCGGCTGCCGCGTGCGGTGCGGTCACGGCCGAGCAGCGCCCCGTTCGCGACGACGTCGTACCCGGCTTCGCAGGTGAGCTCGATCCGGTAGGTCGCCTTGTCGTTGGGCCGGTCGTTGCAGGGGAACCACGACGGCGCACCGATCGGCTGGCTGGCGACGATCACGCCGTCGGTCAGCTCCTCCCACCCGAGCGTGCCCCAGGGGCTCCGGAGTGGTCGGGGTGCGCCGCGGTAGCGGACGTGCACGGTGAACTCCGCTCCGGCGGCGATCGGCGTCGCGGGCGTGACGGTCGTCTTGTGGGTGCCGACGGAGACCTTCTTCGCGCGGACACCGTCGACGTCGACCCGGTCGACGGACAGCCCGTGCAGGTCGAGCAGGACCCGGTCGAGCGCTTCGTTCGCCACCGCCGTGAGGGTCGCGGTCGCGTCCAGGCGGTTCGTGGCGACGCGGTAGTCGAGGTGCAGGTCGTGGTGGCGGCTCGACCAGCGCCGGTCGCCGCTGTGCGGGGTGTACGGGTCGGCGGCGGGGTCGGTCTGCTTCACGGTGCCGGTCAGTCTGTCACGGCCCCGGGGGCGTCACGCCACGGCGGGCGTCCCCACGGCGCGATCGGGTTGCCGGCCCAGAGCGTCCCGGCGGGGACCTGCTCGCCGCGCATGACGAGGCTCGCCGGCCCGACGGTCGCACCGGGGCCGATGCCGGCGGCGGGCAGGACGACGCCGTGGGGGCCGAGCGTCGACCCCGCGTCGAGGGTGACGGCGTCGAGCTGCATGACGCGGTCGTGGAACAGGTGGGTCTGGACGACGGTGCCGCGGGCGACCGTCGCGCCGTCGCCGATCGTGACGAGGTCCGCCTCGGGCAGCCAGTACGTCTCGCACCACACGCCGCGGCCGATCGTCGCGCCGAGACTCCGCAGCCAGACGGACAGGGCAGGCGTGCCGATGGCCTGCTCGGCGAACCAGGGACGGGCGACGGTCTCGACGAAGGTGTCCTGCACCTCGTTGCGCCAGACGAACGAGGACCACAGCGGGTGCTCGGTCGCGGTGATCCGACCGACGAAGGCCCACTTCGCCAGGGTCGACACGGCCGCGGCCACCGCTCCGGCGACGATGAGCACTGGGCCGGCGAGCAGCACCGTCCACCCGATGCCGACGGCGCTCCAGGACGCCAGGAGCGTCAACGCGACGCCGAGGGCGATGGCGGCGGACACCATCGGGGCGAGCAGACGCAGCAGCTCCCACGCGCCGCGGGCGACCTTGAGGCGGGTCGGCGGCCGGAAGGTGCGCTCCTCGTCGAACTGCGCGGCGGCCCGGCGCAGGCGGACCGGCGGGCTGCCGAGCCAGGACGACCCTCGCTTGGCCTTCTTCGGCACGGCCGAGAGCACCGCGACGAGTGCCTCGCGGGGGACCGAGCGACCGGCACCGGTCATGCCCGAGTTGCCGAGGAACGCCCGACGTCCGACCTTCGAGCGGCCGATCTTCACCCGTCCACCGCCGAGTTCGTACGTGGCGACCATCGTGTCGTCGGCCAGGAACGCACCCGAAGCGATCTGCGTCAGCGCGGGGATGAGCAGCACGGTGGAGATCTCGGTGTCCCGACCGACCTGCGCACCGAGCAGCCGGAGCCACAGCGGCGTGACGAGGCTCGCGTACAGCGGGAACAGCAGCGTCCGGGCGGCGTCGAGGATCCGCTCTGTGCTCCACACCTGCCACCCGGTCCGGGAGCGCACCGGGTGTCGTCCCTCGACCAGTCCGAGTCCGAGGAGCCGGACCGCGGCGACGACGAGTCCCGCGTACACGACGCCGGCGACGACCGTGCCGAGCGGGACGGCGACCAAGGCCGGACCCACCACGGCGTCGAGCGAGTCCGGACGCCCGACCACCGCGGCGACGACGGCGAGCCCGGCGGCGACCCCGACCACGGGGAGCCCGGCGACGGCGACGGAGCCGACCCCGTACGCGAGCAGCCAGCGTCTCGGGGAGGCGGGGCGCGCCTCCCGGCCGTGGCGTGCCGAGCCGACGCGTCCGGCGGGAGAACCAGCCCACCGTTCGCCGTCGGGGACGGGCCCGGCGACAGCGGAACCGGCCTCGACCTCGGCGCCGGCACCGACGTGGGCGCCGGGCATCAGCGTCGAGCGGCTGTGCACGACCGCGTCCGCTCCGACGTGCACCCGGCCGAGCCGGAAGACGTCGCCGTCCACCCAGTGCCCGGCGAGGTCCACCTCGGGTTCGACCGAGGCCCGCTTGCCGATCGTGAGCATGCCGGTCACGGGCGGCAGCGTGTGCAGGTCGACGCCGCGACCGACGGTCGCGCCGAGTGCGCGGGCGTAGTAGCTGATCCACGGCGCGCCCGCCGTGGAGGGACCGTCCACCGCCTCGGCGATCCGCTCGGCGAGCCAGACCCGCACGTGCACCGACCCACCACGGGGATGGTCGCCCGGACGGACGCCGGCCAGCAGCAGACGGGCCGCGACGACCGTGAGCGTCATCTTGCCCGCGGGGCTGACGAACAGCAGGAGACCGACCACGAGCGCCGGCCAGGGCAGCACGGGCAGGAACGGCATGGTCGTGGCGTGCAGGACCTGTGCGACCAGCGCCGTCCAGCTGAGCAGCCGCAGTCCGCGGAGCACCTGGAGCGGCAGCCCGAGGAGGGTCAGCAGCGCACCGGTCGCGGGCGGGACCGGCACGACGTCACGGCGGACCGCGGCGACCGGACCGGACTCGTCCAGCGCGTCCGCCAGTGCACCGATGCGCGGATGGTCGTACACGTCGGCGACGGTCGTCGTCGGGTACCGCTCGCGGATCGCGGAGACCAGCTGCGCAGCGGTCAACGAGCCGCCACCGTGCGCGAAGAAGTCGTCGTCGACGTCCGCGACGGGCACGCCGAGGATCGCGGACCACCGTTCGGCGATCCACGCGACGGTCGGCGGCAGGTCGGTGCCGGTCACACCCTCGAGCGGCCAGGGGAGGGCCGCCCGGTCGACCTTGCCCGACGTGCGCGTCGGCAGGACGTCGACCACGGCCAGGAGCGGCACGAGCGCGGCGGGCAGCTCCTGTCGCAGTCGCTCGTTCGCCGCGGCCGTGTCGATGGACGCGCCGGCGACCGGTGCCACGTACCCGACGAGCACCTGGTTGCCGGCAGGGGTCCGCTGCACCACGGCAGCACCACCCGCGACTCCGTCGAGCGCCTGGAGCGCGGCGTCGATCTCGCCGAGTTCGATGCGCCGCCCACCGAGCTTCACCTGGTCGTCCGCACGACCCTGGAAGACGAGCCCCTCCGGGTCGTAGCGGACCAGGTCGCCGGACCGGTACGCCCGCGCCCACCCGAGGGTCGGGAACGGCGCGTACTTCTCCGCGTCCTTCGCCGGGTCGAGGTAACGGCCGAGCCCGACACCCCCGATGACGAGCTCACCCACCTGCCCCGGCGCGACCCGCTGCCCCTCGGCGTCCACGACGGCCAGGTCCCACCCGTCGAGCGGCAGCCCGATCCGGATCGGGGTGCTGCCGTCGAGCAGGGCCCCGCACGCGACGACCGTGGCCTCGGTCGGCCCGTAGGTGTTCCAGACCTCCCGGTCCCGCGACGCGATGCGGGCGGCGAGCTCGGGCGGGCACGCCTCACCGCCGAAGACCACCAGACGCACGGACGCCAACGCGTCGTCCGGCCACAGCGCCGCGAGCGTCGGGACCGTCGACACGACGGTGATCCCGTCCGCGATGAGCCACGGCCCGAGGTCCACACCGCTCTTCACCAACGACCGGGGCGCCGGGACCAGGCAGGCGCCGTGCCCCCAGGCCAGCCACATCTCCTCACACGACGCGTCGAACGCGACACTGAGCCCGGCGAGCACCCGGTCCGCCGGACCGAGCGGAGCGGCCTGCAAGAACATCCGCGCCTCGGCGTCGACGAACGCGGCAGCGGAGCGGTGGGTGACGGCGACGCCCTTCGGCACCCCCGTGGACCCGGAGGTGAAGATGACCCACGCGTCGTCGTCGGTGGACGGGGGTTCGGCGCTCGCCGTGGGGTCGGTGACCGGCAGGGCTGCGCCGTCGCGGTCGCGGAGCACCCCGCCTGCCCCGATGACGCCGACGACACCGGCCTCACCGAAGACGAGGGTGGCGCGTTCCTCGGGGTCGTCGGCGTCGACGGGGACGTAGGCGGCACCGGCGGCGAGGACGGCGAGGATCGAGAGCGAGAGGTCGCGGCCGCCGGAGGGGATGCGGATGCCGACCCGGTCGCCGCGGCGGACGCCGTGCCGTGCCAGGTCGTCGGCGCCCTCGTGCACGAGGGCGACGAGCGCGCGGTAGTCGAGCGGCCCCTCGGGCGTCTCGAGGGCCAGGGCGTCAGGGAGCGTCGCGGCGGTGGCAGCGAGGACGTCGAGCAGGGTCCGGGCGGGTGCCGCGAGGCTGCCCCGGTCGAGTTCCCGCTGCGTGGAGTGCGTCACGCCGCGTGATCCTAGGGCCCCGAGGTGTCCTCCTCGGAAACAGCGGTGACGCTCACCCGTCGGAGTCGCCACGAAGAGTTGCGTGAACCTGTCGGAGTCGTCACGACGAGGTGCGTCACCCTGTCGGAGTCGTCACGACGAGGTGCGCCGACCCACCGGGGTCGCCACGACGAGGTGCGCCGACCCACCGGGGTCGCCACGACGAGGTGCGCCGCCCCACCGGGGTCGCCACGACGAGGTGCGCCGCCCCACCGGGGTCGCCACGGGTGATCAGTCGGCGAAGCCGACATCGCGCGCTGCCGACCGAGCGCAGCGAGGACGTCAGCTTGCGCGGGGATTTCACTGTGCCCCCAGGAGGATTCGAACCTCCGCCCCTGCCTCCGGAGGGCAGTGCTCTATCCCCTGAGCTATGGGGGCCCGGGGTGACATCAACCGTAGCAGGTCCGGACCGCGCCCTCGTACGCGTGTCCGGCCTCCGGCCTGCTGTTCCGGACAGGACGCCCCACCGGACGGGAGGCCCGTGCCGGGCCCGCCCCGCGCCTCCCGTCCGACGGCGGTCCGCCGAGCGGTCCGATCAGGGCGTCGGGGACCCACTCGGGGCCTTGGCGTCGGGCGCGACCGCTGCCCGGACCGCGTCGACGACGGGCTGGGCGGTGCCGGGTTCGGTGTAGAGGGAGGACGAGGTGTGGATCCAGGAGCGGTCGGCGAAGGCGTCGGCGCGGCCGGTCCTGCCGGCGAGGCTGAAGTAGCCCTCGACCGTGTAGGTGGGGACGGAACCACCCTGTTCGAAGAGGGCGTCCTCGAGTTGCGTCAGCTGCTCCTGCGGAAGGTGGGCGACGGCGACGGTCACGGTCACGCTGTCGTCGGTGGTGGACCGCCAGGTGCAGACCCGACCGTCCTGGGCGACGATCTGAGCGACGGGGGAGCCCTTCGTCGGCTTCGGGGACCGGACGCGGTCGAACCGCTGCCCGTAGACGCTGAACGTGTCGGCGGGCACGAGCTCGTCGCAGGTCTGCGTCACGGGTCGTCCCACGACGCCGGCGGTCGCCGAGGCCGAGGCGGTCGTGCCGTCGCCGTCGCCACCGGAGCAGCCGGCGAGGACGAGGGCGGCGGGGAGCACGAGGGCGGCGATGCTGATCGCCCGGAGGCTGCGGGAGGTCATGACGCACCATCCTGCTGCATGGTGCCCGGCGTGGTCCGGGTGCTGCCTGGGTGTCCCGGTAGACTCGTCCGCCGTGACTCCTGCCGAACTCTCCGAAGCGTACCTGTCGATCCTCACGGGCATCGTCGAGCGACGAGGTGCTGCCGACACGGTGACGATCGAGGACTCGCACGTGGCTCTGGAGCGCCCGAAGAACCGGGCGCACGGCGACTGGGCGTCGAACGCGGCGATGCAGCTCGCGAAGCGCCTGGGCACGAACCCGCGGGAGCTGGCCACGGAGATCGCCGGCGAGCTGACCGAGCTCGACGGTGTGGCGTCGGTGGACGTCGCGGGTCCGGGCTTCATCAACATCACGCTCGAGGCCGCCGCGGCGGGCGAGGTCGCGCGCACCGTCGTCGACCAGGGGGAGTCCTTCGGCCACGGTGACCTGTACGACGGGGTGCGGATCGACCTGGAGTTCGTCTCGGCGAACCCGACCGGTCCGATCCACATGGGCGGGGTCCGCTGGGCCGCGGTCGGCGACAGTCTGGCCCGCGTGTTCCAGGCGCAGGGCGGCCTGGTCACCCGCGAGTACTACTTCAACGACCACGGCAACCAGATCGACCGGTTCGCCCGGTCGCTGCTGGCGTCCGCGCTCGGCGAGCCGACGCCCGAGGACGGCTACGGCGGCGCCTACATCGCCGAGATCGCTGCCCGGGTGCTCGCGACGCTCGAGCCGGGGCTCGACGTGACGGACCTGCCGCGCGACGAGGCGCAGGAGCTGTTCCGGCGCGAGGGCGTCGAGTTCATGTTCACGGACATCAAGCGCTCCCTGCACGACTTCGGGGTGGACTTCGACGTCTACTTCCACGAGAACTCCCTGCACGAGTCGAAGGCCGTCGACCGCGCCATCGCCCGACTGCAGGAGCAGGGCCGGATGTACGAGGCCGACGGCGCACTGTGGCTCCGCACGACGGACTTCGGCGACGACCGCGACCGTGTGGTCATCAAGTCGGACGGCGAGCCCGCGTACATCGCCGGTGACCTGGCGTACTACCTCGACAAGCGCGAGCGCGGCTTCGAGCGCAACCTGATCATGCTCGGCGCGGACCACCACGGCTACGTCGGTCGCATGATGGCGATGTGCGCTGCGTTCGGGGACGAGCCGGGCAAGAACCTCGAGATCCTCATCGGTCAGCTGGTGAACCTGCTCAAGGACGGCCAGCCGCTCCGGATGTCGAAGCGCAACGGCACCGTCGTGACGATGGAGGACCTCGTCGACGCGGTGGGTGTCGACGCCGGTCGGTACGCCCTCGTCCGGTTCGCGAGCGACACCGCGATCGACATCGACCTCGACCTGCTCACCAAGCGGACGAACGACAACCCCGTCTTCTACGTGCAGTACGCCCACGCCCGCACGCAGTCCGTCGCGCGGAACGCCGCGGCGTCCGGTGTCGACCGGTCGGTCTTCGACGCGTCGCTGCTCACGCACGAGTCGGAGAGCTCGCTCCTCGGTGCCCTCGCCGAGTACCCGCGGGTGCTCCGTCAGGCCGCGGAGCTCCGCGAGCCGCACCGCATCGCGCGCTTCATCGAGCAGCTCGCCGGGCTGTACCACCGCTGGTACGACTCCTGCCGCGTCACCCCGCTGGGCGACGAGCCGGTGACCGACCTGCACCGCACCCGCCTGTGGCTGAACGACGCCACCGGGCAGGTCGTCCGCAACGGTCTCGGGCTGCTCGGCGTCAGCGCGCCCGACCGGATGTAGTCGTGTCGTCCGCAGCAGCGCCGGCAGCGGGCCGACGTCCGAAGCGCCGCGGCCGGACGGTCGCGATCGTGCTGGTCGTCGTCCTCGTGGTCCTCGCCGTGCTCGTCGTGGTGGCGGAGTTCGTGCTCCGCGGCGTGGTGGACCGGACGGTCGCGTCGCAGGTCGAGCAGTCGCTGCCGGACGGCACGACGGGAACGGTCGACGCACACGTGCCGGGGGTCGTCATCCCGCAGCTGCTCCGCGGCACCCTCGACGACGTCCGGATCACCTCGGACCGTCTCACGGTGGAGGGCATCCCGCTCGCCGCCGACGTCACGGCGCACGACCTGCCGGTGGACGGCAAGGGTGCGGTGCACGACGTCGACGGCACCGTCCGGCTCGCTTCCGGTGCGGTGAAGGACCTGGCGAAGTACTCGCCCCTCTTCGAGCGGGTCCGCCTGATCGACGGTGGGGTCGAGCTGCGGGGGAGTGCCTCGGTGCTCGGCTTCCGGATCGGCTACGCGGCGGACGGTTCGGTCACGGCGCAGTCCGACGGGCGCGGGGTGACGATCACGCCGAAGACGGTGCGGATCACGAACTCCTCGCTGGGGCTCGACGTCGACGACATCCCCGGCGTCTCGGACGTCCCGGTGCCGGTGTGCACCGCGCAGTTCCTGCCGGAGCAGCTCCGGGTGCGCTCGCTCCGGGTCACATCGGTGGCGGCGACGGTCCGGATCACGGCCGACGAACTGCCCCTCAACGAGGCGGGCCTCCGCACCACCGGTCGCTGCTGACCGGGCGCGTGGTGCCGGGTCCGACGGCCGTCCACAGGCGGCGTCACATGGCCGGGAGGGACGCCCCGGCCGGATAGGATCGGGTCCCGTGAGCGAGAACCCCCTTGCGCCGCCGCGACTGCGGTAC
The DNA here is from genome assembly GCF_003234085.1 of Curtobacterium sp. MCPF17_052. GTDB lineage: Bacteria > Actinomycetota > Actinomycetes > Actinomycetales > Microbacteriaceae > Curtobacterium. Next base: position 191,699 of record NZ_QKSD01000007.1, read on the forward strand.
CCGGCGGACGCCTCCGAGCTGGTGGACCGGATCTGGCCCGCGTCCGCGACCCGTACCGACGAGGGCATGCTCGCGATCGGTGGGGTCGCTGCTGACGCGCTGGTCGAGCGCTTCGGTTCTCCTCTCTACGTCGTCGACGAGCGTGACGTGCAGTCGCGTGCCGTCCGCGTGCGGGACGCCTTCACCGACGCGTTCACCCGGATCGGGACGCGGGCGCACGTCTACTACGCGGCGAAGGCCTTCTGGACGACGCACGTCGCGCGCTGGATGGCCGACGCGGACCTCCGGCTCGACGTCTGCACGATGGGCGAACTCGCCGTCGGACTGGCCGCGGGCGTCGACCCGGCACGGATGGGCTTCCACGGCAACGACAAGTCGGACGCCGAGATCGAGCGCGCCGTCGCGGTCGGCCTCGGCACGATCGTGCTCGACAGCCACGAGGAGATCGGCCGCGTCGCCCGGATCGCCGCCGACGCCGGGGTGACGCAGCGGGTCCGCATCCGGATCAACAGCGGCGTGCACGCCTCGACACACGAGTTCCTCGCCACCGCGCGGGAGGACCAGAAGTTCGGCATCCCGCTGTCCGAGGCGGTGCAGGCGGCGACCGCCGTCCGGGCCGAGCCCTCGCTCGCCTTCGTCGGGCTGCACTCGCACATCGGATCGCAGATCTTCGACGACAGCGGGTTCCGCGAGGCCGCTCGTCGGCTCATGGACGTGCACGCCACGCTCGTCGAGTCGGGTCCGGTGCCGGAGCTCAACCTCGGCGGTGGTTGGGGGATCGACTACACCGAGGCCGACTCCGCCCTCGAACCCGAGGACGTCGCCGACGCCCTGGCCGCGATCATCGCGGACGAGTGCTCGTCCCGAGGCATCCCGGTGCCCGAGATCGCGGTGGAGCCCGGCCGGTACATCGTCGGCCCGCCCGGCGTCACGCTCTACCGCGTCGGCACGATCAAGCCCGTCACGGTCGACTCCGAGGACGGATCCGCCGCGACGCGCACCTACGTCTCGGTGGACGGCGGGATGAGCGACAACGTCCGGCCGGCGCTCTACGGAGCCGACTACACGGCGCGGCTCGCGCGGACCTCGGACGCCGACCCGGTGCTCACCCGGGTGGTGGGCAAGCACTGCGAGAGCGGTGACGTCGTCGTCCACGACGAGTACCTGCCCGGCGACGTGCACCGCGACGACCTGCTCGCCGTGGCCGCGACCGGTGCCTACTGCTGGAGCCTCGCGAGCAACTACAACCACGTCGGCCGTCCGCCGGTCGTCGCAGTCGCCGACGGGGCAGCCCGTATCCTCGTGCGGGGCGAGAGCGTCGACGACCTCCTCGCCCGCGACACGGGCGTCGTGCCGGTACCCGACACCGGTACGGACGCCTGAGAACCCGACCCGGAGAGACCCCCACCAGATGATCGAATACCGCAACGTCCGCGTCGCACTGCTCGGAGCCGGCTCGGTCGGCTCCCAGGTCGCACGACTCCTGCTCGAGCACGGACCGGAGCTCGCCACGCGTGCCGGCGCCGGCCTCGAACTCGTCGGGATCGCCGTGCGCGACGTCGACGCCCAGCGGGACGTCGACCTGCCGCGGGAGCTGTTCACGACGGACGCCGGTTCGCTCATCCTCGGCGCCGACATCGTCGTCGAGCTCATCGGCGGGATCGAGCCCGCCCGCACGCTCGTGCTGCAGGCGCTGCAGTCCGGTGCGGACGTCGTCACCGGCAACAAGGCGCTGCTCGCCACCCATGGCCCGGAGCTCTTCGCCGCTGCCGAGCAGGTCGGCGCGCAGCTCTACTACGAGGCCGCCGTCGCCGGGGCGATCCCGATCATCCGACCGCTGCACGACTCGCTCGCGGGTGACCGCATCGAGCGCATCATGGGCATCGTCAACGGCACGACGAACTTCATCCTCGACCTGATGGACCGCGAGGGCGCGACGTTCGAGGACGCCTTGGCCACCGCGACGGAACTCGGGTACGCCGAGGCCGACCCGACCGCGGACATCGAGGGCTACGACGCCGCGCAGAAGGCCGCGATCCTGGCCTCGATCGCGTTCCACACCTCGGTCCCGCTCGCCGCCGTGCACCGCGAGGGCATCACCTCGGTCACGATCGAGCAGGTCCGCGCCGCCCGCAAGGCCGGCTACGTCGTGAAGATCCTCGCCACGTGCGAGCGCCTCACCGACGCCGACGGCCGCGAAGGCGTCAGCGCCCGTGTCTACCCGGCACTGGTGCCGGAGTCGCACCCGCTGGCGAGCGTCCACGGCGCGAAGAACGCGGTGTTCGTCGAGGCCGAGGCCGCCGGTGACCTCATGTTCTACGGTGCCGGAGCCGGCGGGGTCGAGACGGCCTCCGCGGTCCTCGGCGACCTGGTGTCCGCAGCGCGACGGCACGTCATCGGTGGTCCGGGCGTCGCCGAGTCGACGCGGTCGGCGCTGCCGGTGTTCCCGATCGGAACCGTCCGCACCCGCTACCAGATCTCCCTGCACGTGTCGGACGCACCCGGTGTGCTCTCGACCGTCGCCGGGGTGCTCGCGGCCCACGGCGTCAGCGTCGAGACCGTCGAGCAGACCACCACGGGCGCCACCGAGGGGACCGCGACGCTCGTCATCGGCACGCACCTGGCGCGCGAAGCCGACCTGGCCGACACCGTGGCCGCACTCCGCGGCGAGGACGTCGTCCTGGACGTGACCAGCGTCCTGCGGTTCGTCGGCGCCTGACGCCGGCACGCGCCTCCCGACAGACCCATCCACACCGATCCACCGGACAGAGAGAGAAGCCTGATGGCCCACCAGTGGCAGGGAGTCCTGCGCGAGTACGCCGACCGACTCGACGTGACCGACGCGACCCCGATCGTGACGCTCGGTGAGGGCGGGACCCCGCTGATCCCGGCGCGTCGACTCTCCGAGCGCACCGGCGCGACCGTGTACGTGAAGTACGAGGGCATGAACCCGACCGGCTCCTTCAAGGACCGCGGCATGACGATGGCGATCTCGAAGGCCGTCGAGCACGGCGCGAAGGCCGTCATCTGCGCCTCGACCGGCAACACCAGCGCCTCGGCCGCAGCGTACGCGACGCACGCCGGGATCACCGCCGCCGTGCTCGTGCCCGAGGGCAAGATCGCGATGGGCAAGCTCAGCCAGGCGGTCGCCCACGACGCCCAACTGCTGCAGGTGCAGGGCAACTTCGACGACTGCCTGGACATCGCGCGCGACCTGTCCGCCAACTATCCGGTGCACCTGGTCAACTCGGTGAACAACGACCGCATCGAGGGGCAGAAGACCGCCGCCTTCGAGGTCGTCGACGTCCTCGGCGACGCGCCGGACTTCCACTTCCTGCCGGTCGGCAACGCCGGCAACTACACGGCGTACTCCCGCGGCTACCGCGAGGACGTGGCCTCGGGCCGCTCCACCAAGATGCCGCGCATGTTCGGCTTCCAGGCGGCGGGCTCGGCCCCGATCGTGCACGGCGAGGTCGTCCGACACCCGGAGACGATCGCCTCCGCCATCCGCATCGGCAACCCGGCGTCGTGGAAGTACGCGCTGGAGGCCCGTGACGAGACCGACGGCTACTTCGGCGCCATCTCGGACGAGGCGATCCTGGCGGCGCACCACCTGCTGTCGGCCGAGGTCGGCGTCTTCGTCGAGCCCGCTTCGGCCATCGGCGTGGCCGGGCTCCTCGAGCGCTCCGATGCAGGCGTCATCCCGAAGGGGGCGACGGTCGTCATCACGGTGACCGGTCACGGCCTCAAGGACCCGCAGTGGGCACTCCGCACCCAGGACGGTGGTGAGGTCGCGCCGACGAGCGTCCCCGTCGACACCGCGGCGATCGCCGACGTGCTCGGACTGGTCAGCGCGCGGTGAACGCCGACCGCTCGTCCGGACCGGGGGAGGGCATGACCGCCCACGATGCTGTACCGGCCGGACGGGCGGTGCGTGTGCGCGTCCCGGCGACGTCGGCGAACCTCGGACCCGGCTTCGACTCCCTCGGGCTCGCGCTCTCCCTCTACGACGAGGTCGTCGTCCGCGTCCGTCCGGAACCCGGCGCGACCGTCACCATCGACGGTGTCGGCGCGGGCGAGGTCCCGACGGACGACACGAACCTGGTCGTCCGGGCCGTCCGCCGAGGCCTCGAGCACGCCGGGGTCGCGCAGCCGGGGCTCGAGTTGCACGCCACGAACGCCATCCCGCACGGACGCGGCATGGGGTCCTCGGCAGCGGCGATCGTCGCCGGGCTGATGGCGGCTCGTGGCCTGCTCGAGGGCATGGTCGACCTGGACGCCGCGACCCTGCTCACCCTCGCGACCGAGATGGAGGGGCACCCAGACAACGTCGCCCCGGCCCTGTTCGGCGGCCTGACGATCGCGTGGATGACCCCGGACGGCCCGGCACACAAGCGGCTGCTCGTGCACCGCGGTGTCTCGCCGGTCGTGTTCGTGCCGACGTCGACGCTCTCGACGAAGCTCGCTCGCTCCCTGCAGCCGATGACGGTGCCGCACGAGGACGCGGCCTTCAACGTCTCCCGGTCGGCGCTGCTCGTCGCGGCACTCATCCAGAGCCCGGAACTGCTCCTCGCCGCGACCGAGGACCGGCTCCACCAGGCCTACCGGGCGAGTGCGATGCCGGAGACCGACGCCCTCATCGGCCTGCTCCGGCAGCACGGCCTGGCCGCCGTCGTCTCGGGTGCCGGACCGAGCCTCCTGGTCATGGGCAGTGATCCGGCACAGCGTCTCGACGCCGCGGAACTGGTCGAGCGACACGCCGAATCCACCTGGCGCCCGCTCATGCTGGCCGTCGATCTGGGTGGTGCTACAGTGAAAGCGCTCCCGACGCTCGAAGCCGATCTCGCGCAGGCCTCGACCATCCACGGTCGACCGCCAGCCTGATCCGGTGCGTGGGGCACTCTCTCCAGATCACCGTTCTTGGCCAGATCACCGTTCCCGGTCCGTCGTCTGAACGACGGCCGTTGCACGCTGCCACGGGTCCGGTGGAAACTCTCCGCGTTCTGCGGTCGGAAGGAACAACAGCATCGTGACCGACGTCACCACCTCCACCTCGGTGGAGATCCCCACTGACCTGCGCACGCTCCGTCTCCCGGAGCTCCAGCGCATCGCCTCGTCCCTCGGCATCACCGGGCTCTCGAAGCTCCGCAAGGGCGACCTGATCGCATCGATCGAGGACAAGCGACCGGCCGAGGCGTCCGCCTCGGAGACGCCGGTCCTCGACGGTGCCGGCACCGGCACCCCGGCTGCCGAGGTCGCAGCGGCCGAGGCGCCCGCCACGCAGGTCGACACCGCGCAGGCTCCGGCCGCGCAGACCACCGAGGCCCCCGCCGAGTCCGCACCGCGCGGCCGTCGCAGCCGCCGCGTCACCTCGGGAGGCACGGTCACCGCCGAGCCGACCGCTGCGGTCTCGCACACCAACGCCGGGCACACCGGCACCGAGGACCTCCTCGCCGGTCTCGACCAGGTCCGTGCCGAGAAGGACGCCCAGGAAGCCGCCCAGAGTGGCCAGCGTCGTGGTCGTGGCCGTGACCGTCAGGCGCAGCAGGCCGACACCCAGGAGTCGCGCGGTGCCACCGCCGAGACCCAGGTCCCGGTCGCGGACGCCGTCGAGCAGGGCGACCAGGACGCCGTCCAGGACGACGCCCGTCAGGACGAGGGCCAGCAGAACGACCAGGCCGACCAGGCCGACCCGACCGAGGGCGGCGCCCGTCGTGGCCGACGCAGCCGTGGCCGCGGTCGTGGCCGCGGGCAGAACGCCGACCAGGCCGACCAGGGCGAGCAGAAGCCCGCTCAGCAGCAGGCCGAGCCCGAGCAGAAGCCGGCCCAGCAGCAGAACGGCAAGCAGCAGAACGGCCAGCAGAAGCAGCAGGACCAGCGCGACGCGCAGCGCGACCAGAAGCAGCAGGACCAGAGGCAGCCGGAACAGCAGCGCGGCGAGCAGCAGCGTGGCGACCAGCAGCGTGGCGAGCAGCAGCGCGCCGCCGAGCAGGAAGCCGAGAACGGGCGCGCCCGCCGGCAGCGTGACCGCAAGCGCGGTCGTGGCGGCCAGAACGACGAGTTCGAGCCCGAGGTCACCGAGGACGACGTCCTCATCCCGATCGCCGGCATCCTCGACGTGCTCGACAACTACGCCTTCGTCCGCACCACGGGCTACCTGCCGGGGCCGGAGGACGTCTACGTCTCCCTCGGCCAGGTGAAGAAGTACCACCTGCGCAAGGGTGACGCCGTCGTGGGCGCGATCAAGCAGCCGCGTGACAACGAGCAGCAGAGCCGTCAGAAGTACAACGCACTGGTCAAGATCGACACGATCAACGGTCAGACCGCCGACGAGGCCGCCGTCCGAGTCGACTTCCAGGACCTCACCCCGCTGTACCCGAACGAGCGTCTGCGCCTCGAGACCGAGCCGGCGAAGCTGTCGACGCGGATCATCGACCTCGTGTCGCCGATCGGCAAGGGCCAGCGCGGCCTGATCGTCTCCCCGCCGAAGGCCGGCAAGACCGTCGTCCTGCAGGCGATCGCGAACGCCGTCTCGAAGAACAACCCGGAGGCGCACCTGATGGTCGTCCTGGTGGACGAGCGTCCCGAAGAGGTCACCGACATGCAGCGCACGGTGAAGGGCGAGGTCATCGCCTCGACCTTCGATCGCCCCGCCGAGGACCACACCACGGTCGCCGAGCTCGCCATCGAGCGTGCCAAGCGCCTGGTGGAGCTCGGCCACGACGTCGTCGTGCTGCTCGACTCCATCACCCGTCTGGGCCGCGCGTACAACCTCGCCACCCCGCCGTCGGGCCGCGTGCTCTCCGGCGGCGTGGACTCGGCTGCGCTCTACCCCGTCAAGCGCTTCTTCGGCGCCGCCCGCAACATCGAGAACGGCGGCTCGCTGACCATCCTCGCCACCGCCCTCGTCGAGACCGGGTCGAAGATGGACGAGGTGATCTTCGAGGAGTTCAAGGGCACCGGCAACATGGAGCTCCGCCTCAACCGTCACCTGGCCGACAAGCGGATCTTCCCCGCCGTCGACATCAACGCCTCCGGGACCCGTCGGGAGGAGCAGCTGCTCTCCGCCGACGAGGTCGCGATCACGTGGCGCCTGCGTCGTGCCCTCGCCGGGCTCGACCCGCAGCAGGCGCTCGACGTGGTGCTGCGGAACCTCCGGGAGACGCAGTCGAACGTTGAGTTCCTGGTCCAGATCCAGAAGTCGGTGCCGGCGACCAGCGGTCACCACGGCAACGGCCACCAGGAGTAACGCGTGTTCGAGTCGGTGGCAGGGCTGCTGGCGGAACACGAGGAACTGACGCAGCAGCTGTCGGACCCCGCGCTCCACGCCGACCCGGCCCGTGCGAAGAAGGTCAACCGGCGCTACGCCGAACTCAGCCAGATCAAGGCCGCGTACGAAGCCTGGCAGGCGGCGGGGGACGACCTCGCCGCCGCCCGGGAACTCGCGCGTGAGGACGAGGCGTTCGCGGAAGAGGTCCCCGGGCTCGAGGGGCAGCTGGCCGAACGCCAGGAGCGCCTCCGCCGACTCCTCATCCCGCGCGACCCGGACGACGGCCGCGACGTGATCATGGAGATCAAGGGCGGCGAGGGCGGCGAGGAATCGGCGCTGTTCGCGGCCGACCTGCTCCGGATGTACTCGCACTACGCCGAGGGCAAGGGCTGGAAGGTCGAGCTCCTCGAGCGCACCGAGTCCGACCTCGGCGGGTACAAGGACGTCCAGGTCGCGATCAAGTCGAACACGACGGACCCGTCCCAGGGCGTGTGGGCGCACCTGAAGTACGAGGGCGGGGTGCACCGTGTGCAGCGGGTGCCGCAGACCGAGTCGCAGGGTCGTATCCACACCTCGACCACCGGGGTGCTCGTCTTCCCCGAGGTCGACGAGCCCGAAGAGGTCGAGATCAACCAGAACGACCTGAAGATCGACGTGTACCGGTCGTCGGGTCCGGGTGGGCAGTCCGTCAACACGACGGACTCCGCGGTGCGCATCACGCACCTCCCGACGGGCATCACGGTCGCGATGCAGAACGAGAAGTCGCAGCTGCAGAACCGAGAGGCGGGGATGCGCGTCCTGCGTGCCCGGATCCTCGCTCGTCAGCAGGAGGAGCTCGACGCCCTGGCGTCGGACGCGCGCAAGTCGCAGATCCGCGGGATGGACCGTTCGGAGCGCATCCGGACGTACAACTTCCCGGAGAACCGGATCGCGGACCACCGCACCGGCTACAAGGCGTACGACCTCGACCGTGTCATGAACGGTGCGCTCGAGCCGGTCATCCAGTCCGCCATCTCAGCGGACGAAGAGGCTCGACTGGCCGCCATCGGCGACCAGGACGCCTGAGCGGCGTGGACCTCCCGCAGCCGACGTTCGCCGCGGACCGCCTCCTGCGTGAGGCGGTCGCGGCGCTGTCGGCAGCGGGTGTGCCCACGCCGCAGGTCGACGCCGAGCTGCTGCTGGCGTGGGCGACCGACACCTCTCGTGGCGCGGTGCAGGCCCGGGCGCTGACCGGGGGAGCGATCGCAGCCGAGCACGTCGAACGCTTCCGGCACGCGGTGGCGCGACGTGTCACCCGCGAGCCACTGCAGCACGTCACCGGCGAAGCCCACTTCCGTGCGCTCACCCTGTCCGTCGGACCGGGGGTGTTCGTGCCACGACCCGAGACCGAGTCGGTCGTGCAGTTCGGCATCGACGCGCTCCGCGCCACCGCGGTCCCCGAGCCGATCGCGGTCGATCTCGGTGCCGGGAGCGGTGCGATCGCCATCGCCATGGACACCGAGGTTCCGAACGCCGTCGTGTACGCCGTCGAGCGGTCGGCCGAGGCCCTCCCGTGGACCCGGTGCAACGTCGACGCCCACGGCGGCACCGTGCGACTCGTTGAGGGCGACCTCGCCGACGCGTTCCCGGAGCTCGACGGACAGGTCTCGGTCGTCGTGTCGAACCCGCCGTACGTCCCGGACGACGCGGTGCCGATCGACCCCGAGGTCCGCGACCACGACCCGGCACTCGCGCTCTACGGCGGACCCGACGGCCTCGACGCCGTGCGCGCCCTGACCGAGACCGCGTGGCGGTTGCTCGTGCCCGGTGGTCTCGTCGTGGTCGAGCACGCCGAACAGCAGGGTGCCGGGGTCCGAGCGGTCCTCGCCGCGCGCGGCTTCCGATCACCGGAGACGCACGTCGACCTCACCGGACGCGACCGCACGACCACCGCCACGCGCTAGGCGGACCTGGGTCGAGCCTCCCGGTCGGCGGTCAGGCGGGGGCCGGCTGGGCGTTCGTCGGGACGGGCGTGGTCTCGTGCGCCGCGACGAAGGTCCGGACCGCGTGCCGCAGGTCGGTGTCGTGCTCGACCAGGACGGCTGTGATGCCGACACTCCGAGCGCCGGCGACGTTCTCCGGCATGTCGTCGGCGAAGAACGTCCGCTCGGCGGGGACGCCGTGGTGCTCGAGCACCCGCCGGAAGACGTCCTGCTCGGGCTTGCGCGCACCGAACCTGCTCGACGTGTCCAGGTGTTCGCCGAACAGCGGAGGCAGGGACGGCACCCACTCGTGCAGCCAGCGTCGGGCCAACGGACCGTTGTTCGTGAGGAGCGCCACCCGGCCGTGCTCCTTGGCGATCCGGACCGCTTCGAGCCGGTCGGGCAGCTCGGTCATCGCGGCGCCGCGGACCCGGGCCCACTCGGCCTCGTCGACGTCGCAGCCCATGGCCTCCTGGAAGGCGGCCAGGTACTCGTCGCCGTCCGCGAAGTGCCCCGCCTCGGCGCGCTGCTCGCTGCCGGTGTCCCACCAGCGGCGCCGGAGCTCGACGAAGTCGTGTCCCGTCAGCTCGGAGAGTCCGGCCATGCGGGTCTTCCAGTCGTAGCGGACGAGAACGTCGTCCATGTCGAAGAGGAACAGGAGTGGGGGCGCTGGCGTCTCGTTCACGATGCCCCCCATCCTCGCGCACTATCATCGTGCAGGTCATGGCTTCCCGATACGACTGCTCCGACCCCGACGGGCTCCTCACCGGGATGCGGCTCGCCCGAGCCGCCCTCGGTCGCGGTGAACTCGTCGTCGTCCCCACCGACACCGTGTACGGCGTCGCCGCGGACGCGTTCAGCGCGCAGGCCGTGCAGCGCCTCCTGGACGCGAAGGGCCGGACGCGGCAGTCCCCACCGCCCGTGCTCATCCCGGGCGTGGCGACGATGGACGCCCTCGCCAGCGAGGTCCCCGAAGCGGTGCGACGACTCGTCGACGAGTTCTGGCCCGGCGGTCTCACCGTCATCCTCCGCGCGCAGCCGTCCCTCGACTGGGACCTCGGCGAGACACGCGGCACCGTGGCGCTCCGGATGCCGGACTCGCGCATCGCCCTCGAGCTCCTCCAGGAAGTGGGGCCGCTCGCAGTGTCGTCCGCGAACGCGACCGGTGAGCCCGCCGCGATGGACATCGACGAGGCCGAACGGATGCTCGGCGACAGCATCGCGGTGTACCTCGACGGAGGCGCGATCCCCGTGCACGAGGGCACCGCCTCCTCGACCGGCTCCACGATCGTCGACGCCACCGGCCTGGCCGCGGGCGACGGCCTGCGGATCGTGCGCCACGGCGTGATCTCCGACGACGAGATCAGGCGGGTCGTCGGGGACGACCTCCTGCGGTGAAGTTCTACCTGCTCGCGGGGGTCATCTCGGCGGTCGTGAGCTTCCTGGTGAGCTGGCTCGTCTGGAAGCTCGGCGTCAGGTACAGGTGGTACCCGAAGGTCCGCGAACGGGACGTGCACCGCACCCCGACGCCGAGACTCGGCGGCATCGCGATGTTCCTCGGCGTGATCGTGTCGCTGCTCTGCGCGTGGTTCCTCTTCCCGGCGATCGCCGGCCAGGACTACTTCCGGCTCGTCTTCGCGGAGCCGGGGCGGGTGCTGGCCGTCCTTGCCGGGGCGACGATCATCGTGGTGCTCGGTGTCGCGGACGACATCTGGGACCTCGACTGGATGACGAAGCTCGCGGGCCAGATCATCGCCGCAGGCATCCTCGCGTGGCAGGGCGTCGCGATCGTCTCACTGCCGATCGGCAACACGCTCGGCGTCGGCTCGTCCTACATGAGCCTGATCTTCACGGTGCTCGCCGTCGTCCTGGTGATGAACGCAGTCAACTTCATCGACGGCCTGGACGGTCTGGTCGCCGGCGTCGCGATCATCGCCGGTGGGGTGTTCTTCCTCTACACGTTCTTCATCAACCGCGTGGTGGTCGAGACGGAGTTCTTCTTCAACCTGCCGTCGCTGCTGACCGCGGTGCTGGTCGGTGCCTGTGCCGGGTTCCTCGTGCTCAACTGGCACCCCGCGAAGCTGTTCATGGGTGACGCCGGCGCACTTCTGGTCGGGTTCCTGATGGCCACCAGTGCGGTGTCGATCACGGGCAACATCGACCCAGCCGCCGTGCGCACCCGCACCGACCTGCTGCCGGCGTTCATCCCGATCCTGCTGCCCTTCGCGATCCTCGTCGTGCCGATCCTGGACTTCGCCCTCGCCGTGGTCCGTCGCGTCAGTGCCGGCAAGTCACCCTTCTCCGCCGACCGGAAGCACCTGCACCACCGCCTGCTGGACATGGGGCACTCGCACTTCCACGCGGTGCTGGTCTTCTACGCGTGGACGGCGACCGTCGCGTTCGGTTGCCTGCTGTTCCTCTTCGTCAACTGGTGGTGGGTCACGGCCTTCGTCGCCGTCGGCTTCACGGCGTGCGCCATCGCCACGTTCGCGCCGCTCGGACGCAAGCGCGTGGAGATCGCCGCGCAGACGACCGCCCGGAACGGGGGAGCCGTGGACGCCAGTCTCGACCCGTTGGACCGCGCCGCCTCCATCCGTGACGCACCCACCCGCCCCTCGTCCCACCCGATCTCTGGAGACCCCTCGTGACCACCCCGAACGGCCTCGACCACGTCCGGCCGGTGTTCCGCCGCATCCTCCTGCAGGGCGCGGTCCTCGCCGGTGCCCTCGCCATCGTCGGGGGTGTCGTCGGCTGGTTCGTCGCGGGCGGCCCCGGGCTGACCGGCGGGCTGATCGGTGCGGTGTTGAGCGTCGTGTTCTGCGGGCTCACCGCGGTCAGCGTGCTCCTGGCGATCCGGTTCTCCGGCGGTCAGATGATCTCCGGCGCCTTCTTCGGCACGATCATGGGCACCTTCCTGGTGAAGTTCGTCCTGTTCATCGTCGTGCTCGTGGCACTCAAGGACCGTGACTGGGTCAACACGCCCGTCCTCGCGATCGCGATCATCATCGGTGTGATCGGTTCGCTCGTCATCGACGTCACCGTCATCGCACGTGCGCGCGTCCCGATCGGCGTCGAGCTGCCGGGAGACCGAACGGACGCTGAGGATCACGGCCCCGCTGCCTGAGAGCCCGAGAAGCCGCACACACCTGATAGGCTTCGGGAGCCCGCTGCCGGAGCATGAGCTCGGACGGGCAAGCCTCCACACCAGTCCACCTCCGCGTGCCATGCGTGCGCGCCCCGACACAGGAGACAGCGCTGCTATCCCACGCTCTTCCCCTGTCCCTCATCGCTGCGGGTAACCCCGTCGCGGCGGGGAGCAGCAAGGCCGCCGAGTTCCATGGTCCGTCGATCAACGAGTTCTTCCCGGACCCGATCTTCTTCGCCGGTACTGCGTTCGAGATGGACCGCATCGTCCTCATCCGCTTCTTCGCGGTGGCCGTGCTCCTCGTCTTCGCGTTCGCCGGAACCCGCGCGCTCAAGCTGGTCCCCAACCGTGGACAGGCATTCATCGAGTACGCCTTCGACGTCGTCCGTCGGAACACCTTCGACAACCTGGGTGAGAAGGACGGCAAGCGTTTCCTGCCGCTCCTCGCGACGATCTTCTTCGGCGTCCTGTTCATGAACCTCACGGGACTCGTCCCGTTCATGAACATCGCCGGTACCAGCCGCATCGCGATGCCGATGATCCTCGCGATCGTCGCCTACGTCGCGTTCATCTACGCCGGGCTCCGCAAGCACCCGGGCACGTTCCTCCGGAACTCGCTCTTCCCGCCCGGGGTGCCGTGGCCGCTGTACATCATCGTGACGCCGATCGAGCTCGTCTCCACCTTCGTGCTCCGTCCGATCACGCTGACGCTGCGACTCCTGATGAACATGGTCGTGGGGCACCTGCTCCTCGTCCTGTTCTTCTCGGCGACCTGGTTCTTCTTCTTCGACGCGGAGAGCCTCTTCAAGTTGTTCGGTGTCGGGACGCTCGCGTTCGGCATCGCCTTCAGCTTCTTCGAAGTCCTCGTCGGGTTGCTCCAGGCGTACGTCTTCATGCTGCTGACGGCCGTCTACATCCAGCTCGCGCTGGCTGACGAGCACTGACACCCTTCTGACCCCCTACGGGACCGACACTCGTCGGACCCGCACCTCGAAAGGAAAACACGTGGACGCAACGACCGTTCTCGCGGAGATCAACGGCAACATCGCGACGGTTGGCTACGGCCTCGCTGCGATCGGCCCGGCCATCGGCGTCGGCATCGTCGTCGGCAAGACCATCGAGTCCGTGGCCCGCCAGCCCGAGCTCCAGGGTCGCCTCACCACCCTCATGTACATCGGTATCGCCTTCACCGAGGCCCTTGCCTTCATCGGCATCGCGACGTACTTCATCTTCACCGCGTAAGGCTTCTCGATGCAGACTGCACTCATCATCGCGGCGGAGGAAGCGGCCCACAATCCGCTGATCCCCGAGTGGTACGACATCCTGTGGTCGGCGGTGGCCTTCGTCATCATCTTCATCGTGATGTGGCGTGTCGTCACGCCGCGGATCACGAAGATGCTCGATGAGCGCACCGAGGCCATCGAAGGCGGCATCAAGAAGGCCGAAGCCGCCCAGGAACAGGCCGCTGCTGCGCTCGACGAGTACAACAAGCAGCTGGCTGATGCGCGTGCCGAGGCATCGCGCATCCGTGAGCAGGCCCGTGCCGACGCCACCGCGATCGGCAACGAGGTCCGCGAGCAGGCCAGCGCCGACGCCGCACGCATCACCGCGAACGCCCAGGCGCAGATCGAGGCAGAGCGCCAGAGCGCGCTCCAGTCGCTCCGCTCCGAGGTCGGCACGCTCGCACTCGGCCTCGCGTCGGGTGTCATCGGCGAGTCCCTCCAGGACGACGCCAAGGCGACCGCCGTCGTCGACCGCTTCCTCGCCGACCTCGAGTCGTCGCAGGGTGCCCAGACGGCGGCCGGAACGGAGCACTGAGCATGCGCAGCGCCACCCGCGAAGCGATGACGTCCACCAGGGCGGTGCTCGCCGACCTCGGCGGTGCCGTCGACCTGGGCGTCGGAGCACAGATCTTCGCCTCCGGGCGAGCGATCGCCCGGGCGCCGCAGCTGCTCAACCTGCTCGCCGACCCGACAGCCGACACCGCAGGCAAGAAGGTCCTCATCGACCGCGTCTTCGCCGGACAGAGCGACGCCACGCGCGCCGTCCTGGCCGCCGTGGCCGGTTCGCGCTGGTCGTCGCAGGGTGACCTGCTTGCCGGCATCGAGGACGCAGCGGTACGCGCCGTGGCCGCCACGGCGGACCAGTCGACCTCGATCGAGGCCGAGCTGTTCGCCTTCGAGACCGCGGTCCGTTCGGACGCCGGACTCGAGCTCGCGCTCGGGACCAAGCTCGGCAGCGCCGACCAGAAGGGCTCCCTCGCGGAGCGTCTGCTGGCCGGCAAGGTGTCGCAGCAGACGATCACCATCGTGTCGAACCTCGTGCAGCAGCCCCGCGGCCGCCGCATCGGCGAGATCGTGCGTGACGCCTCCCGGATCGTCGCAGACCAGGCGGACAAGCTCGTCGCCACGGTCATCACGGCGACGCCGCTGTCCGACGACCAGGCGGCTCGTGTCGCCCGGGGGATCGCGCAGCGCTACGGACGGGACATCACCGTGAACCGCGTCGTCGACCCCTCGGTCGTCGGCGGGGTGCGCGTGCAGGTCGGCGGCGACGTCATCGACGGCACCGTCGCGACGCGGCTCGCAGACCTCCGTCTGCAGCTCGCCGGCTGAGCGTACGGTCGGACTCGTCCCTCCAAGTCCACAACGGGAACTGCCCCGCCCGGCAGCATCACCCTCTCGGAGCCGAAGGGCCCCGGAAACCAACAAGGAAAATCCCATGGCAGACATCACCATCAGCCCCGATGAGATCCGTGATGCCCTGAAGGACTTCGTCTCGAACTACGAGCCGACGAAGGCCTCCACGGCCGAGGTCGGGCACGTCACCGACGCCGGTGACGGCATCGCCCACGTCGAAGGCCTCCCCGGCGTCATGGCCAACGAGCTGATCCGCTTCCAGGACGGCACGCTCGGCCTCGCCCAGAACCTCGACGAGGACTCGATCGGTGCCATCGTGCTCGGCGAGTTCTCCGGCGTCGAAGAGGGCCAGGAAGTCACCCGCACGGGTGAGGTCCTCTCCGCCCCCGTCGGCGACGCATTCCTCGGCCGGGTCGTCGACCCGCTCGGTGCCCCGATCGACGGTCTCGGCGAGATCGCCGCCGAGGGTCGTCGTGCCCTCGAGCTGCAGGCGCCGGGCGTCATGTCCCGCAAGTCGGTCCACGAGCCGATGCAGACCGGCATCAAGGCGATCGACGCGATGATCCCCGTCGGCCGCGGCCAGCGTCAGCTGATCATCGGTGACCGCCAGACCGGCAAGACGGCCATCGCGATCGACACGATCATCAACCAGAAGGCCAACTGGGACTCCGGCGACGAGAACAAGCAGGTCCGCTGCATCTACGTCGCCATCGGTCAGAAGGGCTCCACGATCGCCTCCGTCAAGGGTGCGCTCGAGGACGCCGGCGCGATGGAGTACACGACCATCGTCGCCGCTCCGGCCTCCGACCCGGCCGGCTTCAAGTACCTGGCCCCCTACACCGGCTCGGCCATCGGCCAGCACTGGATGTACCAGGGCAAGCACGTCCTGATCATCTTCGACGACCTGTCGAAGCAGGCCGAGGCCTACCGTGCGGTGTCGCTCCTCCTGCGTCGTCCGCCGGGACGCGAGGCATACCCGGGTGACGTCTTCTACCTGCACTCCCGTCTGCTGGAGCGTTGCGCGAAGCTGTCCGACGAGCTCGGCGCCGGATCGATGACGGGTCTCCCGATCATCGAGACGAAGGCGAACGACGTCTCGGCGTACATCCCGACCAACGTGATCTCGATCACCGACGGCCAGATCTTCCTGCAGTCGGACCTCTTCAACGCGAACCAGCGTCCGGCCGTCGACGTGGGCATCTCGGTGTCCCGCGTCGGTGGTGACGCCCAGGTGAAGTCGATCAAGAAGGTCTCCGGCACCCTGAAGCTCGAACTGGCGCAGTACCGCTCGCTCGAGGCGTTCGCGATGTTCGCGTCCGACCTCGACCAGGCGTCGCGTCGTCAGCTCGACCGTGGTGCCCGCCTGACCGAGCTGCTCAAGCAGCCGCAGTACTCGCCGTACCCGGTGGAGGAGCAGGTCGTCTCGATCTGGGCCGGCACCAACGGCAAGCTCGACACGGTCCCCGTGCCGGACGTGCTGCGTTTCGAGTCCGAGCTGCTCGACCACCTGCGTCGCAACTCCGACGTGCTCACGACCCTGCGCGAGACGAACCAGCTCAGCGACGACACCGTCGCCGAGATGTCGAAGCAGATCGACGAGTTCACGAAGAGCTTCCAAACGAGCGACGGCAAGACGCTCGGCTCGGAGCAGTTCGACGCCGCGGACTCCGAGGACGTCGACCAGGAGCAGATCGTCAAGGGTCGTCGCTAGATGGCAGCGCAGGTCCGGGTCTACCGTCAGCGGATCAAGTCCGCGAAGACCACGAAGAAGGTCACGCGCGCCATGGAGCTGATCTCGGCGTCGCGGATCCAGAAGGCGCAAGCCCGCATGGCCGCGTCCGGTCCGTACTCCCGTGCGGTGACCCGGGCCGTGTCGGCCGTGGCGACGTTCTCGAACGTCGACCACGTGCTGACCACCGAGCCGGCGACGTCGACCCGCGCGGCCGTGGTGCTGTTCACCTCGGACCGCGGTCTCAACGGCGCGTTCAGCACGAACGTCCTCAAGCAGGGCGAGGAGCTCGCCTCCCTGCTCCGCAGCGAGGGCAAGGACATCGTGTACTACCTGGTCGGGCGCAAGTCCGTCGGGTACTTCACGTTCCGCGAGCGCGCGTCGGAGCAGCAGTGGGTCGGCAACACCGACCAGCCGGAGTTCTCGACCGCCAAGGAGATCGGCGACGCCGTCGTGGCGAAGTTCCTGCAGGACACCGCAGAGGGTGGCGTGGACGAGATCCACATCGTCTTCAACCGGTTCCTCAGCCTCGCCACGCAGGAGCCGCAGGTCGTCCGCCTGCTGCCGCTCGAGGTCGTGGACGGAGTGGACGAGCCCCAGGGCGACGAGCCGCTCCCGCTCTACGAGTTCGAGCCGGACGCCGACGCGGTGCTCGACTCGCTCCTCCCGGTCTACATCGAGAGCCGCATCTTCAACGCCATGCTGCAGTCGGCTGCTTCCGAGCACGCCGCCCGTCAGAAGGCCATGAAGGCGGCGAGCGACAACGCCGACTCCCTGATCCGTGACTTCACCCGTCTCGCGAACAACGCGCGACAGGCCGAGATCACGCAGCAGATCTCCGAGATCGTCGGCGGCGCCGACGCCCTCTCGTCGAAGAAGAAGTAGTCCGCCGCGTGCGCGGACAGACACCCACCCCAGGAAGGCACCAGCCATGACCGACACCGCAACCACCGCGGTCGAGACGTCGTCGGCGCCCGGTGTCGGCCGGATCGCCCGTGTCACGGGTCCCGTCGTCGACATCGAGTTCCCGCATGACGCGATCCCGGAGATGTACAACCTCCTGTTCACGACCATCACCATCGGTGAGTCGTCGCAGGAGATCGGCCTCGAGGTCGCGCAGCACCTCGGCGACGACCTCGTCCGTGCCATCTCCCTGAAGCCGACCGACGGCCTGGTCCGTGGTCAGGAAGTCCGTGACTCGGGCGCTCCGATCTCGGTCCCCGTCGGCGACGTCACCAAGGGCAAGGTCTTCGACGTCCTCGGCAACGTGCTCAACTCCGACGAGAAGATCGAGATCACCGAGCGCTGGCCGATCCACCGCAAGGCCCCGGCCTTCGACCAGCTCGAGTCCAAGACCTCGATGTTCGAGACCGGCATCAAGTCCATCGACCTCCTCACCCCGTACGTGCAGGGTGGCAAGATCGGTCTCTTCGGTGGTGCGGGCGTCGGCAAGACCGTCCTCATCCAGGAGATGATCCAGCGTGTCGCGCAGGACCACGGCGGTGTGTCGGTGTTCGCCGGTGTCGGTGAGCGCACCCGTGAGGGCAACGACCTCATCGGTGAGATGGAAGAGGCAGGGGTCTTCGACAAGACGGCCCTCGTGTTCGGCCAGATGGACGAGCCGCCGGGGACGCGCCTCCGTGTCGCCCTGTCGGCGCTGACGATGGCGGAGTACTTCCGCGACGTGCAGAAGCAGGACGTCCTGCTCTTCATCGACAACATCTTCCGCTTCACGCAGGCCGGTTCCGAGGTCTCCACGCTGCTCGGTCGCATGCCGTCCGCGGTGGGCTACCAGCCGAACCTCGCTGACGAGATGGGTGTGCTCCAGGAGCGCATCACCTCGACGCGTGGCCACTCGATCACCTCGCTGCAGGCGATCTACGTGCCGGCTGACGACTACACCGACCCGGCGCCGGCGACCACGTTCGCCCACCTCGACGCCACCACGGAGCTCTCCCGCGAGATCGCGTCGCAGGGTCTCTACCCGGCCATCGACCCGCTGACCTCCACGTCACGGATCATGGACCCCCGGTACCTGGGCGCCGACCACTACGAGACCGCCACGCGCGTCAAGCAGATCCTCCAGAAGAACAAGGAGCTGCAGGAGATCATCGCCATCCTCGGTGTCGACGAGCTCTCCGAAGAGGACAAGATCACGGTGGAGCGCGCCCGTCGCATCCAGCAGTTCCTGTCCCAGAACACCTACATGGCGAAGAAGTTCACCGGTGTCGAGGGCTCCACGGTGCCCCTCAAGGACACCATCGAGTCCTTCCGCGCCATCGCCGATGGCGAGTTCGACCACGTCGCGACGCAGGCGTTCTTCAACGTCGGTGGCATCAACGACGTGGAAGAGAAGTGGGCTCAGATCCAGAAGGAGAACCGCTGAGATGGCGGGTCTCACCGTGAGCGTCGTCTCGGCTGACCGCGAGGTCTGGTCGGGCGACACCACCATGGTCGTCGCGCGCACGACCGAGGGCCAGATCGGCATCCTCGCGGGACACGAGCCGATGCTCGCGATCCTCGCGCAGGGTCAGGTCCGCATCACGCGGGCCGACGGCTCCACGGTCGCGGTCGACGCGGAGGACGGCTTCCTCTCCGTCGAGCACGACACGGTCACGATCGTTGCGCGGCAGGCCGCGCTGGCGTCCTGACCGGACTGACCGTCCTCCTCCCGCCGTCCGAGACGAAGCGGGAGGGCGGGGACACAGAGAGCTCGCTCGATCTGGGTGAGCTCTCGTTCCCGGAACTGGCCACAGAGCGGGCCGCGGTGATCACCGCGGCCCGCTCCGTCAGTTCTGAGGAGAGCTCCGCGCGGACGGCGTTGAAGCTCGGGCCGAAGTCGGTCGCCGAACGACTCCGCAACATGGTCCTCGAGACCAGTCCGACCATGCCGGCCGTCGAGCGGTACACGGGCGTGCTCTACGACCCGCTGGACGCCTTGACCGCGGACGCGGGGACGCGCGCCTGGTGGGATCGTCACGTCGTCGTGCAGTCCGCGATGTTCGGACCGGTGGGCGCGGGGGACCGGATCCCCGCGTACCGGCTGTCGCACGATTCCCGGCTCCCCGGGATCCGGCTCGCGTCGCACTGGTCTGTTCCGGCATCAGCGGCGCTGGCGACCCGTCCGCCGGGGCTGGTCCTCGACCTCCGGTCGGAGGGCTACCGCGCGCTCGCGCCGGTTCCGGACAGCGTTCCCCTGCGCGTGGTCAGCGTCGCCGGAGACGGTCGACGCAAGGCACTGAACCACTGGAACAAGACGGCGAAGGGGTGGCTCGTCTCGCTGCTCGGGCGGACCCAGGCGTCGGTTTCCTCGATGGTGGAACTCGCCGCCTGGGCTGCGGCGCACGGAGTCGTCATCGAGCAGGTCGGGAACGGCTGGGACCTGGTCGCCGAGAGTCTCGAGCCCGTGGCGGTCTGACCTCCGTCCCTCCACAGGGCGGTCGCGACGGTTGGCCGTCCACTGGTCGCTGGAGCGGCCGTCCTGGAGGCCCGACCCACGTCAGGCTCGCCTGCATGCGAACCACAGACACCACGACCGGACCCACGCCCCCGACTTCCCCTCGCCACAGTCACGAGATCGCCGCTGCCGTCACGCTGCCGAGCGCTGCTCGCGCCCTCGTCGCACCGGGCCCCCTGACCACGGCGGGCGGCATCGCGCTCACGACGGCGTGCGGCGCGCTGTCGACCCGCGTGGCGCTCCTCGGGTTCCTGGCCGACCCGGACGCCGACGACCCGATCGGCATCAGCGGGCACGATCCGTTCACCGACCCGATGCCCTCGGCGCTGCTCGGATCCGGTCCGGAGCCCGACCGCGACCGGGTGCGACGGGCCGGCGACCGTTGTGTGGACGCCTGGCGTCAGTGGTCCGGGGAACGCGACTCCGGACAGTCCGTGGTCGGCGTCGGGGGAGCACTCGGGCTCGGTGCGTGGTGCGCGTGGGCTCTGGGCGCGGAGCTCCGTGCCGAGACGCGGGCGCGGTACGCGCTCGACCTGCGCGCTGACGACCCGCTCGCGCAACTGGTGCTCCGCAGTTGCACGCTGGGCATCCGGGCGGCGTGGCGTGGATGAGACCGGGTGCACCGCATCGTCTACGGTTGTGGTGCCGACCGGAGGAGCCGCACGTGCAGGACGACGAGGACCAGCTCGACGACACCGTGCTGCGTGCGGCGGACCGGCGTCGGGCGACCACCGCTCCGGGGCAGCTCGACGACACCTTCGTTCGTCCCGGGCGTCATCGGACTCCGGCGTCGTCTCGCCCGGACCAGGAGGCCGGCCTCCCCGCGGCCGTCCCCTCGATCCGGATCGGGGTACGGGTGTACCGCCTGGACCGTCCCGTCGTCGTCGGCCGGCGGCCCGGCCCCCCGCGGGTCGTCCAGGGCCCGGTGCCGGAACTCGTGACCGTGCCCTCGCCGGGCGGAGTGGTGTCCTCCTCCCACGTCCTGTTCCACGCCGCCGGGTCCACCGCCGTCGTCGACGACCTGCACGCCACGAACGGCACGGTCGTCCGCGCTCCCGGCGCCCCGCCGCACCGGATGCCCTCGGGTGCCTCGATGGTCGTGCTGACCGGTACGGTTGTCGACATCGGGGACGGCGCCACCATCGAGGTGCTGTCGCCGTACCTGCGGTCCGTCCCTCCCGGCGGTCGCGAGTCGTCCGGACCCCTCTTGTCTCCACCGTCCACCACCGGTCCGTCCCGAACCCCCAGAGAGCGACCCTGAACCGTGACCGAACTCGGCCGTGCTGCCTCCTCCCACGCCATCGACTTGCCCGACGGCAACGGTGCGACGCTGACCTTGTCGTGGGGGGCCGCGACCGACGTCGGACGCCGCCGTGACCACAACGAGGACAGCTACATCGTCGACGCCCCCTACTTCGTGGTGGCGGACGGCATGGGTGGCCACCTGGCGGGTGACCGGGCGTCCGACGCGGTCGTGCGCCGCCTCGGCGACTCCACCACCGAACCGTTTGCCTCGCGGCAGACCATCCAGCGGGCACTGCTGCTCGCCACCGCCGACATCGAGCGGGCAGCGGGCGGCAACGCCATCGGTGCCGGCACGACCGTCACCGGCGTGGCGCTCGTCGCGACGCACGGACAGCCCTCGGCACTCGTGTTCAACGTCGGTGACTCGCGCACCTACCGCAGCGATGCGGGAGCACCCTTGAAGCGACTGACGATCGACCACTCGGTGGTGCAGGAGATGGTGGACGCCGGTGTCCTCCGGGCCGAGGACGCCGAGTCCCACCCGGACAGCAACGTCATCACCCGGGCCGTCGGGTTCGGCGAGCCGCCGGAGCCGGACTGGTGGACCATCCCGCTCCGGACCGGCGACCGCTACGTGGTCTGCTCGGACGGCCTGACGAAGGAGATCGGCGACGTCGGCATCTCGCGCATCGCTGCGAAGGTCGACGACCCGCAGGAGCTCGCGGAGCGGCTCGTGGGCGACGCCGTCATCGCCGGCGGTCGGGACAACGTCACGGTCGTCGTGCTGCAGGTCGACGACGCCCCGGCGGTGCCCGACGACATCGAGGACACCCTCCCGCGTCACTGACCTCGACGGGACGTGCTGCGAACGGGTCTGGACGACCAGGCCCGGTAGAATCCCGCAACGCCGTCGTGACCACGCCACTCAGCCGGGAAGGAGCGTCCATGGCCCGCAGACTGCCGTCGAGCCCTCCCGTGCTTCCGGGCTTCAGTCCGGTGCACGTGCTCGGCTCCGGTGGCTTCGCCGACGTGTTCCTCTACGAGCAGGACATGCCCCGACGCCAGGTCGCGGTCAAGGTCCTGCTCGACGAGGTCGTGGACGACCGCGTCCGCCAGATGTTCCAGGCCGAGGCGAACCTGATGGCGCGTCTCAGCACCCACCCCTCGATCCTCACCGTGTTCCAGGCGAGCGTCGCCGCGGACGGTCGCCCGTACCTCGTCATGGAGCTCTGCTCGGCGTCGATCAGCGAGCGCTACCGTCGCGAACCGGTCCCGGTGTCGCAGGTCCTCTCGGTCGGCGTGCGGATCGGCTCGGCGCTCGAGACCGCACACCGCGACGGCGTGCTGCACCGTGACGTGAAGCCGTCGAACATCCTGCTCACGGCCTACGGCAATCCGGTGCTGTCGGACTTCGGGATCGCCGCGACCCTCGGAGAGGCCGATCCCGACGAGCCCGTCGGCATGTCGATCCCGTGGTCGGCGCCGGAGGTGCTCGGCGACGAGTCGCGCGGCACGATCCAGTCCGAGGTCTACTCGCTCGCAGCGACCGTGTACTCGCTCCTGGCCGGGCGGAGTCCGTTCGAGGTGCCCGGCGGCAAGAACGGCGCCGCCGACCTCATGGCGCGGATCGACAAGGGCGGACCGCTGCCCACCGGGCGTCCCGACGTGCCACCGACCCTCGAACGAGTCCTGGGTACAGCGCTCTCGCGGCGCCCACGGGACCGACCTCCGACGGTCATGGAACTCGTGCGTGGGTTCCAGCAGGTCGAGGCCGAGCTCGGTCTCCCGCAGACCCCGGCCGAGGTCGCGGTCGAGGCCTGGGCGGTCGCCACACCGTCGCGCCCCGGCGAACAGACCGTCATCGCGGCGGTCGGTGCGGGTGGCGGTGGGGCCGGAGCTCGGTCGGGCCGTCGTCGTCGGACCCGCTCCACCCTGCGCGGCGGCGCGGTGGCGAGCGCGTCAGAGAGTGTCGGGACCGTCCACCGGTCCGCCTCCACCGCGCGCGGCCGCCGCGGATCGCGGTCTGCTCTGGTCTGGGCGACCGTCCTGTCCTCGGTCGTGGTGGTGGCGCTTGCCGTGACCACCGCGGCTGTCCTCACCCGCGGCGGTGACGACGCCGTACCCGTCGTGTCGGACGTCAGCGCCACCGCCGGTGCGTCCGCCGTGACGTTCCGCTGGACCGATCCGGGCCTCCAGCAGGGCGACACCTTCGTCGTGACGACCGATGGTGCGACGAGCCAGCAGACCGGGACGACGTTCGTCGCGACCGGCCGCCCCGGCGTCGAGCAGTGCATCCGGGTCGCGGTGAACCGTGACGGCCGCACCGGGGCGGACAGCGTCGAGCGGTGCGGCACGATCGGCGGAGCCCGGTGATCCGACGGCTGCTCGCTGCCCGGCGTTCCGCGACCGTGACGACCGCGGTGGCCGTCGTCGTCGGGGCGGTCGTCGCCGGGACGGCGCTCGTGTCGAACGGCTACCACGCACAGCGCGTCGACCTCGGCGACGGCACGGTCTGGGTGCCCTCGGCGCAGTACGGAGCGGTGGGCCGCGTCAATCCACAGGTGCTCGAACTGAACACCGCGGTGGAGACCTCCTCGGACGCCACTGCCGTGCTGCAGCACGGATCGACGGTCTACGCGGTCGACCAGACGAAGGGCACGGTGGCCCGGGTCGACGTCGCGGACGCCACCCTGGGTGACGCCGTCACGCTGCCCACGGGTTCGCCGACCGTCCTCTTCGCCGGGGACACCGCCGTCATCGGCAACGCGGACACTGGCGACCTCTGGTCCACACCCGCGGACTCCCTCGACGAGTTCGACGCCTCGACGGACCCGCAACTGACCCTGGGCGCTGATACCGTGTTCGACGCGTCTGCCGACCACGTCGCGGTGTACTCGCCGCGGACCGGCACCGCGTCGCTCGTCGCTCTGGGTACGACCCCGACCGTGGAACGCCGCTCATCCGTCCGGATGGACCGCACGCACGCCTTCCAGGTCGCGACCGTCGGCGACCACATCGCCGTCCTCGACCGCACCGACGGCGTGCTCTCGATCGACGGGCGGACCGTCGACCTGGGGGACCGAGTCGGCTCCGCACCCGCGTTGCAGCAGTCGACCAGCACCGGTGACGACGTGACGGTCGCGGGCACTGCCGGCCTCGTCCGTGTGTCCGCTTCCGGCGCCGTGCAGCAGTCCGCCCTCGCCGTCTCCGGACGTGCCGCTCGACCGTGGACCGACGACGGGTGCACGTTCGGAGCGTGGAGTGGCGGGCAGGCGATCGACACCTGCGACGGTCGTGCCGTGCAGGACCTCGACCGGGTTCCGGGCGGCGCGGCGCTCCAAGTGGTGCACAACGGGCGCACCGTGGTGGCCAACGACCCGGAGACCGGGCGCTCCTGGGCCGTCGGCCGCAGCGGTCAGCTCATCGACAACTGGGCGCAGCTCGTCGACGAGCAGGACGACCAGCAGCAGGAGCGGGCGTCGGACGACGACCCGGAGGTCGAGAAGGAGCAGGCCCCGCCCGTCGCGGTCGACGACGACCTCGGTGCTCGTCCTGGCCGCACCACGACCCTCCCGGTCCTGCTCAACGACCACGACCCGAACGGCGACCCGCTGGTCGTCAGCGACGTCGGCGACGTCGACGACTCGGTGGCGCGCGTCATGATCGTCACCGACGGCCAACAGCTGCAGGTCTCCCTGCCCGCCGCGGCCACCGGTGTCGTGACGTTCCCGTACACGATCACCGACGGCAACGGGGGGTCCGCGACGGCGACCGTCCGGGTGACCGTCCGGCCGGAGTCCGAGAACGAGCCGCCCCGGCAGGTCCGCGCGACACGGGCCGACGTCGTCCGGGGCGGGCACGTCTCGACGAACGTCCTCGGCGACTGGATCGACCCCGACGGCGACCCGGTGTACCTCGAGTCGGCCGACCCGTCCGAGGGCGACCACACCTCGACCACGCCGGACGGCCTGCTCGACTACCGGAACGACAGCGGTCGCACCGGCGACCGGGTCCAGCAGGTCACCGTCAGCGACGGCCGGGACACCGGTCGCGGTCCGGTCACGGTGACGGTGGCGGCGCAGGGCGACGTGCCGCTGCGCGCCGAGGGCTTCCCCGTGAGCGGGTACGCCGACAAGCCGTTCACGGTGGAACCGCTCGATCACGTCCGCGGGGGCAACGGTGCCGTCACCCTCACGAGCGTGTCGTCAGCGCCAGGCCTGACGGTGACGCCGAGCTACGACAGCGGGACCGTGCGCGTCGAAGCGCGGACGCCGGGGGACTGGCAGCTCGAGTACACCGTCTCGGACGGAACCAAGACGGCGAGCGGCGTGGTCCGGATCACCGTGCTCGCGCCGCCCGACGCCTCGGCCGCGCCGGTGACGACGCCGAAGACCGTCTTCGTCACCACGCTCTCGTCGAAGGACACCGACGTGACGGCGACCGACTTCGACCCGGCCGGCGGCGTCCTCCTCGTCACCGGACTCGACGGGCCGCCGAGCGGTTCCGGCGTCCAGGCCGACGTGGTCGACCAGCACATCGTCCGGGTGAGCCTCACCGCACCGCTCGACGGCCCGGTGTCCTTCGGCTACACGGTGTCGAACGGACTCGCGACGGCCACGGGCACGATCACGGTCGTCGAGATCCCCGAGCCGGAGCGCATCCAGCCGCCCGTCGCCCAGCCGGACACAGCGACCGTCCGGGTCGGCGCCGTCACCGACATCGACGTCCTCGCCAACGACACCCAGCCGGAGGGCGGAGCGATCTCGCTGCTGCCCGACCTCGTCCAGGACGTCCCTCGCGGTGCCGGTCTGCTGTTCGCCTCCGGTGACCACCTGCGCTACCTCGCACCGAACACCCCGGGCACCTACACGGCGGCGTACCGGGTCGCCGGACCGGACGGGCAGACCGCAGACGCGACCGTCTCGGTGTCCGTCCGTGACCGCGACCGTGCGACGAACGGCGCGCCCGTCCCGCAGACGGTGACGGCGCGCGTGGTCGCCGGTCAGTCAGTGCGCGTCTCGGTGCCCCTGAGCGGGATCGACCCGGACGGCGACTCCGTGCAGCTCGTCGGCGTGGCATCGAACCCGGAGAAGGGCTCGGTGGCGGACGTCGCCGCCGATTCGCTCACCTACGAAGCCGGTGACTACTCAGCGGGGACGGACGAGTTCACCTACACCGTGGTCGATGCCCTCGGGGCCCGCGCCACGGGCACGGTCCGCGTCGGCATCGCCCCGCGTGCCGACGCGGCCGGCCGTCCCGTCGCCGAGGCCGACCGCGTCACCATCCGCCCCGGCGGATCCGTGTCGGTCCGGGTGCTGCAGAACGACTCCGACCCCGAGGGCGGTCGCCTCACCGTCACCGCGGTGGAGCCCACCGCGCCGGACGTCCGCGCGCGGGTCGTCGGCGGCCAGACCGTCCAGGTGACCCCGCCGCCGTCCGCCCGGCGCGGCGACTTCGCGGTGGCGTACACGGTGGCCGACGACCAGGGCGCGACCAGTACCGCGTTCGTCACCGTGACGGTCGACGAGGACGCACTCCCACTGCGCCCCGAGGTCGACGACACCGTGCTCGACCTCCAGGACGTGATCGGACGGCAGACCGTCACCGTCGACGTCCTCCGGAACGTCTTCTTCGCCGAGGGCACGGACGCGGACCTCCGGGTCGGCGTGGTCGACGGCTACCGCGGCACCGCGTCCGTCACCGGTGACGACCGCCTCGTCGTCCGTGTCTCGGACACGTCGCAGGTGATCCCGTTCTCGGTCGCACGACGCGACCACCCGGACGTGGTGTCCTACGGTTTCGTCCACGTCCCGGGCGCTGACGACGCGCTCCCGCAGCTTGACCGGACCGCTCCCGCGGTCTCCGTCCGCAGTGAGTCGACGGTCCGTATCCCGCTGTCCCGCTACGTCGTGACCGCGAACGGCAAGACCGCGGTCGTCACCGACCCCGGGGCCGTGAAGGCGACGCACGCCGACGGTGGTTCCCTGGTGGTCGACGACTCGACGCTGCAGTTCACCTCGTCGAAGCTCTACTTCGGCAAGGCGTCGATCTCGTTCGAGGTGACGGACGGATCGGCTGCGAACGGCGGAACCGGACGTGTCGCGACCCTCGTGCTGCCGATCACCGTGACGCCGCGCTCGAACCAGCCGCCGGCGCTCACGGGGACGACCCTCGAGATGCAGCCCGGCGACCGGCGCGTGCTCGACCTCACCAAGCTGACCGACTACCCGTACCCGGGGGACCTGCCGGAGTTGCGGTGGTCCGTGGTCGAGCGACCGGGCAACGGCACGACGGCGACGATCTCCGGGCGGCGCCTGACCGTCGCGGTCGACGACGCGGCGTCACCGGGCGAGCGGTCCACGGTCGGCGTCGGTGTCGCCGACTCGACGGCCCAGGGGCGGTCGGGCCGCATCACGATCGAGGTCGTCACGTCGACCCGACCGCTGGTGCAGCCCGGGCCGGACAGCGCGGTCGTACGACGAGGCACGTCCACCACGGTCGACGTGCTCGCGAACGACCGACAGACGAACCCCTTCCCGGGGCAGCCGTTGCGGGTCGTCGACATCCGCGGCCTCGCCGGCGGCATCCCCGCGGGCGTGACGATCACCCCGAGTGCCGACCGGTCGCGCCTCCGGGTGAGCGTCGCCGCGGACGCGAAGCCGGTCGACACACACCTGCAGTACCGGGCCGTCGATGCGACGGGGGACGCCGACCGATCCGTGTGGGGCGACGTGACGGTCTCGGTGCAGGATGTCCCGGACGCGCCGGGTACCCCGACCCGGACCGGTACCGAGGCCGGTGGGCAGGTCACGCTGAACTGGTCCACCCCCCGTGCGAACAACGCACCGATCACCGGCTACCGCGTGACCGGGACCGGCGGCGTCACGAAGGACTGCGGCACCGCCACCGTCTGCACGGTCACCGGGCTGGACCCGACCGCGTCCTACCGGTTCAGCGTCCTGGCCGAGAACGAACTCGGCAGTTCGCAGCCGTCGCCGCAGTCAGCCACGATGAGCGCCGACTTCGTCCCGACGGCGCCGACCGGGCTCTCGGTCGTCCCCGACCGGACGAACCCCGGGCAGCTCGACGTCTCGTGGGACCCGGTGCCCCGACCCGCCACGGGCAGCGCCGTCGACGACCACGTCGTGACGATCGCCGGCCCTGGCCTCAGTGACACGAGACGCACGGGCACCGCGACGACCACGTCCTTCAGCGGCGCGACGAGCGGCGCGGTCTACGTCGTGACCGTCTCGCCCCGCAACGACGCGGCTCGGGACGGCACGGTCGTGCAGTGGAACAGCGCGACGGCGTCCGGAACCGCCGTCGGGACCCCCGGCGCGCCGCAGGACGTCCGGGCCGTCACCGGTGAGCAGCCGGACGACCAGGGCAGGTCGACGGTGACGATCACCTGGTCGCCCGCGGACGGTGCCGGGGGGTCCGGTCCGGCCTACCGGGTGTACCGGGTCGCACCGGGGAGCAGCCCGAGCTGCGACACCCTGTCGGGCCAGACATCGCTCGGCGCGGAGTCCGGGACGACCGACGCGGGTGTCGGCGGCGGTGGCGTCCGGTACGCGGTGGTGTCCGACAACGGCCTGTTCTGCAACGTCGCCTCCGCCAGCGCGGTCGCCTAC
>NZ_QKSD01000008.1 GCF_003234085.1 Curtobacterium sp. MCPF17_052
TACTGGGTTGATAGGCCGGATGTGGAAGCGGGGACTAACGACCCGTGGAGCTGACCGGTACTAATAAGCCGAAGACTTGACACACACTTTTTTCCTGACCCTTTCGGGGGTCGGGGCTCGCGTCCACTTTGTGGTTCCCGACAGACGATCGGGAATCAAACTGAATACCGCTACGGCGGAGCAGTCTGAGACCAGTTCTGGTCGATGGTGTTCCGGTGGTCATAGCGAGAGGGAAACGCCCGGTCACATTCCGAACCCGGAAGCTAAGCCTCTCAGCGCCGATGGTACTGCAAGGGGGACCTTGTGGGAGAGTAGGACGCCGCCGGACTTCTTTTCATGAAAACCCCTGACACGGGGAGCATCCGCTCCCTCTGTCAGGGGTTTTCTGCATTTGTCGGCCACATTGCTCGCTGCCTGGACACCGCGTTCGCAGCAGCCGGTAGACCGGATGCATGCAGGTCGTCGGAGTCACACAGTTCGGAGGGCCCGAGGCCCTCGCCGTCCACGAGGTCCAGGACGTCCACGCCGGCAGCGGTTCCGTGCGGATCGCCGTCCGAGCGTTCGCGGTGAACCCCACTGACACCGGAGTGCGCGCAGGGGAGCGGGACTCGAGCGCAGCCGCTCCGCCCTACGTTCCCGGGATGGACGCCGCCGGGGTCATCGACGAGGTCGGTCCCGACGTCGAAGGTTGGGCTGTCGGCGACGAGGTCATGGCCATCGCGCTACCCCTCACCGGCCACGGCGGCGCCTACGTCGAGCACCTGGTCGCACCGGTCGGGTCGTTCACCCGCATCCCGCGCAGCAGCTCGATCGAACTCGCGTCCACCGTCCCGATGAACGGCCTCACCGCCGTCCAGATCCTCGAGCTCGCCGGCCTCGAGCGCGGCCAGACCCTCGCGGTCACCGGTGCCGCGGGGCTCCTCGGCAACTACGTCGTGCAGCTCGCCAAGGCCGCCGGGATCACCGTCATCGCGGACACGTCCGAGCAGGACGAGGGGCTCGTGCACTCGCTCGGCGCGGACCACGTCGTTCCTCGGGGCGACGGGTTCGCCGATGCAGTCCGGGCCATCGTCCCTGAGGGTGCCGACGCCCTCGCGGACTGTGCGGTGCAGCGGAACGTCGTCGTCCCGGCCCTCCGCCACGGTGGCGTCTTCCTCGACGTCCGCGGCTGGCAGGGCAACGGCACGGACAGCATCCGCTTCGAGCAGGTCATGGTCTTCCGCGAGTACCGGTCGTTCGACAAGCTCGAGCGGCTCCGGCACGCGGTCGAGGGCGGCACGATCGTTCCCCGCGTTGCCGAGGTGCTGCCTGCCTCGCGTGCCGCCGAGGCGCACCGACGCCTCGAAGCCGGCGGGACTCGAGGCCGGTTCGTCCTGACCTGGTGACGGACGTGAGCACGTGATGGATGCCACGATCTGACGGAAGTCACCGCGTGACGGACGGGAGGCCCGGGACCGACTGGTCCCGGGCCTCCCGTCCGTCATCGGCGTGCCCTGTGAGCGTGCCTAGCCCAGCCGCGTCGCCGCAAGGCCGCCGTCGACGTCGAGGGTCGCACCGTGCACGAAGGCTGCCTCGTCCGAGACCAGCCACCGCACGGCGCGTGCAATGTCGACCGGGCGGACCGGTGAGCCGGCCGGAGTGCCGGCGGTCATGGCGGCGAGGACCTCCGCGGAGTCTGCATTGCCCGGCGTCGACGTCGCTCCCGGCGACACGGTGTTCACCCGGACACCGGCCTGCCCGAACTCGGCCGCCCAGGCACGGGTGAGATGCTCGACCGCGGCCTTCGTCGCCGGGTACAGCGCGGCGAACGGCACGCCCACCCGGGCCATCCACGAGCCGACGTTGACGACCGCTCCGGTGCCGCGCTCTGCCATCGCCGGGGCGAGGCTGCCGACGAGCACGTGCGGGGCGCGGACGTTCGTGGTCCAGAGCGCCTCCATGTCAGCGTCGCTGAGGGTCGCGGTCGGTCCGACCGGGTACACGCCTGCGTTGTTGACGAGGATGTCGACGCGGCCGCTCAGGAGGCTCGTGGCCTGCTCCGCCAGGGCGCGCACCTGGTCCGGGGTGCCGGTCAGGTCGGCCACCAGGGCTTGGGCGGTGCCGCCGGCTGCCCGGATGTCGGCGACGACGCGATCGGTGCGGGTGGCGTCGCGACCGGTGACGACGACGATGGCGCCCGCGGCGGCGAGTTCGTGTGCGATGGCCTCGCCGATGCCGCTCGAGGCTCCCGTGACGAGGGCGGTGCGGCCGGCGAGGGACTGCGCCGAGAGGGTCTGTGTAGTGGGGGTCGGGGTCGTCGTGTCGTTGGTGGTCATGGTTCGATGCTCGCCGTCGGCGGGACCCCGCACCTTGCCCGGATCGGCACAGTGCTTGCCGGATCCGGTGACGGGGTCCCCGGCCTCGGTGGACGGACCTGACCGTCGGCTGTCGGAGGTACGGTGGCGGCATGGACCCCGAGGTGGCAGCAGCGCTCGACCGTGCTGCGCGGACCGCTCTCGCGCACGCCGACCGTCTCGCCGCCGTCCCGCCCGGTGCCTGGCCGGACGGTGGACTGCTCCCCGTCTCCGGAGCCTCTGGTCGGGCAGCCGCCTTGCAGATGCGCGTCTCGCAGGTCGATGCACCGACGGACCTCGGCTACCAGCGGTACGTGCCGTCCCTGTCCGCGGTCCTCGTCGGCCGGAAGCGCTCCATCGTCGGCGACGACGACCAGGAGTGGGGACGCGAGCACTTCCTCATCACACCCGTCGACCTGCCCGTCGTCGCCGGCGTCACCGAGGTGGAGGACCGCGGCTTCGTGGCCGTCGTCTGGCGACTCGACCCGGTCGTCGTCGGCGAGGTCGTGGCCTCGATGTCCCGCTCGGCAGCCCCGCTCGTCGAACCCCCGCGACTCGGGACGTGGACGCCGGCCCTGGCCGACGCCTTCGCTCGGCTGATCGGGCTCCTCGACAACCCGGAGGACGTGCCGGTCCTGTTCCCGCTGGTTTCGCGGGAGGTCGTACTCCGGCTGCTGCAGACCGAACAGGCACCGCGGATCCTGGCGGCCCTCGACAACGAGTCCGTCGTCGCGAAGGCCACGGCGCTGCTCATCGACCGGCTGGACGAACCGTGGTCGATGGACCGGCTCGCGGGCACCCTGCTCACCAGTGCCTCGACGCTGTTCACCCGGTTCAAGCAGACGACGGGGATGTCGCCGGCGCAGTACCTCAAGCGTGCGCGGCTGGGGGAGGCACGGCGGCGGATGGTCGTGCTCGGCGAGACCGCGGCCCGTGCGGCGACGGCCGTCGGGTACCGCAGCGCGTCGCACTTCTCACGGGACTACCGGGAGGCGTACGGCCGGCCGCCGGCCGAGGACGCCGCGGGTGCACGGGAGGCGTTCGCCGCGGTCGGGTGAGCACGCTCGGACCGTCGTGACGTGATGCGGTCCCACCGGTCGAGCGCAGCCTCGACCAGGTCCGCGGCGGCCGTGACGTCCTCGTGCTCCCAGATCCGGATCACCCGCCAACCCTCAGCGCGGAGGACGGCGTCGTGCGATGCGTCACGTCGGCAGTTGGCGAGGAGCTTCGCGCGCCACAGCTCGGCGTTGGCCTTGGGCAGGTGTGCGTGTTCCTCGCACCAGTGCCAGAAGCAGCCGTCGACGAAGACGGCCACACGAGCTCGGGGGAAGACGAGGTCGGCGCGCGCCCTCGTCCGGCTGCTGATCCGACGGTCGACGAAGAACCGGCGGCCGCGAGCATGGAGGGCCCGACGGAGCGCGAGTTCCGGCGCGGTGTCCCGCCGGCCGAAGCGCGCCATGTGTCGGCTTCGGTCTTCGTCGGCTTCCCAGTGCTGCATCCCGGGACGGTACCGCCGAGATGGCGGCGGATCCCGCGCGATCCTGAAGTCTGTGGACGACGCCGGACGGGAGGCGCGAGGCGGGACCGCGCCGCGCCTCCCGTCCGGCGACGGCTTCTGTCAGAGACCGAGTTCGGAGCGGAGGTACGGGGCCGTGCGGCTGTCCGGGGAGGCCGCGACCTCGGAGGGCGTGCCGACTGCGACGACCTGGCCGCCGGCGTCGCCTCCGGACGGTCCCATGTCGATGACGTGGTCGGCTGCGGCGACGACCGACATCGAGTGCTCCACGACGACGACCGTGTTGCCGGCATCCGTCAGCTGGGACAGCTGTTCCGTCAGGCGCTCGACGTCGGCGGGGTGCAGGCCCGTGGTCGGCTCGTCGAGGACGTAGAGCGTGTGACCGGAGCGAGCGCGCTGCAGTTCGGTGGCGAGCTTGATGCGCTGGGCCTCGCCGCCGGACAGTTCCGGAGCGGGCTGCCCGAGTCGCAGGTAGCCGAGCCCGACCTGGCCCAGGGCGTCGAGCGCGCGGGCGGCGGCGGGGATCGCAGCGAGGAACGGGGTGGCCTCGTCAACGGTCATGCCGAGGACGTCGGCGATGGTCGATCCGTTCCGGCGGACCTCGAGCGTCTCGTCGTTGTAGCGGGAGCCGTGGCACTCCGGGCACGGTGCCCAGCTCCCCGGCAGGAACAGCAGTTCCACGGAGACCGAGCCCTCGCCCTGGCAGACCTCGCACCGGCCACCCGCGACGTTGAAGGAGAACCGTCCGGCGGTCCAGCCGCGGGCCTTCGCGTCGTCGGTCGCCGCGAACGCCGTCCGCACCGCGTCGAACAGCCCGGTGTACGTGGCGAGGTTCGACCGGGGGGTCCGGCCGATCGGCTTCTGGTCGACCTCCACCACGCGGCTGACCGTCGGGTGGTCGACCGCCAGGGCAGGCAGCACCCCGCCGACCAGTGAGGACTTGCCGGAGCCGGAGACGCCGGTGACGGCGGTGAAGACCCCGAGCGGCAGGTCGACGTCCAGACCGCGGAGGTTGTGGCGCGTGACGTCGCGCAGTGCCAGGGTGCCGATCGGCGTGCGGGTGGGGCGGGCCTCCCGGTCGGTGCCCCGCGGCTGCAGGAACCGGCGTGTGACGGACGCCTCGACGTCAGCCAGGCCGTCGACCGGTCCGCTGTACAGGACGGTACCGCCGGCCGTGCCCGCACCCGGACCGACGTCGACGATCCAGTCCGCCTGGCGGACGATGCGCATGTCGTGCTCGACGACGAAGACGCTGTTGCCGCTGGCGCGGAGGTCCTCCAGGACCTGGATCAGCGGCTCGGCGTCGGCGGGGTGGAGGCCCGCGCTCGGCTCGTCGAGGACGTAGACGACCCCGAACAGGCCGCTCCGGAGCTGCGTCGCGATCCGGAGGCGCTGCATCTCGCCGGGGGAGAGCGTCGGCGTCGCGCGGTCGAGGCTCAGGTAGCCGAGGCCGAGACCGGTGAGCACCTCGACGCGGCCGAGCAGGTCGCGGGCGATGGCGACGGCGACCTCGGTGCGCTCACCCGAGGTCGTGCGCGAGGTGGCCGCTGCGGCGTCGGTCAGCTCCGCCGTGGGGCGGAGGACCTCGGCGACGCCGGACAACGGCAGGGCGTTGAGGTCGGCGATCGTCATCCCGCCGAATGTCACCGCGAGAGCCGCCCGCGTCAACCCCGAGCCACCGCACAGCGTGCACGGACCCGACTCGACGAACTGCAGGACCTTCTTCCGCTGCGACTCACTCTGCGAGTCGGCGAGCGTGTGCAGGACGAACTGTCGCGCGCTCCAGAACTTGCCCTTGTACGGCTTCGCGACCCGGTCGCGCTTCGAGTGCACCTCGACGACGGGCTGCTCCTCGGTGAAGAGCAGCCAGTCGCGGTCCGCCTGCGGCAGCTCACGCCACGGCAGCTCGATGTCGTAGCCCAGGCCAGCGGTCACGTCGCGTAGGTTCTTGCCCTGCCACGCTCCAGGCCACGCCGTGATCGCACCGTCGCGGATGCTCAAGGACGGGTCGCGGACGGCGGAGGCCTCGGTCACCTCGTGCGCGACACCGAGGCCGTGGCAGCGCGGACAGGCGCCGGCGACGGTGTTCGGGGAGAACGAGTCCGAGTACAGCTGCTCGGCGCCCTCGGGGTACGTGCCGGCGCGGGAGAAGAGCATACGGGTCGAGTTGCTCAGCGTCGTGAGCGTCCCCACCGTCGACCGGGAGCTCGGGGCGCCGCGGCGCTGCTGCAGCGCCACGGCCGGCGGGAGGCCCGTGATCGACTCCACGTGCGGGGTCGAACCCTGCGCGATGAGGCGGCGAGCGTAGGGGGCCACTGATTCGAGGAAACGGCGCTGTGCCTCGGCGAAGACGGTGCCGAACGCGAGGCTCGACTTACCGGAGCCGGAGATCCCCGTGAACGCGACGATGCGGTCGCGGGGGATGTCGACGTCGACGTCGCGGAGGTTGTTCTCGCGGGCACCGCGGACGCGGATGAACCCGTCGCTCGTGGTGGTGGGGTCGAGGGCTGTGGTCGAGTCGCGGGTCGTGCGTGGTGCGGGCATCACTTCGAGCGTAGGCGGGTCCGGGCGGGCCGGTCATGCTAGGGGTGAGCAGCGATGCGCCGGCCAGCTGTGTCCTCCAAAGTGCGGACTTCCCGATCCTCCGTGTCATGTGGAGTATCAGTACCAGTCGGGAAACTCCCGTCGGAAAGGACATCTCATGCGGAAGCACCTCGCACTCGCGGGCGTCGGCCTCATCCTCACGACTTCACTCGCGTGCCAGCCAGTCGTCGCTCATGCGGCACCGATGGTCCCTCCTTCGGTGTCGGTCGAGTCTGGGATGACCAGCCTGAGCGTCAAGGACCGGAATGAGATCGCCGAGCGGGCTTCCGCGGCGGGCGATGCGGAAGGCGTCAGCGTCGCTCGTGCCATGGCTGCTCGTGCCGAGCGCGTGGCCCACGGTGGCTCCGAACACCGCAACATCTGGACGACGATCGCCAAGAAGGCCGTGATCCAGGTCCTCCGCTACAGCGTGAACAAGCTCCCGGCGAAGGTCCGCCCGTACGCGAACAAGATCATCGGCGTCGTCGAGGACCTCGATCAGTTCCAGCAGGGGGCAGTCGTCACGGCGCTCGTGCACGTCGGAGTGCCCACCGACGTTGCGATCACCGCGGCACAGTGGATCGTCGTCTTCGTGGGGCTGTGACGATGCAGCCCGACGGGCCGAGACTGCCGGCTTCGTCACTCGGACCCGGTGGGAAGGTGACCCTGCTGGTGTGGTTTATGTCGGCTCTGCTCGTGTCCAGCGCGCCGTTGGTCGTCGGGGTGGCAACGGTGGCGCTCGTCCCGGGGCTGGGCGGGCTCCGGGCAGGAGTGACTCCGCTGGTCGTCGTCGGTTGGCTGATGGCCGCGGTGGCGCTGGCGGTCGGGGTCGGTGCTCCGCTCGAACGGGTCGCACGTCGCCTGGTCGGAGGGCCCCAGTGGGCCGGATCGCTGGCAGCCGAGGCTGCGTCGCTCGGCTTCCTGTGGTTGCTGATGGTGCCGATGACGGCAAGTGGGCTGTCAGCGTTGCTCGCTTCGAGCATCAGCGTCGTGCTCTACAAGAGCTTCGAACCGCTGATCGAAAGCTGGGGAGCGAGAGACCGCGCGGTGGACGAGGGCTGATCGGCGAGGTCCGTATGAGACGAGGTGCGTGGCGGGACCGTCACGCGCCTCGTCTCCGTCTTCGCGCCAGCCCTGCGCTTCGTGCAGGAACACCCCCGATCGAGGCGTTCTGGCCTGAGGCCGGTGTGCGGTTCTCCGACAGCATTCCGCACCTGTTCAGGGCAATGCCGAGGGCGGGACTGTGCGCCCCTAGGCTCCGCATGTCAGGTGCAATGCCGGGCATCCTTCAGAGTGGGGCAGAGCATGGGTGAAGAACGTCTGCGGTACGAGACGCGCACAGTGAAGACCGTTCGGGGGATGGAAGCGCGCACTGCTGCGAAGTGGGAGCGGGAGGGCTGGGAAGTCGTCTCCCAAACGCAGCGTCGTGTGCAGTCTGAATTGCAGATTCGTCGATTGGTGCCGAAGCGGTCATGGCGCACTTGGGCCATCGGCGGCGGAGCGGCAGCCGCTGTGGCCGCAGTCGTCGCCCTGGGGGTGACTGGGGTCTTCGCGGACGACGGCGGAGGCACGGAAACAGTCGCCACAGGGCCGCGGATGCCGGCGGAAACGCCTGGTGAAGAGAACAGCCCCTCAGCAACGAAGTCGTCGTCTTCCAGGTCGGAAAACGTCGTCATTTCTGCTGCGTCCAACCCGGAACTCGCGGCGTTGCTGCAGCTCGGCGATTACTGCGACGCCGCCATCAATAGGTTCGCTGCGACGTACGACGGTCGCAGCATCATGTTCGATGGCTCGGTCGCGGCGATGAGCCCGCACGGCAACTACAAGACCCGCTACGACATGTTGATCGGGGCAGGGAACTTCAGCGTAACGGCAGCTCGGGGACCGGCATTCCAGTTCACCGACGTCAACACGGTCTCAGACCTGCATTACGCGGGGAACGTCCCTGACGCGATCGGCGTTGGTACGAACCTGACAGTGACCGCAACTGTCGGTGATTACAACCCGACGACGTGTCTCTTCCAGCTCCAGCCCGTCAAGACCGAGCTCCGGTAGGACTCCGACGTTGATTTGATTGACCACCGGTGCCATCGTCCAGTACCTGCGAAGCGCAGAACCATCCGAGCGTGAGGGCAACTTCTCGGTGTTCCAGCATTCTCTCCTTCAACAGAATCGGCAGTCTGAACAGTGATCGAAACAACCGAGAAGCGTCGCACCACCCAGCACATCGGCGCGGCTGGGGAGCTGCTCGTGCAATACCAGCTCCTCAAGCTCGGGATCGACAGCGCCCGGCTCACAACGGATGCCGGTATCGACCTTGTCGTCTACGCACCGGCGTCCGGCGGCGCTACGACCGTGCAGGTCAAGACCGTGGAACGGAGCATGCCCGCTGGCGGCCGCGGACGACTGGCGATCGGTTGGAACTTCCCGCACGAGACGCCGGCACAGTTGATGGCGTTCACCCTCCTGGAGACGGACCAAGTCTGGCTCTTCAGGATCAAGGAAGCGCAGCAGATCGCTCAACAGCACACGACGAGTGGTGTTCGTCGCCTCTACTGGTACACGGACCCCGAGACGCCCCAGCGCGATGGCGTGCCACTCCTCCAGGCGGACATGGCGAACTTCCTGCTGTCGAAGCGTGCTCCGCTGCTGTTCCCACGCTGAGTCTCGACGTCGTGGTCGGCTGATCCTCGACAGCGCCGCCGGTGCCAAGCCCCGCCGCTGGATCAGGGCAGGAGGCCCAGCTCCATAGATCGGGAGGCGCGTGGCGGGCCGGTCACGCGCCTCCCGGTCGGTCGGTACGGTGGGTGTGGGGAACGGGGGATCCATGGTCGACGACAACGCGTGGTCGCCGCCGAAGCGGCGGAACGGCATCTGGTGGATCGTGCTGAGTGGTCTGCTGCTGCCCGCCGGGTGGATCGCGTGGCTGCTCGTCGCGCTCGCCGGGTACAACGGCGTCGACAGCTCGAACCGGTCGCTCTCGGCGCAGACTCTGGGCGACGTCGTGGTGACGGTGATGTGCGCCGGGGTGCCGCTGACCGGGGTCGTCGTGCTGCTGGTGCAGCGACGGCGTGACCGATCGGTCACGCTGGTCGGGCCGGTGGCGTGCGCGGTGTTCGCGGTCCTCGCGGCCGGGACGCTCGGGTACCCGACGACGGGGGTGGCGAAGAGCTGGGCTGCGGATGCCGAGCGCCGTGCGCAACCGCTCACTGAGCTCGAGACGAGCAGGACGCAGACCGAGTCGGAGCAGGACCTCGCAGGCGTCGGAGAGCTCGCCGTGCGCGCGCTGGGCGAAGACGTGCGTTCCCGGGACGTCGTCCAGGTCACCCTCGAGTGCCCGCTGTCGAATCTGCAGGAGGGCACGCAGTACATGTGGCGATGGTCGGTGCCCTCCGACCCGAAGGCCGAGCCGCAGACCGATTCCGAGCGGCAAGCCGATCGGTTGCCAGCGGACGAGGTCGAGCGGCGACTGGCTCCCGTACGCCAGGTGTTCCGCGAGGCCGGCCTCCGCGACGCCGACCCGTACGGCTGGGACATCCGCGCGCTCGGGGACGACTGGCTCGCGGAGGCGAACGCGACCGTGACCAGGAGCTCGGGCGACGTGATGCTCGAGACGACTTGTCTGGCGGGAGGGCCCGGCAACGGGTACGACGATGAGTGAGTCGGACGTGCCCGCTGTCCCGAACCACCGAGCACCGACCCAGGTGTGGGTCGCGCTCGCGGTGTCGGCAGCGTGCACCGTGTACGAACTGCTCGCTGGCGCGCTCGTGGAGTGGACCGGGCTCGGGTTCGTGCCGCTGCTGCTCGTCGTGCCGGTCTACCTCGTGGCGATCCTGCTGCTCGTGTGGGTCGGGCAGCAGGGCGTCCGGACAGCGAGGACTCTGGCGATCGTCGTCGGGATCGTGCTCGCGGTGTCGCTGCCGATCTCGATGATCGTGGCGCTGGCGACGTGGGACTGACTACGGTCGGCCGCTCCTGCACGGTCCGCTGAGGCTGCCCGGCCGCCGGATCTCCCGCCGCTGGATCAGGGGACCAAGCCCAGCTCCATTGCACGTGTGACCGGAGGATGGCGCGAACTGAGCGTCTCGTCTCGTCTCGTGCTTGCTATCTTGTGTCCGCAGCGGCATCGAGACTGGTCGAGCCCCCGACACCGACGGCTGAGCACTGCGCTGCAGGACTCAACAGATGCCAAAAGCTCCGCTCCTCTGACAGGATCTGCTTCGCATCGCAGCCGCATGCATAATCGTCGTGTGCCGTACCCCATGTGGAGCTACTTCCCCCGGAACGCCAGACCCGAAGAGTGGGCGCTCGGACTCGTCGAGAGCGTAGAGCGAAGTCGCTCGACTCTCGATACGACCGAGGTGTCAAGCGAGAGCGTCACCAAGTTGACGAGTGACGCCGTTCTCGAGGTCTTGCGGCCTGCGATGGAGGATCTCGGCTTCCAGGTCGAGTCAGGGAAATCGCGAGGCCAACGGATCGAGCGACCCGTGCTCTACGGAGACAACGGTCGACCCGAAGTGAAGTACGAAATCGACGCGTTCCACGATGAACTTGGTATTGCGGTTGAAGTTGAGGCGGGGCGAGGGGCTATGAGTAACGCCGCTTATCGCGACATCATCAGGACCTCTCTGCTTCTCGACGCGGACTACTTCGTTTTGATGATGCCGATCGAGTACAGGTATCAGTCAAGCGGCCGTGTCCTGATGACTGAGGCATTTGCGAAGACCAGAGATCAGTTGTCGGCGATCTACGCCTCCCGCCGCCTGCGCCTTCCATTCGCCGCGGTCCTGCTCATCGGCTACTGAGCCGTCCGGTGCCGCGTCAGATTGCGTCAACGGTCGTGCGCTCAGACCAAGAGGAAGCAGGTCGTCGGAGTTCGGAGGGCCCGCCGCCCTCGCCGTCCACGAGGTACCGGAGCCGCACGCCGGTGCGGGGCCACGAGCTGACATCGTTGCAGGTTGCCCGGGCTCCGTGGAGCGGTCTTACGAGCGTCAGCACCGGAACGGCGGGACGCGACACGGCACCGCACGGCACGGCACGGCCGAGGGAACTGGCTCCCGACAACGGAGTCCAGTTCACAGATGCCCAACCGAGAAGT
Source organism: Curtobacterium sp. MCPF17_052 (assembly GCF_003234085.1). Taxonomy (GTDB): domain Bacteria; phylum Actinomycetota; class Actinomycetes; order Actinomycetales; family Microbacteriaceae; genus Curtobacterium. Next base: position 11,531 of record NZ_QKSD01000008.1, read on the forward strand.
TATAGCTGCTCTAGATGCTGATGAGAGCCATAGTTGCGTCGCCGAAAGAACGCAATCTGTGCCGACGGGGATCTCGGTTGGTAGCTTGCTCGTTACGGCGACCCTTTCCGACGGTTGCGAGCGCTATCCCACGGTGCGGTCACTCCCAGAAGGCGTCCTTTGGTGGATCCTATAATCGGCGGGCACCGAGGCGGAGACTCTTCGAGCGCGCGTAATGAACCAAGACCTGACAATTACAGTCGCTCGTCCGACGCACATCCCGCGAGGGCCGAGCGGAGGCATTCGCTTCATTTCGCACGCCGGGAGATATCAGCACCATCAGGGGGAATATCGACCGGAAGAGGTAGCGCCGGCGGCGGAAGCACGCCCGTGCCTCGGAAGTTGTTGCGGCGGTCCCCGCCTCCAAGTAATCGGCAACTTTCGCGCCGCGCAGCCTGCTGCCCGGTGCGTCCCTCGTAGTGGGGGGCACGCAAGAAGTGCGCGATCCTCGACTCTTGCTACTGTAGATGGGTCAGATGTTTGGATCTTGGTTTACAAGCATGGGGGTAGCGGCATGGGGTCGGCTGATCGGGCAGTTGTTGCGAAGCTTATTGAGGAGTTTGGGCAATCAAACTATCCGGGCGTGCACGACGATAAGGTGTTCGAACGCTTCGCTGTTGTGCAGTGTCTGAAACCTGTTGACCTCGGATTTGATGAGATCGAAGATGGGATTGTTGACGGAACAACCGACGGTGGAGTCGACGCCGTGTTCACGACCGTTAACGACATGCTCGTCGAGCCCGACAGCCCCTTCCTGGAAGCGAACTCGGACGCGATTGCTGGGCTGTCGAGAAACTTTGACCTGCGACTTCATATCGTCCAATCGAAGAACCAGACTTCATGGGCGGAGTCAGTGTGGGAAAAGCTGCTTTCCGCATTACCGGAGCTTATATCGCTCGAATCGGATTTCGATGAGATTCGAGGTCGAGTCAAATCCGAGGTTGTCGACAGGTTCGACATTTTTCGTTCCTTGCTTCTGAACACTGCGTCGCGCTTCCCTCTCGTGACGGTACGAGTGTTCTATGTTTCGAAGGGTATAGCTGCGAACCGGACCAAATCTCTTACCGCGAAGGCAACGAAGGTGGGAGAAGCACTGCAATCGGTGCTGCCCTCCAAGGCGTCAGTCGAGACCGTACACGTTGGCGTAGAGGAACTCTATGAAAGGACTGGATGGGCGATCTCGAAGCCAGCGACCCTTCGGTTCAGGGACCTTGTCGAAGTAGACGGCGCGGTCCTCGGGGTTGCGACCATTCAAAGTTTCCTGGAATTTATCCGCGACGAATTTGGCGTGCTTCGGCAAGACATATTCGATGCTAACGTGCGAGACTACGAGGGCAAGAACGCGGTGAATGGGTCTATCTTGGCGACCCTATCTGAACCGGAAGCTACCCCCTTCTGGTGGCTGAACAACGGGGTGACCGTGATCGGGGATGAGTTGCAGAAGTCGGGTGCCTCTGTCGTTGTGGACCGACCCCTGATCGTGAATGGCTTGCAGACAAGTCACGTCATCGACTTAGCCGCGCGCCAGCAAAAGCTTGTGCCGGAGCGCGCTTCCGACGGAATTGTCGTTCGAATCCTGGAAAGCGATGACGAAGTTGCTCGCGATAAGATTATCGCCAGCACGAACAATCAGACGAAGGTGCCGAGCTCCGCGCTATACGCGTCCCAACCGGAGCAGCGCGAGATCGAGCGTTTTCTCGCGATGCACGACTGGTATTATGAGCGCAGAAAGAACTTGTACCGCAACCGGGGAGTTGACCCTGCTCGGCGTGTGTCAGTTGGACTTTTGGCGCAGGCCATGATTGCGCTCCTATTGAAGGAGCCGGACACCGCGCGAGCCCGGCCTTCTACCGGTCTGAAGCGGAATTACGAAGACCTTTTCGCGTCAAGTCTCAATCTCGAGGCCTACCTTGTGGCATTGCGGACGCTTTCGCAGACGGATGCATTCCTGAAGTCGGAAAAAGCGAGGTCAGTATCAAATGACATTTCAAATGTCCGATTTTACATGCTTGCGGCCTACGCGCTTCGTGCGTCAAATGTAGGGAGTGTCTCTGAGTTTGATTACACGCAAGCATGGAGAAGGATTCCGAAGGAATTTGACTCTGACATCGCCACAGCGGCGCTCCTACGCATCGAGGCAATCGCCAAATACTCGATCACGGATCGGCCTGGGGCTACGCGAGATGCTCTGTTCAAGAATGCGGACTTCAGATTGTCCGTGCTAGAGGCAGCTATTTTGAGTGACGTCGAACCTCCAGTACTAGCGAAAGAATTCTCAAGCTCAGTTATATCTTGGATCGGAAGTAAGAGCGCGGACGGCCGCGTGAACGCAAACGTTCCGGCGATGACTCTCCTCGTCCTCCGGAGGGCCATCGATCAGCTGCCGGTCGACCGCTTGAGCTACCGGACTAGCCGCGGGCACCTGTCAGGATTGAATGGGGGTTTTGTTAATCGTGTGCTCCGAGAGCACGGATATGCCCAGAGCTTCACTTCGGAGGCTGGCCGCACCTCTCGGGGAACTCTCGCCTTGGCCGATGAATTCACGGATTGGGTCAACTCTTGGGCATCAAAGAACGTACTTGTAGACTCCAGAAGTGTTCGCTCGGTACTGGTTCAGGCCGCCGAGGCTTCAGTGATCGATTTCATCGTCGATCAGAAATTGGCTGTCTAGAGCGGACGTACGTTCCTCCGTTGATTCGCTCAGCAGATTGCCAACAAGAGCCTGGGTGTTGATAGCATCTGCGGTCGGTCTCGACCGACCCTCGGCGTACGCGAGCCGAGCAGCAGCTAGGTCGGCGAGCCGGATGGCTTGAATCACGATCACCCGTCGGAGTCCCGCGGAGACCTCCCCCCTCTCGTGGGCGACTGCAGCTACCCGTCCTAGGGTCTCTGCGCGCCGCGCGATTCGAACGTCGGGGTGCTCACGGTCCTCCCGGAGTTCGCTTGGAATCAAGGAAAAATGATAGGATCGTGGCAGTTCGATTCGTCTCGAGCGAGGCGGAATCTTCTCATTCAGGATTGCTCGATACTTTGATTCCTCGATCGCAGTGAGGTATGCGGAATATTCGAGCTGATCAATAGCCGTCGTTTTTTCCTTCGACGGGAGCTGTCGAGTGTGCTCCGCCGGCCACAGCTCCACCTCCGCCACCTCGAACGGATCGAGGATGCGGTAAGCGAGGGTGTCTGTCCGTTGGCCTCGGAGATGTCTGCCAACCCGAGTGGCGAAGTCTTCCTTCGTTTGGCCGACGTAAATTGGCTCGCCGTCGTAGTCGTAGAAAGCGTAGACACCAATACAATTTCCGAGGCGCTTTCCGGAGTCTTCATCGACGGCATTAAGCGCTTCGGAAAGAAGTTGCCTGAATCCCCGCACGAATCTGGTGGGGAGTGAATTTCTTGCGGGAGGTTGGTGGTCTGGTTCGTTGTACGATGCGATACCGCGGCTACCCATCGTGGACCACCTCCCGAGAGTGATCTGAAGTTGTAGGTCGACCAGCTAATGGGCGAAGGTAATTCTCACTCAGCCAGCGTACAACTGGAACTGCAACCGCGTCTCCAAACGCAAACAGGGCCTGGTTTGTGCGGGCTGCGCTGAGGTCAAAATCGCCGGCCCCCATCAAACGAGCATATTCTAGCGGGGTCATCCAACGGACCTTTATGTCGCCTAACCCCAGGCGAACGACAGCCTGTTTCGATGACCCGCCACGAGCGGTACGGAGGCAGCCTGAGATGTCGTCGGGCCTAACTTCCCAAGTTGCGACGCCATTCCTTGTTCGACGATAAGCGGTTCGGTAAGTAAATTCCCCTGCGGATTTTAGCTTGTTGACGCGGTCGAGCTGTATGGTCGACAGTGATGTCTCAAACTTGTTGACACGCTCTCCATCCCACCACCGGCTATCGTCATCGCCCATTTGTTCTACCGTGTCAGAAAGTCCTGTGGTCATGATTGGCGGAGGAGCAGGCAGGGCTGCTCGATGTGTTCGTAAGGAGGGGTCGGCAAAGAACGATTGTAGAAAAGCAGGTCGTAGTTCGTTTGGTTTTTCGTCGGCACTCAGGGGAGTCTCGAGGCTAGCAACGACGAAGAGACGTGGCCGCGATTGGGGTACGAATCGGCGGGCATCGATTGTCAAAACATCGACGGAATAGCCTAGGCTATTAAAGGCTTTGATCGCGGCGGTGAGATCATCACCGCCGTGCGAGCTCGCGAGTCCTACGACGTTCTCGAGGACGGCAATACGAGGGCGATCCTCTTCTAGTTCAGCGAGAAGCTTCACAAAGTGCCAAAACGCCATTGATTCGCCAGACTGCAAGCCTCCTCTTGAACCTGCTAGCGACAGGTCAGTACAAGGAGAAGAAGCCCACGCCACGGTGGCGTTCTTGGGCAACTGGTCTACGCTGACTGAATGGATATCGCCGACGACATAGTTATGTTTGTCCGCATTCTCGAATTGTTTCTTGTACATCTCGAATTTGGCTGGCTCATAATCATTGGCCCAACTCACTTCGAAGCCGGCTGCTTCTAAGCCTAGGCGAGCGAGTCCGATCCCTGCGAAGAACTCGAGTACTTTTGGGCGCTCGTCCGGTCCGGGTGTGAGGTTTGGCACGTCTTCGAGACTACCTGCGACCGCCGACACCTTAGGTGCTCAGCAACTGGTTGCGTGCCACTCGAGTGGTTCGTCGCGCTGCCCCGAGGCCGGGGCGGGGTGGGTGGAGGCAGGCGGGGTCACCGGCGATGCCGCTCTCCTTGTGATGGGGTGTGAACGTGGCCGTGGGGGTCCTGGAAGATCGTTCCAAGCCTGTGATCCTCGACTCCGTTGGTGGTTCCGACGCCTCCGCCGTCGGTCTCGGACGGTGTGCGCCCTGGATCAAGTAGGGCGAGAGACCGCCGCCGATGACGGGTAGGTCCTGTACGGCGGGGCAGCCTCGTCCGTAGGCGGTAGCGCCCGCTTGCGTGACGCTCGACCACAGATTGACGGACCCGGGCGTTGCAGTTGTCGGGTCGCGTCGGAGTCACGCCCAGTTCACAGCCACGGAAGCGAGCCGCGGCGCGCGACTGCCTCATTCGGTTCTCGGCACCCGCCGTCAAAAATCCGTGTTCTAGTGGAACCGGCCGCAAGTGCTGGTGTTTACGGGAGGGTTCCGTGTTTCCGCTAGTTCTCGACGGAGGAGTGCGCGCGCCAGCCATTGCCATTGACGGTCGCAAGCTTCATTGACGAATCAGCCAGAAGTCCCAGACCGAGCAACGATGCCGTAAGCGGCACCGACCCGGGTGAGGTCAACGGAGCCACTGAAGCCGACTGCGCCTCCAGATCAGCCAGCACCGAGTCGGACACTCCGAACAACAACGTCGCCACGAACCCGACGACGTACGCCACCACGAGCCCGACCCGTACCCGAGCAACGCCCACCTGTACCCGGACGAACCGTTCAGTAGCGCGATGAGCGACAGGTCGGACGCGCCGACGGCGATCGCCCCGATTGAGTGCCCGAGCTGCCCGAACAACCCGACGACACCGCCACCGAACGCTCCACCGATACACGCGGTGATGAACGGCCGACCCAGGGGGAGCGTCACTCCGTAGATCAGGGGCTCACCGACACCGAGGAACCCGACTGGCAGCGCACCCCGAATGGTCCGCACCATCGAGGCGTTCAAGCGGAACCGCACCCACAGCGCTATGCACCGATCTGCCCGGCACCACCATCGCGAGCACCGGCAGCAGCATGGTCCACCCGGTCTGGTCGATCAGGGTGGTCTGAATAGGGGTGAGCCCCTGGTGCATGTTGGTCATGACGAGCGGCAGGAACAGGCTTCCAAGCACGAAGCCGGCGAAGGCTCCACAGTTCGCGAGCAGCCAGGTCGCAGCGGTGTCGTTAGCGACCGAGACGACACCCGCGACGCACATGAGCACGCCGAGGGTGATCGAGCCGGCGACGAGCACGGTCACGGTCGGCACCACGATGAGTGCGATGACGTCGGGCGTGATCCGACGTATGAAGCGCTCGACCCACGCGGCGAGGATGCCGCCGGCCAGTGCACCGAGCACACCGCCCTGCCCGGGCGTCAGGGTCTCGCCGAACACCGTGACGTTCGCGACACCGGCTGCGACGATGATGCCGTCGACCGCACCGCCGAGGACGGGCGTGCTGCCGAACTCCTTCGCGGCGTTCATGCCGACGAAGACGGCGAGCAGCGAGAGGATTCCGGACGATAGCACCCCGAGGAACGGCGTCACCCCGGGCACCTACCCCAGGTTCGTCAAGATGCCGTTGATACCGGCGATCAGCCCGCAGGCGATCAGCGCGGGGATGAGCAGGATGAAGATCGCGGAGGTCTTCCGGATCGCGCGCATGGTGCGGCCGTCTGAACGAGCCCGCGCAGTTGCCTTGATCTCGGCTCCGCAAGCCGCGAGTTCTTCAGGTGAGGACCCACCAGCCGCAGCCGACGGGGCGGCCGCGCGCAGAGCTTCCAGGCCATCGGCCACGCGGTCGACGAGACCCGGGCCGAGCACGATCTGCAGGTTCGAGCCGGCCGCGATGGTGGCCATGACGCCGTCGGTGGACTTGAGTTCTTCGAGCGCGACGGACGAGTCGGACACGACCTCGACCCGCAGGCGGGTCATGCAGTTCTCGACGTCGGCGATGTTCGCGGAACCGCCGACGGCGCCGAGGATCTGCTGGGCGAGTTGCTGGGCATCGGGCACTGCTGTGCTCCTCGGGAAAGGGGAAACGGAAAGGGGAACGGGGCTACAGAACTGCGCGCAACGAGCCAGCAGCAGCATCGAGGCGAGAACGCACGTCGGCCGCGGAGGCGCCGGTCAGGATCACGGCGATGGCGGTCTTCACCTCGCCGTCCGAGGCATCGAGCGCCGTCTGGACCTCGGCGGGGGGAGCGCCCGTGATGGCGATGTCGGCCTCCCGCCCCGCGGCCGAGTCAAGGTTGCACGCTACGGAGACCGACAGGGCGGAGCGGCGCGGGGCCTCCAGGATGGCCGCGATCACGTAGGGCGTCCTGCCGGACGCGCTGATCCCGACGACCTCGTCGTCGGGATCAGGTAGAGCGGCAGTCCGAGGACTGCGCCGTGCGAGCGCCTGCAACGTTTACAGACGTTCGTTGCCGCAGTCGGCTACTGAACCTCATCACGGGCGAGGATCGAACCCTCCTCGCGGTGAACGAGTTTGAGGCGGAAGCGGGCGCCGAGCGAAAGCGGGAGCGCGGCTGCTATCTGGGCGTTGGCGCAGCGCCGCGATCACGGCTCGCGCGGCGCTGCCCCTCACCCCATCCGGTGCAGCCCTGTCGGCGTCCCCGGCCCCTCAGCCCGGGTGCTTTCCGCGGCCACGAGTCGCCCCACGGTCGCCCTTCGGACCGTGTCCGGCTGCAACTCCACCCCCGAGCACCACTTCGCGCAACCGCCGCAGCTCGGTCTTCGTGAACGGTCTCCCGTAGCTGCGCCACCGCGTACTCGAGGATTTCGTCGTGCGCTTGCACCATCGCCCCCGCTGAGGCGACGGGCACCAGGCGCGCCCGCTCTTCGTCGATCGGCAGGGAGACAGCTGGCACGACGTCGAGGTGACGACGTCGACTTCACATCGGCAGGAAGTCGAACCTACGAACTTTGGCGAGGACAGCCCAAGCAGCGGCCAACACGATCGCGGCGATCAGGTTCAAGACGATCGACAGACCCGAGATCGGCGGCAGGAAGCCACCGCTCGGACCAGTGAGGGTCAGCGGCAGGATGTTCGCGTAGAGGTTGACCGTGAACAGCTGCCCCCCGACGCCGATGAAGAACTCTTGCGTGTTCGGCGCCCCGATCCGCCAGAGCAAGACGGCCTGCACGCCGATGACGACGAGCAGCCCGACGGCGAAGAACGAAGTCGAAACTCCTCGACCACGGAGCACTTTCGACAGCGTTGCGAGGAAAGTCACCGAGAGCAGGAACGCCGCGATCGAAACGACCTTCGCCAGCGTCACGTACCCGATCACGGCTGCCGCGTCTGCTCCTGCGGGTTCGAGGAGGCTCTGCAGCTGCAGACCGACCGTCAGGAGGTGCTGGACGGTGAGCAACACGGCGAGGACGCCCAGTTTGAGGCCGACGAGCTGCCAGCGACTTCTGGTGCTGATCTGGAACAGCTGGTCACGCCCGAGAACGACGAACGCGAACACCACGACGGCTGAGTAGACAGTCGTCGCGCTCCAGCACAACAAGGTGCACAGCGCTCGTATGACGTCCAAGGTGACGATGTTGGATGCGAGCACGGCGGCTACGCCGGTCACCGTCGTGGCGAGGTACGCGGCGACGAACACCGGCAGGTGCTTGCGGAACTCAACGCGCCAGAGCATCAGCGGAGATCACTTCCTTGACTCGTGCTTCCAGACCGCCGCGTGCAGCAATCGCATGGACGTCTTCGCGCAGGACGAGCGCACCGTCGTGCACGACGATCGCTTCGTCGAAGAGGTCTTCCAGTCCTGCCACGAGGTGCGTCGAGATGAGCGCAGTGGAACCTGACAAGCGGTGCTTTCCGATCAGATGCACCAAGCGGTCCCGTGTCCAGGGGTCGACAGCGGCGAGCGGTTCGTCGAACACGTACAGCTGGCAGCGTCGGCTCAGGACGAGGCCGAGGTGGATCTGCTCCGACATCCCCTTGGATGCCTGGCTGACCCTGAGGTCATCGGGAAGACCGAGCTCGGCGAAGATCCTCCGAGCGACGTCGGCATCGAAGTCTGACCACAGCTGCTGTGCGAGTGCGACGCACTGATCGAGTCGGAGGTGTCCGTAGAGGAATGGTGCGTCGGGGAGGTAGGCGATGGAGTTGCCGTGGCGGGAGAGCACTCCGCGGTACCTGTTGATCACCCCGCACATCGACCGTATGAGTGTGCTCTTGCCGGCCCCGTTCTGACCGAACAGCCCGATCACGTGGCCCCGGTCCTCGATCGTCAGTGAGAGGTCGTCGACGGCGGTTCGACGGCCGAACCGCACGGTCAAGCCTTGGATCGTCAGGAGGTCAGGCAATGAGGTTCCTTGTCAGTGCGAGGGTGGTGCGGATGACCACGAAGACGATGAAGACGACGCCCGCGACCTTGATGCCGATCAGCCACGGGGGGTTCGCCGGGAGAGTGCGTGCAGCGTCGACGCCGGCTAGGGCGAGGAGCACCCGGTAACCGTCGGAGTTCAAGATCGGTACGACGTTCCAGGCCACCGCTATGAAGACCAGGTGTGCCGCGACTTCGATGCCTGAGGACCGGACGGCCCAGGTGTTCCCCACCAGCAGGAGGGCGTTGGTGGCGAGGTTCGCCAAGATGCCGGCAGCATGGACGATGACCTGTTCCTGTCTGCTCAGGAGCAGGCTCTGGTTCATCCGGACGTAGAACGCCGGGAAGACCCGGTAGTTGAGTTTGAACCCGACACGATCGACCGAGCGGCCGAATCCGCGGAGCACGAGGATGTGTGCTCCTTCGTGGATGAGGACGGAGAACACCAGGTAGACGGCCGCTGCGATCGCTGCTGACGAGTCCTCCGGCGTCGTGCTCGTCGGCAGGAGCATGGCATTGACTGCGAGGAGTGCCGGGAGCGTTCCGACGGTGCTCCACGCAGCCCAGGTCGGAGCAGACGACCGCCGGATTCGCGCGGCGGTCCGTATCGACTCGGGCAACGAGTCGACGGGGGCGCGGTAGTAGGTACGCTCCAGGCGATCGAAGACCACCGCGTGTCCGCCAGAGATGCGGAGTTCGCATCGATCATCGGCGTAGACCTGATCAGGCCGCATCGACAGCTGCCCAGTACGCGTCGACCTGTGGCCTGATGAGGGCGATCGATTCCTCGTCCCTGAAGACGATCGAGCACAGTTCGCAGGCCGAGACCACTTCGGTGACCGTGGCGGCGGGTGCGTCCGGTGCGACCCGCCGTATCGCGTCGATGAACCACTGGAACCCCTCGCGCTGCATGATCCCGAGCAGGGCATTGCGCTCGAACGTGTCGACCACTTGCTGGAACGACTGTGCACCTGCCCGGCCGAGTGTCATCCTCGTGTCGAAGATCGGCGGCGAACAGCATGGGTACACGTTGCCGTCGTTGTGGAAGATCACCTGATTCCCCGGGCAGTGCAGCATGCCCCGGGTGATCGGGCGGCGGTGGAAATCGGACTCCGGAAGCGATCGTGCCTCGCCGGCAGGAACGACGGGGAACTGGGTGACCTGGATGCCGTGAACGCTGTCACCGAGTTCTGCCAGCAGTGCGCGAGAGTCCTGCGATCGACTCACGCACATGTTGAGCACGACCTTGATACGTCTGTCGTGCGAAGCATCGAGGATGTTCCTGATCCGCTCAGGTTTGACGTAGGGCGAGTGGAAGTCGTCGTAGCTCAGCGTGAGCTCCCGCAGTCCGGCATCCTCGAACTCGGCCAGGACTCGGTCTGCGGCTCGGCGTGTGACCCCCCAGAAGCCGTTGGTCACGCACGAGGCCACTCGTCCGCTGGCGGTGATCCGGGCGATGATCGACATCGTCCGAGCCCGCCGGATGAGGGGCTCACCGCCGGTGAGGCCGATCTCGCGCACATTGGGCTCGCGGAGGAGCTCGTCGACGATGTTGTCGACAAGGTCGTCGTCGAGGTTGGCCGTCGCGTTCGGAGAACTGCTGACGCAGCAGTGTGCGCATCGTGCGTTGCACTTCGAATCGAAGTTGATGCCGACGCTCCAGCGTGGCTCAGCCATGGTTTGTCCTCGTGTTGCTGTCGGGAAACAGTGGGCCCCCGCCCCGATCCCCGGACTGGTGATCAGCCCTTACCGCTGCCGACGATCACGGCGCCGCCGCTTCCGACGACGAAGTACCACAGGTCGTCCACGACGTCGAGTTCTGCAACCCTGTCGTCCAGCGTGAAGCTCTGGAGCATGTTGGCGCTCTCGTTGTTCTGCATGTTCCCTCCTTTCGAGTTCGTTGGGGCGGGCACGGGGCGGGGCGTGCAACACCATACTCAAATCCAGAACATCAGACCAGCACTTCCGTGATTCGGGCGCGACGATCTCGCCGCGACGCTGCCGCGACGCTGCCGCGGTGTCGTCGACCGGCTCGCTCAGTGCCTCTGGGGGCACGGGTGCGCGAGCAGGGCTCCCGCGACGAGCGACACGCTGCTGTCGCTCTCACCCCCGCCGGTACAACCCCGCCGGCTTCCCCGGCCCCTCCGCCCGCTTCCCCTCGGCAATCACGAGCCGCCCCACCATCGCCCTCCGGAACGTGTCTGGCTGCAACTCCACCCCGAGCACCACTTCGTGCAACCGCCGCAGCTCCGTCATCGTGAACGGCTCCGCCAGCAGCCCGTGCGGGTCCGGCCGCTCCCGATGGTCCTCCCGCAGCTGTGCCACGGCGTACTCGAGGATGTCGTCGTGCGCGTGCACCATCGCCCCCGCTGCCGCGACGGGTACCAGGCGCGCCCGCCCGGGGTCGATCGTCAGGGCAGCGGCGGGCACGACGTCGAGGTGCGCCACCGACAGCACCCACCCCCGGGAGTCCCGCGCCGGGTCGTCGAACACGTGCAGCTGCCGCGGCGCGAGCCCCTCGACGCCAGCCTTCTCGCGCAGGGACCGCAGCACCGAGTCGGCGAGCCGTTCGCCCTCGTGGACGAACGTCCCCGGCAGTCGCCAGTCACCGTCGACGGCATCACGGACCTGCAGGACCGACAGCTCGCCGTCGACGACGGTCAGGACCGCGGTGTCGACCGCCACGGAGGGGTGCGGGTATTCCGCCAGACGCTTGCCGCTCGGGTCGCGGTACTCGGTGTCAGCCACGGGCAGGAGTTTACGCGCACTTGCGCTAATCACCAGACCCGTGCAAGATCGGGTTAGCGCTGGACTGCGCTAACCCGCATCCGGAGGTCTCGACATGAACGAGCACACCACGATCCTCGACCGCGCCGTCGGCGCCGTCCTCGGCTCCGCCGCCGGCGACGCCCTCGGCGCCGGCTACGAGTTCGGCCCGCCCGTCCCGGAACCGACGCCGATCCTGATGCAGGGTGGCGGCTCGTTCGGGTGGCGACCAGGGGAGTGGACGGACGACACGAGCATGGCCGTGCCGATCCTCCAGGCCGTCGCCCGAGGTGACGACCCGGCTGCGGAAGCCACCCTCGACGGCTTGGTCGTCGCCTGGGCGCAGTGGGCGCAGACCGCACCAGACGTCGGGATCCAGACGAGGAGCGTCCTGGGCGGTCTGGAGGCTCGGACCGCCTCCGCCAGCCGCGTTGCTGCCCGCCAGGTGCACGAGTCAACCGGCCGGTCGGCCGGGAACGGGTCGCTCATGCGGACGGCACCGCTCGTCCTCGCGTACCTGCGCGACGACGACGGCGAGGAGGAGCGGCTCGCCTCGGCGGCCCGCGCCGTCAGCGACCTGACCCACCACGAAGCGGACGCGGGGGACGCGTGCGTGCTGTGGTGCGTCGCGATCCGGCACGCGGTGCTGCACGGCGAGCTCGACGTCCTGCGGGGGCTGGACGTGCTCGCGCCGGCGGCTCGACGGACGTGGACGGAACGACTCGTCGCCGCGGAGCACGCGGAGCCGGTGGCCTTCACCGCGACGAACGGGTGGGTCGTGTCGGCGCTGCAGGCGGCCTACGCGGCGGTGCGGTCGTCGACCTCGCTCGAGGACGCCCTCGTCCGAGCAGTCCGGTCGGGCAACGACACGGACACGGTCGCGGCGATCGCGGGCGGGCTGGCCGGTGCGCTGTACGGGGCGGCGGCGCTGCCGGAGGAGTGGCGGGCCGTCCTGCACGGGTGGCCGGAGCTGCGGGCAGACGACCTCGTGGCGATGTCGGAGCGGGCGGTCGGCGGGCGCTGACCGGTGGCACTGGAGCCGGCGTCGGAAGCTGGCGTGGGGGGAGTTTCCGACGCCCGACCCGGTGCTACGCGATGCTGCTGCGGCCGCGGAAGACGCCGACGCGCACGAGCCAGACGTACATCAGGCACCCGATGCAGACGTCGAACGCCGCGTTGAGGAACGCGGCGACCAGGGCGACGGCAGCGCCGACCGGTGCGGCGTAGGGGACGCCGAGGAGGGCCAGGACGAGGGCGACACCGGTCACGACGAGACCGACGCGCTGGGCGAAGGTCGGGGGCTCGGGAGCCTCGAGTTCGGCGGGCGGGGCGAGCCGCGGGCGCACCAGCCGGCGGAACAGTGCGCCGTACGGGTGGCGGGCGATGCCGGCGAAGCCTCCCCAGGTGAAGAGTGCGGCGATGACGGCGAGCAGGACGATGCCGATCGTCCGCGTGCTGTCATTGAGGGTGAGGACGATGTCGAGCGCGAGCAGGACCGTCGTGATCGCGGCGCCGAAGCGGGGCGAACGTGGGTCGATCCCTCGGGAGGGTGCAGGGCTGGTGGTCATGGGTGCTCCTCGGTGAGGACGGCGTCGAGCGCGGCGATGAGTTCGGGCTGGCGGGGCGGTCCACCGAAGCGGGCACGGACGGTCTGTGTTCCGTCCACGAGGAGCACGGTCGGGGTCTGCATCACGTCGAAGCGCCGCGCGAGCTCCGGGCGTTCGGCGAGGTCGATCTCGAGTCGGCGGACGCGGGCTGGGCTCCCGGCCGTCGTCGACTTCGATGCGGCGACCGCGTCGAGTTGCCTCGCCGTGGCGGGGCAGCGTGCGCAGGTGGGCGTCGAGAACTGGAGGAGCGTGGCGGCGGTGCCGAACGCCTCCCGGTCGGCGAGGTCGGCAACTGTCGTCGCATCGCTGCCTCGAGGTGTGACCACGCGCGCTCGGCCGGTGCGGCTGCGGAGCAGCAGACCGAGGATCGTCGCGACGGCGAGGACGCCGGCGACGATCGCGAGTGAGAGGGCGACAGTCATGGTCTGGACACTACGTCGCGTGGCCCGCTGGACCAAGGGTGTTGAGCGGTGTGACTAGTCCGCAACGCCCAGCCGCTCGCACTCCGCCCACTGCTCGGGGCGGCGCTTGTCCAGCCATGCGGTGAACTCGCGGTAGCCGCGGTAGTTCGTGAAGACCATGAACTGCTTCTTCCGCTGCTCGTTCCAGGCGGTGAGGCTGATGAACGTCACACTGCCGTTCGACTGCTTGCCGAGACGGAGCGTGTGGATGTCCTCGACTTCGCGGCGGTGGAACTTGCCGAAGCCGGACTTCACGTCGTAATGCCGGTCGTAGACGTTGATCCGCCCGGCGGCGAGAGCCAGGCCAAGCAGCAAGGACCCCGCTCCGAGGACGATGAAGATGCCGAACGCGGGGCTGTCGTCCGAGCCCGCGATGAGCTGGAAGACGAGCCCCGGAACCCCGATCACCAGGCCGATCACGCCGAGGGCCAGGAAGATCACCCCGGGGAACAGCGGCCGGCGCACGACGATCTGCGGCGCCACCTCCGCCTTGGTCGCGCTTCCGCCCCACTGGTTGATGCTGTCGCTCATCGTTCCCCCTTCGACGGACACCGTACCGGGAACGGCGGCGCCCGGTTGGCTGTCGTCTCCGTAGCATCGGGAGGATGAGCGATGACGTGACCCCTGGGCGGTACCGGCACTTCAAGGGCGGGGAGTACCAGGTTGTGCTCCTGGCACAGGACGTCGAGACCGAGGAGCCGGTCGTCGTGTACCAGGCGCTGTACGGCGAGCACGGGCACTGGGTGCGAGGCCTCGCGGACTTCACCGCACACGTGTTGCGTGACGGCTACGACGGCCCGCGGTTCGCTCGACTCGAGTCCTGAATCGGGGCGGGTCTGCTCCCGCCCCGGGAGCTGCCGTGACCAGACCCGGCACCCGTACCCGCGAGCCCGAGCTCGCAGTGATCGCCGTGCACACCGCAACGATCGTCGCTAGTGCGACCATCGAGGCGAGGACTGTGCTGACCACGATCCAGGTGGCGTTGATGATCCTCATCAATGGCTTCTGCCACTTGTGTCTCAGACCATGTTGTCGAACCGTCAGAAGCGCTTCATGGTCCACGCTGCTCGCAACCTCGGTGCGTAGTACCAGCCGGTGACGCAACCCGTGAACAAGATGATGGCTCCGACGCCGATCGCACCATCAGCGGTCGGCCCTGCGACCAGTGCGACTACGAACGCCACTCCTGCGAGGGCGAGAAGCCCTGGATCGCGCTGGCTCGTGCCCGTCCAGGGTGCAGATCGCTCGCGTCCCCGTCGTCGCTTCGACACGAGGAACAACACTGCCGCAGCGCTGTTGAGGACGAACCACACGGAGAACAGCACCAGCCGCCCCGTGTCGTTGCTGAAGACGGCCGCGACCAACGCCGGCAGGCCCAGGATCGCGGTGCCGACCGCGAGGGATCGACTCGTCGAACTCATGATCTCTCCTCGTTGTTGCTGTTCGCCGAAAGGTTCGGTAGAAACTGTCCTACCAGAATCCTGGAATATCAGCGACTTGAAGGAGAGCCCGATGGGCATCAGCGTCAGAGCACTGGTCATGGCAACCTCGGTGATCACCGCGGTCTCGAGCATCGGTGCAGCGGCGCCAGCGTCGGCCGCGAATCCCGATCCGCTTGCTCCGCACGCCGTGCCGATCTCCACGCAGACGGTGGATGCGGAGGACTACCTGCTGAAGTACGGCTTGAACGAGCGGTCTGGTGCCTTCGACGTCGACCTCAAGGTCGGGAGCGGACTCCGACTCGACACCGACGCTCAGGGTGCCTTGCTCGTGCAGACCGAGGAAGGGGAGCTACGCGATCGTCTGGACCTCCCGGCTCTCGCCGGGGAGCAACTGGCTGTGTCTCGCTGGACCTTGGTCAGCGACACCGAGGCCGAAGTCAGCATCACGCAGAGCGCGATCGACAACGCGTCGTCCGCTGCTGGCCAGGCTGTTGAGCGGATCCGTGCACCGAAGAAGGCCTGGTACGACTGCATGTCGTCTCACGGCGTCAGTGGTGCGCTCGCGGGCGCCGCGGCCGGGTGCGCGACCACGATCGCGATCGGCTGCGTCGAAGGAGCGGTGACAGGCGGAACGGTGGGCATGATCGGTTCGATCGTCGCTGCGCTGTGGACCTGTCGCGGGAAGTACTGACGGCGGGGCGCAGGGCACGGCCTGATGTGCGTGCCCTGCGCCCAGAAGATGTCCTCCGTCCGCCCGGTCACGTCGGCGCCCGCCCCTACCCTGGACGGACACCGACAGCAGGGAGCGCAGTGCAGATCACCGAGGACGGCCGAGCCCTGCTCAGCCCGAGCGACCTCACCACGTGGGCGACCTGTGAGTGGGCGTTCCTCCGCCGCCTCGACGCCAAGCTCGGCCGCGGCGAACCCCTGCCCGACGAGCACGACGACATGCTCGACCGGACAGCCCGCCTGGGGGACCAGCACGAGCTCGACTACCTCGAGATCCTCAAGGAAACCCACGACGTCGTGGAGTTCGACCGTCCGGCCCCGCCCCAGTACCGGGAGGCCGCAGCCGCAGCGCTCCAGGTCATGCGGGACGGCGCCGACGTCCTGTACCAGCCGACGTTCCACGCCCCCGCGTCGGCGGACGGCACGGGCTTCATCGGCTTCGCGGACTTCATCATCCGCAACGACCGCGGTGAGTACGAGGTCTACGACACCAAGCTCGCCCGCCACGCCAAGATCAGTGCCCTGCTGCAGCTCGCCGCCTACGCCGAGCAGATGCGTGCGCACGGCATCCCGACCGGGCAGCAGGTGCACCTGGTCCTCGGCGACCGCACGACGACCACGCACGAGTTGGCCGACATCGTGCCGGTGTACCGCACGCAGCGTGCCGAGCTGATCCGGGTGATCGCCGAGCGGCTGGCCGCCGACGAGCCGATGCAGTGGGGCGACCCTCGGTACTCCAGTTGTGGGCGGTGCTCCGCCTGCCAGCAGGAGGTGCAGCGACATCGCGACCTGGTCCTCGTCGCCGGCATGCGCCTGGACCAGCGGACGAAGCTGATCCGGCAGGGTGTGCGGTCGATCGACGACCTGGCGGTCCGGACCGCACCGGTGTCGACCATGTCGAAGACGACGCTGGATCGTCTGGTGCGGCAGGCGAGCCTCCAGATCGAGACAGAGCGAGCAGCCGGACAAGCCGGACGAGCAGGGCCGGCCTTCGACGTCCTCGACCCACGTGCCCTCGACGCGATCCCCGCACCGGACCCCGGCGACGTCTTCTTCGACTTCGAGGGCGACCCGCTGCACACCGAGGACGGCGTGCACTGGGGCCTCGACTACCTGTTCGGTCTGGTCGACGACCAGGCCGAGTTCCGGGCGTTCTGGGCGCACACCGTCCGCGACGAGCGACAGGCGCTCGTGGACTTCCTGGCGTACATCGCCGAGCGCCGCGAGCGGTACCCGGACATGCACATCTACCACTACGCCGCGTACGAGCGGACGCACCTGCTGTCCCTCGCGGCACGGCACGGCGTGGGGGAGGACGCGGTCGACGACCTGCTGCGCGCCGGTGTCCTCGTCGACCTGTACCCGATCGTGCGGAAGGCGCTGGTCGTCGGCAGCCGCAGCTACTCGATCAAGAAGCTCGAGCCGCTGTACATGGGCGACGACTTGCGGCTCAGCGACGTGACGAACGCGGCCGACAGCATCACCGCCTACGTCGACGCGATCACCGAACTCCACACCGGCGATCCCGCCGAGGGCCAGCGGCAGCTCGACCAGGTCGCCGACTACAACGCCTACGACTGCCGGTCGACGCTGCGCCTCCGCGACTGGCTGCTGGGCCTCCGTGCCGAGCACGCGCCCGACGCCACGACGACCACGACCGAGCTGGAGGGCCTCCCGCCCATCCCCGTCGAGCGCGAGCCGAACCCGGTGTACGTCGCGCTGGCCGCCGAGACGGCGGACGTCGACGCCCTCGACCGCACGCCCGACCAGACCGCGCTCGCGCTCGCCGCGGCCGCGATCGACTACCACCGCCGCGAGGCGAAGACGTTCTGGCAGGACCACTTCGACCGGCTGCGGAACCCGGTCGACGAGTGGGCCGACACCCGAGACGTGCTCGTCGTCGAACGCGCCTCCGTCGAGCGTGACTGGGCGACGCTGCCGCGCGCCCGCTCACAGTCGCGGGAGATCCGGTTGTCGGGGACGCTCGCGCCCGGCTCCAGGCTCCGGGCGGGAGGCTCGCCCCACCTCGTCTACGACGACCCACTCCCGGCGTCGATCACCGCCCCGGGCCCCGGCTCGAAGGGTGCGACGGACCGCGCCGTGATCCTGGAGGTGTGGGACAACGGCGACGCCACCGAGGTGCTCGTCCTCGAACGACTTCCCGTCGGCGGTGGCGAGCCGCACACCGGGTTCCCGGTTGCGCTGGCGCCGTCGTCGCCCCCGCGGGCGAAGCCGCAGCCCGAGGCGATCGCCGAATGGGGCGCCGAGGTGCTCGACGCACTGCCGGAGATGCTGCCCGATCCGGCGCTCGACCTCCTCCGGCGCGTGCCGCCTCGCGGGCCCCTCGTACCGGTCGTGGGGGACGACACGGTGGGTGCCGTGGTGGCGACCCTGCTCAGGCTGGACCGGTCGTACCTGGCGATCCAGGGGCCTCCCGGCACCGGCAAGACGTACGTCGGGTCGAACGTCGTCGCGAAGCTCGTCCGCGAGCACGGGTGGCGGGTCGGCGTCGTCGGACAGTCGCACGCGACGAGCGAGAACTTCCTCGACGCGGTCATCGCCGCCGGGGTCCCCGCCGACCGGGTGGTGAAGCAGCCGAAGAGCGGCGCTGACCCCGAAGACATCGAGGCCGCCGACTGGACGCCGGTGAAGAACGGCGCGGCCATCGCAGCGTTCCTGCAGTCCTGCTCGGACACCGGCACCGGGGGAGTCGTCGGCGGGACGGCGTGGACCTTCGCGAACGAGTCGACCATCGCGCGGCACTCCCTGGACCTGCTCGTCGTCGACGAGGCGGGGCAGTTCTCGCTCGCGCCGACCATCGCCTCCGCCATCGCCGCCACACGCCTGCTGCTCCTCGGCGACCCGCAGCAGCTGCCGCAGGTGTCGCAGGGCTCGCACCCCGAGCGGGTCGACGAGTCTGCACTCGGCTGGCTGGCCGACGGCGAGCACGTGCTCCCGCCGGAGTTCGGGTACTTCCTGGCGCAGACCCGGCGGATGGAACCGGCCCTGACCGCGGCGGTGTCGGGGTTGTCCTACGACGGGCAGCTCGCGTCGATGGTGTCCGGGCGGCACCTCGACGGGATCGAGCCCGGCGTGCACCCGGTGCCCGTCGTGCACGCGGGGAACACGACCTCGTCGCTGGAGGAAGCAGCGCAGGTCGTCGCGCTCGTCGCCGACATCGTCGGGCGCACCTGGACCGATGACCGAGGCACCCGCCAGCTGACCGACGAGGACGTCATCGTCGTCGCGCCCTACAACGCGCAGGGTGCGGTCATCCGGGACGCTCTCGACCGGGCAGGTTTCCACGGCACCCAGGTCGGGACCGTCGACCTGTTCCAGGGCCGGGAGGCCGTGGTCTCGATCACCTCGCTGGCCGCGTCCTCCGCTGCGGACATCCCACGCGGGCTCGACTTCTTGCTCATGCCGAACCGGCTGAACGTGGCGCTGTCGCGGGCGAAGTGGGCGGCGTACCTCGTGCACTCGCCGGCGTTGACGACAGCGCTGCCGCCGTCGATCCCGGGGCTGGCGCTGTTGTCGCGGTTCATCGAGTTGGTGGCGCCGCGGGAGTGAGCCCGCGGGCAGCCGCCCGCAGCGTCAACTGACCTCGACGGTCCCGACCGTGGAGTTGAACGAGGCGGTCGTCCCGAACTGGCCTCCACGCAGCGTCACCGCCCAAGCGGACGCGTCCGGGGACACCGAGTACGTCACCTGTGCACCCTGGGGGACGGCCGCCAGCCCGGTGCCGTCGAGGAGCCGGACGGTGGCTTCGTCTCCGGTGCTGACGACGAGCGTCGGCGGGAACGGCCCAGCGCCGAACCGCTGACGCATTGCGAATGCGAGGGTGCCGGCAGCCTGCGCGAGCGCGCTCCGCTCCTCGGCAGTCGAGGCCGGAAGTGCGGCCGGCACAGTACCGGAACTGTTGCTCGTCGTCTCGGGCGCCGCGGGCATCGGAACAGCTGGCGCGGCGCTCTGCTCGGTCGCACCCTGGTCGACGGACCGGCCCACCGGCGCGTCCGTCGGAGACACCGCCACGAGCTCGCGGCCGTGGTCGGCGATCGGCAGCGACAGGGCGGGCAGTGCGACGCCGGCCATCCCGAGCAAGAACGCGATCACCGCGTAGACCATCAGCGCTGTCCCGACCGCGCCGAGCACTGCGCCACCCCGACCGAAGGCACGCACCGCTGCCGATCCCCACCGGGCGACCCGCACCGCGTGCGTGCCGACCACCATCGCGGTGACCCCGATGGTCGACGCGACGAAGCCGCTCGAGACACCGTTCTGCTGCGGCTCGACGAGAGCCAGGACCATGCTGCCGCCGCCGAGCAGCATCGCGAGCCAGGCGTACGCGGCGGGGCGGGTCCGGCGCTTGGCCGACGTCGCTCCGTAGGTCGTCATCGTCGCGATCGGCGGGATCGAACGACCACCACCAGACCGGGTTTCGGAAGGGGACCAATCACGTGGCCCCGGATCGCCGAGCGGCATGATGTTCCCCCTGTTCGCCGTGGACCGGTCCATCCTGGCGTGGAAGAGAGGGGCTGAGGCATCCCCAGTTTTGGTGCGGTGCGAGTTCCACCGCGCGTTCCTGACGCAGGAGGGTCAGCTCGAGATGGCCGCTCAGCCCCCGGCCGCACCGCCCCCGGCAGTGGCCGCCGTCTGACGGCTCTGCACCACGGACTTCACCGCGCCCGCGACCCAGTCCCCGTCCGTCAGCGCCTTGACGCGCTGCCGGTCGACTTTGCCGAACTGCCCACGCAGCGTCCCGGTGGCGTTGAGCAGCCCGATGAGCGCGACCGCGAACGGCGAGGGTGCGACGCCGAGGTGCAGGACGTCACCGATCTCCCCGCGCAGGAGCTTCGTCGGCCCACCGTCCCGCTCCGGCCAGCGGGCCGAGGGGAAGATCCCGAGCACCCGGTGCTCCTGCCGCGTCACGAGCCCGCGGTCGACGAGCCCGGCGAGCAGGGCCTCCCGCAGCGCACCGTTCGCGTTCCGCGAGACCCAGGACGACGGCCGTCGCGGCGCCGGCGAGAGGTCGATCTGTTCCTTCATCCCGTCGATCACCGGGTCACCGACGGGAGCGGACTTCGCCGGGATCACCTTGCGCCCGTCGAACTGCAGCACTCCGCGGAGCGCCAGGTCGCCGAGCACTGCACCCGCGGCTCCGGGGTCGAACGTCTGGCCCGTGGTGGCGAGCTTGCCGTCCGGGCGCAGGAGCAGCAGCGCGTACGCCTGCGGCAGCGTCAGCTGGGCGGGCATCGTCAGTCCTCGTCGGCCTCGGGCGGCACGCCGCCGATGCCCGCGCGCAGTCCGGCCACGACGTCGGCCTGCAGGAAGTTCGCCGCTTCGGCGCTGGTCGGGTCGACGACGATCCCGAACTCCTCGGGCAGCGCGGTGACGAGTTCGGCCATCGGCATCGCGCGTGCTTCCAAGCCCGGGAGGCTCGTGGCCAGCTGGGCAGGATCGGTGAAGACCGGCACGAACGGACGGTCACGCAGGACGACGTGCGCCACGCTGCCCTCCTCGGGCTCACCGCTGGTGCCGGCGGCCTTCCACGGAACCCAGGCAGCGCTGCCGAGGAACCCCTCCGCCGATTCGCCCATGCGTCGCCGCAGGTCGCCGGCGGCGTCGGGTCCGGTGTTCTCGGCTCCGGGCCCGAAGCTGGACCCTGTCGTTCCGTTGGCGCTCATCGCGTTCCCCTCCACGGTCGTGTCACCGGCCATGCTGCCACGCAGGACGGGCGGAACAGGCGGGGCGCGCCTCCCGTCAGGAAGGCGCGCCCCGGTGACACGGACCGCGGAAGGTCAGTACTTGGCGGACTGCCCGCCGTCGATCGGGACGACCGCGGCGTTGATGTACGACGCGTCGTCCGAGAGCAGGAAGGCGACGACCGCGGCGATCTCGGGTGCCTCGCCGTAGCGCTTGGTGGGGTTGATCTGGATGAACTCCTCCGCGGCCTTGCGCGGGTTCTCCGGGTCGATCTGCTTCATCGAGTTCTCGACCATCGGCGTCCAGATGGCGCCCGGTGCGATCGCGTTGATGCGGATGCCGAACTCGCCGTACTCGACGGCGGAGTTGCGGGTCAGGCCGACGACGCCGTGCTTGGCGGCCGCGTAGCCGGACTGGTTGCCGACGCCGCGGATGCCGCCGACGCTGGCGGTGTTGACGACCATGCCGGAGCCCTGCTCGCGCATCACGGCGAGGACCTTCTCGAGGCCCAGGAACACGCCGCGGAGGTTGATCGAGACGACCTTGTCGAACTCGGCGGCGGTGAACGACTCGGTGAGGTTCTGCTTGCCCTCGATGCCGGCGTTGTTGAAGAAGCCGTCGATGCGGCCGAAGCGCTCGACCGTGGCGGCGACGTACGCCTCGACCTGGGCCTCGTCGGACACGTCGGCGATGGTGGTGAGGACCTCGGCGTCGGGAGCGACATCGATCACGGCGGACTTCGTGGCTTCGAGGCCCTGCTCGGAGACGTCGACGAGCGCGAGCTTCGCGCCCTCGGTGGCCAGACGGACGGCGGTCGCGCGGCCGAGGCCGGAGCCGCCGCCGGTGATGAGGACGACGCGGTCGGCGAAGCGGGTGCTGGTGCTCGTGGAGCTGGTGTCGGTCATGTGGTGGAGGCCTCCTGCGGTCTTCGACGATGAAGGGCTCGGGGTCCGGGGAGCGTCCGTGTCACGGCGCGGCGCCGAGCGGCGAGTCCGGTCCGGCGGCGTCCGCCGGACGAGAGTTACGCTACAGGTGTTGTCTGACTGCGAGCGGTGTGCTCGGTGGCTCAGCAGCTGGTGAGGACCCGCTCCATCGCGTCCCGCTCGGCCGGCACGACCCACAGTCGGTACTGCGCCTTCACCGCGACCTGGTGCTCGACGTACTCGCAGCGGAAGTCCTTGGCCGCGGGCAGCCAGGTCGCGGCGTCGGCGGAGCGCTTCTGGGAGTTTGAGTGCCCGTCGACCGCGAACAGGTTCTCGGGGTCGTTCGCCAGGGCCTGCCGTTCGGCTCGGGACAGCTGCTGCGCCCCGGTGCGCCAGGCGTTCTCGAGGGCGACGACGTGGTCGATCTGCACCAGGGTCGAGGTCGTGTTCCCCCGCACGAATGCGATCTCGCCACCGGTGTACGGCGAGACGAGGTCGCCGGACAGTACCTTGCAGGGCCCCTGGCGGACGATGTCGGTCAGGTCCCGCGCCAGGACGTCGTTCCGGGTGTCGCAGCCGTTGTGGTCGACGTCGAGCCAGGGGGTGCCGAAGTCGGCTTCTCGGTCGTAGCCGGTGGCGGGCGCCTTCCCCTTCACCGGGAGGGCAGCAAGCGTCGCGCGGGCAGCGTCGGCGGACTGACTGGAGGCCCGGCTCGGCCCCGTCGTCGCGGGCGTCTGCGCCGATGTGGTCACGGTGGGACGTGGGGTGGTGCCGAGGGCGCCCGTGTCGGTGGTGGTGCTGCCGGCGCTCGTCGTTGCGTCCGCTCCGGTGGAGAGCACTCCTGACGAGAACAGCGCCCACACGCCCATCGCGAGGACGAGCGTGACGATCGAGGACTGGACGGTGGCACGGGTGCGGCGTCGGCGGGACGTCATGTTCGGTGGTGCTCCTGGTGGTGCTCGGGGGACCCGACGATCCTGCCGGAGGCCGCCGACACCCTGGGACGCACGCGCCGCAGTCCGCGTAGGCAGGAGCCATGACCGACTACGCACAACCGTCCGTGCCCGTCACCGGAGGCTCGATGCCGCTCCTCGGCTTCGGCACCTGGCAGATCGAGGAGCCTGACGCTCCCGCCGCGGTGGCCGCCGCCCTCGAGGCCGGCTACCGCCACATCGACACCGCCACCGGCTACGGCAACCAGCGCGGCGTCGGCAAGGCCATTGCCGACTCGGGCCTTCCCCGCGAGGACCTGTTCAT
Source organism: Curtobacterium sp. MCPF17_052 (assembly GCF_003234085.1). Classification (GTDB taxonomy): domain Bacteria; phylum Actinomycetota; class Actinomycetes; order Actinomycetales; family Microbacteriaceae; genus Curtobacterium. The sequence continues at coordinate 35,486 of NZ_QKSD01000008.1, forward strand.
CACGACGAAGCTGCCGCCGGACAACGCCGACCGCGTCCGCGAGACCATCGAGGAGAGCCTGGACCAGCTCGGCCTCGACCACCTGGACCTGTGGCTCATCCACTGGCCGCCGAACGGCGAGGCCCGTCCCGACGTGTGGCAGCAGCTCGTCGAGGCGCAGCAAGCGGGGCTGACGCGGGCGATCGGTGTGAGCAACTACTCGCTCGACCAGATCGACGAGCTGATCCAGGGGACGGGTGCGACGCCGGCCGTGAACCAGATCCGCTGGAGCCCGGTCGAGTTCGACCGCACGGTCGCGGACGGGCTCCGGGACCGCGGTGTGGTGCTCGAGGGCTACAGCCCGTTCAAGGCGAGCAACCTGCAGGACCCGACGCTCGTGGAGATCGCCGAGGCCCACGACGCCGATGCCGCACAGGTCATCGTCGCTTGGCACGTCGCCCACCAGTTCGTCGTCATCCCGAAGTCGTCGAACCCGGATCGCATCCGGTCGAACGCCGCCGGCGCGACGCTCGAACTCAGCGCCGACGAGATCGCCCACATCGACGGCCTCGCCGCCTGACCCGTCCCGAGCGGCCGAGACGCCGCCGAACCCCCGAGACGCCGCCGAACCCCCGAGACGCCGCCGAACTCTGCGGCGTCTCGGAAGGTCGGCGGCGTCTCGGGCCGACGGCGGAGCGTCGCGATGGCTGGGGTGACCCCGGCAGGAGAGCCCTGCCCCGCCTCGGAATCACCGAGCTGACGGCAGCCATTCCCACCAGCCCGGTCCTGATGCAGGTGCCGCGTCCTCGGCTGGTTCGTCAACGACCGAGAAATCAACGCGGCGTGCTGCCGCAGCGAGGCGGCGGTCGAGCGTGGCGATCGCGGTGCTGGTGCGCATTGCGACTGCGAGGACCGCTGCATCCGGCCCCCGCAGCCGTTCACGAGCCGCCAACGTGCTGATGCTGCGCACCAGGTCGCCGTCGACTCCGAAGGCGATCACGTTGAGCGCTGTGATGGCCTCGAGGTGTTCGTTGTACAAGCCGTCCAAGGCCGGACGGACGAGTACTTCCGCCAGGGTCACCGTCGCCGTCGCGACTCGTCCCACTCATGGGATTCGATGATGTCGACGGCGAGCTCGTGACAAGCGTCCTGCCGATCGAGCCAACCGATCAGGATGTTGGCATCGAGCGTCAGCAATCGCCTGTCGTCCGCAGCCGCTCGAGGTACCCCGCCGGGTAGTGCCCGGCCCCGTTGCCCGCCACGAGCGTGATCCGGTGCCCGTTGGGCAGCACGAACTCAGAGGTGCTGGAACCCAGCCGGCGGACCGCGCCGGTGTCCGGTTCCCTCGCAGCCAGCACGCTCAGGCGGGACGAGCCGGGGGCATCGGAGAACGGAGTCGCAGTGTGGGGGTCGGAAGTCTCGAGGAGCATCCCCGGACGCTAACCAGCCCCTGGCCTCGACACCAAGGACTGTGAATGCCACATTCCGCCGCCGGTCAGGCCAGCAGCGACCGGATGTCCTCTGCGCTCAACCCCTCGGCGAACAGCGCGTCGTCGTCGATCATCGTGGCGAACAACTGCGCCTTCCGCTGCGCGAGCGCGAGGACCTTCTCCTCGATGGTGTCCTCTGCGATGAGCCGCTCGACGGTCACGGACCTGGTCTGCCCGATGCGGTGCGTCCGGTCGACGGCCTGGTTCTCGGCGGCCGGGTTCCACCACGGGTCGAGGACGAACACAGTGTCGGCCTCGGTCAGGGTGAGCCCGAACCCACCGGCCTTCAGCGAGATGAGGAACGCCGGGGCGGTGCCGTCCCGGAAGCGGTCGATGACGACTCCTCGGCGGCGGGTGGAGCCGTCGAGGTACTCGTACGCGACCCCGCGTGCGTCGAGCGCTGCGGACACCATCTTGAGGAACGAGGTGAACTGGCTGAACACCAGGGCCCGGCGTCCCTCGGCCGCGAGCTGTTCGAGTTCGTCGAGGAGCAGGTCGAGCTTCGCGCTGGGCACGTCGCCGTGGTCGTCCGACACGAGTGCAGGGGACAGGGCGAGCATCCGCAGCAGGGTCAGCGAGCGGAAGACGATCATCCGGTTGCGGTCCAGGTCGTCGACGAGGTCCAGGACCTTGAGCCGCTCCCGGTTCAGCGTCTTCTCGTAGAGGTCGCGGTGTGCCGGGTCGAGGGTGACCCGGACGACCTGTTCGACCTTCTCGGGCAGGTCCGCGGCGACGCTCTCCTTCGTCCGCCGGAGCATGAGTGGTCGGATGCGTCGCCGGAGGCGGTCGGTCAGCTCCTTGCGGGCCGCTCCGCGGAGCTCGGGCGAGGCCAGCGGCTTGACGTAGTCGTCGCCGAACCGCGTCCATGACGACAGCAGCCCGGGGGCGACGACGGCGAACAGTGCCCAGAGGTCGGCGAGCCCGTTCTCGAGCGGCGTGCCGGTGATCGCGATCTTCACGGGGGCGCGGAGTTCGGCGGCAACACGGTGGGTCTGCGACTGCGGGTTCTTCACGAACTGCGCCTCGTCGAGGAGCAGCGCCGACCAGCTGAGGTCGAGGTAGGCGGGTGCGTCGAGCCGGAGCAGGGCGTACGAGGTCACGACGACGTCCGAGGCGGCTGCGGTCCGCGCGACCCGCGCCGGGTCCTTCAGCGAGGTGCCGGCGATCGTGGTGACGCGCAGCGACGGGACGAACTTCGCCGCTTCGTCCGCCCAGTTGCCGACGACCGAGGTGGGCGCGACGACGAGGAAGGGTGGTGCCTCCGGGTCGGCGGCCCGTCGGTCGGCGATCATCGCGAGCGCCTGCAGCGTCTTGCCCAGGCCCATGTCGTCGGCGAGCACCCCGCCGACGCCGTGTTCGACCAGGAACGTCAACCACGCGTACCCGTCGCGCTGGTACGGCCGGAGATCGGCGTGCACGGTCGCCGGCACGACGGCGTCGGCCGGCGCGGTCGCGTCGAGCAGGCGCCCGGCGATCTCCTTCCACCGCTCGTCGTGCTCGGTCTCGTCGGCGAGCTGGTCGAACTCCGACCAGAGCGCCGCCCGGTACGGCGTCACGGTGAGCGGCTGCTCGGGTTCCCACTCGTCGAGCTCGCGGGCTTCCTCGATGACCTCTTTCAGGCGGTCGAACGCGGGGTCGGCGAGCGACAGGTAGGAGTTGTCGACGAGCTTCATCCGTCGGTCGCGCTTGGCGAGTGCCCGGAGCAGGGGCGTGAACGGGATCTCCTTGCCGTTCACGCTGACGAAGATGCCGAGGTCGAACCAGTCGTGCTTGTCCGACGGCATCGTCGTGACGCGGATGTGCGGCCGCCCGGTCAGACGCTCGTAGTCGACACGCTCGCCCTGCACGACGACGCGGACGCCGAGTGCGGGCAGCGCCGGCAGCAGTTCGTTGGCGAGCACGGCGACGTCGGCCCCGTCGATGGTCCCGTCCTGGAACCACTCGAGTCCGCCGCCGGGCCCGGGAGGCTCGGATCGCCCGTCCGGATCGGCCTGCGTCCCCGACGTGGCCTGCTCCACAGCAGCAGCATCGGCGTCAGCGACGTCGTCCGCCGCGAGCACGGTGCCGAGCTCCGGCAGCGGCCCGTGCAGGGACACCGGGTCCTTCCGGCCGTCGACGCTCCAGCGCCACTGCAGGTGCGCCCGGTCGTCCGTCCGCGGCGCCCGGGCCGGCTCGAACGTCACGGTGAGCACGAGTTCCGGCGGCGTCCGTTCCGGCAGCTCGAGTGACCCGTCGGAGCTGACGAGTCCGAGCGACCCGCGGAGCTTCGGCGACCAGTCGGCCAGGAACTCGTCGACCTCGTCCGCGGGGACGGTGATGCGCGATGCCTCGACCAGCATCTTCCGCTGGTCCTCCGGCACGGCTGCAGGGGTCGGGGCGAGCGTCACGCGGAACTCGGGCGACTCGCGGAACGCGTACACGCCGTGGTCGCCGACGACCCGCGCGGTGCCCTCGGCGAGCGGACGCCCGTCGATCACCGCGCTCGCGCCGATCAGCAGCCCCTCGGCGGTCCGGGCAGCGTCGAGCAGGACCCGGGCGTCGAGGCCGAGGTCGACCCCGCCCTCCCGCTTGCCGGTGACGAACGCGATGCCGAGCGGCTCAGCCTGTCGCAGCAGCGGCCAGAGGAGCGGACTGCGGAAGTCGTCGAGGTGGATCCAGTCGCTCTCCCCGGGCAGTCCTGCGAGCACACCCGCCCGGTGCAGCGCCTGGAACTGCATGAACCACGCGTGCTGGTCCGGCTCGAGTCCCAGCCGGTTCATCGAGTAGGGCAGCGCGCCCCAGGTGAGCTGCCCGCGCACCCAGTTGCCCGCTGCACTCCGGCTGACCGGGCGCACGCCGAGGCGCACCGCCCGACTGGCCACGGGCATCGTCCGGCCCGCAGCACGGGCACGTCCGGCGAGTCGGGCCGGCACCGCGTCGCGGAGTTCGAACTGGAGGCCCATCCCGCCACTCGCAGGCACGGTGCCGGAGCGGGTGGTCCCGTCGTCGTCACCGGCGAGGCGGGCGAGGTCGCGCCTCCAGTCCGGGGTCGGCGGGGTGGGCGCCTGCGCGCGGGGGCCGGCCTGCGCGGCGAGGGCACGGGCGTTGATGGTGAGGAGTGCCGCGGCGACGTGCTTGCACTCGCCGCCGAGCGGGCAGGTGCAGCGACTGCGGACCGGACGGACGAACTCGCCGCGGGCGATGGTCGTCTCGACCTGCACGTCGTACGGGTCGTCGGCGCTCCCGCTGACCGTCGCGGTGATCGTGCCGTCCTCGTGCCAGGTGGCGTCCTCGACCAGGCCGGCGCGCACGACGTCGCGGGCCCGCCCGAAGGTCTGCGGCCCGACGAAGCGGATGACGTCGACGGCGTCGATCATCGGGGCTGCTGGCACAGGGACATCGTGCCAGGCCCCGCCGACGCTCGTCGTCCGGGTGGCGTTGGTACGGTCGGACGAGCGCCGGAGGGGCGCGGAAGACGAGGGGGAACACATGTCGAGGAAGAGCATCCAGCAGAGCGGGACCGGGGTCGTCGTGGCGCTGCTCGCCGCGGTCGCACTGACCGGCTGCGCGGGCGGCGGGGACACGGAGACCGCCGAGGGCACGCCGACGCCGACGCGCGCGGCCGGGACGCCGGGCAAGGCGACCTGCGAACTGCTCGGGACCGACGGCGGAACGGTCTCGATGACCGAGACCGCCGACTCGTACACGATCGAGTTCCGAGGCGTCCCGCGGGACGCGGCGGACGACCGGACGTCCTACAGCGTGCAGGTCGACGACGACGACCGGCAGGCCTACGCCGGCATGCTCATGAGCTGGGACCGGGACGTGCTGCGGAACTACGGCACGACGGACGACCCGGAGGCCGACGAGGTCGAGGTCGACGGGGAACCCGAGGAGACCGGCGACGTCGTGCGCGGCACGTTCCCGAAGGTCGCGGACGGCCCGGCCTCGTGGTGGTCGCCCGAGTACACGACGATCACGGATTCCGGGGTGCAGCGTCACGTGTGCACGGAGGACGGCCAGGTCGTGCCGTACACGGCGCTGGCGGCCGGGTAGCAGGCGGTCGCCGCGCTGTCCGGGCCGTCGTCCGGATCAGGTCACGCCCGTTCGGGGGCTGGTTCGCATCCGCTTTGGTGAGACATCATCGGGAGCATCATGCTGCAGTCACTCGTCTACATGAGCTCGGCCACCCAGCCGTTCGACGACCCCGCCCTCGACGAGGTCCTGAACTACTCGCGCGAGCGGAACACCGCCGACGGTCTCACCGGCATGCTCGTGCACCGCTCCGGCCGGTTCATGCAGCTGCTGGAGGGTCCGCACGACGCGGTCATCGCCACCTACAGCCGGATCGTCGGCGATCCGCGCCATGACGAGGTCCGACTGCTGGTGGAGGAGTCGATCCACACCCGTCGGTTCCCGGAGTGGACGATGGCGTTCGACCGCGACGAGCAGGTCGAGCCGCCCGAGGGGTTCGACGAGTTCCTGGCCTCCGGCGACGCCAGCGCCGATGCGAGCCGAGCGCGCGAGCTGCTGCGCTGGTTCCGCAACCACCCGATGGCAGCGCCGACGGCCTCGCTCGGCAAGCACCGACGCGACTGACACCCCGCGCACCGCCGCACGCAGCGACCCGACCACCCCCTGGATGGTCGGGTCGCTGTGGTCTGGTCGCTGTGGTCCGGGGGGGCAGTGGTCTGCGGTCAGCGGTCCGCGGGCTGGGCGAGCTCGCTGTGCTTCCGCGAGTACCCGAAGTACACACCGAGCCCGATCGCGAACCACACCGCGAACCGCACCCACGTCTCCCACTGCAGGAACGAGACGAGCCACAGGGACGCCAGCACGCCGATGGCGGGCACGACCGGCATGAAGGGCATCCGGAACTGCCGGTCGAGGTCCGGCTGCCGGTAGCGGAGCACGATGACCGCCGTGCAGACCACGACGAACGCCAGCAGGATGCCGATGTTGGTCAGTTCGGCGACGACCCCGATCGGCAGCACCCCGGCCAGCACGGCCGACGCGATGCCGAGGATCCAGGTGACCCGGGTCGGCACGTGCCGCTTCGGATCCGTCTTCGCGAACCACTTCGGCATCAGCCCGTCGCGACTCATCGAGAACCAGACGCGCGAGGCGCCGAGCATGAACGTCACCAGGACGGTGACGATGCCGACGATGGCACCGATCGCGATGACGTTCGCGACGCCTCCGAGCCCGACCGACGCGAACGCCGACGAGAACCCGGACGCCGGGTCGATGTCCTGGTAGTCCTGCATCCCGGTCAGCACGAGCGTGGCGAGGACGTAGAGCACCATCGAGATGCCGAGGGACAGCAGGATCGCCTTCGGCATGTGCTTGCGGGCGTCGGTGGACTCCTCGGCAGCGGTCGACATCGCGTCGTAGCCGAACACGGCGAAGAACACGGTCGCGGCGCCGGTCATCACACCGCCGAACCCGAACGGGAAGTACGGCGAGTAGTTGGCGCTGTCGATGTGGAACACCCCGAGCACGACGATCAGGACGACGAGCGCGACCTTGATCCCGACCGCGACGAACTCGAAGCGCGCGGCGCTCCGGATGCCCCGGGTGAGGACGAACGCGGTGAGCAGACAGAGCGCGATCGCGAAGACGTCGACGACGTGCCCGTCACCGGTGCCGGGCGCGCCGAGCATCCAGGCGGGCAGGTCGATGCCGAACTGGCCGACCAGGAACCCGACGTAGCCGGAGATGCCGATCGCGACCACCGCCACGATCGCCGTGTACTCGAGCAGCAGGTCCCAGCCGATGAACCAGCCGACGATCTCGCCGAGCACCGCGTACCCGTACGTGTACGCACTGCCGGCCTTCGGGATGAGCCCGGCGAACTCCGCGTACGACAGCGCTGCCGCAGCACTCGCGACGCCGGCGACGAGGAACGAGATGAGGACGGCGGGTCCGGCGACACCGTTCGCGACCGTGCCGGCGAGGGTGAAGATCCCGGCGCCGATGATGCCGCCGATGCCGATCGCGGTGAGCTGCCAGAGGCCGAGGTGGCGCTTCAGGCCGCCCTCGCCCCCGGAGTCGTCGTCGATGGTGTCGATCGGCTTCCGTCGGAACAGGGTCGAGGGGTTCGGCGTCGTTGCCATGCGGCCATCCTGCACCCGTTCCGGCGGAACGGTACCGGTCGTTCCAGGTGCATCGAACCGGACGGAGCACGGGCCTCCCGGTCGGCCGACGTGCCCGCGTGACGGACCGTCAGCGTTGCGCGTACGGCCACCAGAACGGCGGCGGGAGCGCCCCACCGGTCAGGATGACCAGACCCTGGTAGCCGAGCATGCCGACGCCGAGCAGGCCGAGGACGGCTGCGGCCCACGCCCACCGGCGGGCCCCACGGTGTCGGCGGCCGCGGCCGATGGTGACCGCTCGCCAAGCCGAGAGGAGTCCGAGACCGCCGAAGAGGAAGCCGATCGCGAGGTGCCGGCCGACGGCCTCGGCGGGCAGGATCAGCCCCTGCAGGAACGCGAAGCCACCCAGCAGCACGGCTGCGGTGGCGGGGGCGGCCGGGGGTTCGTGGTCGCGTGCGCGGGCCATGTCCCGACCGTACCGTCGAACGCGTGCGGTCAGGAGGAGGCACGATGGGGACCATGCGTTCCCTCCTCGGCGTCCTGGCTGGCACCGTCTCCTTCCTGGCCGGCACCGGGATCGGGGGCCGGTCGTGACACGCGCGGGCGGCGCGCGGTCCGGCCCGGATCCTGTCGGCGGCCGGGAGGCCCGTCCCGCCCTGCGCGGCGGCCGTCGCGTCGCCGACGTGGTCGCGACCGTCGTCCTGCTGCTGCTCGGGGCGGTCGCGACCGTCGTCGCGAGTCGCGGGATCCAGTTCATGGCGCTCTCGTTCGGGTCGTGCGACGCGCCCGGCAACCGGTGCGACGAAGGGCTCGGCGGCACGGTCGTGACGCTCGGCCCGGTGGTCGTCGCCCTGGTGTTCCTCGTCACCCTCGTGCTGTGTGTGCTCCGGCTGGTGCGCCGGCGGCTGACCTGGCCGGTGGCGCTCCTCGGTCTCGGGGTGCTCGTGGTGGTCTTCGTCGTGGCACGGCTGCTCGCCGGCGGGGCGGTCTCGATCGGGATCTGATCGGTCCTGCACATCCCCGGGCACGGCGGCTGTTGTCCACAGCGGACGGCTCCGGCGCCCTCGGGAGCAGGGTGGACGGCGAGGCTGGGGGCATGCCAGACACCGACGTGCTCGAGCGACTCGAGCGAACCGCAGTCCGTACCGACGACGACGTGGTCGACCTCGTCGTCGCGCTCCTCGAGACCCCTGTCCGACGACAGTGCTGGGTGCTGTTCCTCAGCGACCGCGGCATCCCGGTGCAGCTCGTGCTGCCCGTCGCCGACCTGCCGTACCAGCCCGACGACCAGGTCGAGGACTTCGGCGCCCTGGTCGAGGACGTCGTCCGACAGGTCGGCGCGGCGGAGGTCGTCCTCGCCTGGGAACGGCCGGGTGCCACGGGGTTGTTCCCGGTCGACTGGGAATGGGTCGACGCGATGGCCTGCACCCTCGACGAACACGATGTACGGCTCCGCGGGCAGGTCGTGGTGCACGACGACGGGGCGTCGATGGTGGAGCTCGACGACGACGAGCCGGTCGCTTCGGCAGCGGCGTGAACGGCCCGGGCGCAGCCCCGCGCCTGTCAGCACTGTGCCTGTCGGCGTTGTGCCGGTCAGTTCTGTGCCTGTCAGTTCTGGGGCGCTGTGTCCGGTACGGTCTCGCCGGTCAGACCCTCGACCACGCGCTTCGCCGTCGGCCAGTACTTCGCGTAGTGGTCGGGGTCGGCGTTCACCTGCACCGCGTGCGCCATCTGCGTCGGCGTCATGGTCTTCCACCCGGGCACTTTGACGAGCTTCGCGTAGAACATCGACGCCGCGGTGTACGGGTCCATCCGCTGCTCGTACGTGCCCCAGGCACCGTTGTCCCGCTGCTGGAAGATCCCGCGGCTGTCCGGACCGACGGCGTCGCCACGGTCCAGGTTCACGAGCCCGGACTCGCCGATCGCGGTCATCACGCCGACCGCCTGGGTGTGCGGGCCGATGCCGAGCTCGCGAGCGGCCCGGATCACCTGCGCGGCGTTCACCAGACGGTCCTGACAGAAACCACCGACCGGCCCTGCCGGCACCACGACGCCACCGACGGTCTGCGCAGCCGCGGCCGGGCAGGTGAGCGCCCGGGGTGTCGCCGAGGACGACGCCAGCCCGCTCAACGAGTTCACCGCGACGACGATCAGGACGATGACCCCGATCACCGCGGCGACCACACCGACGCCGAACACCGACGCGAGTGCGATGCCGGCACGGCGCATGGTGCGGTCCTTCGTCAGGTGGAGCGGGGCGGGGGGCCTCGACGGGCCGGAGCGGTCCGGACCGGGGTCCGGTACGACGAGGCTAGGCGTTCCGACTGGACGACACACGTGCCGACATGCCCCCGGTTCGCGGCACTAGCGTGGAGCGCGGAGGGAACCATGGACACAGCGATGCAGAACCGGGCGCTCGGCGCCGTGTTGGCGAGTGCGTGCGGGGACGCCCTGGGGGCACCGTACGAGTTCGGCCCGGCACTGGCCGCCGACCGCCCCGTCGAGATGCGCGGCGGCGGCCCCTTCGGGTGGGAACCGGGGGAGTGGACCGACGACACCAGCATGGCGATCCCGGTGCTGGAAGCGGTCGCGAACGGTGCCCGGTGGAACGAACCCCGCACCCACGGGCGGCTGCTCGCGGCCTGGTCCGACTGGGCGCAGGACGCGCCGGACGTCGGTGCGCAGACCCGGGCGGTGCTCGGGCGGATGTCGGCCAACACCGAGGACGCCGCGAAGGCCGCCGCCCGCGCCGTGCACGAGCAGAACGGGCAGTCGGCGGGCAACGGGTCGCTGATGCGGACGACGCCGCTCGTGCTCGGGTTCCTCGGTGACGGCGCGAAGAAGCCCCTCGCCGTCGCCGCCCGGCGGGTCAGCGACCTCACCCACCACGAGGACGACGCCGGGGACGCCTGCGTCCTCTGGACCGTGGCGATCCGGCACGCGATCCGTCGAGGCCGCCTCGACGTCCGACGCGGCGTGCCGATGCTGCCGCGGGAGCGTCGGACCCTGTGGCTCGACCGGATCGCCGAGGCCGAGTCCTCGACACCCGAGGACCACACCGCCCGCAACGGATGGGTCGTCGCGTCGCTGCAGGCCGCGGTCGCCGCGATCACCCTCGGCGACGGCGTCGTGGACACCCTCGAACGTGCGGTCCGCGGCGGCGGGGACACCGACACCGTCGCCGCGATCACCGGCGGACTGGCCGGGGCACTCGCCGGGGCGTCGGCGCTGCCGGAGCAGTGGACGGTCCTGGTGCACGGGTGGCCGGGCAAGCGACTCGACTGGATGCGTGCGCTCGCCGTCCGTGCCGTCGAGCGCACGCCCGGTCCCCTCGGGATGCCGGCCCGCCGGAGCTGACGTCCGGTAGCCAGAGAGGCCCGGCACCCGTGGGGTGCCGGGCCTGTGCCTGGCCGCGGTGGAGCGGGTCAGCGGCGGGTGTCAGCGGCCGGTGTCAGCGATCGTGGTCCTCCCGGGCGTCCCGCTGCACGGCAGTCGGTTCCGTGACGACTCCGGTCGGCGCCTTCTCGGCGGTCTTCCGACCGTGGGTGAACCACGTCACGAGCCAGAGCACGATGCCGAGCGCCAGCAGCGCACCGGCGATCTGGTACTGCTCCCACGCGCGGCCGGACGAGAACGGCAGCACGAGCCACAGGCAGGCGACGATGCCGATCACCGGGATCACGACCCCGGCCTTGAAGTGCCGGTGGCCGACCCGGTCGCGGCGGAGCACCAGCACCGAGGTGTTCACCACCGCGAACACCGCGAGCAGCAGCAGCGAGGTCGTCCCGCCGAGGATCACCACGATCGGCGACTCCGGGTCGAGCGACACCCAGCCGATCAGGGCCAGCGAGATCAGGGTCGTGAAGACGATGGCGTTCGACGGGGTGCGGCGCGCGGGCGAGACCCGGCCGAGGAAGGCCGGCAGCACGCCCTGCTTGCTCATGCCGTACAGCAGCCGGGACGCCATCATCATGTTGATCAGCGCGGTGTTGGCGACGGCGAACATCGAGATGAACGGCAGGACGGCACCGATCGGGAAGTCCGGTGCGGCGGTCTGCACGACGGTGACCAGCGGCGTCTCGTTGCCGGCCAGCTCACCGATCGGCACGACGGCCACGGCGCAGATCGACACCAGGACGTAGATCACGGCGGTGATGCCGAGGCCCGTCAGCATGACGCGGGGGAAGATCCGCGACGGGTCCTTGGTCTCCTCGGCCATGTTCACCGAGTCCTCGAAACCGACCATCGCGAAGAAGGCCAACGACGTCGCGGTCGAGATGCTCAGCAGCAGGCTCTTGTCCTCGGGCGTCTCGAACATCACCACGCGCGAGAAGTCCGCGTTGCCGCCGGCGATCGCGGTGAAACCGACCAGGATCACGAGCACCAGACCCGAGAGCTCGACGAGGGTCAGCACCACGTTCGTCTTCACGCTCTCGCTGACGCCGCGGAAGTTCACCGCCATCACGGCGAGCATGAAGCCCATCGCGATGAGCATCACGACTGTGTTCGGCAGCTCCAGGCCGAATCCGACGCCGAGGTTCGCGGCGAACGCCCGGGACGCCGTCGACGCCGAGGTGATGCCGGAACACATCACGATGAACGTCACGATGAACGTGACGAAGTGGACACCGAACGCCTTGTGCACGTAGAGCGCCGCACCCGCCGTCTGCGGGTACTTCGTCACGAGCTCGAGGTACGAGAACGCCGTGAGCAACGCCACCGAGAACGCGATGAGGAACGGCAGCCACGCGGCCCCGCCGACCTCGGCCGCGACCTGCCCGGTGAGGGCGTACACGCCGGTGCCGAGGATGTCCCCGACGATGAACAGGAGCAGGAGTTTCGGACCGATCACACGGCGGAGCTCGGTCTGCTGCCCCGGGTCGCGCTCGGTCTTCGTCGTGGTCGCCATGCATCACCCTGTTCCTGCTGAGCCGTTCCTGTCCAGTCCCACAGCAAAATCGGTCGGCGCGGACAGGGCCAGCGGTCGGTCGATACGCTGCCCTGCATGGACGAGGCGTCGACGACCACCGAAGAACCGATCGAGTTCGCGGACTTCAACGCGAAGCTGCTCGTCCTCGACGTGCTCTGCTACGACCTGGACGTCATCGAGCCCTACGACGGGGACGACGACGACGAGGACGCGGTGGTGGACGACGAGGACGTGGACGGCCAGGACGACCGGGCCCGTGAGTACTACGACGACCTCGACCTGCTGCCGTCGCAGCTCGACCTGGTCACCGAACTGACCGTCGACTCGGACCTCGAGATCCTGCAGGACCTGCACCCGGGGTGGGATGGCTCCGACGACCGCTACGACCCGCAGAACTGGGACGACGTCGTCGACCTGCCGTCGCTCAAGGTCGTCTACGCGGCGGCTCCGCTGCCGGCGCACGTGTCCGATGCGCTCGCTGTGAAGGGCGTCGAGGTCCGGTCGGCCTGACCGGCACGGCGACCGGCTGCGTCAGCGCAGTGCCGCCAACTGCTGTGTGAACTGCGTCGCACCGCCCTGTGCCGGGTGCCGGACCGCGATCGCGTCGATGCCGGCGCTCGCGAGTGCTCCCTGCGCCTTCCGTCCCACCGCGACGAACCGTCGGGCACCAACCGCCTCGGCCAGCGCGAGCGCGACCGGGGCACCGTCGCGGACCTCGGCCGGACGCGGTGTCCGGTTCGTCAGCCGGTCCGGGGCGACGAACGGGTGGTGCGGGAACACGGCCCAGAGCACTGGCAGGGGGCCGTGCCAGCCGCGCAGCGCAGCGTGCACGACCCGCGAGGACGCCTCCCACGGGGCCGTCGGCTCGGGCGGCAGCGCGAAGGGCACGTCGGCGAACAGCCCGTCGGGGTCCTGCAGCTCCCGCATGCTCGTGAACGGGATGCCGGTGTTCGTCATGCCGCGCCAGCCGGGTGCCTCGGCGACCAGGATCGTGTCGGCGGCGGGTCCGAAGCGCCGCAGGTAGCGGTCGAGGTTCGCTCGCCGCAGCGCACCGGCCGCGGGCGAGCCCGGGCCCGAAGCACCGCCGGCGACGAACAGCGCCTCGGCATCGGCAGCGGTCGGCACGCCGTCGAGGGCGTCCCAGAACGCGGTGAGGTCGAGCGCGGGTTCGAGCACCGGGTCCGACACGAGCAGCTCCGTCAGCGCCCGAGGACCCGCAGGTAGACCTGCTCGAGTCCGGCCGCCGACCGCTCCCAGCTGAGACGTTCGGCGTGCTCCCGCCCGGCCGAGGCCAGGGCAGCGGCGTACTCCGGCTCGGTCAGGATGCGCTGGATCTCCGATGCCCAGACCGCGGGGTCGCGGGACTCGAGGACCACCCCGGTCTCGCCGTCGACCACGGCTTCGCGGAGGCCTCCGGCGGCGGCGGCCACGACGGGCACCCCGGATGCGGAGCCCTCGAGCGCCACCAGGCCGTACGTCTCGGAGTGCGAGGGCACCAGGACCGCTGCTGCTCCGCGGAACAGGAACGCCAGGTCGGCACGCGACTGGGGTCCGATGAAGGTGACGCGGTCGGCGATGCCCCGCGACTCGGCGAGCCGACGCAGTTCGGTCACGTGGTCGCCCGCTTCGCTCGAGGCGTCCCCGGCGATGACGAGGGTGGGGCGGGCCTCCTGGTCGATCCCGGCGATGGCCTCGATCGCCAGGTCGAGGCCCTTGAGCGGCTGCACGCGGGCCGCGGCGACCACGTAGGGGGCGGTTGCCCGGCGTGCGCCGACGCTGGCCGGTCGGAACACCGACCCGTCGACCCCCGGCGGCACGATCCAGACGCGCGCGGGGTCGCCGCCGAGTCGGGCGCGGACCGTGTGGGCCTCGGCTTCGCTGACGACGACCACGGCGTCGGACTCGCGCGCGAGGCGTTCTTCGCCGGCCATCCGACCAGCGGACTCCGGGCGCTCACCCTCGGAGAGCGGTGTCGCGCTGTCAGCGGCGATCGAGTGGAACGACTGGACGTGCGGCACGCCGCGGTCGCGGGCGACGGGCAGGGCCGCGGCGCCGGAGAACCAGTGGTGCGAGTGCAGGACGTCGAACGGCCCGAGCGCGGCCAGGCCCCGGCGGAACGGTTCGATGAAGGCGTCGTGCTCGCCCTTGGGGACCGGCTCGGCGGGACCGGCCGACAGGAACCGCAGGCACACGCCGGGCACGAGGGCGACGGAGTCCGGCTGCGTCGGCGCCGAGCGGCGGGTGATGATGTCGACCTGGTGACCGCGGTCTGCCAGGGCTTCGGCCTGGTGGCGGACCACGACGTTCATGCCGCCGACCTCACCGGATCCGGGTTCGTCGCCGGGGGAGGTGTGCAACGAGACCAGCCCGATGCGCAACGGTTCGGTCGTGGTGCTCACCGGGCCAGCCTAGCGAGCGGGACGCTGCGACCGGCGCGCGGGGGCGACGAGGGCCGGCAACCGGCCCTGCCCGTCGAGCGGGTCGGACGGGAGGCCCGGATCGCCACCCAGCACCTGCACCCGTTCGTCACCGTGTCGCTCCCAGAAGGACGCCGTCCAGGCGCAGAGGACGCCGTCGAGCAGGTCCTCACGGTGTTTGTGCGTCGGCCCGTGCAGCACGGACGGGTCGCGGAGGTCCCGGGTGAGCTGGTGCGCGTCGAGGTCGAGCGGTGGGTCGAACACCGTGGTGCGCATGCGCCGGACGAGTTCGTCGAACGCCTCCGCCCGGCGCTGCCGTGCGACGGCCGGGGGGACGGACGTGTCGAGCCGCTTGTAGCGGGGCCGTTCGTCGTCGTAGCCGAACTCCTCCACCCCCACGAGCGTCGTGTACGGGTAGCACTCGAACACCGCCGGGACGGTCCGGGCGCGCATGGCAGCGGTGTCGCTGACGTAGGTCACGCCCAGGGCCGTCAGCCGGTCGAGCAGCCGCGCCCCGGCGCTCGCGGCCGAGGCCAGGTTGGTCGGGTTCGCGGCGACCTTCCACCGGCCGTAGCGCTGCCCGACCTGGCGTTCGGCCTCACGGACACCCGTCGGGTTGGTGACGACGAGCGACGCGTCGACTGCGATCAGGCTCCGGGGGCCGAGCCGTTCGGCGATCCAGGCGGTGACCTCGTCGACGCCGCGGGCCCAACCGGCGTCCGTCACCCGGCCGTCACCGTCGAGCGCGGCCAGACCGGTCTCGTTCGGAGCACGTCGTTCGGTGCCGAGGCCCCAGGCCAGGTCCACCCCGAGGTACGCGCTCACCGGTCCATCCTGCCGGGTCCGGTCCCGGTCCGTCCCGTGCTCCCGTCGTTGGAGTAGGTTCCGCTGCATGGCGACACCGGCGACGACGCTCACCGTGCACGGACCCGACGGCGAGCGGGAGGTCCGGATCTCCAGCCCGTCCCGCGTGCTGTGGCCGGACCTCGGCATCACCAAGCTCGATCTGGCCCGGTACCTGGTCGCCGTGGGGGACGGCTTCGTCCGTGCCAACGGCGACCGACCGATCTCGCTGCAGCGGTTCCCGGACGGCGTCGACGGGGAGCAGTTCTTCTCGAAGAACCCGCCGAAGGGCGCTCCCGAGTACGTGCGGGCGGTGACGGTCACCTACCCGAGCGCCCGGAGCCACCCGCAGCTGGTGATCGACGAACCGGCCGTCGCGGTGTGGGCAGCGCAGATGAACACCGTCGTGTTCCACCCCTGGGCCTCCCGAGCGGAGGACACCGACCACCCGGACCAGCTCCGCATCGACCTGGACCCGCAGCCGGGCACGGACTTCCACGACGCCGTCCCCGCCGCGCACGAGTTGCGGAAGGTCCTGGCCGAGGTCGGACTGGAGGCGTGGGTGAAGACCAGCGGCAACCGTGGCCTGCACGTCTTCGCCCCGATCGAACCCGCGTACGAGTTCCTGGACGTCCGACACGCGGTGATCGCCGCCGCCCGCGAACTCGAACGGCGGATGCCCGAGCAGGTCACGACCGCCTGGTGGAAGGAGGAGCGCGGCTCGCGGATCTTCGTCGACTTCAACCAGGCGAACCGCGACCGGACGATGGCCGGTGCCTACAGCCCGCGTGCGCTACCGAACGCGGCGGTGTCGACACCGCTGGCCTGGGACGAACTCGATGATGCCGACCCGACGGCGTTCACGATCCTGACCGTGCCCACGAGGCTCGACACGACCGGGGACCCGTGGGAGTCGATGTCAGCCGAACCCCGGAGCATCGACCCACTGCTCGAGTGGTGGCGGCGCGACCTGGAGCATGGTCTCGGCGAACTGCCGTTCCCGCCCGACTTCCCGAAGATGCCGGGCGAGCCGCCGCGCGTGCAGCCGTCACGGGCCAAGAAGGCCTGAGCGCGCACCAGCTCGTCCGGGAGGACCTGCTCAGATGATCGAGGAGGAGTCCTCGCGGCGCAGGTCGTCGTCGTCGACGCGGGAGGTCTGCAGCGGCAACCCGACCGTCGCCGTGTGCAGCCGGGTCAGGCGGGACCAGGTCCGGCGGTTGCCCTGCGTGATGCCGTCGAGGACGATCATGCGCCCAGGCCGATCGTGACGAAGGCGAGCGCGGCGGCGGTGACGCCTGCGATCCCGCTGATGATCGCGCTGGTCTGCAGGGCACGCTGGTGACGTGCTTCGCGGACCTCGCTGAGAGGGTTGCGCTGTGCTCGGCGAACGAGGATCTCGTTGCTCATGTCCACTCCGATCCATGATCTCGAGGGGGTGGAGAACCACCGTTTCCCTGATGTCTCGAATGCTTCCACACAATCACTAGTTCGGCTAACTACTGATGACGAGCGAGCGCCAAATGGACAACTCGACCCCCGTTCGCGGGGGCGGGGAGTGTCAGCTCAGGACGTCGTCGAGGTCGTACGCCGCCGGCACCTCGAGCTGGTCGAACCCGCACGAGCGAGCCTGCCGATCTGGCCGCCACCGGGCGAACTGCACCGTGTGGCGGAAGCGGTCACCCTCCATCTGGTCGTACCGGACCTCGAGCACCCGTTCCGGCGCGAGCCGGACGAACGACGTGTCGCGACCCGACGAGAACCGCGACCGTTCGCCGTCACCGGTGACTGGCCTCCCGTCCGCGTCCCGCTCGACGAGCGGTTCGAGTTCGTCCACCAGTTCACGCCGACGCTTGTCGGAGAACGCCGAGACGCCGCCGACCATCCGCAGTTCACCGTCCTCGTCGTACAGCCCGAGCAGCAGCGAGCCGACGCCCGTCCCGCTCTTGTGCACCCGGTAGCCGACCGCGACGACGTCGGCCTCGCGGTGGTGCTTGACCTTGAGCATGGTGCGCTTGTTCGGCTCGTACGGACGCTGCCGCGGCTTCGCGACGACCCCGTCCAGGCCGGCGCCCTCGAACGACGTGAGCCATCGACGGGCCGTCTCGACGTCGAGCGTGGTCCGGGTCACGAAGAGGGGATCGGTCAGATCGGCGCCGAGGGACTCGAGGGCCGCCCGTCGGTCGTCGAACGGGCGGGAGGTCAGGTCCTCCCCGTCCACGTGCAGCAGATCGAACGCCACGAACTGCGCCGGCGTCTCGACCGAGAGCTTCGCGATGCGTGAAGCCGCCGGGTGGATCCGTTGGGACAGCGCTTCCCAGTCGAGCTTCTCGTGCCCGGGCTCCCCGGACCGCACGATCACCTCGCCGTCCAGGACGACGGGGCCCGGACGGCTGCCCAACTGCGCGCGGAACGCCTCGACCAGTTCGGGGAAGTAGCGGGTGAGCGGCTTCGCCCCGCGGCTGCCGATCTCGACGTCGTCGCCGTCGATCGTCACGATGCCGCGGAAGCCGTCCCACTTCGGCTCGTACCGCAGTCCGCCGGTGACGCTGTCCGGATCCGGGACGGCGGCGACGGCCTTGGCGAGCATGGGCGCGATGGTCTCCATGCCGCCTGTCTACGCGCTCGTCGCCGACGACGGCCTGGAGGCACGGTGCGCGGCCGCCCCGCCCGCTCGGCCCGTGCTCACTACGCTGGTCGCGTGTCGAACCCGTCGCCCGTCAGCCCCGTGCAGGCCGCGGCGCTCGCCGCAGGTGAGCTGCCACCCGTCGAGGAGGTCCGCCCCGGCATCTGGACGCTCGCGGTCCCGTTCCGCGGTGGTGTGCCCGACGCCACGCTGGTCTACGTCGTCGCCGGGGACGACGGGGCGCTCGCGGTGATCGACCCCGGCTGGAGCGACGGCGGCGAACTCGACGTCCTGACCGAGGGCCTCCGGACGATCGGACGCGGGGTGGAGGACGTCACCCTGGTCGCGGTCACCCACCTGCACGCCGACCACCTCGGCTCGGCCGCTGCGCTCCGTCGCCGTTCAGGAGCCCCGATCGCGATGCACCCGGCCGAGGTCCGTGCCCTCCAGCACGCCCGTGCCGATGCCGAGCGGAACGAGCGGGACGCCCGGACCTGGGGAGTCCCCGACGACCGGTTGGACGGTGTCCTGGCGGTGTGGGGCTCCGGTCGGCAGCTCGGGCAGGGGACCGTCGAGGCGCCGTTCGCCGACCTGCTGCTCCATGACGGCGAGCGACTGCCGATCCCAGGCCGGGACCTCCGTGTGCTGTGGACCCCGGGCCACACCGGTGGCCACGTCTGCTTCGTCGACGAGCGGGACGGCCTGCTGTTCACGGGCGACCACGTCCTGCCCAGGATCAACTCCGGCATCGGCCTGGGTGGGCGGACCGACTCGAACCCCCTGCGGGACTCGCTCGACTCCTTGGCCGCCCTCGAGCCGTACGCCGGGCTCGAGGTCTGCCCGGGCCACGAGTACCGGTTCCACGACGTGGTCGCCCGGGCTCGGGTGCTGGCCGCGCACCGCGACGAGCGGACCCGGCACGTCGCCGACGCGCTGGACGCCCTGGACCGCCCGACGGTGTTCGAGGTGGCGTCACGCGTGCCGTTCAGCGGCGGCATCGAGTCCATGTCCGGCTATCTTCTGGCGAGCGCCCTGAGCCAGACGGTGTTCCACGCCGACCTGCTCGGACGCGCCGGAGAACTCCGCCGAGCCTGAGCACACGTCAGCTGCTCGGGAAGTCAGCCGAGCGTCGTCGCCAGGCGTTCCATGACCACCCGTGCATCCGCGAACTCGGCAGCGGCGTGGTCGGCCAACGGTGCGAGTCCGGGCAGCCGGTCGGCGAGGGTCGCACTGACCACGACGGGGTGCACCTTCATGCCGAGTGCCGTGCCGAGGATGATGTCGAGCACCGGCGACGCATGGTCCCAGTGCTCCGTCGGCGTCCCCGCGTCGTACGTGCCACCGCGGCTGACGACGGTCACGACGGGACGCCCGGCGAGGGGCTGCGGCGTGCCGTCGGGGCCGGGGACGAGCACGCCGGGGATGTGCACGCGGTCGAGCCAGGCCTTGAGGCTGGACGGCACCGTGTAGTTGTACAGCGGTGAACCGATCACGACGACGTCGGCGGCCAGCAGTTCGTCGATGACGTCCTGGCGCAGCTGCTCGGCTGCGTCGGGTACGGACTCCGCTGCCGTGCGGTCGGCTGCAGCCCAGTGCAGCGCCGACGTCTCGAGGTGCGGCAGCGGGTCCACGTGCAGGTCGCGGCGGACGACCGTGTACTCCGGGCCGCGGGCACGCCAGGCGTCGGCGAAGGCGGCGGTCAGGGCGCGGGAGCGGGAGTGGGACAGGTCGGCGGAGGAATCGATGTGCAGCAGGCTCGGCATGGCTCCAACGCTAGCCGCGCCGTCCGGTCCGGGAGATGCGCGTCACCGACCTGTGGACGACGGAACGGCCCCGCCGATCCGTGGAGGGATCGACGGGGCCGCGGGAGGAGCCTCCCGTCCGGATCAGCGCTGCGCGCGTCGGCGGACGGTGCGCAGGCCCACCAGTGCCGCACCGGCGGCGAGCATGCCGAGCGCCCAGGGCAGGGAGTCGGTCGCGTCCGTACCCGTGTAGGCCAGGCGGCCATGCGCGTGCGCGTGTGCGGCGGTGCGGACCGGGACGGTGCCGATCGGCGCGGCTGCCACCGGGGGCGTGACCACCGGGGGAGCCGCGACCGGGGCGGTGGCGGTCGGGACGACCTCGACGGCGAAGCTCGTCGCGAAGTCGCCGGCGGCCGCCGTCAGGTTGTGGACCGAGGCGTGCGGGAAGGTCACGTTCAGGAAGTTGCCGTAGTCACCGAGGTCGGGGTCTTCGCGCACGACGTCGGAGGCGATGTCCGAGGTGATGGCGAGCTCCGGCGAGTTGCCGTCCTCGTCGGTCACCGTGTTGCCGAACCGGTCGACCAGGTCGCCGTTGACGAGGAGCGTGCCGCCCTGCTTGACGGTCGGACGGCCGCCGTCGATGTCGGTCGTCTCGCTCTCCCAGCTGTCGGACGAGAAGTGGTACTTCTCGATCTCGGTCGTGACGTGGCCACGTGCATCGATGATCCAGCTCGTCAGCGTGCCGTCCGTGGGCCCGCCGTCGTCGATGCCGCTCTTGATGTACTGGAGGAACGAGGCGCGGTCGGCCGAGAAGACCTGCACGCCGGCCGCAGCCGCTGCGTCGACGTTCAGCTCGACGTACTGCGTGACGGTCGTACCGCCGCTGGTCGCGGTGACGGCGAACTCGCTGTACAGCGCGTCTTCGGTCGTACCGGACAGGACGCCGGTCGCTGCGTCGAACGTGATGCCGTCGGGCAGCTGGTCGTCCGGCGTGCCCTCGGGCTCCTCGCCGTCGTCCTCGGCCTCATCCGGGTAGGCCCAGGCGAGCGCGAAGGTCGGTGCCGGCGATCCCGTGGCCCGGAACGTGTACGAGAACGCCTCGCCGGCGGTGGTGTCGAGCGCGAAACGCTCCCCGTCCGGGTCGAGACCGGCGGTGACCGGCTTGCCGGCCGCGTCGACGAACACCGGGTCCTGGGTGACGGCGGCCGACTTCGCGGACGCGACCTCGACGGAGTCGTCACGCAGCGTGTTCGTGACCGTGACGGTGACGACCTTCGTGACGTCGCCCGGCTGGACGACGTAGCTGCCGTCGTCTATGTCGGTGGCGACGCCGCCGACGGACCAGAGGTACGAGAACGAGGTGGGCTTGGTGAAGCCGGAGGTCGTCGCGACGAGCGTCGAGCCGACCTTGGCGGTACCGGAGAGCTTGACCGTGGCGGTCGAGACTGCCGTGGGGGCGACCGGAGCCGCAGCGGTGGGCGCGGCAGCCGTCGGCGTGGTGCCGGTGGGTGCATCGCCAGCGGTCGGGGCCGGCGTCGCCGTGGGTGCGGGGCTCGTCGGGTCCGCGACCGGCGGAGCGGTCGGCGCGGTGCCGGTGGGCGCGCCGGCGGCCGTCCCCGCGTCGGCCGGGAGGCCCGGAGCAGTCGGGGCGGTCGAGTCGCCACCCGAGACGGCCGGCGCGGTCGCGGCGGTGTCGGCCGGAGCCTCGGCGGCGTACGCGGTGGTAGCGGTCATGACGCCGAGACCGGTCGTCAGGCCGATCAGAGCAGTTGCGGTGCCGACGGCGCAAGCGCGTCGGACGAAGGCGGTGCTGCGGTGCACGGGTTCCCCCAGGGTCCATGTCCGGTCAGATGCCGGAACGTATGAATCAGCCGAGAATCCCCGACGTGGTCGGATCGTATTGGTAAAGGGTGAACCGATCGGTTCCGAATATCCGAATGTGACCCGAGTTGGGGGGAGTGTGCGGTTTCCCGCAAGGCGCTCGGCGCGCACGGAGTTCGGCGCACACGGCACTCGGCGCACACGGACGAGGGGCGCGTCCGGGTCGGGCACGCCCCTCGTCGTTCGTGGCTCAGGCCCGACGACGCCGTGCGCGCAGGGTGAGCAGCGCCACACCGGACGCGAGCAGGCCGAGGCCCCAGGCGATCGGACCCGTCGTGTCGGCGCCCGTGAAGGCGAGGCTGCCGGTGGTGCCGGTGCCGGTGCCGGTGGTGCCGGCGGACGGGACGACGGTGACGGGGAACGTGGTCGAGACACCCTGGCTCGTGACGGTCAACGTGTGCGTCGACGCGTGCGGGAACGTGACGTCCGCGTTCCACCCGGCCCGCTCGACCACGTCCGAAGCGACGTCACTCGTCACGGTGTCGGGCGTCCTGCCGTCCCAGTCGCCGTCCAGCGGGACCGTGATGTTGCCGAAGGCGTCGACCGGCGCCGCTGCGATCCGCAGCGTGCCGCCCTGCGGGACGGTCGGGCGGCCACCGGTCGTCCGCTCGATGTCGTGCTGCGGTCCGTTCGGGAACCAGGTGGTCTCCACCGAGCCGTCGGGCTGGATCGTCCAGGTGCGCTGCTCCCGCAGGTCCCCGGGGCGGGTCACCGTCACGAGGGCACCGACCGCCGGAGCGGGGGCCGTGCGGAGGTCGACGTACTGCGTGGCGGTCTGTTCGCCGGAGGTCGCGACGACGGCGAACGTGTAGTGGGCCGCCTGGGTGTCCGTGCCGCTGAGCACCCCGGTGGTCGGGTCCAGCGTGATGCCCGCCGGGAACGAGGCGCCGATGTCCGAGGCCGGGAACGGCTGCCCGTCCGGCCGCACGATCGAGTAGCGCACCGGCTCGTCGACGGGCCCTCCGGAAGCCTGGAACGTGTGCGAGAACGCCTTGCCGGCCTGCGCGAGGAGCTGGACGGCGTGGTCCTCGGTCGTGCCGCCGGTGAAGGACAGCCCGCCGTCGTCCTCCGCCGGGGCGACGGACAGCAGGATCCGCTCCGACAGCCCATCGCCCGGGTGGTACGGCGTCGTGACGTGGACCCAGATCTGGTCGCGGAGCGGCGTCGAGGATTCGAGGGTCCCGGAGAGCACCCCGTCCTCCGAGAGGGTCACGCCCGCGGGCAGCACGCTCGGGTCCGCGGTGCCGCTGATGGAGCCGTTCACGAAGAAGGACAGGTCGGGGTTGTCAACGGGAGCGAGGTCGACGGAGAAGGGCTCACCGCTGGTCACCGGGACGACGCGCTGGCCGTAGATGAACCGCCGGTCGGAGTCCTCGACGACGACCGTGCTGCTCGGTGCACTGGTGACCGACGTCGGCGTCATGCCGGGAGCCGTGCCGGTGACGGTGACCGTGAAGGTGCCGTCGGCCTGCTCCGGGTCCACGACGTAGGTCCGCTGGGTGCCCTGGTCGCGGTTCGCGAGGACCGGGTGGTGGAAGTCCCACCGGTACGTGAAGGTCGTGCCCGCCGGCCAGCCGGCCGTGTCCGCGGAGATGGTCTGCCAGGCGCGGGTCGTGCCGACGATCGCGACCGTGCCGGCAGGGGTCGCCGTCGGGGCGTCCGCGCTCGGCGTGGGCGTCGCCGCAGCGGGGGCGACGGTGGCCGGGACGGCAGCCTCCGGGAGCGTCGGCGCTGCGGGCGTGGCCGTCGGGGCCGGCGGGGTCGTCGCGGCCGGGGTGCCCGCAGCAGCGCTCGCCGGGCCCGCAGCCGAGTCGGCGGTCGGGCCGTCGGCCGGTGCGTCGACGCTGGTGGACGTCCCGACGGCAGCGTTCGGTGCGAGCTCGTCGGCCGAGGCGCTGACCGCCCCGATGCCGAACGCTGAGGACGCCGCGACGATGGCGACGGCGGAGCCGATGGCCGCGATCCGGTGGATCGGCGGCAGGCAGGTCTTGTGCATTGGGTTCCCCCCTGGGATGACGTGTGGCCGGGCTGCCCGATGGCGTGCCCGTAGCCAGATCGTAGGGTCCGCAGAGGCCGCGGAACCGGTCGACACGGTCACGAAACCGTCACGGAAAACGTGCCGAGAAACCCGTCATGATCGGGGATTTCCCGACATGGTGCCCTCAGGATCGCGCCGCTCGGTCGGATGGAGCTGGCTCCGGTGTTCCGACGGGCGCCCCGGGGTGCCCCGGGGTGCCCCGGGGTGCCCCGGGGCGCACTGGAGGGGCGTGCCCGACTCGGACACGCCCCTCCAGCTGCTCGTTCAGGCTCGACGTCGACGCACCCGTGCCACGAGGAGCGCCGCTCCGGCCGCCAGCAGACCGAGGGCCCAGGCGATCGGCCCGGTCTCGTCGGCACCCGTGAAGGCGAGGTGGCCGGACGGCGCCGAGCCACTGCCGGGGCTGCCCGTTCCGGACGCGGTGCCACCGGCGGCCGCGGGGGTCGTCGGGGTGGCAGTCGTTGCCGTCGCCGCCACGCCGACCGTGAAGCTGATCGTCCGGCCGTCGGGGGCGGTCCCCGTGAGCGTCCGGACGCCGGGCGAGGAGAACGTGACCGCCGTGCCCGGGTCGTACTTGCCGAGCGTGTCACCGGCGACCGAGGAAGCCCAGTCGTCGTCGATGACCGGGATCGGCTGGCGGTTGCCGTAGCGGTCGACCAGGCCGGTGTTCACGGTGATGGTCGAGCCCACCGTCGACGTGATGGGCGTGGACGCCGGCGCCTGGTCGTCCGAGAGCGCGTCGAGGTACTCCGTCGTCCCGTCGGCCGACACCGTCCAGGAGCGGGAGTGTGGCGGGTCGTAGTCCGTCACGAAGGCTCGTAGTTGCGTGTCCGCCGCCAGGCCCACCGTCAGCTGCACGTGCTGCCCGGGCGCTCCCGCGGGTTCCTGGGAGGTCCGGGCCAGGACCCAGAAGTCGACGACCTGGGCCGTCGTGGTGGACCCGGAGAGCACGCCGTCGCTGGACAGTGTCAGCCCCGCGGGGAGGGCTGCGGCGTCGATCGGACCGTCGGCCGACGAGCTCACGCCGTACCGGAGGCTTCCCTGGTCGCCGGTCAGTGCCTGGATCGGCACCGAGATCGTCTCGCCGGCACGAGCCGTGAGCTCGCGGACACCTGCGCCGGTGAACGTCGTCTCGTTGTTGAAGTCCGCGTGGACCGGGGCGCTGGTGACGGTCGTCGGGTCCTCGCCCGGTGCGGTGCCGGTGACCGCGACGGTCAGGTCGCTCGTCGCGTCCGGGTGGCCGAGCACGTAGGTCTCGCTCGTGGCGCCGGCGATGACGCGCGTCCCGACGACCGGCCCCGACAGGGTCCACTGGTAGGTGAAGGTCGTGCCGGCAGGCCAGCCGTCGGTCACGGCGCGGAGCGTGTGCCAGGTCGTGGCCGTCCCGGTGACCGCGACGGTGCCGGCTGCCGTCGCGGACGGGGCGGCGGCTGCGGTCGGCGTGACGGCCACCGGCGTGACGGCCACCGGCGTGACGGTCGTGGTCGTCGCTGGTGCGCGAGGGACGGTCGGTGCAGCCGGTGCAGCCGGTGCAGTCGGTGTCGTTGTCGGTGCGGGCGTGGCTGCCGGAGTGGGTACACCGTGATCGCGGCCGGTCTCTCCCGGCGCAGCGTCGGCACCCGAGGTCGAGCCGACCGCCGGATCGGTCGGACCGGTCGCTGGCGCGCCGACCCCGGTGGTCGCGCCGACCCCGGTGGACGCGTCGGCACCCGTGGACGTCACGACACTCGTGTCCGGCACCGACTCGTCAGCGGAGGCGCTGCTGACGCTGACGCCGATGCCGAACGCTGAGGACGCCGCGACGATGGCGACGGCGGAGCCGATGGCCGCGATCCGGTGGATCGGCGGCAGGCAGGTCTTGTGCATTGGGTTCCCCCCTGGGATGACGTGCGAGCGGGCCGCCCAGTGGCTGGCCCGTGGCCAGAGCGTACGGCGCGAAAGTGTCGCGGAACCGTCCGGGATGGTCACGAAACCGTCACGGAAAAAGTGCCCGGAAACCCGTCATGATCGGGGATTTCCCGACATGGTGCCCTCAGGATCGGGGAGCGCCGGCCGCCCGCTCGAGCGCCGTCCGGAACGCCGACACCGCCGGGGACTCGGCGCTCGCGATGCGCTGCGCCGTGAAGAGGGTCCGGCGTCCCGGTTCCGGCAGCTCGAGCAGTCGGCAGCTCGTCGACCGGCCGGCCCAGACCAGGTCCGGCATCAGGGCCACCGCGTTGCCGGACTCGATGAGCCGGATCTGCGCCTGCAGGTCGGCGGTCTCGTACCGGACGTCGGGTTCGAAGCCGGCACGTCGGCAGGTCTGCTCGGCGAAGTGCCGGGAGGCTGCACCACGTGGTTCCATCACCCACGGCAGCGTCGCGGCGTCCTCGAGCGAGGCCACTGGCCAGAGCGCCGTCGCCACCGGCGGCAGCGCCAACCGCACCGGGTCCGTCGTCAGGTCGCGCCGGTCGAGCCCCGGGAACCGCGGTGCCGCGTGCGCCGGGTACTGCTCGGCGATCACCATGTCGAAGTCCCGGGCCCAGGTCTCGTTGAGCGCCGTCTCCGGTTCGCGCTGCACCATCTCGACCCGGACGTCGGGGTGCTCGAGCGCCATCGTGCGGAGCGCGGACGGCATCAGCGCGAGCGCGGCCGACTGGAACACCGCGACCCGGATGCGCCCCTGCACGCTCGTCAGCGTCGACTCGACCGAGGCCTGCGCACGCTCCAGGGTGTCGAGCACCTCGCCCGCTGCCGCGACCAGCACCTCGGCCTGCGGCGTGAGTTGCAGGCGTCTCCCGGCACGGCGGAGCAGCTGGACGCCGGCCTCGCGCTCGAGCACGGCGAGCTGCTGCGACACCGCCGACGGGGTGAAGTTCATCGCTTCGGCGACGGCTGCGACCGTGCCCCGGATCGACAGCTCACGGAGGAGCACTAGGCGACGGACGTCGAGCATGTCGAAAGCGTAGCTGAGCTGAACGGAATGCATCAGGAACGGTTGCTTCCGCTACCGAAAGAGCGCCCGTCACACTGTCCCCATGACCGACGTCCAGCCGCGCTCCGACGCTGCCGCCCCGACCGTCCACGACGACCTCGCCGACGCGTCCGTCGCGCTCGTCCGACAGTGGCTCGCCGAGGCCGAGACGTACCCCGTCGACGGCTCCGCGAAGCAGCTCGCCGGCGTCCTCGCCGACCCGAAGGGCCTCGCCTTCGCCGTCGGCTTCGTGGACGGCGTCGTCCGCCCCGAGGACCTCGCCGTCGCGGCCCGCAAGCTCCGCGCCATCGCGCCGGACGCACCCGGGTTCCTGCCCGCCGCGCTCCGCGGACTGGTGCGCCTCGGTGGCGGACTGGCACCGAGCCTCCCGACCGTCGTCGTGCCGATCGCCCGACGGGTGCTGCGGACCATGGTCGGCCACCTCATCGTCGACGCGACGGACGCGAAGCTCGGCCCCGCGATCGCGGGGATCAAGCAGGACGGCGTCCGCCTCAACGTGAACCTGCTCGGCGAAGCCGTGCTCGGGGAGCGCGAAGCCGCACGGCGTCTCGCCGGCACCCACGCGCTTCTCAGCCGTGACGACGTCGACTACGTCTCGATCAAGGTCTCCTCGACGGTCCATCCGCACTCGCCGTGGGCGTTCGACCACGCCGTCGACGACATCGTCGAGCAGCTCCGCCCGCTGTTCGAGCGGGCCGCAGCGGCATCGCCGAAGAAGTTCATCAACCTCGACATGGAGGAGTACAAGGACCTCGACGTCACCATCGCGGTCTTCACGAAGCTCCTCGACGAGCCGCAGTTCGCCGACCTCGAAGCGGGGATCGTCCTGCAGGCGTACCTGCCCGACGCCCTCGCCGCGATGGAGCACCTGCAGGAGTGGTCGGCCGCCCGCCGGGCACGCGGCGGCGCGGACATCAAGGTCCGGCTCGTCAAGGGCGCGAACCTGCCGATGGAGCAGGTCGAGGCGTCCGTACACGGCTGGCCGCTCGCGACGTGGCACACCAAGCAGGACTCGGACACGAACTACAAGCGCGTGCTCGACTGGGCGCTGACGCCCGAGCGCATCGCGAACGTGCGGGTCGGCGTCGCCGGGCACAACCTGTTCGACGTCGCGCACGCGTGGCTGCTGGCCGGGCAGCGCGGGGTCCGGGACGGCATCGAGTTCGAGATGCTGCTCGGCATGGCGCAGGGGCAGGCCGCCGCGGTGAAGAAGACCGTCGGCTCACTGCTCCTCTACACGCCGGTCGTGCACCCGGGGGAGTTCGACGTCGCCATCGCCTACCTGATCCGCCGTCTCGAAGAGGGCGCGTCGCAGGACAACTTCATGTCCGCGGTGTTCTCGCTCGCGTCCTCCCCGACGCTCTTCGCCCGCGAGGAAGCCCGCTTCCGCGACTCGCTGGCACCGCTCGCCCTGCCCGGCGGACTCGACGCCCCGGCACCGCACCGCGTCGCGGACCGGTACGCCGCCGTCGACCGCCCGGCGCCCGGCCACTTCGAGAACACGCCGGACAGTAACCCGTCCGTCGGATCGGTCCGGGAGTGGGGCGCCGGCATCACCGCCCGCATCGCCTCGTCGACGCTCGGGGTCTCGGCCGTCCGGGAGGCCCGGATCACCTCCGCCTCGACCCTCGAGTCCGCCCTGCGGCGCGTCCGTGCCGCCGGCACCACGTGGGGCTCGTGGTCCGGCGCGGCCCGTGGTGCCGTCCTGCACGCCGTCGGTGACGCCTTGGAGGCGAACCGCGCCGCCCTCATCGAGGTGATGGCGTCGGAGACCGGCAAGACCATCGACCAGGCCGACCCGGAGGTGTCCGAGGCGATCGACTTCGCGCACTTCTACGGCGAACTCGCGGCCTCCCTCGACACCGTCGACGGCGCCTCCTTCACCCCGGTGGCCCTGACGCTGGTCACCCCGCCGTGGAACTTCCCCGTGGCGATCCCGGCCGGGTCGACGCTGGCCGCGCTGGCAGCCGGATCCGCCGTCGTGCTGAAGCCCGCGCCGCCGGCCGCGCGCAGCGGTGCCGTCCTGGCGTCGGTGATCGAGACCGCCCTCGACGCGCACGGCGCTCCCGCCGACGTGCTGGCGTTC
Organism: Curtobacterium sp. MCPF17_052; assembly: GCF_003234085.1. GTDB lineage: Bacteria > Actinomycetota > Actinomycetes > Actinomycetales > Microbacteriaceae > Curtobacterium. The sequence goes on from NZ_QKSD01000008.1 coordinate 64,563, forward strand.
CTCGACGTCGAAGAGTCCTCGCTCGGCAAGGCCCTCATCGCGTCGCCGCTCGTCGACCGCGTGATCCTGACCGGCGCGTACGAGACGGCCGAGCTGTTCCGGTCCTTCCGTCCCGACCTGCCGCTGCTCGCCGAGACGTCCGGCAAGAACGCCGTCATCGTGACCCCGTCGGCGGACCTCGACCTCGCCGTGAAGGACGTCGTCGCCTCGGCCTTCGGCCACGCGGGGCAGAAGTGCTCGGCCGCGTCGCTCGTCGTCATGGTCGGCTCGGTCGCGAAGTCCAAGCGCTTCCGCAACCAGCTCCTCGACGCCGTGTCCTCGCTGACCGTCGGCTACCCGACCGACCCGACGACCCAGATGGGGCCGATCATCGAACCGGCGTCCGGCAAGCTGCTCGACGGTCTCACGACGCTCGGCGCGGGGGAGTCGTGGGCGGTCGAGCCGAAGCAGCTCGACGAGACCGGGAAGCTCTGGAGCCCCGGTGTCCGGCAGGGCGTCCGGCGGGGCTCGGACTACCACCGCACCGAGTACTTCGGCCCGATCCTCGGCGTCATGACCGCCGAGACCCTGGACGAAGCCATCGACATCGTCAACGAGGTCGACTACGGCCTGACCTCGGGTCTGCACTCCCTGGACCCGGGCGAGATCGGCACGTGGCTCGCGCGGATCCAGGCGGGCAACCTCTACGTCAACCGGAGCATCACGGGCGCCATCGTCCGCCGCCAGCCGTTCGGCGGGTGGAAGAAGTCCGCCGTGGGTGCGGGCACGAAGGCCGGCGGCGTCAACTACCTGGTCGGGCTCGGCTCCTGGGCGTCGGCGGCCGCCACCACCGGGTCCACGCCGTCGTCGGCCGTGTCGGCGTTCGTCCGCGCGACCGGGGTGGACTCCGAGTCCCTCGGCCGCGCGGTGGCGTCGGACGAGCATGCCTGGACGTCGGAGTTCGGTGTCGCCGCGGACGTCTCGGCGCTGACCGCCGAGCGGAACGTCTTCCGCTACCTGCCGTACCCGGGGGTGCAGGTGCGACTGGCTTCTCCTGCGGAGGGTTCCGACGCCGATGTCGACGGCCTCGTGCGGGTCGTCGCCGCGGCGCTGCGGGCCGGTACCGGGGTCGACGTCTCGGTCGCCGACGACCTGCCCGCGTCGGTCGCCTCGGTGCTCCGCGGACTGTCGATCGTCGGCACGCTCCGGCAGGGGGAGTCCGACGACACCTTCGCCGCCCGCATCGCCGCTGGTCCCTCCACCCGGGTGCGCCTCATCGGCGGGGACGCTGCTGCCCTGGCGGTCGGGACGAACGGACGCCCGGACATCGCGGTGTACGCCGAGCCGGTGACCGAGGCCGGGCGGATCGAGATGCTGCCGTTCCTCCGCGAGCAGGCGGTGTCCATCACGGCGCATCGGTTCGGCACGCCGAACCACCTGTCCGACGACCTCATCTGACGACTACTGTCGCCGACGGGCAGCGCGGGTAGCCGATCGACGCCGGCCTCGGAGCGCTCCGGGGTCGGTGTCGCTACAACGGGTGCATGTGTGAGTCAGCGCAGTGCCCGGTGTGCGGGAAGTCCACCTGGACCGGATGTGGCGAGCACGTGCGTGAGGTCCTCCGGGGCGTCCGCCGTCGTGACCGCTGCACCGGTCACGGTGTGCCGCGGTACCTCCTCGAGGAGAACGGCTTCCGGTAGCGGGCGGTCGGTTGTCCGGTCGCTCCGCCCGTTCACCGGGTGGGACGCAGGATGTACTCGAATGTCGTACGTGCCCGCTCGGGGTCCGGGGTCTCGCCCGAGATCAGGTCCGCGTAGGTGAACGACTCCGAGACACGCACGAGCAGCCGTCCGAGTTCGTCGGGGGAGAGCGGTGCCGGGTCGAACGTGCCGGCGTGCTGCTCGGTGGCGATCAGGGAGGCGACGACCGCCACGAACCGCCGTTGGACGTCACTGTCCGTCGTCGTGAGCAGGCGCAGTGCACGAGCGGGCTCCCGGGTCAGGAACGTCCGGAAGTACGGCGCCCGGATCAGGTCCGCCGTGAACCGGTCGAGGACGTCGACGATCCGTGCTGCTCCCGACGCGGCTGCGGCACGACCGGCGGCGTCGAGCGTGGGGACGGCGAGCGACCAGAGGATCTCCGAGAGCAGCTGGTCGCGGTTCCCGACCCAGCGGAACAGCGAGGTGCGGTCGACCCCGAGCAACGACGCGAGCGCCCCCATGTCGATACGGGCGCCGTCGATGAAGCTGTGGCGCGCGGCACGGAACGCACGCTGGGAGTCGGGGTGGGCCTCCAGTCGGGCGGCGAGGGCACTCGGGACGAGGGCCGAGCCGAGCGCGCCGAGTGCCTGCCTGCTCACGGTTCCCCCCGAGTCGTCGTACCCGTCTTGCAACGTTTTCGAGAATGATGCATCGTTGGGGTCATGTCAACGACGGCTGCGCAGACGCCCCTGCTGGAATCCGACTTCTACCGGTTCCAGGAGCAGCTGACCGACCAGGAACGCGCCTCCCTGGGGAAGCTCCGCGAGTACCTCGAGCGCGACGTCGCACCCATCGCCGACGAGTACTGGGCCCGCGCCGAGTTCCCGAAGCAGGTCATCGCACCGCTCGCCGAGCTCGGCATGTACGGCCCCGGGGTCCCGTTGGTCCGCCAGTTCGAGAACTCCGCCGTCTACCGCGGCTGGGCGGCCCTCGAACTCGGCCGTGTCGACGCCGGCGTCGCGACCTTCATCGGGGTGCAGTCCGGCCTGGCCATGAACTCCATCGCGGTTGCGGGCAGCGACGAGCAGCAGCGCGAATGGCTGCCCCGGATGGCCTCCGGCGAGATCGTCGGCGCCTTCGGCCTGACCGAGCCGCTGTCCGGCAGTGACTCCGCCCGCGGTCTGCGGACCACCGCCAGTCACGAGGGCGACACCTGGGTGCTCAACGGCGCGAAGCGGTGGATCGGCAACGCCACGTTCGCCGACGTCGTCGTGATCTGGGCGAAGGACGTCGCCGACGGTCAGGTGAAGGGCTTCCTCGTGACCTCGGACACCCCGGGCTTCACCGCGACGAAGATCGAGGACAAGATCGCCCTCCGCTCGGTGCAGAACGCCGACATCACACTCGAGGACGTCCGCGTCCCCGAAGCCCGCCGACTGCAGCACGCCGACTCGTTCCGGTCGACTGCGACGGTGCTCCGCCTGACCCGCACCGAGGTGGCATGGCAGGCCGTCGGCATCTCGGTCGGTGCCTACGAGGCGGCACTGCGCTACGCCCGCGAGCGTGTGCAGTTCGGCAAGCCGATCGCCTCGCACCAGCTCATCCAGGACCTGCTCGTGAAGTCCCTCGCCAACATCACCGCCTCGATCGCCCTCTGCACGCAGGCGTCGGCCCTGCAGGACCAGGGACTGGGCGGCGACGAGCACTCCGCGATGGCGAAGGCCTTCGCCACCGCCCGGATGCGCGAGACGGTCGGCTGGTGCCGCGAGGTGCAGGGCGGCAACGGCATCGTCCTCGAGAAGGGTGTGGCCCGGTTCTTCGCCGACGCCGAGGCGATCTACTCGTACGAGGGCACGCGCGAGGTCAACACGCTCATCGTCGGTCGCGCCGTGACGGGTCAGGCCGCGTTCGTCTGACCCGTCACCGCCTCACGCCCAGAACGACGCGACCCGCTCCGCCGCCTGCTCCGCCTGGGCCCGCCCGGCCTCCGCGGAGGGCCGCTGCGTCGACAGCGCCAACGAGTTGGTCCCGAAGGCCCGCTGCGACGCCTCGTCGGCGACCAGGACCTCCACCTGCGACCCGGCGTCGCGGAGGGCTGCGACGGACCGGTCGAGCCACGGCCCGAGCGGCGACGGCCCCTCCGGGCTGCAGGCGATCACCAGGACCCGCTCGTACCCGGCGGCCACGTCGGCGTTCGTCGCCGACCGCACCCCACCGTCGACGTACGGGTGCCCGTCGATGCGCACGGGCGACCAGACGATCGGCACCGAGCAGCTCGCCGCGACCGCACGCTCCAGCGGCACGCCGTCCTCGGCCCGGAACACCCGGAAGGAGCCGTCCACCGCGTCGACCGTGGTCACCGCGTAGGGCTGCTCCGGCCACTCGGCACCGGGCAGCGTCTGCCGGAAGGTGGCCACGCGCTCGTCGTCGCTCTGGCCCGTGGTGACCTCCTGCGCCGCCGCACCGACCCGCGCACGGGCGTCCTGCTCGGACGTGGCGCCCTGCATCGCGGCGGCGAACCGCTGCTCGACCGCGGTCACGTCCACGGCCGCCGGCTCCTCGTACGTCGTCGGCAGGGGGCTCGACTGCTGCTCGTAGGCCGTCTGCACTGCGCCGGCGCGGAGGAACGTCCCCACGACACTCCCCGCACTCGTCCCGACCACCAGGTCCGCGGCGCCGAGATCGACCCCGGCGTCCTCGAGTGCGGACAGGACGCCGAGCTCCCAGGCGATGCCGGCGACCCCACCGCCTCCGAGGACGATGGCGCGTGTTCCGGGCGTGGGCGTGGGCTGTGCAACATCGGTCATGCCTCCTGCATACCAAGTCCGGCGATGAACGCGCACCACGTCCGCTCGGCGGACCCGACCACGACCCGGACGGGAGGCACGGATCACCCCCGCCCCGCGCCTCCCGTCCGTCGGTGGTCGGCCCTACCGTGCTCGTGTGGGACAGGGGAACGGACGGCGCGGGCGCGCCGGTGACGTGGTGCTGCCGATCGTGGCGGCGGCGTTGCCGACGGCGGTGTTCCAGGTGCCCAACCTCGTCGGTGTCCCGGTCGAGCGCGTGTGGCTCGTCGTGTCGGCGCTGGCGGTGTTCGTCGCCGTCGTCGTCTGGCAGGTGCTCCGGGCGCGTCGCGGCGCGCGTGCACGGGCCTCGGCGGAGGACACCGGTGCTGCGGCGCTCGCAGCGTACGAGGTGGCGGTGCAGTACGGGTTCGGGCAGATCGCGACCCGGCTGACCCGGTTCGCGACGCACGACCCGGTGACCCGGCGCATCGAACTCGGCGGGTTCGCCGACCGGGCCGCGGCCGCACTGGCGTTCTACCTGCTGCCGCACGTGCCCGACGTCCGGGCGAACGTGTACCTGCTGTCGACGGCGCTCGACGCCCTCGAACCGATCGGGCACGGCGGAGCGGGCGACACCGCGGGCACCTTCCGCGCCGGCACCCCGTACGGCGACCGGAACCTGGAGTGGGTGCTGCAGGGTGGTCCGCCGCGGGTCGTCCCGGACCGGGAGTCCGACGTCGACGCCGAGGACGACGACCCCGAGTTCGCACCCCGCTGGCGGTCCTACGTGGCGGTCGTCGTCCGGTCCGAGGACTACTCGTTCGGCATGCTCACGGTCGACAGTCCCGCGCCGGGTGCGTTCACCGACCTCGACGTGCGGAACGTCGCCGTCATCGCCGAGTACGTGGCGACGGCCTGTGTGCTGGCCTTCCCGCCGGTGCCCGAGGCGGGTGTCGAGCCGCTGTCGGGCCCTCTACGTACCCTGACGCCATGACGACGTTCAGTCCTTCCGGCGCGGCCCGGTTCGGCCGCGCGCGGGTGGCACCCCTGCGGTCCGCCGGCAGCGACGACCAGGACTACGACGACCCGCGCGTCGTCGCGGCGAACCTGCAGCGGGCGACGGCCGCGGCACGGGCCCAGCTGGCGCGGGCAAGCGGCGGGCGCCGGCGGGAATGACCTCACCCGCACCACGGTGCGGACCGGACGGGCACAACGGATGCCGATCCGAACCGCGGACCTCCGTGGTTCGAACCCGTCTCGGTTGTGCGGCGCCGAAGCGCACAGGTGCCGCAGTGCGACCGCGCAGCAGCGTGGCGCCGCGCCGGCGCCGGCGCTACTCCGCCTGGACGTCGATGAGCACCTTGCCCACCGCGTCGCCCTGCACGGCGTCGTGCGCCGCAGCGGTCTCCTCGAGCGGGAAACGCAGCAGCGGCAGACCCGCTTCCTCACCGACCGGCAGGACGCCGTCGCGGAGGGCTGCGGTGACGTCCTCGGCAGCGGCCGCGAGGGCCACGTCGCCGATCGTGTAGAGCAGCAGGAACTGGTACCGGGCGTTGATGCCCATGTTCGGCCGCACCGGGATGGATGCTGCGTCCCCACCGTTGTCGGCGTACATTGAGACGACGCCGTGGTTCGCCAGGACAGCCGCGTCGAGGTCCGCGTTCGCGGGGATCGACACCTCGACGACGATGTGCACGCCGTCCGGGGCGATCGCGCGGATCTGGTCGGCGGCGTCGTCGTCGCGGTAGTTCACGGTGTGCTGCGCCCCGGCCGAGGTGGCCAGGGCGGCCTTGTCGTCGGAGCTGGTCGTCGCGATCACGGTCGCGCCGGCCCACCGCGCCAACTGGATGGCGGCGTGCCCGACGGCACCCGCGCCTCCGGCGACGAGGACGGTGCGACCGGACAGGGCACCGGGGGAGAGGCGGGTGGGGCCGTCCTCGTGCACGGTCAGGGCGCGGTGGGCGGTCATGGCCGGGACGCCGAGCGAGGCGCCGACGTCGAAGGAGACGCCCTCGGGCAGTGCTGCGACGCGGGTGGCCGGCACGACGGTGTACTCCTGCGCGGTGCCGGTCGGGCGGGAGGCCGCGGCCATGAACAGCCAGACGCGGTCGCCGACCGACAGTCCCTCGACCCCGGCGCCCAGGGCGTCGACGATGCCCGCGCCGTCCTGGTTCGGGGTGATCTCGGGGAACGGCAGGCCGTCGCCGTAGGTGCCGCCCTGCCGCGCCTTCCAGTCGGTGGGGTTCACCCCGGAGACGACCACGCGGACGCGGACCTCACCGTCGCCCGGCTCGGGGACCGGTCGGTCGGCGAGGGAGAGGACGGAGGACGTGCCGGGCTGGGAGTAGACGATCGATCGCATGCCTCCACGCAACCACCGGCGGGCCGACGCGATTCCAGGAGCGACGGGCTCAGGCCCGCGCGTCGTACCCCGAGCGCGCTTCGGTGACGCCGTCCATGTGGTCGATCGCCCACTGTTCGAGCGGCACGAGCACCGTGCGGAGGGAACGCCCGGTGTCGGTGAGTTCGTACTCCACGTGCGGCGGGATCTCGGGGAACACCGTCCGGGTCACCAGGCCGTCCCGTTCGAGGGCGCGGAGGGTCTGCGTGAGCATCTTCTGCGAGACGCCCTGCACACGGGTGGCGATGGCGGAGTACCGACGGGGTCCGTCAGCCAGGGCGCCGATCGTCAGGACGCTCCAGCGGTCCCCGATCCGGTCCAGCAGCTGTCGGGAGGGGCAGTCCGCCGCGTAGGGGCTGTACTCGAGCGCACTCATGGTGACCTTCCGTGGGGCACGGTGCACGACGCGCCCGGGCAGGGCACGCACCGTGAGGTGCCTACTCACCGAAAGAGAGTAACACCCGTACAGTGAGTGGCGCGGCGCGTCACCGCGTCGGCACCACCACCACGAAGGAGCTCGTATGTCCACCATCGTCGTCTTCGGAGGCACCGGCTACGCCGGCTCCGCCATCGTCCGTGAAGCCCTCTCCCGCGGCCACGAGGTCGTCGCCGTCGCGCGCGACACCTCCAAGCTCGATGCCGCCGAGCACCTCACCCTCGCGCAGGGTGACGCGTTCGACGCCGCCTTCGTGTCCGACGTGACGAAGGGCGCGGACGTCCTCATCGTCTCCCTGCACGCGGTCCAGTCCGACGGCAGTGAGCTCAAGGACCAGTTCCAGCACTTCGTCGACGCAGCCGCCGCCGCGGGTGCACGGCTCGGCATCGTCGGTGGTGCCGGCTCGATGCTCGTCGCCGAGGACGGCCCGGCCCTGTACGACACCCCGGACTTCCCGGACGCGTTCAAGGGCGAGGCGAAGAGCCACGGCCAGATCCTCGAGGCCCTGCGCGCCGGCGACACCTCGGTCGACTGGTTCTACGTCAGCCCCGCCGCGGCCTTCGGCGGCTACAACCCCGGCGAGCGTCGGGGCACGTACCGCACGTCGGACGACGTGCTCCTCACCGACGCCGAGGGCAACTCGGACATCTCGGGCGCCGACTACGCGATCGCGGTCGTCGACGAGATCGAGCAGCCGAAGCACCACCAGGCGCGGTTCGGCGTCGCCTACTGAGCCGACCGGCTCTGCGGGCCCTGCGGGCTCTGCGGGCCCTGCGGGACTCTGCGGAACACCGGTGTTCATCGGTCACGCCGCGCGGAAGCGCGATGCGACGGACGGACACCGGTGTCCGGCGTCGAGGACCCGACGGACGGGAGGCGCGTCAGCGGTTGCCGACGATGGCCGGCAGCGGCAGGTGGTGGCGCATGCGCACCTCGAGGTGCAGCCCGCCGCGCCGCGCCAGGACGAGTGCGATGACGGCCGCCGCCGTGGCCGGGACACCGCCGGCGACCATCATCCCGACGTGTGCGCCGAAGTGGTCGACGACCTGGCCCATCAGTGGACCGCCGATGGCCTGGCCGCCGAGCAGCACGAGGACGTAGAGCGACATCACGCGCCCGCGGATCGCGACGTTCGAGGACAGCTGGACCAGTGAGTTCGACGCCGTCTGGAAGAGCAGCTGCGACAGGCCGACGACGACGAGCAGCACGGTGAACGGCGCGATGGTCGGCGTCGACCCGGCGACGACGAGCAGCACCCCGGTCCAGAACACCCCGCCGACGATCGTGCGGAGCCGCACCACGGCGCGCCGGGTGGAGAGGACGGCGCCGGTCAGCGCACCGACCGCGACGGCGGAGTTGAACAGGCCGTAGCCGCCGGCGCCGACGTCGTAGACCTTCGACGCGAAGGCGGAGAGCAGCACCGGCATCGTCAACGCGAACACCGAGAAGAAGGCCACCAGGATCACCGGCACGATGATCGTCGGCTTCGCGGCGGCGTAGCGGAGGCCCTCGACGAGCTGCCCCTTCGACCGCGGAGCCGACGGGGTGCGGTGCAGTTCGGACACGCGGAGGAACCCGAGCGTCACGACCACCGCGACGCACGCCACCGCGTTGATGCCGAACGACCACCCGGCTCCCACGGCGACGAGCAGGATGCCGGACAGCGCCGGGCCGATCATGCCGCCGAGCTGGAACACCGACGAGTTGACGCTGATGGCGTTCCGCAGGTGCTGGTGTCCGACGATCTCGGTGACGAACACCTGGCGCGCCGGGTTGTCGATGACCGTGACCATGCCGACCAGGAACGCGATCACCCAGATGTGCCACGCCTGCACCACCCCGGCCAGGGTCAGGACCGCGAGCAGCAGGGACAGCACCGCGAACGCGCCCTGCGTGATCATCATCAGCGCGCGCTTCGAGTAGCGGTCGACGAACACCCCGCCGAGGAGCCCGAACAGCAGCATCGGCGCGAACTGGCACGCGACCGTGATGCCCACCTGCGCGACCGACCCGGTGAGCTGCAGCACGAGCCAGTCCTGTGCGATGCGCTGCATCCACCCGGCGGTCATCGCGACGAGGTTCGTGGCGGTGAACAGCCGGAAGTTCGGCACGGACAGGGCGATGAAGGACCGGCGCCACGGTGGGCGGACGGTGCTGATCGGGAGCGGCTCGGTGGGCGGGTGGATGGTCGTCGATGACGATCGCACGGTGCGGGGGACTCCGGCTGTCGAGGGTGGGAACGGTACCCACACGAAACTAATCGATGGTGGTCCATTCGATCCTCCTATGATCGGCATCACTCCATTGCGATGTCGAATGAGGAGCCTCCTGTGCTCGACCCTGTCCTGCTCCAGACCTTCCTGGCCGTCGCCGAGACCGGCAGCTTCACGCAGGCCGGCGTGCAGCTCGGCGTCAGCCAGCCGACGGTGTCCCAGCACGTGCGCCGACTCGAGTCGACCGTGGCGCGGACGCTCGTCGCCCGGGACACCCGCGGCGTCCGCCTGACCGACAACGGTGACGCGATGGCCGGGTTCGCCCGCACGATCCTCGCGGCGCACGCCACCGCCGACGCCTACTTCTCCGGCGTCGCCGCCCGTGGTCGACTCCGCTTCGGTGCGGCCGACGACCTGGCGATCACGCAGCTGCCGCGCATCCTCCGCGACTTCCGGAAGCTGCATCCCCAGGTGGACCTCGAGCTGACGGTGAACCAGTCAGCACCGCTGCTCCGCCGGGTGCACGCCGGCCAGCTCGACCTCGTGTTCATCAAGCGGACCGCGGGGGAGTCCGCCGAGGGCACCCGCGTCGCCTCGGACCAGATGGTCTGGATGGCACAGGACGGCATCGCGCTCGAAGCCGACGACCCGGTCCCGCTGATCGCCTACCAGGCGCCGAGCATCAGCCGGCAGATGGCGATCGACGCGCTCGAGGCGGCGGGCCGCACCTGGCGGATCACCTGCAACACCCGTGACGTGAACGGGGTGCTGGCAGCCGTCCGTGCCGGGATCGGCGTCGCGGTGTTCCCGCACTCGTTGATCCCCGCCGACCTGGTGAAGGTGTCGCAGCGGCTGTCGTTGCCCGACCTGCCGGCGGTCGACTACGTCCTCATCGCCAACCCGACCGTCCAGCGCGAGCCGATCGAGGCTCTCACCAACGCGATCCTGTCGCGCGGGGTCGTCCGCGCCGTCTGACGGACGGCCGAGGTCAGGGCGCGATCGCCGGGACGGTGCCGGTGCCGGTGAGGTCGGGCAGTGGTGCGCCGAGCGCCGAGGCCACCGCCCACAGCAGCACGAGGGTGCCGACCGTGCCGAGCACCGCGCCCAGCAGGGCGACCGGCCGCTGCCACGTGGTCAGCGGGTTCCGCATCGTCACGACGGACACCAGGACCGCGAGCAGGCCGAGGACCACACCGACGGCGTGCACGGTCGCCGGGGCGGTGAACCACCACGCCGCGAGCCCGATCGTCCCGAGGCCGGCCACGGCGCCGAGGACGGCACCCGGGGTCGGTCCGAGTGACCGTCCGGCACGTGCCATGGACGGCTGGGCGACGGACGGGAGGCTCGCCGCACCCTCCGTCGTGGCGGTCGCGACGGTCCCGACTTCGGCGGGCGCGGGGAGCGGGACCGCGGTCGAGCGACGCTTCGGCGGCTCCTCGACGCTCCGGCGGGAGCGGAAGGGACGGCGGCCGGGGGTGCCGCGCCCGCGAGCGTTCCGGTGTTCCCGGGCCGGAGTCGGCTCGACGGGCGGAGCGGTGTCCTCGGCAGCGGTGTCGACAGCGCTGCTGACCGAGGCCTGGGCGTCGGTCGGGGTGACGGACGGCAGGACCGGGGCGAGCGGCGGGACGGCCGGCGCACCGACGACCGGAGACGGGCCGCCGAGGACGGTGGCCGTCGTCGGGGCCGGAGCGCCGATGAGGGCGTCGAACGTCGGGGGAGCCGTCACGGCGGGCGGGACGACCCGGGCCTGCTGTCGAGCGAAGCGTGCGGGGGTGCGGTACCCGATCGGGCCGACGGGCTCGGGCTCGCCGCCCTCGACGACGACGTGTTCGAGGCCGGGCACCGAGAACCGCGGCTGACCCGCTGCGGGCACGACGGGGATCACCGGCGCCGGCGGCGTGGTCGGCACAGGCGCTGACCAGGCCGTGGCGTCGGCGTGCGGGCCCGGCGTCCCGAGCGTGGTGCGGCCGGCCCCGACGGACGGCGAGAGCGCCTCGGGGGCGGCGGGCGAGCCGGCCTGCGGCGTGTACCAGTTGGCGGGCTCACCGGGCGGGTCGGCGACGACGGGGCCGAGCGGCGGGCGCTGGACCTCCGGGGCGACGGGGGGAGCACCGGCGGGCCGGCTCCCGACGGCGTGGGCTCCGACGACGGGAGGCACGGGCAACGCCATCCCCGCGGCCACAGCGGCGTCGCGGCGTCCGGGCGACGCGTGCTGGCCGGCGCCGTGGCGGCCGACGGCGGAGCTGCCCGCGCCGGCGGTGGTGACGGTCACACCACTGCCGGCGGCGCCGACAGCGGACGCGCCGACGACGCGTGCGCCGGAGAGCGGAGCGAAGGGGATCGTGTCGACGTTCGGGGACGTCGGGGCCGGCGGCAACAGCTCCTGCGCCGGCGGGTAGTCGGGGGCGACCGCGTTCGGGTCCAGGACCGGCGGGGCGGAGGTGCGGTGCGCCTCCAGGCCGACGGCGGGGACCGCGCCGACGGCGGGGACTGTGCCCGCAGCGGGGATCGTGGCGACGGTGGGGACTGCGCCAGCGCTCGCCCCGGTCAGCGCGGCTTCCGCAGGACGGGCGTCCTCCGGCGGAGCGGTGACCCATGCGGGTACCGCCCGGCGGGGTCGCTCGGACTCGGGCATGCGATGAGACGCCACGGCCGCTGTTCCTCTCCCTGGATTGATCCATCGTCAGTTCTACTCGGGAGGAACAGCGGCCGAGAGCCCCAGTCAGAGGGGGTCGAGCGCGCGGTGCGTCGACGTCACATGTCGCGGTAGCGCTTCGCGCTCGCGAGTGCCTCGCGGAGCTCGTCGGCGTTCAGGCGCGGGCCGTAGCCGGGGGTGTCCCGCTGGATGCGCCATCCCTCGGCGAGCGGGCCGGCGTCGACGGTGTCGAAGCCGAACTCGTCGATCAGGTCGGCGACGGTGTGCTTGGCGGCGTCGTCGTCACCAGCGATGACGAGGGCGCGACGGTCCGGGGTGCCGGCCGGGGTGGCGTGCTCGGTGAGGTGGTCCGCGCCGATGTGGTTGAAGGCCTTGACGACGTGCGCACCGACCAGGTGGTCCTGCAGCATCTCGGCCGTGGTGGTGGTCTCCTCGTCGAGGGCCGCGATCTGGCCGTCGCGCTGCGGGTAGTAGTTGTCCGTGTCGATGACGACCTTGCCGACGAGCGGCTCGACGGGGATCGTCTCGATCGCGCCGAGCGGCACGGTGACGACGACGATCTCGCCCCGGGTGGCGGCGTCCTCGCGGGTGCCGGCGGTGGCGTGCTCACCGAGCTCGCTGACGAGGTCGGTGAGGGTCTCCGGCCCGCGCGAGTTCGCGATCACGACCTGGTGGCCGTGCTGCACGGCCAGGCGTGCGAGCTGGGATCCGATGTTGCCTGCTCCGATGATTCCGATGGTGGTCATGCTCCGTGCAACACGGTGACCCGGTGGTCATTCCGTCGGTGTGCTCCGCTGCGCGTGTCTGGCGTTCCTCGGCGTGCGGCGACACCGGACCCTGAGCGGCGGTGCAGGATGGCGGCATGACACACGAGTTCCGGAACGAGGCCGACCGAGACCGGTACGCCATGTACGTCGACGGGACCCTGGTGAGCGTGCTCGACTACCGCGTCAACGGTGACGCGATCGCCTTCCCGCACACGTACACGGTGCCCGCGCACCGCGGTCACGGGTACGCGGGCGAGCTCGTGGAGCACGCCGTGTCCGACGTCGAGACGACGTCGACGAAGCGCATCGTCCCGATGTGCTGGTTCGTCAGCCAGTGGTTCGACGAGCACCCCGACAAGAACGACCTCCTCAGCCGCGGCGTCGCGGACTGACCCCACCGAGAGACCCGCCATGCCCCGCATCGTCCCCTTCCTCTGGTTCGACGACCAGGCCCAGCACGCCACCGAGTACTACACGGAGCTGTTCCCCGACTCACGCATCGACGGGATCGGGCGCGCGCCGGACGGGTCCGTGCTCGTGGTCGAGTTCACCCTGATGGGGCAGCCGTACCGGGCCATGAACGGCGGCCCCGGGCATCCGTTCACCGACGCGCTCTCGCTGCAGGTCGACGTGGACACGCAGGAGGAGCTCGACCGCATCTGGGACGCCCTGATCGCCGAAGGCGGGCACCCGGTCGCGTGCGGCTGGTTGGTCGACCGCTGGGGCCTGTCGTGGCAGGTCACCCCGTCGATGATGGGCGAGCTGATGGCAGCCGGCGGCGACCACGCGGCTGCCGGCCGCGTGTACGAGGCGATGCGGGGCATGGTCAAGCTCGACATCGCCGCACTCCGGGCCGCAGGCGCTCTGGCTTGAGCCCTGATCATCGGCAGCCGGTCACATGTCCCCTCTTCGGTGGACACCCGGTTGTCGTTGGTCGACACTGTCGGCGGAGGGACCCGCGTCAGTGATGCGGGGACCGACGCGCAGCACCGCGCCCTGACCAGGGGCGACCGACCTCCGGCCCACGCCGGACGACAGACTGGAACACCATGGCCGACCCGAGGGGCCCCGGGATCCGCGAAGCGGACATCGGACGGGCGTACACCGAGCTCTCCCGCATCACCCGCCGCGCGAGCGTCCGTGCGCGCGGCACCGACGACGTGCTCAGCATCGTCGACCAGTCGCTCGTCGACTTCGTCGTGCAGCACCCGGGGTGCATGGCGATCGACATCGCCCGCTACCTGCGCCTGAACCGGTCGACGATCTCCCGGCAGCTGTCGGGTCTGCTCGTCGCGGGCCTGGTCCGCACGGTCGACGGTGGTTCCGGCAACGCCAAGCCGCTCGAGGCGACCGACGCCGGCCGCCTCGCGCTCGCCCGGTCCGTGCAGCTGCACCGGGACGCCCTGGTCGAACGCCTGGCCGACTGGTCCGACGACGACGTGGCCCTGCTCGCCGGCATGCTCGAACGACTCGGTGCCGCGGACGAGGTCGCTCTGCCGATGCCGGCCCGCGCACCCGACGAGTGAGGGCGACGCCGTGAGCACCTCGCTCGTCCTGCTGTCGGACACCCACCTGCCCAAGCGGGCGAAGGACCTGCCGCCCGAGCTCTGGGCGGACATCGACGCCGCCGACCTGGTCGTGCACGCCGGTGACTGGGTGGACCTGGCGACCGTCGACCTGCTCGAGGCCCGATCCCGCGAGCTGCTGGCGGTCCGTGGCAACAACGACCTCGGCTTCGAGGAGCGCCTGCCCCTGGTCGCCGCCCGTCGCGTCGAGTCACTGCGCTTCGCGGTCGTGCACGAGACCGGGGCGGCGACCGGTCGCGAGCGTCGAGCCGAGACGGACCACCCGGACGTCGACGTGCTGGTGTTCGGGCACTCGCACATCCCGTGGGACTCCACCGCGCCGAACGGGATGCGCCTGCTCAACCCCGGCTCGCCGACGGACCGCCGCCGGCAGCCCGACCACACCTGGATGCGCTGCAAGGTCGACGGATCGGAGATCCGGGTCACCCTGGTCCGCCGCGCCCCCGGCGCGGACGGCATCCGACTGGTCGCCTCGCCGGAAGCGTCCTGACCCAGCCGTTCGACCACTCGACCGGGAGGCCCGCCCCACCTCCGTCAGACCGGCTCGCCCGGCTGCTCCGCGTGGCCGGGCTGTTCGGGTTGGCCCAGCTGTTCCGGCATCCGGAAGAAGGCGAGCTCCTGCGCCACCGACTGCCGGAAGGCGCGCGCCATCCGCCCGCGCAGCGCGGGGTCGGCCCGCCGGGCGAGCTCCTCGACGAGCTCCGTGGCGCGCGCGCTCGACGCTGCGAACCCGGGGTCCCCGTAGGCCGTGATCCAGTCCGCGAACGGGTGCCCGACCGGCGCCGTGCCGAGCCGTTCCCCGACCCACGCGTAGACCCGGAAACACGGGAGCACCGCCGCAGCGAGCACCGAGACGTCCCCGGAGTCGACGCTCTGCCGTGCCGCGTCGGCGAGGTGCGCGAGGTACCCGGCGCACACGGGGTGCACGGGGTCGTCCGCGTGCGACCCGGCGAGCCGACGGTGGTGCAGGTCGCGGGCCTCCGCGGCGCAGCCCTCGCTGGCGGTCGTCCAGAACGCGGCGGCGTCCCCGGTCGACCCGGCGGCGACCGCGGCGAGGTGCTGCTCGTACGCTCGGAGGTAGTGCACGTCCTGCGCCAGGTAGCCGGCGAAGACCTCGGGGTCGAGGGTGCCGTCGGCCAGGCCCCGGAGGAACCGGCAGTCCAGCGTCTCGTCGAGCACCTCGGCCGCATCGGCCCACCAGGCCTCGGTCAGCCGCGGTGTCGGGAGTGCCGAGCGCACGAGGGCGTTGTGGTCGATCGGTCCGTGGCCCTGCCCGACCCGCAGGGCATCGGCGCCGCGGAGGGCCGCGGTCAACCAGGTCTTCGCCGCCCCGACCGCCAGCTCCCAGTCGCCGTGCCGGGCGACGAGCGTGGCGACCGCACTCGACAGCGAGCACCCGGTGCCGTGGGTGTTCGTCGTCGCGACCCGCGGCCCGCGGAAGACCCGGACGCTGCCGTCGGGGGAGACCAGTGCGTCGTCCGAGGACGGACCGTCGTCGTGACCGCCCTTCGCGAGCACCCGGACGTCCCACCGTCGGGCGACGGCGCGAGCGGCCTCGATCCCCTCGGTCGTCCGGGCGTCGGCGAGCTGGGCGAGGACCCGCAGCTCGTCCCGGTTCGGGGTCACCAGGTCGGCCAGGGCGAACAGCTCGGTCATGGCCGACTCGGCGTCCGCGTCGAGCAGGCGGTCGCCGCTCGTCGCCACCATCACCGGATCGACGACCACCCACGCCGGTCGGTGCTCGCGGAGCCAGTCGACGACGACCCGCACCACCTCGGCCGTGCCGAGCATGCCGGTCTTCACCGCGTCGACGGTGACGTCGTCCGACACCGCGTCGAGCTGCTGCCGGAGGAACACGGCGTCGGGGACGTGCACCGACCGGACCCCGAGCGTGTTCTGCGCGACCAGGGCCGTGACGACCGCCATGCCGTACCCGTCCTGGGCAGCGATCGACTTGAGGTCCGCCTGCACCCCGGCGCCGCCCGTCGGATCGGTGCCGGCGATGCTCAGCACCCGCGGCAGCGGGGACGTCGCTCTGCCCGTCTGCCCGCTCACCGCACCGCTCCGTCCCACGCGGCCACGAACGCCGCAGCGGCAGCGCCCGGATCGGGTGCCGCGCAGATCCCCGACACGACGGCGACCCCCGCAGCGCCCGCCTGCCGGAGCGGCCCCACATCGTCGAGCGTCACCCCGCCGATGCCCACGCACGGCACCGTCGTCGTGGCCGCGAGCCGCCCGAACCCGGCGACCCCGAGCGCCGGCGGGTGGTCCGGCTTCGTGCTCGTCGGGTGCACCACACCGACCCCGAGCAGGTCCACCGAACCCGTGGGCATCGTCGCGACCTCGACCAGGTGCCGTGTCGTGTTCGCCGTCAACCCGACGTGGGCGTCCGGACCGAGCAGTGCTCGGGCGGCGCTCGCCGGGACGTCCGACTGGCCGAGGTGCACGCCGGCGACACGGTGCCCGGCGTGCCGTGCGGCCAGGGCGACGTCGAGCCGGTCGTCCACGACCACCAGGGCCCGGTCGCCCACGGCATCGGCCACCGCGGTGGTCAGCGACAGGAGGTCCCGCGCCGAAGCGGTCTTGTCACGCACCTGCACGATCCGGACTCCCGCGCCCACCGCTGCCCGGACCACGCCGAGCACCCCGTGCCCGTGCCGAGCAGCCAGGGCGGTGTCGGTCACCAGGTAGACCCCGAACCCGTCCCTGCCGGGCATCAGGCGGCACCGCCGACGGAGCGACCGGGGACCGCAGCCGACGTGTCGGCGGTGATCCGGGCCTCCCGGACGACGTCCTCCGGCGTCAGTGCGGCGAGGCGGTCGAGGAACAGCGGCTGGAAGGTACCGGGGCCGCCGGCCTCCCGCGCCGCCAGCTCGGCCGCGATCGTGTGCACCGCCGTCGCCGCGACGGCCGCGTCGAGCGGCCGTCCCGGAGCCACTGCGGCGAACGCCGCGACGACCGCGCCGAGGGCGCACCCACCGCCGGTGATCCGGGTGAGGAGTTCCGTCCCGTTCGCCACGCGCACCAGCCCGGTCGGCGCCACCAGCAGGTCGACCGGCCCGGACACCGCCACGGTCCCGACCGTCTCCTCCCGGACGGCGGTCACCGCAGCGTCGCGGGCGTCCTCCGTCCCGACGATGCTGTCGACCCCGCGACCGCCCGCCGAGGCGCCGAGGACCGCGAGCACTTCCGACGCGTTCCCCCGGAGGACCGTCGGCCGGAGCGCGAGCAGGTCCCGCGCCAGGGCCGTCCGGACCGGCAACGACCCGACCGCCACCGGGTCGAGGACCCACGGCGTCCCCGCGACCACCGCGGTGGCCGCGGCCTCGAGCGACGCGGCGTACGGCTCGGCGTGCGGGGTGCCGGTGTTGACGAGCAGCCCGTCCGCGACGCCGGCGAACGGCCCCGCCTCGGTCGGCACGTCGACCATCGCGGCCGACGCCCCCAGCGCGAGCAGCACGTTCGCGGTGACGTTCTGCACCACCGTGTTCGTGATGCACTGCACCAGCGGCGCCCGCGTACGGACGGCCTCCAGCAGTTCGGCGGTCAGGTGGGCCCAGTCAGTCGTGGGCGCAGCGTTCTCCATGGACGATCCCTTCGCGAGTACGAGCTCGAGCAGGTTCGACGGGTGTGATCTCAGCCGCTCGGATGCGGCACCCCGTGTCTCGGACGACACCGTACACGCTTCCCCGCCGTCGTCCCGGGTCACCCGACGGACGTTTGTGGAAGGGTGGAGACGTGGACGACGAACGACGGACCGCGACCCCGGCAGGACCGCCGCCCGGACCCCCCTCCGGCCCCCGCGACGCCGGCGACGCCTGGGCCTACGGCGAGGACGGCACGAAGGCCTGGGGCCGCTTCGGCGCCGCCGGCCTGCTCGTCGACGACGGACACGGCCGCGTCCTCCTGCAGCACCGCGTCGAGTGGAGCCACCACGGCGACACCTGGGGCATCCCCGGCGGGGCACGCCACCAGCACGAGGACCCCGTGACCGCCGCCCTCCGCGAGTCCGCCGAGGAAGCCGGTGTCCCCGACGACGCCGTCGAACTCCGTCACACCGCCGTCCTCGACCTCGGCTTCTGGACGTACACGACCGTCGTGGGGCGCGCCTCCCGACCGTTCGAACCGGTGATGGCCGACCGTGAGAGCCTCGCCCTGTCGTGGGTGCCCGTCGCCGACGTCGAGTCCCTCGACCTGCACCCCGGGTTCGGCCGGTCCTGGGCCGCCCTCCGCGCCACGCTCGACCGCACCCCGCACGTCGTCGTCGACGCCGCCAACGTCGTCGGCAGCGTGCCGGACGGCTGGTGGAAGGACCGCGCGGGCGCCGCCGCCCGACTCGTCGAGCAGGTCCGCGCGCTCGCCGCAGTCGGCGTCCCCGCGTCCACGCTCGACCTGCCGTCGACCGCCTGGTGGCCACGGTGGACCGTCGTGCTCGAGGGGGAGGCCCGCAGTGCGACCACGGACCCGGCGCCGTCCGCCCCGCGGCCCGGTCTGCCGCCGGTGACGATCGAGCGGGCGGCGGCGTCCGGTGACGACGCGGTCGTCGCCGTGGTCGAGTCCGCCGTCGCAGCCGGCGACGCCCCGGTCGTCGTCGTGACCGCCGACCGTGGGCTGCGCGACCGGGTACAGGCGCTGGGCGCCGCCGTGCGGGGCCCGGGCTGGCTGCGGGAGCTGCTGCCCGACTGAGTCCGGCTTGTCCGGCCTGCGCCTGCCGGTGCCGCTCGTGGCGCGCCGATCGGATGGTCGCCCGGCGACCCGCCCGACGGTGGGCTCCGGCCGCTACAGTGGCGAGCACGTCGACGACGACGCTCAGGAGGTTCCCCCATGGAACGGATCACCAAGGCCGACGACCGGGTGCACCGGCCTGCCGGGCCGTGGACCCCCACCGTGCACCGCTTGCTGACACACCTGCACGAGCAGGGCTTCGTCGCGGCGCCCGCCCCGATCTCGCTCGGCGAGCAACTCGAGACCGTGACGTTCGTGCCAGGCGAGGCGGGCGAGTACCCCTGGACCGCCGACGTCGCGAGCGAGGCCGCCCTCGTCACCACCGCACGCCTGCTCCGGCAGCTCCACGACGCCGCCGCCTCGTTCCCGCGCGACGACACGACCGACGTGTGGTCGCAGGCCGGACGTCTGCCGGTCGAGACGATCGTGCACGGTGACTTCGCCCCGTACAACGTCGTCTACGACGGCATCGCGGCGGTCGGCGTGATCGACTTCGACACCGCGCACCCGGGCCCGCGCGTGTGGGACGTCGCGAGTGCGGTCTACCGGTTCGCCCCGTTCACCAGCAGCGCCGACGAGGGGGCACCGGTACCCGAGTTCGCCGACCGGCTGACCCGCGCCGCCGAGTTCTGCCGCGCCTACGGCCTGGACACCCGCTCGCGGAGCGTGCTCGTCGAGACGATGACGGGGAGCCTGGTGTCCCTCGTCACGACCATCGAGACCGAGGCCGCCGCCGGCAACCCGAAGTTCGTCAGTGACCTGGCGCACGGCCACGCGGAGCTCTACCGCGCCGACGTCGCCTGGCTCGAGGAGCACGCGGACGCGATCACGGCCGCCCTGGTCTGACGCGGTCCGTCCGAGCCGGGAACGGCGCCACCGCTCAGCGCCCGCTCAGCCCGCTCGCGGCGGACACCGACCCGGCGTCGGGTAGCGTTCCTCCGGCCATGACCGACAGCCCGGCCGACGCCACCCCGTACGAAGTCCTCGGCGTCCCCGTGACCGCCGACGACGAGACCCTGCGCCGCGCCTACCGCCGCGCGGCCCGCGAGAGCCACCCCGACCTGGGCGGCGACCCGCAGCGCTTCCGCCGGGTGCAGATCGCCTGGGAGCGGATCGGCACCCCGGCGGCTCGCCGCGCCTACGACACCGGTTCGGTCCGGTCCGGCTCGTCCTCGCCGTCGTCGGCACCGTCCGGCTCGACGGCCTGGAGGAGCGGATCCGGCCGGGACGACTACGCACCCCCGACAGCGCGTCGCGACTCCCGCCCGCGGGCCCGGTCACACGGGCACCCCGGCGGCCGGTCCCGCGAGGTCTTCCTGGCCGCCGAACGCGAGTGGGTCGGACTCGGCGACCCGATCGAGGACCCCTACGACCCCGCCCTCGTCCGCTCGGCACCGCGGTCCGTCCGGCGGCTGCTCGGTGAGGCGCTGGCGGAAGAGGCGACCGCGGCGATCATCGCCGACATGGGCATCGGCGTCACGGTGTGGCACGACCTGGACGCCGGCACCGAGGGCAAGCTCGACCACGCCGTCCTCACCCCGACCGGGCTCTGGGCCGTCGAGTCGATCGACTGGGGTGGCCCGGTCGCGATCGAGCACGGTGAGGTCGTCGGGGAGACCCTCGAGCCGGGGGAGCGCCCGGTCAAGGAGCTCGTCCGCGCGGCCCGAGCCGTGCAGAAGCAGACCCGCGTGCGCTTCACCGGGCGGCTGCTCGTCGTGCCGGACTCCGCCGTGGACGAGGACGTCGAACTCATCGGCACGCCCCGGAAGCCGACGGCGCTCATCGTCCGACGGGGTGCACTCGTGCAGGTGCTCGCCGGCAACTGGTCGCCGGAGGGCTCGGTCGACGTCTTCGCGATCCGGGACCGCCTGCAGCAGACCGTCCGGTTCGTCTGATCCGTCAGAGCACCTGGTCGCCGGCGCACCTGGTCGTCGGCGCACCTGCCGGTCGGGCCGGTCAGTACCCGCGGAGCTTCTCGAGGTCGCGGCGCTCCCGCTTGCTCGGCCGCCCCGCGCCTCGTTCGCGGATCGGGACGAAGCCGGCCTCCTCGCGGGGGAGGCGGGGCGGGGTGTTGTCCTCGAGGTGCTTCGCCGCCTCGGCCGCGCTCACCCGTTTGAGGATGATGCTCTTCACGACGACGATCCGGTCGAACCCGGCCTGCCGGACGCGGACCTCGTCGCCGGGTCCGACGGGCTGGGACGGCTTCGCCCGCTCGCCGTTGACCTTCACGTGCCCGGCCTTGCACGCAGTCGTCGCAGCGGACCGGGTCTTGGTGATCCGGACCGCCCAGATCCAGCTGTCCACCCGGGCCTTGTCCATCCGGCCACCCTAGCCGTGGCGGTCGGGCGGACCCCGGGCCGTACCCTCGAGGCATGTCCGACGCCGACCTCGACCTCGACGGTGCACCGGCCGCCGCTCTGTCGCAGGCCGAGATCGCGCGTGCCCGGGCCCTCGCCGCGCTGGACGCCGCAGCGCTGGGTGACCGGTTGGTGGTCCGCGCGCACGACGGGGACGGTGCCCGTGACGCCCTGGGTGAGCTGACGGGACGCACCACCGAGACGGTGACCGTCGCCACCCGTCGGGGTCCGGTCACGGTCCGACGTGCCGACGTCGTCGCCGCGAAGCCCGTCCCGCCGCCACCACCGCCGCGCCCCCGCCGGACGACCGGGTGATCCGCGCCACCCCGGCGAGCCGCTGAGCGCAGGCCACGGGCGCGCACGTAGCCTCGCAGCATGCTCGTCCCCGACCCACCCGCCGCCGCTGCCGGGCAGACCGAGGACCGCACCGCCCGCGTCCGCTTCGTCCGTCCGACCGGCTGGCGCACCGAGGAGTCCGCCGGTGCCGACCTCCGGGTCCGGGGCGACGACGTCGTCCTCACCGTCCGCTCCCGCCCGAGCGACCGGGCGATCGGCGACGAGAACGCTTCGCTGCTCGAACGGCTGCCTGGCTCGGTCGACGGGCTGCTCCTCGTGGGCTGCGACGTCTGGACCACCGCCGGCGCGCCCGCGCGTCTGGTCGAGTACGTCCGCCCCGACGAGGAGGGTGACGTCGCCGGCGCGCACCTGCTCCTGGTCACGGGCCGCCACCGCGTCGACCTGACGGTCGAGCGGCCACTCGCCCGGATGACCGCGACGGATGACACCGTCTTCGCCGTCCTCGACTCCGTCCGGGTCCTCGACCGGGTCACCGCCAGTGAGTCCCGCACCCTCGAGCCCCTGCCCGTCCTGCTCGCGGGCTCCACCCTCACCGGGCCGTCCCTCGGTGCCGAGGCCGTCTCGACCCTGCAGAACCTGGCCGGGCGCCGCTGGAACCCCGCCCTCCTCCGCACCGACGGCGGCCGCGAACTCGTCGCCGCCGACCTGGTCGGCCGGTTCGGCACGGTCCCGCCCGAGACGGCGACCGTCCTCGCCCCCTGGGCCGACGGGGTGCAGCCGACCACGCTGGACCAGCACGACGACGACGGGCGGGTGACGCGCCTCCAGGCCTGGTCCGGCACCGTCGTCGACACCGGTGCCGACGGCCGGTCCGTGGTCGCGTCCGTCCCACCGGAACGGGTGGTCGGACTGCTGGCCGGGAGGCTCGGCATCCGCCCGACGTGGACCTGGCCGTTCCGCACCGCGGTCCTGCCCGGCGACCTGCTCGACCGACGTCTGGCCGGCGGCGAGTCCACTCCCGACCTGCCGGGTGCCGTCGCGTCGGCCGACCCGACCCTGGCCGCGTTCTGGTCGGCCCCGTGGACGGTGTCGGCGCTGCTGCGCCCGGGCCGACCCCGGCCGCTCGTCGTGGTCTCCGCGGCGGGGATCGGCTTCGCCCGCGTGGGCCGGACCGAGGGCGGGACGACGGCGTTCACGGCGGACGCGTCGGCGAACGTCTACCGGACCCTTGTCCGGGCGCTGCTCGGCTGAGCGGCGGCCCCCGAGCGCTCTGACGCGCTGCACCGCCCCGGACAGCACGACACCCGCGCGGGGAGGCGCGGGTGTCGTGCTGCAGGTGCGTCAGGCGGCGGGACCGGCCGTCAGGGTGACGGTCGCGGTCGTAGCGGTGCCGTCGCTCGTCGTGTAGCCGACCGAGACCCGGTCGCCGACGTCGTGCCCGCTGATGAGCTCCGTCAGTTGGTCCGAGCTCGTGACCGCGGTGCCGTCGACGCTCGTGATCGTGTCGCCCGCGGCGAGGCCGGCGCTCGCAGCCCCGGAGCCCTCGACGGTGCCGGCGATCGGCACGCCGCTGGTCGTCCCGGTCGCGGTGCTGCTGATCTGCACACCGAGGAACGCCGGCAGGCCGATCGTGATCGTGCCCGAGGAGTCACCCGCCAGGATCTCGTCCGCGATCGACTTCGCCGTGCTGATCGGGATCGCGAACCCGGTGACGTCGGCGGTCCCGGAGGACGCCGCGGTCGCCATGCCGACGACTTCGCCCTCACTGTCCAGGACCGGCCCGCCGGAGTCGCCCGAGACGACCTGTGCGGCGAGCTGCAGGAGACCGGTCAGGGACTCGGTCCCGGTGCCCGACTCGCTCTGCACCTGGATGTCCTGGTCGGTGGCGGTCACGGTCCCCTCGGCGGCCACCAGGTCACCGGTGCCCTCGGCGTTGCCGACGTCGGTGATCGTGTCACCGGTCGAGGCACCGCCGTCGTCGTCGAGGGTGACGGTGGACAGCCCGGAGGCGTCGCGCAGCTTGAGGACCGCGACGTCGTTCGTCGCGTCGGCGCCCACGACGTCGGCGGTGTACTGCTCGCCCGTCGTCTCGTCGGTGGCCCGGATCGACGTGGCGCCCTGGATGACGTGGTTGTTCGTCAGGACGGTGCCGTCGGAGGTCAGGACCATGCCGGTGCCGGCGGCCTGCTGGGACTGGTCGTAGCCGATCACGGTGTCGATCGTCACGACGCCCTTCTTCTGCGCGGCGGTCGCCGGGGTGGCTGCGGACTCGGACGTGCTGCCGGTGCCGCCGGTCCCGTCCGTGCCCGAGCCGTCGGTCCCCTGGCCGGGGACGGTGAAGCCGTTCGTGCCGCTGCCGTCACCCGGGGTCGTGCCGTTCCCCGGAGTCGTGGTGGTGCCCTGGGAGGAACTGCCCTGGGTCTGGCTGGACGTCGTCGTGGTGTGCACCGACGACAGCCCGAGCGCGGTGCCACCGGCAGCGCCGACGATCGCGAGCGCCGTGATGCCCGAGCCGATCACCAGTGCCAGCTTCCGGGAGCGCCGGTTCGTGCCGGGTGCCGTGCCGAACGCCCCGGTCCAGCCATGCGGCGCCACCGGGTCCGCTGCGCCGTGCTGCGCGCCGCCGTGCTGCGCGCCACCGTACTGCCCGGCGTACTGCCCGCCGTGCTGTTGCGTCCCACCGAGCGCCGGGCTGCCGACGAGGTACGGGCCACGGCCGTCGGGGGAGTAGGCGTACGGACCGGAGCCGTCGGGCCCGTACAGGTACGGACCGGAGCCGTCGAAGGCGAAGGCGGGGCGGAGGGTCGACCGGTCCGCGTGCGGCGGCTCCCACGACGCCGGCTGCTCCCACGACGCAGGCTGCTCCTGCTGCGGGGCGTGCTCCGGCTGCTGGACGTGCCCCGGCTCGCGACGCTCGTCGTCCGGGGTGGGGTTCGGGGTCTCGTTCATCGGTGCTCTCCGGTCGGTCCTCGCGGCCCCGTCGGCCGCCGATGGATGTCAGTACAGGCCTCGATCCCATGACGACCCTATGAACCGACCATGGTGGTGCCGAGCAGCTGCTCGACGGTTGCCGACAGCGGCACCGTGGCCCCGCGGACCCGCCCCGGGAGGGCCATCCGTTAGGCTCGCCTCACTTCCCATGCGATCCCGATCCGTCGCGCCTCCCGCGCCCGCTCCCGTGTCCCGGCTGGTGCTCGCCACCGTCCTCGCGGTCGTGGTGCTCGCGGTCGCCTGCGCGCTGAGCGTCGCCGTCGGGTCACGTCCGATCCCGCTCGGTGTCGTCGTCGACACGCTCCTCCACCCGGGGCGACACGACGAGATCGGACTCATCGTGCTCGGCAACCGCGTGCCCCGCACCGTGGTCGGGCTGCTCGCCGGCGCTGCCCTCGGCGTCGCCGGGGCCGTCATGCAGGGGATCACCCGCAACCCGCTCGCCGACCCGAGCATCCTCGGCGTCAACGCCGGCGCCGCGCTCGCGGTCGTCGTCGGCATCGCGGTGTTCGGCATCAGCGGCACCGCCACCTACCTGCCCTTCGCGTTCGCCGGGGCTGCCCTCGCCGCACTGCTCGTGTACGGCATCGCGGCCGTCGCCCGCGGTGGGCTGACCCCGGTCGGGCTCGCCCTGTCCGGAGCCGTCACGGCTGCCGCGCTCTCGTCGGTCACGACCGCGGTGCTCGTCACCAACGCCAGCCTGCTCGACCAGCTCCGCTTCTGGCAGGTCGGGGCCCTCGCCGGCGGGGACCTCGGCACCGCGGGTGTCGTCGTGACGCCGGTCGTCGTCGGGCTCGTCATCGCCGTCGGCCTCGGACGCTCGCTCAACACCCTGGCGCTCGGCGACGAGCTCGCGGCGTCGCTCGGACAGCGCGTCGTGCTGGTCCGGGCTGTCGGCGCCGTCGTCACCGTGCTCCTCGCCGGTTCCGCGGTCGCCGCCGCCGGACCCATCGCCTTCGTCGGGCTCGCGGTGCCGCACGCCGTCCGCCGACTGTCCGGGCCCGACCACCGCTGGACGATCCTCCTGTCCGCGGTCGTCGCCCCCGCGCTCCTGCTCGTCGCCGACGTCATCGGCCGGGTCGTCGCGTACCCGGGGGAGCTGCAGGTCGGCATCGTCACCGCCCTCATCGGCGCCCCGGTCTTCATCGCACTCGTCCGATCCCGGGCGGTGCGAGGACTGTGAGCGGCACCGTGGCGGACCGTCGGCGGGGCACGCTCCGCCGGGAGCTCGTCGTCCTCGTCGGCGCCGTGGCCGCGCTCGTCGTCCTGGTCCTGGTCGGACTCGGCGTCGGTGACATCCCGCTCTCGCCCGCGCAGGTCCTCGGCGCCCTCGTCGGGCACGGCGACACGATCTCGGACTTCGTGCTCGGGCAGCTCCGTGGGCCGCGCGTCCTGGCGGCCGTCCTCGTCGGCGCCAGTCTCGGTGCGGCGGGGGCGATCGTGCAGAGCGTCGTCCGCAACCCGATCGCCAGTCCGGACATCATCGGCATCACCGCCGGGGCCAGCGCCTCCGGCCTCGTGGCGATCGTCCTGTTCGGCGCCTCCGGCGTGCTGCTCTTCGGTGTGGTGCTCGTCGGCGCGGTCGCCGTCGCGGTGCTCATCGCCGCGCTGGCCTGGCGGCGGGGGATCACCGGCAACCGGGTCGTCCTCGTCGGCGTCGGCGTCGGCGCGATGGCCCTCAGCGTGACCGGCTGGTTGCTCACCAGCGGCAGCGTGCAGCAGGCCGGAACTGCGCTCCTGTGGCTCTCCGGCAGCCTCAACGCCGTCGACAGCACCGTCGTCGGCGCGCTCCTGGTCGGCTTCCTCGTGCTCATGGCGCTCGCCCTCCTGCAGTCACCGCGGCTCGCGGTGCTGACGCTCGGGGACGACGTCGCG
Organism: Curtobacterium sp. MCPF17_052; assembly: GCF_003234085.1. Lineage (GTDB taxonomy): Bacteria > Actinomycetota > Actinomycetes > Actinomycetales > Microbacteriaceae > Curtobacterium. The sequence continues at coordinate 91,332 of NZ_QKSD01000008.1, forward strand.
GCGTCCCTCGGGCTCCGACCGGACCGGGCGAAGGTGCTGCTCCTGCTCACCGCGGTGCTCCTCACCGCCGGTGCCGTCGCCACCGCCGGACCGGTCTCGTTCGTCGCACTGATGGCCGCGCCCATCGCCCGGCGACTCGTCGGCGGCGGCAGGATCGCCCTCGGCCCGGCCGCGGCCGTCGGTGCCGTGGTCACCCTCGGGTCCGACCTCGCGGCGCAGTTCGTGCTGCCGGGCGTGACCCTGCCGGTCGGCGTGGTCACCGGACTCGTCGGAGCGCCCTACCTGCTCTGGTTGCTCGCCCGCGGGCGCTGAAACCCGCCCACCGCCTGGCCGCAGCCGGTCTCAGGTCGTGCAGCGTGCCTCCAGGCCGTGCCCAGCCAGCAGTCGGACTCGCCGCGTCACCCCCGGACGCGGGGTCGCTGCGGGTCCGCGCGCAGGCTTGCGGGATCCCGCACGAGGTGCCCGGAACCCCCCGTCCGAGGGTCCGCACGTCGACAGCCGTCGCCGTACCGTCAGCGACGACCACCGGACTCCCGACAGCGCCCACACCCGACGGCTGCTGGTCCGGTACGAACGAAGGACAGCATGCCCGAACAGCTCGACGGCGCCCCGATGCGTCGCCGCCAGTGGGGTGCCGAGCGGCGGACCCAGCCGCTCGACACGATCCACGCCCGCCCCTCCGACCGGAAGCTCGTCTCCGGCCGGGTCGCCATCATCCTGACGATCGCGTTCTGGCTGGCCTACGTCGTCTACACCGTGATCCGCCAGTTCCTGGACTCCGGCACCGAGAGCTTCCGGTTCACCACCGAGGCGATCTCGTACACCGTCGTCGTCACCTTCCTGACCTTCTCGGCCCTGATGCACCTGGTCGCCCGCCAGGGGGCACTCGAGCGCTTCGCCACCCACGTCCGCGTCCCACGCGCCGAGCTCGACCGGCACTTCGCCGAGGGGCACGAGTCGCCGCTCACCGTCCTCGTCCCGAGCTACGCCGAGGAGCCCGAGGTCGTCGCGACCACGCTGTGGTCCGCCGCACTGCAGGAGTACCCGAACCTCCGCATCGTGCTGCTCGTCGACGACTCGCCGTTCCCGAACGACCCGGAGACCGCCGCGAAGCTCGAACGCACCCGCGCCGTCGCCGACACCATCCAGGCGCAGCTCGCCGCGCCGTCCCGCCGGTTCCAGGAGGCCCTGCTCTCCGCCGAGATCGAGGCCGCGGGCGCCCCGCACGCCTCCGTGGAGGCCGTGCGCACCCTGGTCGCGCACCACCGCTGGGCAGACGCCTGGCTCCGCCGCCACGCCCGCGAGCACGGTGTCGCCGACCACGTCGACCACTTCTTCACCGACCAGGTCCTCGTCGGCCTGGCGGACGAGTTCCGCCTGACGGCCGAGGCGCTCGACGCCGCGATCACCGACGCCGGGGACGCCGAGTCCACCGACGTGACCTCGGCGCGCGCGGTTGAGCTGCAGCGTCGCCTGGCCTGGACCTTCACCGCCGAGCTGACCACCTTCGAGCGGAAGCGCTTCGCGAACCTCTCGGACGAGGCGAACAAGGCGATGAACCTGAACTCGTACATCGGTCTGCTCGGCGGCGCCTACCGCCACGAGGAGACCGCGTCCGGCACCGTCCTGCGCACCGTCACCGACCCGGCCGACGCCGACCTGGTCGTCCCCGCGTCCGACTACGTGCTGACGCTCGACGCCGACTCGGTGCTGCTCCGCGACTACTGCCTCCGCCTGGTCTACTTCCTCGAGCAGCCGGAGAACGAGCGCGTCGCCGTCACCCAGACGCCGTACTCGTCCTTCCGCGGTGCCGCGACCCGCATCGAGCGCCTCGCCGGTGCCACGACCGACATCCAGCACATCCTGCACCAGGGCATGTCGAAGTACGGCGCCACGTTCTGGGTCGGCGCGAACGCGGTCATCCGCACCCGGGCGCTCCGCGACATCGAGGAGACCGAGACCGTCGGCGGCTTCGAGGTGAAGCGGTACGTGCAGGACCGCACGGTCATCGAGGACACCGAGTCGAGCGTCGACCTCGGCATGCACGGCTGGACCCTCGTCAACTACCCGGAGCGGCTGTCCTACAGCGCGACCCCGCCGGACTTCGGCTCGCTGATCGTGCAGCGGCGACGCTGGGCGAACGGCGGCCTGCTCATCCTGCCGAAGTACATCCGCCAGGTGCGCGAGCGCCGGGCCCGAGGTGAGCGCGTGAGCGTCGTCGAGATGGCACTCCGCGTCAACTACATGGCGTCCATCGCGTGGGGCTCGCTCGGCCTGATCTTCCTGCTGGCGTACCCGTACGACTCGCGGTTGCTCAGCCCGATGGTGCTGCTCGCCGCCCTGCCGTACTTCTGGCTCTTCGCGAGCGACCTGCGGTACTGCGGCTACAAGCGCACCGACATCCTGCGCATCTACGGCTTCAACCTCGTCCTGATGCCGGTGAACGTCGCCGGCGTGTTGAAGAGCGTGCAGCAGGCACTCACCGCGAAGAAGATCCCGTTCGCCCGGACGCCGAAGGTCAAGGACCGCACCGCCTCGCCGGCGCTCTACGTCCTGGCCCCGTACGCGATGGTCGCGTTCTCGGTGTTCACGTTCGTGCGGGACTTCGGCGCGCAGAACTGGGGCAACGCGGTGTTCGCCGCGTTCAACGCCCTGCTCGCGATGTACGCGATCGTCGCCTACATCGGCCTGTGGAACTCCGTCGTCGACGTCTTCATCTGGGCGACGAGGTGGATGTTCTACGACCCGTCCGCCCGCGCCGCACGCCGTGCCGCCCGGAAGGACGAGCGCGCCACCGCGAAGGCGGTCCGTCGCGGTCTCGTCCCGGCGGCGGCACCCGCGACCGAGGACTGGCGCTCCGTGCTCTACTTCGGCCAGCGCGGCACCACCATCCCTGAACACCTGGGGACCGACCACCTCGGGACCGGCACCACCGGCACCCGGCACGGCCTCGCCGTGCAGCACGACGAGAAGACGGCGGCCTGACCATGAGCACCACACGACGACTCTCTCCGGTCCGGGTCACCCTGGCCACCGTGGTCGCCCTCGCGGTCGCCGTCGGCGGGTACGCCGGCGTCGACCGGTGGCAGAGCGCCCAGGCATCCGAGACGGTGGAGCCCTGGTTCGCCGCCTACACCGACGTCACCGTCACCCCGACGTTCCCGTTCGAGGACGTCAAGTCCGCGAAGGGCCGCGACGTCATGCTGTCCTTCGTCGTCGCGGACCACGACGAGGCCTGCACGCCGACGTGGGGCGCGGCCTACGGGCTCGAGGAAGCAGGGGACCAGCTCGACCTGGACCGCCGCATCGCCCGACTGGAGCAGCAGAAGGGCGCCGTCGGGGTGTCCTTCGGTGGCCTGGCGAACGACGAACTCGCCTCGACCTGCACCGACCCGAAGAAGCTCGTGTCGGCGTACCAGCGCGTGGTCAAGCGCTACGACGTCTCCACGGTCGACTTCGACATCGAGAGCGACGACCTCACCAAGGCGGACGCCGGCAAGCGTCGCGCCGAGGCCGTCGCCGCCCTGCAGGAGCAGCGTCGCGGCGCCGGGCACCCGCTCGCCGTGTGGCTCACCCTGCCCGCCGCGCCGGGCGGCCTGACCGCCGACGGCACGAAGGCGGTGTCGCAGTTCCTGCGAGCCGGGGTCGACCTGGCCGGCGTCAACGCCATGACGATGGACTACGGCACCAGCAAGGGCTCGAGTCAGAGCATGTACTCCGCCTCGGTCGAGACCCTGCAGCAGGTGCACCGCCAGCTCGGCATCCTGTACACCCGCGCCGGCACCCCGCTCGGCGACGGCACGCTCTGGCACAAGATCGGCGCGACGCCGATGATCGGCCAGAACGACGTGCAGGACGAGGTCTTCACGATGTCCGACGCCGCGAAGCTCAACACCTGGGCGCGCCAGACCGGGCTCGGTCGGATGTCGATGTGGTCCCTCAACCGTGACACCACCTGCGGCTCGAACTACGTGAACCTGTCCACCGTGTCGAACTCGTGCTCGGGGGTCGACCAGGACGGCAAGCTGTTCGCGGACGTGCTCGGCAAGGGCTTCGGCGGCGGCATCGTCGCGGCTTCGGGCGACGTCACCAAGGCCGAGCCGTCCTCGACCACGCAGCCGTCGGACGACCCGTCGACCAGCCCCTACCCGGTGTGGGACAAGGAGTCGGCCTACCTCGAGGGCACGAAGACCGTCTGGCACCACAACGTCTACGAGGCCAAGTGGTGGACCTCCGGTGACCTGCCCGACGACGCCGTGCTCAGCTCGTACGAGACGCCGTGGCAGCTCGTCGGCCCGGTGCTGCCGGGTGAGAAGCCGGTCGCGCCCGTGAGCCTGCCGACCGGGACGTACCCGGCGTGGTCGGGCACCACGACCTACGACACCGGCGACCGGGTCCTGTTCGACGGCACGCCGTACCAGGCGAAGTGGTGGAACACCGGCGACAGCCCGGAGGCCTCGACCAGCGACCCCGACGGCTCGCCCTGGACGCGCCTCAAGGACTCCGAGGTCCAGGAGATCCTGCACGACGTGGGGTCCGGGAAGGCCGCCCCGGCGGGGTCCGCCGGTTGACGGACGGGAGGCTCCCCACCCGCCGGTGGGGAGCCTCCCGTGTCCCCTGGGGACGGGGCTCTCGCTGACGCGCTCGTTTCCGATACGCTGGGCGACCAAGAGGAGGAGGTCCACGATGCCAGATCCAGTGGTCCCGCAGCCGGGACGTCCGGAACAGCGGCTGGTCGACACCACGCTGACCTTCAGCATGGAGAACGCCGCGGCGCTCACGCCCGAGGCCGGAGTCACAGCGGAAGAACGCGACGCGATCTCGGCGCTGCCGTCGGGTTCGGCGTTGCTCGTCGTCCGTCGCGGCCCGAACGTCGGTGCGCGGTTCCTCCTCGACTCCGACGTCACGACGGCCGGCCGACACCCCGACGCGAGCATCTTCCTCGACGACGTGACGGTGTCGCGCAAGCACGCCGACTTCGTCCGTCGCGGGACGTCGTTCAGCGTGAAGGACCTCGGTTCCCTGAACGGGACGTACTTCGACGGTGTCCGCATCGACGAAGCACTGCTCGTCGACGGCTCCGAAGTCCAGGTCGGCAAGTTCCGGCTGACGTTCTACGCCTCCCGGGTCGACCTGGCGCGCCTGGCGAACGCGTAGTGGCACCCCGCTCCGCTGCGGCGCGGGCGGTGTCCCCGGCGCCGGACCTGCTCACGATCGGGCAGGTCCTCGCCCGCCTGAAGCCGGAGTTCCCCGACCTGTCGAGCTCCAAGCTGCGCTTCCTCGAGGAGCGCGAGCTCGTCACACCGGTGCGCACCCAGAGCGGCTACCGGAAGTTCTCGTCGGCCGACGTCGACCGGCTGCGCATCGTGCTCGGGCTGCAGCGTGACCACTACCTGCCGCTCAAGGTCATCAAGGACTACCTGGCCGACCTCGACGCCGGACGCGAACCGACCCTCCCGGGCGGTGGCGACGCGCCGCGGCCGTCGATGCTCGGGCGCGAGCGCCGGTACTCCCGCGACGAACTGCAGCGTGCTGCCGGGGCGTCGCCGATGCTCGTGGGCGACGCGGTGTCCGCCTCGCTCATCCCGGCGTCCGACACCTACGGCGAGGACTCGGTCGGTGTGCTGAAGGCCCTCGTCGAGCTGCAGCGCTCCGGCATCGAGCCCCGGCACCTCCGCACCTTCCGCAGCACCGCCGAGCGCGAGGTCGGCCTCATCGAGTCCGCGCTCATGCCGGTGTCCCGTCGCGGTGACGCCACGTCCCGCGCGAAGGCGCTCGAACTCGCCCGGGAGATCGCCGGACACCTCGAGGTCATCCGCTCGTCACTCATCCGTGCGGCCATCGGTCGGCTCGACTCGTGAGCGGCCCGGGCGGGTCGGACCCTCGACGGCGGCCGGTGCCGGGGCATATCCTCGACACGCCGGACGCGCCGGTGCGGATGTCCCGCTTCCACGCCGCCCGACTCGCTACCGTGGACCTCGGAACAACTCTCAACCCGCTGTTGAAGCTTCGGGTGGGAGCTCGATCGTCGTGGAAGGCAAGCTGATGAGTGGGAACGATGTCCCCGGTACCCCGTCTGACATGACGCGGTACGACCTCGGGCTGCTCTTCACCGACGGCCTGCCCGAGCACGACGAGCAGAACGGCTACCGCGGCACCGTCGCCGCGAAGGCAGCCGGTATCAGCTACCGACAGCTCGACTACTGGGCCCGCACCGAACTCGTGCAGCCCACGATCCGCGGTGCTGCGGGCTCCGGGTCGCAGCGGCTCTACGGCTTCCGCGACATCCTCGTCCTCAAGCTCGTCAAGCGCCTGCTCGACACCGGGATCTCCCTGCAGCAGATCCGCACCGCCGTCAACCAGCTCCGTGAAGCCGGCGTGAGTGACCTGGCGCAGACGACCCTGATGTCCGACGGCGCCTCGGTGTACCTGTGCACCTCGGACGACGAGGTCATCGACCTGGTCTCCCGCGGACAGGGTGTCTTCGGCATCGCCGTCGGCAAGGTCCTGCGCGAGGTCGAGTCCTCCCTGGTGGAGCTCGACGCCACCCCCGCGGAGGACCCGAGCGACGAGCTCGCTGCCCGCCGGGCCACCCGCGCGTCCTGACCGTCGCGGCTGTCGTGTCGTGACCATCCCGGTTCCGACGCCCGCCTGACTGCCGCGCCCCGCGCCTGCCGTCCCGCGTGTGCTCGGCGAGGTCGCGTATTCTGCCGCCTCCACGGCTGCGGGCCGACAGTTCGTGCGACGTCGGCAGCGGTCATGCGGCGTGTTGCGCGACCTCGGGAGGCGCGGAGGACCGCGTTGGTCCCGTCCGGTCGGCAGGTGATCGCGGCCGACACCGGCCACCACCCCAGCACGTGGCACCGCCGGGGACCCCCGGGAACGACGAAGGGCCGCCCGGAGGCGACCCTTCGTGCTGACGAACGAGCGTCAGGCGATCGCGCCCGCGCCGTCCGCGTACGGCCCGATCTTGCCCGTGCGCATGATCCGCTCCAGCAGCTGGTCGAAGTTCCGTGCCATCTCCTGCGCGGACTCACCCGGCCAGACGTGCAGGGGCTTCGCCGCACCCTGCGCCTGCTGGAGCGACGTGCGCTCCGGCAGCTGCGGCGAGAGCACGAGCGGCCCGAACATGTCGCGGAGCTCCTTGATGCGGAACTGGTGCTCGAGCGACTGCACCCGAGCGCGGTTCACGATGATGCCGAGGGGCTGGAGGCGCGGCGAGAGACCACGACGGATCTCCTCGATCGCGCGGAGGGCACGGTCGGCGGCGGCGACGGAGAACAGTCCGGGCTCGGTGACGACGGAGACCCGGTCGGAGGCGGCCCACGCGGTTCGGGTCAGCGCGTTCAAGGACGGGGCACAGTCGATGAGGACGAGGTCGTAGTCGGCCTCGACGTTCGCCAGCGCCTCCTCCAGCTTCCAGATGTCGCGGATCGACGGGTGCGGCCCGTCGAAGTTGATGGCCGAGGGCGATCCGACCATGACGTCGATCTTGCCCTGGGAACCCTTCGTCCAGCCGGACGGCGCGATGGCCTGGCGGACGATCTTCTCCTTCGGGTTCTCGAGGACGTCGGCCACGTTGAGGTGACCGGTCAGGTTGATGTCGAGGCCCGTGGAGACGTCCGACTGGGGGTCGAGGTCCACCACGAGGGTGCGCAGACCCTTGGCGAACGCCGCTGACGTCAGGCCGAGCGTCACCGTCGTCTTGCCGACACCGCCCTTGAGGGAGCTCACGCTGAGTACATGCACGATGAGCAACGTTACCGCCAGTAAGGTTGTGAGACCTCAACCCGGGCTGAAAGGGACCTCGTGTTCACCAAGATCCTGGTCGCGAACCGTGGCGAGATCGCCATCCGGGCCTTCCGTGCAGCGTACGAACTCGGTGCCCGGACCGTGGCGGTCTACCCGTACGAAGACCGCAACTCCCTGCACCGGTTGAAGGCCGACGAGGCCTACCTGATCGGCGAACGCGGCCACCCGGTCCGCGCGTACCTGGACGTCTCGGAGATCATCCGGGTGGCCCGCGAGTCGGGCGCGGACGCGATCTACCCCGGCTACGGGTTCCTGTCCGAGAACCCGGAGCTCGCCGCCGCGGCCGCTGCGGCCGGCATCACCTTCATCGGCCCGGGCGAGCACGTGCTCGAGATGGCCGGCAACAAGGTGACCGCGAAGGAGCACGCCATCGCCGCGGGCGTCCCGGTGCTCGCGAGCACGCCGGCCAGTCGCGACGTCGACGAACTCGTCGCGGGTGCCGAAGCGATCGGGTTCCCGGTGTTCGCGAAGGCCGTCGCCGGTGGTGGTGGTCGTGGCATGCGCCGCGTCGAGACACCCGCCGAGCTCCGGCCGGCGCTCGAAGAGGCCATGCGCGAAGCCGACAGTGCGTTCGGTGACCCGACGATGTTCCTCGAGATGGCGGTGCTGCGGCCGCGCCACATCGAGGTCCAGATCCTGGCCGACGCCACCGGCACCGACGCCGGCACGATCCACCTGTTCGAGCGGGACTGCTCGGTGCAACGCCGCAACCAGAAGGTCGTCGAGATCGCCCCGGCGCCGAACCTCGACCCCGCCGTCGCCGCGGCACTGCACCGGGACGCCGTGGCCTTCGCCCGGTCGATCGGGTACGTCAACGCCGGCACGGTCGAGTTCCTGCTCGACACCGTGGGCGAGCGGGCCGGCCAGCACGTCTTCATCGAGATGAACCCGCGCATCCAGGTCGAGCACACCGTGACGGAAGAGGTCACCGACGTCGACCTCGTCCAGTCGCAGATGCGCATCGCCGCGGGGGAGACCCTCGCCGACCTCGGGCTGTCGCAGGACACGGTGTCGGTGCACGGTGCGGCGCTGCAGACCCGCATCACGACCGAGGACCCGACGCAGGGCTTCCGGCCCGACACCGGCCGCATCACCACCTACCGCAGCCCGGGCGGTGCCGGCGTCCGCCTGGACGGCGGCACGGTGGCCACGGGTGCGCAGATCAGCCCGCACTTCGACTCGATGCTCGCGAAGATGACGTGCCGCGGTCGGGACTTCCCGGCGGCGGTCGCCCGTGCGCGTCGCGCCCTCGCCGAGTTCCGGATCCGCGGCGTCAGCACGAACATCCCGTTCCTGCAGGCCGTCCTGGAGGACCCGGACTTCGCCCGCGGTGACGTCTCCACGGCGTTCATCGGCGAGCGTCCGCAGCTCTTCGACGGCCACGTGTCGAAGGACCGCGGCACGAAGGTGCTCAACTGGCTCGCGGACGTCACGGTGAACAAGCCGAACGGCTCGCCCGCCGCGCACGTGGTCGACCCGGCGCTGAAGCTGCCGGCCGCCGACCTCACCGCGCCGCTCCCCGAGGGGCAGCGCGACCTGCTGCTCCGCGTCGGACCGGCAGAGTGGGCACGGTCGCTCCGCGCACAGACCGCCCTGGCCGTCACCGAGACCACGATGCGGGACGCGCACCAGTCGCTCCTCGCCACCCGGGTCCGCACGAAGGACCTCGTCGCGGTCGCCCCGTACGTCGCCCGGCTCACCCCGCAGCTGCTCAGCGTCGAGGCCTGGGGTGGAGCGACCTACGACGTCGCCCTCCGGTTCCTCGGCGAGGACCCGTGGGAACGCCTGACGTCACTGCGGCAGGCGATGCCGAACATCCCGATCCAGATGCTGCTGCGTGGCCGCAACACGGTCGGCTACACGCCGTACCCGACCGAGGTGACGGACGCGTTCGTGGCCGAGGCCGCCGCCACCGGCGTCGACGTGTTCCGGGTCTTCGACGCGCTGAACGACGTCAGTCAGCTGCGTCCCGCCCTGGAGGCCGTGCTCGCCACCGGCACGGCCGTCGCGGAAGCGGCGCTCTGCTACACCGGCGACCTCCTCGACCCGGCCGAGGACCTCTACACGCTCGACTACTACCTGCGGCTCGCTGAGCAGATGGTCGACGCCGGTGCGCACGTCATCGGGATCAAGGACATGGCGGGTCTCCTCCGCGCAGGGGCGGCCGAGAAGCTCGTCGCCGCGCTGCGGGAACGGTTCGACCAGCCGGTGCACGTGCACACCCACGACACCGCGGGCGGGCAGCTCGCGACGCTCCTCGCGGCCTCCCGTGCCGGCGCGGATGCGGTCGACGTCGCTGCGGCGCCGATGGCGGGCACGACCAGCCAGCCGAGCATGTCCGCCCTGGTGGCGGCGCTCGCGCACACCGAGCGGGACACCGGCATCGACCTCGGTGCCGTCGGCGACCTCGAGCCCTACTGGGAAGCGGTCCGCCGCGTCTTCGCACCGTTCGAGTCCGGGCTCGCCGGGCCGACCGGCCGCGTCTACAAGCACGAGATCCCCGGCGGGCAGCTGTCGAACCTCCGCCAGCAGGCCATCGCGCTCGGGCTCGGCGACCGGTTCGAGCAGGTCGAGGACTGGTACGCCGAGGCGAACCGGATCCTCGGACGCCCGCCCAAGGTCACCCCGTCGTCGAAGGTCGTCGGCGACCTCGCCCTGCAGCTCGCCGCGGTCGACGCCGACCCGGCGGACTTCGAGCAGCACCCCGAGAAGTACGACGTGCCGGACTCGGTGATCGGGTTCATGGCGGGGGAGCTCGGCGACCTGCCCGGTGGCTGGCCGGAGCCGTTCCGGTCGAAGGTCCTGGCCGGCCGCGACGTCCGGATCGCCGTGACGCCGGTGCCGGAGCACGAGCGTGCCGCGCTCGACACCCCGGGGACCGTGCGGCAGCAGGCCCTGAACCGTCTGCTGTTCGAGCAGCCGACCCGGCAGTTCCAGCAGGTCCGCGACGAGTTCGGCGACCTGTCGGTCGTGCCCACCGTGGACTACCTCTACGGCCTCCGGGCGGGCGAGGAGCACGTCGTGCCGCTCGGCCGGGGCGTGAACCTGCTCGTCGGGCTCGAGGCGATCGGCGAGGTCGACGCGCGGGGCATCCGGACCGTCATGGCGACCATGAACGGCCAGTTGCGCCCGGTGGCCGTGCGTGACCGGTCGGTCGTCGTCGAGACCAAGGCCGCCGAGAAGGCGGACCGGTCCGACCCGAAGCACGTCGCCGCCCCGTTCTCCGGGGTCGTGACGCTCAAGGTCGCCGTCGGTGACGTCGTCGAGGCCGGTCAGGCCGTGGCGAGCATCGAGGCGATGAAGATGGAAGCGGCCATCACGGCACCCGTCGCGGGGACCGTGGGCCGTCTCGCGATCCCGGTGACCCAGCAGGTGGACGCCGGCGACCTCCTGGTGGTGCTGCAGTAACGTGACCGTCCGTCCCATCCGCCTGTTCGGCGACCCTGTCCTCCGTTCGCCCGCCGACCCGGTCCGCATCGGGTCCGACGGCGTCCGCGAGCTCGTGCAGGACCTCATCGACACCGTCCAGGAGCCCGGCCGCGCCGGCGTCGCCGCGCCGCAGATCGGCGTCGGGCTCCGGGCCTTCTCGTACAACGTCGACGGGGAGGTCGGGTACGTCCTCAACCCCGAGGTCGTCGAGACCTCCGGCGAGCCCGAGCTGATGGACGAGGGCTGCCTGTCCGTGCCCGGCCTGGCCTACCCGACGAAGCGCTTCCCGTACGCCAAGGTCCGCGGGGTGGACGTCGACGGCGAGCCCGTGGAGCTCGAGGGGACCGGACTGATGGCCGAGGCCCTGCAGCACGAGTGCGACCACCTGGACGGAACCGTCTACGTGATGACCCTCGACCCGGAGACCCGCCGGCAGGCGCTCCGGGACATCCGCGCACAGGACTGGTTCCACTAGGACGCACGACGTCCAGCGGCTGCCCGGACCGCACGACTGCGCGCCGTGGACCGTCCGCCTTCCGCTGCGGCGGACGGCGTCGTAGGCTCCGGTCGACGACCTCGTGCGCTCCCGACGTGCCGACCCCGAACCGGGGGTCGGAACGGCCGTGTCGTCTGTCCACCGGTTCGCCCGGTCACCGGGCCCCGGACGACCAGGCAGGGGACGACAGATGCACGACGACACCTCCATCCAGCGGCTGGCGCCACGCGCACCGGGGCAGCGACGAGCCGCGGCCGTCGCCACGGCGATCGCGGTCGCGGTCGGTCTGACCCTCGGCGCGGTGGTCGGTGCGCCGGTACGGGCGAGCGCGGCGACCACGGAGTCCGAGGCGGCCGACTACGCCAGCGACGCGTTCGGCGACGCCTGGGACTTCACCAGCGCAGCGGACTTCAACACCGACTTCTCCGGCACCCCCGCGACGGTGTCCGGCGGTGCACTCAAGGTGGGACTGACGCCGGGGGACCAGCTGTTCCTGGTGCACTCGATCTCGGGCAGCCTGGCGACCGGTCGGGACGGCGCTCGTCAGCCGGTCGACCCGGCACGGTACTCGCGGCTGACCTTCTCGATGGACCAGCCGCTGACGAAGCGCATCGGCGCGGTGTACTGGTTCACCTGCCGCGAGCAGACCGCGGCGTGCGGCGGCGGCTTCACCTTCCCGGTCGTGCAGGGTCCGCACGTCTACACGTTCGACCTCGCGAAGCAGTCGACCCTGCTCGCGAAGGTGCCGTGGCGGTCGGGCAAGAAGGTGGTCTTCCGCCTCGACCCGGTGGTCCTCCCGGGGAACGCCGGTGACACCGGCAAGCAGGCGAGCATCGACTGGGTGCGGCTGCACGCGGCACCGGACGCCTCCCACCCCCACGCCGGCATGCCCGCGGGGACCTACCCGGGCTACACCGTGACCCCGCGACCCCAGCTCGTCGTGGACACCCCGAACCCCACGCAGGGGCAGGACTACGCGACGGCCACCACCGGTCGCCCCTGGAACTTCACCTCGGCCACGGCGACCTCGCACGTCAAGTACTCGAACACCACCGTGCTGTCCCGCGACAGCCGGGGCATCACCGCCCGGAACACCGGCCCGCACCAGAACGACCCGCAGGTCCACCTGCCGGTCTCACGGATGGCGGGGAGCACCTACCACTACCTGCAGTGGGACATGCGGTACGACGGACCGTTCGACCTGTCCGGTTCGGCCGGCGGCGGCAAGATGGCCCGGGCGATCTGGAACGTCGCGGGGACGGGCACACCGCAGATCGGCAACGACCTCCTGACCTACTCGAACGGCAACGCCAGCGAGACGAGTGTCGACCTGACGGCACAGAACCCGCTGGACGAGGACGCCCTCACCCCGAAGGCCGGATGGGCCGGACAGACGATCACCGGCCTCCGCTTCGACCCGAACGAGGACCCGGGCAAGGCCGTCTGGCACCTGAAGTCCGTGCACCTGCGCGCGGACCCTGCGGCGACCGGGTCCACCACGGTGACCTTCCACGACAACGCCTGGGTGGCGGGCAGCACCGCGGACGTCACGGTGCGCACCGGCAGCGGGGCGTGGCAGCGCATCGCCACCGGTGTCGCCGTGACGAAGGGGGCGAACTCGGTGCCGTTCCGACTCGGCTCGATGCCCGCGGGCAAGTACGCCGTGCAGGTCACGCTGCGGCACCCGGACGGCAGTTCGGACAACGAGACCGCCGGTGCGCCGGTCGTCATGAAGGCCGGTCCGGTGGCCGCGGTGGACCGCTCGCACGACCCCGTCGGCCGCCTCGACTCCGCGACCGCCGGCAGCGGTGGCGTCACCGTCACGGGCTGGGCGTACGACCCGGACACGCGGAACCCGCTCGGGGTCGCGCTCTACGACGGGAAGACCGGGACGAAGAGCCTCGGACGGGTGTCCACGTCGCTCGCCCGTCCGGACGTCGTCCGGGCGCATCCCGCCGCTCCGGCCGCGTCCGGGTACTCCGCGACCGTCCGGCTCTCGGCGGGCACACACGACGTCTGCGCCTACGGGATCAACGTCGGCGCCGGGTCGACGAACCCGCTGCTCGGGTGTCGGTCGGTCACCGTCCGCTGACCCCGTCGCGTCCTCCGGTCGTCGCACCGGGGGACGCCCTCGGGGGACGGAACGTGACACCCGGACGCGGGATTGTCGCACTGTCCTGATCGCGAGGTACGGTGTTCCGCAGCCGGTCACCCGCCGGCGGTTCCCACTCTCCCAGGACGAGCACGATGGCACTCCAGAACGACGAGCTCAGCTCGCACCGCACCCGCACCAACCGCCGCCCCGAGCAGGTCTCGACGAGCACCGCATCGACCGCGGTCCTCGACCCGATCGACGCCCCCGAGGCCCCGCAGGCCTGATCGGTCCGACCGCCACGTCGGTCCGACCGCGACGTCGGTCCGTCAGCCACCGGCCGCACCGGCCACGCACTGGAGGCCCGCCACCCGTCCGACGGACGGGTGGCGGGCCTCCAGGCTGTCCGGCCGGTGCCGGTCGCTCGATGCCAGAGGCTCAGTGCCGTCGTCGCGACTGCACCACCGGCGTCGCCGTGGTCTGCACCTTCGAGCCCGAGTAGATGCACTCGATGTCCGCGGCGAAGTCCCGGAGGACGACCGAACGCTTGATCGTGAGCTTCGGTGTGAGGTGTCCGGAGGCCTCCGTCAGGTCCGCGTCGACGACCGAGAAGGACCGGACCGACTCGGCACGGGACACCCGTCCGTTCGCGGTGTCCACGGCCTCCTGGACGGCCTGCTGCACCCGCTCGTCGTGCGCCGCCTGCTGGGGGCTGAGCGCCGGGGCGATGCCGCGCGCCTCACACCAGCCGGGGAGCATCTCGCGGTCCAGCGTGACGAGCGCGGCGACGAAGGGCTTGCCCTCGCCGACGACGACGACCTGGCCGACGATCGGGTGCTCGCGGATCGCGTCCTCGAGCGGGGCCGGCGCGACGTTCTTGCCGCTCGCGGTGACGATGAGCTCCTTGGCGCGGCCGGTGACGGACAGGATCCCGTCGCCGTCGAGCCGACCGAGGTCGCCGGTGCGGAACCAGCCGTCGCGGAAGGCGGCAGCGGTGGCGTCCGGGTTCTTCCAGTAGCGATCGAAGACGTCGACACCGCGGATCAGGATCTCCTGGTCGTCCGCGATCCGGACCTCGACGCCCGGCAGTGCCCGGCCGACCGACCCGATCCGGAGCTCGGTCGCCCGGTTCACCGTCGCGGGGGCGGTCGTCTCGGTGAGCCCGTAGCCCTCGAGGATGTGCACGCCGATCGAGCGGAAGAAGTGCGACAGCCGCGGGGAGAGCGGCGCGGAACCGCTGATGGCGTACCGGACACGGCCGCCGATCGCGTCGCGGAGCTTGCTGTAGACGAGCCGGTCGAACAGCCGGAACCGCAGGGCGAGCCCGAGCGGGACCCGTCCGGCGCCCACGGCCTCGGAGTGCGCGACGGCGGTGGCGGCGGCGGCGCGGAAGACGCGCCCCTTGCCGCCGAGGTCGGCCTTCTGCTCGGCCGAGTTGTAGATCTTCTCGAACACCCGGGGGACCGCCAGCAGGAAGGTCGGCTTGAAGGTGGACACCGCCCGCATGAGGTCCTTCGTGTCCGGCTCGTGGCCGACCAGGACGCCCGCCGAGACCGACATCGCGGCGATGAACCGTGCGAACACGTGGGCCATCGGGATGAACAACAGCGTGGAGGCGTCCCCGGCGACGATCTCGGACATCGCCTCGGTCGAGCCCTCCACCGTGGCGGTGAAGTTGTCGTGGCGCAGCACGCACCCCTTCGGCCGGCCCGTGGTGCCCGAGGTGTAGATGATGGTGGCGTCATCGCGGCCGGAGACGGCGGCGGTGCGGGCGTCGAGCTCGTCGTCGGCGATCTCCTCACCCAAACGCGCCAGGTCGTCCAGGCCACCGCCGTCGATGGTCCAGTGTTGCCCGAGGTGGGGCAGGTCGGGCGTGATGCCGGCGACGCGGCGCGCGTGCTCCTCTTTCTCGACGACGATCGCCACGGACTCGGAGTCCGAGAGGATGTGACGGATCTGGTCCGGGGAGCTCGTCTCGTAGACGGGCACGGACACCAGGCCCGCGGTCCACACCGCGAAGTCGACGAGTGTCCACTCCATGCGTGTGCGGGAGAGGATCGCGACGTGCGCCCCGGGCTGCAGACCGGCGGCGACGAAGCCCTTCGCGATGGCACGGACCCGGGCCAGGACGTCCGCGGCGGCGATGCCGGTCCAGGTGTCGCCGGTGCGCTCGGCCAGGATCGGTCGCGCGGGGGTGAGCCGTGCGCGGTCGGACAGCAGGCGGGCGGCGGAGCCGTGGTCGGGGGCGACCGGGCCGGTGTCACCGGCCGGTACTGCCTCGTGCACGGCGGGCGCTCCGCCCGTGCTGGTGGACGTCGTGCGGTCGGCACGCTGATCGGTCACGGCAACTCCCTCGTTGTCCCGTTCGATGTGAGTCCGCTCATCTTCGAGACGGCTCCCGTTCAGCATAGGACGCCTGCCGGGACGTTCGGTGAGTCGCCGCCGAACCGGTAGGCTCCGTGTTCGTGCATGCCATCGGAATCGACATCGGGGGCACCAAGATCGCGGGAGCGGTCGTCACGGAGCTCGGCGAGATCCTCGCCGAGGACCGCGTCGCCACGAACGCTGCGGACCCGGTCGCCATGCTCGACGACGTCGTGTCGATGGTCGAGCGCCTCAGACTCCAGCACCCGGTCGGTGCGGTGGGGGTCGCTGCCCCGGGCTTCATCGACGCCTCGCAGTCGATCGTGTACTACACGCCGAACATCCGCTGGCGGAACGAGCCGCTGCGCCAGAAGCTCCAGGAGCGTCTGGGCGACCTGCACATCACCGTCGACAACGACGCGAACGCCGCCGGATGGGCCGAGTTCCGCTTCGGCGCCGGACGGCTCGTGTCCGACATGACCATGCTCACCATCGGCACCGGTGTCGGGGGCGCGATCGTGACGGAGGACCGGCTGTTCCGCGGTGGCTTCGGCACCGGCGGCGAGATCGGCCACCTGCGGATCGTCCCGAACGGCCTGCCCTGCGGCTGCGGCGCCCGCGGCTGCATCGAGCAGTACGGTTCCGGCCGCGCCCTGCAGCGGATGGCGAACGACGTCGCGGACGCCGGCGGCATCGGTGTCGCCCTGGCCGAAGCGCGTGACGCCAACGGCGGGCACCTCGACGGCGCCGTCGTGGGGGAGCTCATCCTCGCCGACGACCCGGGCGCCCTCGCGGCCCTCCGGCGTCTCGGCCGACACCTCGGCGAGGCCTGCGCGTCGCTGTCGGCCGTGCTCGACCCGCAGCTGTTCGTCTTCGGCGGCGGTGTCGCGAGCGCGGGGGACCGGCTGCTCGAACCGATCAAGCAGGCGTACCTCAACAACCTGCCGGCCCGGGGCTACCACCCGGAGCCGGACTTCGTGATCGCCGAGCTCGTCAACGACGCCGGTGTCGTCGGTGCAGCCGACCTCGCCCGCATCCACGCCCGAACGGCCTGACACCCCCACCCGACGGAGTCGACGATGCTCTACTGGCTGCTGAAGAACTTCGTGCTCGGCCCGCTCATCCTGACCCTGTTCCGGCCGTGGGTGATCGGACGGGAGAACGTCCCGGCCTCCGGCCCGGTCATCTTCGCGTCGAACCACGTGTCGTTCATCGACTCGGTGATCCTGCCGGCCGTGCTCGACCGCCGGATGTCGTTCCTGGCGAAGAGCGACTACTTCACCGGCCGCGGCCTCAAGGGCTGGGCGACGAAGACGTTCTTCAACGCGATCGGACAGCTGCCGATCGACCGTTCCGGCGGCAAGGCGTCCGAGGCCTCGCTCCGCACCGGCCTGCAGGTCCTGGCCCGCGGCGAGCAGCTCGGCATCTACCCCGAGGGCACCCGCAGCCCGGACGGCAAGCTCTACCGAGGCCGCACCGGCATCGCCCGGATGGTCCTGGAGGGCCGGGTCGTGGTGGTCCCCGTCGCCATGGTCGGCACGCGGGAGGTCCAGCAGATCGGCCAGAAGTTCCCGAAGTTCAAGCGGGTCGGCGTCGTCTTCGGCAAGCCGCTCGACTTCTCGCGCTTCGAGGGACTGGAGACCGACCGCTTCATCCTGCGGAGCGTCACGGACGAGATCATGCACGAGCTCCGCGGGCTGAGCCGGCAGGAGTACGAGGACGTCTACGCGACGAGCGTCAAGGAGCGGGCCACCACGGCCCGCGAGAGCGTCATGCGCGAGCGTCGTACCACCGCCGGACGGTAGGCTCGGACGGTCCCGCATCCGTCGGGACGCCGTCGGACCGCCGACGGCCGTGCGCGAACCAGAACACCGAGGTGCAGCCTTGTCCGAGTCGATCGACTCCCTCACCCTGCAGGATCCGGACCTGATCGCGGGCCTCGACCACTGGCGCACGCTCCCGATCAAGCAGCAGCCGACGTGGCCGGACCCCGCGGCCGCCGAAGCCGCCTCGGCCGAGATCGCGACGCTGCCGCCACTCGTCTTCGCGGGTGAGGTCGACCAGCTCCGCGACCGCCTGGCCGCCGCAGCGTCCGGTCGGGCGTTCCTGCTGCAGGGCGGTGACTGCGCCGAGACGTTCGCCGGTGCCACCGCCGACTCGATCCGCGACCGCGTCAAGACGATCCTGCAGATGGCGGTCGTCCTCACCTACGGTGCGTCGACCCCGGTCATCAAGATGGGCCGGATGGCGGGCCAGTTCGCCAAGCCCCGTTCGAGCGACCTCGAGACCCGCGGGGACGTCACACTGCCGGCGTACCGCGGTGACATCGTCAACGGCTACGACTTCACGCCGGAGTCCCGCCAGGCGGACCCGCGTCGACTGGTGCAGGGCTACCACACGGCCGCGTCGACCCTGAACCTGGTGCGCGCGTTCACCCAGGGCGGCTTCGCGGACCTGCGGCAGGTGCACTCGTGGAACAAGGGCTTCGCCGCCAACCCGGCGAACGCCCGCTACGAGAACCTCGCCGCCGAGATCGACCGCGCGATCCAGTTCATGGCCGCGTGCGGTGCCGACTTCGAAGCGCTCAAGCACGTCGAGTTCTACGCCTCGCACGAGGGCCTGCTCATGGACTACGAGCGCCCGATGACCCGGATCGACTCGCGCTCCGGCCAGCCCTACGACACGTCCGGCCACTTCATCTGGATCGGGGAGCGCACCCGTGACCTCGACGGTGCCCACGTCGACTTCCTGTCCCGCGTGCGGAACCCGATCGGCGTGAAGCTCGGCCCGACCACGACGGTCGCCGACATGGAAGCCCTCATCGAGAAGCTCGACCCCGAGCGCGAGCCGGGCCGCCTCACCTTCATCACGCGCATGGGAGCCGGCAGGATCCGCGACGAGCTGCCCAAGCTGCTCGAAGCGGTGAAGGGCATGGACGCCACGCCGCTGTGGGTCACGGACCCGATGCACGGCAACGGCCTGACGACCCCGAACGGCTACAAGACCCGCCGTTTCGACGACGTCGTGGACGAAGTCCTCGGCTTCTTCGAGGTGCACCGCGCGGTCGGCACGTACCCGGGCGGCATGCACGTCGAGCTCACGGGTGACGACGTCACCGAGTGCCTCGGCGGCTCGGAGCACATCGACGAGGCGACCCTGGCCACCCGCTACGAGTCGCTCTGCGACCCGCGGCTGAACCACATGCAGTCCCTCGAGCTCGCCTTCCTGGTGGCCGAGGAGCTCCGCGCGCACCCGTCGGTCACCCGCAGCTGACCGCTGGACCGCCTGCAGGACGGGAGGCCCGACACCGGTCCGGTGTCGGGCCTCCCGTCCGTCGTCGGGCCGCGACGCGCAGCGGGCCCTACTGGTCGTAGGAGAGGGCGATCGTGTCGCCCTTGTGGACCGTGGCCCCGGCGCCCGGGTTCGTGGACCTGACCGGCAGCTTGCTCTTCCAGTCGTAGAACCCGCAGAGGATGTTCGTGCAGTCCGGGTAGCTGACCTTCAGCCCGAGCGCCTGCAGGGTCGCGGTGACCTCGTCGATGGTCTTCCCCTCGAGGTGCATCGGCATCTCGATCGGTGCGGGCCCCTTCGACACGACGACGTCGATGGCCGTGCCCTTGACGACGGGGTCGTCGGCGGGGGCGGCGGAGACGACCTGGCCGGCCGGTGCCGTCTCACTGAACTGCTGGGTCTGGCTGCCGAGCACCAGGCCGACGCCCTGCAGCGTGCCGGTCGCGTCGGCGACGGTCTCGCCGGTGACGTCCGGGACCGCGCCGAGCGAGACGGTGAGCGTGACCGGGCCGCGCTCCGGGTACTGCTCGACGGTGGTGAGGTCGACCGCGCCCGAGCTGTCGCGTCCGGTCGCGGCGATCACGGTGTCGGCGGGGACGTCGGCGGAGAACCGGTACTGCGGGTCCTGGAGGTCGAAGTCGTCGTCGAGCGCCGCGCGGGCGGTGGAGACGGACTGCCCGACGATCGTCGGCAGGCTGATCATCCGCGGACCGCTCGACACGACGATGCGGATGGCGGTGCCCTTCCGGACCTCGCGCTCGGCGGGCGGCTGGGTCGCGGTGACCAGGCCGGCGGCGACCTGCAGGTCGGGACGGCTCGTGGTGGCCTCGGCGGCACGGAGACCGTTCGACACGAGCGCCTGGCGGACCTGCGAGACCGTCTTGCCCGCGACGGCGGGGATCCGGACGTTGCCGCCCGGTCCGGGGCCGTACCAGGCGGCGATCCCGGCGCCGACGACGGCCAGGACGATCACGATGACCAGTGCGATCCAGCCGCGCTTCCGCCGCTTGGCGGACTTGTCGGCCAGGCGCTGCCCGGCCGGCGACAGGGTCGCGGTCACCGCGCCGGTGCGTCGCGGCCCGGGTGTGTTGCGGTTGCGGAGGCGCGACGGCGTCTCCTGCGTGCCCCGACGGTCCAGGACCGTGGTGTCGTGCTCGCTGGCGTCCTCGACGTCGTCCCCGAAGGCCGCGGCTCCGGGACTGCCTCCGGACGGGAGGATCGCGGTCGCGTTCTCGGGGCGGAGCACGGCGGTCCGGTACTGCCCGGTCGCGCGCTGCTGTGCGCCGGCCATGTGGTCGAGCATCTCGCGGGCGTCGAGGGGACGGTCTCGCGGGTCCCGGGCGGTGGCCCACAGGACGAGGTCGTCGAGCTCGGCGGGGACACCCGGCCGTGCCGCACTCGGCGCGGGGACCGTGTCGTTCGCGTGCTGGTACGCGATCTGCATCGGCTGCTCGCCCTTGTAGGGCTGCTCGCCGGTGAGCATCTCGTAGAGCATGATGCCGAGCGCGTAGATGTCGCTGCGCGAGTCGGCGGCGCCGCGGGTGACGAGCTCGGGGGAGAGGTACGCGATCGTGCCGAGCAGTGCGGCGCCGGTCGCGGTGTTCGCGGTGGTGGCTCGGGCCAGCCCGAAGTCGCCGAGCTTGATGCGCCCGTCGTCGGCGAGCAGGACGTTCTCCGGCTTGAGGTCGCGGTGCACGATGCCGGCGCGGTGGGCCGAGGCCAGGCCGGCGAGCACGGCGCGGACGATGTCCGTCGCCTGCTCGGGTGTCAGCGCGCGGTGTTCGTGCAGCAGGTCCCGGAGCGTGATGCCCGGGATGTACTCCATGACGATGTAGACGCAGTCGTCCTCGGCGCCCTGGTCGTAGACGCCGACGAGGTTCGGGTGGGACAGGCGGGCGGCGGAGCGGGCCTCCTGGATGAAGCGCTCACGGAACGCCTGGTCGTCCGCCAGGTGCCCGTGCATGATCTTCACCGCGACCCGGCGCTCCAGCCGGACGTCGGTCGCCAGGTACACGGTCGCCATGCCGCCGCGCGCGATGCGGGAGCGGACGCGGTACCGCTGATCGATCATGCGACCGATCATCGGGTCCGTGGCGGCGTTCGTGGTCATCTGCGGCATTCTACGAATCCGGACGGGGAGGACCGGCACCGGCGCACCGGTCGTTACACGATCTCGACCGGAGGGATGACCCGGCGCTGCGGATCGACCGGAGGTCAGAGCGAGCGGAGCCAGGCGTGGGCCGACTGCTCCCACTGGGCGTAGGCCTTCGGGTACGCGGACCGCTGGACGGCCTGCGCCGCCTCGGTCACGCTCATCGACGACCAGCCCGGGATGTCGAGCAGACCGGCGGTGACGCCGGGGTTCGGGTTGCGCGAGCCGCCGAAGAAGAGCTCGGACGCGTACACGGTGTCCTGGAGCTGACCCGGCGTGCCCCAACCCTGGCTCGGACGCTGCTGGAACAGACCGACGGAGTCCCGGTCGCCGTGTGCGAGGTTCCGGAGGTTCGACTCCTGCATCGCGGTGGCCAGCGCGATGACGAGGCCCCGGTCCGAGACGCCGAGTGAGCGGCCGACGCGGACGATCGTGGCGGCGTTGGTGCGCTGCTCCGTGGAGAGCGACGGGCCGCTCGAGGGCAGGACGAGCGTGCTGCCGGCGTAGATCGTGCTCGTGTAGGTCAGGCCGTTCGCCGCGAGGAGCGACGCGACCGAGACCCCGTGCGTGGTGGCGACCGAGACGATGGTGTCGCCGTTGCCGATGGTGACCGAGCCAGCGCGACGCACGGTGGCGGTCGTGGTGGGCGCGGCACTGGGTGCCGACGGCCCGGCGGTCGTGGCGGTCTTCGTGGCACTCGACCGTCCGGCCGGCACGCGCAGGGACTGACCGGGGTAGATCACGCTGCGCTGCGAGAGCTCGTTGGCGGTGAGGAGCGCGGCCGTCGAGACGCCGACCTTCGCCGCGATGCCGGAGACGGTGTCGCCCTGCTTGACGTGGTAGCTCGCGGTCGTGGCGGTCGACGTGACCGCTCCGCCGACCGGGGTCGAGGCGAGCCGGAGGGTCTGTCCGGCGTGGATGATCGTGTTCCAGCCGAGGCCGTTGCGGACCAGGATCTCCTGCGCCGACAGGCCGTACCGTGCGGCGATGCCGGAGACGGTGTCCCCCTGGCGCACGGTGTAGGTCGTGGGGGCCGCGGAGCGCGTGGCGGCGACGGTGGTGACCACCGGCTTCTGCTGGCGGGCGACCGCGGTGGCGAAGACCGGCCCGGAGCCGAGGTCCCGGTCCTCGTCGACGTGCCGGCGACCGGACTCGTCGTCGTGGCGCTGCTCGAGGTGGGCGATCGGTCCGGTCAGTCCGGCGGTCACCGCGATCGTGCCGGCGAGGACGATCGGCATCGTCGCGAAGCGCGACGAACGGAGGCGTCGGGCTGCCTCGTCGGGGGTCGTGTCCCTGTCCACGGTCGTTCTCCTGTCTGGCGCACGTCGTCGGTACGGGGTCGGTCTGTCGGCCGTGTGTGCACACACGGCGCACCCAGGTGACCACACGCTGACATGCTGTGATTCCCAAGTCAACCAGAGCGCCGGAAGTTGTGCTCGTGACTCTTGTGACTTCTGTGACTTCTGTGACTGGTGTGACTCGATCGAGCCGGATCGGGCGTGCTCGACGGGCTCGCGCCCCCCGGGCGCTGCGCGGGTCCGCCCGGCTCTGGCACGATGGGACCCGTGAGTGCTGCCCTTCCCGGAGACGACGCCCTGTCCGAACGCTGGCTGACCGTGCCCGACCTGGTCGAGCTGCTGGGGGTGAGCCCCGGCCGCGTCCATCGCCTGTTCGAGGAGCGGACCCTGCTGCCCGCCCGCGTGGACGGCGTCCTGCGCGTCCCGAGCGAGTTCCTCGACGACACCGAACCGCTGCCCTCGCTGCGCGGCACCCTGATCGTCCTCGGCGACAACGGGCTCACCGATGACGAGGCCGTCCGGTGGATGCTCACCGAGGACGACGCGATGGGGACGACACCGATCGCCGCGCTCCGTGCGAACCGCAAGGCCGAGGTCCGGCGCGCCGCGCAGTCGCTGCTGTAGCACCGGCCGACGCGACCGACCGACGGACGGGAGGCCCGACACCAGCTGGTGTCGGGCCTCCCGTCTGTCCGGGGTCGCGCCGGATCAAGGTCGAGCCGGATCAGGCGGAGCGGCGGCTGACCGTGTCCGCGAGCGAGGCGAGCTGTTCGCGGGCCGACGGGGTCAGCGGCGACGCGTCGAGCGCGGCCTTCGCCCGCTGGACGTGCCGCTCGATCGAGCGTTCGACCGCACTGACCGCGCCGGAGTCGGTGAGGGTCGCGCGGAGCATCTGCACCTGGTCGTCGTCGAGGTCCGGGTCGCCGAGCAGCTCGTCGAGCAGCTGGCGGGCGCCGACCGGGAGGGACTTGCGGGCGGTCGCGACGAGCACGGTGCGCTTGCCCTCGCGGAGGTCGTCACCGGCGGGCTTGCCCGTGACCTCGGGGTCTCCGAACACGCCGAGCATGTCGTCGCGCAGTTGGTACGCCACGCCGAGGGGGAGTCCGAACGACCGGAGGCCGTCGAGCTGGCTCTCGCTGGCGCCCGCGATGAGCGCGCCGATGAGCAGCGGTGCCTCGACCGAGTACTTCGCGGACTTGAAGACGATCACCCGCTGCGCCCGGACGAGCTGCTCGGCGTCGTCGACCGTCGGCCAGGCGGTCTCCTCGTGGATGTCGAGGTACTGACCTGCGGTCACCTCGAGCCGCATCGTGTGGAACTCCTGGCGGACGATCCGCGCGCGTACCGGGTCGAGCAGCGCGAGGGCCTCGTCGAAGAGGGAGTCGCTGAGCGAGAGCAGCATGTCGCCGAGGAGCAGTGCGGCGTTCGTGCCGTAGAGCGCGCGGTCGCCGACCCAGCCGGAGTCGGCGTGCTGCGACTCGAAACGGCGGTGCGCTGCCGGACGCCCGCGACGGGTGTCCGAACGGTCCATGATGTCGTCGTGCACCAGGGCTGCGGCGTGGAAGACCTCGAGTGCGGCGGCGGCGGTGACGATCGCCTCGGCCGTGGTCTGTCGGGCGCCTTCCGACAGTGGGTCGAACGAGCCCGAACGGCCCGCCACGGACTGCCAACCCCAGTAGCAGAACAGCGCCCGGAACCGTTTACCGCCGGACAGCAGGTCACGGGCGAACGTGTCGAAGGAGACCAGGTCGGGACTGATCGCCGCGAGGCGGTCGCGCTGCTCGTCGAGAGCCCGATCGATCCGCGCCGAGACGAGGTCCACTAATCGCGTACTCTCAGCCACGGTCCTTACCTTAGTGGGTGGTCCGGTCGTAAGATCGATCCACCCCTTCCACCGCGTCGATCCCAGGAACCAGAGGGAACCAAGATGCCACTCTCGGAGCAAGAGCAGCGCCTCCTCGAAGAGATGGAGCGGAGCCTCTACCAGAACGACTCCGACTTCGTGGCGCGCGTCACCCGCCGCCAGGGCCGTCCGACGTACACCGCGATCACGATCGGTGTCCTGATCGGTCTCGTCGGCGTCGGTGTGATCGTGCTCGGGCTGGTCATCAAGCAGCCCCTGATCGGTGTGCTCGGTTTCGTCGTGATGCTGGCCGGGGTGCTCTTCGCCCTCCGCCCGGGTGGTCGGACCCCAACGGCCCGTCCGGCGCGTGCCGCGTCCGCGCGCTCCGCCCGGACCGGAGCGCGACCGGCTCGCGGATCCTCCGGCGGTTCCTTCATCGACCGGATGAACGAGCGCTGGGACAAGCGCAACCAGCAGGACTAGTTCCTCCACATCCCTCCACGGGGTCGGCCTTCCCAGGCCGGCCCCGTTTCTCGTGCCCGGCGTGAGCCTTCCTGACTGCACGACACCGGTGTTCGGCTTCGACGCTGCCGCGTGACGCGGCGTGATGGACGAACACCGGTGTTCTGCGCGCCCGGATCCCTCCACTGCGCTCCACTCGGTCGGGAGTCGCGTCGTTGCGCGGATCGAGCGGCATCTGTCGGTCCGTGAGTGCCCCCAGAAGGGGTGCCGGAGGCTGAGAGTGGTGCGCTGGAGCAGCGAAGTGGAGGGAAGTGGAGTAGCGTGGGGCGAGACGAAGACCGGTGGAGCTGAGGGGAGGCCCCGAGTGCTGCTCGGTACCCATGCCCCGAAGCTCGACGAGAAGGGTCGCGTGATCCTGCCCGCCAAGTTCCGGGACGAACTCTCCGGCGGTCTCGTCATGACCCGTGGCCAGGAACGGTGCGTGGTCGTCTTCAGCGCCAGGACCTTCGAGGAACTCCACGAGCGGATCCGCCAGGCGCCGATGACGTCGAAGCGGACCCGTGACTACATGCGCCTGTTCCTCTCCGGAGCGAGCGCCGAACAACCCGACAAGCAAAACCGCGTCACGATCCCGCAGAACCTCCGCGAGTACGCGGGGCTCGAGCGGGACCTGACGGTCATCGGCAGCGGTGACCGCGCCGAGATCTGGTCGACCAGCGCATGGGAGGCCTACTACGCGGAGACCGAAGAGGCCTTCGCCGAGAACGACGAGGAGGTGATCCCGGGGATCTTCTGATCCGTGGATCGAGACTCCCAGCCGTCCGCCCTGACACACCTTCCCCGGTGTCAGGTCGCATGGATGGGGATCCGGACCCACGGCCCAGGAGTCCAGGGGCGCACATGGCAGCACCGGAGAAGTTCCCGCACACCCCCGTGATGCTCGAGCGGATCGTCGACCTCTTCACGCCGACGCTCGACGGCCCGGGCAAGGTCGTCGTCGACGCGACGCTCGGCATGGGCGGGCACTCGGCGGGCCTGCTCGAGCGCTTCCCGGAGCTGACGCTCGTCGGGCTCGACCGCGACACGGACGCCCTCGGCATCGCGGGGGAGCGGCTCGCCCGCTTCGGCGACCGCGTGCACCTCGTGCACACCGTGTACGACGAACTGCCGGAGGCGCTCGACGGCCTCGGCATCGACGCGGTCGACGGTGTGCTCTTCGACCTCGGCGTCTCGTCGCTGCAGCTCGACCGTGCTGAGCGCGGCTTCGCCTACAGCCAGGACGCCCCGCTCGACATGCGCATGGACCGGACGCAGGGCATCACCGCCGCCGAGGTCCTCGCCGACTACGACGAGCGCGAACTGCGCCGGATCTTCCAGCGCTACGGCGAGGAGAAGCTCGCCGGCCGGTACGCGAAGGCGATCGTCGAACGCCGGGCGGAGCAGCCGTTCACGATGTCCGGCGACCTCGTCCAGGTGCTCCACGACGCCACCCCGGTCGCGATCCAGCGGCAGGGGCACCCGGCGAAACGGGTCTTCCAGGCGCTCCGGATCGAGGTCAACACCGAACTCAGCGTCCTCGAGCGGGCGATCCCCGCCGCGCTCGACCGCATCCGGGTCGGCGGCCGCCTGGTCGTCGAGTCGTACCAGTCGCTCGAGGACCGCATCGTGAAGCGCGCCCTCGTCGAACGGACCACCTCGAGCGCCCCGGCGGACCTGCCGGTGGAGCTCCCCGAGCACGCACCGACCTTCGCCCTGGTCGTCAAGGGCGCCGAGCAGGCCGACGAGGCCGAGCGCGCCGCCAACCCCCGAGCTACCCCCGTGCGCCTGCGCGCGGCCGAGCGGATCCGGAAGTGACATGAGCACGAACCTCGCACTCGTCGACCCTGCCGTCGCCCCGTCGCGCGCGCCGCGTCCGGACCACGGCCGACCCGAGCGGAAGCGCCCGGAGCTCGTCGAGGTCACCCCGACCAGGGCGCAGCGCCGTGCCCGACCGCGGGTGGCCTACGCCATCGTCGCGATCGCGGCGCTCGGGCTGCTGCTCCTGGCCCAGCTCGGCATCAGCATGGGGCTCAGCCAGGGCGCCTACACGCTCAGCTCGTTGAAGACCGAGCAGACCGGACTCACGCGGACCCAGGCGTCCCTGTCCGAGGGGCTCAAGGTCCTCGAGTCGCCACAGAACCTGGCCCGCAACGCGCAGGCCCTCGGCATGATCGCGAACTCGACGCCGGTGTACCTCGACCCGAAGACCGGCACCGTCTACGGCACGCCGACGCCCGCGACACCGGAAGAGGCGACCGGCAACACCGCGAACCAGGTCCCGAACTCCCTGCTCGGCGACGTCCCGCTCGCCGCGAAGCCGGGCGACACCGCGACGAGCAAGGAGAACAGCACGGCTGCTCCGGCCGCCGGTGCGCCGGCCTCCGCCGCACCGGCCGCGACGGCACCTGCCGACACTGGGAAGGCCGGGGCATCCAGCGCGTCGGACCAGGGTTCGACGAAGTCCTCCGTAGAGTCCGACGCGAACCAGCTCCAGGCACCCACGACCCGGTGACCGAGGGCTCAGCACCACCCCGGGAAGGCCGCTCGTGACGAAGACGCTCCGCAACCGACGACTGCGCTACAGCGTCGTGATGATCGCCGTGATCGCGCTCGTCGCGGTGTTCGTGGTCCGACTGGTCGACATCCAGGTGGTCCAGGCCGACGAGCTGTCGAAGGCCGCCGAGTCGAAGCGCAGCATCCCGGTGACGCTCTACGGCACCCGCGGCACGATCGTCGACCGTGACGGCACGGCCCTGGCCGAGAGCGTGGTCCGGTACAACATCACGACGTCGCCGCGACTGGTGAAGTCCTTCGACGGCAAGCTCGGCGGGACCCGCGTCAAGGAGATCTCGGTCGACCAGGCGCTCAGCGCGATCGCGAAGGCCTCCGGCGGCGACGTCGCCGCGATGCAGGCGAACATCGCCGCCGACCCGAAGTCCGACTTCGCCTACCTGGTCAAGGGGATCGACGTCGCGCACTACGAGGCCGTCCGCGCCCTGCAGGTGCCGTGGCTCTACCCGGAGCAGCAGGCCGCACGGTCCTACCCCACCGGCGCAGCCACCGGCAACGTGACGGGCTTCATGGGGACCGACGGTGCCCAGGCCGGCCTCGAGTTGGCGTACCAGAAGTGCCTTGCCGGGACGAACGGCTCCGAGACGTACGAGCGCGGTGAGGACGGCGTGCAGCTGCCGGGCAGCACCGTGACCCAGAAGCGCGCGAAGGACGGCGGCACGCTCGTCACCACGATCGACAGCGACCTGCAGTACATGGCGTCGCAGGACATCGCCGACGCCGCGCAGCAGCTCAGGGCCGAGTCCGCCACCGCCACCGTGGTGAACGCCAAGACCGGCGAGGTCCTGGCCGTCGCGGACTACCCGACGGTCGACCCGAACGACGTCGACGCGACGAAGGACCCGGGCGCCTACGGCTCCCGCGCCCTGACCGCCGCCTACGAGCCCGGTTCGACGATCAAGGCCGCGATCGCCGCCGCCCTCATCGACAAGGGGCTGGCGAGCCCGACGACCCAGGCCGTCGTGCCGTACTCCCGGACGTTCCCCTGGGGCGGCACCATCCACGACTCCGAGCTCCACCCCACCGAGAACCTCACGCTCACCGGCATCCTCCGGGACTCCTCGAACGTCGGCATCACGGAACTCGGCTCGAAGCTGACGACACAGCAGCGGTACGACGTGATGCGCGAGTTCGGCCTGTTCGAGCCCGAGCCGGCGATCGACTACCCGGGCCAGCCCACCATGAACTACGGCGCGAGCCCGCAGTGGGACAAGCAGACCGACATCAACTCGATGTTCGGCCAGGGCATCTCGACCACGGCCATGCAGGTCTCGAGCATCTACCAGACCCTCGCGAACCAGGGTGTGCGGATCCCGCTGCACATGGTGAAGGGTTGCCAGACCGAGGACGGCACGACCATCGACGCGCCCGACGTGCAGGGCAAGCGTGTCGTGTCGGCCGCCGCCGCGACCCAGACGGTCGACATGCTGCAGAGCGTGGTGACCGGCGGCACCCTGGTCGGCATGAAGCCGATCTCCGGCTACAACATCGCCGCGAAGACCGGAACGGCCGAGGTCGCCGACGGAGCGAAGGGCTACGGCGCGGATCGCATCATCTCGGTGGCCGGAATGGCCCCCGCCGAAGACCCCCAGTATGTTGTCACGGTGACGTTCACGAAGCCGCAGGCCACCAAGTGGTCGAGCGGAGCGGCTCCGGCGTTCCGCACACTCATGTCCCAGGTGCTCGAGAAGTACCGAGTCGCCCCCTCCACGACACAGGCACGGACCTACCCGTCGACCTGGTAGGCCGACCCGTCCACGTGGTGAGGAAGAAGGAGCACTTGTCAGCACGGATCCCCCCGGTCCTCCGGCCCGAACACCCGACCCCGCGGCCGGTCGCCGAACTCGCGAACGCCTTCGGGCTCCGGGTCGTCGGGTCGCTCGACGGCGTCGAGACGACCGGCGTCACCCTCAGCGCCGCCGAGGTGCAGCCCGGTGACCTGTTCGTCGGCGTCCACGGTGCGAACCGCCACGGCGCCGAGTTCGCCGCCGACGCCGCCGAGCGCGGTGCGGTCGCCGTGCTGACCGATGCCGACGGCGTGGCGGTCGCCGAGCCGTCCGGCCTGCCGGTCCTGGTCGTCGATGACCCCCGGGCAGCGCTCGGTGACGTCTCCGCGTGGGTGTACCGCACGAACCCGGACGAGGCCGAGCTGCCGCAGCTCTTCGCCGTCACCGGGACGAACGGCAAGACCAGCACCTCGTACATCCTCGAAGGCGTCCTCAAGCAGCTCGGCCTGGTCACCGGCCTGAGCTCGACCGCCGAGCGCCACATCGGTTCGCTCAGCGTCACCAGTCGGCTCACCACGCCCGAGGCCAGCGAGATGCACGCCCTCCTCGCCCGGATGCGCGAGAGCGAGGTCCGCGCCGTCGCCGTCGAGGTCAGCGCCCAGGCCCTCAGCCGGCACCGCGTCGACGGCATCGTATTCGACGTCGTGGCCTTCACGAACCTCAGCCACGACCACCTCGACGACTACGCCGACATGGAGGAGTACTTCCAGGCGAAGCTGCCGCTGTTCCAGCCGGAGCACGGCCGCCGCGGTGTCGTCTCGCTCGACACCGACTGGGGTCAGCGCGTCGTCCAGGACAGCCGGATCCCGGTGACCACCATCACCGTGCACCCCGAGGTCGAGGCCGAGTGGCACGTCGACATCGTCGAGGCCCACGCCGCCTACACCGAGTTCCGCCTGACCGGACCGGAGGGCCGCGAGCTCACCACCCGCGTCCCCCTGATCGGCTGGCACATGGCGGCCAACGCCGCCCTCGCCATCGTCATGCTCGTCGAGGGCGGGTTCGAGCTCGGGGCCATCGCGCACGCGCTCGAGACGAACCACCGCACCTACGCCGACGAGCGGGACGGCACCGTCGTCAGCGCCATCGAGTGCTACCTGCCCGGTCGCACCGAGCGCGTCTCCGGCAACTCCGGCCCGAGCGTCTACGTCGACTTCGGGCACAGCCCGGACGCCTTCCTCAACACCCTCGCCGCGGTCCGCCAGTTCACGCCCGGCAAGGTCGTCATGCTGTTCGGCGCCGACGGTGACCGCGACACGACGAAGCGCGCGGACATGGCCCGGGTGGCCGCCGAGGGGTCGGACATCCTCGTCGTCACCGACCACCACCCGCGGTTCGAGGACGCCGCGTCGATCCGGAAGACCCTGGTGGACGCAGCCCGCGCCGCGTACCCGGAGCACGAAATCCACGAGGTGAGCCCGCCCGAGGCCGCCATCCGTGCCGCGGTCGCGCTGGTCGGGGAGGGGGACTCGATCCTCTGGGCCGGCCCCGGCCACCAGGACTACCGCGACATCCAGGGCGTCCGGACGCCGTACTCGGCACGTGACGAAGCACGGGCCGCACTCCGCGAAGCCGGCTGGGAACCGAACTCCGGCCCGGCGGAGGACGCCCGATGATCGCGCTGACCCTCGCCGAGATCGCCGCCGCGGTCGACGGCGAACTCGTCCGCGGTGCCGCTGACTCCATCGTCGACGGCTCGGTGGAGACGGACTCGCGGCTCGTCGCCCCCGGCAGCGTCTTCTTCGCCCTGCTCGGTGAGGAGACCGACGGACACCGTTTCGTGCCGGCTGCCGCCGCCGCAGGTGCCGCGCTGGTGGTCACCGAGCGTGCCGTCGACCTGCCCGCCGACTCCGCCACCGCACAGATCGTCGTCGCCGACGGGTACGCCGCACTGGCCGCCCTGGCGCATGAGGTCGTCGCACGCGTCCGCGCCGGCGGGTCACTCCGCGTGGTCGGCATCACCGGCTCGAACGGCAAGACGAGCACGAAGAACATGCTCCGCACGATCCTGTCCCGCGCCGGCGAGACCGTCGCGCCGGAGGGCTCGTTCAACAACCACGTCGGTGCCCCGATCTCGATGCTCCGCATCACGACGGGCACCCGGTTCCTGGTCGTCGAGATGGGCGCGAGCGGCATCGGCCACATCGCGAAGCTCGTCCGCATCGCCGAGCCCGACGTCGGTGTCGTGCTGAAGGTCGGTCTCGCCCACGCCGGCGAGTTCGGCGGGATCGAGGCCACCGAGCGCGCGAAGTCCGAGATGGTCACCGACCTCCCGGCCACCGCGACCGCACTCCTCAACGTCGACGACGACCGCGTTGCGCGGATGCGCGGGCGCACCGACGCCCGGGTGGTCGGCTTCGGCACGTCCGCCGCGGCGGACTACCGCATCAGCGGGGTCACCACGGACCGCGAGGGCACCCGCTTCACGCTCACCGCGCCTCCCGTCGGTGACACCGCACCGACACCGGACGACCTGACGGGAGGCCCGTCCGACGTCCTCGAGACCGTCGACGTCCGCCTCGCCATCCTCGGCGAGCACCACGCGATGAACGCGGCCGCCGCCCTGACGGTGGCGCACCTCTGGGGTGTGCCGCTCGCCGACGGTGCCGAGGCCCTCGCGTCGATGACGCGCGCCGAGCGCTGGCGCATGGAGCTGCTGCAGGGCCCGGACGGGGTCACCGTGATCAACGACGCCTACAACGCCTCACCCGACTCGACCGCCGCCGCACTGCGGACGCTCGCGCAGGTCGTCCGACCGGGGGAGCGCACCGTCGCCGTCCTCGGCGAGATGGCCGAGCTCGGGGAGTTCTCGGTGGAGGAGCACGACACGATCGGTCGACTCGTCGTCCGGCTCGGCATCGGACAGCTCGTGGTCGTCGGCCGCGGTGCCATGCCCATCCACCAGGCCGCCACCCTCGAGGGATCGTGGGACGGCGAGTCCGTGTTCATCGAGGACGTCGACGACGCCGTCCGTGCCCTCCAGGAACTCGTGCGTCCGGGTGACGTCGTCCTGGTCAAGTCCTCGAAGTCGGCCGGGCTGCGGTTCCTCGGCGACCGCCTCGGAGGTGTCCCCGAATGATCGCGCTCCTCGTCGCCGGCGCTGTGTCGCTGGTGTTCACACTGCTGCTCACGCCGCTGTTCATCAAGCTGTTCCACCGACTCGGGTGGGGGCAGTTCATCCGTGACGACGGTCCGCAGTCGCACCACACCAAGCGCGGCACCGCCACCATGGGCGGCATCGTCCTGATCCTCGGCGCGGTGCTCGGCTACTTCGTCGGACACCTGGTGGGTCGGGACCCGCTGACGCTCTCCGGGCTGCTCGTCCTGTTCCTCATGGTCGGGCTCGGCGTCGTCGGCTTCGTCGACGACTTCCTCAAGGTCCGACGCCAGCGGAGCCTCGGGCTCGGCGGCTGGGCGAAGGTCCTCGGGCAGGTCATCGTCGGTGTGGTCTTCGCCACCATCGCCCTCGTCGTGCCGGCCGACAGCGGCAAGCCGCCGGCGTCGACCATGATCTCGGCGATCCGGGACGTCCCGTGGCTCGACTTCATGGCCCTCGGCACGGTCATCGGTACGATCCTGTTCCTGGCGTGGATCGTGCTGCTCACGGTGTCGACCTCGAACGGCGTCAACGTCGCCGACGGGCTCGACGGCCTGGCGACCGGGTCGAGCATCCTGGCGATCGGGTCCTACGTCATCATCGGGTTCTGGCAGTCGAACCAGATCTGCGGCGGCGTCCGGATCGACGAGAGCACGAAGCACGCCTGCTACACCGTCACCGACCCGCTCGACCTGGCGGTCGTCGCGGCCGCGGTCTGCGGTGGCCTGATCGGCTTCCTCTGGTACAACACGTCGCCGGCGCAGATCTTCCTCGGCGACACCGGCTCCCTCGGGCTCGGCGGCGCGCTGGCCGGTCTGGCGATCCTCAGCCGTACCGAGCTGCTGCTCATCCTGATCGGCGGCCTGTTCTTCATCGTCACCGGTTCGGTCATCCTGCAGCGGGCGTACTTCAAGATCACGCACGGCAAGCGCATCTTCCGGATGAGCCCCCTGCACCACCACTTCGAGCTCAAGGGCTGGGCCGAGGTCACCGTCGTCGTCCGGTTCTGGATCATCGCGGGGCTCTGCGTCGCGGCCGGGGTCGGACTGTTCTACCTGGAATGGATCGCACGAGTCCAATGAGCGAACGCCTGAACGGTCTCGACAGCTGGCACTCCGAGGGCTGGAAGGGGCTGCGGGTCGCCGTGCTCGGCCTCGGCGCCACCGGGTTCTCGGTGGCGGACACCCTGGCCGAACTCGGCAGCGACGTCGTCGTCTACTCGACCGACGCCCCCGCCGACAGCGTCGAGCTGTTGGACGTCATCGGTGCGCGCTTCGTGCAGACGCCGCTCGACGCGGTGCCCGCGGAACTCGTCGAGCAGGCACCCGACCTGGTCGTCGTGTCGCCGGGCCTGCCGCCGCACAACCCCACCGTCGTCTGGGCACACGAGCACGGCGCGGTCTGGGGCGACATCGAGCTCGCCTGGCGCGTCCGCGACAAGGTGGTGAAGGGCCCGGTCGCCGCTCCGTGGGTGACGATCACCGGGACGAACGGCAAGACCACCACCACGCAGCTGACCACGGCGATGTTCGCCGCCACCGGACTGCGTGCCGTCGCCTGCGGCAACATCGGCGTCCCGGTGCTCGACGTGGTGCGCGACCCGGAGGGTTTCGACGTCCTGGTGGTCGAGCTGTCCAGCCACCAGCTGCACTCGATGGCGTCCGAGGGGCCGGGTGCCGTCGTGCCCCTCGCCTCGGCGTGCCTCAACATCGCCGACGACCACCTGGAGTGGCACGGGTCTGCCGAGGCCTACCGCGCGGCGAAGGCGAAGGTCTACGAGCGGACCGTCCTGGCCTGCGTCTACAACACCGCCGACGACGTCACCCGCCGCATGGTGGAGGACGCTGACGTCGTCGAGGGCTGCCGCGCGGTCGGCTTCTCGCTCGGCGTGCCGGCCCCCGGCGACGTCGGGGTCGTCGAGGACGTGCTCTGCGACCGTGCCTTCGGCGAGGACCGCCGGAACAGCGCGCTCGAGCTCGCCACCGTCGCGGACCTCGAGACCGCCGGGCTCGACAGCCCGCACATGACCGCCAACGTGCTGGCCGCCGCGGCACTCGCCCGCGCCGGGTCCGTCCCGCCGAGCGCGATCCGCTCCGCCGTGCAGGCCTTCCGCGCGGACCACCACCGCACCGAGTCGGTCGCCACCGCCGACGGCGTCGCCTGGGTCGACGACTCGAAGGCGACGAACCCGCATGCCGCCACCGCCTCGCTGTCGGCGTTCGACTCCGTGGTGTGGATCGTCGGCGGGCTCTTCAAGGGCGTCGACATCGACGGCCTGGTGGAGCGCTTCGGGCCCGGGGTCCGTGGCGTCGTCGTGATCGGCACCGACCGGGCCCCCGTCCTGGAGGCATTCGCACGACACGCGCCGACGGTCCCGGTGCTGCAGGTGGAAGCGCTGGACACTGAACAGGTCATGCCCGAGGCGGTCCGGCATGCCGCATCGGTCGCGAGGCCGGGCGACACGGTCCTCCTCGCCCCGGCCGCCGCGTCCTTCGACCAGTTCGGTTCCTACGCCGACCGGGGCGAACGTTTCGCGGCAGCGGTCCACGAGCACCTGGGAGGCGACGCCGATGGCGACACCGACGGATCTGCCGGCGAACGGCCGTAGTGCCCGGGCCCGTGCCGGCGCAGCGGGAGCCGCAGCCGGCGCCCGCGTGAGTTCCGGGGTGGACGGTGCCCGCCGTCGCTCGAACGGCGCGGTCGTGGCCGTCAAGAACGTCTTCGTGGCCGAGTCCACGACGTTCTACACGATCCTCGGCGTCACGCTCTTCCTCGTCGTCTTCGGCGTCGTGATGGTCCTGTCGTCGTCGAGCGTGGAGGAGTACCGCTACAAGCACGGCTTCTTCGGCGCCTTCGCGAAGCAGGGCCTGTACGCGCTCATCGGCGTGCCGTTGATGCTCGTGGTCAGCCGGCTCTCCGCCGAGTTCTGGCGCCGCTGGGCGATGCGCATCCTCGGTGTCGGGCTCGTCCTGCAGCTGCTGGTGTTCAGCCCGATCGGCATCTCGGTCCAGGGCAACCGGAACTGGATCGGCATCGGCGGGTTCACCGCCCAGCCGTCCGAGATCCTCAAGCTCGCCCTGGTGCTCGGCATCGGCGCGGTGCTGTTCCGCAAGCGCGAGAAGCTGCACGACTGGCGTGAGGTCTTCATCCCCGTCGGGCTCGCGACCGCCGTCTCGATCGGGCTCGTCCTGGTCGGCGGCGACCAGGGCACGGCCATGATCATGATGATCCTGGTCTTCGGCAGCCTGTTCGTCGGTGGTGTCCGCCTGCGACACCTCGCGGTGGGTGTCGTCGCGATCGCGGTCATGCTGCCGGTCGTGACCATGGCCTCCAGCTCGCGGCAGTCGCGCATCAGCGCGTGGCTCTCCGGCTGCACCGACTCGAACCAGGCGCAGGACCTCTGCTGGCAGCCCGTCCACGGCATGTGGGCGCTGGCGTCCGGCGGGGTGTTCGGCGTCGGTCTCGGCAACTCGAAGCTCAAGTGGTCGTGGCTGCCCGAGGCGGACAACGACTACATCTTCGCGATCGTCGGTGAGGAGCTCGGGCTGATCGGCG
This sequence comes from Curtobacterium sp. MCPF17_052, assembly GCF_003234085.1. Lineage (GTDB taxonomy): Bacteria > Actinomycetota > Actinomycetes > Actinomycetales > Microbacteriaceae > Curtobacterium. The sequence continues at coordinate 127,620 of NZ_QKSD01000008.1, forward strand.
CGGTCGTCGTGCTGGCCCTGTTCGTCGTCCTGGCGATCGGCATGATCCGCGTCATCCGCCTCTCGCCGGACCCCTTCGTCCGCACCGTCACCGGCGGCGTCCTCGCCTGGGTGATCGGGCAGGCGCTCGTCAACATCGCGGTCGTGCTGGGGCTCCTGCCGGTGCTCGGTGTGCCGCTCCCACTCATCTCAGCCGGTGGATCGGCGCTCATCATGACGCTCGTCGCCATCGGGGTCGTGCTGTCCTTCGCCCGTGACCTGCCCAGCCGCTCCGGTGGCAGTGTGCGCGGCACCACCGTCCCGGAACCCGGGACACGGAACGGAGCCCTGCGGTGAGCCGCTTCCTCTTCGCCGGCGGCGGGACCGCCGGCCACGTGAACCCGCTGCTCGCGGTCGCCGACCGACTGACGCAGCGGTCCCCGGAGGACGAGGTCCTGGTCCTCGGCACCGCCGAGGGGCTCGAGTCCCGGCTCGTCCCGATGCGCGGGTACGAACTCGTGACGATCCCGCGCCTGCCGTTCCCGCGGAAGGTGAACGGTGCCGCGCTGCGGTTCCCGGGCGCCTTCTGGTCGGCGGTACGGCGCACCGAACAGATCATCCGCGAGCGCGAGATCGCCGTCGTGCTCGGCGTCGGTGGCTACGCGGCGGCGCCGGCGTACGTCGCGGCGAAGCGGACCGGCACGCCGATCGTCGTGCACGAGCAGAACGCCAAGCCGGGGCTGGCGAACCGGATGGCCGCCGTCCTGACGAGCCACGTCGGTGTGACCTTCTCGAACACCAGGCTGCCGCACTCCCGGGTCGTCGGCATGCCCCTGCGCCGGGAGATCGAGCGGCTCGACCGTCGCGCCGAGCGTGCGGCGGGCTTCGCCGAGTTCGGCCTCGACCCGGACCGCCCGGTGCTGCTCGTCACGGGTGGCTCGTCGGGCGCGCGGAGCATCAACCGCACCGTCAACCAGGCTGCGGCGACGATCCTCGGCGCGGGCTGGCAGATCCTGCACGTCGTCGGTGCCGCGTCGGACATCGGCCCGAGCGACCTGGACGGCTACCACGTGCTGCCGTACTGCGACCGGATGGACCTGGCGTACGCCGCGGCGGACTTCGTCGTCTCGCGCTCCGGAGCCGGCATGGTCTGCGAGCTCACCGCGGTCGGACTACCGAGCGTCCTGGTTCCGTACCCGGTCGGCAACGGCGAGCAGCGGCACAACGCCCGCGACGTGGTCGCCGCCGGGGGAGCGGTGCTCGTGGCCGACCAGGAATTCACGCCGGACTGGATCACGTTGCAGCTGCTGACGATCCTGGAGGACCGTGCCGGCATCGCGGACATGGCCGTCCGCTCCGGCAGTGTCGGACACCGCGACGGAGCCGACCGGATGACGGAGCTCGTCCTCAGCGCCGCCCGCACCAGCAGGCGACGCCGCACCAGCAGCACCACGGAGGAAGCATGACCATCAAGCCGGACCTCACCCAGCCGATCCCCGACGACCTGGGCACGGTGCACTTCGTCGGCATCGGGGGGTCCGGCATGAGCGGCATCGCGCGGATGTTCCTGGCCGCCGGACACCGCGTCACCGGCAGCGATTCGCGCGAGACCGCGACGACCGGCCGGATGCGCGAGCTCGGTGCCGAGGTCCGGATCGGTCACGACGCGGCGAACGTCGGTGACGCGGACACGATCGTCGTCACCAGTGCCCTCTGGCCGGACAACCCCGAGCTCCTCGAGGCGCAGCGTCGTGGACTGCCGGTGCTGCACCGCTCGCAGGCCCTGGCCGCGCTGATCTCCGAGCACCGCCTGGTCGCGGTCGCGGGCGCGCACGGCAAGACCACCTCGACGGGCATGGTCGTCACCGCGCTCGTCGAGCTGGGCCTGGACCCGAGCTTCGTCAACGGCGGCGTCATCCAGTCGCTCGGCACGAGTTCGGCACCGGGCAGCAGCGAGCTGTTCGTCGTCGAGGCGGACGAGTCCGACGGGTCGTTCCTGCTCTACGACGTCGCGATCGCGCTCATCACGAACGTCGACCCCGACCACCTGGACCACTACGGCAGCGAGCAGGCCTTCATCGACGCGTTCGTCGAGTTCGCCGCGAAGGCCCGCGAGCGTGTCGTCGTCTCGAGTGACGACGCCGGCGCGGTCCGCGTCACCGAGGGCATCCGTGCCCGTCCCGACGCTCCGGAGATCGTCACCTTCGGCGAGGCCGAGGGCGCCGACGTCCGCATCGAGCGCGTCACCGAGGGCGCCGGGGTGACGGTCGACCTCCGCTGGGACGGCGCGGGCCACCACATCGCCCTCCGTGTGCCCGGTCGGCACAACGCCGTCAACGCGGTCGGCGCCTTCGCGGTGCTCGTCGGGCTCGGTGTCGAGCCGGCCGACGCGGTCCGTGGCATCGAGGCCTTCGGTGGCACCGAGCGGCGGTTCGAGCTGCACGGCGTCGAGCGCGGCGTCTCGGTGTACGACGACTACGCCCACCACCCGACCGAGGTCGCCGCGGCCCTGCAGGCCGCCCGCGACGTGGTCGGCGAGGGCCGGATCATCGCGATCCACCAGCCGCACCTGTACTCGCGGACGCGGCTGATGGCAGCCGAATTCGCGAAGGTCTACGAGGACCTGGCGGACCACACGGTGGTGCTCGACGTCTACGGCGCGCGTGAGGACCCGGAGCCCGGCGTGACCGGCGCCCTCGTGCAGGAGCGCTTCGCCGACCAGGCCCGCGTCGACTACCTGCCCGACTGGGCCGAGGCCTCGGCCCGTGCGGCTGCGGTCGCCCGGGAGGGCGACATCATCATGACCCTGAGCTGCGGTGACGTGTACCGGATCATCCCGCAGGTCCTCACAGCCCTGCAGACCTCCGACGACGCCGGAGCCGCAGGCCGGTGAAGCGCCCCGAGGGCTTCGACGACCGGGGCGGGGCCGACGAGCGGTCCACCGGCCCGGATGGTCGTGACGGCGCGGCCGGGGGCGGACGTCCGGCTCGCGGCGGCGGCTTCCGGTCAGCGCTGAGCGGTGCCCGGGAGGCCCGGCGTGCCTCGCGCACACCGGTTCCCCGCGACGACGTGGCCGCGCCCACCCCCGCGTCGGACGTCCCCGACCGGCTCGACGCGCTGCTGCCGGACCTCCCGGAGGTCGACCTGACGGAGGACGACCACAGGCTGGACGACCGCCTGACCGCGCCGGTGCCGCTGGACCGACGCCTGACCGGTGACGAGCCGACCCGTGTCGGCGCGCCGGGTGCCGCCGCGACGGATGCCGACGTGACGGAGCCGGGTCGTCCCTCCCGTCCGGGTGTCGGTACCCGCACCGACGTGATCGACGCCCCGGTGTCCACCCACGTGCCGCACGAGACGCCGATCGGTGCCCGCGTCCGCGCTGCCGAGACCGCCCGCGAGGCCCGTGTCGCCCGCAAGCGTCGCCGACTGCTCGAGCGCGCCGAGGTCCGTCGGTTCACCCGCCGCTCCCGGCACCGACGCGCGGCGTGGATCACGGCGGGCGGTGTCGTCGTCGTCCTCGTGGTGTCGATCCTCGTCGCGGTGTTCTCGCCGTTGATGGCGTTGCAGACCATCGAGGTGAAGGGCACCGACCGGGTCGATGCCGCGCAGGTCCGTGCGGCGCTGTCGGGTCAGATCGGCACGCCGCTCGCCCGCATCGACCTCGACGAGGTGCAGCAGCGCATCGCGGGCTTCCCGCTGATCGAGAGCTACGTGACCGAGGAGGAGCCGCCGCACACCCTCGTCGTCACGGTCACGGAGCGGACCCCGGTCGTCGCGGTGCAATCCGGGAAGACGTTCGACCTGGTCGACCCGGCCGGTATCGTCGTGCAGTCGACGACGAAGCGGCCGGACGGCATGCCGGTGGCGGACATCGGTCGGGCGGCGCTCGGCAGCACGGTGTTCCGCACGATGACCGAGGTCGTGCTGGCGATGCCCGCCAGTGTGCGCGACCAGGTGTCCGGCATCGCAGCGTCGACCTCGGACGACGTGACGCTGACGATGACCGACGGCTCGAGCGTGGTGTGGGGGAGCCCGGACGAGTCCGCGGCGAAGGCGACGTTGCTCGCCGCCCTCGTGAAGGACCACGCGGCACGGGACAAGGACTCGAAGGTCGAGTACGACGTGTCAGCGCCGGACAACGGGATCATCCGCCCGCAGGGGTGACCGCGCACCGAGCCGGCGGCGGCGACACGATCTGCGCCGCGATCGGCGACACGCGGCGTGGCGGGTCGTCAGCAGCAGGACGGCACCCGTAGCGTCGGGGCCAGCACCATTCGTAGCAGCTAGAACTCTGAACTTCAAGCACAGGTTGAGGGTTTTGACCGGAGGCCGGACAGACGTGACCACGAACCACAACTACCTCGCCGTCATCAAGGTGGTCGGTGTCGGCGGCGGCGGTGTCAACGCCGTCAACCGCATGATCGAGCTCGGACTCCGCGGGGTCGAGTTCATCGCCATCAACACCGACGCGCAGGCGCTGCTCCTCAGCGACGCCGACGTGAAGCTCGACGTGGGTCGCGAGATCACCCGCGGCCTCGGAGCCGGCGCTGATCCCGAGGTGGGCCGACGCGCCGCCGAGGACCACGCCGAGGAGATCGAGGAAGCCCTCGCCGGCGCCGACATGGTCTTCGTCACCGCCGGTGAAGGTGGTGGCACCGGGACCGGTGGTGCCCCGGTCGTCGCGCGCATCGCGAAGTCGATCGGTGCCCTGACCATCGGCGTCGTCACGAAGCCCTTCGGCTTCGAGGGCAAGCGCCGTCAATCGCAGGCCGAGAACGGCGTCGCGAGCCTCAAGGACGAGGTCGACACGCTCATCGTCGTGCCGAACGACCGTCTGCTCGAGATCTCCGACCGCGGCATCTCCATGGTCGAGGCCTTCGCCACGGCCGACCAGGTGCTCCTCGCCGGTGTCCAGGGCATCACGGACCTCATCACGACGCCGGGCCTGATCAACCTCGACTTCGCCGACGTGAAGAGCGTCATGCAGGGTGCCGGCTCGGCGCTCATGGGCATCGGTTCCTCGAGGGGTGCCGACCGCGCGATCAAGGCGGCCGAACTCGCCGTCGCGTCGCCGCTGCTCGAAGCCTCGATCGACGGTGCGCACGGCGTGCTGCTCTCGATCCAGGGCGGCTCGAACCTCGGCATCTTCGAGATCAACGACGCGGCCCGCCTGGTGCAGGAAGCCGTGCACCCCGAAGCGAACATCATCTTCGGTGCGGTCATCGACGACACCCTGGGCGACGAGGTGCGCGTCACCGTCATCGCCGCGGGCTTCGACGGTGGCGAGCCGTCGCAGCAGCAGCACCAGGAACGTCGCTCGAGCTACGTCGACCCGGATGCCGGTGCCACCGTGCCCGTCACCACCGGCTCGTCCAACCGCATCGAGGACTCCGGGCACTCGACCCCGTCCTGGGCGTCACAGGAGCACGAGCCGCCGGCGCAGCGCGCCGCCGACCCGGCCTTCGACGACGACGACGAGCTCGACGTCCCCGACTTCCTGAAGTGAGTCGTCCGCGCACGTGAGTGACGCCGACCAGCGTGAGCCGAGCCTTCAGTCCGACACCGGACCGGAGGCTCGGCCTGTGTCCGCAGCGTCCGACACCGGACTGGAGGCGCGGCTCGTCTCCGTCCGGGATGGCATCGCGGACGCGGCCCGCGCCGCCGACCGCTCCGTCGACGAGCTGACGCTCGTCGTCGTCACGAAGTACCACCCGGCTGCCCTGGTCCGACAGCTCGCCGCGCTCGGCGTCACCGACGTGGGGGAGAACCGCCACCAGGAGGCGCAGGTGAAGGCCGCGGAACTCGAGGACCTCGGACTGACCTGGCACTTCGTCGGACAGCTGCAGTCGAAGAAGGCCCGGCAGGCCCGCCGGTACGCCCACGTGGTGCAGTCCCTCGACCGGGCGAGTGTGGTGGACGCCTTCGCCCCGACCGAGGCCGAGCCGGACCCCCGTGTGCTCGACGGGTTCGTGCAGGTCAACCTGACCGACGACCCCGGTCGTGGCGGCGTCGCACCGGACGACGTCGACGCGCTGGCCGAGCGGGTGTTGGCCACCGGGACCCTGCGCCTCCGCGGGGTGATGGCGGTGGCACCGCTCGACGAGGAGCCCCGCGCGGCGTTCGCCCGGCTCCGCGCGATCTCCGAGCGCGTGCGCCTGCTCGACCCCGCGGCGACGGACATCTCGGCCGGCATGAGCGGCGACTACGCCGACGCGATCGCCGAGGGCGCGACACACCTGCGGATCGGGACCGCAATCACCGGGAATCGCCCCGCCGCACCATAGCCTCGTCGCAGGGCAACAACGAGCACGACCCCCGGAGGAACCATGGCCAACCCGCTGAAGAAGACGATGGTCTACCTCGGCCTCGCCGACGAGGAACTCGACTACGAGGACGAGCAGCAGGCCGCGCCCACGCAGGCGCGCCAGCAGGCTCCGGCCCCGGTAGCGCAGCAGGAGGCCCCGGCCGCCGCGACGCCCGCTGCCGCTCCGGCCGCCGCCGCTCCCGCAGCTGCCGCCCCGGCCGCCGCACCCGCGAAGCCCCAGCACACCTCCCAGCGCGGCGCGCAGGTCACCCCGCTCCGCCGCTCGCACACGACCGCACAGAAGGCGACCCCGGTCCAGGAAATGAACGAGATCCTCACCGTCCACCCGCGCGAGTACAAGGACGCCCAGTCCATCGCCGAGAGCTTCCGTGACGGCATCCCCGTCATCATCAACCTCTCGCAGATGACCGAGGGTGACGCCCGCCGGATGATCGACTTCGCCAGCGGCCTGTCGCTCGGCCTCTACGGCAAGATCGAGCGCGTCACGAACAAGGTCTTCCTGCTCTCGCCTGCGCACATCGCAGTGAGCGGTGAGCCTGCTGAGGTAGAGTCCGACATCGAGGCGAACTTCTTCGCCCAGTCCTGAGCCGCCCGCGCGGTACGGGTGCCCGACCGGCTCCCGCACGACCGTTCGGCACCCAGGCCCACCCGCCCCGTGACCGGTGCCGCCCGGCCCCGGTCACACGAGACGAGCGAGCCGAACCGTGTTCATCTTCACGATCCTCTCCTTACTCCTCACGCTGTACTTCTTCGTGATGTGGGGGCGTTTCATCCTCGACATCGTGCAGTCGTTCAACCGCTCATGGCGGCCGCAGCGCGCGCTGCTGGTCGTGGCGGAGTTCGTCTACACGGTCACCGACCCGCCCATCAAGGCGGTACGTCGTGTCCTCCCGCCGCTCCGGCTCGGACCCGTCGCACTCGACTTCGGATGGACGATCGTCATGCTCGTCGTGATCATCCTGCGGGTCGTCGTGCAGTCCCTGGCGCTCCGCTTCATCTGATCCCGACCCCGTCGAGGGATTCGGCCGCCGGGTCGCGACACGCGCCACGCGGGCAGCCGACACGGTTAGCAGCCGGCCTCGGTGTACGGTGGTCGGGATCGATGTCCTGCCCTGGCGGGACATCCGCACCGGGACCCCGGCTGGTACGTTCAGCACGGACGGTCCAGCAGGGCCCCCGGTTCCACACGTTCAGCAGTTCTATTGAGGTGACGGCAATGGCTTTGACGCCGGAAGACGTAGTCAACAAGCGGTTCCAGCCGACCAAGTTCCGCGAGGGCTACGACCAGGACGAGGTCGACGACTTCCTCGACGAGATCGTGGCCGAGCTGCGTCGCCTGAACCAGGAGAACGAGGAGCTGCGTCAGCGCCTCGAGTCGGCCGGATCCGCGCCGTCGCTCGCCAAGGACGACGAGCCCGCGCCGACCCCGACGCCCGAGCCGGCCCCGGTCGCCGCCGCTCCGGAGCCCGCACCGGTCGCCGCTGCCGCCCCGGTCACCACCGTGAACCCGGACGAGGACACCGAGGGCACCACGAACCTCCTGACCCTCGCTCGCCGTCTCCACGAGGAGCACGTCCGCGAAGGCGTCGAGAAGCGCGATGCGCTCATCGCCGAGGGCCAGGCCCAGGCCGCCCGCCTGGTCTCCGAGGCCGAGGCCAAGCAGCGCCAGGTCCTCGCCGACACCGAGAACCAGAACCGCCAGCGCGTCGCGGTGCTCGACCAGGAGCGCACGCAGCTCGAGGGCAAGATCGACGAGCTCCGCACGTTCGAGCGCGACTACCGTGCGCAGCTCAAGAGCTACATCCAGAGCCAGCTCTCCGAGCTCGACTCGTCTGCCGGCACCGAGCAGTCCGGCTTCGCGCCGGCTCCGGCCTCGGCGCAGGGCTTCGGCAACTGACGTTGGACCGACCCGTCCCACGAGCGAAGGTCAGTGCACGCGCGATCGCGGCACTGGCCTTCGCCGCTGTCGTGGTGGTGACGCTCGACCAGGTCACCAAGGCACTCGTCGTGGCGAACCTGCCCGAGGAGGTCGTCGTCCCCGTGCTCGGCAACGCGCTGCAGTTCCTGTCGGTGCGGAACCCGGGTGCGGCGTTCTCCTTCGCGGTGAACATGACGTGGGTCTTCTCGCTGATCTCCGCCGCGGTCGTCGTCGCGATCGTCGTCTACGCGCGACGGATCCGGTCGATGTGGTGGGCCATCGTGCTCGGCATGCTCCTCGGCGGGGCGCTCGGCAACCTGTCCGACCGGCTGTTCCGCGAGCCCGGATTCGGGCGCGGTCACGTCGTCGACTTCATCTCGACACCGTGGATGATGCCGGCGATCTACAACGTGGCCGACTCGTTCATCTGCGTGAGCATGGTCGTCTTCGTGCTGCTCGTGATCCTCGGGGTGAACCTCGACGGGACGCGGGCCGTCTCCGAGAAGCAGCAGCGCGCGATGACCGAGGTTTCCGCGACCGACGTCGCGGGGTCCGTTCCGGCGGGGCCTGACGCCACGGCGTCCGGCGCTGCGGTTCCCGAGTCGGGAACCGCCTCCGACGCTCCGGGCGCCAGCCGTGCCTCCCGACCGTCCGCTGACGGGCCGCTCGGCCCTGACCCGAAGTGAGCGACGCGACGTGAGCGACGCGACGTGAGCGAGCAGCGTCAGCTGCCCGTCCCGGACGGGCTCGCCGGTGAGCGTGTCGACGCCGCCATCGCCAAGCTCCTCGGGTTCAGTCGCTCGTTCGCGGCCGACGTCGTCGCGGCAGGCGGGGTGCGGGTCGACGGCGTCGTCGCCGAGAAGTCCGACCGCCTGCACGCCGACGCGTGGCTCGAGGTCGAGTGGACCCCGAAGGAAGCCCCGCGGATCATCCCGGTGGAGGTGCCCGGCATGTCGGTCGTGCACGACGACGAGGACATCGTCGTCGTCGACAAGCCCGTCGGCGTCGCCGCGCACCCCTCGCCCGGCTGGGACGGGCCGACCGTGCCCGGAGGCCTCGCCGCCGCCGGCTTCACGATCGCGACGTCCGGCGCCGCCGAACGCGCCGGCATCGTGCACCGACTCGACGTCGGCACCTCCGGGTTGATGGTCGTGGCGAAGACCGAGCTGGCGTACACGCACCTGAAGCGGGCGTTCAAGGAGCGCACGGTCGAGAAGGTGTACCACGCGCTCGCGCAGGGACACCCGGACCCGACCTCCGGCACGATCGACGCCCCCATCGGGCGGCACCCCTCGAGCGACTGGAAGTTCGCGGTCACCGCGGACGGCAAGCCGAGCGTCACGCACTACGCGACCCTCGAGGCGTTCCGGTCCGCGACGCTGCTCGAGGTCCACCTCGAGACCGGACGCACGCACCAGATCCGTGTACACATGGCGGCGACCCGGCATCCACTGGTCGGCGACACGATGTACGGTGCCGACCCGGTGCTCGCGGAGGAGCTCGGGCTCACGCGGCAGTGGCTCGACGCGGTCCGCCTCGGCTTCGCGCACCCGCGGACCGGGGACTGGGTCGAGTTCCAGGCGTCGTACCCGGACGACCTGCAGCAGGCGCTCGACCGCATCCGCGCTGCCTGAGGAACGGGGACGACGAGCGGCCACGCCGGGGCGTGCTGCGACACGCTCGGGATCGTCGTCGGTCGCGGTTAGGCTGTCCACACCCCACCGCAGACCGTACGAACCGGAGGTTCCGTGTCGGATTCCGACTCCTTCGTCCACCTGCACGTGCACAGCGAGTACTCGATGCTCGACGGTGCCGCCAGGCTCTCGGACCTCGTGGCGGAGACCGCCGCGCAGGGCATGCCGGCCGTGGCGGTGACGGACCACGGCAACATGTTCGGCGCCTTCGAGTTCTGGAAGACCGCGAAGGCCGGCGGGGTCAAACCGATCATCGGGACAGAGGCGTACATCACGCCGCGGACCCACCGGAGCGACAAGACCCGCGTGCGCTGGGGTGACGGCGGTGGCGACGACGTGTCCGGTGCCGGTTCGTACACGCACATGACGATGTTCGCCGAGAACACGACCGGCATGCACAACCTGTTCCGGCTGTCGTCGAAGGCGTCCCTCGAGGGGTACTACTTCAAGCCGCGCATGGACATCGAGCTGCTGCAGGAGTACCACCAGGGCATCATCGCGACGACGGGCTGCCCCTCGGGGGAGATCCAGACCCGGCTGCGCCTCGGGCAGTACGACGAAGCCGTCCAGGCCGCCGCCGACTACCGGGACATCTTCGGCAAGGAGAACTACTTCGCCGAGATCATGGACCACGGGCTCGAGATCGAACGTCGCATCATGAGCGACCTGATCCGACTGGCCAAGGACCTGGACATCCCACTCGTGGGCACGAACGACCTGCACTACACGCACGCCCACGACGCCACGTCGCACGCCGCCCTGCTCTGCGTGCAGTCCGGGTCGACGCTGAACGACCCGAACCGCTTCAAGTTCGACGCCGACGAGTTCTACCTGAAGACCCCGGCGCAGATGCGGCACGTCTTCCGCGACAACCTCGAGGCCTGCGACAACACGCTGCTCATCGCCGAGCGGTGCAACGTGGAGTTCGACACCTCGGCGAACTACATGCCGAAGTTCCCGGTGCCCGAGGGCGAGACCGAGCACTCCTGGTTCGAGAAGGAAGTGGCGAAGGGGCTGGAGTACCGGTACCCGGGCGGCATCTCGCAAGAGGTCCAGGAGCGCGCCGACTACGAGGTCGGCATCATCAACCAGATGGGCTTCCCGGGCTACTTCCTGGTCGTCGCGGACTTCATCAACTGGTCGAAGAACAACGGCATCCGCGTCGGACCCGGCCGTGGTTCCGGCGCCGGCTCGATGGTCGCGTACGCCATGCGCATCACCGACCTCGACCCGATCCGTCACGGGTTGATCTTCGAGCGCTTCCTCAACCCGGACCGCGTATCGATGCCCGACTTCGACGTCGACTTCGACGACCGGCGCCGCGGTGAGGCGATCAAGTACGTCACCGAGAAGTACGGGTCGGAACGCGTGGCGCAGATCGTCACGTACGGCACGATCAAGGCGAAGCAGGCGTTGAAGGACTCCTCGCGCGTCCTCGGCTTCCCCTTCGGCATGGGCGAGAAGCTCACCAAGGCGATGCCGCCACCCGTGGTGGGCAAGGACATCCCGCTCACCGGGATCTTCGACAGGGACCACCCGCGCTACAAGGAAGCCGTCGACGTCCGCACCGTCGTCGAGACCGACCCGGAGGCCAAGACGGTCTTCGACACGGCGCTCGGCCTCGAGGGGCTGAAGCGCCAGTGGGGTGTCCACGCAGCCGGCGTCATCATGTCGAGCGACCCGCTGATCGACATCATCCCGATCATGAAGCGGGAGCAGGACGGCCAGATCGTCACGCAGTTCGACTACCCGGCAGCGGAGTCGCTCGGCCTGATCAAGATGGACTTCCTGGGGCTCCGCAACCTCACGATCATCAGCGACGCCCTCGACAACATCAAGACCAACCGCGGCATCGACCTGGACCTCGAGCACATGGGGCTCGAGGACCCCGAGGCGTACGCGCTCCTGCAGCGCGGCGACACCCTCGGCGTCTTCCAGCTCGACGGCGGGCCCATGCGCGGCCTCCTCCGCCTGATGAAGCCGGACAACTTCGAGGACATCTCCGCACTCATCGCGCTGTACCGCCCGGGGCCCATGGGTGCGAACTCGCACACCAACTACGCGCTCCGCAAGAACGGCGAGCAGGCGATCACCCCGATCCACCCCGAGCTCGAAGAACCGCTCGCGGAGATCCTCGGCGGCACCTACGGCCTGATCATCTACCAGGAGCAGGTGATGGCGATCGCGCAGAAGGTCGCCGGCTTCTCGCTCGGCCAGGCGGACATCCTGCGCCGCGCCATGGGCAAGAAGAAGAAGTCCGAGCTGGACAAGCAGTACGCGGGCTTCCACCAGGGCATGATCGACAACGGCTACGGCGAAGCGGCGATCAAGACGCTGTGGGACATCCTGCTGCCGTTCTCGGACTACGCGTTCAACAAGGCGCACTCCGCCGCGTACGGCGTGGTCTCGTTCTGGACCGCGTACCTGAAGGCCCACTACCCGGCCGAGTACATGGCCGCCCTGCTCACCAGCGTCGGCGACGCCCGGGACAAGCTCGCGCTGTACCTCAACGAGTGCCGCCGGATGGGCATCAAGGTCATGCCGCCGGACGTCAACGAGTCCATCGGGTTCTTCGCCGCCGTCGGCGACGATATCCGCTTCGGCATGGGCGCGATCCGGAACGTCGGCTTCAACGTCGTCGACGACATCGTCGCCGCCCGCCAGGAGAAGGGCGCGTTCGAGTCCTTCCACGACTTTCTCCGGAAGATCCCGATCTCGTCGGCGAACAAGCGGACCGTCGAGTCCCTCATCAAGGCCGGAGCCTTCGACGAGTTCGGCGACAGCCGACGGGCGCTCGTGGAGATCCACGAGGGCGCGGTCGAGGCCGCCGTGAAGGTCAAGCGGGACGAGGCCCACGGCAACGTCGGCTTCGACTTCGAGTCGCTGTTCGCCGAGGTCGCCGAGGAGCACCCGGCATCCCTCACGGTGTCGCAGGTCCCGGAGCGGCCGGAGTGGTCCAAGCGCGACAAGCTGGCGTTCGAGCGGGACATGCTCGGGCTCTACGTCTCCGACCACCCGCTGGCCGGGCTCGAGATCGAGCTCGCGAAGCACCAGTCGGTCACCATCGCGGACCTGCTCGTCGCCGACGACTCCATCGAAGGTGAGACGGTCACCGTCGCCGGACTGCTGACCAGCGTGCAGCACCGGGTGGCGAAGACCAGCGGCAACCCGTACGGCATCGTCGACATCGAGGACTTCGGCGGGCAGATCGGCGTCATGTTCCTGGGCAAGACCTACCAGGAGTTCGGGCCGTCACTGGTGCCGGACTCGATCGTCGTCCTGCGCGGCCGGGTCAACGTCCGGGACGACGGCAAGGCGCTGCACGCGGTGAGCATGTTCCAGCCGAACGTCGGCGACGCAATGGGATCGGGGCCGCTGACCCTGTCCCTGCCCGAGCGGCAGGCGACCACCCGGACGGTGACCGAATTGGCCGCAGTCCTCGGACGACACCAGGGCGACACCGAGGTGCGGTTGAAGCTCCTCAAGGACGACGTCGCCCGGACGTTCGAGCTGCCCTTCCCGGTGAACCTGACGCCCGACCTGTTCGGGGAACTGAAGAGCCTGCTCGGGCCACGCTGCCTGGTGTAGCGCCGGCGCAGGCCCAAGGCGCCGGGTCCGGGCGCTGGGTCAGGGCGTCCGGTCGGGACGGACGGGAGGCCCGTGGCGGGTCCGCCACGGGCCTCCCATCCTGACAGGCCCCCGTCCGGTGCGGCCGCGGCGTCACGGTCGTGGGTCGGGCGACCTCAGGGGACGACGTTGAGTCGGCCGGCGCGCTCCACGACGGTGCCCGTGCGGGGGATCCACACGGTGAAGCCGTCGACCTCGGTGCGCTCGAGCTGGTCGGCGTCGGACCGGAGGAAGGCGCGGACCTCGGCGCTCGGTGGGAACCGTCGATCGTCGCCGACCACCACGGCGGCGAACGGTCCGTCGTCGGGTTCCATCGACCCGCGGCCTGCGAAGTACGGTTCCGTGAGGGTCGGGGTGGCCGCGACGAACAGCACGCTGCCGGCAGCGTGCCCGTGGTCGCCGAGCCACTGGTCGACGCGGGCGATGCCGCTCGGGTGTGTGCGGGCGATCGTGACGCTCTCTCCGATCGCCGGGACCACGAGGGCGACCACCAGGACTGCCGCCACGACGCCGCCGATGGGCGACGGCAGGACGGTGGCCAGGCGGGTGATGCCGATCGCCGCGAGTGCGATGAGCAACGGCATCCAGGCGGCGTAGTAGTTCGCGAGTGCGATGTGGGCGACGAACGCGTAGAAGACGACGAGCAGGCCGAGCGCCGTCCCGAGGTACGCCACGAGTCGGCCCGGCCGGAGCACGAGGGCTGCGAACAGCCCGACGACGAACACGACGGTGGTGACCGCGCCGACCCCCGACCACAGGAACCAGGCATCGGCCCACCACGGCGCGAAGGCGTGGATCCGGCCCGCGATGCTGATCGGGTGTCCGTGCTCGTTCTGGCCGGCCTGGAACGTGACCATGGTCGTGATCGCGGAGCGGATGCCCATCGGCGCGTACAGGGCGACCGTGACCAGGACGAACGCGATCACCCACAGGCTGCCGGCGACCAGGAGCGAGCGTGTGCGACGGAAGAGCAGCGGCAGCAGGAGGAACGCCGGCAGCAGCACGACGGTGGACACCTTCGAGGTCACCGACATCGCGAAGAGCGCACCCGACACCGGCGCGAGCCAGGACCGGTCCGTCCTGATCCACGCCCACGCCGCCGCGAGGGCGATGACCGCGAACGCGATCATCACCGGGTCGAGCAGGGCGTACCGGTCCACCCGGGTGCCCAGGAAGCCGCGCGGGGTCAGGAGCCACATCGCCGCGACGAGCACGCCCGTCCAGAACCCGACCTCGCGGCGGAGCCACCAGAACAGCGTCACGCCGACTGCGACGACGAGGACCCCGACGACGATGCGTGGACCGAGCACCCCCTGGCCGAACAGGACCTGCGCGGCCCCGAAGAGGTACTTCGCGGTCGGCGGGTGCTCGCGGTTGGCGGAGAAGTCGCCGTGGAGGTACGCCCAGCCGGCACGGACGTAGACCGACTCGTCGCCGTGGACGTTGTGGCCCAGGAGGTTCCAGAAAGACTGGTAGAGGGCCCAGACCGCGAGGACGACGAGGGCGCCCAGGCGGACGGGTCGAAACGCGGTCACCGTGACCAGCGCCCTCCGGCTGTCGATGTCACGCACCGCGACCCGTGATCGCGCGGAGACGCGCCACGATCCGTGGGTTGCGTGCGCCGAGGGACAGCGCGGTGAGGCGGCGGAACGACACGGTGGAACGGTGCACCAGCAAGCCCGTGGCCTCCGCGATGTCGGTCACCGCCTGCCAGCGCGCGCGCAGGGCGGAAGGGTCGATCTCGGTCTCGGCGACCACCTCGACGAGTCGCACCAGGTCCGCGGCACCGGTCCAGGCGGTGCTGCGGTTCTCGTAGCGGCGCAGCAGCCGGTCGAGGGCCGAGGCGCGGTGGTTCTCGACCGCGTGCGCCCACCGGGCGTCCTGGGCCACCGGGTCGACGAGGAGCCACCGTGGCGCATTCGCGTTCAGCGCGGAGAGCTGCGCGAACGTGGTCAGCGCGCCGAGGGCCACGGCGATGTCGAACACCTGGCGGGGTCGGCCGCCGACCGCGATCGCCACGCCGGGGAGTTCCTGACGCGCTCGACGGATCTGCTTCGACGACACGACCACCGTGACGACCACGTGGTCGGGGGCGGCGGCGAGCACCGCGCGGACGCGAGCGAGCACCTCGTCGGAGAGGTCCAGGGGGACGTGCAGTGCAACGCGGACGACGTCGTCGTCGGGCAGGAACGTGTCGGCGAAGACGTCCACGGCGTCACGGTACCGGGCCAGGAACAGTGCGAGGGCGCCGGCGTAGAACGGGTACCGCTCGAGCAGGATCCGCTCGTGTTCGAGTCGGAGCGACGGTCCTCGGTCGCCGCTGAAGCTCGTCGACCCGGCGTGCAGGACGAGTGCCCGGTTGGCGAGCACCGCGGTGAAGCCGTGCTCGTTGATGCGGAGGCAGAAGTCGTTCTCCTCGCCGTAGCCGGGGGAGAACACGTCGTCGAAGAGCCCGAACCGGTCGACCATCTCCCGACGGATGAGGAAGCAGAACCCCATCGCCACGGGAGCGACGGTGAAGCGGGGCAGGAGGTACTTCGTCCGGCCGTGGAGCTCGCGGGTCCGCCGTGGAGCGATCGTCGACCGGGGGTTGCGGCGCGCGAACGGGTAGGACGCGATCGTCGCGTTGTCGCTCCGAGCGCAGACGACGCCGATCGTGTCGTCCGAGCCGAGGACGGCGGTCATCTCGTCGAGGAAGCCGGGCATCGGCACCGTGTCACTGTTGAGGAGCAACACGTCGTTGCCGGTCTGGTCGAGTTCCAGGACGGCACGGTTGCAGTTCCCGACGAAGCCCAGGTTCGCTTCGTTCCGGACGTACTCAAAGCCGGGGTGCTCGCCGACGAGTTCCAACAGGCGTCGCTCGACGGCGTCGACGTTGGGTCCGACGTCGTTCGCGAGCAGCACACGGTCGCGCTCGAAGTCGACCGTGTCGAGCAGGGCCTCGATGCAGCGTTCGAGGCCGGGCAGGTCGTCGTAGACCGGGACGACGATCGTCACTGGTCGGCGGTGCTCGCTCATCGGCCGGTCACCCTGCGCACCACGGCGCCCGGTCGGGACAGCAGTCGACCGACGGCGCCGGAGCGGCTCCGGAGGCGGGAGGCCAGCAGGCCAGCGGCAGCACGGGCGCTCGTCGCGCCGAGGGACGAGTACGCAGCGGGCAACTCGAACCAGTAGCGGGCCACCTGGGGGAGCCGGTAGCCCTCCGTGCCCACCAGGGCGGTGAGCCGGGCGATTGCGGCGGCGTTGTCGTGTCCGGAGCCCGTGACGGCGGCGAGCCGGTCCGGGGCAGCCGCACCGTGCCTCCTGGCCGTGGCGGGGTCCGACGCGTAGCCGGCCAGTGCCGCGGCCAGCCCGGCGGCGTCGTCAGCATCGAACAGGGCGCCGGTGACGCCGGGGTCGACGAGTTCGGCGCTCCCGCCCTCCCGTGTCGCGATCACGGGCTTGCCGAGGGCCATGTACTCGGCCGTGGTCCGACCGAAGGCCTCGATCGTCGACGCCGTCACGCACACGTCAGCTGCGTCGATGTAGGGGGCCGGCGCGTTCTGCTCGCCGGCGAAGACGACGTGGTCGGCGACGCC
The DNA here is from genome assembly GCF_003234085.1 of Curtobacterium sp. MCPF17_052. Taxonomy (GTDB): domain Bacteria; phylum Actinomycetota; class Actinomycetes; order Actinomycetales; family Microbacteriaceae; genus Curtobacterium. The sequence continues at coordinate 144,743 of NZ_QKSD01000008.1, forward strand.
GAGTTCGCGCGCGCGTGCCGTCAGTCGCTGGTCCTCGCCGGGCTGCTTCCAGCTGCCGACGAAGCAGACGCTCGCGGTGATGTCGCGGTCACGGAGCAGGCCGAGCGCCTCGATCACCCGGTGCTGGCCCTTCGATGGCTCCACGCGGCCGACGACGACGATGCGGAGGCCCGGGTCGGCCTGGGGGAACGGCTGCACGGACGGCTCGGCAGCGCGCGTGGCGTCGAGTCGGGCGACGTCGACCGACGGGTACGCGATCGAGATCTCCTCTGCGGGCATGTAGCGGGCCAGGTGGTCACGCATGGCGCCGGAGTTCGTCACGACCGCGCCGGCGAGCAGGCCGATGTCGCCGAGGGTCGCGGCCCGTCCGGTCTGGAAGTGCAGACCGTGGTCGAGGTCGCCGTACTCGCGGACGAACCAGGCCTGGGGGATCCCGAGCACGGCGGCGGCGAAGGAGGCCCACGGCGCGACCAGGGTGTTGGTGACGACCAGGTCCGGTCGCTGACGCTCGTAGTGGCGGATGATCGCACTCACCGCTGCGTAGTCGACGGTCGCGAACGCGGCACGTTCGGCCGCGGGGGCCGGTTGCGGGCTCGGCACGGCCCACCCGCGGTACCGGAAGGCGTCGTACTGCCAGCCGCGTTCGTCGAGCGCCTCGATGAACTTGCCGCGAGGTGCCTTCGTGACGAAGTGCGGGGTGAAGTCGGGGTCGGTCGCCGCCCAGTCCTCGACGAAACGGAGGAGGGACCGCTCTGCGCCGCCGAGGTTCACCGGCGCGGTGGAGTGGTTGGCGAAGCTGACGAGCACCTGTCGACACTACTGGATTCACCGACAGTTCTTCAGTAATCCATCAGATCGCCGTGTCCTGCGCCTTGTGGCGAAGCGTGGGCGCGGGTTGCGCCACGCCACTGTGCGAGAATGTCTCGTCCCCGAACCCTGCACCAGGAGCGCTCCGCTGCGCCCCGGAGGAGTCAGCAACCGAAGCATGACGTACTTCAACGACCTGATGGCGTCGCGCGAACTGCTGGCCAACCTCACCGCACGCGAGGTCAAGGGCAAGTACCGGCGCACCGTCTTCGGGCAGCTGTGGTCATTGATCAACCCGCTCGCGACGATGCTGATCTACACGATCGTGTACTCGTTCATCTTCCGGGCCCGGCTCGAGGTGGGGGACCCGAGCGGTCTGCAGATCTACCCGCTCTGGCTCATGTGCGGACTGCTCCCGTGGATCTTCGCCCGGAACGTGATCAACGCCGGGATGACGTCGATCGTCGCGAACGGCTCGCTCATCAAGAAGGTCTACTTCCCACGGATGACGCTGCCGCTGGCCGCCGTCGGGTCGTTCGGCTTCACCTGGCTCGTCGAGATGGGCGTCCTGCTCATCGCACTGGCGGTCTTCGGTTCGAAGTGGTTCGTGTTCCTGCCCGTGATCGCCCTGACGATGGTCTTCCTCGCCATGTTCTCCGCCGGCCTCGGACTCATCCTCTCGATCGTGAACGTCCACTTCCGTGACATGCAGCACCTTGTGGGCATCGGCCTGCAGATGTGGATGTACCTGTCGCCGATCATCTACCCCCTGTCGCTCGTCCAGAACGCCGCGGACAAGGCCGGGCACCCGTGGATCGTCACGATCTACAAGCTCAACCCGATCGAGCGGTTCTCCGAGGTCTTCCGCAACCTCATGTACGACAACCGACTGCCGGAATGGGGCGACCTGGTCGCGTGCGCACTCGCCGGGTGCGTCTCGCTCGCGATCGGCTACGTCGTCTTCTCCCGCAACGAGAAGAAGTTGGCCGAACTCCTGTGAACGATGCTGCTGTCACCGTCGAGAACGTCTCCAAGCGCTTCCGGATGTACCACGAGCGGAACGACTCGCTGAAGAGCATGGTCATGCGTGGCAAGAAGTCCGTGCACGAGGACTTCTGGGCACTCAAGGACGTCTCGTTCGAAGTGCCGCAGGGCACGACCTTCGGCCTCATCGGCAAGAACGGGTCCGGCAAGTCGACCCTGCTGAAGTGCCTGGCGAAGATCCTGTGGCCGGAGGAGGGCTCGATCACCGCCCGCGGCAAGCAGGCGTCACTGCTCGAGGTCGGCTCCGGCTTCCACCCGGAGCTCTCCGGCCGTGAGAACGTCTTCCTCAACGGTTCGATCCTCGGGATGAGCCGGAAGGAAGTGACGCGGAAGTTCGACGAGATCGTGTCGTTCTCGGGCGTCGGCCACTTCATCGACCAGCCGGTGAAGAACTACTCCTCGGGCATGTACGTCCGACTCGGGTTCTCCGTCGCTGTCGCCGTCACGCCGGACGTCCTGGTCGTCGACGAGGTCCTGGCGGTCGGGGACGCGACGTTCCAGAAGCGGTGCCGCACGAAGTTCAAGGAGATGAAGGCGGAGGGCCGCACGGTCATCCTCGTCTCCCACTCGATGGCGACCGTGAAGGACATGTGCGACGAGGTCGCCTGGCTGAACGAGGGCGAGCTCCAGCAGATCGGCAAGACGGAGGACGTCGTGGCCGCTTACAACAAGACCGTCTGAGCGGCTGTGGAGGACCGAGAGTGAGTCACGCAGCGCCGTCTGGGGCGACGGACGTCACGACCGGTCCTCGCTCCGTCGCCGTCGACGCGCTTCGGGTCGCCGGGGTCATCGCGATCGTCGCCGGACACAACTGGGGTGGTCGCGAGTGGGTGAACCCGCTCCTCTACACGTGGCACGTCCCGATCTTCTTCGTGGTCACCGGCTACCTGTGGAAAGCCGGACGGACCACGACCTTCGAGATCAAGCGCCGCGCTGAGACGCTGCTGGTCCCCTACGTCGTCTGGATCGTCATCGTCACCGCGATCTGGTTCGCGGTACGGCACGCCATCGGGTGGCCGATCACGCACGACCTGGTGTCGGACGTCCTGAAGGGCGGTTGGTACGCGGCGCGGCCGTACTCGGCCTACTGGTTCTTCACTGCGCTCTTCTTCGCGTGCGTCTTCGTGCGGCTGACGGAGCGTGTGCACGTGCTGCTCCCGTTCTTCGTCGGACTCCTCGGAGTGATGTGGGCCACCGTCGACCCTGCTTCCGTCGCACATCTGTGGGAGGGAGTCGGGCTCGCGGTGCCAGCGGTGGTCTTCATCGTGGGAGGCCAGATGCTTCGTCGGTACCGAGGAACCGTGACGAGGCCTCTCGCGACCGGTCTCGTGCTCGCGGGCCCTCTGTTCGTCCTCGGCGCCTGTGGAGTGTTCGAACCGTTGAACATGAAGGGCGCTGCACTCGGGTCACCTGTTGCGAGCGTCTTCATGGCCCTCGGGATCTCGCTCGGCGGCATCCTGATCGCGGAGGCGCTCGAGCAGTACTTGCCGACGGTGGCTCGGAAGGCGGTGCTCTTCGTCGCCCAGCTCTCGGTGCCGATCCTGCTCCTGCACACCCTGGTCACGCAGCTCCTGAGCGTGCTCGGGTACCCGGGGACGAAGTGGACCTTCCTCGTCGCCTACTTCGTACCGTTCGGGATCGCTGCGGTCCTCCGCGCGACTCCCTTGCGACGATTCACGCTCTGATCCGCTCCCGTGGGATCGTCGTCTTCAAGGTCGCCGTCGAGCCGCGACCATGGCCGCAACGACTCGCTCGCGATTCCGACCATCGCGTGCCGGGAAGCTGGCGCGCGAACGCTGGAGGTAGATGTCGGGCATCTGGAAGGCTCGTTCGGCCACGGCGTCGACTTCGTTCTCCACTTCGGCGATCTCAGCGACGACGGGTCCGTACCCATCGCGATCGTGCCGGAAGTAACCGCGTCGGCCGACGTGAGTGCCGTCGAAGAACGACGCGGCGTCGAATTGGAAGTAGACCATGGGGATCTCGAGGAGCGCCGCGTCGAAGGCCACTGACGTGTAGTCCGTGATGTACATCGCAGTTTCCGCGAGGACATCCTGGACGTTGACGACGCCGAAGTCGAGGACTTCGACGTGCGCGGGGAGCGCGAAGTCGTCGAGGTACGGGCGCATGTTCGGATGCGGCATGAACGTGATCGTCTTGCCGGTCCTGGCTGCGACGTCTCGAAGTCGGTCGGAACTGAGCAACGCTGTGAATGCGCGGGCGTACTCACTCGTCATGAACTCGCCGTTCTTCTGGCGCTCGTTCGACCCCTTCACGACCGGACCCAGGAGTCCTTGTCGCCATGTCGGCTGCACGAGGATCCGCCTGCGGTTCTCCGGGGCGATCGCTGCTCGCTTCTCCAGGAGGATGTCATGACGGGGGAGACCGGCCATGACCACTTCGCGGTCCGTGAACTTGTACGCGCCAGGACCGGTGATCGCGGCGTACTCGGCAGGGGTCGTCGTCACGAAGACGTCGACGCGCTTGGCATTGAGCCAGCGCGAGAGGTCGTTGTGGATCACCCCATGCTGCAGGAAGGTGTACGTGAACCGCGGTCGGCCGTACTTCCTCGGTGGCAGTGGATGCACCACGTACTCGTCGATGTGCGAGGAGGCGAGGTGGGCAGCGTGGGAAACGAGCAGCCGCCAGTCAAGGGACCCGAACTCGATGAGTCGGAAGCCGTCACGCTGGAGCCGCTGCCAGTCGCGCGAGGTCTTCTTGAGGACGAACCACGCGTTCACCTCAGGGCGATGCTCGCGGACCCAGCGGTACAGGTGCTCCGCGTTGTCGTTGGCATCGGTGTCGCGGTCCATGAAGACCCAGGCATCGCGGAAACGAGCCTTCGTCCGGGACGACTTGACCGCCCACTCGAAGGAAGCGTCTCTGACCTTCGCGGCCGTGACGCTTCGACGGAGCTCGCTGAGGCGTCGCCGCACCATCGACCGACGGCTCTCGTCGACGCGGAGAGGATCAGCCATCCGCGCGCGTTGCGCTTCGATGTGCGGGTGCAGGACGCGGGCTGACAGCGATTCCGGAAGACCGTTCTGTTCCCCGCGAGCGATCTTGAGGCGTCGTCCGTCGATGTCGATGTACGTGAGCCGGCCACGGGGGAGCCAGACGTGTCGCTGACGCACGAGGACCCTGCCGTAGAAGTCGTAGTCCTGGATCGTCTCGTGAACCGGCCGTGTGTCGACGTCGTCCACCACGAAGCGCTCGTGGGGCAGCTCGCCCGCGAACCAGTACGAGAACCGGGCCGTCTGCGACGACTCGTCCACGTCGGACAGCACCGCGTAGTGCGAGCGGAACGGCTCCTCGTCGTAACCGTGCAGCATCGCGAGTCGGGACGCGAAGTCGACGCCGACGAGGTCGTACGTCCTGATGGCGTCTTCGGAGATGAGCGCGAGGACCTGCGCTGCGAGCGCGTGGAACTCCGGGAGCACGCTCGTCGGAGCGGAGGCGGAAGGCGACCTCGTCACCCGCTCGTTCTTGAAGTACCACACCAGGTCGTACAGAACGGTGTTCTCGAGCCAGCGCGGCACGCGGTGCAGTTCTTCCATCGCGGTCCGGAGGACGTCGAGCTCCCCGTACCGTAGGACGTTCGTGTACTTCTCCGGCTTGTCGTACCCGCTCTGCACGAGGGACGAGCCATCTGCTCGCACTCGGTACAGGTACTTCGACGATGCCATGAGACCGATGTGGTGGGTTCCGGAACGCAGCAGGTAGGACGCGACGAAGTGCGCGTCCTCGAACGTCGGCCTGATCCGAGGATCGAACTGGGCGTCCTGCGCGAGCAGGAGGTCGCGACGCATGAAGGCTGCGTTCACCCCGAGCTGCACCATGGGCTCGACATGCAGGTTGACGACGCGCGAGCCCTTCGCGAAGCGCTTCCGAGAAGGGAGGGTGTCGCTGATCACGCCGAACTGGTCGAGCTTCATCTGGTGCGCGGCGAGGAGCGCGACTTCGCGACTGCCGTGCAGCTTGATGAACTTGGCCGCTTCTTCGAAGTAACGCGGGTCGAGGACGTCGTCAGGGTCGGGGAAGGTCACCCAGTCGGCGAGTTGTTCGGTCAGCGCGCGGTTCCTCGCGCTCGCGACCCCACCGTTCTGCTTGTGCACCACCGTGACTGGGCCCGGGTGCTGCTCCGCCCATTCGTCGAGCAACTGCCCCGAGGTATCGGTCGATCCGTCGTTGACGAAGACGTACTCGACCTGGTCCGCGTCGAGGGTCTGCGCGGTCAATGACGACAGGAAATCGGGAAGGTACGTCGCCACGTTGTAGACGGGGACGATCGCGGTGATCAGTGCGTGGACCTGAGGCATGGATTTCGAGGTTCTCCGGGTTCGAGCAAGGCGAAGCTGTGCGCGCCGTCAGCGACGATAGCAGTCCGTGCTCGCCCTCCCGGACGCCGTTTCACTGTCCAATCAGGGGACGGCGGGGAGGCGCACGACGGCCTCGATCAGGTTGTGGTCCGAAGGAATGACGCTGCCGCCGGGGTTCCAATGATTGGTGAACGAGGAACTCCCGCGGAAACCGCGAGTGAGGATGTAATCGATACGGAGACCGTCGAGATTCGCGTCATCGACCTGTCGTGACGGTGGCAGGTAACTGTTGTACGTGGACTTCGATGTACCGATCCGTTGTTGCGAAGCCGATGCGTCGTAGAAGCCACCGCGGACGAGGGTGGCTTGGGCGCCGTCGGTCTCGTTCTCCGGATACCGGTGATCATTCAGATCGCCCGCGAACAGGACGGGGATCCGCGTACCGTCCGAAGTTGCCGGATCCACCTTGTCGAGCGCGGCGAGCACCTGCGCGGAGTTCTTGCCCAACATCGACTTCTTGCCTTCCGAGTACGACGTCGACGGCACCCCGTAATGCGCGGCGACCACGATGACGTGCTTCTTCGGGTCGTCTCGGCGAACGAGCTCGGCCCAGGGGATCTGGGTGTCCGGAGCGGCTGAAGCGGGGTACGTCCTGTAGTCCTTGACGCCGGCCAGCTGACCGGAACCCGAAACCGTGAACAGGCTGGGGTCGTAGTAGATCCGAGTACCCGGTTCGGTGACGGGCGACGGCACACCGCTCCGATCGACGAGGCGCAGCCGGGTGAAACGGCGTTCCAGATCGAGGTACGCCTGGACCGACTGCGGACCCCCGCTCGGACCGTTGGCCTCCATGACGGCGAAGACATCAGGGTCGACTGCATTCACGAGTTCCGCGATCACCGGTGCTCGTGTCGCCCACGGAGCGCCGCCGCTCGGCTCACACGTTGCGCACAGGACGTTGTAGCTCGCCACGCGCATCGGCGTCCCCGCCGGGTCGGGAGCTGTCGGCACCGGCCAGGCCGAGGCCTGGGCGGACTTCCTGACGAAGGTGCCGTCGTAGAAGGTGTTCCGTGCTTGGACTCGCACGAAGACGGGGTTCGCGTAGGCGACGGAAGTCAGATCCGCCTCTGACGTCGGGACGATGTAACTGAACGTCTTGCTCGTCCCGAACGCCGAGAACCACGGCGAGTAGTGCTCCTGCCAACGGTCCGGCGTCCGGTTCTCGTTGGGACCTGCAGACCATCGGACGCGGTAGTCACTTGCGTACGGGACCGCGTCGAACTCGACTCGTACTCCGCCCAGGAGCGGCGTCGCGGTGACGCGCCCGAAGGAAGCGACTGATCGTGGAGTCAACTTCACCGTGAGCGGCTTGGACCACGCACCGAGGCCTCCCGCATTCCGCCCAGCCACCACGACGTAGTACGGCACCCCGGGCCGCGCGGTCTGGACCGGGATGGAGGTCGACGTCGAGTTGCCGTACGTCGCACCGACGAAGTGTGAGTCCGTGGACCACTTCGTCGTGTACGACGTCGCACCGGGGGTCTTCGTCCAGCTCACCCGGACGGACTTCGCGGCCCATTGCTGCTCGCCGGCGACGAGACCAGACACCTGCGACGGCATCGCCGCAGCCTCTGCGCCGTTCGTGCCGCCGACGACGAGCGCGAGCGCGAGCAAACCCGCGGCTGCTGCTCGCGAGAACGATCGAGACTTCACCGGTGTCCCCTTTCCCCAATTGTCATGAGGATAGACACGTGGTCCCGACCTCGCACGTCCCGAGTTCGAGGGCTGGGCCGCTCTGCTCGGCGACACCTTCGATGTCGATAGGCTCGCCCGGTCATGAACGAGTTGCTCTCCGTCGTCATCCCGGCCCGAGATTCACGACCGTGGGTCGGCGAGCTCCTCGAGAGCATCCTCCGTCAAGACGTCGCGGCCCTCGAGGTCGTCGTGGTCGACAACCAGTCCGTGGACGGCACCGCCGAGTTCGTCGCCCAGGTGGCTTTGAAGGACGACCGCGTCCGACTCATCCGCTCCGACGCGACGACCGCCGCGCAGGCTCGGAATGAAGGGACCGCCGCGGCATCGGGGGCATACCTCGTGTTCGCCGATTCCGACGACATCGTCCCGGACGGTGCTTACCGAGCGATGCTGGAGTCCCTCGTGACGAGTGGGTCGGACATGGCCATCGGTGATCACCTCAAATTCTCGCCGACCGCGACCTGGAGCCCCACCGCGCGTTGGCGAGCGTTCGATCGGCGACGAACCTCGGTCGTACCGGTCGATGCGGCTGAACTCCTCACCGGTCGAGCGTGTTGGAACCGGATGTTCCGGAGATCGTTCTGGGATCGTGTCGAACTCCGATTCCCCGAGATACCGAGCGTCGACGACATCGCACCGATGACGCGCGCGTTCGTGAATGCGCGGGCCGTTGATGTCGTCCCGGTTCCGGTCTACCTCTACCGAGACCGGAGCGACGGTTCCTCCATCTCGCAGCAGGCTGACGCGGTCACGACCATCCGGTACCTCCACCAGGAGATCGCGTGTGCACAACTCGTCGCGGCCTGGCCGCGTCTGCGATCACAGCACGCGGTGATGGTCCTGGACGCCGACGGCTGGGCGCACATCGCGCGCTTCGTGGCTTCGGATCCGGTACCGGCCGACGTGATGTCGGTACGTGCCGCTCTGAGCCGACTCCTCGAGCTCATCCCGCTCGACGCGCTGGCGGAGGTCGCGCCGGTTCGGCGGGTCATGTGGGCTCTCGTCCTCCTCGGGGACTGGAACGCCCTGACTGCCTTCGCTTCCGGGGTCGTCCCCGGCTCTGACGCGCGAGCGCGACTGGACGCGTGGATCTCAGCCCTGGTCGTCATCGACGCTGCAGATCCGTCGCCGATCGACGTCGCCGACCTCATGGCGCAGGGGCTGCTTCCGGCACTCGTCAACGGGGCGGAGGACGTCCCCGAGGAGTGGATCGCCGAGGCGCTTCCGGCACTCCGATCGCTCCCGGTCGCCGGGAGTGAGCCCGGGCTCCGAACGGCGATGGTGGGAGCGATCGAGACCGATGAGCCCGCGGCGGTCCGCGCAGTCTCGGAGCTGCGTCACGTCGTGCCGCTCGTCGTGCAAACGGCGACCCCGACGGACGGTGGTCTCGAGATCGCCGGCGCGCTGACGACGACCGGCAACGTCCCTGAGTTGACCCTGGTGCTGCGCTCCGACGCCGAAGTCGTTTCCGTGCCGGTACGCAAGACCGCCGGTGCGTGGAACGCCTCGCTCCACGCCGACGATCTGCATCAGGGACGCTGGACCGTGTCCGTCACGGCTGGCGGGATCACGGGGACTTTCCCCGTGGTGACCGCGCGCATGGCGCTGCCACCCGTTGCGGAGCACTTCCTCATCCAACCGCTCGCGGATCGCAAGAACGGTTGGCGCTTCGTGCTCGACCGACGCGTACCACCCAAGAAGAGCATCGCAGCCGCTCTCGCCCGCTTCCGGCGTCGGAGCCGCTGAGTCGGGCTCCCGCGGGGATTCCTCGGAGCGTCGGGCGGACTGACGTTCCTCGCGGTCGGACTCGACGATGAGTCCGTGACGAGTCCGCGACCTCCACGGGGGCCGGTGGTTGCTGGCCGACGACCAACGCGTCCGACCGAGCTCGGCACGCTCATCCGCGGGTTCGTCACAGAAGGCGCTCGTCCGTCCTGCTCCGCTCCGTGCCGCAGACTTGTCGAGTGCGTCATCATCCGCCCCTCGGTCTGGTCGTCATGGTCCTTGTCGCCTTCCTCGTGACGATCGGCCTCCTCCCCTCAACGCATGGCCTCGACGACGCCACTCCTCGAGCGGCCGAGCCGCACCGGGCAGCCTCGCTCCGTGTCGCGATCGTCGGCGATTCGTTGAGCGCGGGTCGGTCACGGTTCCTCGGGAACGGCCTGGATGACGAGTCGTGGATGCGCTACGCGGAGGGTGACGGCATCGAGTACGTCGGAGGATGGGCGAAGGCCGGAGCCACCCCATCGGAGATGGCAGAAGCGGTCCGACCCGTCGGGCCTGTGGACATCCTCGTCGTCCTCGCGGGGACCAACGCGGTCCGCACGGGACGTTCACTTGCTCAGGAGGCGTCCTCCTACGAACGCATCGTCTCGGTGATCAAGCCGAAACGTGTCCTCATCTCCTCGATACCGCCGTACCGCTGGCACGCAGCCGCCGCGCTCCTGTACAACGAGGACCTCCGGCACCTCACCCTCGCGCACGGCTGGTCGTGGGTGGATCCGTGGGTGGTCGCGCGCGACGGCGACGACTGGGCGCCGGGCTTCAGCACGGACGGCACTCATCCTGCCGGACCGGAACAGTACGCCGTGCTCGGGCATGCCATGCGGACGATCGTCCTCGAGACCCGGGGTCTGCCGTCAGCGGTGGTCTGAAGTGGTCGAGCTCACGTCGTCGAGCAACTCCGCGTACCGCCTTGACCGTGCGAACGGTGCCAGCCGTTGGCTGAACTCCGCGGTTCCCTCGGAACTGCCACCGGGCTCACGGATGAACGCAGCCAGCGACCCCGCCGCATCACCCGTGTCGAACCACCGGATCCACCCCTCGTCCCCGAACTCCGCCCGCAGGTGCGCCTCGTCCGGCAGCACCGCGGGGACGCCGAACGACGCCGCCAGGTGCAGGCTGCCGGAGTTGAGCACGCGCCGGTAGGGGAACACGGCGACGTCCGCTGCGCGGAACCATCGCTGGACGTCGACGTCGTCGACGTGGTCGTGCTCGCGGACGGCGCGCAGGTCGTCGCCGAGGAGCCGGTCGATCGCGACCCGATCCTCGTCCGACGTCCGGCCGGCGAGCAGCAGCACGGGGCGCTGGTCGGCGGGCAGGCGTCGGACGGCGTCGACGAGCACGTTGAGGCCCTTGTAGGGGCGCATCTGCCCGAACGCCAGGACGGCGTGGTCGTCGGGGTCGAGGCCGAACGACGCGCGAGCGTCGTCTCGCGTCATGGAACTCGGGTAGACCCCCTGGTAGCTCGGGTGCGGGATGTGCACGACTCGAGCCGGGTCGAGCGAGTAGTGCGGTGCCACCGCGGCAGCGGTCGCGGCGTTCATCACGTGCACGGCGTCGGCGATCTCGGCCAGGTACCGATCCAGTTCGAGTTCGAGGTCGAGGTGTCGGGCATCGTGGGGCAGGATGTTGTGCACGGTCCAGACCAGCCTGGTGCCACGGTCGCGCGCCGCGTCGACGGCGGAGCGGAAGCGGTCGAGCCGGACCCGTGCCGCGTCGAGGTCGTCGTCGGCGCGCTGCACGATCGGCGCGGTCCAGTGCATGTGGAAGACGTCGCCGGCGCCGAGTCGGCCGAGGTGCTGCTCGAGCACCTCCAGCCGGAGGCTCTCGAGGACGTGCCACCTCCGCGCGCGGGGCGCGAGCAGCATGAGGTTCAGGTAGGGGTTGTCGCGGTAGGCGGGGAACACCGCGAGCTGGCGATCGGACACCGGCCGATCCTACGGGCGACGGTCAGTCGAGCGTGGCGACGATGTGTTCGGCTTCGTGCAGGACCGAGCAGAACGCCAGTCCATCGAGACCGAGCGCATCGCGCTTGCTGATGACCGCACCGCAGACGACGCACTGGGTCGTGGAGTTCGACCGGATCACATCGGAGAGGAGCGACATGCCTCGATGATGCGCGCCCGAGGTGAACGGGAGGCATCAGCGTCCTCGGAACGCGGTGAACGTCTGACAAGCCCGCGTTCAGGGGACGGACGTCAGTGCCGTGACGACCGCCTTCGCACTGGGCTCCGCCACGACGACCGCGAAGTCCCCGTCCGCCACATGCTGCCCCGCGGCGAGCCACACGGCGTTCCGGGCCCCCGGCTGCGGCACCCAGGAGGGATCGCTCCCGGCGACGAGCACGGTCACGTCGTCGAGCCCGCTGGCCCCCCGGTACCAGGACGTCGGCATGTCGACCTGCACGGCGTGTCCCGCGCTCTCGAGCGCACCGACGAGCGCGGTGACGTCCGCGGGTCGGGTCCCGTCGTGCTTCACCGCGACCCGGAGGCCCGTGGCGCCCGGTTCGCGGACGACGACCGGCCGCGACGACCGCACCGTCACGGCGTGTCCCTTCGGCAGGCCCGGCTCGACTCCGAGGTACCGGAGCCCAGCGCCCTCGTACCGGTCGGCCGCATCGGCGTCCGGGTAGCGCCCGCGCCACCGCTCGTCGAACACGCGGCGGTTCTCGATCCGCGCGTCGTCCCGCCCCGGTGTCCGGCTCTCGTGGTGGACGACGACCGAGGCCGGTTCGACGACGAACGCGGCCCCGGGCCCGGAGGCGGCGAGGGCGCGTAGACACAGGTCCACGTCCTCCAGCCCGTTCGCGTAGACGGGGTCGAAGCCGTGCCAGCGGATCAGGTCGTCGGCCCGGAAGGCCGCGGCCGCCGCGGTGATCGCCGTGAACCGCCGGGAGGCCGGGGTCCGGAACGCGCGGTCCGCGTCGTACCGCGGGTGGTCGGCGAGGAAGTGCCACGGCAGGACCTTGTCTCCGCCGAAGACCGTGCCGGCGGCCTGGACGACACCGTCCGGGTAGACGAGGAGCGGTTGGACACCGAGGACCGTCGGGTCCTCGAGCGCCGTGACGAGGGGTCGGAGCCAGCCGGGTGTCACCTCGGTGTCGTTGTTGAGCATCACGACGGTCGCGCCGGTGGTGCGTGCGAGTCCGAGGTCGCTGCCGAGCGCGAAGTTGCGGTTCCGGTCCTCCCGCTGGAGCACCACCCGCGGGTCGCCGCCGAACCAGGCGTCGAGGACGGCGGAGACCGAGCGCGGTGAGCCGTTGTCGACGACCACCACCTCGACGTCGTCGCCGTCGTGGTCGGCGGCGCCGAGCACGGTGTCGACGGCCCGCCGGGTCATCGTCCAGTCGCGGAAGACCGGCATCACGACCGACACCCGGTCACGCACCCGGTCGGGGGCGGCCGCGGCGAGAGCGTCCCAGTCGATGCGGTGCCGCGCGAGCGCGACCTCCTGCCACGAGGCTGGCTGGCCCGACGAGACACGGCGGGGGTCGCGGACGTTGTCGTAGTCCACCCCGATCACCGGGACGTACTCGGGGACCGCAGCGTGTGCTGCGATGCGGAGCAGCCACTCCCAGTCGATCCACCGGCGCAGGTCCTCGTCGAAGGGGCCGACGGCGTCGGCGACGTCACGACGCACCACGAGGGCGTTGAGGTCGATGAAGTTGCCGGCGAGCAGGTCCTCGCGGGTGCCGTCCTCGCCGCGGAACGTCTCGACCGGGGCGGTGGCGTCATCGGCGTTGTTCGCCCCGGTCATCCGGAGCCCCGTGTGCACACCGGGTGCGTCGCCCTCGAGCAGGGCCGCGAGGGCGGCGCTGAGGTGCTGCGGACGCCAGGTGTTGTCGGCGTCGAGGAAGGCGATGAACGAGCCGGTCGCGGCGGCCAGTCCGGTGTTCCGTGCCGCGGCGGCTCCGCCGTTCTCCCGTTCCAGCAGCCGGATGCGCGCATCGCCGGCGGCACGGGCGCGGACGACGTCGACGGTGTCGTCGCCCGACCCGTCGTCGACGACCAGGAGCTCCCAGGTGGTGTGCTCCTGGGCGAGGACCGAGTCGATCGCTGCGCCGACGACGTCGGCCCGTCGGTACACCGGCAGCACGACGGAGACGAGCGGCTGCTCGGCGTCGCGGCGGGCGTCCCCACGTGGGTAGCGCGCCGACAGGTCGAGCGTCTCGGGGCCGTCCCAGGACGACCGGTAGCGACGGCGCGTCCGGTGCTGGGCGGCGGCGAAGTCGCGAGCGCCCTGCAACGCGGCGGCGCGTGCGGCTCCCCAGGTCGGTGCCGGGCCACGACGGCCGGGAGGCACGGGGAGCGCGGTCGCGTCCGTCGCGTTCCGCAGGAAGTGCCGCAGCGCGTCGAGGGTGGACGCCGGGCGCGAGGGCGCCGGCACCGAGGCGGCGTACACGCCGGCGTCGAAGAGCGGTCCGGTCTGGAAGAGCTCCGGTCCCTCCTGGTGCAGCGCGTCGTACCAGGACATCGCGGGTGCCGGCTGGTGCTCGCGCATCCACTCGTGCTCGATGAGCGGGCTGAGCGACAGACCCCGCTGCCCGTCGTTGTGGACGTAGAAGGCGGTCGCTTCCTCGTCGGTCGCGAAGGTCCGTCCGGTCTGCGCCTCGAGGTACTCCCGGTCGAGCACGCCGAACTCGGTGATGCGTCGGGCCCAGCGGTCGAGTCGGTCGGCGACGGTCAGGGGCTTCTCGGGGCCCCGCAGCTGCCGGGCGAACCGCCGTGCGACCCGACCGATGCCCCCACGGTCGGCCATCAGCGGCGACCCGGCAGACGCGAGGCGACCTTGGCGATCGCCTGTCCGGTGCGGAACGACCGGCTGCCTCGCAGGTCGTCGAGCTCGCGGCGCAGTCGTCCGACCTCGTCGGAGGCGCTGTCCGCGACGACGTCGGCGGCGGTGACGTCGAGGGGCAGCAGGGCCGACCACCGTTCCTCGAGCACCGCCGAACGGTCCGCGAGCGGAGCGGCCATCCGGGCGTCGAGGCCCGCCCGCGCCCCGGCGAGCCCGCCGGGAGCGACGACCTCGGCGAAGCGGTCGACGACGGCCGCGACGGTGTCGGCACCGGTCCGGTGTCGCCGCGAGGACCACGGGAGCGCCGGGGGAGCGGACCGGACGACGACGAGGTGCAGCGCGCGACGGTTCGCGGCGACGACCTCGGCCGGCGTCGGGTCCACGAGCACGGTGACGGCGACGAGGTCGTCGGCCGACGGAGGGTCGGTGGTGACGGTCCACGTGGCGGGAGCCGTCGTGCCGGCGGGGAGCCGTGCCTCCAGGGCGAAACCGTCCCCGAAGGCCGCGTCGACGTCGCGGACCAGTGCCCCGGCGTCCGCGACGTGCCGCAGGTCGACCGCGAGGCGTGGCGTCGACCCGCTGGGCACGAGTGCGTCGGCGAACCGCTCCGTCGCGGTCATGCCGTGTCGCTGGTACGCGGCGACCGCCTCCGGCAGGAAGGGGTACCGCCGTTCCAATTCGCGCTGGTGTGCCGCACGGAGGGCGTTGCGGTTGCCGGAGAAGCTCTTGCCGCCCGCGTGCAGGACGAGCGCCCGGTTCGCGATCTTGGCGAGCCAGCCGTGCTCCGCGATGCGCAGGCAGTAGTCGTTCTCCTCCCCGTAGCCGGGGGCGAAGGCCTCGTCGAAGAGCCCGTGCTCCGCGACGAGCTCGCGACGGGTCAGGAAGCAGAAGCCCATCGCGACGGGCATCACCTGGGACACCGGCAGCAGCGGGGCGAGGGCACCCCAGACGGCACGCGTCCGGGCTTCGGTCCGGGCCGCGCCACGGTTCGCCAGGCGGTACGGGATGCTCGCGATCGTGGCGTTGTCACTGCGGGCCGTCACGACACCGGTGCGGTCCTCGTCGAGGACCGCGAGCATGGCGGCGAGGAACCCGGCGGTCGGCACCGCGTCGCTGTTGAGCAACAGGACGGCGTCACCGCCGGTGTCGAGCTCGGTGACGGCACGGTTGCACGTCCCGACGAAGCCCAGGTTCCGGTCGTTGCGCTCGTACCGGAACCCGGGGCGCTCGCCGATGCGGTCCAGCAGGGCGCGCTCGATGGCGTCCGCGTCCGGGCCGCAGTCGTTCACGAGGAGCACCCGGTGCACCGTGGTGTCGAGGTGCTCGAGCAGCCCGTCCACGCAGCGCAGCAGCGACTCGAGGTCGCCGTACACGGGGACGACGACGAGGGTGGTGCGGGTCATCGGTTCTCTTCCTCGGTCTCGAGTGCGGCGCTGATGGCGTCCGTGTCCAGTGCGGCGCCGAGGACGTCGACGGCGGCGTCCAGCGGCCCGCCGAGGGCGCCGTCGGCGAGCGGGACGAAACCGGTCGGTCCGTCCGCGGCGACACGCCGGACGGCGTCGGCCACCGCGAGGCCGAGCGAGCGGGCGTCGGTGGGGACGGCCTGGAGGTTCGGGTGCAGCCCGGCGCGCGTGCCCCGGAACTCGTTGGTCACGACCCGTGCCCCGGAGATCGCGCCGTCGAACGGCGGGTGGCTCGGGTGCGGGCTGTGCTGCAGCGAGAGCACCACCCCGGTGGAGGCGATGAACCGGAAGTAGTCGTCCCACGGCATCGTGCCGTGCGAGACCAGCTTGACGTCGCCGGCGCCCCCGTCGAGCTCGACGTCCGCGTGCTGTTCACCGGCGGAGTGGAACTCGACCCGGATGCCGTCCGGGGCCAGCTCCTGCACGGCGATCCGGAGCGCGGCCACGCCGAGGCGGAAGAGGTTGCGGTGCTTGCTCGGTCGCCCGTAGAAGAGGACGCGGACGACCCCGCGGTCCTCGGCGACCGGGCGTCGGGCGGCGGCGACCCGTTCGAGCAACTCGACGTCCAGGTGCGGCGCGAACGTCGCGGCCGGGGCGATGTCGATGCTCTCGACGTCCGCCAGGTACCGACGCAGGGGCTCCGAGTTCACGAGCATCCGGAAGCCGGCACGGTAGGTCGACGCGGCGACGGCGTAGTCGGTGGACCACGCGCTGAAGCCCGGCTCGTAGTCCTGCACGAGGTACACGACCCGCTCGCGGGCGACGACACCGGCCGTCGCGGCGACGTCGAGCGGGTGCGCCGTCTTCCAGTGCGTGGCCAGCCAGATGTCCTGCGTCCCGAACACCGTGTCGAGCACGTCCTCGCGGCGGACGACGCGCACGCCCGGGCGTCCGTCGACCCGGGTGTCGGGGAAGCGGTCGGCGACGAGGGCCTCGGCCGCTGCGACGCTGTTGCCCGGCGTCGTCCAGCGGACCATGACGACCCGGACGCGCCGGCCCAGACGGTCCCCGAGCGCGATCGCGACGGCGAGGGCGGTCTGCACGCCGGCGAAGGCAGCCCCGTCGCGCAACTCGTCGACGACGAGCACGACCTCGGGCTCGCGGGCAGCGGTGCGGATGCCGGCCAGGGCCAGGCTCGTCTCGACCAGCCCCTCGTACGGGCGAGCCGCGCGGGGAGCACGGTCGCGCTCGCGGCGGGCGACACCGACGTCGATCCGCGAGGCGGTCCGCCCGAGCCGTTCCCGGACGTCGTTGCGGTAGTGCCCGTCGCGGGCGTAGCGCTCGTTCACGCGGACCAGGTCGGCGACGAGCCGTCGGGCCTTCTCGAAGTTCATCGACGCTCACGTTACCGGGACTGTCCCGCGGCCCGGGGATCCGGCCCGGTCATGGCCGGATCACTAGACTCGGAGCCCTCATGATGCAGCGAATCGACCTCCGTGGCGGGCTCCCCGGCCGTGCCGAACTCCTCCGACTCATGCCGCGTGCCGCAGGCGACGTCGGGCATGCGGTGGACGCCGCACGGGTGCTCGTCGACGACGTCCGCGACCGCGGTGCCGACGCGCTCCGGGAGCAGGCCGAACGGTTCGACGGGGGAGCACCCGAGCACGTCCGGGTGCCGGCCGCCGAGATCGACGCCGCCGTCGCCGGACTCACCCCCGAGCTCCGCGCCGCGCTCGACGAGGCGATCCGCCGCGTCCGCGCCGCGAGTGCCGCGCAGGTGCCGTCGCCGTCGGTGACCACCCTCGCGGACGGTGCCGAGGTCCACCAGCGCTGGCAGCCGATGCGTCGTGTCGGGCTCTACGTGCCCGGTGGCAAGGCGGTCTACCCCTCGAGCGTCGTCATGAACGTCGTGCCCGCCCAGGTCGCCGGTGTCGGGTCGATCGCGCTCGTGTCCCCGCCGCAGCGCGACCACGGCGGCGCGGTGCACCCGACGATCCTCGCTGCGGCGGGGCTCCTCGGCGTGCAGGAGGTCTACGCGATGGGCGGTGCCGGCGCGATCGGGGCGCTGGCCCACGGCGTGTCGGAGATCGGCCTCGAGCCCGTCGACCTGGTGACCGGTCCGGGCAACAACTACGTCGCGGCCGCCAAGCGCCTCGTGCGCGGCGTCGTCGGCATCGACTCCGAAGCCGGCGCCTCGGAGATCCTCGTCATCGCGGACGACACCGCCGACGCCGGGAACGTCGCAGCAGACCTCATCAGCCAGGCGGAGCACGACGAGCAGGCGGGCAGTGTCCTCGTGACGACGTCGGCCGCGTTCGCCGACGCGGTGGAGGCGGCGATCCCGGAACGGACGGCGGTGCTCGGGACGGCTGCGCGCCTCCAGACCGCCCTGGACGGACCGCAGTCGGCGATCGTCCTGGTCGACTCGCTCACCGACGCCGCGACCGTGAGCAACGCCTACGGGCCGGAGCACCTCGAGATCCAGACGGCGGACGACGACGCGGTGCTCGCCGACATCGACGCCGCCGGTGCGGTGTTCGTCGGACCGGACACCCCCGTCAGCCTGGGCGACTACCTCGCCGGGTCGAACCACGTCCTGCCGACCGGCGGCCAGGCGCGCTTCGGGGCCGGGCTGTCCGCGTCGACCTTCCTGCGCCCGCAGCAGGTGATCCGGTACACGGGGGCCGCCCTGGCCGAGGTCGCGCCGCACATCGTCGCGCTCTCCACCGAAGAGCAGCTGCCGGCGCACGGTGCCGCCGTGTCCGAGCGCACGAACCGCTAGCCTGAGGGCGCCATGTTCTGCCCCTTCTGCCGCCACCCGGACTCCCGTGTCGTCGACTCCCGGACGAGCGACGACGGAACCTCCATCCGCCGACGCCGCCAGTGCCCGAACTGTGGTCGACGGTTCTCGACCACCGAGACCGCCTCACTGAACGTGGTGAAGCGCAACGGTGTCCTCGAGCCCTTCAGCCGCGAGAAGATCATCTCCGGCGTGCGGAAGGCCTGCCAGGGTCGACCCGTCACCGACTCGGACCTCGCCGTGCTCGCGCAGCGGGTGGAGGAGATCGTCCGGTCCTCCGGCGCGAGCCAGATCGAGGCGAACGACATCGGCCTGGCGATCCTCAGCCCGCTGCGCGAACTCGACGAGGTCGCCTACCTGCGGTACGCCAGCGTCTACCAGGCGTTCGACTCCCTCGAGGACTTCGAGGACGCCATCGGCCAGCTGCGCATCGACCACCACAGCGCGTCCGGTGCGGATCGTCCCGCGGACGGCGCCAGCGCGTGAGCGGCCTGGAGTCCCTCGTCCGCGCCGGGTACGGGGTGGTCTTCCGGAACGTCTTCGCCAAGATGGACCCCGAGCGCGCGCACCACCTGGCGTTCAGCGTCATCCGGCTCCTCCCGCACGTGGCCGTCGTCGGTGGGGCCGTGGAGCGGTACGCCAGGCCCTCCGCCGAGGACGGCATCACCACGATGGGGATCCACTTCCCGTCCCGCTTCGGTCTGGCCGCCGGGTTCGACAAGGACGCCCGCGGCATCGCCGGACTCGGCGTCCTGGGCTTCGGCCACGTCGAGGTCGGCACCATCACGGCGCGCCCCCAGCCGGGCAACGAACGACCCCGGCTGTTCCGACTCATCCCGGACCGGGCGCTGATCAACCGGATGGGCTTCAACAACCACGGTGCCGTCAAGGCCGCCGGCCGACTCGAGCGTGCCCGCCGCAACCCGGGCCGACCGGTGATCGGCGTCAACATCGGCAAGAGCCGCGTCGTCTCCGTCGAGGACGCGGTCGAGGACTACCTCGAGTCCACCCGGCTGCTCGCCCCCTTCGCCGACTACCTGGCCGTCAACGTCAGCTCGCCGAACACCCCGGGCCTCCGCGGCCTGCAGGAACTCGACCAACTCCGACCGCTGCTCTCCGCGGTGCACGACGCCGCCGGCCGGACGCCGGTCCTGGTGAAGATCGCCCCGGACCTGACCGACGAGCAGATCGACGCCATCGCCGGACTCGCGGTCGAGCTCGGGCTGTCCGGGGTCATCGCGACGAACACGACGATCGAGCGGACGGGCCTCACCACGCCCGACGCGGACGTGCAGGCGATGGGTGCCGGGGGACTCTCCGGCGCGCCGCTCGGTGCCCGCTCCCTCGAGGTCCTGCGTCGCGTGCGCGCTGCGGTGCCCGCCGGGTTCTGCGTCATCGCGGTCGGTGGCGTCACCTCCGAGGCCGACGTCCAGGCCCGGATCGCCGCCGGTGCCACGCTGGTGCAGGGCTACACGGCGTTCCTCTACGAGGGTCCGACCTGGGCGATGCGCATCAACCGGCTCCGGCGGAAGCGCCTGCGGCGACGCTGAGGCCGCGGCTGGCAAGTGGCCGCGTGCGGCGCGTCGTGGCGCCGGCGTCTCGGTGAGACGCCGCCTTCCGCGGGAGACGCCCCGGACTTGGGCGGCGTCTCGCGCACTCGGCGGCGTCTGGCCGGGAGGCTCGTGGCGGCCGCCTCGAGCCTCCCGTCCGCTGGGCGGGCGCTGGCGCCGGCGTGTCGGTGAGACGCCGCCTGCCGCGCGTCCGCTGGGCGCTGGCGCTGGCGCCGGCGTGTCGGTGAGACGCCGGCTTCCGCCTGAGACGCCGCGGATTTCGGCGGCGTCTCACGCGCACGGCGGCGTCTCGCGCGCACGGCGGCGTCCCGGCCGTCACACGACGCAGCGCCGCCGACCCGGAGGTCGACGGCGCTGCGGCGCTCGAGCGGAACGAGGTCAGAGCGTCGGGTACTGCCCGCGCTTGACCTGCGGCTTCGGCAGGCGGAGGAACCGGAGCTGCCACGCGCGGGTCAGGATGTAGAGGAAGTTCCCACGCTGGAACTCCTGCCCGGTCGCGGCGAACTTCCGGCGCAGCGCGAACCACAGCACGGCGCAGTCGAGGACGAACAGCAGCACGAACGCCCAGACGAACAGCAGCGAGTACGAGGCGGCAGCGGTCTGCGCCGCGAGGAACCCGACGAGCAGGAACAGGATGAGCACCGGCATCATGACCTCGCCCACGTTCCAGCGGGCGTCGATGTAGTTGCGGATGAACCGGCGCTGCTCGCCGCGGTCCTTCGCCGGCAGGTAGCGCTCTTCGCCGTTCGCCATGCCGACGCGGGCTCGTTCGCGATCACCGTTCAGACGCGAGCGAGCGGCCTTCTTGTCCGCCGGGCTGTTGCCGACGATCGGGCGCTTGTTGGCGGCTTCACGTTCGCGGCGCGAGGGCGTGGGGCGACCCTTGCCGTGCGCGACGAGCTCGTCGTCGGCCGGGTTCACGGTCACGTTGGTCTTGGGGGTTGCCTTCGCCACGGTCGTTCCTAACGGCGCTCTGCGTGCTGGACGTCCTCTAGATTACCGGCCATGACCGACACCGAGAAGCACACCTCCGCAGCGGGGCCCCAGGCGCCCGCGACCGACCCCGCCCTGCTGGCGGCGCTGCGCGAGCACGTGCACGGCGCGCTGCCCGCCACGATCGCCGACCTGTCCGCACTCGTGCGCATCCCGTCGGTGTCGTGGTCGGCGTTCGACCCGGCGCACGTGCGCCGGAACGCGGAGGCCGTGGCCGAGCTGGTGCGCTCGACCCAGGTGTTCGACGAGGTCCGGATCGTGCGCTCCGCGGTCGAGGGCGACACGCCCGCCGACGCGGACACGGTGTCAGCGGGCGACGAGTCCGTCGAGCTCGGGCAGCCGGCGGTCCTGGCGGTGCGGCCGGCCCGGAACGGCAAGCCGACGGTGATGCTCTACGCCCACCACGACGTGCAGCCCCAGGGCGACGACGCGCTGTGGGAGACGCCGCCGTTCGAGCCGACCCTGCGCGGCGACCGGCTCTACGGGCGCGGTGCCTCGGACGACAAGGCCGGCGTGATGACCCACGTCGCCGCACTCCGGGCCGTGCACGCCCAGTTCGGCGAGGACCTGGACGTCGGCATCGTGCTCTTCATCGAGGGGGAGGAGGAGTTCGGCTCCCGCTCGTTCCGCACCTTCCTGCGCGAGCAGCGCGAACACCTGGCCGCGGACGTCATCGTCGTGGCCGACAGCGACAACTGGTCGACCGAGGTGCCGGCCATCACGGTGTCGCTCCGTGGCAACACGACGTTCAAGCTCACCGTGACGACGCTCGAGCACGCCAGCCACAGCGGCATGTACGGCGGCGCCGCCCCGGACGCGATGATGCCGATGGTGCGCCTGCTGGCCTCGCTGCACGACGACGACGGCGCGGTCGCGGTGTCCGGTCTGACGGCGCACGACGCCCCGGTGCCCGAGCGGTCCGAGTCGGACTTCGCGACCGAGGCCGCCCTGGTCGAGGGTGCCCGCCCCGTGGGCAGCGGTCCGGTGCTGTCGCGGATGTGGTTCCAGCCGTCGATCACGGTGACGGGCCTCGACGTCCCGAGCGTCGCGAACGCCTCGAACACGCTGATCCCGACGGTCGCGGCGCGTGTGTCGGTCCGCGTCGCCCCGGGCCAGGCCGCGACGGAGGCCTTCGCCGCGGTGGAGGCCCACCTGCGTGAGCACGTCCCCTTCGGTGCCCGGATGGAGATCACCGAGGTCGACGCCGGCGACGGGTTCCTGGTCGACGCGACCGGCTGGGCCGTCCAGGAGGCCCGCACAGCCATGTCCGAGGGCTGGGGCGCGGACCCGGTGGAGCAGGGCATCGGCGGGTCGATCCCGTTCGTCTCGGACCTGGCGGCGGAGTTCCCCGAGGCCCAGATCCTGGTCACCGGTGTCGAGGACCCCGACACGCGGGCGCACAGCCCGAACGAGTCCCAGCACCTCGGTGTGCTGCACCGCGCGATCGTCTCGGAGGCGATCCTCCTGGCGCGGCTGCAGGGTCGCGGGTGACCCCTGTCCTCCACAGGTCCTGGATCGGGACCCCGCTCGTCGGTGCACGTGCTTAGAATCGACGCGACGGCCGGTGAACGACACCGCCAGCAAGGGAGACGTCGATGAGCGACACCATCACGACCGAAGCAGCGACCGACGCCAAGTCGCACGGTGTGCTGCTGAGCGACGCGGCCTCGGCGAAGGTCGCCAGCCTGCTCGAGCAGGAAGGCCGCGACGACCTGCGCCTCCGCCTCGCCGTCCAGCCCGGCGGCTGCTCGGGGCTCATCTACCAGCTCTACTTCGACGAGCGACTCCTCGACGGTGACGCCACGGCCGAGTTCGACGGGGTCGAAGTGGTCGTCGACAAGATGAGCGTCCCGTACCTCGACGGCGCCACGATCGACTTCGAAGACACGATCCAGAAGCAGGGCTTCACGATCGACAACCCGAACGCGCAGGGCTCCTGCGCGTGTGGTGACAGCTTCCACTGACCACCGGACGGGCTGGTCGCCGGCCCGCGGAACACGCGGGGGAGCGACGACACGCGAACGGGGAGCGGCCGAGACGGCCGCTCCCCGTTCGCGTTCCCGCATCTCGATCGTGACGGACATCACCGCCGACGCAGATGACCAGGGAAAAGCGCCCCTCGCAGCGCCGTTTCCGTCCACAACGCGTGTCGGTTGTGCGCTCGGTGTCGATGGCTGCGAGTAGGCTAGGAGTGTTCCAACCAAGCTGGGAGTCACCCACGCGTCAGCCCTGCGGCTGACCTCGGTGCTCGTCGACGGGGTCACCGTCGGCGCCGGTCGCGCGACGACCGGTTCCCGGGCCACGTCTTTCCGAGAGGTAACAGTGCGTTCGAATCGCCGTATACGTTGGGCGGCCGTGCCGGTGGCCGTCGGTCTGGTCATCGCACTGGCTGGCTGCACGCAGCAGCAGATGAACGGATGGCTCCCGGGCACGGAGCAGACGAAGGACGTCACCAACCACACGAGCCGCATCGTCGGCCTGTGGACGACGAGCTGGATCGTCCTGTTGGCCGTGGGTCTGATCGTCTGGGGCCTGATCATCTGGGCCGCGATCGTCTACCGCCGCCGGAAGGGCCAGACCGGCCTGCCGGTGCAGATGCGGTACAACATGCCGCTCGAGATCTTCTACACGATCGTGCCGCTGATCCTCGTCCTCGGCTTCTTCGCCTTCACCGCGAAGGACCAGGAAGCGATCGAGAAGCCGTTCGCGCAGCCCGACGCCACCGTGCACGTGTACGGCAAGCGCTGGGGCTGGGACTTCAACTACATCAACAAGGACAACCCGAAGGAAAGCGTCTACTACCAGGGCATCCAGGCCCAGGAAGAGGAGAACGGCGGCGGCGCCATCGACGAGTCGCTCCTCCCGACGCTGTACCTGCCGGTGGGCAAGAAGGTCGAGATCGAGCTCAGCTCTCGCGACGTCAACCACTCCTTCTGGGTCATCGACTTCCTCTACAAGAAGGACATGCTGCCGGGTCGTACGAACTACGAGTACTTCATCCCGGAGAAGGAAGGCACCTACCAGGGCAAGTGCGCCGAGCTCTGCGGTGAGTACCACTCCCTCATGCTCTTCCAGGTGAAGGTCGTGTCGCAGGCGAAGTACGACGACTACCTCTCGTCCCTCAAGGACCAGGGCAAGGTCGGTCTGCTCGGCAACGAGTACGACACCAACACGAACCAGCCGAACAACGAGGCGCCTGCCGAGGCGTCCAGCGAGAAGAAGTAAGGGCGCGTCTCAATGACAACGTCATTCGTCGGCCAGGCGACCACCAGGCCTTCGACGCCGGACTTCCAGGCGTCGAGGGTCGGCCGCAAGGGCAACATCATCGTTCGGTGGGCGACGTCCACCGACCACAAGACGATCGGGTACATGTACCTGATCACCTCGTTCCTCTACTTCCTGCTCGCCGGCATCATGGCGCTCGTCATCCGCGCGCAGCTGTTCGAGCCGGGGCTCCAGGTCGTCGCGACCAAGGAGCAGTACAACCAGCTCTTCACGATGCACGGCACGATCATGCTGCTGATGTTCGCGACGCCGCTGTTCTCCGGCTTCGCGAACGCGATCATGCCGCTCCAGATCGGCGCACCGGACGTCGCGTTCCCGCGTCTGAACGGCCTGGCCTTCTGGATGTACTTCTTCGGCAGCGCGATCGCCGTCGGTGGCTTCCTCACCCCGCAGGGTGCAGCCTCGTTCGGGTGGTTCGCCTACGCGCCATTGAGTGACACGACGTTCACACCAGGGCTCGGCGGGACACTGTGGGTCTTCGGGCTCGGCATGACCGGCTTCTCGACGATCCTCGGTGCGGTCAACTTCATCACCACGATCATCACGATGCGTGCGCCGGGCATGACGATGTTCCGCATGTCGATCTTCACGTGGAACGTGCTCGTCACGAGCCTCCTCGTCCTGATGGCCTTCCCGGTCCTCGCCGCCGCGCTCTTCGGCCTCGGGCTCGACCGTGTCTTCGACGCCCAGATCTTCAACCCGGCCAACGGCGGTGCCCTGCTCTGGCAGCACCTGTTCTGGTTCTTCGGGCACCCCGAGGTCTACATCATCGCGCTGCCGTTCTTCGGCATCGTGTCCGAGGTCTTCCCGGTGTTCAGCCGCAAGCCGATCTTCGGCTACAAGACCCTCGTCTACGCGACCATCACCATCGCGGCCCTCTCGGTCACGGTGTGGGCGCACCACATGTACGTCACCGGTGGCGTCCTCCTGCCGTGGTTCTCGCTGATGACGATGCTCATCGCGGTCCCGACCGGCGTGAAGATCTTCAACTGGGTCGGCACGATGTGGCGCGGTTCGGTGACGTTCGAGACGCCGATCCTGTGGGCCATCGGCTTCCTCGTGACCTTCACCTTCGGTGGTCTCACCGGCGTGATCCTGGCGTCCCCGCCGCTCGACTTCCACGTGTCCGACACGTACTTCGTCGTGGCGCACTTCCACTACGTGGTCTTCGGCACCGTCGTGTTCGCGATGTTCTCCGGCTTCTACTTCTGGTGGCCGAAGTTCACCGGCAAGATGCTGAACGAGCGCCTCGGCAAGATCCACTTCTGGTTGCTGTTCGTCGGGTTCCACACCACGTTCCTCATCCAGCACTGGTTGGGCGTCGTGGGCATGCCCCGTCGGTACGCGACCTACCTGCCGAACGACGGCTTCACCTGGATGAACCAGGTGTCGACGATCGGCTCGATGATCCTCGGCATCTCGTTCCTGCCGTTCATCTTCAACGTGTACGTCACCGCGCGGAACGCTCCGAAGGTGGCCGTCAACGACCCGTGGGGCTACGGCCGCTCGCTCGAGTGGGCGACCTCCTGCCCGCCGCCGCGGCACAACTTCACCTCGATCCCGCGGATCCGTTCCGAGTCCCCGGCGTTCGACCTGAACCACCCCGAGGCCGGCGTGCCGGTCGGCGTGGGCCCGGCGAAGGACGCTCCTGACGCTCCGACCTACGACGCCGCGAAGGGCGAGGTGAAGTAGCCGCCATGCGCGCCAACACCAATCTGTTCTGGATCCTGTTCGTCTTCTTCGTGCTCGCGGACGCCGCGTACACGATCTGGTCGATGATCTACTACGGCTCGGTCGAGTGGGTCGGCACCCTGTCGATCGGTCTGACCGGCATCATGTCCGCCTTCATCGCCTTCTACCTCGGTCGCGTCATGTCGGCCCAGGGCGGGGTGCTGCCGGAGGACCGCCAGGACGCGAACATCGAGGACGGCGACGCCGAGCTCGGGCACTTCAGCCCGTGGTCGTGGTGGCCGCTGTTCCTCGCGGCAGCGATCGCGCTCGTGTTCCTCGGGGTCGCCGCCGGCCTCTGGATCGTGCCGATCGGACTCGTGCTCGTCGCGATCACGCTCGTCGGCTGGGTCTACGAGTACTACCGCGGCAACTTCGGGCACTGACCCACGCCACACACGCTTCGGGCGGCACCATCTCGGTGCCGCCCGAACTGCGTCCGGGGCAGGCGGACCGCCGCCACCGGATGCACGCACCGAACAAGAACACGTCCGAACACCATCTGGAACGGCCCGGGAATCTCCCGGGCACGATGGACCTTGGCTCCTGAGGACCGCATGACCGCGGCCGCAGGTCCTGCGGACCGTCCACAAGCGAAAGGAGTCACCTCCGGTGACTGACAAGCGCACGCTCATCATCTTCGGCGCGACCGGCGACCTCGCCTCCCGCCTCCTCCTGCCGGGTCTCGGTACCTTCCTGCAGAGCGGCCGTTCCGTCCCGGTCCAGCTCATCGGCACGGGCCGCAGCGCCCGCAGCGAGGAGCAGTGGAAGGACGTCGTGACGAAGTCGTTCGCGTCGCAGGACGTGGCCGGCCCGGAGGTCGATGCGACCATCGGTTCGACGAAGTTCATCCAGGGCGACCCCACCGACCCGGAGCACCTGAAGGCCCTGCTCGACGCCGCCGAGGCCGAGCCGATTCTCTACTTCGCGCTGCCGCCGCAGATCGCGTCCGACATCTGCGAGGCGCTGCAGCACGTCGAGCTCCCCGAGGGCACGACGCTGGCGTTCGAGAAGCCCTTCGGCACCGACGTCGCGAGTGCCGAGGCGCTCAACAAGACGGTCCTCGAGCTCGTCCCCGAGGAGCGCGTGCACCGCACCGACCACTTCCTCGGTCGTACGACGGTCCTCAACATCATCGGTCTGCGCTTCGCGAACCGCCTGTTCGAGCCGATCTGGAACGCCGACAACATCGAGAAGGTCGACGTCTTCTACGACGAGACCCTGGGCCTCGAGAACCGCGCGCAGTACTACGACGAGGCCGGCGCCCTGGTCGACATGATCCAGTCGCACCTGCTCCAGATCCTGGCGCTCGTCACGATGGACGCCCCGGCGGCGATCGACTCCGTCGAGTTCCGCTCCTCGCTCGCCCGGGTGCTCCGCTCGACCCGCCTCAAGGGCGACGACGCGACCATCGCCTCCCGCCGCGCGGTCTACACGGCCGGCACGATCGACGGCAAGGAACTGCCGTCGTACCAGCAGGAGGACGGGGTCGACCCGTCGCGCGAGACCGAGACCCTGGCCGAGATCGAGGTCGAGGTCGACACCGCCCGTTGGGCCGGCGTCCCCTTCACCCTCCGCTCCGGCAAGGCGCTCGGCGCCAGTCGGAAGGAGGTGCTCATCACCTTCAAGCCCGTGACGCGCCTGCCCTCCGGTCTGACCGGTCGCCCGAAGGCCGACACGCTGCGCATCGTCCTCAACCCGGACGAGATCGAGCTGTCGGTCTCGGCCAACGGCGGCGGCAACCCGTTCGAGATGGGTCAGGTCACCCTGTCGTCCTCGTTCGACGACGGCGAGCTCACCCCCTACGGCGAGGTGCTGAACGGCATCTTCCACGACGACCCGCTGCTCTCCATCCGCGGCGATGTCGCGGAGCGCTGCTGGGAGATCGTCGAGCCGGTCGTCTCCGCGTGGAAGTCCGGAGCAGTCCCGCTCGAGGAGTACCGCGCCGGTTCGCGCGGCCCGGCCGAGTGGGTCAGCTCCTCCTGACCGACGCGAGGACCGCATGACGGGAGGCCCGGTGCCAGCTGGCACCGGGCCTCCCGTCCGTCCGGGCGCACCGTCGGCAGGGTCCGACGGCGTGCCCGGTCGTGTCAGGCTGGCCGTCCGGCTCGCTCGCCCGCGCCGGTGACGCTCCACGTCCCGCCGTCGCGCTGCGCCGACCTCGTCCGGTGGCCGGCGGCCGCTCCCCGTGCACGCGCGATCGCGTCTGCCGCGGTCACGAGCGTCAGGTGCGAGAGCGCCTGCGGGGTGTTGCCGATGTGGTGTCCGGTCGCGACGTCGATCTCCTCCGACAGCATGCCGACGTCGTTCGCGAAGCCGACCAGGACGTCCATGAGTCGTTCGGCGTCCGCGATCCGACCGGACCCGGCGTACTGCTCGACGAGCCAGAACGAGCAGGCCAGGAACGGGTGTTCCGCGCCGCTGAGACCGTCGAAGCCGGAGGACGTCCGGTACCGGAGCAGGAGCCCGTCGTCGCCGACGCGGAGGTCCTGCTCGATGGCCGCGACCGTGCCGAGCATCCGCGGGTCGTCCGGCTTGCAGTAGCCGATCTGGGGCAGGACGAGCAGGCTCGCGTCGACCTCGTCGGTGTCGTAATGCTGCCGGTAGGCGCCGCGCTCGGCGTTCCATCCGTGTTCCTCGATCTCCGCGCGCACCTGGTCGCGCAGGGTGCGCCAGCGCTCGACGGGCCCCTCGAGGCCGAACTCCTCACATGCGGCGACCCCGCGGTCGAACGCCGCCCAGATCATCGCGCGCGAGTGGGTGAAGTGCCGCCGGGGTCCGCGCATCTCCCAGATGCCGTTGTCGGGCTCCTGCCAGTGCTCCTCGACGTGGCTGAGGAGCGCGCGCTGCAGGGACCACGAGGCGCCGCTCTCCTCGACGCCGAGCTCGCGTGCGTCGTGCAGCGCTGCCAGGACCTCTCCGAACACGTCGCCCTGGTACTGCGTGTACGCGCCGTTGCCGACGCGCACCGGCTTCGAGTCCGCGTACCCGGCCAGGTGGTCGAGCGTCCGTTCCGGCAGTTCCCGTTCACCGGCGATGCCGTACATGATCTGCACGTCGTCGGGGTCACCCGCGATCGCGCGGAGCAGCCACGCCCGCCAGTGTGACGCCTCGTCGCGGTACCCGTGGGCGATCAGGGACGCGAGCGCCATCGACGCGTCACGCAGCCACACGAAGCGGTAGTCCCAGTTGCGTTCGCCGCCGGGGTCCTCCGGGAGGCTCGTGGTCGCGGCCGCCACGACGCCGCCGGTCTCGGCGTGGGTCATGGCGCGCAGGTACATCAGCGAGCTGCGGACGGCGGACGCGTACCTGCCCTCGGCGCGGGTGCGGGAGGTCCAGTCGTGCCACCAGTCGCGGGTGTGGTGCAGGGCGGCGTCGACGTCGAACGGCTCCGGGGGCTCACGGTGGGAGGGGTACCAGGTGAGGACGGTGTCGAGGACGTCGCCGTCCGCGATCGTCGTGGTGGCGGTGTGCCGGTGGTCGTCGGCGCGGAAGCGCGGGCCCCGGACGACGACGGCGTCCGGACCGGCGGTCGCGACGAGGACCGGTTCGTCGTCGTTGCCCACCTGACGGATCCAGGGCAGGACGTCCCCGTAGCCGAAGCGGATGCGCAGGACCTGGCGCATGTCGACCGTCCCGGTGAGCCCGCGGACCCGTCGGACGATGGTGGCCCGGTGCGCGTCGACCGGCATGAAGTCGGTGACCTCGACGACGCCGGTCGTGGTGGTCCACACCGTCGAGAGCACGAGGGAGTCGCCTTCGTGTCGGCGGACCGGGGTCGCGTCGGGGTCGGCGGGGCGGAGCGACCACTGACCGTCGTGCTCGTCGCCGAGCAGTGCCGCGAACGTCGACGCACTGTCGAAGCGGGGCAGGCACGCCCAGTCGACGTCACCGTCCCGGGTGACGAGTGCGGCCGTGTGACAGTCCCCGATGAGGGCGTGGTCCTCGATGCGCTGAGCCATGCCCTGATCGAACCACCCACACCCCGGACGCGGCTGCGCTGAAGGTGCGTTCAGATCGCTCCCGGCATGACTTCGGCGGCACGGCCGACCGTCACCAGCAGCAGCCAGCGTCGGTCGAGAGCCCGTTCAGTCGAGAGCCAGGGTCAGTCGAGGTCGGCGATCCCGACGCGTCCGAGCTCGGTCCAGAGGCCGGCACCGTCCGGGGCGTAGACCCACGGCACGGTGGAGTCGCGGGTGCGCTCCTGGGCGCGCGATCGACCACCGGCGAGGACGGCCTCGCTCGTCGACAACTGTCGGATCGCGACCGCGGCGACGTTCTCGGGGTGCTCCCGGGCGAACTCGCCGTAGAGGTGCTCGTCGTGCTGTCCGTCGTCGCCGACGAGCAGCCACTGGATGTCCGGGAAGTCCCGCGCGAGGCGCCGCAGGTTGTCCTGCTTGTGCTGCTGTCCGCTCCGGAAGAACCGGTCGTGGGTCGGGCCCCAGTCCGTGAGCAGCAGGGTGCCGGACGGGTACATGTTCCGGGTCAGGAAGCGTTGCAGGGTCGGTGCCACGTTCCACGCACCGGTGGAGAGGTACACGGTCGCCGCGCCCGGGTGCTGCGCGAGGACCCGCTCGTAGAGGACCGACATCCCCGGCACGGGACGGCGGGCGTGTTCGGTCAGCACGAACGAGTTCCAGGCGGCGAGCATCGGGCGGGGGAGGCTCGTCACCATCACGGTGTCGTCGATGTCCGACAACAGGCCGAAGCGGGTGTCCGGGTGCACCACGAAGACGTCGGCGTCCACGTCGCGCATGCCGCCGGCGGACAGTCGGATCGTCTGCCATCCCGGTTCGAGGTCGATCGGGACGATCGCGTCGACCACACCACCGCGGTCGCTCTGGACGGTGTGCGTGCTGCCGCCGGCCGAGATGGTGACCTCGGCGTGGTCGACGGCCACGCTCGTGAAGCTGCGCCACCCGCGGACGCCCGTGTACGAGACGTCCGACGCCAGGCCGCGGCGGGTCAGCAGCACCCGGCAGAGCACGCGGACCCATCCCGGGGCGCCGTAGCCCGTGTACGGGATGACGGTCGGGACCTGACCGCGCTTCCGGGCGTGCTGTTCGCGGTACTCCTGCACGGCGTCCTCGATGCGGGCGGCCCGGTGCAGGATCGGCTCCGGGATCGCGGTCTCCCACTGCTGGATGCCCCAGGGCGACTGTTCGCGGCGGTCGTGCTCGCGTTCCACGGACCGTGCGTCCCGCTGCGGGGTGGTTGCCCGGGGCGCGGCAGGGTCCGGAGGCGTCGACTCGGGCATCGCACCATCATCCCATGCGGGGTGGTCCCGCAGCGGGGTCGTGGACCCGACACCCCGGGAATCGCAGCGAAGACCAAGGCGGCGTCTGCGAGAGTTGCCGTCTCAGTCAGTCAGCCCGCGGTCACCGCGAGAAGGAGTTCATGTGCTCGTCACCGAGGTTTCGAACGCACTGCCGGGGGGATCATCACTGCTCAGGAACGAGCCGGTCCAGGCCCGCAGCTCGGCGCGCCTCGCAGGTCTGCTCGACGCGGCGGCCGCGGTCATCGACGAGATCGGCTTCGAGCGGCTCACGACGGCCATGGTCGCCGAGCGTGCCGG
This sequence comes from Curtobacterium sp. MCPF17_052, assembly GCF_003234085.1. Taxonomy (GTDB): domain Bacteria; phylum Actinomycetota; class Actinomycetes; order Actinomycetales; family Microbacteriaceae; genus Curtobacterium. The sequence continues at coordinate 176,599 of NZ_QKSD01000008.1, forward strand.
TGCGTCGATCGGCACGGTCTACCGGTACTTCCCGGACCGGATCGCCGTGGTCGAGGCCCTCGCCATCCGGTGCACGCAGCGCCTCGCCGCCCGGTTCGTCGAGACACTCGACGCCTCCGGCGCCACGACGTGGCAGGAAGGCTGCGACGCGCTCATCGACATGACCGCGGAGATGTACCGCACCGAGCCCGGCTTCCGCGCGATCCGCTTCGCCGACCTCGACACCACGTCCGGTGACGAGGACGCCGACCGCCTCGCCGCACTCGGCGGAGCCGTCGGCACCGTGATGCGCGAGCGCTTCGACCTGCCCCAGTCCGAGGCGATCAACCGGGCCTGGGTCGTGCTGGCCGAGTCCGCGCACGCGGTCCTCGCTCGTGCGCACGTGGACCGCGAGCACCCGGACACCGAACTGATCGCGGCCTACCGCGCGATGAGCCGGCCGTACCTGGAGTCGGTGATCGGGGCCTCCTGACCGCTGACCCACCTCGGACGCCCGTCCCTCCGTCGCGGAGGGGCGGGCGTTCGTGTCCGAACTGCGCGGACCCGGGGTCGATGTCCGCCAGGCGTCATGCGCCGTCACGACCGAACCGCTATGGGCTCAGCCCTGTACTGTCGTCCGGTGTCGGGCTACCTCCACCAAGAAGGGCACCCATGATCGAGTTCCGCTCGGTGCGCAAGACCTACCCGGACGGCACGAACGCCGTCGAGTTGTTCGACCTCGTGATCCCCTCGCGGACCACGACGGTGTTCGTCGGTTCGAGCGGTTGTGGCAAGACCACACTCCTCCGGATGATCAACAGGATGATCGATCCGACCTCGGGGTCCGTCCAGATCGACGGTGAGGACATCGCCGGCGTCGACCCGGTGCAGCTCCGCCGTCGCATCGGCTACGTCATGCAGAACGCCGGTCTGCTGCCGCACCGCAGGGTCGCGGACAACATCGCGACGGTGCCACTGCTCACCGGGGTCTCGAAGGCCGACGCGCGGAAGCGTGCGCTCGAGCTGATGGACACGGTCGGCCTCGACCGGTCACTCGCCGATCGCTACCCGTCGCAGCTGTCCGGCGGACAGCAGCAGCGGGTCGGCGTCGCTCGCGGTCTCGCGGTCGACCCGAACATCCTGCTCATGGACGAGCCGTTCGGCGCCGTCGACCCGCTCGTGCGCAACGACCTGCAGGACGAGTTGATCCGGCTGCAGCGCGAGTTGGGCAAGACGGTCGTGTTCGTGACGCACGACATCGACGAGGCCTTCAAACTCGGCGACCAGGTCGTCATCCTCAAGAAGGGCGGCGAGATCGCCCAGCAGGGGACGCCGGCGGAGATCCTCTCCGCGCCGGCGGACGACTTCGTCGCGAACTTCATCGGCGTCGGACGGGGCCGTCGGTCCCTCCGGGTCGAGCAGACCCCGACCGGTCCGGTCGTCGTGGACGGTGACGGCCGCGCCGCCGGCGTCCTCACCGGACCCGTGGGCGTCGTCGACGCCGCTGCCGCTGTCCGCTCCGAGGCCGGGACGCCCAGCGTCCCGGGTGCTGCGGCGCAGGGTGGGAGCACCCGGTGAAGTGGGTGCTGTCGAACCTCGACACGATCGGGGACGACACGGTCGCGCACCTGGCGATCGCGATCCCGCCGATCATCATCGCCTTCCTGCTGTCGATCCCGATCGGGTGGCTCGTCGTCCGACTCCGGCGACCCGGCGCACGCCCGCTCAGCAGCGGTGTGGGCGGAGGCATCGTCACGTTCGCCGGGCTGCTCTACGCCGTCCCGTCGCTGCCACTGTTCATCGCGCTGCCGGGCCTCATCGGCACCGGGCTGCAGGACCCCGTGAACATCGTCATCGGCCTCACGCTCTACGGCCTCGCCCTCATGGTCCGGTCCACCGTGGACGGCCTCGGATCGGTCGACCCCGCCACCACGTCGGCGGCGACCGCGATGGGGTACTCCGGAGCGCAGCGGTTCTTCCGCGTCGACCTGCCGCTCGCCGGTCCGGTGCTGCTCGCGGGCCTCCGGGTCGTCTCGGTGTCCACGATCTCGCTGACCACGGTCGGCGCGGTGCTCGGTGTCCAGAGCCTCGGATCGCTCTTCACCGACGGCATCGGCCGGAACATCCCGGAGGAGATCGTCGCGGGTGTCGTGATGGTCCTCGTCCTGGCGTTCGCGATCGACGGGTTGCTCGTGCTGCTCGGTCGGATCGTGATGCCGTGGACGCGTCGATCGGCGCCCTCGAAGCGTGCGGCCCGCCGCGTGCTCCAGTCTGCGGAGGTCACCGCATGATCATCGGACAGGCCTTCGGCTGGGTCCTCGACCCGGCCAACTACGCCGGTCCCGACGGTGTCTCCGAGCGGCTGTGGGAACACGTCTGGATCTCGCTGCTCGCCGTCGTCATCGCGTCGGTGATCGCGATCCCGATCGGCTACGCGATCGGCCACACCGGCAAGGCACGCGGCTTCGCGATCGCCCTCTCCGGCGGCATCCGCGCCCTGCCGACGCTCGGTGTGCTCACCCTGGTGGGCCTGCTGCTCGGCGCGAACCTGCAGGCTCCGCTGTTCGCACTCGTCGTGCTCGCGATCCCGTCGGTGCTCGCCGGGGCGTACGCCGGCATCGAGTCCGTCGAACCGGTCACCGTCGACGCTGCCCGCGCGCAGGGCATGACCGGGTGGCAGATCCTGACCAAGGTCGAGATCCCGCTCGGACTGCCGCTGCTCGTCGGCGGCGTCCGCGCCGCCGTGCTCCAGGTCGTCGCCACCGCCACCCTCGCCGCCTACGTCGGATCGGGTGGGCTCGGCGGGTACGTGTTCCTCGGGCTCAAGACCCAGGACTACGCCATGATGCTCGGCGCCTCCATCCTCGTGATCGCACTCGCGATCGCGTTCGAGATCGTCTTCTCCGTGCTCCAGCGGGCGGTGGTGCCCGCGGGCATCGCCGACCGCCCGACGCGGCGACGCTCGGGATCGCGTGAGCGGCCCCACACCCCCATCCCGGAAGGAACCCCCTCGTGATCACAGCACCCAAGCTCCGCGCCGGCATCGCCGCCGCGGTCGCCGTCGGCGTGGCCGCCGCCCTCGCCGGCTGCTCCTCCAGCAGCCCGCTCGACAGCGGCTCCAGCTCGTCCTCGGACTCGAAGACGATCGTCGTCGGGTCGCAGCAGTACTACTCGAACGAGATCATCGCCGAGCTCTACGCCCAGGTCCTCGAGAAGGACGGCTTCCAGGTGAAGCGGAACTTCAACATCGGGCAGCGCGAGGTCTACCTCCCGCAGCTCGAGAAGGGCGCGATCGACGTCATGCCCGAGTACGGCGGCAACCTGCTGCAGTACTTCGACAAGAACTCGACCGCGAAGTCCGAGTCCGAGATCACGGACGGCCTGAAGAGCGCCCTGCCGAAGGGGCTCCGTGCCCTGGACGCCGCCGAGGCCACCGACCAGGACAGCTACACCGTCACGAAGAAGTTCTCCGAGGAGAACGACGTGACGAGCCTTGCCGACCTCTCGAAGGTCAAGGGCACGCTGACCGTCGGCGCGAACTCGGAGAACCAGACGCGTCCGTACGGTCCGAAGGGCCTGAAGTCGGTCTACGGCGTGACGGTCCAGTCCAAGGCGATCGAGGACTCCGGCGGGGCCCTGACGGTCAAGGCGCTGAAGGACGGCACCGTGCAGCTGGCGGACATCTACACCGCCGACCCGAGCATCAAGGCGAACGACTTCGTGACGCTCGAGGACCCGAAGAACCTCATCGTTCCGCAGAACGTCACCCCGGTCGTCTCGAGCAAGGTCGACGACAAGGCGGCGGCCGACATCGACAAGGTGAGCAAGGTCCTGACGACCGAGGCGCTCATCGAGCTCAACACCAAGAGCACCGTCGACAAGGAGAAGGCCTCGACCATCGCGAAGGACTTCCTGACCGACGAGGGCCTGCTCTAGGTCGCACGGACACCCCGGATCCCGCGTCGTTCTGCGGGGTCCACGACGACAGGCGTCGGGCATCGAGCCCGGCGCCTGTCGTCGTTCCCGGGACGCTCGTCCATGACACTTGTTCCGCACGGTTGTGCCGTGCACTACGTCTGCACGTTCGTGCAGCAGTGCCCTCTACAACTTGTCGAACCGGGCCGCTCGACAGTACCGTCGAAGCATGAACGACCTCCTGGACCCGCTCCTGCTGTCGCGGTGGCAGTTCGGTCTGACGACGATCTACCACTTCCTCTTCGTCCCGCTGACGATCGGCATGGCCGTCGTCGTCGCGGTGTTCCAGACCGCCTGGGTCCGGACCGGTCGTGCGCACTACCTGCAGCTGACGCGGTTCTTCGGACGGATCTTCCTCATCAACTTCGCGATGGGGGTCGTCACCGGCATCGTGCAGGAGTTCCAGTTCGGCATGAACTGGTCGGACTACTCGCGCTTCGTCGGCGACGTCTTCGGCGCCCCGCTCGCGCTCGAGGGCATCCTGGCGTTCTTCTTCGAGGCGGCGTTCATCGGCGTCTGGATCTTCGGCTGGGACCGCCTGCCGAAGAAGCTGCACCTGGCGAGCATCTGGTGCGTCAGCGCGGGCACGATCATGTCGGCGTACTTCATCATCGCCGCGAACGCGTTCATGCAGCACCCGGTGGGCTACGCGATCAACGAGGCGAAGGGTCGCGCCGAACTCACCGACATCTGGGCCGTCCTCGGGAACAAGGTCGCCCTCGCCGCATTCCCGCACACGGTCTTCGCGTGCTTCATGGTCGCCGCCGGCGTGATCATCTCGGTCGCCGCGTACCACCTGGCGCGCAACCAGAACCTCGAGACGATGATGCCGGCGCTGAAGTTCGGCCTCTGGACGATGGTCGCGGCCGGCGCCCTCACGGTCCTCACCGGTGACCAGCTCGGTCTCACCATGGTCGACACGCAGCCGATGAAGATGGCCGCGGCCGAGGCGCTGTACAACACCGCGACCGGCAAGGACGCCTCGTTCTCGATCTTCACGCTCGGCACGCCCGACGGCGTCACCGAACTCTTCTCGATCCGGGTGCCGTACCTGCTGTCCTTCCTGTCGACGCACACCTTCTCCGGCACGGTCGAGGGCATCAACGACCTGCAGGCGCAGTACACGCAGGTCTACGGGCCGGGCGACTACAAGCCGATCATCTGGGTGACCTACTGGTCCTTCCGCTGGATGATCGCCCTCGGGGTCGGCGCCGTGATGGTCTCGCTCGCCGGACTCTGGCTGACGCGCAAGGGCCGCTTCCCGCAGCAGCGGTGGGTCTGGCGCATCGCGATCTGGGCCGTGCCGCTGCCGATGGCCGCGATGATCGTCGGCTGGGTCTTCACCGAGATGGGCCGCCAGCCCTGGCTCGTGTTCGGCCTGCTCAAGACGGCCGACGGCGTCTCCCCGAACGTGACGGGCCTCGAGGTCCTCATCTCGCTCGTCGTGTTCACCCTCATCTACGGATCCCTCGCGGTGGTCGAGTTCCGACTGGTCAAGAAGGTCGCCCAGGAGGGCCCGGCCGCTCCGGCCGAGGTCGACGCGGAGACCGGCGAGGTCAAGCACGAAGTGACGGTCTACTAGAGATGGAAGCTGCCTGAGATGGACCTGCCTGTTCTGTGGTTCGCGATCGTCGGACTCTTCTTCGTCGGGTACTTCGTGCTCGACGGGTTCGACTTCGGTGTCGGCATGTCCCTGCCGTTCCTCGGCAGGGACGATACCGACCGCCGTGTGCTCATCAACACCATCGGCCCGGTCTGGGACCTCAACGAGACCTGGGTGATCGTCGCGGGAGCCTGCCTGTTCGCCGCCTTCCCCGAGTGGTACGCGACGATGTTCTCCGGCTTCTACCTGGCACTGCTGCTCATCCTCGCCGCACTGATCCTGCGCGGGGTGTCGTTCGAGTACCGGCACCAGGACAAGCACCTGGCATGGAAGCGCCGGTTCGACCTGATGATCGTGGTCGGCAGCGCGGTGCCGTCGTTCCTCTGGGGCGTCGCGTTCGGCAACGTCGTCCGGGGGATCCCGATGGACGCCGGGCACAACTACACCGGCACGCTGTTCGACCTGCTCAACCCGTTCGCACTGCTCGCCGGCGCCACCACCCTGCTGGTCTTCTTCACCCACGGCGTCGTGTTCGTGGCGCTGAAGACCGAGGGCGAGATGCGCGAGCGGGCGATGCGCCTGGCGAAGCGGGCCGGAGTCGTCACCATCGTGGTCGCCGCCGTGTTCCTGGTCACGATGGCGCTCGTCCGGTCCACCCCGACGTCGCTCGTGCTGTCGGCCGTCGGTGTCGTGGCCCTGGTCGTCGCGGTCCTCTGTGCCGCACGCGGTCGGGAGGGTCGCGCCTTCACCCTGATGGCCGTCACCATCGCGGCGGTCGTGCTGGCGATGTTCACCGCGGTGTTCCCGGACGTGATGCCCGCCACGAACGACCCGGCGAACAGCCTGACCGTCGCCAACGCCTCGTCCGGCACGTACACGCTGACGGTCATGAGCTGGGTCGCCCTGGTCTGCATCCCGCTCGTGCTGGCCTACCAGGCGTGGACGTACTGGGTCTTCCGCAAGCGGGTCTCGCGCGCCACCGTCGCGCAGGCCGCGCACTGACCGGGAGGCACGTGTGAAGCCGCTCGACCCCCGCCTGCTCCGTCTGTCCCGGACGGCGCGCGGCTTCGTCGTGGCCGCCGCCGGCACCGGCGCCGTGCGGACGATCGCGACCATCGCGATCGCCTGGGCGATCGCGGCCGCGGTGACCCAGGTCGTCGACGCGGTCCGCGCCGGTGCCGTCCCCGCGACGTTCGCCGGCACGCTCGCCCTGCTCGGCGGCGCGTTCCTGCTCCGCGCGGTCGCGGCCTGGGCGACCGACGACCTCGCCGCCCGCGCGGGTGCCCGTGTGAAGAGCGAACTCCGCGCCTCCGTGCTCCGGCGCGCGGCCGACCGGGGCCCCGGGTGGCTCGCCGGTCGGTCGAGCGCCGGCTTCGCCACCACGCTCGGCCCCGGGCTCGACGCGCTGGACGCCTACTTCGGCCGGTACCTGCCGCAGCTCGCGCTCACCGCCGTCGCCACCCCGCTGCTGCTCGTCGCGATCGGCCTCGGCGACCTGACGAGTGCGGTCGTCATCGTCTGCGCGATGCCCGTCATCCCGGTGTTCATGGTCCTCATCGGCCTGGCCACCCGGTCGCTGCAGCAGCGGCAGGCGGACGCACTCGCCCGGCTCGGTGGGGCGTTCACCGAGGCCGTCGAGGGGCTCGCGACCCTCAAGGTGTTCGGCCGTGCCCGCCGCCAGGTCGGCCGCATCGGGCAGGTCACGGACGAGTACCGCCAGGGCACCATCGGTGTGCTGCGGCTGTCCTTCGTCAGCGGCTTCGCCCTCGAGCTGGCTGCGAGCCTGTCCGTCGCACTCGTCGCGGTGTCGATCGGCATCCGGCTGGTCGACGGCTCGCTCGGCCTCGGCGCGGCGATGTTCGTCCTGGTCCTCGCCCCGGAGGCGTTCGCTCCGCTCCGGCAGGTCGGCGCCGACTTCCACGCGGCCCAGGACGGGGTGCAGGCGTCCCAGGCCGTCCTCGACGTGCTCGACGACCCCGACGTCCCGGTACCAGCTGCGCCGGACACCGTCGCCGCTGCCGGGGTGGACGTCCCGGCGCCGGCCCTGGTGCTCGCCGGACTCCGCGTGCACCGCTCCGGCACGGTCGTCGGCCCGGTCGACCTCACCGCCCCGACCGGGACCGTCGTCGCCCTCTCCGGCCCGAGCGGCTCCGGCAAGTCCAGCCTGATCGCCGCGATCCGCGGGCTCCTCCCCGCCGACGGCACGGTAACGGTGCCCGGGCGTGCCGACCTGCCGGTCCTCGACCGCACCACCTGGGTCGACCAGCGTCCGCGACTGGTGCGCGGCACGGTCGCCGAGAACGTCGCCCTCAGCGCCCAGCCGGACACGGCGGACGTGCGGACCGCGCTCGGTGCGGTGGGGCTGGGAGTCGACCCGGGCCTCCCGGTCGGCAGTGGCGGATCCGGGTTCTCCGGCGGGCAGGCGCAGCGTGTCGCCGTCGCGCGCGGGCTGTACCGTGCGGCTCGGCTCGGGACGCCGCTGGTGCTCCTCGACGAGCCGACGTCCGCCCTCGACGCGGAGTCCGAGGCGCAGGTCGTCGCCGCCCTCCGCCGACTGGCGGACGCGGGGGCGGTCGTCGTCGTCGCGAGCCACCGACCCGCCGTCGTGGCCGCCGCCGACGTCGTCGTCGCGATCCGCGCCTCCGGATCCGTCGCGGTGTCGTCGCAGCGGTCGCCACAGGAGGTGTCCGCATGAGCAGCGCCCGCATGAGCAGCACCCGCGTGAGCCGCCCCGACGGCCGGGAGGCCCGCACCCGGTCCGTCCTCCGACTCGCCCTGCCGCGTGGGCGGGGTTGGGCGAAGGCCGTCGCCGCGGGCGTGCTCAGCGCGCTCTGCGGAGTGGCCCTGCTCGCCGCCAGCGGGTACCTGATCACGCGCGCCGCCGAGCACCCGCCGATCCTCTACCTGACGCTCGTCATGGTCGGCGTCCGCGCCTTCGCCCTCGGGCGCGCGGTGTTCCGCTACGTGGACCGGCTCGCCGGGCACGATGCGTCGTTCCGCCAGCTCGCCGTCGTCCGGACCGAGATGTACCGGCGGCTCGCCTCGGTCGCCCCCGCCGGGCTCGGATCGACCGGGCGCGGCGACCTCACGACGCGGCTCGTCACCGACACCGACCGGCTGCAGGACCTGCCGATCCGGGTCGTCGGGCCGCTCGTCTCGGCGGGCGTCACCGCGTTCCTCTCGGTCGTCGCCGTCGCGTTCGTGTCCCTGCCGGCCGCCCTCGTGCTGCTGTCGGCCCTCGGCACGGCAGCCCTGGTCGGGACCGTCGTGACCGCCGCGGTCGCCCGCCGCTCCGACGCGGTGACCGCCGCCGACCGTGGACGCGTCGCGGACCTGGTGCTCGACACCGTCCGCACGCTCGACGTGTTCGTGGCCTACGGCACGCTGGAGGAACGACTCACCCACATCGCGCGGCTCGACGACCGTGTCACGGGGGCCGTCCGCCGCCGCGGCGCCGTCGAGTCACTCGTCGGCGCGCTCGTCGGCCTGGTCGGCGGGGCTGCGGTCATCGGGACGCTGTCCGTGGGAGCGCCGGCAGTCGTCCGTGGTGCCCTGGACGGCCCGCTCTGGGCACTGGCGGTGTTCGTCCCGCTCGCGCTGTTCGAGGTCGTCGGTGGTGTCCCGCTCGCCGTCCTCACACTCCGTCGGGTCCGGGCCGCCGCGGACCGCGTCGAACGGGTCGTCCCCGCGGAGCTGCCGGTCGGACTGGTGCCCGAACCCGAGGACGCCGCCAGCCCGGAGGCCCTCGTGGCGCCGGCCGCGGTCACCGTCCGGGTCCGTGACGTGTCCGTCCGCTGGCCGGGCGCGCCGACCCCCGCGGTCGACGGGGTCTCGTTCGACCTGCACCCGGGCGAGGTCGTCGTGCTCAGCGGACCGAGCGGCGCCGGCAAGTCGACGCTGGTGGACGCCCTCGTCCGGTTCGTCGACCACACCGGCAGCGTCACCCTGGACGGGACGGACGTACGGACGATGCACCCCGACGCGGTCCGCGCCCGCATCGGTCTGATCGAGCAGGACCCGTTCGTCTTCGACCAGTCGGTCCGGCAGAACCTGCTCTTCGCGCGGGAGACCGCGACCGACGACGAACTGCTCGCCGTGCTCGACCGGGTCGGACTGGGGGACTGGATCCGGCGTCGTGGGGGACTCGGCGCCGCGGTGGGGGAGCGCGGTTCGCTCGTGTCCGGGGGCCAGGCCCACCGGTTGGCCCTGGCGCGGGCCCTCCTGCACGAGTTCCCCGTCCTGGTGCTCGACGAGCCGACCGCCGACATCGACCCCGACCTCGGTGACGACGTGCTGCGCGACCTCGTGACGACCGCCCGCGCGGCCGGACGCTCCCTGCTCGTCGTGTCGCACGTACCGGTGCCGGCCGACCTCGTCGACCGGACCCTGCGGATGCGGGACGGACGCCTGCTCACGCGGTGACCTGGCGCACGGACGCGAGACGGTCCTGACGGCTTGTATCGTTGACGACCGTGACCATCGAGCAGCACGTCGAGGACCCGCACGCCTACGACTTCCGGCGCATCCAGCAGAAGTGGCAGGCGCGGTGGGAAGAGCTCGGCCTCTTCACCGCCGACCCCGACGACAAGCGCCCGCGCAAGTACATCCTCGAGATGTTCCCGTACCCCTCCGGCGACCTGCACATGGGGCACGCCGAGAACTGGGCGCTCGGGGACTTCGTCGCGCGCTACTGGCGCCAGCAGGGCTTCAACGTGCTGCACCCGATCGGCTGGGACTCGTTCGGCCTGCCCGCTGAGAACGCCGCCATCAAGCGCGGCGTCGACCCGAAGGACTGGACCTACGCGAACATCGCGCAGCAGAAGGCGTCCTTCAAACGCTACGCGCCGTCGTTCGACTGGTCGACCGAGATCCACACCTCCGACCCCGAGTACTACAAGTGGAACCAGTGGCTGTTCCTGAAGATGTACGAGAAGGGCCTGGCGTACCGGAAGGACAGCTGGGTCAACTGGGACCCGGTGGACCAGACCGTCCTGGCCAACGAGCAGGTCCTGCCCGACGGCACCTCGGACCGCTCCGGCGCCGTCGTCGTCAAGAAGAAGCTGACGCAGTGGTACTTCAAGATCACGGACTACGCGGACCGGCTGCTCGACGACCTCAACCAGCTCGAGGGCCGATGGCCGTCGAAGGTCATCGCGATGCAGCGCAACTGGATCGGCCGCTCGGTCGGTGCTGACGTCGACTTCGTCATCGAGGGCCGTGACGAGCCCGTCACCGTGTTCACCACGCGCCCGGACACCATCCACGGGGTGACCTTCCTGGTCGTCGCACCGGACTCCGACCTGGCCGCCGAGCTCGTCGCCGACCCGTCCGTCGACGATGCCACCCGCGCCGCGTTCCAGGACTACCTGGTCGCCACGCAGAAGGCCTCGGACATCGACCGGCAGAACGCCGACCGCCCGAAGACCGGCGTCCCGCTCGGCCGTTCGGCGATCCACCCGCTGACCGGGGAGCGCCTGCCGCTGTGGGCTGCCGACTACGTCCTCGCCGACTACGGGCACGGCGCCGTGATGGCCGTGCCCGCGCACGACCAGCGCGACCTGGACTTCGCCCGGGCCTTCGACCTGCCGGTGAAGGTCGTCGTCGACACGAACCAGCCGGTCACCGGTGCGATCCCCGTGATCACCGACGAGACCGAACTGCCCTCGATCGACCCGACGACCACCGGCGAAGCCCTCACCGGACAGGGGCGGATGATCAACTCCGGTCCGCTCGACGGGATGAGCAAGCAGCACGCCATCACCGCGGCGATCAGCCTGCTCGAGGAGCGCGGCACCGGTCGTGCCGCCAAGACCTACCGCCTGCGCGACTGGCTCATCTCGCGACAGCGCTTCTGGGGCACCCCGATCCCGATCATCCACGGCGAGGACGGCACCCAGTACCCGGTGCCCGAGGACCAGCTCCCCGTGGTCCTGCCCGACACCGAGGGCCTCGACCTCAAGCCGAAGGGCACCTCGCCCCTCGGTGGTGCGACGGAGTGGGTGAACGTGCCGAACCCGGTCGACGGCAGCCCGGCCCGCCGCGACCCGGACACCATGGACACGTTCGTCGACTCGTCCTGGTACTTCCTGCGCTTCCTGTCCCCGCAGGACGAGACGCAGGCGTTCGATCCGGCACTCGTCAACAAGTGGGCGCCGGTCGACCAGTACATCGGCGGTGTCGAGCACGCGATCCTGCACCTGCTCTACGCGCGCTTCGTCACGAAGGTGCTGTTCGACCTCGGCTACCTCGACTTCACCGAACCGTTCTCGGCGCTGCTCAACCAGGGCATGGTGCTCTCCGGCGGCTCGAAGATGTCGAAGTCGAAGGGCGGCGTCTCGCTCGGTGACGAGCTCGACGCGCACGGCGTCGACGCGATCCGCCTGGTGATGGGCTTCGCCGGCCCGCCCGAGGACGACATCAACTGGGAGGACGTCTCGCCCGCGGCCTCCGCACGCTTCCTGGCACGCGCCTACCGGATCGCCGTCGACGTCACCTCGACGCCCGACGCCGTCTGGTCCACCGGTGACCGCGGCGTCCGACAGGCCACGCACCGCTTCCTGGCGGACGCTCCCGGGCTGATGGAGTCGTTCAAGTTCAACGTCGTGATCGCACGACTCATGGACCTGGTGAACGTGACCCGCAAGGCGATCGACAGCGGACCCGGTGCCGCGGACCCCGCCGTGCGTGAAGCTGCGGAGACGATCGCCCTCGGGCTCAGCGTCTTCGCGCCGTACACCGGCGAGGAGATGTGGCAGACGCTGGGTTACGACTCCCCGGTGGCGACGTTCGGCTGGCGGAAGGCCGACCCGACGCTGCTCGTGCAGGAGACCCTCACCGCGGTCGTGCAGGTCAACGGCAAGGTGCGCGACTCGTTTGAGGTGTCGAAGTCGATCGAGGCGGACGAGCTCGAGCAGCTCGCGCGCTCGTCGCATGCGGTGCAGCGGTACATCGGTGACCGCGAGATCGTGAAGGTCATCGTGCGGGCACCGAAGCTCGTCAACATCGCCATCAAGGGCTAGTTCCTCCGGGGCCGGGTCCTCCGGACCTGGTCCGTCCGGGGCCGATCCCTCCGGGGCCGGTCCCTCCACAGGGGGCGGCGCGCGGGCTCCGTCCACAGGTGGTCTGCGTGGGGCCCGGTCGACAGACCGGGCTCCGTAGCGTCTCGGGACATGTCCCGGTTCACGCTGTCACCCCGTGCCGCCCTCCTGCTGGTGGGCGTCGTGGCGGTGCTCGCGCTCGGGGTCGTCGTCGCCGGGTGGTGGGGCGGTGGTCGCGGGGGCGAGGAGTCGGGGTCCGGCGTCGCGGTCGTGTCAGGGGCGCCGACGGTCGGTGTCCCGGAGCCGTCGGCGGCCGTGCCCGTCCCGTCGGCGACCGCTGCTCCCACTGCGTCCGCGGTGCCGGCGACCGCAGTGCTCTACGTCGTCGGGGCGGTCGAGCACCCGGGGGTCGTCACGGTGGGCGCCGACGCCCGTGTCGCGGACGCGCTGGTCGCAGCCGGGGGAGCGGTGGCGGACGCCGACCTGTCGCGGCTGAACCTGGCGCGGCCGGTCGTCGACGGCGAGCGGCTGTACGTGCCCCGCGTCGGCGAGACGGACGTCCCGGCCGAGCTGCCCGCGGGAGCGGGTGCTGGTCCCGGTGGCTCGGCCTCCGGGACCACGGGCTCGTCGGGTGCGGGCAGCGGTGCGGGGGCCGTGCCGGACGTCGTGGACCTCAACACCGCAGACGCCGCCGCGCTCGAGACGCTCCCCGGCATCGGGCCGGCGCTGGCGGAGCGGATCCTCTCCTGGCGCGACGAGCACGGCGGGTTCCGCTCGGTCGAGGACCTGCTCGAGGTCAGCGGCATCGGCGAGGGCCGCTTCGCCGAGCTGCAGGACCGGGTGCGGGTGTGAGCGGCCCGGTGCTGTCGGCTCCCGCTCGGAGCGCGTCCGGCGCGGCGCACGGCAGCGCGCTGCGGGCGTCGCTGGTCGACCTCCGGCTCGCTGGACCGGTCGCGGTGACGTGGATCGTCGTCGCGGTGCTCGTCGGCGTCCCCCGACTCGGCGGCGGGGTGGCCGTCGGCGCGATCGTCCTCGGTCTGGCGTCGCTCGGCGTGCTCCTCCGGCGCGGGGTGTCCGTCCTCGTCCGGGCCATCGCGGCACTGGTGCTGACCACGGCCCTGCTGGTCGCCCTGACGGCCGCAGCGGTCACAGTCGGCCAGGCGCACCGGGCCCCGTCGATCGTGCGGCAGACGGCCGACCACAGCCTGGAGGCCCGTGTCCGGCTCGACCGTGACCTCGCCCCCGCCGACCGGTCCGTGATCGGGACGGTCGAGGCGGTCGTGGTGCGCGCCTCCCGCCAGGACGACCTGCGCGTGCCGGTCCGGCTCGTACCGGCCCGCGACGAACCGCGACGGACCGTGCTGTCGGCCGGATCGGTCGTCGTCGTCCGCGGTCAGCTGCTGGTCGAGGACCCCGGCTCGCCGACGAGCGTCGTGCTCTTCGCCCGCGGAGCCGTCACGCCGCAGGCGGGTCCGACCGGGCTGCTCGGCGCCAGTGCGGTCGCACGGGCGGCGTTCGTCGACGTCACCGCCGACCTGCCGGAGCCGGGAGCGGCGCTCCTCCGCGGGCTGGCGATCGGGGACCGATCCGGGCTCGACGCCGAGACGGAGCAGGCGATGGAGACCTCGGCGCTGACCCACCTGACCGCGGTCTCCGGGTCGAACTGTGCGGTCCTCGTCGGCCTCGTGGTGCTGCTCGGACGGGCGGTCGGGGCCCCACGGGCGCTGCGTGCCGCCGTGGCCGTGGTCGTGCTGCTCGGGTTCGTCGTCCTCGTCCGTCCGGACCCGTCGATCACCCGCGCGACCGTGATGGCGATCGTGGTCCTCGTCGTGCACCTGACCGGACGGCCGGTGCGCGGCGTACCGCTGATCGCCCTCGCCGCCGTCGGCATGCTCGTCGTCGATCCGTGGGTGGCCCGCTCGTTCGCCTTCGCGCTGTCGGTGCTCGCGACCACCGGGATCGTGGTCCTCGCTGCGCCCGTGACCGACCTGCTCGCGCGGCGGGTCGGGAGGCCCGTCGCGACCGCGGTCGCGGTGCCGGTCGCCGCGCAGGTCGCCTGCTGGCCGGTCACGATCCCGCTCTCCGCCGCCCTGCCGACGTACGCGGTGCCGGTGAACCTGCTCGCCGAGGTCCTGGCACCGGTCGCCACCGTCGTCGGTCTCGCCGCGTGCCTGCTCGCGCCGGTGTGGCCGGTCGGTGCCGGGCTGCTCGCGACCGTCGGTTGGGTGCCCGCTGCCGCGATCGGACTCGTCGCACACGGGGCCGCCATCCTGCCGGCCGCCTCGGCACCGTGGCCGTCCGGGGCGGGCGGGGTCATCGCCGCCGGGGTCGTGAGCGCCGCCCTCGCGGTCGGGGTGCTCGTCCGCCGACGTCCGCGTCGGGTGGCGCTCGGAGTGGCCGTGCTCGTGCTCGCCGGGGGAGTCGGGTCGGTCGCGGTGCCCGCGGTCCTCGTCCGCGGCAGTGTCCCGACCGGCTGGACCGTCGCGATGTGCGACGTCGGGCAGGGCGACGCCACCCTGCTCCGGAGCGGTGGACGCACGGCGCTCGTCGACACCGGGGACGATGCCGAGCGTCTGGTCTCCTGTCTGGCTCTCCTCGGCGTCGACCGGATCGACCTGCTCGTCCTGACCCACTTCGACCGCGACCACGTCGGCGCCGTGGCCTCGGTCGCGACACGGGTGGAGACCGCCCTGGTCGGCCCGGTCGGCCGGCCCGCGGACGACCGGGTGGTCCGTGAGCTCCGGAGCGCGGGGGTGGTGGTCCGGCAGGCAGCCGATCGGACCAGCGGCGTGCTCGGGGACCTCCGCTGGCGGGTGCTGTGGCCGCCGGACGGCGACGAGCGTGCAGGCAACGCGGCGAGCATCGTCCTCCGGGTCGATCCTGCGCGGGAGCGACCCTGCCCGGCGTGCGTCAGCGCGGTGCTCCTCGGCGACCTGGGCGAGGACGCACAGCGTCGGCTGCTGCGGACCGCGCCGCCGGAGACACTGACGCCCGTGGACGTCGTGAAGGTCGCGCACCACGGGTCCGCGGACCAGGACCCGGAGCTCTACCGACAGCTCGCGGCCCGGGTCGGCCTGATCGGGGTCGGTGCGGACAACGACTACGGGCACCCGACACCGAGCGCCCTGCAGATGCTCGCCGCCGCCGGGACGGTGGCGTACCGCACGGACCGGTCGGGGACGGTCGTGGTGCGCGGCGAGAGCGACGATCCGGGCGCGGAGGCCGGGGCGGACTCCGGTGCGCAGAGCCGGGCACCGGTCGCGGTGTGGACCGAGCGCGACGCCGGGGCGTCGGCTGCCGCCCGTAGGATCGGTGCGACGCCGACCGGCACGGCGCCGCCGATGCACCGGCCCGGCCGTCGTCGTCGTCGCCCAGCACCACCGGAAGGACCCGCATGCCCGCCAAGAAGCCCGCGCGCGCCGCAGCGAAGATCGACCAGATCCCGTGGTCGGCGATCCGCCCGGCCCCGGTCGTCCTGGTCACCGGGGCCGAGACGTTCCTGGCGGAGCGGGCGATCGGCATGCTCCGCGACCTGCTCGTCGGCGAGGACCCGGCGCTCGAGGTGCACGACCTCGAAGCGGACCAGTACGCCCCAGGGCTGCTGTCGACGCTGGCGAGCCCGTCCCTCTTCGGCGAACCCCGACTCGTCCGCGTCACGAACGTCGAGAAGTGCACCGACGCCTTCATCACCGAGACGATCTCGTACCTGCAGAACCCGGCCGACGACGTCACCCTGGTGCTCCGGCACGGTGGGGGAGTCCGGGGCAAGAAGCTCCTCGACACGATCCGCAGCGGGGTCGGTGGCGGCATCGAGGTGCAGTGCGACGAGATCAAGCGCGACACCGACCGGATCGACTTCGTCAACGCCGAGTTCCGCGCTGCCCGTCGGAAGATCGCACCCTCCGCCGTCCGGACCCTGGTGGCCGCGTTCGCCGACGACCTCGCCGAACTCGCCGCCGCCTGCCGACAGCTCCTGGCCGACGAGGCCGCGGAGATCACCGACCGGACCGTCGACAAGTACTACGGCGGCCGGGTCGAGACGAACGCGTTCAAGGTCGCCGACATCGCCCTGGCCGGACGGTCCGCACCGGCGATCGTCGAACTCCGGCACGCGCTGGCGACCGGAGAGGCGCCCGTACCGATCGTCGCCGCGTTCGCGAGCAAGATCCGCACGATGGCGAAGGTCAGCTCCTTCCGCGGGTCGAGCGGGCAGGCGGCCTCGGCGCTCGGCATGGCGCCGTGGCAGGTCCAGCGTGCCCAGCGGGACGTCGCCGGGTGGAGTGAAGCAGGCCTCGCGAACGCGATCACGAGCATCGCGGCCGCCGACGCCGCGGTGAAGGGCGGGTCCCGCGACGCCCATTTCGCGCTCGAGGTGATGGTCCGCACCATCGCACGACGCGGCGAGGAGCGCTGACCGGCACGGGCCTCCCGGCCGTCGGCGGAGCCGCTCCTGGGGGCGCTCCGCTGCCAGCGTGTGCGATGACGCCCGTCCGGTGCCCGGCCAGTGGCGGTCCGGTGTCCGGCCGCGCCCGTCGGGTGTCGGCCGCGCCCGTGGTTCCGATCGGCTGCGCCCAACCGGGTCCGGATCGAACCGCGGCATCCCGCGGTTCGGAGTGGTTGCTGTTGGGCGCAGCCGGTGGGCACCCGATTCGCCGCGGCCAGCGCCCGGGTCGGAGAGGCGGCGCGAACGCCTGCTGTGCTGTCGGTGCCCGGCCGCACCCTGCGGTTCCGATCGGCTCCGCCCAACCGCGTCCGGCCCGAACCACGGCATCCCGCGGTTCCGACTGGTTGCTGTTGAGCGCAGCCGAACGGCACCGGCCCGCCGCCGCGGCCGCGCGCGGCCTGCCGCGGCGACCCGCGGCACCGGCCCACCGCGGCGACCCACGGCACCGGCCCGCGGCCCCGCACGCGGCCTGCCGCGGCCGCCGCGGCCGGGAACGACGAAGGCCCCGCACCGAACGGTGCAGGGCCTCCGAGACGGTCAGACGCTCAGATCAGAGCGCGGAGACCTTCTTCGCGATGGCCGACTTGCGGTTCGCGGCCTGGTTCTTGTGGATGACACCCTTGCTCACGGCCTTGTCGAGCTTCTTCGACGCGAGCGACAGGGCGGCAACGGCCTTGTCCTTGTCGCCCGTGGCGATCGCCTCGTTGGTGTGGCGGATGTACGTCTTGAGCTCCGACTTGTACGCCTTGTTGCGGTCGGTGGCCTTCTGGTTGGTCTTGATGCGCTTGAGCTGCGACTTGATGTTCGCCATGCGTGTTGCTCCTGGTTTCGTCTCGGACGGGTGGTTGCGATCCCGGGTAGAGGGGCCCTTCGTCGCATCGCGTTCCACCCGTGGGCGACGGAACGCGTAAGCCAGCGACTGACGTTACCAGGTCGACCCGTCCGGACCAAAGCCCGACACGGGCCGCGCGGCGCCGAGACGGGCACGTGATCCCGAGCGGATACGGTGTCGGCATGCCGTCCCTCGCACCCCGCATCGACACCGTCCCACCGTCGGGCATCCGCCGGGTGTTCGAGCAGGCGGCCCTCCTCGACGACGTGACGATGCTCGTGATCGGCGAGCCGGACGTCCCCGTCGCCAAGCACATCGGCGACGCCGCTCGTCGTGCATGGGCCGAGGACCGCACCGACTACGGGCCGAACGGCGGCATCCCGCAGCTGCGTCAGGCGATCCAGGACAAGCTCCGCCGGGAGAACCGGATGGACGCCGACCTCGAGCAGGTCTGGGTCACCGTCGGTGCGACGCAGGCGCTGTTCACGGCGATGACGCTCGTGCTCTCGCCCGGTGACGAGGTCCTGGTGCCCGACCCCGGCTACACCACCTTCACGATGAACGCCCACATCATCGGCGCGGACCCGGTGCCGTACCAGCTGTCGCCGGCGCACGGGTTCGAGCCCGACCTCGCCGCACTGGAGGCGCGGATCACCGACCGCACGCGCGCCATCATCGTGAACTCCCCGTCCAACCCCCTCGGCACCGTCTTCGGCGAGCAGACGCTGCGCGACCTGTTGGCGCTGGCGAAGCGCCACGACCTCTGGGTGATCAGCGACGAGGTCTACGAGTACTTCACCTACGGCACCCGCCACGTCAGCCTGGCGTCCCTCGACGAGGACGACCGCGTCTTCTCGGCGTTCTCGCTGAGCAAGACGTACGCGATGACCGGCGTGCGGGTCGGCTACCTCGTCACGCCGAAGGGCCTCGGCCCGACGATGCGGACCGTGCAGGAGTCGATCATCAGCTGTGTCGCGGAGCCCGACCAGTGGGCGGCCCTCGCGGCGATCGTCGGCGACCACTCGTCGGTGCAGGACGCCCGCGAGCACTACCGCGAGAACCTCGAGGTCGCGACAGGGGTCCTGGACGCCGCCGGCATCCGCTACCTGGACCCGCGAGGAGCGTTCTACCTGTGGATCGACGTCTCGCACGCGGCCGGGGGCGACGTCGCGGAGTGGGCCCTGGCGTTCCTCCAGCGCGAGCGGGTGGCGGTCGCCCCGGGCAGCGCGTTCGGCCGGACGGGTGAGGGGTGGATCCGGGTGTGCCTCGCGGCGTCCGCGGAGGACCTGCGCCGGGGACTCGGCGCGCTGCCGGTCCCGACCGCGGGCACGCACGCGACGGACGCCTGACCAGAGCCGTACCCGCCCGGTGCGCGCTGTCGAGGCGTGAGCATGGGACAATCGACGGACCGTCCGACCCACCCCGAGGAACCGTGAGCCCACAAGCATCTGCGCCGCTCGAGCCCGCCTCGACGCCGGCCGCCGCGATCCGCAACTTCTGCATCATCGCGCACATCGACCACGGCAAGTCCACGCTGGCCGACCGCATGCTGTCGATCACCGGCATCGTCGAGGACCGGGCGATGCGCGCGCAGTACCTCGACCGGATGGACATCGAGCGTGAGCGCGGCATCACGATCAAGTCCCAGGCCGTCCGCATGCCCTGGGAGCTCGACGGCGAGACCTTCGCGCTGAACATGATCGACACCCCCGGGCACGTCGACTTCTCGTACGAGGTCTCCCGCTCCCTGGCCGCGTGCGAGGGAGCGATCCTGCTCGTCGACGCCGCGCAGGGCATCGAAGCCCAGACGCTCGCGAACCTGTACCTGGCGCTCGAGAACGACCTCGAGATCATCCCGGTCCTCAACAAGATCGACCTGCCGGCCGCCGAGCCGGAGAAGTACGCCGCCGAGCTCGCGCAGCTCATCGGGGGCAAGCCGGAGGACGTCCTGCGGGTCTCCGGCAAGACCGGTGAGGGCGTCGCCGAGCTGCTCGACCGGGTCGTCCGCACCGTGCCCGCTCCCGTCGGCACGGTCGACGCCGCACCCCGCGCGATGATCTTCGATTCGGTGTACGACAGCTACCGCGGTGTCGTGACCTACGTGCGCATGATCGACGGCTCGATCAAGCCGCGCGAGAAGGTCCAGATGATGTCGACCAAGTCGACGCACGAGATCCTGGAGATCGGGGTGTCGAGCCCGGAGCCGACCCCGACGAAGGGGCTCTCCGTCGGCGAGGTCGGGTACCTCATCACCGGCGTGAAGGACGTCCGCCAGTCCAAGGTCGGCGACACGGTCACGAGCGCGCAGCGTCCGGCGACCGAGGCTCTGGCCGGCTACACGGACCCGAAGCCGATGGTCTTCTCGGGCCTGTACCCGATCGACGGCAGCGACTACCCGGTGCTCCGCGAAGCGCTCGACAAGCTCAAGCTGTCCGACGCGGCCCTGGTCTACGAGCCGGAGACGTCCGTGGCGCTGGGCTTCGGCTTCCGCTGCGGGTTCCTCGGCCTGCTGCACCTCGAGATCATCACCGAGCGGCTGCGGCGCGAGTTCGACCTCGACCTCATCACCACCGCCCCGAGCGTGGTCTACGAGGTCACGACCGAGGACAACGAGGTCACCGAGGTCACGAACCCGTCCGAGTTCCCGACCGGCCGCATCCTCGAGGTCCGCGAGCCGATGGTCCGCGCCGCGATCCTGGCGCCCAAGGACTACGTCGGCGCGATCATGGAGCTCTGCCAGCAGCGGCGCGGCTCACTGCTCGGTATGGAGTACCTCGGCGAGGACCGGGTCGAGATCCGCTACGAGATGCCCCTCGGTGAGATCGTGTTCGACTTCTTCGACCAGCTGAAGAGCAAGACGCAGGGCTACGCCAGCCTGGACTACGAGCCCGTCGGTGACCAGGCCGCCGACCTCGTGAAGGTCGACATCCTGCTGCAGGGTGACCAGGTCGACGCGTTCAGCGCCATCGTGCACCGCGAGAAGGCGTACGCCTACGGCACGCTGATGACCGAACGACTGCGCAAGCTCATCCCGCGCCAGCAGTTCGAGGTCCCGATCCAGGCCGCGATCGGCGCCCGCATCATCGCCCGTGAGAGCATCCGTGCCATGCGCAAGGACGTCCTGGCGAAGTGCTACGGCGGTGACATCACCCGCAAGCGCAAGCTCCTCGAGAAGCAGAAGGAGGGCAAGAAGCGCATGAAGACGATCGGCCGGGTCGAGGTCCCGCAGGAGGCCTTCATCGCCGCACTCTCCGGCGACGTGGAAGAGAAGAAGAAGTGAGCCGCGGACACCAGCACCGCACGGCGTTGACGTACGGGGCCGTCGGCGCGACCCAGGCGTCGGACCTCATGACGTACCCGCCGGAGGGCTTCGTACCCGCCGAGTCGCGCGCCCGCATCGGGCACGGCGACCAGCGCTTCGAGACCGCCGTCATGCAGGCGCTCACCTGGCAGATCCAGGAGCGCAGCGGGATGGGCGTCCGCGTCGAGGACACGCCCGAGGACGACGAGGTCCGCTACAACCCCGTCACGTTCGACGAGCAGGGCGTCCCGATCGCCCCCGCCTCGATCGGCACGCCGCGGGTGGAGAAGACCACGCCCGACGGCACCCCGTTGATCACGGCGGGCACCACGGCGACGCTGACGATGCACGCCTTCGGGCAGACCGTCCAGGCGCCGGTGCGGGTCGTCGCGATCATCGACGAACGCGACCGCAAGGGCTTCGCCTACGGCACGCTCGACGGCCACCCGCTCTCGGGTGAGGAGTCCTTCGTCGTCGAGCGGACCCCGGACGGCTCGGTCTGGCTGCAGGTCCGCCAGTTCTCGCAGCCGGCCAGCCGCAAGTGGCGCTTCGTCGCGCCGCTGCTGCGCCGCCAGCAGCGGGTGATGGCGGAGAAGTACCTGGCCGCCCTGCGCGGCGACTGACCCGACGGCGTGACCGGTCCCGGCAACCGGTCACGTGCCTCCCGGCCGGGAGGCCCGCCCCGCGCCCCACAGGCAGCGACGCGCCCGACAGGCAGTCGCGCGCCGACGAGCCCGACAGGCAGCAACCGGGCCGCCCGGCAGCCACGCGCCCGCCCGGCAGCCCCGCGCCTGACCGGCAGCCACGCGCACGACCGGGACCCGCAGGCAGACCACCGGTCTGCTCAGGCGAGCGGCGCCAGGCCCGCGATCGCGTCCTCGATGAGCCCCGTGTCCTGGACGAAGTCCCGCGCCACGGCCACCGCGCTCGTCCCCTGGAGCGCCGCCACGTCGTACGCGCCGGTCGCGACCGCCACGAACGGGATCCCGACCGCATCCGCTGCCTCGCCGTCGCGCGGGGTGTCCCCGACGATGACCGCCCGGGTGCCGGACAGGGCTGCGGCGGCGACGGCGGTGATGCCCGCGCGCTCGACCTCGGTGTCGCCGAAGTACGAGTGCTCCCAGTCGAAGACGTCGACGTCGAAGCCCGCGCCGAACAGTTTGACGCGAGCGCGGTACGCGGAGTTGCCGGTGAGCAGGCCGTTCCGCCAGCCGAGGTCGGCGAAGCGTCGGACCAGGTCGATCGCGCCGGGTGCCGGGGTGCGTCGATCGCCGGAGCGGTGCCGTTCCTCGGACAGGTCGCGGAGGTGTCCGCTGACGGTGGGGACCAGGTCGTCGTCCAGGTGGTGCGCGCGGACGTGCTCGACGATGATGCCGGCGTCGGTCCGACCGTGCTGGTGGCCGACGAGCTGCGGGAGGTCGCGGCCGAGCGCTCGTTCGAGCGCCAGGTGGTACAGGTTCCCCGGTGACGCGGCGTTGCGCACGAGGGTGCCGTCGATGTCCCAGAGGACCGTGGTGGTGACCGGATGGTGCTCCATGCCGTCCATGATGACGGACAATGGACTCCATGCCGAGTGCTCTCCCGATCGCCGATCCCGCTCCGTCGGACGGACTGGTCGAACCGGCACCCGGAGCGGGTCAGGTGCCGTTCGGCGTCTACGTCCACGTGCCCTTCTGCCGGGTGCGGTGTGGGTACTGCGACTTCAACACGTACACGGCCTCCGAGCTCCGCGGAGTCCGGCGTGACGACTACGCCGGCCACGCCCTCCGTGAGATCGCGTTCGCGGACCAGGTGCTCGAGCGCTCCGGCGTCCCGCGGCGGCCGGTCTCGACGGTGTTCTTCGGCGGCGGCACCCCGACGATGCTGCCGGCGTCCGACCTGGCGATGATCCTGCGGGCGATCGACGACACGTGGGGGATCCTGCCCGGTGCCGAGGTCACGACCGAGGCCAACCCGGACTCCGTCGACGCCGAGTCGATCGCGACGCTGCAGCGCGCCGGGTTCACCCGGATGAGCTACGGCATGCAGTCGGCGGTGCCGCACGTGCTGGCGACCCTCGACCGCACGCACGACCCCGAGCGGGTGCCGGTGGTCGTCGACCTCGCGAAGCAGCAGGGCCTCGACGTCAGCCTGGACCTCATCTACTCGACGCCGGGGGAGTCGCTCGACGACTGGCGCACCTCGCTCGACGCGGCGATCGCCTGCGCGCCGGACCACGTGTCCGCCTACTCGCTCATCGTCGAGGACGGGACCGCGATGGGCCGTGCCGTGTCCCGCGGCGAGTTGCCCGCCCCGGACGACGACCTTGCGGCGGACATGTACGAGCTCGCCGACCAGGTGCTCCGTGACGCGGGCTACGACTGGTACGAGGTCTCGAACTGGTCGCGCGGCCCCGGACACGCCAGTCGGCACAACCTGTCCTACTGGAAGGGCCACGACTGGTGGGGCATCGGCCCGGGCGCGCACTCCGCCGTCGCCGGCACCCGCTGGTGGAACGTCAAGCACCCGGCCGCCTACGCGAACAAGGTGCTGCAGGACGTGTCCCCGGCGGCCGGGCGCGAGCGACTGGACGACGAGACGCGGTACGTCGAGCGGGTCCTGCTCGCCGCGCGGGTCCGCGGCGAGCTGCGGATCGACGAGCTCCGCCAGGAGGCCCGTGGCCGCGTCGCCGGACTCATCGCCCGTGGTCTCGTGGACGGCCGGGCAGCGCTCGGCGGGACGCTGGAACTGACCCTGCCGGGACGGCTGCTCGCCGACGCCGTGGTCCGGGACCTGCTCGACTGACCGGTCGGTCCCGCCTGCCCGTGCTCGCTACTGCTTGATGAACTCGATCGTGAGCGGGTACCGGTAGAACTGCCCCTGGTTCGCAGCGAGGGCGGCCAGGATGCCGAACACGATCGACACGATCCCGGTGGCCGTGATCACGAGGAACCCGATGCCGAGCACCGACGTCAGGATTCCGGCGAAGTAGGCGATGGCCATCGTGATGTGGAAGTTCAGTGCCGCCCGGGTGTGCTCCCGGACGAAGTTGCCGCGGTCCCGCAGGACGAGGTAGGCGATGACCGGCACCAGGACGTTCGAGAAGATCCCGCCGACGTGCGTCAGGGTCGCCCAGAGGCGCTGGTCCTCGGGGGTCATCGGCTGCGGGGGCTGGTGACCGGTCGGGTACTGCTGCCCGGGCTGCTGCCCGCCGCCGTACTGCCCACCCGGGTACTGCCCGCCGGGGTACTGCCCGCCGGGCTGCTTCCCGCCCGGGTACTGGTCGCCCGGGCCGCCGGGTCCGTGTCCGTCGCTCATGCCCGCAGCGTACCGATCGACCGGTGGGGAAGTCCCGTCCCGTCGGCGGTCGGGCGTAGGATCAGCACTCGGCATGTGAGAGTGCCAGCCGGACGGGTCGACACGAGCGGAGGGAACCGATGGTCAGCGAACGGAGCCTCGAGGTCCTCAAGGCGATCGTGCGCGACTACGTCGCCTCGCGCGAACCCGTCGGCTCGAAGACCATCGTCGAGCGCCATGCCTTCGGGGTCAGCGCCGCCACGATCCGCAACGACATGGCCCAGCTCGAGGACGAGCAGCTCATCACCGCCCCGCACACCTCCTCCGGCCGGGTGCCGACGGACAAGGGGTACCGGGTCTTCGTCGACCACCTGGCGGCCGCGCGTCCGCTCTCCGGCGCGCAGCGGCAGGCGATCGAGACCTTCCTCGGCGCCTCGAACGACCTCGACGACGTCCTCACCCGCACCGTCCGGCTGCTCAGCCAGTTGACGAACCAGGTCGCGCTCGTGCAGTACCCGACGATGGGCCACGCGCGTGTCCAGCACGTCGAACTCGTCCGGCTCGCGGACAACCGGTTGATGGTGGTCCTCATCACCGACACCGCCCGGGTCGAGCAGCGCGTGATCGAGACGGACGTCCCGTTCGACGAGTCCGCGCTCTCCGAACTCCGCACCCTCGTCAACGGCGCGACCGTGGGCCTGCTGCTGCAGGACGCTCCGCAGGCGCTCCGTGCGATCCCCGGCCAACTCCGACCCGCGGTCCAGCCGCTCGCCGGCGTCGTGGTCGCGAGCCTGGTCGAGCAGGTCGCCGCCAACCGTCAGGACCGCCTGCTGATGGCGGGTGCCGCCAACCTGGCGAAGAGCGAGCAGGACTTCTCCGGCGGGCTCTTCCCCGTGCTCGAGGCGATCGAGGAACAGGTCACCCTGCTCCGGTTGTTCGGCGAGATGCAGGTCGACGACATCGCCGTAGCAGCGAGCATCGGGCGTGAGAACGCCGAGTACGGTCTCGACGCCACGAGCATCGTCGCCGGCGGCTACCTGGCCGCCCGCGGTGAGATCGCCCGACTGGGCGTCCTCGGTCCGACCAGGATGGACTACGGCACGAACATGGCCGCGGTCCGTGCGGTCGCCCGCTACCTGTCCCGGCTGCTCGGCGAGAACTGACCGCCGGACACCCCCCACCCCGTCCACCCACGCACCCCCTGAGGAACACTTGGCAGACCACTACGACGTCCTCGGCGTCCCGCGCGACGCCTCCGACGCCGACATCAAGAAGGCGTACCGGCGGCTCGCTCGCGAACTGCACCCGGACGTGAACCCGAGCCCCGACGCCGCCGAGCGCTTCAAGGACGTCACCCACGCGTACGACGTCCTCAGCGACCCGGAACAGCGCCGTCGCTTCGACGCCGGCCCGCAGGACGGCGGGTTCGGTGCCGGCGCCGGCGGTTTCAGCGACATCTTCGACGCCTTCTTCGGCGGCGGCGGTGGCGGTGGTGGCCGGGGGACCGGTCCCCGCAGCCGTGCCGAGCGTGGCGGCGACGCCCTGCTCCGGCTCGAGGTGGACCTGGACGAGGTCGTCTTCGGCACGCACAAGGACCTCGAGGTCGACACCGCCGTGCTCTGCGACACGTGCGGCGGCTCCTGCTGCGCGCCCGGCACGAGCCCGCAGACGTGCGACATCTGCGGCGGGACCGGCCACATCCAGCGCCAGGTCCGCTCGCTCCTCGGCAACGTCGTGACCAGCGCTCCGTGTGGCACCTGCCGCGGATACGGCACGGTCATCCCGAACCCGTGCCCCACCTGTCAGGGTCAGGGCCGCGTCCGCGCCCGTCGCACCGTTCCGGTGGATGTGCCCGCCGGCGTCGACTCGGGCCTCCGCCTGCAGATGCCCGGCCAGGGCGAGGTCGGCCCGGCCGGTGGACCCGCCGGTGACCTGTACCTCGAGGTCCGCGTCCGCCACCACGACGTCTTCAGCCGTGACGGAGACGACCTCCTCGCGACGCTCGAGGTCCCGATGACCGACGCCATCCTCGGTGCGACGACCACGATCGACGGCCTGGACGGTCCGGTCGAGCTCGAGCTCCGTCCGGGCGTGCAGAGCGCCGACGTCCTGGTCATCAAGGACCGCGGCGTCACGAAGCTCCGCGGCTCGGGCCGCGGTGACCTCAAGGTCGGCATCCAGGTCGTCACCCCGAGCAAGCTCTCGCACAAGGAGCGGCAGCTGGTCGAACAGCTCGCGAAGTCCCACAAGGCCGGTGCCCCGCAGCTGTCCCGCTTCCAGCAGGGCATGTTCGGGAAGCTCCGCGACCGGTTCTTCAACTTCTGATGGCCTCGCTCTACCTCGTCGACACGCTCGACGGCGTTGCGGTGGGCGGCCAGGTGTCGCTCGAGGGCGCCGAGGGGCGCCATGCCGTGACGGTCTCGCGTGTCCGGGTCGGGGAGGAGCTCCGGATCTCGGACGGACGCGGCACCGTGGTCGCCGGTACGGTCGCCTCGGTCGGCAGGGACTCGCTCCTGCTCGCCGTCGCGACCGTCGGCGTCGAACCGGCTCCGCGTCTGTCCCTGACCCTCGTGCAGGCGCTCGCCAAGGGCGGCCGTGACGAGATGGCCGTGCAGGCCGCGACCGAGATCGGTGTCGACCGGGTCGTGCCGTGGGCAGCCGCGCGCAGCGTCTCGCGCTGGGACGGCCCGAAGGTCGAGAAGGGCCGTGCCCGGTGGGCGGCCATCGCGCACGAGGCAGCGAAACAGGCGGTGCGCTCGCGTGTCCCCGACGTGGTGGCGCCGGTGACGACGGCGCAGCTCGCGGGCGGCGCGGGAGCGGCAGCACCGGCGGACGGCCAGGAGGCCCGCCGGCAGCTGGTCCTGCTCGAACCGACCGCCTCGGTGCGGCTCGCCACCTGGGAGCCGCCGACCGACGTCGACGAGATCGCCCTGGTCGTCGGGCCGGAGGGTGGGATCGAGCCGTCGGAGCTCGAGCGTCTCGAATCGGCCGGCGCGGTGCGGGTGCGACTCGGCGACACCGTGCTGCGGACCTCCACCGCCGGACCGGCGGCCCTGGCCGTCCTGCAGTCGCGGCTCGGACGCTGGTGACTCCGTCCGGCGTGGATCGGAGCACCGGAGACATCGGGAAGGCGCGGCGTCGGTCGCGCGTTCTACGATGGTGCCCATGACCAGCACCGAGCCCAGCGTCTTCACGAAGATCGTCACGCGCGAGATCCCGGCGACCATCGTCGCCGAGGACGACCGTGTCATCGCCTTCGAGGACAATGCGCCCAAGGCCCCCGTGCACGTGCTCGTCGTCCCGAAGACCCAGGCGTACGCGAACGTGGGCGAGCTCGCGGCCGCCGACCCCGACCTGCTCGCGCACGTCGTCACGACGGCGCAGCGCATCGCCGACGAACGCGCCGGCGGCCAGTTCCGACTCGTGTTCAACACCGGCGAAGCCGCCGGCCAGACCGTGTTCCACGTGCACGCGCACGTACTCGCAGGAGACCTGCAGGAAGGCACCCTTGCCAGCTGACGAACCAGCCACCACCGAGCCGGACTCCGTCTCGACCTCCGAACTCACCGTCGACGGCATCGCCATGGTGCAGTTGCTCGGCCCGCAGGACCGCCTGCTGAAGACCGTCGAGCGCCAGTACCCGTCCGTCCGCGTCCTGGTGCGCGGCAACCAGGTCACGCTGTCCGGACCGGAGCGCGACGTCACGCGTGCCCGGGCCCTGGTCGACGAACTCGTCGGCATGGTCCGGCGCGGGCAGGACATCGGGCAGTCGGACATCCCGACCTCGGCGCGCATCATCGACGAAGAGCGCAGCCCGTCCAACGTGTTCGGCACCCCGATCGTCTCGAGCCGCGGCAAGTCGGTGCGCCCGAAGACCGACGGGCAGCGTGCGTACGTCGACGCCATCGACGAGAACACGATCACGTTCGGCATCGGCCCGGCCGGTACCGGCAAGACCTACCTGGCGATGGCGAAGGCCGTCCAGGCCCTGCAGCGACGCGAGGTCTCGCGCATCATCCTCACCCGTCCCGCGGTCGAGGCCGGCGAGCGGCTCGGGTTCCTCCCCGGCACGCTCACCGACAAGATCGACCCGTACCTCCGCCCGCTGTACGACGCGCTCAACGAGATGATGGACCCCGAGCTGGTCCCGAAGCTCCTGGCCGCCGGCACGGTCGAGGTCGCCCCGCTCGCCTACATGCGCGGCCGGACGCTCAACGACTCGTTCGTCGTCCTCGACGAGGCGCAGAACACCACTCCCGAGCAGATGAAGATGTTCCTGACGCGTCTGGGCTTCGGTTCGAAGATGGTGATCACGGGGGACATCACCCAGGTCGACCTGCCGGGCAACGTCTCCGGCCTGCGCCTGGTGACCCGGATCCTGCAGGACGTCGACGACATCCACTTCGCCCGCCTCGGCAGCGAGGACGTGGTACGCCACACCCTGGTCGGCCGGATCGTCGACGCCTACACCGTCTACGACGAGGAACGACTCGTCGAGCAGGCCGCGAAACGCCCCCACCAGCAGGACGACCGCCGAGGAGGCACCCGGTGAGCATCGAGCTCAACAACGAGTCCGGTGTGGCGGTGGACGAGGACGTCGTGCAGCGCCTCGCCGCGTTCGCACTCGACGCCATGCACGTGCACGCGGACGCCGAACTCGCGATCGTCTTCGTCGACGAGGGCGCGATGGAGCAGCTGCACATCCGGTGGATGGACGAGCCCGGCCCGACCGACGTCCTGAGCTTCCCGATGGACGAACTCCGTCCGGGGACCGAGGACGAGCCGACGCCCGCCGGGCTCCTCGGCGACATCGTGGTCTGCCCGCAGGTCGCCGAGGAGCAGGCGAAGACCGCCGGCCACTCGACGCTCGACGAGATCCTGCTGCTGACCTGCCACGGCATCCTGCACCTGCTCGGCTTCGACCACGCGGAGCCGGAGGAGAAGGCCGAGATGTTCGGTCTGCAGGGCGAGATCCTGACCGCCTTCGCCGCAGCGCGTCGGGGGCGGTGACCGCAGTGCTGCTCGTCGCCGGACTGCTCGCGGTGGCGTTCCTGCTGGTGGTCCTCGGCGGACTGCTCGCGGCCGCCGACTCCGCGCTGTCGGTCCTCTCGCGCGCCGACCTCGAGGAGATCGCCCGCGGCAGTAAGCGCCGCCGTGCGATCGAGGCCCTGGCGGACGACCCGGGTGCGCACGTCAACGCGCTGAACTTCTTCCGGGTGCTCGCCGAGACGGCAGCCGCGGTGCTCGTGACGATCGCCCTCGTGACGGTGTTCGACACGTGGTGGGTCGCCCTGATCGTGTCCGCGGCCGTGATGACCGCGGTGTCGTTCGTGCTCGTCGGGTCCAGCCCGCGCAGCGTCGGACGCGCCCACGCCGAGGGCATCATCGCCGCCACCGGCGGGTTGGTCCGCGGGGTCCGCATCGTGCTCGGGCCGCTCGCCGGCCTCCTCGTGGCGATCGGTGACCGGGTCACGCCGGGCCGCGTCCGCAGTGCGTCCAGCGTCTCGAGCGAGGAGCAGCTGCTCTCGCTGGTCGACGAAGCCACCGAGAGCAACGTGCTCGAGGCGGACGACCGCGAACTCATCCACTCGGTCTTCGCGTTCAGCGACACCCTGGTGCGCGAGGTCATGGTGCCCCGGACCGAGATGGTCACCGCGGACGCCGCCGACACGATCGCGGCGGTCATGGAGCAGTTCCTGGCCACCGGCGTGTCCCGCATGCCGGTCATCGGCCGGGACAGCGACGACGTGCTCGGGGTGGCGTACCTGCGCGACGTGGCCCGGGGCCTCTACGAGCGCCCCGAGGTCGGTGTCCGCCCGGTGCGCACGATGCTCCGGCCGGCCGAGTTCCTGCCGGAGTCGAAGCCCGCCGACGAGACCCTGCGGCACATGCAGCTCGCGAAGAACCACCTGGTGCTCGTGGTCGACGAGTACGGCGGCGTCGCGGGCCTCGTCACGATGGAGGACCTCATCGAGGAACTCGTCGGTGACATCTCGGACGAGTACGACCGCGCCGTGGTCGACCGCGCGGAGATCGAACCGGGGCGTTGGCGCATCTCGGCTCGACTGCCCATCGACGAGCTCGGTGACCTGTTCGGCATCGAACTCGACGACGACGACGTCGACACCGCCGGTGGCCTGCTCACGAAGGAGCTCGGGCACCTGCCCTCCGCCGGGGACGCCGTCACGGTGTCCGGGGTCCTGCTCACCGCGGACCGCGTCGAGGGCAAGCGCCGACACCTCATCACCATGGTCGCCGAACGGACCGCCGACCTCGCGTCCGCCGAGCAGGCCTTCGGCGACTCCGACCACTCCACGACGGGAACACGAACCACATGACCGACTCCGGACCCGACACCGCGCCCGAGGCGACGACCCCCTACCGTGCGGGCTTCGTCTCCTTCGTCGGTCGCCCGAACGTCGGCAAGTCGACGCTGACCAACGCCCTGGTCGGCCAGAAGGTCGCGATCACCTCGTCGAAGCCGCAGACCACCCGGCGGGCCATCCGCGGCATCGTCCACCGTCCGCACGGGCAGGTCATCGTCGTCGACACCCCCGGTGTGCACCGCCCGCGGACCCTCCTCGGCGAGCGACTCAACGACCTCGTCCAGTCCACGCTCGGCGACGTCGACGTGATCGGGTTCTGCGTGCCCGCGAACGAACCGATCGGGCCGGGCGACCGCTTCATCAACGACACCCTTGACCAGTACCCCCGGGCGAAGAAGGTCGCGATCGTCACGAAGATCGACCGCTCCGGCAAGGAGAAGATCGCCGAGCAGCTGCTCGCGGTGTCCCGGCTCCGCGAATGGGACGCGATCATCCCGACCTCCGGCACCGAGGGGCTGCAGCTCGAGGACCTCCTCGACGAGGTCGTGTCGCTGCTGCCGGAGTCACCGCAGCTGTACGACGACCTCGCCGTCACCGAGGAGACCGACGAAGAGCGGGTCGGCGAGCTCATCCGCGAGGCCGCGCTCGAGGGCGTCCGTGACGAGCTGCCGCACTCGTTGGCCGTCGTCATCGAGGACATGGTCGAGCCCGACGCCGACGACGACCCGAACGGCCCCCTGCGCATCTTCGCCAACCTGTTCGTCGAGCGGGACAGCCAGAAGTCGATCGTCATCGGTCACAAGGGCAGCCGACTCAAGGACGTCGGCACCCGCGCCCGTGTGGAGATCGAGGGCCTGCTCGGTCGTCACGTCTACCTGAACATCCGCGTGAAGGTCGCCAAGGAGTGGCAGCGCGACCCGAAGCAGCTCGGCCGACTGGGGTTCTGACCCGGGTCATCCCACGGTCGGACGCGCCGGGCAGGCGCGCGCCGTACCGTGGGGTGGTGTTCCGTCCCGTCCTCCGCACCCAGCTCGTCGTCGACATCGGTACGGCGGTCCTGCTCGGCGCGCTCGTCGCGATCCTGTCGGCGCAGGGGGTCGACGACGTCGCGGCACTCGTCACGACCGCGGTCCTGTCCCTGGCGCTCGCCCTGCGCCGGGTCGCGCCGGGGCTCGCCCTCGGGATCGCCTGGGTCGGTGCCGTCGTCCAGATGGCGACGATGCAGACCGCCGGGATGGCCGACCTGTTCATCTCCGGAGTGCTCTACACCACGAGCGTCTACGGCACCCGGCGCATCCGGATCGCCGGCCTGGTCTCCGCGATCGTGGGCTCGGTCGTCGCCGGCACCTACATGGGCTTCCGTATCTACGGCGTACCGGGCGTCGGTGGCCCGGAGACCCTGAACGAGGCCGTGCAGTACGGCGCGATGCTGTTCGTCGTCGTCCTGGCGGTCCTGCTGCTGCCCTGGCTCGCCGGCCTGGCCGTCCGGGCCCGCCGCTCTGCGCGGATGAGCCGGGAGGCGCAGCTCCTCGCCGAACGGGACGCCGCGCGGGCAGACCGGAACGTCGCGATCGAGCAGGAGCGCGTCCGGATCGCCCGCGACATGCACGACATCGTGGCGCACTCGCTCGCGGTCGTGATCGCCCAGGCCGACGGCGCCCGGTACGCTCTCCGCGCCGACCCGGCCGTCGCCGACGAGGCCCTCGACACGATCGGCTCGACCGCCCGACGCGCGCTCGGGGACGTCCGCGAGCTGCTCGGCGCACTGCGGCACGAGCAGGGCACCGCTCCGACGCCGGACGTCGACGACATCGAGCGGCTCGTCGGGCAGATGCGCGACGTGGGGCTCGAGGTGCAGGTGGAGCGTGAGGGCGACCCGTCCACCCTGCCGACCACGACGCAGCTCGCCGTGTACCGGATCGTGCAGGAGAGCCTGACGAACGCGTACAAGCACGGGGCTCCCGGCTCGACCGTCCGTGCACGTCTGACCTACCGCCCGGACACCGTCGAGATCGACGTGGTGAACCGCCGCTCGGAGGACGACCGACCCGGCCCGGGCACCGGTCACGGACTCGTGGGGATGCGCGAGCGTGCCACGATGTCCGGCGGGAGCATGACGGCCGGACCCCGGGGCGACGACTTCGCGGTGGCGGTCCGGATGCCCGCCCAGCCGTCGACCGGGCAGATGCCCCGCAACACGATCCCGACCCGATGACGACGAGCAGGCGATGACCGACATGAGCACGAACACGAGCACTCCCGACGCGGCGCGCATCCGCGTCGCCCTGGTCGACGACCAGGCGCTGTTCCGCACCGGCATCCGGATGCTGATCGGCTCCCAGCCGGACCTGCAGTTCGTGGGAGAGGCCGGCGACGGCGCCGAGGGCATCGAGCTCGTCCGCCGGAACCGCCCGGACGTCGTGCTCATGGACATCCGGATGCCCGTCAAGGACGGCATCAGCGCCACCGCCGACATCGTCTCGAGCGGCTCCGATGCGAAGGTGCTCGTCCTCACCACGTTCGACTTCGACGAGGCGGCCGCGAAGGCCATCCGCGCCGGGGCGAGCGGCTTCGTGCTCAAGGACGCCGACCCGGAGTTCCTGCTCGCGGCGATCCGGACCGTGCATGCCGGCACGACGGTGTTCGCCGCCTCCGCGACCCGCGAGCTGCTCCGCCGCTACGAGGACCCGGCCGACCTCAGGTCGACAGTGCCCCCGGCCTTCGCCGGCCTGACCCCGCGAGAGCGCGAGATCTTCGACCTCGCAGCGCGGGGGCTCAGCAACGCCGAGATCGCGGCCCACGAGTACGTCAGCGAGGCGACCGTGAAGACCCACATCTCGCGGGTCCTCACGAAGCTCGAGCTGCGCGACCGGGTGCGGCTCGTCGTCTTCGCGCACGAGCACGGCCTCGTCACCAGGGGTGACTGAAACATCATCCGCCAGATGGAGATCGGCCGCGGATCCGCACCGATGGGATGACGGACGCGCGCCGGTCGACGGACGCGGTACGGGCCTCCCGGACGCGATCGTGGGGTCATGACCAGCCACGATCCGATCATCCGACTCGACCACGTGTCCAAGCACTACGGCGACGCCGCTCGCCGGGTGACCGCCCTCGACGACGTCAGCGTCGACATCGGCGCCGGTGAGTTCACCGCCGTGATGGGCCCCTCCGGGTCCGGCAAGTCGACGCTCATGCACGTCGCCGCCGGTCTCGACCAGGTGTCCGCCGGTCACATCACGATCGACGGGACCGACATCACCGGCCTCGGCGACCGCGAGCTCACCGAACTCCGTCGCCGTCGGCTCGGCTTCGTGTTCCAGTCGTTCAACCTCGTCCCGACGCTCGACGTCAGCGAGAACATCCGGCTGCCGTTCCTGCTCGGCGGGCACAAGCCGGACCGCGAGGAGTCGGCGTGGATCGACCGTCTGGTCGAGATGCTCGGGCTCGGCAACCGGCTCACGCACCGCCCGCACGAGCTGTCCGGCGGACAGCAGCAGCGGGTCGCGATCGCTCGGGCGCTCGCCTCGCGCCCGGCCGTCGTCGTCGCCGACGAACCGACCGGTGCACTCGACTCACGCACCGGACGCGACGTGCTCGCCATCCTCCGCGGCGCCGTCGAGGAGTGGGGTCAGAGCGTCGTGATGGTGACGCACGACCCCGTCGCCGCCGCCAACGCCGACCGGATCCTGTTCCTCGCCGACGGCCGCGTCGTCGATGACCGGCCACGCATGGGTGCCGCCGAGATCTCCGCCACGATGCTCGGCATGGAGGCGGCAGCGTGAACGGCACCGTGAACGGCGTCCGGCAGTTCGCGCCGACGATCCTCGTCGCAGCACTCGGCACGACCTTCGGGTCCGCGCTCGTCATCGCCCCGGGCATCGTCGCCGAGGCGATGGCCGCCACGGGGCTCGACGACCTCCGATCGGTCAAGTCGGTCCTCTCGGTGATCGGCTGGCTGTTCCTCGGCATCGCCCTGTACGTCGGTGCGATCGTCACCGCCAACACCTGTGCGACGCTCATCGCCGGCCAGACCCGCGTGATCGCCCTGCAGCGGCTCGTCGGCGCGACCGGTGCCTCGCTCCGGGCACGGATCACGCGGACCGGGCTCGTCGTCGGCCTGCTCGGCGGCGTCGTCGGCGCGGTGGTCGGCACCGGGCTCTCGGCGGTGTTCGTCGCCGTGCTCCGCGGGAACGGGTTCCTGCCCGATCGCTCGTACACCTTGCTGCCCTGGGAGCTCGTGCTGCCGGTCGTCGCTGTCGTCCTCGCCACCTGGGGTGCGTTCGCAGCGGGTTCGCGACGCGTGCTCACGGTGACCCCGCTGCAGGCGCTCTCCTCGAGCGTCGAGGTCAGCCACGAGGACGTCCGTTCCGGCACCGCGCGCAAGGTCTGGGCGGTCATCCTGATGTCCGGGGGAGCGCTGCTCGCGCTGCTCGGGCTCGCGCTCAGCGGCACCACGCCGGTCGCCGTCTTCCCGGCAGCGCTCGGCGGGTTCGTGTCCTTCGCCGGGGTCTCCGTCGGCGCCACGATCGTGATGCCGCCGGTCCTGCAGGCCATCGGGCGCGTCGGGTCCGCCGACCCGGTCGTCCTGCTCGCGGGGCGGAACGCGATGCGCGCGCCGGCGCGGTCCGCGCGTGCCACGATCGGCCTCGTCATCGGCGTGACCCTGCTCGTCACCTTCGCGGTCGCGCTCGGGATCATGCAGCACGTCACCGAGTCCACCCTCTCGGGGCAGAGCGGCATCACGCCCGCCATGCTCGAGCAGCAGCGCACCTTCTTCGCACAGCTCAACGCCGTGGTCAGCGTCGTGGTCGGCTTCTCCGCCGTGATCGCCGCCGTCGGGGTCGTCAACGCGCTCGCCCTCGGCGTCCTGCAGCGCCGCCGGGAACTCGGACTGCTGCGCGTCCTCGGCCTGACCGGGGCGCAGGTGCGCCGGATGATCGTCACCGAGGCCGTCCAGATGGTCGTCGCCGCCGTGGTCACCGGACTCGTGCTCGGCACGTTCTACGGCTGGCTGGGCGGGCAGACGCTGCTCGGGATCCTGGGCTCGGTGGTCACGCCGGTCCTGCCGCCGCTGACGATCGCGATCGTGGTCGTCGGAGCCCTGGTCCTCGCGGTCGTCGCGACGGTCGCGCCCGTGCGCCGAGCGATGCGCGTCCCGCCGACGGAAGCGCTCGCGGTGGACTGACGCGGTCGCGGTCGCGGTCGGGGACGACGGTCGGACGGGAGGGACGGGAAGGACGGGAAGAACGGCCGTGACGGGAGGCGCGGTGCCAGCCGGCACCGCGCCTCCCGTCCGTCCGTGCTCCCGTCACACTGTGCGCCACCCGGGGCCCACGGTGCTACCGTGAACCCGATGTACTCGGCACTCCTCCTCCTTCGTCGCCGCGACGAGGCCTGACAACCGGCCCACCTCGTCGCGGAGTCCGTCGTGGCCGCACCGCAACCACACCGACGAAAGCGAACCGATGCAGAACGCGCAGCGCCCCTCCGGGATGCCGATCCACAAGTACGTCCCCTTCTCCGAGCAGATCACCGTCGACCTGCCCGACCGCACCTGGCCGACCAAGCAGATCGACCGTGCGCCGCGCTGGTGTGCCGTCGACCTGCGTGACGGCAACCAGGCGCTCATCGACCCGATGGACGCCGATCGCAAGCGGGCGATGTTCGACCTGCTCGTGCGCATGGGCTACAAGGAGATCGAGGTCGGGTTCCCCAGCGCCTCGCAGACCGACTTCGACTTCGTCCGCAGCCTGATCGACGAGGATGCGATCCCCGACGACGTCACGATCCAGGTCCTGACCCAGGCCCGCGAGCACCTCATCGACCGCACGTACGAGGCGATCGACGGGGCGAAGCAGGCCATCGTGCACCTCTACAACTCGACGAGCATCGTGCAGCGCGAGGTCGTCTTCCGCACCGACGTGCAGGGTGTCGTCGACATCGCCGTCGCCGGAGCGCACATGTGCAAGGCGGCGGAGGCCCGGCTGCAGCACGACACGACGGTCTACTACGAGTACTCGCCGGAGTCCTACACGGGCACCGAGCTCGAGGTCGCGGTGCAGATCTGCAACGCCGTGCTCGAGGTCTTCACGCCGACGCCCGAGCGCAAGGTCATCATCAACCTGCCCGCGACCGTCGAGATGGCGACGCCGAACGTCTACGCCGACTCGATCGAGTGGATGTCGCGGAACCTCGCCCACCGCGAGGACGTCATCCTGTCGCTGCACCCCCACAACGACCGGGGGACCGCCGTCGCCGCCGCCGAGCTCGGCTACATGGCCGGCGCGGACCGCATCGAGGGCTGCCTGTTCGGCAACGGCGAGCGGACCGGCAACGTCGACCTCGTCGCCCTGGGCATGAACCTGTTCACGCAGGGCATCGACCCGGAGATCGACTTCTCGGACATCGACCAGGTCAAGCGCACGGTCGAGTACTGCAACCAGCTGCCGGTGCCGGAGCGCCAGCCGTGGGCGGGCGACCTCGTCTACACGGCGTTCAGCGGCTCGCACCAGGACGCCATCAAGAAGGGGCTCGAGGCCCTCGAAGCCCGTGCAGCCGCCGAGGGTGTCGGCGTCGACGACGTCGTCTGGGCGGTGCCGTACCTGCCGGTCGACCCGAAGGACATCGGCCGCTCGTACGAGGCCGTCATCCGCGTCAACTCGCAGTCCGGCAAGGGCGGCGTCGCGTACCTGCTGAAGACCGACCACGCGCTCGACCTGCCCCGCAAGCTGCAGATCGAGTTCAGCGGTGTCGTGCAGCAGCGCACCGACGCCGAGGGCGGCGAGTTCACCTCCGACCGGATCTGGGACCTGTTCCACGACGAGTACCTGCCCGCCCACGTCGACGACGACAAGTGGGGTCGGTACGAGATCACGAAGACCGCCACGTCGAGCGACTTCGACGGCACGACCAAGCTGTCGGTCGCGATGCGCGTCGACGAGGGATCGATCACGTCCGAGGCCGTCGGCACCGGTCCGATCGACGCGTTCCTCACGGTGATGAAGGAGCAGGGCGTCGCGGTCACGCTGTACGACTACTCGGAGCACACGATGAGCGCCTCGGGTGACGCGCAGGCGGCGTCCTACGTCGAGCTCGACGTCGACGGCGTCCGGCTGTGGGGCGTCGGGATCGACGCCGACATCGCGACGGCCTCGCTCAAGGCGATCGTCTCCGCGGTGAACCGTGCGGTGCGCGCCGGCGCAGCGTCGGGCGCGCCGGAGCTCGTCTCCGCCTGACCCGACCTGACCCGACCCGGGACGGGAGGCGCAGTGCGGGCCCGCACCGCGCCTCCCGTCAGTTCCGTGGTCGCCGCCAGCGTCGAGGTCGCACGTCCTGCCGTCCGGACACCGCCGCGGCGGCAGTTCCCGCGACCTCGGCGATCACCACGCGGCGGGTCGTGCGACCTCGGCGAGCGGGCGAGCGGGCGGGGGTGTCGGCGGCGCGGGGGATACTGGGTGCATGCCGCTGTACCGGGACGAGTGCGTCGTGTTGCGCACCCACAAGCTCGGTGAGGCCGACCGCATCGTCACGATGCTCAGCCGGGAGCACGGCAAGATCCGCGCCGTCGCGAAGGGCGTCCGGCGCACCGCGTCGAAGTTCGGCTCGCGCCTCGAACCGTTCATGGTCGTCGACGCCCAGTTCTACGAGGGCCGCTCGCTCGACATCGTCACGCAGGCGGAGTCCCTCGGCGCGTACGGCGCCCGCATCGTCGCCGACTACGGGGCGTACACCGCCGCGAGCGCGATGGTCGAGACCGCCGACCGTCTGAGCGAGGCGGACGCCGGCCTGCAGCAGTACCTGCTGCTCGTCGGTGCACTGCGGTCGCTGTCGCGCGGTGAGCACCAGCCGAGTGCCACCCTCGACTCGTACCTGCTCCGCGCGATGAGCATCGCCGGGTGGGCGCCGTCCTTCAGCGACTGCGCCGTCACCGGGGAGCCCGGACCGCACTCGGCGTTCGTCGTGCAGCTCGGCGGGGTCGTGGCGGACGCGGCCGCGCCGCCCGGCACGCCGCGCCTGGACCCGGCGACGCTCGCCGTCCTCGGGCAGCTGCTGGCGGGGGACTGGGGCAGTGTCGACGTGACGGACGAGCGGACGAGATCGCGGGCCTCCGGCGTGGTCGCGGCGTACGCGCAGTGGCACCTGGAACGATCGCTCCGTTCGTTGCCGCACGTCGACCGCACCGAGCACCCGTCGCCGCTCGCCCCGCACCCCGGTGGTGTGCCGGCGGCGGTCGCAGCGGTGCCGGCGCCCGCCGTGCCGACGCCGGACGACCACGACCCCGTCCCCGGAGGTACCCGCGCATGAGCCCTCGCCGTCCCGCCGCCGAACCGGGTCCGTTCCTGCCCGTCGACTGGACGGGCGAGCAGCCCCCGGCGATCCCGAAGCGCTTCGTGCCGGGCCACGTGGCGATCGTGATGGACGGCAACGGCCGGTGGGCGAACCAGCGCCGACTCACCCGGGTCGAAGGGCACAAGGCCGGTGAGGCCTCACTGCTCGACGTCGTCGCCGGCGCGATCCAGATCGGCGTCACGCACGTCTCCGCGTACGCGTTCTCGACCGAGAACTGGAAGCGCTCGCCCGAAGAGGTCCGGTTCCTGATGGGCTTCAACCGCGACGTCATCCGCCGCCGTCGGGACCAGCTGCACGAGTGGGGTGTCCGGGTCCGCTGGGCCGGCCGGACCCCGAAGCTCTGGCGCAGCGTCATCGACGAGCTGCAGACCGCCGAGGAGATGACTGCCTCGAACGACGTCCTGACCCTGACGATGTGCGTCAACTACGGCGGCCGGAACGAGATCGCCGATGCGGTGCGCGGGATCGCGGACGACGTGGCGGCCGGGCGCCTGAAGCCGAGCCAGGTCACCGAGAAGACCCTGGCGAAGCGGTTGTACGTGCCCGAGTTGCCGGACGTCGACCTGTTCCTCCGCAGCTCGGGCGAGCAGCGGACCAGCAACTTCCTGCTCTGGCAGTCGGCGTACGCCGAGATGGTGTTCCTCGACCGGCTCTGGCCCGACTTCCGGCGCACCGACCTCTGGGGTGCGATCGAGGAGTACGCCAGCCGCGATCGTCGCTACGGCGGCGCGGTCGACACGCCGACCGCGTAGGCACGGGGGTCGGTCGCGCGTCAGGCGGGGAGGTGCGCCGCCGACCGCACCGCTTCCAGCGCCGCCCGGACGCTCGGCACGCGCTCCGCCCCGCGGGCCACGACCACCTCGACGCGTCGGGCGAGGTCGTCGTCCACGGGGTCGACCGACACCCCCGCGGGGATGACCGTCGTCGCGAGCGCCAGCCGGGGGAGCAGCGCCACCCCGAGCCCGGCGGCGACGAGTCCGACGACCGCCGCCGCGTTGTCCGTCTCCAGGACGATCTCCGGCGTGAACCCCGCGGTCGCGCACGAGGCGAGCAGGTGGCCGCGGCACCGCGGACACCCGCCGATCCAGCGGGCGTCGCGGTGGGACGCGAGGTCCACGGCGGTGGAGCCGGCGGGGCGGACGGCATCCGGGCCTCCCGGCAGGCCGGGACCGTCCGCAGCGACCGGCGTCACCAGGGCGAGCGGGTCACGCCCGAGCGGACGGGTGACGAGCCCCGGGTCCGGGACGGCTCCGACCTCGTCGCCGTCGTAGGTGAAGGTGAGGGCGACGTCGACCTCGCCGCCGCGCAGCAGATCGAGTGCCTCGGGCGGTTCGACCTCGACGTACGAGGTCGTCACGCCCGGAGCCGTCACCGCCATCCGGGCGAGCACCGCGGGCACCAGTGCGGACGAGGCACTCGGGAACCCGGCCAACCGCACGCGCCCACGGGTGAGCCCGCCGACGGCGTCGAGGTCCTCGCGGGCGGCGGTCAGTGCGGCTTGCACGTGCAGGGCGTGGTCGGCGAGCACCTGCCCGGCGTGCGTGAGGGTCGCGCCGCGTCCACCGCGCAGGACGAGTGCGTGCCCGAGACGCTGTTCCGCCCGGGTGAGCAGCTGGCTGACGGCCGGTTGACTCGACCCGAGCGCGACGGCAGCGCGGGTGATCGACCCGCTGTCGGCGACGGCTCGGAGGACTCGGAG
The DNA here is from genome assembly GCF_003234085.1 of Curtobacterium sp. MCPF17_052. GTDB lineage: Bacteria > Actinomycetota > Actinomycetes > Actinomycetales > Microbacteriaceae > Curtobacterium. The sequence continues at coordinate 217,423 of NZ_QKSD01000008.1, forward strand.
CAGCTGCGGGTCGATGTCGTCCATCACGCGATGTTACCGGTGGCACAACGAACCTGCTCTGGCGTGATGGCTCCGGTGGAGGGACCCTGTCGGACATGGACTCGTTCCCCACGGACTCGTTCCCCGCCGGCCGCGGGTACCTGGCTGCGTGCACCGCCGGCCTCCCGTCGCGCGGCACCCTCGCCGCGCAGCGCGCAGACCTCGACGCCTGGTCACGCGCCGAGACCTCGCCGGCCCACTACGGCGCCCTCGTCGAGGAGGGGCGCGCGCTCTTCGCGGACCTGGTCGACGTCCCGGCAGCGCGGGTCGCCACCGGATCGCAGACCTCGGTGATGGCCGCCGTCGTCGCCGAAGCCCTGCCCGACGGCGCCGAGGTGGTCGTCCCCGACGGCGACTTCAGCTCCGTCGTCTTCCCCTTCCTGGCGCAGGCACACCGCGGCGTCCGGGTCCGGAGCGTCCCCCTGGTCGAACTCGCCGCGTCGATCGGCCCGGACACCGCGCTCGTCGCCTGGTCCGCCGTGCAGTCCGCCACCGGTGTCGTCACCGACCCCGACCCGGTCGTCGCCGCGGCCCGACGCGTCGGCGCACTCACGCTCTGCGACCTCACGCAGGCCGCCGGCGTCCTCCCCGTGTCCGCCGCCCCCTTCGACGTCACCATCACCCACGCCTACAAGTGGCTCTGCGCACCCCGCGGGGTCGCCTTCATGACGCTCTCCGACACCGCGCTCGGCCGACTGCGGCCCGTGCAGGCCGGGTGGTACGCGGGGCAGGACGTCTGGTCCTCCTGCTACGGGCCCGCCATGCGGCTGGCCGACGACGCCCGCCGCTTCGACGTCTCGCCGGCCTGGCAGGCGTGGCCCGGCGCGGTCGCCGCCCTCCGGCACGCCGCCGCGCTCGACGCGCACTCGACCTGGAGGCACGCCACCGGTCTCGCAGACCGGCTCTGCGACGCGCTGGGGGCGCCTCGGCAGGGGCAGCGTTCGGGTGGGCAGGCGATCATCACCTTCCCGGACGCCGACGGCACCGGGCTGCGTGCGCTCACCGCCGCAGGACTCACCGCATCGGGGCGGGCCGGACGGCTGCGGATCGCGTTCCACCTCTGGAACGACGAGGACGACGTGGGCGCCGTGGCGGCGGCGCTGGCGGGGGTGGACCGGGGCGCGTCGAGCAGGTGCTGTCTCTTATACACAT
>NZ_QKSD01000009.1 GCF_003234085.1 Curtobacterium sp. MCPF17_052
CGCGTGGCGCCTCCGGCTCGCCGGGTACGAGGTCCCGCCCGCCCACGGACGCCTGAGCGTCGCTTCAGCCGGGTGCTTCAGCCGATCGGCTCGAGCGCCGCCTCGACCCGCCGCCGGACCGCCGCGCCGACACCGTCACGACGCCGGGCGTGACGAGCGTGGCGGAGGACGGCAGGGGCCTCCCGGCAGAGGCGCCACCACGCGGCTGGTGTGAGCTGTGCCGAGCCCGGACGAAGCACGTCGCGGACCAGGCGCCCCACCGTCCGGAGGACGACCCGCAGGGCGAACCCGGCCGAGGCGTTCCGCAGGACCACGGCCAGACGGTTCCGCATGCTCTGCGACCGGACGAGTGGAGAGTCGCTCCCCGAGCTGGCGGCGTGGCGGTGCACGACGACCGCATCGGGGGCGTGCCGGACCTCGTACCCGGCGAGCCGGAGGCGCCACGCGACGTCGAGGTCCTCGTAGTACATGAAGAGGGTCGGGTCGAACCCGCCGACCTCCTCGAGCGGGCCGCGACGGAGGAACGCCGCTCCGCCGGAGAAGCCGAAGAGCGGCGCGGACTCCGGCCCGTCGTCCAGCGGCCGGAGCCAGTCGCGGTCGCGTCCGTTGCCGGACCGGTCGAGCACCACACCGGTGCCGTTGACGAGGGTCTGCCCCACTTCTGCACGCCGCCAGCGTCGGCCGTCCGGCGCGACCAGGTCGTCGGCAGACCGCCGGTCACCGGCTGCGACGGGGGCGAACCGGCCCTCGAGGACGACCGTCGCGGCGACGGCCGCGACCCGCGGTCCACCCGCGGCGAGGACCGCCAGGCCACGGTCGAGGAACCCGTGGTCGGCGACCGCGTCGTTGTTCAGCAACACGACGACGTCACCCGAGGACGCCGCGATCCCCCGGACCACACCCCCGGCGAACCCTGCGTTGGTCGGGTCGGGGACGACGACGACCGCTGGGTGGTCGGCGCGGTAGGCGGCCACCGTGGCGTCGTCCGCCTCGTTGACGACGAGCACCACCTCGACCGAGGCGTCGACCCGCTGGGACAACACGGAGGCGATCGCGCGGCGGGTGAGCTCGGGCTGGTGCCAGTCGATGATGACCACGGAGACGTCCACCGCGTCAGTCTCCCAGGTCACAGGTGTCCGGAGACCGCGTCGGTATAGTCGTACCCGCCTTCCGCAGGCACCCTCGCCAGCTGACGTATGGAGTCGTTCCGTGTCCACCTCCGCGCCCCGCGTGTCCGTCGTCGTCATCAACTTCCGGGGGACGGACGACACTCTCGAGTGCATCGCCCGCCTGAGCGAGGTCGACTGGCCGGCCGACCGCCTCGAGATCGTCGTCGTCGAGAACGGGTCCGGTGACGACAGCGAACAGCGGCTCCGGGCCGCGCTCGGTGCGCAGCAGAACGTGAAGATCATCGTGTCCGCCGAGAACCTCGGCTTCACGGGCGGCAGCAACCTCGGTGCGCGCGAGGCGAGCGGTGACGTCGTCGCCTTCCTCAACAACGACGCCAAGCCCGACGTCAACTGGGTCAAGGAGGGCATCGCCGGGTTCGCCCCGAGCCCCCGTGTCGCCGCCGTCGCCAGCAAGGTCCTCGACTGGGAGGGCAAGACCATCGACTTCGTCGAGTCCGGCCTCAGCTGGTTCGGCATGGGCTACAAGAACCACATCGCCGAGCTCGACGACGGCCGGTTCGACGAGCCGCAGGACCTGCTGTTCGGCACCGGCTCGGCGCTCTTCGTCCGCCGCGACGTCTTCCTCGAGGTCGGCGGGTTCGACGAGGGCCTGTTCATGTTCTACGACGACGTCGACCTGGGATGGCGCCTCAACCTGCTCGGTTACCGGGTCCGATTCGCGCCGCGCTCGGTGGTCTACCACAAGCACCACGGCTCGATGAAGTCGTTCGGCGACCACCGCGAGATGTACCTGCTCGAGCGGAACGCCCTGCACCTGCTGTACAAGAACCTCTCCGACGAGAACCTCGGCGTCTTCCTGCCCGCTGCCCTCGCGCTGCTCGCCCGCCGCGCCGTCGCGAAGAGCGGTCGCGACTCCGAGGAGTTCGACATCCGCCGCTTCACCGGCGCCCCGGACGAGTTCGACCCGACGACGCCGATGTCGAAGGAGGCGGTGGCCGGGCTGTACGCGCTCGACCAGTTCGTCTCGGACCTCCCCCGACTGTCGGAGGAGCGTCGCCGCATCCAGGGCCAGCGCGTGAAGACCGACAAAGAGGTCTTCCGCCTGTTCGGTGACGCCTTCAAGCCGCTGTTCGAGGACGGCTACTTCCTCGAGGGCTACCAGGCCATCATCGAGGCCTTCGACGTCGAGCAGCCGATGCACCGCACCCGCGTGCTCGTCATCACCGGTGACGCCCTCGGCGAGAAGATGGCCGGACCGGGCATGCGGGCGTGGAAGATCGCCGAGGCGCTCAGCGAGCACAACGACGTCCGACTCGTGACCTGGAACGTCGCGAACCGGAAGACCGACCGCTTCGAGGTGTCCCGCGTCCCGCTCCAGCACGAGCGCGCCATGCGGGAGCACGAGGAGTGGGCCGACGTCATCTTCTTCCAGGGCTACGCGCTGCACCACTTCCAGACCCTGCAGAACTCGAACAAGATCATGGTCGTCGACCTCTACGACCCGATGCACCTCGAGCAGCTCGAGCAGGCCCGCGACAACGGTGACGTCGGCTGGCGGAACCAGGTGACCTCGACCACCGAGGTGATCAACCGGCAGCTCGAACGCGGCGACTTCTTCCTGTGCGCCTCCGAGCGGCAGCGGCTGTTCTGGCTCGGACAGCTCGCCGCGGTCGGCCGCATCAACCCCGACAACTACCTGGCAGACGACAACCTGCGGAAGCTCATCGCCATCGCACCGTTCGGCATGGACTCCACCCCGCCGGTGCACGAGCGCAAGGCGATCCGCGGGGTGACCCCCGGCATCAGTGAGGACGACAAGGTCGTCATCTGGGGCGGTGGCATCTACAACTGGTTCGACACCCCGTCGCTGGTCCGCGCGATCGCCAAGGTCGCCGAGACGCACGACGACATCCGACTGTTCTTCCTCGGCGTCGCACACCCGAACCCGGACGTGCCGGAGATGGCGATCGTGTCCGAGACCCGTCGCCTCAGCGACCAGCTCGGGCTCACCGGCAAGCACGTGTTCTTCAACGAGCAGTGGGTCGCCCTCGACGACCGCCAGAACTACCTGCTCGAAGCCGACGCCGGCGTCAGCACGCACTTCGCGCACATCGAGACGACGTTCTCGTTCCGCACCCGCATCCTCGACTACATGTGGGCGAACCTGCCGATCGTCACCACCGACGGCGACAGCTTCGGTGACCTGGTGGCCGCCGAGGGCATGGGCGTCGCGGTCGAGGAGCGCGACGTCGACGGACTCGCCGCGGCCCTCGAGTCGATGCTGTACGACCCCGAGGCCGCGCAGGCCGCCCGCGACGCGGTGACCCGCGTCCGCTCCGACTTCACGTGGGAGCAGGCCCTCTCCCCCCTCATCGAGTTCTGCAAGGACCCGCACGTCGCCGCCGACCGCGCGCACGAAGCGGCGGTCCCGGCCGGGTCGCTCGCCGCGGCCGGACGCCCCCGTGTGCAGCTGAGCCCGGCGCGGCAGCGCGAGCTCCAGTTCCACCAGATCGCGAACAGCCGTCACGGCATCTCCCGGGACGTGCGCCTGGCCACCTGGTACCTCCGCGAGAACGGCGTCTCGGGGCTCCGGGACAAGGTCCAGAACCGTGTGCGCATCATGCGGGAGAGCAAGAACGGACGCTGACGTCCGGCGGCCGCTCCCGGTCGCCGATGTACAGTTGTCCGTCGCCCGCGTCGAATGTGAGGAAACACCTTGAGCAACATCGTCACCGAGCGGTTCGATCGGCTCCGTCAGGAGCGGATGATCCCGGCCGGTCGGCCGGCCACCGCCGTCATCGGGTCGATCCGCGAGGTCTTCGCCCACCGGCAGCTGCTCGACCTGTTGATCCGCCGTGACCTGAAGTCCCGCTACAAGGACAGTGCGCTCGGGTTCGCGTGGACGCTGATCCGTCCGCTCGTGCAGCTCGCGATCTACTACTTCGTGCTCGGCAAGATCCTCGGCGCGTCCCGCAACATCCCCGAGTTCGCCGTCTACGTCTTCGCCGGACTGACCCTCTACGGGCTGTTCAGCGAGATCGTGGCCGCGGGCACGGCGTCGATCGTCTCGAACGGCGGGCTGATCAAGAAGATCTACCTGCCGCGCGAGATCTACCCGCTGGCGAGCGTCGGGGCGGCGCTGTTCAACTTCGGCGTGCAGCTGGTCGTGCTCCTCGTCGCGACGCTCCTGCAGAGCGGGTTCGCCTGGATCCGGCCCGACCTGCTCTACTTCTTCCCGTCGACGCTGGTGATCCTGATCTGGGCGACGGCCCTGGCGCTGCTCCTCGCCGCCGCCAACGTGTACCTCCGCGACATGCAGTACCTCGTCGAGGTCCTGGTGCTGCTGCTGATGTGGGCCTCGCCCATCGTCTACAGCTGGCAGCAGGTCGCGAACGCTGCGCCGCAGTGGCTGCTCACGCTGTACACCGCCAACCCGATCACCCTCGCCGTCCTCGGGTTCCACCGGGCCTTCTGGACCGCCGGCCCGGACTCGGAGTACCCCTCGCACCTGCTCCTCCGCCTGGTCATCGCCGGCGTCGTCGGCCTCATCGCGCTGGTGCTGTGCCAGCGGGTGTTCGCCAAGCTGCAGGGCAACTTCGCCCAGGAGATCTGACCCGATGACCCTCGACAACGTCACGCAGGAGACCCGCTCCCCGTTCTCGGACGCCCCCGCGGTCGTCACCGTGAAGAACGTCTCGAAGCGCTTCACGATCCGCAAGGACAACTCGCTCAAGGAGCGCGTCGTCACCCTGGGCCGCGCCGGACGTCGGCACAGCGAGGACTTCTGGGCGCTCAAGGACATCAGCCTCGACATCCCCGCCGGTACGACGATCGGTCTGCTCGGCCCGAACGGCTCCGGCAAGTCGACGCTGCTGAAGACCATCGGCGGCATCCTCGAACCGACCACCGGGTCCGTGGAGCGTCGCGGTCGCCTGGCCGCGCTCATCGAGCTCGGCGCCGGCTTCCACCCCGACCTGACCGGTCGCGAGAACGTGTACCTCAACGCCGCGATCCTGGGCCAGACGCAGGAGGAGACCGAAGCCCGCTTCGCCGACATCCTGCAGTTCTCCGGCATCGGCGACTTCATCGACACGCAGGTGAAGTTCTACTCATCCGGCATGTACGTGCGTCTCGCCTTCGCGGTCGCGATCAACACCGACCCGGACGTCCTGCTCGTCGACGAGGTCCTGGCCGTCGGTGACGAGCAGTTCCAGAAGAAGTGCCTCGACAAGATCCGCGAGTTCCAGGAGCAGGGCCGCACGATCATCCTCGTGTCGCACTCCCTCGGCCAGGTCCAGGAACTCTGCGACTCCGCCGTCGTGCTGCACCACGGCGAGGTCAAGTTCCAGGGATCGGCCCGCCTGGCCGTGAAGAACTTCCGCGAGATCCTCGAGGGACGCCGCGTCGCCGAGGCCGAGGCCGCGAACCCGGAAGAGGACGCGAACCCCGGCAAGGTCGAGCACGTCGAACTCGAGATCCCCGGTCGCGCCCCCGGCGCCGAGCACCGCCACGGTGACGACCTCGTCATCCGCGCGACGTTCTCGCACGCCGACGTCCTGCCCGAGTGGCGGGCCGGCATCAAGATCGAGAACCACCTCGGCCACCCCGCCTTCGGCATCGACAGCCGACAGACCCGGGTACGGCACGACCCGCTCCGGGGTTCGGCCACCGTCGAGTGGCACCTCAGCGACCTGCGGCTCGGCGGCGGGCAGTACTTCGTGCACGTGTTCCTGGCCAAGCCGAACGGCGAGCACATCGTCATCGAGCGCGAGGCCGCCCGCTTCGTCGTCGTCGACGAGGACACCCAGTCGGGGATCGCCTGGACGAAGACCACCGAACGCCAGGTCAAGGGCTGACGTTGGGCGTACTCCCGGTGCTGGTCGACGCCACGTCGGTCCCGCCGAACCGAGGCGGCGTGGCACGGTACATCTCCGGGCTCCTCGCCGGGCTCGACGAACTCGACGAGCACGTCGACGTCGTGGCGAAGCCGGACGACGTCGCGTGGCTCTGTGGGCTCGCCCCGGGTCACCGGTACCACGCGGCTCCGGGCTGGACCGCCTCCCGACCGCTGCGCCTCGTGTGGGAGCAGACCGGCCTGGTCGCCCTGGCCCGACGGGTGGGGGCCGCCGTCCTGCACAGCCCGCACTACACGTTCCCGGTGATCCGGGCCTCCCGGACCGTCGTCACCCTGCACGACGCGACCTTCTTCAGCGACCCGGCGGCGCACTCGACGCTGAAGGTGCGGTTCTTCCGCGCGTGGACGCGACTGGCACGGCGCTTCGCCCGCGCCACTGTCGCGCCGAGCGCCGCGACCGTCAGCGAACTCGACCGGTTCGCCGGCCGACCGCGTCGCGCGACCGTCGTGGCACACCTCGGCGTCGACCGTGCGCTGTTCCACCCGCCGACGGACGCCGACCTCGCCGCGTTCCGGGCGGCGCACGAGCTCGCGGCGGACGCCGAGTGGATCGCCTTCCTCGGGACCGTCGAACCGCGCAAGCGCGTGCCGGCCCTCATCGCGGCGCACCGGGCGCTCCGCGCGGAGCGGCCGGACGTCCCCGCGTTGCTCGTCGCCGGCGGGCTCGGCTGGGACGAGGCCGCCGAACGCGAGTTGACGGCGGCGGGTGACCGTCCGGGAGCCCCGCTGCGCTACCTCGGGTACCTGCCCGTCGACGAGTTGCGGGCGCTGCTCGGCGGGTCGCGCATCGTGGCCTACCCGAGCATCGCCGAGGGCTTCGGCCTGCCGGTGCTCGAGGCGATGGCCTCCGGCGCCGACGTCCTGACCACCGACCGTCTCGCGATCCCGGAGGTCGGCGGCGACACCGTCACGTACACCGAGCCCGACGCCGAGCCCATCCGCGCTGCGCTGGCCGCTCTGCTCGACGCTGACCGCGCCGACCGCGCCGACCGGGTCGCCCGCGCACGTCAGCGGGCCGACGGCTTCTCGTGGGCTGCCTGCGCGCGGGCACACCTCGGGGTGTACCGGTGACCGCCGCCGCTGACGGCTCCGTCGGCGACGCCGCGCCCGCTGGGTCCGGTCCGCGTGCCGCCATCGTCACCGTCTCGTACAACTCCGGCGACGTCCTTCCGGCGTTCCTCGCCTCCGTGCCGGCAGCGAGCGCCGGAGCCGTCCCGGTGGTCGTGGCCGACAACGACTCGACCGACGCGGACGCGCTCCGCGCCGTGACCGAGGCCGCGGGTGCCCGGTTCCTGGCACTCGGTGAAAACCGTGGGTACGGCGGTGCGGTGAACCGCGCGGTCGCCACGCTCGGGCCGGAGGTCCGCTGGGTCCTCGTGTCCAACCCGGACGTCGTCCTCGAGCCGGGGGCGCTCGACCGGCTCCTCGCGACTGCGGAGGCCGACCCGGGCATCGGCGCGGCCGGTCCGCGGCTGCTCGAACCCACCGGCGAGGTGTACCCGTCCGCCCGGCTCGTCCCGTCCCTCCGGACCGGCCTCGGGCACGCGGTCTTCGCGAACGTCTGGCCCGGCAACCCCTGGACCCGGCGGTACCGCCAGGACGGCGAACACGACGGTCGTCGTGACGCCGGCTGGCTGTCCGGGGCGTGTGTCCTGGTGCGGCGCGACGTCCTCGACCGACTCGGCGGCTTCGACGAGGGGTACTTCATGTACTTCGAGGACGTCGACCTCGGCTGGCGCATCGGACGTCTGGGCCTCCGGAACGTCTACGAACCCGCAGCGACCGCCACCCACATCGGCGGGACCGCGACGCAGGGGTCCTCGGAGCGGATGCGCCGTGCCCACCACGAGAGCGCGTACCGGTTCCTGGCACGGAAGTACCCGGCGTGGTGGCTGTGGCCGCTCCGAGTCGTGCTGCGGGCTGCCCTGGCCGTGCGCGCCCACGCCACGAACACCCGCTGACACGGTATCGTCGGCCGATCCGACCGCCTCCCCCGGCGCCCTGAACCCGAACCCGGAAAGCCTTCCCATGACCCTCGCCGTCACCCTGATGGTCCGCGACGAAGCGGACGTCATCCCCGCCTGGCTCGACCACCACGTGGCCCAGGGGTTCGACGTCTTCGTCATCACCGACAACGGGTCGGTCGACGGGACCACCGACCTCCTCACCGCCTTCGCCGCACGGACGGACGTCACGGTCGACCTGCGCCACGACCCGGTGCACCGGAAGCAGCAGGGCACCGTCGTCACCGGGATGGCCCGCGACGCCGCGCGCACCCACCACGCCGACTGGGTCGTCAACGCCGACGCCGACGAGTTCATCCTGCCGGTCGACCGCTCCCTGACGGTGGGTGAGGTGTTCGAGCGCCTGGACCCGGTGGTCGGCGCGTTCACCGTCCCGGTCGTCAACATGACCGGGATGCTCGCCGAGTCCGGCGGTGGCGTCGAGCGCCTGCACTGGCGTGACGACCGATCGGTCACGGAACTCCAGGCGATCGGGCTGATCGGCCCGCCGAGCACCAACGCCGTGCACGTCGGCGACCCCGAGGTGACGGTCGTGCAGGGCAACCACCAGGTCAGCGTGGCGAACGGCGCCCCGGTGCCCGCCGGACTCGAGCTCGAGGTCCTGCACCTGCCGTGGCGGTCCTGGACCCAGTACGAGCACCGCGTCGACGTCAGCGGGCGCGCCTACGAGGCGAACCCCGACCTCACCCCGAGCCCGCGTCACCACGGCATGCGGGACCTCCGTCGCCTCCGGGAGGGGGTGCTCGAGTCGACGTTCGCGCTCCGCTTCGTCACCGACGACGAAGCGGCCGCAGGTCCCTTCACGCGGGACGACGGCATCGCCGAGGTGCTCCGTCGCGCCGGGTCGATCAGCATCGACGGGACACCCGACCCGGTCGTCCCCGAGGACGAGCTGCGCCGGCTGCAGCAGGTCGGTCACGCGATCGTCACCCGTGACCGGAGGATCGAGTCCCTCGAGGACAGCGTCCGGGCTGGCGAGGCGACCGCGGACACCCTCCGTGCCACCGTGCAGTTCGAGCGTGACCGGGCGCAGGCCGCGCTCCGCGAGGTCAGCGCACGGGACGCCGAACTCGCGGCGATGCACGCGCGCCGTGTCGTGCGGCTCGCGGACCGTGCGGGCGACGTGGCCCGGCGGCTCCGCCGGCGCTAGCCAGCAGCCCGGGAGGCACCGGGGCGCTCACCACGGAGCTGGCCGCCCGCACGCTGCCGTCGCACCGCTTCGAGCAGCACCTCGGCCCGCCGGACGAAGGAGTGCTCGGCACCCACGCGGGTGCCCCGCTCGGCACGTTCCGCAGCCGACGAGGTCTCCCCCTGGTGGACCAACCCGCGGAGCTCGTCCGCGTCACGGTACGTCCGCACGGCACCGTGGAACAGCTCGTCCACGCCCGGCACGGGGTCGGTGAGGACGAGGGCCCCCGTGGCCGCTGCGTCGAACAGCCGGTTGGACACGAACCCGTCGCGGGCCATGTCGTCCCAGTGGTCGTTGAGCACCACGCGAGCGCTGCGGTAGAGCGACGGGAGTGCCTCGTTCGCGACGAACACCCCGCGGTGCACGCCCTCCGGCAGGAGGCCCTCCCACCCCTCGCCCCAGACGGCGAGGTCGAGGCCTGCGGCGACGGCGTCCCGCACGACCGGCCGGAAGACCTGACGGGTCTTGCCGACGAACGCGGTGTCGAGCCCGGCGTACTCCGGTGCCCCGGGCCCCGGGTGGAAGCGGGTGGGGTCGGTGGCCTGCAGGAGCGGGGCGACGTCGAGGCCCGTGTCCGCCGCCACGCGGGCCGCCCACACCGGCCCGGCGGCGAACCGCAGGTCGTAGCGGGCCAGTTCGTCCGCCGTGACGAGGTCGGGGTGCGAGATGACCCAGAGCACGTTCGTCGCCGCCGGGTGGACGGCGGTGTCGTCGAGTCCGCGGAGCGTCAGGGCGACGTCGTCCAGGTGTTCGGACAGCGGGCGGACGTGCGACTCGCGGTGGTCGACGACGACCTCCTGCCCGAGCGACCGGAGCGCCGTCGCCAGGTCACGGGCGAAGAACGTGTCGCCCCAGTCGTCCCCGCCGGGGCCGGGGTGGGCGGCGATCCGGATCGACCAGCGCAGCCGTTCTCCTCGGTCCCGCAGCGTGACCCGCTCCGCACCCCGCTCGGCACGGACGACCGGTTCGCGGAGGGCGACCGGGGCTCCCGCGGGATCGGCGGCCGGGAGGCCCGGGACGAGTCCGGCGCGTTCCAGCGCGGTGATCGCGGTGCCGTCCACCCGCGTCCGCCAGTGGGCGAGGGCCGTGGCGGCGTCGGTGTCGTACCGACGCTCGCGGAGGACGTGTGTGCGGTACACACGGCCGAGTGCGACGACCACGCACGGGCCGCCGCCGGCGTCCGCGCTGTCGCGGGTGAGTCGTGCGACGGCGGTCCGGGTGTCGACCGTGCGGACCGGCAGCGCCAGGTCCGCGGTACGCACCGCGAAGCACGGTTCGTCGGCCGCGAAGACCTCGGCGCCGTCGAGCAGGTCGGCGTCCTCGGCCGGGTGCCCGCGCAGCAGTGCCGCCACCGGTGCCGTGCCCCGGACCAGCACCGCTCCGGCGCTGGCGACGAGGTCGTCACCGGTCCGGACCACACCCACGGCCACCGGTGCACGGTCGAGTGCTGCCGTCAGTGTCGCGTAGGCCTCGAGGGGCATCGTGACCGACGCGTCCTGCACGACCACCCGGGCGCTCGTGAGGAGTGGCCGAGCCGCGGCCACGGCGCCGCCCCAGGTGGCGGCGACGGTCGCACGGGCGACGACGTGGTCAGCGCCGGCGACGACGGCTGGGTACACGCTCGTCGGGCCCGCGTGGACGTCGTACACGCTGACGACGACGGTCGCGGCACCGGCGTCCCGCGCGGCCCGGACGACCGCCCGGTGTCCTCCGTCGCGGAACGTCGTCTCTGCGACGGTGACGACGACGTCGACCCCGTGGTCACCGGGCCGTGACGGCTCGGTGACCAGCGAGGTGTCGACCGGGAGGCGCGGCTCGGCCGGACGGTCCGCCGCCGGTGCGGACGGGGTCGGTGTGTCCGACGGCAGCGGCACGTCGACCCCGACCGGACGGCCGAGGAGCCGACGCAACCCGGACCGGGCCACCGTCAGCCGCGCAGCAGGTTCTGCAGGTAGACGCCGTAGCCGCCCTTGACGAGCGGCGCGGCGAGGTCGGCGAGTTGGGCGTCGTCGATCCAGCCGTTCCGCCAGGCGATCTCCTCGATGCAGCCGATCTTGAAGCCCTGACGGTCCTCGATGACCTTGACGTACTCGGACGCCTGCATCATCGACTCGAACGTGCCGGTGTCGAGCCACGCGGTGCCGCGGTCGAGGACCTGCACGCCGAGCTCCCCGGCCTCGAGGTAGCGCTCGTTGACGGTCGAGATCTCGAGCTCGCCTCGGGCACTCGGCTCGATCGTCTTCGCGATCTCGATGACCTTGTTGTCGTAGAAGTACAGGCCGGGAACGGCGTAGTTCGACTTCGGCTCGGCGGGCTTCTCCTCGATGGAGACCGCGGTGAAGTCGTCGTCGAACTCCACGACGCCGTACGCCTTCGGGTCGGCCACGTGGTACGCGAAGATCGTCGCGCCCTGCACCTCGGTGTTCTTGCGGAGGTTCGTGCCGAGCCCGGTGCCGTGGAAGATGTTGTCGCCGAGCACCAGGGCGACGCTGTCGTCGCCGATGAATTCCTCACCGATGACGAACGCCTGGGCGAGTCCGTCCGGGGACGGCTGCACCGCGTACTGGATGTCCATGCCGAGCGTCGAGCCGTCGCCGAGCAGGGCCTTGAACTGGTCGTTGTACTCGGGCGTCGTGATGATCAGCACCTCGCGGATGCCGGACATCATCAGCGTCGACAGGGGGTAGTACACCATCGGCTTGTCGTAGATCGGCATGAGCTGCTTGCTGATGCCCTTGGTGATCGGCCAGAGGCGCGTGCCGGAACCGCCGGCCAGGATGATGCCCTTCATGGGGATGCGTCCTTACTTCTTCGTGGTGCGGAGGGACTCGGTGTAGGCGAGGCACTCCTCGTACGTCGGCAGCAGACCCTGCTCGGCGGCCTGCTCGAGGGTCGGCGCGCTGGTGTCCTTCTCGGACAGGACCGGCTCGCCGATGCCGTCGGGGAGCTCGAGCGCGACGGTCGGGTCGAGGATGCTGATCCCCTTCTCGCGCTCGGGGTCGTAGTGCGCGCTGACCAGGTAGTTGACCGTCGAGGCGTCCTCGAGCGCGACGATGGCGTGCCCGAGGCCCTCGGACAGGTACACGGCGCGGCGGTCGACGTCGTCGATGCGGACGGAGTCCCACTGGCCGAACGTCGGTGACCCGACGCGGATGTCGATGATGTAGTCGATGAAGGCGCCGCGGACGGCCGTGACGTACTTCGCCTGGCTCGGTGCGACGAGGGCGTAGTGGATCCCCCGCGCGACGCCGCGCGACGAGATCGACATGTTCACCTGACGGAGGTCGAGCGGGTGGCCGACGGTCTCCTCGAGCACGTCCGCACGGTAGGCCTCGAGGAACGCGCCCCGGGCGTCACCGTGCTGGACGGGGGTGAACTCCCACGCGCCTTGGATCTTCAGTTCTCGGATCTGCACCGGGGCAGCCTAGCAAGAGGCCCGCGCTCAGAGGCCGAGGGCTGCTCGCCAGTCGCCGTCGCCGGTCACCAGTCGCTCTGCGCGGACGTACGCCTGGGCGCGCTGCACCCGCTCGTCGGCCTCCCGGAACGCGGTGCGCAGCGCGTGCTGCCACGCGGCCGGGTCGTTCTCGGCGAGCAGTCCGCCGTGCTCGTCGATGCCGGCGTACGACGGTCGGTCTGAGGCGACGAACGGCAGGCCGAGCATGCTGACCTCGAGGAACTTGAGGTCGCTCTTGGCGTCGTTGAACGGGTCGTCGGTGAGGGGCGCGACACCGGCGGACCAGCGGTGCGCGTTCGCCCGCAGGAACGCCACGAACTCCGGGTAGTGCGTCGCACCGTCGGGCAGGTCCAGCCGGTCGAACCAGTCCGCGTCGGTGTCGGTCACGCCGACGACCTCGAGTCGGACCGCGCGACCGTCGTCGTCGACCAGCCCGTCGAACACGGGCCGCAGCAGCGCGAGGTCGTCGCCGTGCGTGGCGGACCCCATGTAGAGGACCCGGCGCGGGCCGACGGAGTCGGGACGCGACGGCCCGGTGCCCCACAGCCCGGGCTGGACGGCGTTCGGCACCACGACCGCCGTGGTGCCCGCTGCGGCGAGCACGGCGCGCAACGGCTCGGTCGAGGTGACCACCGCGTCGGCGGCCGCGACCACGCGCTCGACGGACGCGAGCCGCTCGGGGTCGTACTCGGCGCGGACGAGCCGGGCACGGGCCTCCCGGCTGAAGAAGTCGTCGTCCACCTCGGCGACGATCCGGGTGCCCTCGCGTCGAGCGCGCTCGATCGCGGCGTCGAGCGCGGCGAGCGGGAAGGCGTCGCGCTGGACGAGCAGCACGTCGAGGTGCGCGGTGTCCGTGCCGTCCGCCCATCGCACCGGTTCGACCTGCGCGACGCGGGCCGCGCCGGAGGCGGCGAGTGCCGACATGCGGCCGGTCACACGGATGTGCGCGGACGCGGGGTGGACCCCACCGGCTCCGTGCACGACGAAGCCGACGAGTGGCGGTTCCGGCGCCGGGCCGGAGGCCGGTGCGACGTCCTGGTCGGGGCGTCGGGTGAGGAACCGGGCGACCCGGGAGCGCAAGGACGTCACGCCGTCATCCTGTCACGCGGTGACGGCCGGGAAGTCGGACGTGGGCGGCTGCGGGGCGACCGCCGAGCGCCGGAGCGACGCGGTCCAGACCAGCGTGAGCACCGCGGCGAGCGCCACGATCGCGAGCACGACGGCGACCCGGCTCACCGTCAGCGTCACCGGCTCGTGGAACGCCGGGCCAGTGAGGTCGACGATGGCGAACCAGTCGTACCCGGCGGCGGCCACCCACGCCGTGACGAGCAGCGGCGAGAGCATCCGGCCGAACCCGGAGAGACCGATCGCCATGACGACGGCGAGGACCGGGACGACCGGCAGACCGTACCGCGCCTGGGCCGCGCCGCCCTGCATGGTGAAGCGGATCTGGAGGAAGACGACGAGCACGACGACCGCGACGAGCATGAGGGCGACGAGCACGTCGGCGACCCGGTCGGTGGCGTCCTGGCGCCGGCGGCGTCCGGTGACGGTCGTCGGGTCGGCGGTCGTCGGGTCGGTGGTCGTCGGGTCGGTGGTCGCCCGGTCGGTGGTCGTCGGGTCGGTGGTCGTCGGGCGGGGCGCCATCGGTCGGACGCGCCCGTTCCGGCGGAGCGCCGGGACCACCGCGACGACGACCGCGAGCAGGAGCGGTCCGACCAGGAGCACCCACGGCCAGGTCACGTCCAGCGTGAAGTGCCCGCGGAAGACCGAGAAGACGCCGGTCCAGAAGCCCGGGTCCGCCACCGTCTCGACGAAGCCGTGCTGTCGGCGGTGGAGGTGTGCCGCCGCCCACTCCGGCTGACTGCCCGCGATGTTCCCGGTCACACGCTCGTTCCGGAGGAAGAACCACCCGGCGGCGAGGGCCGGCGCGGCGGCGGCGACGACGACCGCGACGAGCTTGCCGACCAGGCCGTTCCACCAGCCGCGACCCCGGGCGCAGACGACGGCGACGAGGACCGCGACGACGAACACCGCGAAGGTGAGTCGGCTGAGCATGCCGGCGGCGGTCACCACGGCCGCGAGGACGACCAGGCGGGTCGAGAGGCCGCGACGGAGGGCCGTGGCCGCGACTCCGATGGCGAGCGCGCCGAAGGCGACGTTCGGCAGGTCGTTGTAGACGGCGCCACCGACCAGCAGGAACATCGACGTCAGCGAGACGACGACGGCGGCGACGCTCGCGGCACCGGGCCGGGTCGGCAGCACCCGGCGTGCGGCCCACCCGGCGGCGAGCACGGTGAGCCCGGCGAACACGGCGTTCACGACACGCCCCGCGAGCACCGCGTGGTAGTGCTGGCCGCTGTCCCAGAGCGGCCCGACGACCGGCGCGAGGACCGCGTAGAAGAGCGGCGGGTGCTGGGAGACCCACTGCACCGGCGGGATGATGCCGAACGTCGAGTCGATCGTGAGGCCGTCCTCGAACACGGGGAGGTGACCGTGCCACACGGTGACGGCGTAGTCGAGGTGCGCTGCCTCGTCCCCGGAGTTGAACGGCGGGGCGCTGAACCCGATCGCGATCGCGGCGAAGACGGCGAAGAGGGCCGCCGCGAGGACGATGCCGGAGTGGAGGGTCATGGTCGGGCGGCGCACGATGAGCGATCCTCCCACAATGCGTCTCGGTCGGGATCGCCCGCACGGGCACACCGGCACCCTCCTCCGGTAGGTCGACGACATCACGTATGGTGAACGCGGCCTGAAACGCTCCCGCGCGCCATCACCTCGAGCATGCGCGCCCAACGACCAGATCGAGACGCCCGAACGCAGTGAAGCTCTTCATCCAGATCCCGTGCCTCAACGAGGAGCAGACGCTCCCCGCAGTCCTCGAGACGATCCCCCGGTCGATCCCCGGCATCGACGAGATCGAGATCCTCGTGATCGACGACGGTTCGACCGACCGCACCGTCGAGGTCGCGAAGGCCCACGGCGTGACGCACTTCGTCCGTCACGCCCAGAACATGGGCCTGGCGCGGTCGTTCCGCGACGGCGTCGACTACGCGCTGCTGCACGGTGCGGACATCGTCGTGAACACCGACGGCGACAACCAGTACCCGCAGGCGCAGATCGCGGACCTGGTGCTGCCGATCCTCGAGAAGCGTGCCGAGATCGTCATCGGTGACCGGCAGACGCGCACCATCGAGCACTTCTCCGGCTTCAAGAAGCTCATGCAGCGCTTCGGCTCCTGGGTCGCCAGCCGCGCCGCCGGCCTCGACCTGCCCGACGCCGCGAGCGGGTTCCGCGCCTACTCGAAGTACTCGCTCATCCGGCTCAACATCGTCACGCGGTTCAGCTACTGCATGGAGACGATCGTGCAGGCCGGCTACAAGCGCATCGCGATCGCCAGCGTGCCGATCACGACGAACGCCAAGACGCGTGAGTCGCGGCTGTTCAGCAACATCTGGCAGCACATGTTCGAGTCCGGGTCCGCGATCGCCCGCGTCTACCTGATGTACCGACCGATGGCACTGTTCGCCTGGGTCAGCGCGGTGCTGGCCGTCTGCGGGCTCATCCCGTTCATCCGGTACCTGGTGCTGCTCGCGACGGACTCCGGCGGCAACCACCTGCAGTCGCTCCTCCTCGGGCTGGTCCTCGTCATCACGGCGGTGCTCGCGATGACGATCGGCGTCGTCGCGGACCTGACGCGGCTGAACCGGACCCTGGCCGAGGAACAGCTCGACCTGCAGAAGCTCGCCCGGTACGGTGACTGACCCCGTCCCTCCGGTGCGACGTCGCGAGTGGGCCGTCGTCGCCGCGGTGACGGCGACGTTCGGCCTGCTGCTCGTGCTCTGGGCGGCTCTCGTCCCGACCTTCCAGGCGCCCGACGAGCGTGCGCACTTCGACGCGGCCGTGCACGTCGCGATCGGCGACGGCTGGCCCGACCCGGGCGACCTCCGCGTGCTCGACGCGGTCCAACAGGCGAGCGGCCCCCGACCCGACAGCGCCCCGACCATGGGTGAGCTCCTGCGCTCGACCGGGGCTTCGTCGTCGGACACCGTCGACCAGATGACCCAGCACCCGCCGACCTACTACCTCGTCGCAGCGGGTGTGCTCCACCTGGTCGACTTCGAGTCCCTCCGACCGCACGTCGCGCTGCTCGCGGTCCGGCTCGTCGGTGCCCTGTTCGTCCTGCCGCTGCCGGCACTCGCCTGGGCCACCGTCCGGCGGGTGACCCGGTCGCCCCGTGCCGCGCTGGTCGGGGCGTTCGCCGTCCTCGCCGTCCCCGAACTCGCTTCGATCGGTGCCTCGGCGTCGAACGACGCGCCCGTCGTGCTCTTCGCGGCGACCACCGTGTGGCTGGCCGTCCGGGTGATGACCGGCGACGACCGGGTCCGCACCGCGCTCGCCCTCGCCCTGTCCCTCGGCGTCGCGATCGTCTGGAAGGGCACCGCGCTCCCGCTGATCCCGTTCGTGGCGGTCGCCGTGCTCGTCGCGCCGATGCGTCGAGCCGGGGTCCTGCCGCGCGCCGTCCGGGCGCTCTGGGTCCTCGCCCTCGCCGCCGCCGTCGGCGCCTGGTGGTGGGTGCGCAACCTCCTCGTCTTCCACACGCTGCAGCCCAGCGGCTTCTCGGCCATCCGCCCGCCGAAGCCCTTCCCGACCGGGACCGGCCCCGACCCGGCCGCCTTCGCCGACGTGTCGTGGTCGACGATCGCCCGGACGTTCTGGGGCAGCTTCGGCGGACGGGCGCAGTGGATCCTCTCCCCCGTGGTCTTCGAGACCGCGACGGTCCTGGGTCTCGGTGCCCTGCTCGTCTGGGGCTTCCGACGCGCGCCGGGGCTCCGCGTCGCGATCACCCTCGCCGTGCTGCCGGCGACGATCTTCGTGCTGCAGACCGCGAACGCCTGGGGCAGCTACCGCGCCACCACGTTCATCGGCGCGACCCAGGGCCGGTACTACTTCCCCGCCCTGCTCGCGTTCATCGCCCTCAGCGCGATCGCCTGGCGCCGTGCTGTCCAGACCGACCGCGGCCGTCGCCGGTTCGCAGTCGTCGTCGCGGCCCTGTCCGCCGCGATGGCGGTCTACGGCCTGCTGTTCACCTACGGGAGCATCGCCGAGCACTCCCGGATCCGGGTGACGCCACTCGGACTCGACGTGCTCGCCACGTCGTCCCCGGTGCCGGTCCCCGTGATGGTGGTCGGGTGGCTCGTCGCGGCCGTGGTGCTCGCCGCCGCGGTGGTGGTCGCCGCCATGCTGCGGCCGTCCGTCGACGAACCGTCCCAGACCGACCTGCTCGGTACCGCAGGAGCCGGGACCGAGACCGAGACCGCCCACCGTGGAGGGACGACCGCATGAGCACCACGCGAACGCGGACCCGCGCGGTGGCCGTCCGCCCCGCCGCCGGTCGTCGACACGACCGACCGCCCGTCGGCCGTCGCGAGGCCACCACGGTCATCGGCCTGACCGTCGTCTTCGGGCTCGTCCTCGCCCTCTGGGCGTACATCAACCCGTCGCTCCACGGCCCGGACGAGCTCGCCAACGTCGACGCGGTGATCCACCTCGCGATGGGGCAGGGCTGGCCGCCGGCCGGTGACCTGCACTACCTGCAGGGCCTGCTCGCCCAAAACGTCCCGGTGCACCTGCCCGCCGCCACGGACCGGCCGGACTTCGCGACGATCGTCGGCGACGGCTCGGAGAACCCACTCGTCAACCCGATGTCGCAGCACCCGCCGACCTGGTTCCTGGTGCAGGCGGTGGTCGCCCACCTGCTCGACTTCGCCGGCCGCCGCTGGGACATCGTCGTGCTCGGCATGCGCCTGATCGACGTCGCGGTCATGCTCCCCGTCCCGGCGCTCGTCTGGGCGAGCGTCCGTCGGGCGACCGGTTCGCCCCGGACCGCCGTGGCCGCGGCCGCGACCCTCCTGGCCGTCCCGCAGCTCGCGCAGCTCGGCTCGTCGGTGTCGGTGTGGGTGCCCGTGATCACCGCCGGCGTGCTCGCCACGTGGCTCGCGGTGCGTGTGCTCACCGGGGACCGCTCCTGGTGGTCGGTCCTCGCCCTCGGCGGCGCACTGGCCGTGGGGACCGCGATGATGGCCGGCGGCGCGATCGCCGTCCCGTTCGCGCTCCTGGCCGTGGTCGTGGCGCGGAACGGGTACGGGCCGCTCGGCCGCCTGCTGCGTGCGCTGGTGGTGCTCGCGGTGCCTGCCGTCACCACCGGGTGGTGGTACGTCGCGCTGGCCGTGCAGACCGGCACGCCGCAGCCCGATCCGTTCCCCGCCGTGTCGATGTCGTGGCCCGCGCACGAGTCGCCGGCGCCGACGCAGTTCGCGGGCGCGTTCTGGAACGGCATGTCCAACTCGTTCTGGGGCCTCCTCGGCCGGTACGAGTGGCCGCTGTCGGCCGTGCTCGTCGACTCCTTCACCGTGATCGCCCTGACTGCGCTGGTCTGGGGGCTCAGCCGCCGCACCGTGGACCGCCGCACCGTGCTGGTGACCACGGCCTTCCCCGTGACGGCCCTCGTCGTCGTGCTCGCCCGCGACTGGGCCACGTACGCCAGCCACCTCGGCGTCACCGTGAACCAGGGCCGGTTCCTCTTCCCGGCGCTGGCCGCGTTGCTCGTCGCCCAGGCCTGCGCGTGGCGCGCCCTCGTCGAGCGCGACGTGGTCCGGGTCCGCCTGGCACGCGCCGCGATCGTCGTGGCGCCGCTGGTCGTGGTCGCCGCGCTGGGGTTGCTCTACTCGGGGTCCTACGAGGAGCTCGTCTTCCGCATCTCGGTCGCCGGACGCCAGACGCTCTTCGGCTCGCTGCCGTACGGCGTCCGTCCGCTCGCGGCCCTCGTCGTCGTCACCGCACTGGTCGGCCTCGTGACGCTCGTGCTGGCCTGGGGTGCCGTCGGGCGACGGGGACCGCAGCGTGCGGCGACCGCCTCCTCGGTCGGAGCGGACGACACCGACGCTGCCCGCCCCGTCGGCACCGGCCCGCAGGACGTACCCGCCGCCGACCAGCCCGACCCCGACCCCGACCCCGACCCCGACCACGGCGCCCGGTAGACTCACCGCCGACCGACCGCTCACCGATCACTGAAGGAACAACGCGTGAAGATCCTCGTCACCGGAGGGGCCGGCTTCATCGGCTCGAACTTCGTCCGCCGTACGCTGCAGGACGCCTACCCCGGCCTCGAAGGTGCCGACGTCGTCGTGTACGACGCGCTCACCTACTCGGGCAACCTCGAGAACCTCGCGTCGGTGGCGGACTCGCCGCGGTACACCTTCGTGCAGGGCGACATCACGGACGCCGCCAAGCTCGACGAGGTCGTCCCGGGCATCGACGCCATCGTGCACTTCGCCGCCGAGTCCCACGTCGACCGTTCGGTCCGCGACTCCGGCATCTTCGTCGAGACGAACGTCGTCGGCACCCAGCGTCTGCTCGACGCCGCACTCCGGCACGGCACCGAGCGCTTCGTGCACGTCTCGACCGACGAGGTCTACGGGTCGATCAGCGAGGGCTCGTGGGACGAAGAGCGCCCGCTCGAGCCGAACTCGCCGTACTCGGCGTCGAAGGCCGGCAGCGACCTGCTCGCGCGCAGCTACCACCGCACGCACGGGCTGAACCTCTCGATCACGCGCTGCTCCAACAACTACGGGCCGTACCACTTCCCGGAGAAGGTCATCCCGCTCTTCGTCACGAACCTCATCGACGACCGGCACGTGCCGCTCTACGGCGAGGGCGACAACATCCGCGACTGGCTGCACGTCGACGACCACACCCGCGGCATCGCGATGGTCCTGACCAGGGGCCGCGCGGGCGAGATCTACAACATCGGTGGCGGCACCGAGCTCACGAACAAGGAGCTCACCCAGCTGCTCCTCGACGCGACCGGCAAGGACTGGTCGTACGTCGACCGCGTCCAGGACCGTCTCGGCCACGACCTGCGCTACTCGGTCGACATCTCGAAGATCCAGGCCGAGCTCGGCTACGAGCCGCAGGTGCCGTTCGAGCAGGGTCTGGCCGACGTCGTGCAGTGGTACCGCGACAACCGCGCTTGGTGGGAGCCCCTCAAGGAGCGCGCGGCGCTCAGCTGAGCCCGGCGACGACGATGACGCGCACCCTCATCACCGGCGCCGCCGGCATGCTCGGCCGCGACCTCCAGCTCGCGCTGCAGGGCCGTGACGTGACCGCGCTCGGCCGCGCCGACCTGGACATCACCGACCCGGACGCGGTCGACGCGGCCGTCGCCGGCCACGACGTCGTGATCAACTCGGCGGCGTACACGAAGGTGGACGACGCCGAATCACACGAGGACGAGGCCGCCGCGGTGAACGCCACCGGCCCACGGCTCCTCGCCGAGGCAGCGGTACGCCACGGCGCGAAGCTCGTGACGATCTCGACGGACTACGTGTTCGACGGCAACGGCACCGCGCCCTACGCCGAGGACGCACCCACCGATCCGCTGAACGCGTACGGGCGGACCAAGGCGGCGGGCGAGGCGGCCGTCCGACAGGTCGCGCCGGATTCGTCGTACATCGTGCGGACCGCGTGGATCTACGGCGAGCACGGCCCGAACTTCGCCGCGACCATGCTCCGGCTCGCGGCCTCGCACGACACGGTCTCGGTGGTCACCGACCAGGTCGGGCAGCCGACCTGGACCGGCGACCTGGCCGCCCGCATCGTCGAGCTCGTCGACCGGGACGCTCCGGCCGGCATCTACCACGGCACGAACTCGGGCCAGGGCTCCTGGTACGACTTCACGCGCGCGATCTTCGCCGAGAACGGACTGGACCCCGAGCGCGTGCTCCCCACCGACAGCGCGACCTTCGTCCGTCCCGCACCGCGCCCGGCGTACAGCGTGCTCGGGCACGACGCGTGGTCCCGAGCCGGTCTCGCCCCGATGCGTGACTGGCGCGAAGCGCTCCACGCGGCGGTCGAGGCGGGGGCCCTGCGCCGCTGACTCGTCCTGACGGGACGACGACCGACGGGAGGCGCGGTGCCAGCTGGCACCGCGCCTCCCGTCCGTCGTCGGTCCGGCGCGCTCCGTCAGCGGACGATCGCAGCCAGCCGCTCGTCGAGCGGTCCGACGGCTGCCGCCGGCCGGAACCGCTCGGCAGCCGCAGCAGCAGCGGAGCGGCGTTCGGCGAGGAACGCCCGGTCCTCCGCCAGGGCACGGAGCGTGGCGGCGAGGGCGCCGGCGTCGCCCGGCGGGACGCCGATCACCGCGTCCCCGAACGCCCGGCGCTGGGGCGCGGTGTCGCTCGTCACGACGGCGAGGCCCGCGGCCGCGCACTGGTAGACCTTGTTCGGCACGACCTTGCGCGCCTTCGGCGTCGTGCCGAGGATGCCGATGCCGACGTCGTGCCCGGCGACGAGGGCCGGCAGCTCCTCGGACGCGACCCACGGGATCCACTCGGTGGGGGCGCCCCCCGTAGCAGCGGCCTGCGCCGCCTCGAGGTCCTGGCCGGAGCCGATCATCGTGACGCGGACGGGGTCCTCCGGACGGAGTCCCCCGATCGCGGCGCCGATCGTCGCCGCACCCTGGAGCGGGGTGAAGAGCCCGAAGAACACCACACGCAAGGGCCCGTCGGTGGCGGCCGAGGGCGACGACTCCTGCGCGGCGTCGTACCACTGCGCCGTGGCCCCGACGGGGACGACGACCGCCTTCGCCCGCAAGCGCTCGGGCACCAGGTCGCGGTGCTCGTCGGTGTCGAGGACCACCACGTCGGCGATCCGCAGCGCCGCGCCGTCGATCGCGCGGAGCAGCCGCTGCTTGAGGCCGGTGCCGCCGACCCCACGGTCCTGGGCGGTCGTCGCGGCGAACACCAGGTGGTCGAGCACGATCGGCGTGCGCGGGAAGAGCAGGCGTGCGAGCCAGACGTCGAAGTGCCCCATGTAGCCGACGAGCACGGCGTGCGGCCGGCCGGCGGCCCGCGCGCGCACCGCCTTCCCGGTGAGCCGTGACCAGCTCCGGACGAGTCGCCCGGCCATCTGCACGGCTCCGGAGCGGGCGCCGAGCATCGCGACACGCTCGCGCGTGGAGAGGCCGAGCGGGACGTTCGCCTCGGTGACGACGTGTCCGCGGGCGCGGAGGCCGTCGGCGAGCACCCGCACTCGAGGGTGGTCCGCCGCCTGGTATGTTCCGAAGGCCAAGATCCGCACGTGGGCCGTCCTCTCCGATGCTCGCGTGCGCCGCATCCGAGCCGGCGCCCGATCAACCCTAGGTGAGAATGACCGAACCCCAGCAGCCCGCCGGACGCTCCCGGACGAAGACGATCGTCCGTGTCGTCGGCCTGGTCGTCGCCCTCGTCCTGTGCGTGGCCTTCCTGGTCCCGCGCGCCGGGGACATCGTCGACGCGTTCGGCCGACAGGACCCGCTCACCCTCGTCGGCGCGTTCGTCACGGGCGGCGCGGCGACCTACGTGACGTTCCTGTCCTGGCGCGCGCTGATGTCCGGAGCGGGGCACCGCATCCCCCTCGGTGCCGCACAGCGGGTGTTCTTCCTGTCCCAGATCGGCAAGTACATCCCGGGCTCCGTGTGGCCGATCGTGGCGCAGGCCGACCTGGGCCGCGAGCACCGGGTCCCCGCGGCGCGCAGTGTCGCGGTGGGCATGCTCACCCTCCTCATCAGCTGCGGCGCGGGTGTCTCGATCGCGGCGGTCACGATCCCGTTCGTGCAGCCCGACGCCTTCTCGCGGTACTGGTTCGTGGTGCTCCTCGTGCCGGTGGTCCTCGCGGCGCTGCACCCGGCCGTGCTCCGGTTCGGGCTGCGCCTGGCCTCGAAGGTCACCCGCCGAGACCTCGGCACGCTCGAGATCAGCACCGGCGCCGTCGTCCGTGCGTTCGGGTGGGCGCTGCTGGCGTGGGTGGTGTTCGGCCTGCACATCGTCCTGGTGCTGGTGCCGCTCGGACACGTCGACCTCCGCGTGACGACGCTCACCGTCGGCGCCTACGCCCTCGCCTGGCTCGTCGGCTTCCTGGTCTTCTTCCTGCCGGCCGGGCTCGGCGGACGCGAGGCCGTCCTCACCGCGCTGCTCACCGCCGGGGTGCCGCTCGGCGCGTCAGCGGCGGTCAGCGTCGCCGTGACCTCCCGTGTGCTCCTGACGGTCGTCGACCTGGTGTTCGCCGGGGCTGCCGTGCTCGGGGAACGCCGCCGTCGGCGTGCGCCTGCTGTGGACGAAACCAGCGACCTCCCCGGTTCTCCCGAACGCCACTGGTAGCCTCGTCAGTCGACCCCGGGACGACCCGGGACGCACCACCGAGGAGCCCCGCCAGATGACCACACTCCGCGTGATCGTGGACCAGGTGCTCGCACCGGTACCCGGCGGCATCGGCCGTTACGCGGAGGAACTGACCCGGCAGCTCATCGCGACCGCCCCGGACGGTTGCGACGTCGAAGCGGTCGTCTCCGCGTCCTCGACCGCCGAACTGCAGCGTCTCCGGACACTCCTGCCCGGGCTCGCCGACCTCGACCGGCTCGCGCTCCCCCGTCGTGAGCTGGCCCTCGCCTGGCAGGGCGGTCTCGCCCACGGCGCCTCGCACGGCATGGTGCACGCACCGAGTGTGCTCGCACCGCTGGTCAAGCACGACCGTGTGCAGGAACCGGGTCGGCAGACGGTCGTCACCGTGCACGACACGGTGCCGTGGACGAATCCCGAGACCCTGACGCCGCGCGGCGTGCACTTCCACAAGGCGATGGTGAAGCGCGCGTACAAGTACGCCGACGCCGTCGTGGTCCCGACCCACGCGGTCGCCGGACAGCTCAACGAGATCCACCGGTTCGACGACCGCCTGCGCGTCATCGGCGGCGCACCGAGCGGACGCCTTCGCGTGCCGGTCGACGCCGACCTCCGCGCGGAGCGCCTGGGCCTGCCCGACCGTTACGTGCTGGCCGTCGGCACACTGGAGCCCCGGAAGGGCCTCACCGCGCTCATCGACGCGATGGCCCACCCCGACGCGCCGGCCGACGTCCCCCTGGTCATCTCCGGGCCGGACGGGTGGGGCGACGTGGACGTGCACGGCACCGCCGAACGCGCCGGGCTCGACCCGTCACGGGTGAAGGTGCTCGGGCGGGTCGACGACGCCGACCTCGCCGTGGCGTACGACCGCGCAACCGTCTTCGTGTTCCCGAGCCTGGCCGAGGGCTTCGGGCTCCCCGTGATCGAGGCGATGAGCTTCGGCGTCCCGGTGATCCACTCCGACGACGAAGCCGTCAGCGAAGTCGCGTCCGATGCCGGTGTGTGCGTCGCACGGAACCCCCGGGACACCTACCCCGAGCGTCTCGCGCAGGCGATGTACCAGGTCGTCAACGACCCGCACCTCGCGGGCCAGCTCGCCATCGCCGGTCCGGACCGCGCCCGGATGTTCGACTGGCGCGACTCCGCCCTCGAGACCTGGCAGCTGCACGCCGACCTCTGACCCGGGGCATCGGTGCTGGTCGGCGTCGGTGCTGGTCGGCATCGGTGCTGGTCGGCATCGCTACCGGTCCGTCCGGCAGCGTCACGGCTCGGCATCGATCGTCCGCTCCGCCGTGTCCCTGGCCGGGAGGCCCGTCCCCGACTGCCAGGATCGGCTCATGACCCGTCGTCACCCGTCCACGGCCCTCACCGCCGCCATCACCGTCGGCGTCGGCGCGGCCCTGTTCCTGACCGCGTGCTCCGGCGGCGACACCCCGGCACCGACCCGCAGTGCGACGGCGACCGCGACCGCCGAGCCGACCCGGACCGCGTCCCCGACCCCCTCGCAGAGCACCCCGGTCGTCCCGTCCTCGCCGGCCAGCGCGACGCCGACGCCGGGTGACGACGACGGCGACGACGGCTCCGGGCAGGGCGCCGGGAACGGCGGCGGCGTCACCGACCCCGGCACCGTCGACCTCGGCATCGTGACCCAGCAGGGCATCGCAGCCGCCGGCGGTGGCACGGTCGTCTCCCTCACCGGGTCGGGTGACCTCTGGACTGTGGTCGTCGCGGGGCCCGACGGCACGCTGACGCAGTCCGTGGTGTCCGCCACGCTCGGCCGGGTCACCTCCGGACCGTTCCCGAAGGACTCCGACGCCGCGACGAAGACCGCGAACGCAGCACGTGCCGCCGGACTGCGCGTGGACGCCGACGCCGCCGCCGCGAAGGCCACCGCAGCGGTCCCGGGCAGCACCCTCGCCACCCTGCAGCTCGGCGGGAGCGGTTCCGCGCCGACGTGGACCGCGACGGTGTCCTCGGGTGGAGCCAGCCGCACGGTGACCGTGGACGGCGTGACGGGCGCGGCCCGAGCCTCCTGACCGTCGACCGGCGCCACTGACCTCGGGCCGGCGCGGGCAGGTCAGCGGGCGTCGCGGAGCGCCTGTGCCTTCCGTTCGACGGCCTGCTCGAGCTCGGCGGCGTACTCGGCGAGCCGGGCCGCGACCGTGGGCTCGGACGTCCCGATGATGCGCGCCGCGAGGAGCCCGGCGTTCGCCGCACCGTTGATGGCCATCGTCGCGACCGGGATGCCCGCGGGCATCTGGACGATCGACAGCAGCGAGTCGAGACCGTCGAGCCGGGCGAGCTGCACCGGGACGCCGATCACGGGCAGGGTCGTCACCGAGGCGACCATGCCGGGCAGGTGCGCTGCACCGCCGGCCCCGGCGATGACGACACGGATGCCGCGGCCCGCGGCCTCGCGCCCGAAGCGCATCATCTTGTCCGGGGTGCGGTGCGCCGACACGACGTCCGCCTCGTAGGGGATCCCGAGTTCGTCGAGCACGTCGGCCGCGGCGCGCATGGTCGGCCAGTCCGAGTCGGAACCCATGATGACGGAGACGAGGGGGGCGGGAGCGGCGCTGTCGGTCACCCTGCCGAGCCTAGCGGCGGGTGGCGGGCGTCTCCCACCGGGCCCGCCGGGCCAAGCGGGCCAGCCAGGCCAACCGGGCCAGCCAGGCCAACCGGGCCAGCCAGGCCAGCCGGGTGAGCCGGGCGACGGGACGGGTCCGTCAGCGGACCGTCACGGTGCGGCAACCGAGCGAGGCGTCCCCGCCGCGGCCGAGCCCGGTCGCCGTGACGCACACGGTGTGCCGGCCTGACGCGACGGCCAGCGTCCGCGCGTAACCGTGCGACGATCCGGCGCTGTACACGCGGTCGACGTCGGGACGGGAGCCCGAGGCGGCGACACCCGTCGGCCGCCGACCGTCGATCCGCACGGTGACGGTGACCGGGGTGCTGACCGCGTCCCGGTCGAAGGCCCAACCCGACACGGCCACGCGACGTGTCGCAGGGGACGTCGCGGCGTCGAGCCGGCCGACGGGAGCGCTCGCGGCCACCGTCACGGTCCGGCACACCGAGGTCGGGACGGTGCGGGCCGTGGTGCTCGTGCCACCGGGACCGACGTCGGACACGACCGCGCACACCCGGTGGGTGCCCGCGGGACCGGGCACGACGGTCTGGAACCCGTGTGCTGCTCCGGCACCGGTGGCCCGTGCGACGTCGGGGCGGTCGAGGCCCGCAGTGGTCGTCGCGACGGTCCGACCGTCGACGGTGATGCCCACAGGGAGCGACGCGCCGGGCGCGTCGGCGTCGACCGTCCAGCCCCGGACCGCGATGCCCGCCGGGGCCGTGGTCGCCGAGTCGAGTGCGACCCGCGGTGCCACGGGCTGCCGCGTCGCGGGGGTCGGCGTCAGGACCGGGGTACCGAGCGCGGCGTTCGCGACGAGTGCCCGCGCGTACGCCGAGTACCACGTCCCGGCCCGGGGTCCGCCGTTGCAGGTGCCGTCACTCGCGCCGGGCGTCTTCACCCAGAGCAGTGCGTCGAGCGCGGTGCCGTCGGTGGCCACCCGGGGCGTCGTACCGAGGCCGGCGCCCGGCGCGTTGCACCAGGTCCCCCGCCACCCGGTGCCGTTCCGCGACGTGTCGATCACGTAGTGCGACCCTCCCGTCAGGGCGGAGACGCGCTGCGCGTACGCCTGCTCCTGCGCGACCGGGTAGTAGTTCGCGACGTTGGTGGAGAACCCGCGGGCGGTCTGGACGCCGGCCTGGACGAGCCGGTCCGCCATCGTCGCCGCCGGCACCCAGTTCGAGTTCCCCGCGTCCAGGTACGCGGGGACACCGGCAGCGGTGAAGGCCGCGACCTCGCGCGAGAGGATCCGGTAGCGCTGCTGGTCCAACGACCCGGTGCAAGCGCTGTTGCTGAGCATCGCGAGCGAGTCCGGTTCGACGACGACCACCGCACGCTTCCCGGCGACGAGTGACACGACCTGGTCGACCCAGCGGTCGTAGGAGCTCTCGTCGAAACCACCAGCCGAGTAGCCGCCGCAGTCACGCTGCGGGATCGCGTAGGTGACGAAGACCGCGGTCGTGCCGGTGGCGGCGGCACCGTCGGTGGCGGCGGTCACGGTCTCGGTCAGGGTGGTGCCCTGCGTCCACTCGCCGAGCCAGGTCGCCACCGGGTAGCGGGCGATCGTCGAGGCGGCGGCGGCTCCGGCCGGGTCGGTCGTGCGGAGCGCCGCGGCGGCCTTCGCGGCCTCACCGGTCGGCGGGTTGTACTGTCCACCGCCGTAGACCTGTGCCGCGGTGCGTGCGCGGAGCTCGGTCGGGGTGGCAGCGGCTGCGGGGCTCGAGTCGGACTCGGACAGGACGAGCCCGGAGGCGACGAGTCCGACCGTCACGACGGCGACGGCGAGCGCGACGGCGGACGCCCTGGTCGCGCGCGACGCCCTGGTCGAGCGCGACGCCCTGGTCGTTCGCGGTGCCCTGGTCGAGCGCATGTGGGTCCCCCGGGAGTCAGCGTGGTCAGCCTCCCCATGGCACCACGGCTCGCCCACGACGACCACCCGCCAGTCCGAGTGCCACCCGACGTGGTGGCACCCGGCACAGGGGTCTGACAGGGGCACGGAGCAGGAGACCCTCCCCGCCCGAGCGGCGTCCGTCCGTCAGCCCGCAGCGCGGCAGCCGTCAGCCGTCAGTCATCCGGGGTCAGTCGTCGAAGTGCGCTGCCGCGGCCCGGGCGCGGTACACGACGTCGTCCACGTCGTCTCCGGTCACCGTGACGTGGCCGATCTTCCGACCGGGGCGCGGGGCCTTGCCGTAGAAGTGGTACTTCGCCTCCGGGAACGCGGCGAGCGCCGCCGGGTAGCGACCCGCCAGGTCACCGTCGCCGGGCCCGCCGAGCACGTTGACCATGACCGCGACGGGAGCGTTCGTCCCCGTCGTGCCGAGCGGCAGGTCGAGCACGGCCCGCAGGTGCTGCTCGAACTGGCTCGTGGTCGCCCCGTCGATCGACCAGTGGCCGGTGTTGTGCGGACGCATCGCGAGTTCGTTGACGAGGATCCGGTCATCGTCGGTCTGGAAGAGCTCCACCGCCAGGACCCCTGTGACGTCGAGCTCCTCGGCGACGCGGACGGCGATCGACTCGGCCAGGTCGGCGATCCGACCGGCACTCGAGGGCGCGGGCGCGATCACCTCGGCGCAGACCCCGTCACGCTGCGTCGTCTCGACGAGCGGCCAGGCGACGATCTGTCCGGACGGCCGTCGGGCGACGGACTGCGCGAGCTCGCGGGTGAAGGCGACGAGTTCCTCGACGAGGAGTGCCTGGTCTCCGCCGGACTCGGCCACCGCGATGAACCAGTCCTCGACGTCGGCGGGATCCGTGACGACACGGACGCCCTTGCCGTCGTACCCACCCCGCGGGGTCTTCACGACGGCGCGTCCGCCGTGCTCGGCGAGGAACGCGCGGAGCTCGTCGGCGTCGTGCACTGCGGCCCAGTCCGGCACCGGGAGCCCGAGCTCGGTGAGCCGACGACGCATCGTGATCTTGTCCTGCGCGACCGCGAGCGGCGCGGGGCCCGGCCGGACCGCCACACCGGCGTCGACCAGCGCGGCGAGGACGTCCTGGGGCACGTGCTCGTGGTCGAAGGTGACGACGTCGACGTCCTGCGCGAACGCCAGGACCGTCTCGGCGTCGTGGTAGTCACCCTCGGCGGTCGCGGCGATGGCCGCGGACATGCCCGGTCCCTCGGCGAGGACCCGGATGTCGAGGCCGAGCTCCACCGCTGCGGGCACCATCATCCGCGCCAGCTGGCCACCGCCGATGACCCCGACTCGCAGCGCCATCGATCAGCGTCCCATGCCGTGGTAGGCGAAGCCCGCGGCGCGCCAGGCGTCCCGGTCCAGGCAGTTGCGGCCGTCGATGACGACCGGGGTGGCGACGGCCGCGGCGACAGCGGCGGCGTCGAGCTCACGGAACTCGTTCCACTCGGTGAGCACGAGCACGATGTCGGCGCCGGTGACGGCCTCGGTGACGGTCTCGACGTAGTCCAGCTCGGGGTGCAGACGGCGGGCGGTGACGATGGCCTCCGGGTCGTACGCGGCGACGTCGGCACCGAGTTCACGCAGACGCGCGGCGATGTCGAGCGACGGCGAGTCCCGGACGTCGTCGGAGTTCGGCTTGAACGCGAGTCCGAGGACCGCGACGCGCTTGCCGGTGACGTCGCCGCCGAGGGCCTGCGTGGCGAGTTCGACGACGTGCGCCCGGCGGCGGAGGTTGATCGCGTCGATGTCGGCCAGGAACGCGAGCGACTCGCCCACGCCGAGCTCGTCGGCGCGGGCCTGGAACGCACGGATGTCCTTCGGCAGGCAGCCGCCGCCGAAGCCGAGGCCGGCGTTCAGGAACTTCCGGCCGATGCGGGCGTCGTGTCCGATGGCGTCGGCGAGTGCGGTGACGTCGGCGCCGACGACCTCGGCGATCTCGGCCATCGCGTTGATGAACGAGATCTTGGTCGCGAGGAACGCGTTCGCGCTGACCTTGACGAGTTCCGCCGTGGCCAGGTCGACGACGAGACGAGGGGTGTCCTCGGCGAGCGCGACGGCGTACACCTCGTCGAGCGCCGCGACGGCGGCTTCGCCCTCGGGGCCGGCGGGCACGCCGTAGACCAGGCGGTCCGGCGCGATGGTGTCCTGCACGGCGAAGCCCTCGCGGAGGAACTCCGGGTTCCAGACCAGCGTGGCACCGGGGACGGCCGCGCTGACGTCCGCGGCCAGGCGGGCCGCGGTGCCGACGGGGACGGTCGACTTGCCGACGACGAAGTCCCCGGCGGACAGGTGCTCGGTGAGCGAGGCGACGGCCGCGTCGACGTACGTGAGGTCGGCGGCGCCGGTCGGTCCCTGCGGGGTGCCGACGGCGACGAAGTGGACCCGCGCGCCGGCGACCTCGGCCATGTCGGTCGTGAACCGGATCCGACCGGAGGCGAGGGCCTCGGTCAGGATCTCGGGCAGACCGGGCTCGAAGAACGGTGCTTCGCCCGCCGCGAGTCGTTCGATCTTCCCCGGGTCGACGTCCACCGCGACGACGTCGTGTCCGAGCTTGGCCATGGAGGCGGCGTGGACGGCACCGAGGTAACCGCAGCCGATGACAGAGATACGCACGGGACGACGGTACCGGGTCGTCGCCCGGTCCACGAGACGGTGAACCGCAAGACCACGCGCGGTTCCCCGCAGTGTCTCCGCAGATCGCAGTCGGAGGAAGCGGCTAGCGGTCGTGTCGGGCGGTCCCGCGGACGATGTCGTCCCAGTCGGGTTCGCGGTGCCGACGTCGTGCCTCGTGCGCCTCGACCAGGTCGTGCAGCACGGCGACGACGAGGTCCGCGTGCGGGACGTCGGTGAGCACGAGCGCCGGGTCCTCCCCCGGGAACACGAGCACGTCGCCCGAACGGAACAGCCCCTGGGCACCCTGTCGCCGCACGGTGACGTCGTACCCGCGCGAGTGCAGCAGCTCCCGGCGGGTCCGGGTGCCGAGACCGTGCGAGACCACGAGTCGCCGGGTGGTCACGACGTACCGCTGGGACATCCACCGCAGCAGCGGCACGACGCCGCCGAGCAGGACGAGCACGACGACCAGGACCGCGACCGCGACGTTGAGCCAGGCGAGTTCCGCGCGGAACACCCCGAAGCCGAACCCGCCGGCGGCCGCCACGAGCACGACGAAGACCGCGGGGCGGACGAGTCGTCGGGCGTGTGGCCGGAGCCGGGCGACGACGAGCTCGGGGGCAGGCTCGTCCGTCATGGGCTCATGCATAGCGCAGGTGGGTGACGTCCCCCACCGCGACGCCCCTGGAGGCGCCGGTCCGGTCCCGGATCGTGATGCGGCCGTCGTCGTCGACGCCGGTCGCGTCGGCCTCGACCGTCGATCCGTCCGGCAGCTCGAGGCGCACCCGCTGGCCGACCGTCCCGCACACGGCCCGGACGTGCGAACGGACCGCGTCGGCGGCGGCACCTCCGGCGACGAGCCCGGCCACGGCCTCCTGGAGGCCCGTCCAGAGGTCCGTCAGGACCGCGTCGGCGAGGGCCGTGGCAGGTTCGGTCGCACCGGCCACGAGCAGGGAGGTGGCGGTCGGGGTGGGCAGCGCGCCGGCCGGGATCGTGAGGTTCACGCCGACGCCGACGACGACGGACCCGTCGGCGGCGACCTGGCAGAGCACACCGCTGACCTTGCGGCCGTCGACGAGGACGTCGTTCGGCCACTTCACGAGCACGCGGCCGTGCGTGTCCGGCTGCTCGTCCGTGTCCGCCTGGGCGTCTTCGTCCGTCTCCGCGTCCGCGTCCGTCTGAGCGTCGGCGAGCACGCCGGCGACTGCGTCGCGCACCGCGGCACCGGCGACGAGCGGCAACCAGCCCCGGTCGCGGGCGTCGAGGTCCGCCCGCACCAGCACGCTCGCGGCCAGGGTCTGGCCCGCGGGGGCCACCCACGACCGGTCCAGCCGTCCGCGTCCGGCGGTCTGGTCGAGGGTCACCACGACGCTGCCGGAGGCAAGGTCCGGTGCGTCGCGGAGCAGGTCGGCGTTGGTGGACCCCGTCGTCGGCAGCACCGTCATCGTCGCGCCGGCGCCCTGGACGGCGGCGCTGGCGGAGACGAAGTCGAGTGTGACCGGTGTGGACATGCACGCAAACCTACGGCCCGGAACCGTGGGGGTCCTCCAACGGGGGTGTCCCGCACCGCCGGTAGGGTGAGCGGGTGACCACAGGAGACACCCCCGATCTCTCGACGACCGCAGGCCGTCTGGCTGACCTCCGCGACCGGTACCACGAAGCCGTGACCGCCGCAGGCGAGTCCGCGATCGCGAAGCAGCACGCCAAGGGCAAGATGACGGCCCGCGAGCGGATCGAGCAGCTGCTCGACGAGAACTCCTTCGTGGAGCTCGACGAGTTCGTCCGCCACCGCACCCACGCCTTCGGGATGGAGTCGAAGCGTCCCTACGGCGACGCGGTCGTCACCGGCCACGGCACCATCCACGGCCGACAGGTCGCGGTCTACGCGCAGGACTTCACGGTCTTCGGCGGTTCCCTCGGTGAGGTCGCCGGCGAGAAGATCGTCAAGGTGATGCAGCACGCGCTGAAGACCGGTGTGCCGATCATCGGCATCCTCGACTCCGGTGGCGCTCGCATCCAGGAGGGAGTGGTCGCGCTCGGCAAGTACGGCGAGATCTTCCGCCTCAACACCGCGGCCTCCGGCGTCATCCCGCAGATCTCGATCGTGATGGGCCCGGCCGCCGGTGGCGCCGTGTACTCCCCCGCCCTCACCGACTTCGTGATCATGGTCGACAAGACCAGCCACATGTTCGTCACCGGCCCGGACGTCATCAAGACGGTCACCGGCGAGGACGTCGGCTTCGAGGAACTCGGCGGCGCGCAGACCCACAACGCGGTCTCCGGGGTCGCGCACTACCTGGCCGAGGACGAGACCGACGCGCTCGACTACGCGCGCTCGCTGATCGGGTTCCTGCCGGACAACAACCTGTCCGATCCGCCGACGTACGACGTCGCGCCGGAGCTCGAGACGACCGACGCCGACCGCGAGCTCGACGTCGTCATCCCGGACTCCACCAACCAGCCGTACGACGTCACCCAGGTCATCGAACACGTCGTCGACGACGGCGAGTTCCTCGAGGTGCAGCCGCTCTTCGCGCCGAACATCATGATCGGCTTCGGTCGGGTCGAGGGCCGCACGGTCGGCATCATCGCGAACCAGCCGCAGGCGATGGCCGGGACGCTGAACATCGACGCCGGCGAGAAGGCCGCGCGCTTCGTCCGGTTCTGCGACGCGTTCGGGATCCCGATCCTGACCCTGGTCGACGTCCCGGGGTACCTGCCCGGCACCGACCAGGAGTGGACGGGTGTGATCCGCCGCGGTGCGAAGCTCCTGTACGCCTACGCCGAGGCCACCGTGCCGCTCGTCACCGTGATCACCCGCAAGGCGTACGGCGGCGCGTACATCGTGATGGGTTCGAAGCAGCTCGGCGCGGACATCAACCTCGCCTGGCCCACCGCGGAGATCGCGGTCATGGGCGGACAGGGTGCGGTGAACATCCTCTACCGCAGCGAGATCAAGCGTGCCGAGGAAGCCGGCGAGGACGTCGCTGCCGTCCGCACGAAGCTCGCGAACGAATACACCTACAACGTGGCGTCGCCGTACCTGGCGGCCGAGCGCGGCGAACTCGACGGGATCATCCAGCCACACGCCACACGCGTGTCGGTCATCAAGGCGCTCCGGGCGCTGCGCGGCAAGCGGGCGAGCCTGCCGCCGAAGAAGCACGGGAACATCCCCCTGTGAGCCCACGCCATGCTGCCGACGCCCCGGCCGACGCCACCGCGTCGGTCGCGGACGTGCGTGTCGTCGGCGGGGACCCGACACCCGAGGAGCTCGCGGCCGTGATCGCGGTGCTGCAGCGTCAGGCCGACGAGGCCGCCGCTGCCGGGCGAGCCCAGGCGGAGTCGTCACCGCGCGACGGCTGGACCCGCTCTGCCCGAGGGATGCGCGGACCGCTCCAGCAGGGCTCCTGGAGCCGGTCCCTCCGCTGAACCCGTTCGCGTCCGGTACCGGTCCGGTGACGGTCCGGTAGCGCCGGCTGTCTGTACCCCGTTCGGTACCGACCGGTGTCGACCTCGGCACAGCGGCGGACGCACCGTTCGGTCTCCCCTCACTCGGGGGTCGTCCACGCCGGGAACCGTCGCAGATCGCCCGAATTGTCCCCCGAAATGACGACTGACACCCCCTGGTGCTGTTGGCATCATTGTCTGTGTTCGGTGTTCTTCGTTGAAGTGCATCGCCGGTCGGTGGCCGACTAGGGTACGAAGCCACCGCCGAGACGAGTCAGGGCGATATTCGGGTTGTCGCTCTGCCTCGGGTCGTGAACGGGCCGGTCGGTAGCTCCGACCGGCCCGTTCCCCGTTTTCCGGGTCGTTCCCCCGTCCGAGGCGATCCCTGTCTCCGGGACGTTCGCCGCTCCCCGCGCGTGCGCTGCCGGCTCGGCCGTCAGCCCTGGGTCGCGTACCGGTCGATCTCGAGCCACAGCGCGACGGAGTCGTCCCCGTCGTCGTCCTCGTCGTCGTCCGCCGCCCCGAGGGCTGCGGACTCGCTCTCGGCCGCGTCCAGCCGCAGTCCGACCACGGTCACCGCGGCGTCGGCGTTGTCCGGCACGGTCCGGACGATCACGTTGTCGGCGTCGGCCTCGTACGCGCGTCGGAGTGCGTCGGCGAGCTCGGCGTGCACACGCTCCTGTTCGACCGTCTCCAGGTCGTCCAGGCCGCCGTCGTCGTGCAGCTGCACGACGGCGCCGCGACGGCGCAGGCGCATCACCTCTGCCCGGACGTCGTCGGACAGCAGCGAGCGGCCGCGGATCTCGTCACGGATGGCCTGCTCGAGGTGCAGGCTCTCGGCACGCTCGTCATCGTCCAGCCCACCGCACGTGTCGATGATGCGCTGGAGCATCGGCAGCGCCATCCGCGTCGTCTGGCCGAGCCGCACCTGTCGTTCCGACACGTGCGCGTCCTGCGCCGCCTGCCAGTCGACGGTCTCCTGCTCCGCGCGGACGAAGTCCCGGGTGATCCGGGTGGCGTGGCTCATCGCGATCGCGAACCCGGTGGCGACGGACAACCAGATCACGTTGCCGAGTGCACCCAGCTCGCCCAGTGCCTCCAGGCCGGCCCAGCCGACCGAGTGCACCGTGCAGAAGGCGACGCCGACCCAGGCGAAGCGGCCGCGCTGCCGGACGGCCAGCACGACCATGAGCGTGCCGACGGCGGCGATCCACCACGTGGCGTACGTCGGGGCGACCCGGAGGTCGACGACGGTGGAGCAGACGAGGGGCATCACGACGGCGGTGGCGAGTGCGAACCACGCGACCCAGACGGGCAGCACCGGACCACGCACCAGCAGCGCGAGAGCGGTCGCCGCCGCGTAGAGGACCATGCAGGCGATGACCGGAGCGGCCTTCGCCGGCGTCCCGGGGAGCGTGGTGACGGCGAGGACCAGGTGCAGCAGCGAGAAGAGCGCCGCGAGTCCGATGGCGACACCCGCGGGGATGGAGGCCCTCATGCGTCCGCCTCCGCCTGGTGGACCGAGCCGGTCCGGTGAGTGGGACGGTCGTCGGCGCCGAGCGCCGGCCAACGGAGCACGATGCGGGTGCCGGAGCCGGGGGCGGTGCGGAGGTCGGCCTCGCCGTCGGCGGCGGCCATCCGCTCGATGATCGAGCGCCGGACGCCGAGGCGTTCGGCCGGGACCGCGTGCGCGTCGAACCCGGTGCCGTCGTCGGCGACCTCGACCTGCACGGACGAGCCGTCCGCGACGATCGTCACCCAGCGCGCGACGTCGTCGCCGGCGTGCTGCACGCTGTTCACCGCCGCCTGGAGCGCGGCCGAGGCGATCGCGTCCGCCGCCGAGAACGGCAGCGCCGGACCCGCCATGGGGAGGCTCCGCACCTCCACCGGGGCACCGAGCGACGTGACGGAGGTGGCGATCCGGTTCCGGAGGACGTCGAACGGCACGACCTGGTCCTCCCCCGGGCCGTCCGCGGCGGCCGCGGCGAGGTGGTCGATGGCGTTCCGTGCCATGCGTGCGGCGAGGGTCTTCGCGTCCGGGGTGTCCGCACGCGCGGCGGACAGCAGCGTCGTGAGCACGCTGTCGTGCACGATGGCGTCGACCTGGACGCGCTCGACCTCGGTGGCGTGCTCCCGGATCGCCCGCGAGTACCGGCGGACCGCGGTGGCCTGGGCCACGTCGACCGCCGCCGCGGCGCGACGGAGCACCACGATGAGGATCAGCGCCGCGATGCCGAGCACCGCGGTGTAGGCGCCGTCGAGGAACGCCCGCTGCGGGCCGACCGCACCGCCGGCCGGCGAGAGCCGCAGCACGACGTAGATGATCGGCACGAGGGCGTTGTAGACCGCGGCGCGCCAGGTGGCGAAGCTCAGCGAGGCGGCGATCGTGCCGACGTTGCAGAGCCACCACGGCCACGGGGACTGGTCGACCGGCAACGCCTGGTCGACCGTCAGCGGGA
Organism: Curtobacterium sp. MCPF17_052; assembly: GCF_003234085.1. Taxonomy (GTDB): domain Bacteria; phylum Actinomycetota; class Actinomycetes; order Actinomycetales; family Microbacteriaceae; genus Curtobacterium. Next base: position 36,984 of record NZ_QKSD01000009.1, read on the forward strand.
AGGTCAACAGCGCGACGAGGAACAGCAGCGCGCAGACGGTCTGCGCGGCCTGGGACCAGCGCTGCACGATCGCCGACACCCCGACCGCGACGAGCGAGAGTGCCATCGTGATCGCCGCTGCCGGAGCCCAGAACGCGTCGAGGTACGGCAGCTGCTTGAGGAAGCCGGGGACGTTCACCGCGCCGAACCCGATCGCGGCGATGGCCATCAGGATCGTGAACGCCCGGTCGAGCGACGCCTGGGTGATCGTGGCACGGACCGACCGCGACGGATCGGCCCAGCCGACGCCGCGGGCGTGCCCCGGACCGTGCCCGTCAGGTGCGGCGGGCCCGGTGGGCCCGGCGTCGCTCGGACCGGCCGCGGCGGATGCGGGGGTTCCCGGGGACGACGGACGCCGGGCCGCTGCCGGCCCGGCGTCCGCCGCTGCGTCGGTGGTCACGAGGACCGACCGGCGCGGGTGTCGTCAGCGACCATCGCCGTCGGGGTCGATGCCGGAGTCGAGCCCCGGCAGGATCCCGTCCTCGACGGCACGCCGGAGCAGATCGACCTTGGTCGGGGCGGGGCGACCCACCTCGACGTACTTCACGCGGATGCGGTCCAGGTACTCCCGGGCCGTCGAGTACCCGATGCCGAGCTGCTGCGCCGCCAGCTTGAGCGGCAGGCCCGAGGCGTACAGGTGCAGGATCTCGCGTTCGCGACGCCCGAGCTGGGCCTTCGCGAAGTCGCGGTCCGCGTCGATGGCGCTCGCCCACTCGAGGTTGTTGAGCACGTCACCCCGCGCCACGGTCGCGACGGCGGCCATCACGGTCTTCGTCGCGGACGACTTCGGGATGACGCCGGCAGCCCCTGCTGCCAGTGCCTCCCGCACGTTCGCGACGCGGTCGGCGATGCTGTGCACGAGCACGGCCGAACCGGTGCCCTGCACGCCCTTGACGTTCTCGGTCACCGTCGAGCCGTCACCCAGCGACAGGTCGAGGACGACGACGTCGACCTCGCGCCCGCCGAGTTGGGCGATGTACTCCGGGACGCTCGCGGCGGTGAGGACCACCTCGAACCCCTCGTTCTGGCAGGCGGCCTGGATCCCCAGTCGGACGGACTCGTGGTCGTCGACGATGGCGACCCGGACCGGCCGGGTCTCGAGACCGGCAGTCCCTGTCGTGCCGGTCGATGTGCTGGTGGTCGTGTCTCCCACGGTTGCCTCTCGTTCCGACAGCGCGCCGGGCCCTGATCCCGGTTGCCGTCGCCACCAAGGATACCCAGGTCAACCTCAGCTTCGTACCCCGCAGCGGAACCCGGCGGAGCCGACCACCCGCCGGGGCTCAGGCGACCGGCACCAGCCGCGCCACGGCCTCCAGGTGGTGGGTGTGCGGGAACAGGTCGAAGGCGCGGAGTGCCTCCAGGCGGTACCCGAGATCCGCGAACGTCGCGACGTCGCGCGCCAGGGCGACGGGGTCGCAGGCGACGTACACGACCTGGGCCGGCTGCAGCGCAGCGATCGACACGACGACCTCACGGCCGGCACCGGACCGGGGCGGGTCCAGCACGATCGTGCCGGCGCGGAAGCGCTCGCGCTCCGGACGGGAGGCCGACTCGACGGTCCGGGACAGCCACCGGTCGACACGGCCGGTCTCGGCACGGGCACCGATCCACTCGGACAGGTTCTCGAGCGCGTGCTCGGTCGCGCGGGTCGCACTCTCGACGCTCGTCACGCGGGCGCGCGGCCCGACGACGTCGGCGAGGGCCGCGGCGAGCAGCCCGACGCCGCCGTAGAGGTCGAGGTGCTGGCCCTCCGGGTCGAGGCGCTCACGATCGACCAGGTCCTGCACCGCGGCGGTGAGGACGGCGGGAGCCTGCCGGTGCACCTGCCAGAAGCCGTCGTCGTCCACGTCGAAGGTCCGTTCGCCGACGACCTCCTGCACGACCGTCGGGCGCTGGGCGTCGATGACCAGGCGCGCGCCGCCGGAGCCGCTCGGGCTGAGGACGTCGACGACCTCGGCGCCGGGCATCGAACCGCGGCCGAGCGGCGCTGAGCCCTGCACGGTGGCGGTGGCCAGCGGGAGCGAGGTGACCGGGACGACGGTGTGCGACCGGGCGGCGAACGGTCCGGGCGTGCCGTCGGCGTCGACGTGCAGGCGGACCCGGGTGCGCCAGCCGAGGCCGTTCGACTCGTCGTCGCCGGGTGCGGCCTCGACGACGACCGGCGCGCCGAGCACGGCGTCGAGGTCGATGCGGCCGAACCGGGAGAACGAGTCGACGAGCACGTCGCGCTTGAGGGTCCGCTGGTGGGCGAGGGCGATGTGCCCGAACTCCGCACCACCGGGGCGCACGGCGGGGTCGCGGTCCAGGCCGGCCTCGGGCCAGACGTGGTCCACCCGGTGCTCGCTCGGTTCGAGGACCTGCACGGTGTCGGCGCGCCAGAACGACTTCTTCCGGTCCTCCGTCACCCGGGCCACGACCCGCTCCCCGGGGATCGCGTCCGTGACGAACACCACGCGCCCCTCGTGCCGTGCCACCGAGATGCCGCCGTGGGCGATCCCGGTGACGTCGAGTTCGAGCAGTGTGCCGACGGATTCACCCATGGTTCGATGTTCCCATGCGTCTGTACCTCGCGAGCACCTCCCCCGCCCGTCGCGCGCTCCTGGCGCAGTCCGGGATCGAACCGGTGCTCGTCTCGCCGGGGGTCGACGAGGACGCGGTGGCGGCCACCGAGCAGGACCGACTCGGTCGCGGACTCACCGGACCGGAACTCGTCTCGCTGCTCGCGGTCGCGAAGGCGACGGCGGTCGCGGACGGGCGCGTCGAGCTGGCGGACGGCACCGACACCGGCCTCGACGGCATCGTCTTCGGCGGCGACTCCGCCTTCGAGGTCGACGGGGTGCTGTACGGCAAGCCGCACGACCCGGAGGTGGCCCGCGAGCGGTGGCGGCAGATGCTCGCCGCGGGCGGCGGCACGCTGTGGAGCGGGCACTGCGTCGTCGACCGGCGCGCCGGGGTCGGGGTGACCGCTGCCGGGACGGGAGGCGCGGGACGGGCTGGTGACGCGCCTCCCGTCCGCCCCGTGGGCGACCTGGGGCCGGTCGCACCGGGCGGTTCCGCACTCGTCGTGGACGGTGACCGGGTCGTCGCGGTGGACAGCGCCGTGCTGACGTTCGCCGACGACATGACGCCCGCGGAGATCGACGCGTACGTCGCGACCGGCGAACCGCTCGAGGTCGCCGGCGCGTTCACGATCGACGGTCGCGCCGCCGCCTTCATCACGCGCATCGACGGAGCACCCTCGGCCGTCGTCGGTCTGTCGCTGCCGATGCTGCGGTCGATGCTCCTGCGGGGGTTCGGGATCGCCTGGCACGACCTCTGGACACGGTAGGAGCCCGCCGGCGCGCTCGCCACCTCCACGCCTGTAGACATCCACCTGCTGCACGCGGTGTTTCTTGTGGATGGCGGTCAAAACACGGCACTGGCGCACGAATACGCTGATGTCCCATGACCCGCATCAGCAAGGTCCTCATCGCGAACCGCGGCGAGATCGCCGTCCGCATCATCCGAGCGGCCCGCGATGCGGGCAAGGCCTCGGTTGCGGTGTACGCCGACCAGGACCGTGACGCCCTGCACGCCCGCCTCGCCGACGAGGCCTACGCGCTGAACGGCACCACGAGCGCCGACACCTACCTGGTCATCGAGAAGATCATCTCGGTCGCCCGACGCTCCGGTGCCGACGCCGTGCACCCCGGGTACGGCTTCCTCGCCGAGAACGCCGACTTCGCGCGCGCCGTCATCGACGCCGGGCTCACCTGGATCGGGCCGTCGCCCGACTCGATCGAGCGTCTCGGCGACAAGGTCTCCGCACGGCACGTGGCCGAGAAGGTCGGCGCACCCCTCGCCCCCGGCACGATCGAGCCGGTGCAGGACGTGTCCGAGGTCGTCGCCTTCGCCGACGAGGTCGGGCTGCCCGTCGCGATCAAGGCCGCCTTCGGTGGCGGTGGCCGTGGCCTGAAGGTGGCGCGGGACCGGGCCTCCATCCCCGAGTTGTTCGAGTCCGCCACACGCGAGGCCATCGCCGCGTTCGGCCGAGGCGAGTGCTTCGTCGAGAAGTACCTCGACAAGCCGCGGCACGTCGAGACCCAGTGCCTCGCGGACGAGCACGGCAACGTCGTCGTCGTGTCCACACGCGACTGCTCGCTGCAGCGACGCCACCAGAAGCTCGTCGAGGAAGCACCGGCGCCGTACCTCACCGAGGCGCAGCAGACCCTGCTGTACGAGTCGTCGAAGGCGATCCTCCGCGAGGTCGGCTACGTCGGTGCCGGTACCTGCGAGTTCCTCATCGGCGCCGACGGCACGGTCTCGTTCCTCGAGGTCAACACGCGCCTTCAGGTCGAGCACTGCGTCTCCGAGGAGGTCACCGGCATCGACCTCGTCCGCGAGCAGTTCCGCATCGCCGAGGGCGGCACGCTCGACTACGCCGACCCGACCCCGCGCGGCCACTCGTTCGAGTTCCGCATCAACGGCGAGGACCCGGGCCGCAACTTCTTCCCCGCGCCGGGCCCCGTCCACGTGTTCAACGCACCGTCCGGCCCCGGCGTCCGGGTCGACTCCGGCGTGGTGTCCGGCGACGTCGTCTCGGGCTCGTTCGACTCGATGCTCGCGAAGCTCATCGTCACCGGTTCCACGCGTGCAGAGGCGCTCGAGCGCTCCCGCCGTGCCCTCGCCGAGTTCGAGGTCGCCGGCCTGCCGACGGTCATCCCGTTCCACCGTGCCGTCGTCGCGGACCCCGCGTTCGCCACCGACGACGAGACGCCGTTCTCGGTCTACACGCAGTGGATCGAGACCGACTTCGTGAACGACATCCCGGCCTGGAGCGGTTCCCCCGAGGAACTGCCCGCGCCGGGCGAGCGCGAGAGCGTCGTCGTCGAGGTGCAGGGCAAGCGCATCGAGGTGACCATGCCCTCCATCGTCGGTGGTGGTGCCGGCGGCGCGCGTCGTCCGTCCGGCCCGTCCGCTCCGCCGAAGCGTCGGTCCTCCGGCGTCAAGGGTGGCCGTGCGGCGTCCGGCTCCTCGGTCGCGTCGCCGATGCAGGCCACCGTGGTGAAGCTCGCGGTCGCCGAGGGTGACACCGTGGTGAAGGGCGACCTGCTCGTCGTCCTCGAGGCCATGAAGATGGAGCAGCCCGTCCAGGCGCACAAGGACGGCATCGTCACCGGGCTGAACGCCCCCGTCGGCCAGACGGTCTCCTCGGGCCACGTCCTGCTCGAGCTCGCGTAGCGGGCGCCCGGCGCGCGGCGCGCGGCGCGCGGCGTCCGGCGCGCGGCGCCCGGCGCCCGGCGCCGATCGGCTGCGCACAACAGAAACCGCCTCGAACCACGGCTTCCCGCGGTTCGAGGCGGTTCCTGTTGTGCGGCGCCAGGTGGAACCAGCGGACGCAGCGTCAGCGGATCCGGCGGAAACGTCGGGTCTCGAGCGGGAGGCCCAGCCCCAGCAGCAGCGCTCGGAGCCGCTTCGTGTCCCGCGTCTCCGGCCACCCGAACCGACCGAGTCGACGGACGTCGGACACGCGGCGGAGCCGGTCCTCGCGGCGCTTCTCCTGGAGGAGGACGTCCTCCGCGGTGAGGCCCGCGGCGCGCAGGGCCGGGTCCCGGTACTTCGCGGCACCGTCGAACTCGAGGACGACGCCGTGGTCGGGGAACCAGAAGTCGACCCGCGCCACGAAGCCCGCCGCGTCGTGGAACTCGGTCTGGAGTTCGGGCCGTGGCGCTCCGAGCTCGTCCAACGCCACACGGGCGATCGACTCCCCCACCGAGCCACTGCGTGGGTCGGCGAACCCGATCGCGAAGCGTGCACGGTCCCGGCCGTGCACGGCCCTCTTGGCGTCCAGCTCAGCTCGGAGCGTCGATCGGTCGACACCGCGCTGGAGCGCGACGTCGAGGACGGGCACGGAACGTCGGAGGTCCTGCGTGAGCGCGATGTCGACGACGGTGCTCCGGAGGTCCGTGACCGGCCGGCCCGAGGACGCCCGGGCGATACCCAGCGACCGGCCCTTCCCGGGGTGCTTCCGCAGCAGCCGGAGGGACTGGGACGTCTCCCGCTCGGGATCGATGACGTCGACGACCTCGGGGAACTCACCGCTCCAGGGCAGCCCGTGCAGGGCGAGGGCTGACACGTGGGACAGCACGAGGCGCGGAGCGATCAACTCGTCGACCGCGTCGATCCGAGCGAGATGGCGGACGCGGGCGTCGGCCGTCCGCCAACGCTCGGCGTCGACGAACCTGCCGGGTGCGAGCCGGACGAGTGCGCCCCGGTCGGCTGCTGCGACGAGGTCCCGACCGCGACGGCCGGTGGGGTCGACGCTCCCACCCCTGATGATCTCGAGTCGTTGCATCTCCGCAGCCTCACGGACGCCGCCCGCCGCCGCAGGGCGTTCGCCGACCCTGTGGACGACCGCGCTGGCGCCCGCTGTCGTGCAGGAGCCCGGTTCCGACTGACGCCGCACAACAGGAACCCGCTCGAACCGCGGGATGCAGCGGCGCGAGCGGGTTCCTGTTGTGCGCAGGCGGCGGCGCAGCGCGGCGGCGCGGCGCGGCGGCGCGGCGCGGCGGCGCGGCGCCGCGGCGGCGCTGCGGCGCCCTACGAGACCAGCGGGCGGACGGCCGCGGCCAAGCGGTCGGCCAGCGCGGTGGCTTCGGCGGAGGTCCCAGCGACGGTGTCGATGTAGACCTTCACCTTCGGCTCGGTACCACTCGGGCGGACGATGACCCGGGCGCCACCGTCGAGGTCGAAGCGCAGGATGTCCGACGGCGGGAAGCCCTCGACCCCGTCGAGGAAGTCCGTCACCGACGTGATCTCGACACCGCCGAGGTCCGTCGGGGTGGACGTCCGGAGCGACGCCATGATCTCCCCGATGCGTGACAGGTCGTCCACGCGTGTGGCCACCTGCCCGGAGGCGAAGGCTCCGAACCGCTCGGCGAACGCCTCGAGCTGGTCCGCGATGGTCTTGCCCTCGGCAGCGAGTTCGCTCGCCAGCGACAGCAGCTCCAGTGCAGCGGAGATGCCGTCCTTGTCGCGGATGACCTGCGGGTCGACCAGGTACCCGAGCGCCTCTTCGTAGCCGAAGAGCAGGTCCGGCACGCGGGACACCCACTTGAAGCCCGTCAGCGTGTCCCGGTGCCCGAGTCCGTACTGCTCGGCGACGCGTGCGAGTGCCGGCGAGCTGACGATCGACGCGGCCAGCACCCCGGTCACGCCGGCGTCGGCGGCTCGTTCGGCGGCGCGCCAGCCGAGGAGCCAGCCGACCTCGTTGCCGGCGAGACGCCGGTACGAGCCGGAGCCGTCCGGGATCGCGAGTGCCAGTCGGTCGGCGTCCGGGTCGTTCGCGATCACCAGGTCGGCGCCCACCGCGACGCCCCGGGCGATCGCCAGGTCCATGGCGCCCGGCTCCTCGGGGTTCGGGAACGAGACGGTCGGGAAGGCGCCGTCCGGCTCGATCTGCTCCGGCACGACGGCCGGCTCGCGGAAGCCCGCCTGCGCGAACACCGCGCGGGCGGTCTCCCACCCGACACCGTGCATGGCCGTGTAGACGACGGACGGCTGCGCCTCGGCCGGGAGGCCCGGGGCCGGTACGGTCGCAGCCGTCGCGTCCACGTAGGCCTGGACGAGCGACGCATCGGCGACGGTGTAGTCCGTCGCACGGGTGAGCGAGCGGATGTCCCCGGCTGAAACGACGTCGATGGCGGCGGCGATCTCACCGTCGACCGGCGGCACGATCTGCGAGCCCTCGTCGTCCCCGCCGAGGTACACCTTGTAGCCGTTGTCCCGTGGCGGGTTGTGGCTCGCCGTCACCATGACGCCCGCGCCGACGCCGAGGTGCCGGACGGCGAACGCTACGAGCGGTGTCGGCAGCGCCGAGGGCAGCAGCGTCACGTCGAGACCCAGGCCGCGCATGACCTCGGCCGAGTCCCGCGCGAAGACGTCCGAGTTGACGCGGCCGTCGTAGCCGATGACGACGCTGCGATCGCGGCCGGAGTCAATGAGGAAGCGGGCGAGCCCCGCGGCGGCCTGCGTCACGACGACGCGGTTCATGCGGAGCGGACCCGCTCCGAGCTCGGCCCGGAGGCCCGCGGTGCCGAACTCCAGCCGTCCGGCGAAGCGGGCTGCGAGCTCGTCGGTGTCCCCGGCGTCGACGAGCTGCTGGAGTTCGGCCCGGGTCTCGTCGTCGGGGTCCTGCTCGATCCAGGCCCTGGCGGTGTCGACGACGCTCACAGTGCCGCCACCACGCGGGCGAGCAGGTCGGCGATGACCGGCTCGGCCTGCTTGCCGGCCTCGAGCACCTCGGTGTGGGACAGCGGCGTCTTCTGGATGCCGGCTGCCAGGTTCGTGATGAGCGAGAAGCCGAGGATCTCCATGCCGGCCTGACGAGCGGCGATGGCCTCGAGCGCCGTCGACATGCCGACGATGTGTCCGCCGATCGCCTTCGCCATCTGGACCTCGGCCGGGGTCTCGTAGTGCGGGCCGCGGAACTGCGTGTAGACGCCTTCGTCGAGGGACGGGTCGACGGACTTCGCGACCGCACGGAGGCGTGCCGAGTACAGGTCGGTCAGGTCGATGAACGTCGCGCCCTCGAGCGGGCTGTCCGCGGTCAGGTTGATGTGGTCGCTGATGAGGACCGGGGTGCCGGGCGTCCAGGTCTCCTTGATGCCCCCGGCACCGTTGGTGAGGACCATGACGGAGGCACCCGTGGCAGCGGCGGTCCGCACGCTGTGCACGACGCGACGCACGCCGTGGTTCTCGTAGTAGTGGGTCCGGGCACCGATGACGAGCGCGTGCCGTCCGTCGGCGAGACGGATCGACCGGACGGTGCCGGAGTGCCCGGGGACGGCCGAGGCACTGAACCCGGGGACGTCCGCCGCGGGGATCTCGGAGACGGTCTCCCCGAGCAGGTCGGCGGCCTTGCCCCAGCCGGAGCCGAGCGTCAGGGCGACGTCGTGGCGTTCGATGCCGGACCGCTCAGCGATGACTGCGGCGGCGTCGCGGGCCACGTCGAAGGGGTCGACGGCGGGGTCGTTCAGGGGGTTCTCGGTGCTGACCATGCGCCGATCGTACCGGGCGGCCGGTCAGCCCAGCGCCTTCTCCACAGCCGCCGTGATCTCGCTCTGGTCGAAGTGGTTCCGGATCACGATGACCTCGGCGTAGGTCGTCCCGATGGCCTCGACGAACTCCTGGCTCGTGAGGATCACGTTGGCGTCGTCGGACACGTCCCGCACCGAGGCGACGTCGGCGGCGACGACCTCTGCGGTCAGTCCGAGCGTCGCCAGCGCCTTCTCCGCGTTCACCTTGAGGATCGCGCTGGCACCGATGCCCGCGCCGCAGATGGTCACGATCTTCATGCCGTCGCCACTCCCATGATGGCCCGGACCTCGTCGGCCGTGACGGCGGCAGCGAGCCGCCCGGTGACCGAGGCGTCGTTGAACAGGTTCGCGATCGCGCCGATCGACTCGAGGTGCGTCCCGACCTCGGCCACGGCCAGGCCGAGGACGACCGAGACCGGGTCGTTGTGCGGGTGCCCGAACACGACCGGTGCGGCGAGGGTCACGACCGCCAGACCGTCACGCAGCACGCTGGACCCCGGCCGGGCGTGCGCGAACGCCAGCCCCGGCGAGATGACGATGTACGCCCCGTGTTCCTCGACCATGCCGATCATGGCGTCGGTGTACGCGTCGGTGGTCGCTCCGGAGGCCACGAGGGCGCCGCCGGCCGTCCGCAGCGCGTCACGCCACGACGACGCGGACGCCCTGAGGACGACGGCGGGGTCCGGCAGCGGCGGCAGGCCCATCGACTCAGGCCTCCGCGTACCCGGCGGTGATCGCGGCGATGATCTCCTCGCGGTCCTCCAGCGGCAGGAAGGTCCCGAGCGCGGCGTTGATCTGGAACGCGGCCAGGTCGTCGAGGTCGTAGCCGAACGTGCCGGCCAGCAGCGCGAGCTCCTTCGACAGCGAGGTGTTGCTCATCAGGCGGTTGTCGGTGTTCACCGTGACGCGGAACCCGAGCTGGTACAGGACGTCGAAGGGGTGGTCGGCCAGGTCGTCACCCCACGCGGCGATGGCACCGGTCTGCAGGTTCGAGGACGGCGAGACCTCGAGCGGGATCTCGCGGTCTCGGACCCAGGACGCGACCTCGCCGAGGGTGGCGAGCATCGAGCCGTCGCCACCGTCCGACAGCGAGACGTCCTCGAACACGCGGACGCCGTGGCCGAGTCGCAGTGCGCGACCGTCGACGAGCGCCGAGCGGATCGACGCGAGACCGTCGGCCTCACCGGCGTGCACCGTGACGGGGAACAGCTCGGAGGCCAGGTAGTCGAACGCCGCACGGTGGTTCGACGCCGGGAACCCGGCTTCGGCGCCGGCGATGTCGAAGCCGACGACGCCGTGGTCGCGGTGGCGGACGGCGAGCTCGGCGATCTCCATCGACCGGTCGGCGTGCCGCATGGCGGTGACGAGCTGGCCGATCCGGATGGACCCGCCGGCGGCGTCGACCGCTTCCTCGATGCCGGCCTGTACGGCTTCGACGGTCTGGTCGAGGGTCAGGCCACGCTGCAGGTGCTGCTCGGGCGCCCAGCGGATCTCACCGTAGACGACGCCGTCGGCGACGAGGTCCTCGACGAACTCCTTCGCGACGCGGGTCAGACCGGCTGCGGTCTGCATGACCGCGGTGGTCACGTCGAAGGTCTTGAGGTACTCGACCAGGGAGCCGGAGTTCGACTGGTCGGCGAACCACGTGGCGAGCTCGGTCGGGTCGGTGGTCGGCAGCTCGACGCCGTCGGTCGCGGCGAGCTCGATGATCGTCGCGGGGCGGAGGCCGCCGTCCAGGTGGTCGTGCAGCGAGACCTTGGGGAGGTCGTTGATGACCGCTCCGGCGTCGGGCAGGCGGTAGATGGGGGCGGCGTCGCTCATGCGCCCAAGGCTACCGGTGGTCACCGGCCGCCGCAGGGCGCCGTCGACAAGGGTGTGGACCATGGACTGGAGGCTCCCCACACGTCGTGCGGGGAGCCTCCGGTCCGGATGGTGCGATGCGGGCAGCCGGCCGCTACTGGATCCGTTCGCGCACGATCGGTCCGCGCTCGGGCGCGGACTCCCCGATCGACCACGCCCCCTCGAGCGACTCGAGGGCCCGCTCGAAGCGGGCCGGCTCGTCGGTGTGCAGCGTCCACAGCGGCTGGCCGGCGGTGACGGTGTCGCCCGGCTTGACGTGCAGCTCGATGCCGGCGCCGGCCTGCACCGGGTCCTGCGCCCGGGCCCGTCCGGCGCCCAGGCGCCAGGCCGCGATGCCGAAGGGGAGCGCCTGTTGGGTGGTGAGCACACCGGACTCGGTGGCGGTGACGACGTGCGTCTCCGCTGCGACCGGCAGTGCGGCCGAGGCGTCGCCGCCCTGCGCCTCGATCATCCGGCGCCAGGTGTCCATCGCGCGGCCGTCGGCGAGTGCGGCGGCCGGGTCCGCGTCGGTGACCCCGGCCAGGCGCAGCATCTCCTCCGCGAGCGAGAGGGTCAGCGACACCACGTCGGCGGGACCACCGCCGGCGAGGACCTCGACGGACTCACGGACCTCGAGTGCGTTGCCGATCGTCAGGCCGAGCGGGACCTCCATGTCGGTGAGGAGCGCCGAGGTCGCGACCCCGGCGTCCTTGCCGAGGTCGACCATCGTCTGCGCCAGCAGCTTCGACTGCTCGAAGTCCGCCATGAACGCGCCGGAGCCGAACTTCACGTCGAGGACGAGCGCTGCGGTGCCCTCGGCGATCTTCTTCGACATGATGCTCGACGCGATGAGCGGGATGCACTCGACCGTGCCGGTGATGTCACGGAGGGCGTAGAGCTTCTTGTCGGCGGGTGCCAGGCCGGAGCCCGCGGCACAGATGACGGCACCGACGTCCTGCAGCACTGACGTCATGCGCTCGTTCGAGAGTGCCGCCTGCCATCCCGGGATCGACTCGAGCTTGTCGAGCGTGCCACCCGTGTGCCCGAGCCCGCGGCCGGAGAGCTGCGGCACCGCGACGCCGAACGTGGCGACGAGCGGTGCGAGCGGCAGGGTGATCTTGTCGCCGACGCCTCCGGTGGAGTGCTTGTCGACCGTGGTCTTGCCGAGCGAGCCGAACGACATCCGCTCCCCCGACGCGATCATCGCGAGCGTGAGGTCCCGGATCTCCCGACGCTCCATGCCGTTGAGGAAGATCGCCATCGCGAGCGCGGCCATCTGCTCGTCGCCGACGTAGCCGCGCGTGTACGCGTCGACGAGCCAGTCGATCTCGGCGGTGGACAGGGTCCCGCTGGAGCGCTTCGTGCGGATGAGGTCGACGGTGTCGAACGGCTCGACGGCCATGTCAGTGCTCCTGCCGGTAGGTGGCGAGGGTCCGCGGGCCGAAGGCGTCCGGCAGGACCTCGTCGATGGTGCGGATGCCCGAGACCGTCTCGAGGAGCATGCCCTCGGTGGAGTGCTCGAACAGCAGCTGGCGGCAGCGGCCGCACGGCATCAGGGTCGCCCCGTCGCCGTCGACGCAGGTGAACGCGACGAGCTTGCCGCCGCCGGTCATGAACAGCTGCGACACGAGCGAGCACTCGGCACACAGGGTCACACCGTACGAGGCGTTCTCGACGTTGCAGCCGGAGACGATCCGGCCGTCGTCGGTGAGCGCCGCGGCCCCCACCGGGAAGGACGAGTACGGCACGTAGGCGCGGCCCATCGCGGTCGTGGCCGCCCCGCGGAGAGCGTCCCAGTCCACGTCGACGTCGACGTGGGCGCTCCCGTCGATCGGTGCCTCGGCGTCGGCCGGGAGGCTCGTGGCCGGGTCCGTCCAGACCGGCTCGCCGGTCTCGGGGTCGGTGCCGACCCCGTGGTCTCCCGCGGCGTTCGTGTCGGTCATGTGGCGTGCCTCCCGTGCGTGGTGCGGTGTCGCGCGCGCTCGCGCGCCGTCGTGCGGTGTCGTACAGCGGGACACCGTTGTCGGTCCATCGAACCGCGTGTCGACGCGGTTCGACCGACGGACACCGGTGTCCCGCCGATCAACTCAGTTCTTGATGTAGGGCTTGCCAGACGCCGCCGGACCGCGCGACTGCCCGACCAGACCGGCGACCGCGAAAATCGTCACGACGTAGGGCAGCATCAGCAGGAACTCGCTCGGCACCGGCGAGTTGATCGCCCCGAGCGTGTTCTGCAGGTTCGACGCGAAGCCGAACAGCAGGGCTGCCAGCGTCGCCTTGATCGGGTCCCACCGGCCGAAGATGACCGCGGCCAGGGCGATGTAGCCCGCGCCCGCCGTCATGTCCTTCGTGAACGGACCGACCGCGTCGAGCGTGAAGTAGGCGCCGCCCAGACCCGCGATCGCACCGGCGAGCGAGACGTTCCAGAAGCGCGTGCCGGCGACGTTGATGCCGACGGTGTCCGCCGCCTCCGGGTGCTCGCCGACCGCGCGGAGGCGGAGGCCCCAGCGGGTCTTGAACAGGGCGAAGGTCACCACGGCCACCGCGATGTACGCCAGGTAGACGATGACGGTCTGCTCGAAGAACACCGGGCCGATCACCGGGATCTGGTGCAGGACCGGGATCTCGATCTTCGGGAAGCGGATGCCGACGTTCAGGGTCGTCTCGGACGGCGAGAGCACCTGTGAGTACAGGAACCCGGTGAGCCCGGAGATGAACGCGTTGATCACCACACCGACGATGACCTGGTCGACGAGGTACTTGATGCTGAACGCCGCGAGGACGAACGACACGAGCACACCCGCGACGAGCGCACCGATCAACCCGACCCAGGCGGACCCGGTCAGCGAGGCGATGAGCGCCGAGGTGAACGCACCGGCGAGGAACTGTCCCTCGATGGCGATGTTCACGACGCCGACGCGCTCGGAGATGACCCCGCCGAGGGCGCCGAACACCAGCGGGACGCTGAGGCCGATCGCGCCGACCAACAGGCCGGGCAGCGGGATCGTCTTGCCGGCGGCTGCCCAGGTGAGGAACCCGACGACGAAGACGACCGCGAAGACGCTCGTCAGCCACAGCGGCACCGGACGGTACCGCCCGACCAGGAAGAAGGCGACGGCGGTGCCCAACGACAGCAGGACGACGACGACCACGCCGGTCGCCAGCGACGGCAGACCGACGTTCGGCAGCTGCACGAAGTCACCGGCGTTGGCGAGTCGGAACGTGGTCGTGCCGCCACGGCGGACGCCGAGGAACAGCACGGCGGCGAGCACCGAGAACACGGCGAACGCGATCGGTGCCTTCCAGCTGCGGGTGGTCTCGACCGCACGGTCGGCGACGGGGGTCGCCGGGACCGCGGTGGGACTGAGGGTGCTCACGCGGCGACCGCCTTCCGCTCGGAGTTCTTACGGGTGCGACGACGTGCGCCCGGCTGCGGGATCCGGAAGACCGCGCGGACGAGCGGCGGGGCCGCGATGAACAGGACGATGAGTGCCTGGATGACGCCGACGATGTCGATCGGGATGCCGTTGGCGGCCTGCATCGCGTAGCCACCGTTCTTGAGCACCCCGAACAGGATCGCGGCCCAGAAGGTGCCCCACGGCTTCGAGCGGCCGAGCAGCGCGACGGTGATCGCGTCGAACCCGATGCCGGCGTCGATGCCCGAGGTGAAGCCGGTCGTGACGGCGCCCTCGACCTGGTAGGCGCCGGCGATGCCGATGAGGGCGCCCGAGATGACCATCACCCAGATGGTGAGCATCGGGACGCTCATGCCCGCGACGCGAGCGGCACGGGGGTTCTCGCCCACCGTGCGGAAGCGGAACCCGAGCGACGACTTGTTCATCAGCCACCACACGACGACGACCGCGATGAGGGCGACGATGAACCCGACGTCGATGCCGAACCGCGAGCCGAACAGCGACGGCAGGACCGCCGAGTCGCGGGTCGCCGGCGAGATCGGGTTCGGGCTGCCGCCGGCCTGCAGGAGGCCGGGGGTGCGGAGCATGAAGCTCACCAGGTACAGGGCGACGTAGTTGAGCATGATCGTCAGGACGACCTCGTTGGCACCGGTCCGGGCCTTGAGGAGTCCGACGATGCCTGCCCACACCGCACCGCCGACGATGCCGGCGAGGATCGTGAGCGGGATGTGCACGACGGCTGGCAGGTCGAACGAGAACCCGACCCAGCCGGCGGCCGCGGCGGCCATCAGGACCTGTCCCTGACCGCCGATGTTGAACAGGCCGGTGCGGAACGCGACCGCGACGCCGAGACCGGCGGCGATGAGCGGCACCGCGTAGTCGACGGAGCGCGTGATCGGGGCGATCGCGGTCGCGAACGACGGGGCACCGAAGTTGATGACCGAGCCCTGGAACAGCGACGAGTACGAACCGCCGACGGCCGTCCCGACCGCCCGGAGCGTGTCGAGCGGACGGGCGAAGAAGTACCCGGCTGCGGCCTGGACGTCCTTGTCGGTGAGGGCGATGAGGACACCGCTGGCGACGAGGGCCAGGACCACTGCGAGGACGGTGGTCAGGACCGAGCCGTTCACGATGCTCCGGAGCGCGTCGCTCCAGCGTCCTTCGCGGCGCTCGCTGTCGGTCGCCGAATCGGTCATCAGGTGCGGTGCGCCGGTGACCTCCTGCAGGCGGTCGTCGACGGCGGGCGTCGCGTCGGCACGCGTCGTGTCGGCACGCGTCGCGTCGGCACGCGTCGTGTCGGCGTCGGCCGGGAGGCCCGTGGTCGCGTGGGTGGGTGTGGTGCGGTCCGACGGCGTGGTGCCGTCGTGCTGCGGCGTGGGGTCGCTCACGCGGCGAGCTCCGTTCCTGCGGGCAGTTCGCCCGCCATCATGAGTCCGAGGACGTCCCGGGGTGTGGACGCGGGGACGATGCCGACGATCGCGCCGCGGTACATCACGGCGATCCGGTCGGCGAGCGCGACGACTTCGTCGAGCTCGGTGGAGACGACGATCACCGGGACGCCGCTGTCGCGGGTCTCGACGATGCGCTTGTGCACGAACTCGATCGAGCCGACGTCGATGCCGCGGGTGGGCTGCGCGGCGACGAAGAGCCGCAGGGGGCGGCTGAGTTCGCGGGCCAGGACGATCTTCTGCTGGTTGCCGCCGGAGAGCCGGCCGGCCGCGGTGGTCCGGCCGGGCGTGCGGATGTCGAACTCGGCGATCTTCTCGTCGGCGAAGGCGTCCCGCTCGGCAGCGCGGATGGTGCCGGCACGGACGAAGTCGGCGGCGTCGGCGCGGTCGAGCATGAGGTTCTCGGCGATGGTGAACTCGCCGACCAGGCCGTCTTCCTTGCGGTCCTCGGGGACGAACCCGACTCCGGCGTCCAGGATCTGCTTGACGCTGCGGCCGGTGACCTCGCGCCCGTCCAGGGTGATCCGGCCGGAGCGCACCGGCTCGAGGCCCATGATCGCCTCGGTCAGCTCGGTCTGGCCGTTGCCCTGCACGCCCGCGATCGCGAGCACCTCGCCACGGCGGACCGTGAACGAGACGTCGTCGACCAGCACGAGGCCGGCGGGGTCGGTGACGGTGAGACCCTCGACGACCAGGGCTGCCTCGCCCGGGGTGGCCGGGGCCTTCTCGACGACGAGTTCGACGCTGCGGCCGACCATCAGCGCCGCGAGTTCGCTGTTCGACGCGGTCGGGGACGCTTCCCCCACGACCTTGCCGAGGCGGATCACGGTGATGCGGTCGGCGACCTCACGGACCTCGCGGAGCTTGTGCGTGATGAAGACGATGGCGGTGCCGGCCTCGCGGAGCTGGCGCATGATGCCCATCAGCTCGTCGGTCTCCTGCGGGGTGAGGACGGCCGTCGGCTCGTCGAACACCAGCACGGAGGCGTCACGGGAGAGCGCCTTGATGATCTCCACGCGCTGCTGGACACCGACGGGCAGGTCCTCGACCCGGGCGTCGGGGTCGACGTCGAACCCGAACCGCTCGGAGATCTCACGGACACGTCTGCGGGCACCGGCGAGGTCGAGACGGCCACCGAACGCGGTCTCCTCCTGCCCGAGCATGACGTTCTCGGCCACGGTGAAGACGGGGACGAGCATGAAGTGCTGGTGCACCATGCCGATGCCGGAGCGCATGGCGTCGCCCGGTCCGTCGAAGTGCTGGACGACGTCGTCGAGCAGGATCTCGCCCTCCTCGGCCTGGTACATGCCGTAGAGGACGTTCATCAGGGTCGACTTGCCCGCACCGTTCTCGCCGAGGAGACAGTGCACCTCGCCCGGTTCGACGGTGATCGAGATGTGGTCGTTGGCGACCAGGGTGCCGAACCGCTTCGTGATGCCGCGGAGTTCGAGCTTCATGTCGGTGAGTCTATTTCTGTCTCGGGCGCGCACGGGTCCCCGTGCGCGCGAGAACGCGGGCGGAGGAGTGATCCCCCGCCCGCGTTCGTCGGACTACTTGACGGATGCCTCGGTGTCGACCTTGACCGAGCCGTCGATGATGCCGGCCTTGATCTCGTCGAGCTCACCCTGCAGACCCGAGTCGACCTTGGACTCGTAGTCGTGGAACGGCGCGATGCCGACGCCGTCGTTCTTCAGCGTGCCGACGTACGGGGTCTTCGAGTAGTTGCCCTTGGCGGCCTGCTCGACGACGTCCTTGACCGCGGGCTTCATGCCCTTCTCGATCGAGGTGAAGGCGATGTCCTTGTAGCGGGGGTCGGCCTCGTAGAGGTCGCTGTCCGCGCCGATGAGGACGGAGCCGTTGTCGGCGTCCTTGATCGCCTCTGCGGCGGACTGGTAGATCGGGCCACCGACCGGCAGGATCACGTCGGCGTCCTGGTCGAGCAGCGACTGCGCGACCGACTTCGCCTGGGTGCCGGCCTCGAAGCCACCGGTGAAGGAGCCCTTCTGGCTCTCGACGTCCCAGCCGACGACCTTGACGTCCTTCTTCTTCTGCTCGTTGTAGTACGCGACGCCGTCCGCGAAGCCGTCCATGAAGATGGTGACGGTCGGGATCTGCATGCCGCCGAAGGTACCGACGGTGCCGGACTTCGAGTACGACGCGGCCGCGTAGCCGGCGAGGAACGCCGCCTGCGAGGTGTCGAACGTGATCGGCTTGACGTTCTTCGCGTTGATCGAGTTGTCGTCGATGATCGCGAAGTCGGTGTCGGGGTTCGCCGCGGCCTGCTTCTTCGTCGAGGCGGCGAGGTTGAAGCCGACCGTGACGATGAGGTTGCAGTTCTGGTTGACGAGCTGCTGGATGTTCGAGTCGTAGACGGTGGCGTCCTTGGACTCGGCGTCCTTGTACTGGGCACCGAGCTCGGACGCGGCGTCCTTCATGCCCTCGAAGCCGAGCTGGTTGAACGACTTGTCGTCGAAGCCGCCCGCGTCGGACACCATGCAGGGCAGGAAGTCGGACTTCTTGGACGAGGTCGAGTCGGACGGTGCGGATGCGCAGCCGGCGAGCACGGCGACGGTGCCGACGAGCGCGAGGCCGCTCATGGCGACGCGGCGGGTACGAGATGACACGGGGGTTCCTCCGGGGAGATCGGGAGTCGGCCCGGAGTCACTGCGCACCGGGCGATCGTGAGGACAGTACACGACCGGCCGGGCGGTACAGGACCGGTCCGGAGCCCCTCTGACATCGGTTACGCGATCGCGACCGCGTCGTAACGCGCCGGAAACGCGATGGCTCGTCCGTGACCCCAGTTCGCGGGGTTTCGTGATGGAGCGCTACAGCCGGGCCACGGTCTGGAGGATCGTGCAGGCATCCCGCACATCCGCCGGTCCACAGGGTGGTTCAGAAGTCCTCGTCCGCGTCGCCGGGGAAGCACAGCGAGAGAGCCTGGACCGCGTACTGCCCCTCCGACACCGTCAGCCGGATCGAGTCGGTCCGCCCGCCACCACGACCCACGATGGTCGGGCGGTCCGCCGTCCCCCAGTGGTCGATCGTCATCCCCTGGTGCTGCCACCGTGCCTCGGTCGCAGCGACGTCGCCGGTGCCCGCGCGGGTGACGAGGTACCGCCACTTCGCACCCTGGTCGCCGCCGGGGAGCCGGCAGTCCTCCAGGTAGTCGGGGCCGGTCCGCGGCTGCCACCTCCCGCCGAGACGGCCGGTGACCGCCTCGACGTCGTCGACCATCTGCTGCTGCGCGACGTCGCGGTTGACGGCCGGGACAGCGTGCTCGGACGTTGGTGCCGGTGCGGGGGCCGGACCGGCCGCGGAACAGCCGACGAGCGCTCCGACGACGAGCACAGCGGTCCCGAGGACCCCGGCGCGTCGGCGCAGCCTGCGCTCAGAGCACATCAGCGTCGCCCGGGAAGCAGAGCGAGACGCTCTGGACAGCGGTCAGACCGGGGGCCACGGACAGGCTGATCGATGAAAGACGACCCCCACCGCGTCCCACGAGGGTCGGCTCGGAGGCGGTTCCCCACCGTTCCACGGTCATCCCCTGCTCGCGCCATCCGCGTTCGACCGTCGGCATCTGGTCTGCCACGCCGTCGTTGCCCGTCCTGGTGACGAACGAGGTCCACCGCGCCATCGCCCGGCCATCGGACCCCATGCAGTCCTCGGCGTAGTCCGGCCCACTCCGCTGCCGCCAGTCACCCCCGAGTCGCGTCGTGACCGCGTCGACGGCATCGACCATCTGCCGTTGTGCGGTCTCGGCGTCGAGCACCGGTGTCGCCGTCTCGCTCGGTGTCGGTGTCGGAGCGGGCGACGCACAGCCGACGAGCGCGCCGACGACGAGCACACTGATCGCGGACGCGGTCCACCGGCGTGCGGTGATCGTGTCAGAGCTCATCGGGGTCCCCGGGGAAGCACAGCGACACCGCCTGGACCCCGTACTGGTCATCAGAGACCGAGAGGCCGTTCGAGTCCGTCACCGCGCCACCGAGTCGGTCCGGCCCCCGGGAAGCACCACGCCTCGATGGCGCTCCCCACAATGTTCTGGCACTGCGCACCCTGCTCATCGTCATGCAGAACACAGCTGCCTTAACCCCGTCACAAGTCGTCAGCGTCACCTGTGAAACACACCGAAATGGCCTCAACACCATAGAGGTTCTTTGCCACTGAGAGACTGATCGATTTCGTTCTGTCACCACCGCGGCCCACGATTGTCGGCTCTTCCTCTGTACCCCAGTGATCGATGGTCATGGCCTGCTGCTTCCAGCGCTCTTCCATGCCGGCCACGTCCTTCGCGACGTCCCCAACCGAAGGCCGCGTGACGAGATAACGCCATTGCGCCCCTTGCCCCCCGTCCGGGAGCTCGCAGTCTTCGGCGTACCGCGGCCCAGTTTCCTTGTGCCACTCTCCGCCGAGGCGCTTAGTCGCGTCGTCGACCGCAGCAATCATTTGATTCAAGGCAGTTTCGGAATCCACCGAGGATGTCCTTTCTGGTTCCGGTGACTCAGCTTGGGACTGTGTACAACCCGCTGCCAGCAGACTCAGCACCACGACTGTTAGCGAGCCGACAGCCCCGCGCCTCCGAATCATTTCCCTCGTCATCGGCTTCCTTCCTCGTAGCCCCCGGCATCTAGTAACAATTGATCGCGTTTCGTCATTGGTATCGGGTCTGAGGGAGTGAGTTTCTCGTCGTGGCCAGTGGTCGCAGCGGCGACGTTGTATAGCGTCTCGGTTCCGGAGTCGAGGTAACCAGCGCCATCGGCGTGTAGAGGATCGTGATGCCGAACGGCTTGAAGTGCATTGCCTTCGAGACCGGACCCTCCATTAGCACCGAACGTAGTCGCGCCGAATGCTGGTTTCGACGGGTCGACGTGATGGCCATGGCTGAAGCTCCGGCCTACCGTCGCCCACTCGTCCCCCTTTCCGCCTTCGTCGAAGAGCACGTTCCGTGCCTGTCCGGCGTAAACCTCGCCGGCGTGGAGGTCGTCCGCCGAATCGACCGCGTCCGGCAGACCAGCGGAGGCCAGGGCAACAAATCTGTCGACGTGGATGTCCGACCGGGAGAGCGCGACCCCCGCTGTCGTCGTGCCGTACGAGTGCGCGACGATGTTCGTGGTGGGCATGCCATCAGCCCGGACGGCGTCTAGTCCGTGTACGGACGCCGCCAGCTTCTCGGCACCGGCTTCCGCTTTGTCCATGCCGAGGACAGTCGTCTCTCCGGGGGTCTCGTAGCCGATCCAGGAGATCACAGCACGATCGCTGTCTCCATCAGCAAGCTTCTGACGGTCGTAGATGTTTTGCGCGGCTCGAGTCCACGACGACATGTCTGCCGTCGTCGTGTTCATACCCGGCACTGCCCAGGTCACGTTCTTGGCGGTGTCGAGGTCGCCGACCGACACGGCCGCGAGCGGTGGGACGTCGTCGGTCAAGGAGACGAGGTGTCGCTCGCCGGAAGCCTTCTTACCGAGGGTGGCCTCGATGTTGAGCAGGGCCTTCAACTCCTTCTCGAGCGAGGCGATCTGCTGCTGGAACGGCGTGCCGTACTGACCCGACCAGGCGGACCCGGTCTGCGCGGTCGCCAGCTGGCTCTCGAGCTGGTCGATGCGGAGACCGAGCACCGATCGGTTGGCCGTGTCTCGTGCCCAGTAGGCAACGCCCTCGAGGTTGCCCAGCTTCTCGAGCACCGACTGCGGTAGAGCGCGGAGTGCCGGCGCATCCGCCTTCGACAGCCCTAGCGCTGCCCACCGCTTCGCGACCTCGGCCGGGGTCAGGCCCTCCGCGAACAACGCATCGAGCACCGGTGGCGTCCGCCCGTTCGTGGCGACGGCGAGCACCATGTCGGGGAGCGCTCCGGCTCCCCCTGCTTTCTCGAAGGCGGTGGCGACGTGCTCGCTCCACGTGCAGTCCGACTCGTTGTGCTGCAGGTACTGGCGGAATCCGGAGAGCGCGCTCTGCCCGTCGACGACCGCCCAGCCGCACGATGCCGTGAAAGTGGACCATGCGGTCTGCAGACGCTGCAGCTCGGCGTCGGCGGCGCCGTCGGCCGAGCGGGTGGTGGACACGAAGGTGCGCAGGTGGGTCGGGTCTGCCGAGCTCTTCCCGCTGCCGTCGCCCCCGGCCGAGTGCGGACGCTGCCGTGCGTGGAACGCCGCCGTCAGCGGCTTCGGGGTGATCGGCGTGGTCGAGGGTTCCCGGTCGGTCACGAACTCCCACAGGGGCACCGCCACCCCCGCGACACCGCCACCGGATGCCTGGACGAAAGCGTTGCGTTGTGCTTCACGCTGCTTCCACGCATCGTGGTCGCTGATCCGCTGACGTTCCTCCACGGCCTGTCGGCTCACCGCATCGATGTCGTCAGCGAAGTCGGCGAGGACCCCGGCGAGCTTGCCCCGGTCCTCGGCCTCGATCACGGCGGCATCCTGGAACCGCTTCGCGTAGGCCCCGGAGAAGTCCTGCGGACCTGTCGTCACCGCCCCGGAACGCTTGCCCGCTTGCCCGCGCAGGACGCCATCCGCGGTGCGCAGCGCATCGCTCAACGCTGACGCGTCCCCTGCGTCGTACTCGATGTCCGCCATCTGCTCTCCCCCGGCTCCCCCGCAACCCCCGCTGCGACCACCCACGATGGTGCGGCATGCCCCTCCTGGCATGCTGACGGGCGCTCCTCAGAGCACGTCGTCCCGCCCGCTGATCTTCAGCGCGTCCACCACGCCCTTGACCCGCTGCGCGTTCGCGCTCGTGGTGACGAGCAGCGCGTCCGGGGTGTCGACGACGACGATGTCCTCGACCCCGATCAGCGAGATCAACCGGTTGCTCTGCGACACGACGATGCCGCTCGCCGAGTCGGCCAGGATGCGGGCGTTGTCGCCGAGCACGGCCAGGTTGTTCTTGCGCCCACCGGACTGCAGCTTCGCGAGCGAGGCGAAGTCGCCGACGTCGTCCCAGTCGAAGTCGCCGGGCACGACCGCCATGCGTCCGGCGGCGGCTGCGGGCTCGGCGACGGTGTAGTCGATCGCGATCTTCTTCAGGGTCGGCCAGATGCGGTCGACCACGATCCCGCGCGCGGAGGTGTCCCACGCGGCGGCGAGCTCCTCGATGCCGGCGAGCAGCTCGGGCTCGTTGCGCCCGATCTCGGCGAGGAGCACATCGGCGCGGCTGATGAACATGCCCGCGTTCCAGAGGTACGACCCGTCGGCGACGTACTTCTTCGCGGTCTTCAGGTCGGGCTTCTCGACGAAGGACCGGACGGCGTGTGCGGTGGTCGCGCCCGCGACGTCGAGCGACTCGTCGGCGGCGTGGATGTAGCCGAAGCCGATGGCGGGCTCGGAGGGCGTGATGCCGATCGTCGTGATGAACCCGGCGCGGGCGGCGGCGACGGCCTCGCGGACGGACCGGCGGAACCCGCGGGCGTCGCCGATCACGTGGTCGGCGGCGAAGGAGCCGATGACGACGTCCGGCTCGCGGCGGTGCAGGATCGCGGCGGCGAGACCGATCGCGGCGGTGGAGTCCTTCGGCTCGCTCTCGAGCACGACGTTGTGGTCCTCGACCCCGGGGAGCTGCGACTCGACGGCGACGCGGTGGGCGCGGCCGGTGACGACCATGATGCGGTCGGGTCCGGCGAGCGGCTCGAGCCGGTCCCATGTCTGCCGCAGCAGGGACGACCCGGAGCCGGTCAGGTCGTGCAGGAACTTCGGGGCGTCGGCGCGCGAGAGCGGCCACAGGCGCGATCCGATGCCGCCGGCCGGGATGATCGCGTAGAAGTCGTCGAGTGCGTCCGTCACGCGCCCACCGTACCGGCGCACCCATGCGGCAGCTGCGCGTCGTCTGGACGTGTCGTGGACGACCCCGGTGTCGGCGCACGGTCTGTTCACCCCTCGCGCGCACCGCGTTCACGTCGCACCCCCCGGTCGTCCACGCGTCGGCGTGAGCATGGGCCGTGCCATGAACGCACGCAGCGTGGAGCGAGGCGACGAGTCCCCCAGGACCGTCGCCGTCGTGACCGAGAGCTTCCTGCCCACCCTCAACGGCGTCACCACGAGCGTCCTCGCGGTGCTCGAACACCTGCGACTTCGCGGCCACCGGGCCGTCGTCATCGCCCCGGACACCCCCGGCCTGGCGGCCTGGCGGTCGCGCTCCGAGCAGGAGCGGCACCTGGGCTTCGACGTGCACCGGATCCCCGCGGTCGCGTACCGGCAGTTCCCGGTCGCGCTCCCGCACCCGGTCCTCGACACGATCCTCGCCGCGTCTGGCGCCGACGTGCTGCACGCCGCCAGCCCCTTCCTGCTGGGTGGGCGCGCGATCACGGCGGCCGGGAGGCTCGGCATCCCCTCCGTCGCCGTCTTCCAGACCGACGTGGCCGGGTTCGCACAACGGAACGGCCTGTCCGCAGCGGCCCCGCTGGTCCGCCGGGTCCTCGGGCGCATCCACGCGGGAGCGTCGCTGACGCTGGCGCCGTCCTCGGCGACGGCCGCGATGCTCGCGGAAGCGGGCGTCCCACGGGTGGCCCGCTGGGGTCGTGGTGTGGACACGGCCCTCTTCCACCCGGACCGTCGCTCCTCCGCCCACGTCCGGGCCCTGCGCCGGCGGATCGCCCCGAACGGGGAGACCGTCGTCGGCTACGTGGGTCGGCTGGCACCGGAGAAGGAGGTCGAACGGCTCGCGGAGCTCGGCGGCATGCCGGGCATCCGGGTCGTGGTCGCAGGAGGGGGTCCCTCCCGGGCACTGCTCGAGCGGCGCCTGCGTCACCTGGACGTGACCTTCACCGGTCCGCTGCGCGGCGATGCGCTGGCGGACGCGTACGCGATGCTCGACGTGTTCGTGCACACCGGGGCCGCTGAGACGTTCGGGCAGACCCTGCAGGAGGCCCACGCGGCCGGCCTGCCGGTGGTGGCCCCGGCCACCGGCGGACCGCTCGACCTGGTGTCGCCGGGTCTGGACGGCGAGCTGTACGACCCGGCAGCGCCGCTGGCGCTCCGCGCGGCCGTGGCGCGGTTGCACGCCGACCGGGCACTCGCCGAGCGGATGGGCTCCGCGGGTCGACTGCGGGTCGAGGGCACGACGTGGGAGTCGGTCGGGGACGAGTTGCTCGCCCACCACGAGACGGCGCGGACGATCGGCGCTCCGCCGGCCGTGCCCCGCACCGCCCGCACCGGGTGGCACGAGAACGTCGGTGCCCGGACGTAGGATGGTGTCGTTCCACACGAACACGACGGCAACGGCGCGCCGATCGGTGCGCCGGCCCTACGGGAAGGCGAGCTCATGGCCGAGCAGACCGCAGGCGGGACGGCGACAGCCACCCCGCAGGTGACCATCGACGGTACGTCGATCGACGCACCTCGGACGCGCGCGCCGCAGGGCACGCTCTACCGCGGCTCGATCGGGATGTGGTCGTGGGTGCTGCACCGGATCACCGGCGTCGCCATCTACTTCTTCCTGCTGGTGCACATCCTCGACACGGCACTGGTCCGGCTCTCGCCCGAGGCCTACAACGCCGTCATCGGCACGTACAAGACGCCGCTGATGAACCTGGGCGAGATCGCCCTCGTCGCCGCCATCGTGTTCCACGCGTTCAACGGGCTGCGGATCATCCTCATCGACTTCTGGTCGAAGGGGCCGAAGTACCAGCGCGCCATGTTCTGGGTCGTCCTCGTGCTCTGGGCAGTGGCGATCGCGGGCTTCCTGCCGCGCCAGCTCATGAACCTCGTCGCCGACTTCAACTGAACCGAGGGCTGTCATGACCACCGAGACCGTCGCACCGCCCCGCAGCGCCGACGCGGCCCGCCGCACCACCAACTGGGAGAAGTGGGGCTGGATCTACATGCGGGCCTCGGGCGTGCTGCTCGTCGTCCTCATCTTCGGCCACCTCTTCGTGAACATGGTCGCCGGCGAAGGCGTCAAGCAGATCGACTTCGCCTTCGTCGCCGGCAAGTGGGCGAGCCCGTTCTGGCGGATCTGGGACACGCTGATGCTCTGGCTCGCGCTGATCCACGGCTCGAACGGCATGCGAACGATCATCAACGACTACGTCGGCAAGGCCGGGGTCCGCAAGACCCTGCTCGGCGCCGTGCTCGTCGCGTGTGTCCTCCTCATCGTCCTCGGCACGCTCGTGTGCTGGACGTTCGACCCGTGCCCCGCCGGCGCTGCCGCTGCGGACCTGCCGTCCTTCTGCCCCGCGCAGTAGACGTCGTACCGCACCCGCCGACGCCCCGCACGCTCCACCTCCTGATCGAAAGACCCCTGTGACCGACATCACCGTGCACCACCACCAGTTCGACATCGTCATCATCGGCGCAGGAGGCGCCGGCATGCGGGCCGCCATCGAAGCCGGGCCGAAGGCGAAGACCGCCGTCATCTCGAAGCTGTACCCGACGCGCTCCCACACCGGAGCGGCGCAGGGCGGCATGGCGGCCGCCCTCGCGAACGTCGAAGAGGACTCGTGGGAGTGGCACACCTTCGACACCATCAAGGGCGGCGACTACCTGGTCGACCAGGACGCCGCCGAGATCCTGGCGAAGGAGGCCATCGACGCGGTCATCGACCTCGAGAACATGGGCCTGCCGTTCAACCGGACGCCCGAGGGCAAGATCGACCAGCGACGGTTCGGTGGCCACACCCGAGACCACGGCAAAGCCCCGGTCCGCCGTGCCTGCTACGCGGCCGACCGCACCGGCCACATGATCCTGCAGACGCTGTTCCAGAACTGCGTGAAGCTCGGGGTCAACTTCTTCAACGAGTTCTACGCGCTCGACCTCATCATGGTCGACGTGGTGGGAGACGACGGCGTCACCCGTAAGCAGCCGGCCGGCGTGGTCGCGTTCGAGCTCTCGACCGGCGAGCTGCACGTGTTCCACGCGAAGGCGATGGTCTTCGCGACCGGTGGCTTCGGCAAGATGTACAAGACCACCTCGAACGCACACACGCTCACCGGTGACGGTGTCGGCATCGTCTGGCGGACCGGGCTGCCGCTCGAGGACATGGAGTTCTTCCAGTTCCACCCGACCGGGCTCGCGGGCCTCGGCATCCTGCTGACCGAGGGTGCCCGCGGTGAGGGCGCGATCCTCCGCAACGCCTCGGGTGAACGGTTCATGGAGCGCTACGCCCCGACCATCAAGGACCTCGCGCCGCGCGACATCGTCGCCCGCTGCATGGTGCAGGAGGTCGCCGAGGGACGCGGCGCCGGTCCGAACAAGGACTACGTGCTGCTCGACTGCACGCACCTCGGTGCCGAGGTGCTCGAGACGAAGCTGCCCGACATCACCGAGTTCGCCCGCACCTACCTGGGCGTCGACCCGGTCGTCGAGCCGGTGCCGGTGATGCCGACCGCGCACTACGCGATGGGCGGCATCCCGACCAACGTCAAGGCCGAGGTCCTCTCGGACAACGACACCGTCGTCCCGGGTCTCTACGCCGCCGGCGAGTGCGCCTGCGTCTCGGTGCACGGCTCGAACCGTCTCGGGACGAACTCACTGCTCGACATCAACGTGTTCGGCAAGCGCTCGGGCAACAACGCCGCCGAGTACGTGCAGACGGCCGAGTTCCTGCCGCTGCCCGAGGACCCCGCGGCGAACGTGCGCGGCATGCTCGAGCAGCTCCGGGCCTCCACCGGGACCGAACGTGTCTCCGTGCTCCGCAAGGAGCTGCAGGAGGAGATGGACAAGAACGCGCAGGTGTTCCGCACCGACGAGTCCCTCGCCCGCGTGACGGAGACCATCCACACGCTCCGGAACCGCTTCATGCAGGTCTCGGTGCAGGACAAGGGCAAGCGGTTCAACACCGACCTACTCGAAGCGGTCGAGCTCGGGTTCCTGCTCGACCTGGCCGAGGTCGTCGTGTACTCGGCACGGAACCGCAAGGAGTCCCGCGGCGGCCACATGCGCGACGACTACCCGAAGCGCGACGACGAGAACTACATGCAGCACACCATGGCGTACCTGACGGGCGACCCGCACTCGTCCCTCGCCGACGACCACATCACGCTCGACTGGAAGCCGGTCGTGATCACCCGGTACCAGCCGATGGAGAGGAAGTACTGAGATGACCGACACCCTGGTCTCCGACGCGCCCCGCACCGACACCGTGCAGGACGCCCCTCCCGGATCGTTCTCCGTGACGGTGATCGTCCGACGCTTCGACCCCGACGTGGACGACGAGCCGCGCTGGCAGGACTTCGACGTCATGATGCTGCCGACCGACCGCATCCTGGACGCGCTGCACAAGATCAAGTGGGAGCAGGACGGGTCCCTGACCTTCCGTCGTTCCTGCGCGCACGGCGTGTGCGGCTCCGACGCGATGCGCATCAACGGCCGCAACCGCCTGGCGTGCAAGACGCTGATCAAGGACCTCGACATCTCGAAGCCGATCTACGTCGAGGCGATCAAGGGCCTGCCGCTCGAGAAGGACCTCATCGTCGACATGGAGCCCTTCTTCAAGTCGTTCCGCGAGGTGCAGCCGTTCCTGCAGCCGAAGTCGGCGCCGGAGAAGGGCAAGGAGCGCATCCAGTCGGTGGCCGACCGTGCCCGCTTCGACGACACCACCAAGTGCATCCTCTGCGCCGCGTGCACGTCCTCGTGCCCGGTGTTCTGGACCGACGGCCAGTACTTCGGCCCGGCGGCGATCGTCAACGCGCACCGCTTCATCTTCGACTCCCGCGACGACGCGGCCGACGTGCGCCTGGACATCCTCAACGACAAGGAAGGCGTCTGGCGCTGCCGCACGACCTTCAACTGCACCGACGCCTGCCCCCGCGGTATCCAGGTGACGAAGGCGATCTCCGAGGTCAAGCAGGCCGTCATGCGCGGCCGGGCGTAGCACGCCGATGCCGACAGGAACGTCATGGGCGGGCGCGCTAGGCTCCCGCTCATGACGTTCGCGGACACCCGCCCCATCCTGGATCAGCTCGGCTACACGGTCCGGTACGTGCAGCTCCCCGGTGAGACGCTCCACGAGCCGCCGGTGGAGGGTGCCCTGCGCATCGTCCCGGTCGACGCCGGCTCCTTCGCGCTCGAGGTCGTCGACTACGGCACCGCCCGTCGCCTGGCCACGGCCGGCAACGAGGCCGACGCGGTCGAGATGCTCCGGCGCTTCCTGAACCGGCCGTTCCCGGACGCACGCGACATCCGCCGCAGCGACCTCGACCAGATGCGGGACCGGTCGGCGTCGACCTACCCGCAGCTGGCGCAGCAGGTCGCCGCGACCGGTGACGCCGGTCTGACCATCCAGATCCCCGCCGGCGTCCCCGTCGACCGCATCGGCGGACCGGACGGCTACCTCCTGCACCCGCTCGAGACGCCGCTGCCGGCACGATCGCTGCCGCCGCACACGGCCGCCTCCCCCGAGGTGCACCGGTACGTCGTCGAGCGCCCGTTCCTCGTCACCGTCCGGTTCGTGCGGCCGTGGTTCGACCAGCCGGGCGGTGCGCTCCGGTTCGAGATCGCGAACCCGACCTCGACCGTCCGCGACCTGGTCGTCGACGGATCGCTGGCCCGCGTCCGCGTGGTCTGAGTCGTCAGTCCGTTCCGTCCCACGACGAAGCCCTCCTCCCCGACCGGGGCAGGAGGGCTTCGTCGTGGCGTGGTGCGTCAGCCGCGCTCGGGGCGGTCGAACCGCTGGCCCTCGGGCTTCGAGGGCATGAGGAACAGCACGAGCACGATGATCGGCCCGACGAACGGGATGAGGACGAGCAGGTACAACGGCCCGGCGAAGTTCCCGTCGTGCAGTCGTCGCCACGCCAGCGCGAGCGTCGGCAGCAGGATCGCGAGCGAGAAGAGGCCCACGATCGAGTAGGCGATGAGGTAGAGCGGCGACGGCGAGGTCATCACCGACGTGACGCTGTACCCGGTGCTGACGGTCTGCCGCTCGGACATCGCGAACCCGACACCGACGAGGGTCCAGAGCACGGCGAAGACGATGAAGCTGGCGAGGTACCACCACCAGAACTCGCTCCGACTGGCGCGACCGTCGAACCGGACGTACTTCTTGAAGAACCGCTTGACCGCGTTCGGGAACGAGATGCCGTACCACGGGGCCCACAGCGGCGGCTCACCGTTCGGCCCGGTCTGGACGGCCTGACCGTAGCCCTGCGGCTGCTGGCCGTACTGGCCCTGCTGGCCGTACTGCTGCTGGCCGTACTGCTGCTGGCCCTGCTGGCCGTACTGCTGTCCCTGCTGCTGCTGTCCGTACGGGTTCTGCTGCCCGTACGGCTGCTGGTCGTCCGGCTTGCCGTACGGCTGCTGCGGGTTGTCGCTCACGGTGTCTCCCCTGGTGTCGAGTGGTGCTCGGCTTTGAGTCAACCAGGAACGGTCCACACCGGGAGGAACGTGACGACCCCCGACCGAGGGGCAGCCCCACGGGTCACCACGGCGACCCGACCACGTGGCAGGGCC
The DNA here is from genome assembly GCF_003234085.1 of Curtobacterium sp. MCPF17_052. Classification (GTDB taxonomy): domain Bacteria; phylum Actinomycetota; class Actinomycetes; order Actinomycetales; family Microbacteriaceae; genus Curtobacterium. The sequence goes on from NZ_QKSD01000009.1 coordinate 67,181, forward strand.
GCCGTGAGACGTCGATCAGCCGCGGTTCGGCTGGTCGAAGCGGGCACCCTCACGGACGGAGGGGATGCAGCCGATCACGATGGCGAAGAGCACACCGATCGGCGGGATGATGAACAGCAGCGCCAGGAGGCCCGAGAAGTTCACGTCGTGCAGGCGGCGCACGGTGAGCGCGATGAACCCGACGAGGGTCGCGAGCGCCCAGAGTCCGCCGACCACGTTCGAGTCGCTGCCGCCGATGACGGTGTCGATCAGGTTCGTGACGATGTTGCCGATCGCCCACCAGAGCGCCCAGAACCAGAACTCGCTGCGGCTGGCGCGACCGTCGAAGCGCACGTACTTCTTCCAGAAGCGCGTGAACGCCTTCGGGAACGGGATGCCGTACCAGGGCGCCCAGAGCGGGGGTTCGCCCTGCGCCACGGGCTGCTGCCCGTACGACTGCGGCTGGGCGAACTGCCCCGGCTGCTGACCGTACTGGCCCGGCTGACCCGGCTGACCCGGCTGACCCGGCTGCGCGGGCTGCCCGTACGGCGACTGCTGCCCGTACTGCCCGGGCTGCGCGTACGGGGCCTGCTGGCCGTACGGCGGCTGCTGCGTCGGCTGTCCGGAGGGCTGCTGGCCGTACGGCGGCTGCTGCGCGGGCTGCCCGTAGGGGGACCCGGAGGGCTGCTGCCCGTACGGCGACTGCGCCGGCGGCTGCTGCCCGTACGGCGACCCCTGCGACGGGTCGGGCTCGTCACCCGGACGCTTGGCGTACGGGTCCTGGGGGTACTGGTCGCTCACGGCGGTTCCTTCCGGGGTGCGGGGTCGGTGTACCCGCGGCGATCCGGGCGATGGTGCCGACCGCCGGGACCCGTGCCCCGCCGTCCTGCTCCCCCGCACACTGACCCCGCGCGCTGGACCCAGTGTGCCAGCCCCGGCTCCGTCAGGACAGCAGCGCCGCGACGGCACACGTCCACGACACCGGCGCAGCACCTGCCCGCGTCGACACCGCTCAGGGATCGGGGCCCAATCCTCAGGGCTCAGGGCTCAGGGCTCAGGGCTCAGGGCAGCAGCGCCAGCTTCCCGCCCGGGTGCCCCGACTCGAGCAGCACGAGGGCCGCCCGAGCCTCGGCGAGCGGGAAGGTCCGGGCGACCGGCACGACGAGCTCGCCGCGTCCGGCCAGGTCGATGAGGCGCGCCCGCACCGAGTCCCGGAACGCGGCGCTGTCGGGCTGGGCTCCGCCGATCGCGGTGATGCCGGCCTCCTCCGCGCGCCCGAAGGCGGCGATGGTCGCGATGCGACTGCGGTCCGTCACCAGGGACAACGAGACGTCGACGGCTTCGTCCGACCCGACGCAGTCCAGGGCCACGTCGACACCGGAGGCGGCGAGGTCACGGACGCGGGCCTCCAGTCCGTCCCCGTAGGCGACCCACGTACCGCCGTGTCCGCGGACGGTGTCGGCGTTCGCCTCGGAGGCGGTGCCGATCGCACGCGCGCCGAGCGCACGGAGCTGCTGGAGCAGGCTGACCCCGACCGCCCCGGAGGCGCCGTGCACGAGCACCGTGTCGCCCGGCTGCACGCCCGTGACGCGGATGAGGTCCGCCGCCGTCGTGCCCGCGAGCAGCAGGTTCGCGGCCTCCGGGAACCCGAGCGACGGCGGCTTGGCGAACACGTCCGCCGCGGGCAGCGTGAGCTCCTCGGTCCAGCCACCGCGGACCCGGAACGCCAGGACCTCGTCCCCGACGGTGACCGGGCCGGACGCGATCGTCGTGTCGGGTCCGACGGCGCTGACGACGCCGGCGACCTCGTACCCGATCGGCACGGGGAAGTCGGACGGGTCGCCCCGCTGCGTGTGCTTCGCGTCGGCGGGGTTCATCCCGGCGGCCCGGACGTGGACGGTCACCTCGCCAGGGCCCGGGGCGGGCACCTCCACGTCGACCAGTTCGAACACGTCACTGCCGCCCGGACGCGGTGCCACCCACTGCTTCGTCATGTCCGCGACGGTACTCGCGGGCATGACGGCGTCGTCGAGCGTGCGGTGGACCCGCACCGAGACGCGACGGGAGGCCCGGTACCACCGGGTACCGGGCCTCCCGTCGGGTCAGATGACGCCCGTCAGGCGCGCGCGGCGCCGACCCGGCCCGTGAACGAGGCGTGCAGCGGGTGCTCGCCACCGAGGCCGGTGATCTCGGAGGCGATGTCGGCGTCCGATCGGTCCGAGTGCAGCAGCGCCTGCAACTCGACGCTCTGCTCGTCGTCCGCGACGTCGAACCGCAGTGCGGCACCCATCGCGTCGAGGAGCGCGGTCGGCTCGGTGCCGTTCTCGGCGAGGGCGGCGGCCGGCGACACGAACCGCTCGTCGCGGGAGAGCTTGCGCAGCGGCTGGCGGCCGACGCGGGTGACCGTGTCCGGCAGGTGCGGGTTCTCGAAGCGGCCGATGATGGCCTCCACGTAGGCCCGGTGCATCTCGGGGTCGAGCTCGTGTCGACGGACGAGCAGGTCGCTCGTCTCGGCGAGCACGGCCTCGAGCGCCGAACGGACCGCGGGCATCGCGACGGCGTCGGAGATCCGGTCCGCACCGGCGAGGAACCCGTGGTACGCGACGGTGGCGTGCCCGGTGTTCACCGTGAAGAGCTTGCGCTCGATCGACGCGGCGAGGCCGTCGACGTAGTGCGCGCCCGGCAGCTCCGGCTCGGCACCGTGGAAGGGCGTGCGATCGATGGCCCATTCGAAGTAGGTCTCGACGGTGACGTCGAGCCCGCCCCCCGGAGCCTGTGCGGGGACGATGCGGTCCACGGCGGTGTTCGCGAAGACGGCCTTCGCCAGGGCATCGGCCCGCTCGTCCTCCGGCAACGCGTCGACGATGAACTCGCGGAGGCGGTCGGTGGCGTTGATCGCGTTCTCGCATGCCATCACGGCGAGCGGCGCGGCGTCGACGGAGCGCTGCTGCAGCCCCCTCGCGATGACGGGGGCGATGAACTTCAGGACCGTCGGGCCGACGGCGCAGGTGACGATGTCGGCGGTCGCGATCTCGGCGACGACACCGGCCTCGTCCTGCGCGCTGTTCACGGCGCGGAACCCGGTGACGACGTGGTCCTGGGCGCCCGCGCCGACCTCGTGCACGGTGTACGAGTCGGCAGCGGCAAGGGCGTCGATCAGCGGAGCGGCGACGTCGGCGAAGATGACCTCGTACCCGGCCTGGTGGAGCAGCAGACCGACGAAACCGCGGCCGATGTTGCCGGCTCCGAAGTGGACGGCGGTGCTCACTCGTTGACCTCACCGAGGATCGCGAGGATCGCGGCCGCGTCGGGGGCGTCCGTCAGTGCCTGGACCTGGTCCTCGTCGGAGAACACGATCGCGATCTTGCTGAGGATGTCGAGGTGCTCGTTGTTCACGCCGGCGATGCCGACGACGAAGCGGACGTCGTTGCCGTCCCAGTCGATCGGGGTGGCGTAGCGGACGAACGACAGCGCAGAGGCCTTGATGGCGTCCTTCGCGTCGTTCGTGCCGTGCGGGATCGCCAGGTAGTTGCCCATGTAGGTCGAGACGCTCTTCTCGCGCTCGAGCATGGCGGGGTAGTAGTCCGCGGTGACCGCGCCGACCTCCTGGAGGATCGCAGCTGCCTCCTTCATCGCCTCCGACTTGGTCGGCGCAGCGTCCTCGGTGTGGATGCGGATCTGGCTCTCCTGCAGGACGGGCATACGGTTCTCCTTGTTCGTGGTGGACGGCGGAAGAGGGGACGGTCGCCCGTCCCCTCCCCCATCGTGCTCTTGTCTTACTGGTTCTTGAGCTGGTCGACGACCTGGTCGTACTGCGGCGCGTTCATGAAGTTGCCGACCGACACGTGCTGTGCGTTCGGGTTCTTCTGCTTCGCGCGGTCCGTGAGCTCCTCCTGGGTGATGATGAGGTCCTCGTCACCCGAGAGGTTCGCGATCGCCTTGTTGACGACCGTGACACCCTCGATACCAGCCTTCTTGATCTTGTTCCGCAGGACACTCGCACCCATGGCGCTCGAGCCCATGCCGGCGTCGCAGGCGAAGACGACGTTCTCGACGCGCGTCGCCGTGGCGGTGCTGGCGGAGCCGACGCCCCCGAGGGAGGCCTCGGCCTCTTCCTCGTTGGCCGGGGAGTTGGTGCCGAGCAGGCCCGAGGTCGCGGCGTTGACGTCACGGCCCTTGTTCTGCTGGAGCTTCGCCATCGCGGCGCTCATGTCGCCGCCGTTGCCGGAGGCCAGGTCACGCTTGCGGCTGGCGATCAGGAAGAACGACGCCACCGCGAAGGACACGGCAGCCGACAGGACGACGGACAGGATGACACCGACGTAGCTGTCCTTCGCCGTCGCGGTCAGGACCGCGATGATCGAACCGGGCGACGCCGGGGCGACGAGGCCGGACTGGAAGGCGACGTTCGTGGCGACACCGGTCGCACCGCCGAGGATGACGGCGACGAAGAGGATCGGCTTCTGCAGCACGTACGGGAAGTAGATCTCGTGGATGCCACCGAAGAACTGGATGAGGATCGCGCCGGGAGCGGTCGAGCGGGCGATGCCGACACCGAAGAAGGTGAAGGCGAGCAGGATGCCGAGACCGGGGCCGGGGTTCGCCTCGAGGAGGAACAGGATCGACTTGCCGGACTCCTGGACCTGCTGCGCACCGAGCTGGTCGAGCACGCCGTGGTTGATCGCGTTGTTGAGGAAGAAGACCTTCGCCGGCTCGATGATGACGCTGGCGAGCGGCAGCAGCGAGCTGTCGACGAGGAACTTCACCGCGGCGCCGAGACCCTCGGCGATGAGCTTGAACAGCGGGGCCAGCCAGAAGAAGCCGATCAGCGCGAGCACGAAGCCGAGGATGCCGGCCGCGTAGTTGTTGACGAGCATCTCGAAGCCGGGCTTGATCTTGCCGTCCCAGATCTTGTCGATCTGCTTGATGAGGTACGCACCGAGCGGACCACAGATCATCGCGCCGAGGATCATGATCGTGCCGTTGGCGCCGATGATGACGCCCATGGCCATCACGGAACCGACGACGGCGCCGCGGGTCTCGTAGACCATCCGGCCGCCCTGGAAGGCGATCGCGAGCGGGATGAGGTAGGTCAGGATCGGGCCGACGAGGCCGATGTTGGCCACGCCGTTCGTCTCACCGAAACCACCGAGGACGCCCACGGGCGTCCAACCGGTCTCGATGAAGAAGGCGGTGATGAGGCCCCACGCGATGAAGATCGCGATGTTGGGCATCACCATGCCGGACAGGAACGTGCCGAACTTCTGGACGGCGACGCGAGCGCCACCCCGCGACTTGTCGCGGGTGTCTGGCGCTGCAACGGACGACGTTGTCATGTGCGTTGACTCTCTGTGTGTGGTGCTGCTGCAGGGATCGGGTGTGGTGCTGTGGGATGGGGCGAGGTGCGGGCTCAGACGGCGTGCGCCGCGGCGGCAGCGGACTTGGCGGCCGCTGCCGTGCTCGCGGCGAGTGCTGCCTGGGCCATCCCGCGGGCTTCGTCGAGGGTGTGCTTGCCGAGTTCGGCGCGCACGTCGGCGAGGGCCGCGGGGGTCATGGAGAGCGTGGTGGCGCCGAGGCCGACGAGGACGACGGCGAGCAGCGGGTCGGCCGCGGCCTCGCCGCAGATGCCGACCGCCTTGCCCGCGTCCGCCCCGGCCGTGCCGAGCTGGGCGACGAGGCGCAGGACGGCGGGGTGCCACGGGTCCTGGTAGTGCGCGACGGTGCCGAGCATCCGGTCGGCCGCCATCGTGTACTGGGTCAGGTCGTTCGTGCCGATCGAGACGAAGTCGGCGGACTGGAACACCTGCTCGGCCATCAGCGCCAGGGAGGGCACCTCGGCCATCACACCGGCGGTGCGGATGCCGAGTTCGCGAGCGAGGTCGACGAAGTACTCGGTCTCCTCGGCGTCGGCGACCATCGGGGCCATCACCCAGAGGTCAGCCTCGGTCGCGGCGTCGGCCTGTGCGAGGGCGGTCAGCTGGTCGCGGAGCACCTGCGGGTGGTTCCGGAGCGCCCGGAGTCCACGACGGCCGAGCGCCGGGTTCTCCTCGTCCTTGTCGGTGAGGAAGGGCAGCGGCTTGTCGGCGCCGGCGTCGAGCGCACGGACGACGACCTTCCTGCCGGGGAACGCCGCGAGCAACTGCTCGTACGACGCCTGCTGCGAGGCGACGGTCGGGGCGGTGGGCGAGTCGAGGAACAGGAACTCGGTGCGGAACAGGCCGACACCCTCGGCGCCGAGGTCGACGGCGGCCTGCGCGTCGGCCGGGCTGCCGAGGTTCGCGAGCAGCGGGACGACGTGGCCGTCGGCGAGGGCGCCGGCGGTCAGGGGCGCGGCAGCGGCGGCACGGCGCTCGGCGATGCGCTGCTCGACGTCGGCGACGAGCTCGTCGGACGGCTCGGTCACGACGGTGCCGGCACCGGCGTCGACGACCACGTGCTGGCCCTCGGCGAGGTCGTCGGCACCGGTCACGCCGACGATGGCGGTGATGCCCTTGGCCCGGGCGAGGATCGCGGTGTGCGAGGTCGGGCCGCCGTCACGGGTGACGAGGGCCAGGACCTTGTCGAGGTCGAGCAGGGCGGTGTCCGCCGGGGCGAGGTCGCGGGCGACGAGCACGAAGGGGGTCTCCGACTCGGGCACGCCCGGTGCGGGGACGCCGCGGAGCTTCGCGACGATGCGCTGGGCGACGTCGTCGAGGTCGGCTGCGCGCTCCCCCATGTAGCCCCCCATGCCGACGAGCAGGTCACGGAACTGCGCGAACGCCTCGTGCACGGCGCGCTCGGCGTTGGTGCCGCCGTCGATGCGGACGTGCACGTCGTCGAGGAGGGTCGGGTCCTGGGCCATCAGCGCCTGGGCCTCGAGCACGGCCTGGGCGTCGCCGCCGGCGAGCTGTCCGCGCTTGTTGAGGTCCTCCGCCACCGCGGCGAGCGCGGTGTGCACGGCCTGCTTGGCGTCGTCGGCCGAACCCTCGAGCGGGGCGGTCGAAGGGGTTCCCAGGGGGTCCGCCATCCGGAGCACGGGGCCGTGGGCAACGCCGCGGCCGACGCCGGTTCCGAGCAGATCGGACATGGGGAGACTCCTTCATCTCACGCGCAGCAGCGGTGGGTGGTTCGGGGGCGGTGCTGCGTCCGGTGCGTGCTGCGACCGGACGGCTCTGCAGCACCATACATCGCGTCGCGTTGACAAACAAACACATCCGGGGATAAAAATGCAGAAACAGATGCCCGTTTGCGTTTGCCGTCCACAGGCAACCCGGGCCTACCGGACGGTTCGTGCCCGAGCATGTCCGTTCCGCTCCACATGGCCGTCCCCGACCGGACGCGCAGCCCGACCCGAGCGACCCGCTCGACCAGATGAGGCCCGATGTACGCACCAGAACGCCACCAGCGCATCGTCGAACAGGCGCGCGCCCACGGCCGGGTCGACGTCAAGGACCTCGCCGAACTGCTCGCCGTCACGCCGGAGACCATCCGCCGCGACCTGACCAGCCTCGAACGCCGCGGACTCGTCCGTCGCGCCCACGGCGGTGCGATCCCCGTCGAGCGGATCACCCTGCACCCGGGCGTCGGCGACCGCGGTGGCATCAACCAGACCGAGAAGATGGTGATCGCCGAGGCAGCCCTCGCCGAGCTGCCGGAGAACGGCTCCGTGATGATCGACGCCGGCACGTCGACGATCTGCCTGGCCGAGATGCTGCCCACCGACCGCGGTCTCACCGTCGTCACGCACTCGCTGCCGGTGGCGATGGCCGTCGCCAACCGCCCGGGCATCGACCTGCACCTGCTCGGCGGCAACATCCGGAGCGATTCGCTCGCCGGCGTCGGCACGTGGACGCACCAGCTCATCGGCATGGTCAGCGTCGACGTCGCCTTCGTCAGCATCAACGGGATCACCCCGGAGCGTGGGCTGACGACGCACAACATGGCCGAGGCCGCCGTGAAGTCCGCCATGATCAAGTCCGCCCGCCGGAGCATCCTGCTCGCCGACCACACCAAGTTCGGTCGCGAGGAGTTCGGTCGGGTCGCTCCGCTCGCCGCGATCGACACGATCATCACCGACCCCGACGTCAACCTGGACCTGGTGCGCGAGGTCGAGGCCGCCGGCACCGAGGTCTTCTGGCCCGGGCGCGACTGACCACGGGACGTCGACCACGCCGGCCCGTCCGCGCCCCACCAACCCCGGGAACCACCCGCCAGGCGCTCGCTACCATGAGCGCACCACCCATCGACAGGAGCCCATCGATGTCCGAAGCCACCCGCACCGTCACCGTCGCCAGCGCGTCCGGCCTGCACGCACGACCCGCGTCGCTGTTCGTCCAGACCGTCACCGCGTCCGGTCACCAGGTCACCATCACCAAGGGTGAGAAGTCGGCCAACGCCGGCAGCATCCTCGGCCTCCTCGGCCTCGGCGTCGAGAACGGCGACGAGGTCGCGCTGACCGTGTCCGGCGACGACGCCGAGACCACCGCGGACAGCCTGGTCGACTTCCTGCAGACGGACCACGACGCCGCCTGACCCGGCCTGTGCGCGACCTGCGCGACCAAGATCGGACGGGAGGCCCGGTACCAGCTGGTACCGGGCCTCCCGTCCGTCGTCGGGTCACCGCTGACGTCCGCGCCGCCGCGTCGGACGCCGCCGATAGGCTGGTCGGCATGACACGCCTGCGCCTCGCGACCGTCAACGTCAACGGCATCCGTGCTGCATTCCGGAAGGGGATGGGCGACTGGCTCGCCGAGCGCGACGTCGACGTGCTCGCCCTGCAGGAGGTCCGCGCCTCGACCGAGGACCTGACCGGTCTGCTCGGCGACGAGTGGGACGTCGTGCACGACCCGGCGTCGGCGAAGGGCCGCGCCGGTGTCGCCATCGCCTCGCGGCACCGGGCGCACCTGCACCGGGTCGAGCTCGGGGCCGAGGACTTCGACTCCGCCGGCCGCTGGCTCGAGGCCGACTACGAGATCGGCGGACGGACCGTCACGGTCGTCTCCACCTACGTGCACTCGGGCGAGGTCGACACCCCGAAGCAGGACGAGAAGTGGAAGTTCCTCGACGCCATGACCGAGCGGCTGCCCGCGCTCCGCGAGCACAACCCGCTCGCCGTCGTCGTCGGTGACCTCAACGTCGGCCACGACCAGCGGGACATCAAGAACTGGAAGGGCAACGTCAAGCGCGCCGGCTTCCTGCCGCGCGAGCGTGCCTACTTCAGCCGGTTCTTCGGCGCCGACGGCGAACCGGTCGAGGGTGCCGACGGCAGCACCGCACCCGGCCTCGGCTGGGTCGACGTCGGCCGTGCCCAGGCCGGTGACGTCGACGGGCCGTACACGTGGTGGTCCTGGCGCGGGCAGGCCTTCGACAACGACTCCGGCTGGCGCATCGACTACCAGGTCGCGACGCCCGAACTCGCCGCGACGGTGACCTCGTACACCGTCGACCGGGCCGCCGCGTACGACCAGCGATGGTCCGACCACGCCCCCGTGGTCGTCGACTACGAACTCTGATCCCCCACTCGCTCCCGAGCACCAGGACTCCCGCATGACCAGCACCCGCATCTTCTCCGGCATCCAGCCCTCGGCCGGGTCCCTCCACCTCGGCAACTACATCGGCGCCCTCATGCAGTGGCGCGACCTGCAGGACGACCACGACGCCGTGTACTGCGTGGTCGACATGCACGCCATCACGTCGCCGCAGGACCCGGCAGCGCTCCGCGAGAACACCCGACGGACCGCGGCGCAGTACATCGCCGCCGGCATCGACCCGACGAAGTCGACGCTCTTCATCCAGTCGCACGTGCCCGCACACGCCCAGCTCGCCTGGGTGCTCAACACCATCACGGGCTTCGGCGAGGCGAGCCGGATGACCCAGTTCAAGGACAAGTCGGCGCGACAGGGTGCCGAGGCCGCCTCGGTCGGGCTGTTCACCTACCCGATGCTGATGGCCGCCGACATCCTGCTCTACGACGCCCAGGTGGTGCCGGTCGGCGACGACCAGCGGCAGCACGTCGAGCTGACCCGGGACCTCGCCGGCCGCTTCAACTCACGCTTCGGTGACACGTTCGTCGTGCCGGAAGCGCGGATCCTCGGCGACACCGCCCGGATCTACGACCTGCAGGAGCCCACGAGCAAGATGAGCAAGTCGGCGGCGTCGGACAGCGGCCTGGTGCTGCTGCTCGACGAGCCGAAGCGCACCGCGAAGAAGATCCGGTCGGCGGTCACCGACACCGAGCGGGAGATCCGCGCCGACCGGGCCGGGAAGCCCGGTGTCACGAACCTGCTGGCGATCCTCTCCGCGTTCACCCACACCCCGGTCGCCGAGCTCGAGGCCTCGTTCGTCGGCAAGGGCTACGGCGACCTGAAGGGCGAGGTGGCCGACGCGGTCGTCGCCGAGCTCGAGCCGGTCCGCACCCGCACGCTCGAACTCCTCGACGACCCGGCCGAGCTGGACCGCCTGCTCGAGGTCGGTGCCGAGCGGGCCGAGTCGATCGCCGAGGCCACGCTCGCCCGCGTGTACGACGCGATCGGCTTCGTGCCCCGCGCCCGCTGACCGACCGTGCTCCCCGTCACGCTCGAGTCGGCACGGGTCCGGCTCGACATGCCGACCCGTGCCGACACGGCCGCCATCACCGACGCCTGTCAGGACCCGGAGATCGTCCGCTGGACGACGATCCCGCAGCCGTACCGGGCGCAGGACGCGCAGTCCTTCGTCGACGCGCTCGTCGGACCCGGATGGGCGTCCGACCGCGAGTACACCTGGGCGATCCGACGGCAGGGGTCGGCCTGGCTCGACGGTGTCATCAGCTACCGGACGGCCCGCCGGGACCTCGGGTTCTGGCTGGCACCGGGCGCCCGTGGGACGGGGCTCGTCTCCGAGGCCGTCGAGCTCGTCGTCGACTGGGCGTTCGCGCAGGGCGCCCCGGACGTGTACTGGGAGTGCTACGTCGGCAACACCGCGTCGGCCGCGGTCGCCCGTCGTGCCGGCTTCACCTACACCGGCAGCGGTGACGCCCTCGTGCCGAACCGCGACGGCTCGTCGGCCCCCGCGTGGAAGGCGCTGCGGCGCGCGGACGGGACGCCCGCGTCCGACCTGCCCTGGCCTCCCGGATCGACGTCGGGGACCGCCGGTAGTCTCGCTCCGTGAGCCACACCGCACCCGACACGGCCCCGGAGCCGAACGGCCTGCCCGCCAGCGACGCCGAGGTCCGCGCGATGCGCCGGGCCCTCGAACTCGCGGCGCGGGGACCGGCCGTCGGCGACCACGCCCGGGTCGGCGCCGTCGTGCTCTCCCCCGACGGCGACGTCCTCGGCGAGGGCTGGCACCGCGGTGCGGGCACCCCGCACGCCGAGGTCGACGCGATGCGGAAGGTCGACCCGGCGCGCCTCCGTGGCGCGACCGCGGTGGTCACCCTCGAACCGTGCGACCACGTCGGCCGGACCGGGCCGTGCTCCGTCGCCCTCATCGAAGCCGGCGTCGCGCGGGTCGTGTACGCCGTCGACGATCCCGGTCCCGCCGCCCACGGTGGCGCGGATCGGCTGCGAGCCGCCGGCGTCGACGTGGTGCCGGACGTCCTCGCCGACCAGGCCGAGGCGTTCCTCGAGCGCTGGCTGCTCTCCGTCCGGCTCGGACGCCCCTGGGTGACCGTGAAGTGGGCCGCCAGCCTGGACGGTCGCGCCGCAGCGGCCGACGGCACCAGCCGGTGGATCACCGGCGCCGCAGCCCGCCAGCACGTGCACGAGCAGCGCGCCGCGCACGACGCCGTCCTGGTCGGCACCGGCACCGCCCTGGCCGACGACCCCAGCCTGACCGCGCGCGGCGACGCCGGGGAGTTCCTCGCCGATCAGCCGCTGCCCGTGGTCCTCGGCGACCGGGCCCTGCCCGCGGACGCCGCCCTGCACCGCCACCCCCGCGGGGTCGTCACGATCCCCGGACACGACCTCGACGCCGCGCTCCGCTCGCTCCGTCAGCGGGGCGTCCACAGTGTCCTCGTCGAGGGCGGACCCACCGTGGCGTCCGCGTTCATCGCCGCCGGACTGGCCGACGAACTGCTCGTGTACCTGGCCCCGGTGCTCCTCGGCGGACCCCGCGTCGCACTCGGTGACATCGGCGTGGGAAGTATCCACGCTGCGCGGATGTTGCGTGTACTGTCAACGTCCAGCCTCGGCCCCGACCTGCTGGTCCGCGCCCGCACGGTCTCCCGACAGCCTGACGGCACGGAGCCCGACGGCGCGGTCGACGGGGCCCCCACCGACCGGAGCACCACATGACCGACGCACTGACCTCCGCCACTCCCGGGAGCCCGGTGTCGTTCGAGGTCTCCACGAACGTCCCGACCACGCACGGCCTCTTCGAGATGCGCGCCTACCGCGACCTCGTGACGAGCGCGGAACACGTCGCCGTGATCGCGAAGACCCCCGACGGCCAGGCCCCCTCGGACGGCTCACTCGTGCGGGTGCACTCCGAGTGCCTGACCGGTGAGGCCTTCGGGTCACTGAAGTGCGAGTGCGGCCCGCAGCTCGACGCCGCGCTCGACACCATCGCCGCCGAGGGCGGGGTCGTCGTCTACCTGCGGGGCCACGAGGGTCGCGGCATCGGCCTCATCAACAAGCTCAAGGCCTACCGCCTCCAGGAGGACGGGCTCGACACGCTCGACGCGAACCTCGCGCTCGGCCTCCCGGCGGACTCCCGCGAGTACGGCGGCGCCGCCGGGATCCTCGCCGACCTCGGCATCACCCGCGTGCGGCTGCTCTCGAACAACCCCGAGAAGCGCCGACAGCTGGTGGAGCACGGCATCACGGTGGACTCCCTCGTGCCGCTGGTCGTCGGGATCTCCGCGCAGAACGCCGGGTACCTGGACACCAAGCGCGACCGCATGGGCCACACGCTGCCGTCGCACCTCGGCACCGGCGCGAGCAACTGACCGACGCCAGCAACTGACCGACCCGGCAACCGTCCGACCGGGCGAACTGACGGCCAGCTCAGGGTCGATTCGCAGCTGCCCGACATCCGTCGTACACTGAGGTCCCCGTCACGAGCGGGACCACCACCTCCGAACGCACCCGACCCGGTGTCCGCGCCACCCCGCGCGAACCGTGTCGCCAGTCCGCCGTCCGGTCACCGCAGCGCTCCTCGAACGCGCGCGCACCTCGAAGGTCCTCACACGCATGTCCGCCGCCCCGGCCACCCCGACGCCCGCCACGAAGACGAACCCGCGCTCGCGCGTCGTCATCGCGAGCCTCGTCGGCACCTCAATCGAGTTCTACGACTTCTACGTCTACGCGACCGCCGCCGTCCTCGTCTTCCCCACCCTGTTCTTCCCGAACGAGGACCCGACGGCGTCGCAGCTGTCCTCGTTCGTGACGTTCGCGCTGGCGTTCTTCGCCCGTCCGGTCGGGTCGATCCTGTTCGGCCACTTCGGCGATCGCGTCGGCCGGAAGACCACCCTCGTCGCCTCCCTGCTCGTGATGGGCACCGCGACGTTCCTCATCGGCTGCCTGCCGACCTTCGGCTCGGTCGGGGTCCTGGCACCCGTGCTCCTGGCCGTCCTCCGCTTCGCCCAGGGCGTCGGTCTCGGCGGCGAGTGGTCCGGCGCGGCACTGCTCGCGACCGAGAACGCCCCCGAGGGCAAGCGCGGCGTGTTCGGTTCGATGCCGCAGCTCGGCGCCCCGATCGGCTTCCTGCTGGCCAACGGCCTGTTCATCATCATCAACGCGGCGCTGCCCGCCGGCGCCGACGGCACCCCGAACGCCGACTTCCAGGCGTGGGGATGGCGCATCCCGTTCCTGGTGTCCTCCGTGCTCGTCCTCATCGGGCTCTACGTGCGCTTCCGTCTGGTCGAGTCCACCGTGTTCCGCGGCGTCCAGGAGTCCGGCTCGGTCGCGAAGGTCCCGCTCGGCCGGGTGTTCCGCACCTCGTGGCGCGCGGTCGTCGTCGGCACCTTCGGCATGGTCGCGACCTACGTGCTCTTCTACTTCATGACGACCTTCACGCTGAACTACGGCACCGCGGGCGACACCGCGTCGAAGCTCGTCCCGAAGATCGGGCTCGGGTACTCGCGCGGCGAGTTCCTGTCACTGCTCATGATCGGCGTCGTCTTCTTCGGCATCTGCACGCCGATCGCGGGGCTGCTCGCCGACCGGTTCGGACGCCGCCGCACGCTCATCCCGACCACCATCGGCATCGCGCTCTTCGGCCTGACGTTCCAGTTCTGGTTCGCGGCGGCTCACGGACCGATCACCGTGGTCACGTTCCTGATCGTCGGCCTGTCGCTGATGGGGCTCACGTTCGGTCCGATGGGCGCGCTGCTGCCGGAGTTGTTCCCGACGAACGTCCGGTACACCGGCTCCGCACTGGCGTACAACGTCGCGTCGATCCTCGGTGCCTCGCTCGCGCCGACCATCGCCCTCAAGCTGTGGCAGCCGGACGGGAACATCTTCCTCGTCGGCCTCTACCTGACCATCGCGGCGGTCGTGACGCTGGTCGCGCTGTTCCTCGTCCGCGAGACCCGCGGGAGCGACCTCGCGGACACGGTCGACGACCAGCCGGCCGTGGAGCGCGTCGCCCCGTAGCGCGAGCGCACCTCCGCGAGGATCTGACGGACGGGAGGCTCCCCACCACACCGGTGGGGAGCCTCCCGTCCGTCTGTCGGTCCCGCGGTGAGAGAATCGACCCACGATGAGCAACCCGTTCGCACGCCCGAAGAAGACCGACGGGCCCCGCGCCACCTTCGGTCGCCTGCTGTCCTACCTGTTCGAGAACAAGCCGGCGATGGTCGTCATCATCGTGCTGAGCATCCTCGGGGCAGGAGCGTCCCTGGCGCAGCCGCTGCTCGTGAACCAGGTGGTGACCGCCGTCCAACAGGGCACCGGCATGTCGGCGCTGGTGTGGGCGCTCGTCGTCCTGGTGCTGGTCGCCGGCGTCCTGAACGGTGTCCAGCACTTCCTGCTGCAGCGTGCCGGCGAAGGCGTCGTGCTCTCCACCCGACGCAAGCTCATCGCACGGATCCTCAACCTGCCGATCTCGGAGTTCGACGTCCGACGCACCGGTGACCTGGTGTCCCGCGTCGGCAGCGACACCACGCTCCTCCGGGCCGTCCTGACGCAGGGGCTCATCGAGTCCATCGGCGGCGCGCTCACCTTCGCCGGCGCGGTCATCGCGATGGCGATCATCGACCCGCTGCTCCTCGTCGTGGTGATCGTCATCGTCATCGTCGCGGTGGTCGTCGTCGGTGGCCTCAGCCGGCGCATCCGGGTCGCCTCGAAGGCCGCGCAGGAGAAGGTCGGCGACCTCACCGCCGCGGTCGAGCGCGGCATCGGCGCCGTCCGCACCATCCGTGCCGCGGGTGCCACGGCGCGCGAGGTCAGCGAGGTCGACCAGCACGCGACGGAGGCCTACCAGCGCGGGCTCGTCATCGCCCGGATGTCGGCGTTCGTGGTGCCGGTCGCGAGCATCGTCATGCAAGTCGCGTTCATCGCCGTGCTCGGCATCGGTGGCGCGCAGGTCGCGGCGGGGACGATCACCATCGCGACGCTCATCACGTTCATCCTGCTGCTCTTCATGATGATCATGCCGCTCGGTCAGGCCCTCGGCGCGGTCGTCGCCGTGGCGCAGGCGCTCGGCGCCCTCGGCCGCATCGAGGAGGTCCTGCACCTGCCGACCGAGGACCAGGACGACGCCGCGGTCCGGCCGGCCGCCGCGATCGCCACGGACGACGCGATCACGTTCGAGCACGTCACCTTCCGGTACGCGGTGTCCCCGGACGCGGTCGGCACGGACGGGGCCGAAGGAGCGGGCGACGTCAGTGCCGCGGCGCCGAGCGCCGAGGACGACCAGGTGGTGCTGCGCGACGTGTCGTTCAGCGTCCCACGCGGCTCCCGTGTCGCGCTGGTCGGTCCGTCCGGTGCCGGCAAGTCGACGACGCTGGCGCTCATCGAGCGGTTCTACGACCCGACCGACGGCGTCATCCGTCTCGGTGGCCTGGACGTCCGCGGCCTCGACCGCGGCGAACTCCGGGCGCAGATCGGGTACGTCGAACAGGACGCCCCCGTGCTGGCCGGCACGATCCGCGCGAACCTGCTGCTCGGGTCGCCGGACGCGTCCGAGTCCGAGTGCGTCCGGGTGCTCGAGGCCGTGAACCTCGGCGACGTGCTGCACCGCGACCCCCGCGGCCTCGACGCACAGGTCGGTGAGGACGGCGTGATGCTCTCCGGCGGGGAACGGCAGCGCCTGGCCATCGCGAGGGCCCTGCTCGCCGCTCCCCCGATCCTCCTGCTCGACGAGTCGACGTCCTCACTCGACGGCGTGAACGAGCAGAAGATGCGCCTGGCGATCGACGCCGTCGCCGAGGACCGCACCCTGCTCGTCATCGCCCACCGACTGTCCACCGTGGTGGACTCCGACGTCATCGTCGTGCTCGAGCACGGCCGCGTCGTCGGTGTCGGCACCCACTCCGAACTCGTGCAGAGCACCCCGCTCTACCGCGACCTGGCGAAGCACCAGCTCCTCGTCTGAGGCCCTCCCGCCGGGGCCTCAGACGGCGAAGGGGTCCGGCGTCAGGACGTAGACCGTCTCCAGGTACTCCTCGAGGCCCTCGTGCGAGCCCTCGCGGCCGAGACCGGAGGCCTTCACACCGCCGAACGGGAACGCCGCGTTGGACACGACCCCCGTGTTCCATCCGAGCATCCCCGTCTCGAGCCGTTCGGCCAGGCGCTGCCCACGGCGCATGTCCTCGGTGAACGCGTAGGCGACGAGGCCGTACTCCGTGTCGTTGGCGAGGCGGATGCCGTCCTCCTCCGTCGCGAAGCGCGTGATCGACACGACCGGTCCGAAGATCTCGGTGGTCAGGATGTCCGAGCCGGGCTGGACGTCGTCCAGGAGCGTCGGAGCGTAGAACGTGCCCTCGCGCTCGACCCGCACCCCACCGGTGACGAGACGTGCGCCGCGATCGACCGCGTCGTCCACGAGCCCCGCGGCCTTGTCGACCGCGCGAGAGTCGATGAGCGGACCGATGTCCGTACCGTCCTCGGTGCCCCGACCGATGCGCAGCGTGTCGATCCGCTCGGTGAGTGCCGCGGTGAACGCGTCCGCGATGCCCTCCTGCACGAAGAAGCGGTTGGCCGCGGTGCAGGCCTCGCCGACGTTGCGGAACTTCGCCTGCATCGCGGCGTCCACCGCCCGGTCGAGGTCGGCGTCGTCGAACACCAGGAGCGGAGCGTTGCCCCCGAGCTCCATGCTCGTCTTCAGGACGTTGTCGGCCGCCTGCTTGAGCAGCGCCGAACCAACCGGGGTCGAGCCGGTGAAGGTGAGCTTCCGCAGCCGGCGGTCGGCGATGACCGGCGCGGACAGGGCCTTCGCGTCCGAGGCCGGCACCACGTTGAGGACACCGTCCGGCAGCCCGGCACGACGGAACAGCTCGACCAGGTACAGCGTGGTCAGCGGGGTGAGGTCGGCGGGCTTCAGCACCACCGTGCACCCGGCGGCCAGCGCCGGTGCGATCTTCCGGGTGGCCATCGCCAGCGGGAAGTTCCACGGCGTGATCGCGTAGACGGGGCCGACCGGACGCTTGAGGACGATGCCGCGACCGGTGCCCTCCGGGTTCGTGCGGTAGTCGCCACCGATGCGCACGGCTTCCTCCGAGAACCAGCGGAGGAACTCGGCGCCGTAGACCACCTCGCCGCGGGACTCTGCGAGCGGCTTGCCCATCTCGAGCGTCATGATCGCGGCGATGTCGTCGGCGTGCTCGTGCACGAGGTCGAACGTGCGTCGGAGCAGGTCGGAGCGGCGCCGGGGTGCGGTCGCCGCCCACTCGGCCTGTGCGGCGACGGCGGAGTCGAGTGCGGCGACGCCGTCCTCCGGGGTGGCGTCCGCGACGCTCGCGAGGACCGCGCCGGTGGAGGGGTCGCGGACGTCGAAGGTCGCACCGCCGCTCGCGGGACGCCAGGAGCCGCCGATGAAGAGGCCGGTGGGCACGTCGGGGACGCTGACGTGCTCGTCACCGACCGTGGTGCTGGTGGCGGTCGTGGTGCTGGTCGTCTGCTCGTCGGTCACAGGACCGCTCCTCCCGGGCGCTGACGCCCCTCGTCCATGTCGCTGTGCCCGGTGTGCCCGCCCTCGTCGCGGACCTCCTCGAGCGCGGCGTCGCTGCTGGCCGGGTCGATGCCCACGACGAGGTCCTCGTAGACGAAGACGTCGAGGCCCGCGTGCACCCCGTCGAGCGCGGACGCCCGGACGCAGTGGTCGGTCGCGATGCCGACGATGTCGACGGCGTGGACCTCGCGGTCGAAGAAGACGTCGACGAGGTCGGCCCCGGCTTCGGTCGTGCCCTCGAACGCCGAGTAGGCCGGCTCACCCTGCCCCTTGCGGACGTGGACGTCGACGAAGGACAGGTCGAGGGCCGGGTGGTACTCGGCACCCGGCGTGTCGGCGACGCAGTGCGGCGGCCACGTCGTCCGGAAGTCCGGTCCGTCCGCGCTGTCCGCGCTGTCGGTCACGGCGAAGTGTCCGCCGTTGTCCCCCGTGGCGTCGTGCCAGTCCCGGGAGGCGACGACGAGGTCGTACTCGTCCGCATGCCGACGGAGGAACGCGGTGATCCGCTCGGCGAGTGCCGCCCCTCCGTCGACCGCGAGCGCGCCGCCCTCGGTGAAGTCGTTCTGGACGTCGGTGATGAGCAGTGCCCTGGCCATGCACCCATCCAACACCCGTCGGGTCAGGACCCGGTGAGCGAGCCTCCGCATCGGTAGACCGCGGCCGTGACCGCGTCGAGTGCCGGGAGCGCGGCGGCCCGAGGCGACCCGATGGCGTAGAACGCGAACGTCAACTTCGTGCCGTCGGCAGCGTCGATGTAGCCGCCGAGGGTGTTCGCGCTGTCGATCCACCCGGTCTTCGCGTGCACCTTGCCACGCGCCACGGCGTTCGCGCCGGTGAACCGACTCGAGAGCGTGCCGGACACGCCGGCCACCGGCAGGACCTGCGCGAGTGTCCCGAGCCCCTTGTCACCCCGGGTCACCGGGACCATGAGGTGCGCGACGAACGAGGGCGAGACCGCGTTCGACGCACTCTCGCCGGAGCCGTCGACGATGCGGATGCCGGACGGGTCCACGCCGTACCCGCGGAGGGCACTGCTGTAGACACCGGTCAGTGACGCCGCGGTGCCACCGGCGCCGGCCTGCTTCGACGACACCCGCGCGAGCATCTCGGCGAGGGTGTTGTCCGAGTTCGGGATCATCTGCCCGATCAGCGTCGACACCGGCTGGGACTGCACCTGCGCGATCGTGTTCTGCGAGGTCGTCGCCCGCTGCGTCACCTGGGCGGTCGACGCTCCGACGACGCCGGCGTTCGCGAGGGCCGTCCGGAAGGCCACACCGGCCCGGCCGATCGGGTCCTCGGAGCGCGGCGAGGTCGCGGCCGCCGGGTTCGCGCGGTCGCCGTCGACCATCAGCGCGGTGACGTTCGGCTGGTACCCGATGGTCCGCTCGCTGACGGGCCAGGTCGGGTCCCAGGCGTCGGATGCGCTCCACCAGGTGCCGTCGGCGACGATCGTCGTCACCGGCGTGCCGCCGAGCCGCGCCTTCACCTGCTGGGCGAGTTGCGCGAGGCTCGGCGCCCCCGGGTAGACCGTGCCGTTGCCTGCCGTCAGGGTCGCGTCGCCGTGTCCGACGAGGGCGATCGTGCCACCACCCTCGTCGGTGACGGTCGTCGGGATGGTGTGCCCGGCACCGAGGACCGCCAGCGCGGTCGCGCTCGTCAGGGTCTTCATCACGCTGCCGGTCTGCGCCGGCGTCCCACCGTCGCGCGAGAACAGCTCTTCCCCGGTGGCCGCGTTCATGACGTAGCCCTCGAAGCGACCGAGCCCACTCGCGGAGGCTGCGCCAGCGACCGAGCAGGTGCGGGCGGCGGCCTTCGCCGACGCGGTCGGTGTCGGGGTCGCAGTCGGTCCCGCAGTCGGCGTCGCCGTCCGGGCTGCCGTCGGGGTCGAGGACGACGTCGGTGTCCGGGTGGCGAACGGCGTCCGGGAGGCGCTGGCCGACCCGGTCGCGCTGGGCTGGTCCGCCGTCGCCGCGTTCACCGCGACCACACCGCCGGAGGCGACCGCGAGGACGACGACGAGCCCACCGACTCCCCACGGCACCGGCTTCCGGCGGACGGAGGCGCGCAGGGCTGCGACGGAACGGTGGACGGGGCCGCCGGTGGGCGGCTGGGGTGACTGCTCGGACATCCAGGCGATCCTACGAGACGCGGGTCCGTGCCTCCAGGCCCACCGTCGTCAGTCGACGGGCTGCGGGGGTGTTCAGAGCGCGGGATCGGCCGGGTACTCGACGCCGACCTGCCGGCGGGCCTCGTCCATCACGGCCATGATCGCGACCGTGTGGTCGATGTGCGTGGTGCTGTCTGCCGGCACCCCGGCCGTGATCGCGGCCTCGAAGCCACGGGCCTCGTGGTTGTAGCCGGCGAGTTCCTCGCGCCCGTCGAACTCCTCCACGATCGCACCGTCGGCGTCCCGGATGCGCCAGGTGGTCGGCGTGCACCACGTCGGGTCGAGGTCGATACGCCCCTCGGTGCCGACGATCGACGCACTGTTCGGGCTGCGCAGGTCCAGGGCGAAGTGCACCGTCGACTGCGCCCCCCCCGGATGGGTCATCACGATGCCCATCTGCGTGTCGACTCCCTGGTCGCTGAGGGTGCCGGACGCTGCGACCGCGGTCGGGACGCCGAGCACGTCGACCGCGAACGACACGGGGTAGACGCCGAGGTCGAGCAGCGCGCCACCGCCGAGAGCCGGGTCGTTGAGCCGGTGCCGCGGATCGGTCGGCAGCGCCTGGTGGTGCGTCGCCTGCACCAGTCGGGGAGTGCCGATGCGTCCCTCGGCGAGCACCCGCCGCATCATCGCGGTCTGCGGAAGGAAGCGGGTCCACATCGCCTCCATCACGAGCACACCGCGGTCGTGCGCGGCGTCGCGGACCCGTCGGGCCTCCTCCGCGGTGATCGTGAAGGCCTTCTCGACCAGGACGTGCTTGCCGGCGGCGATCGCGAGCAGGGCGTCCTCGGCGTGGCGGGAGTGCGGCGTCGCCACGTAGACCGCGTCGACCTCGTCGTCCGCCACCAGTGCGGCGTAGTCACCGTGCGCGTGCGGGATGTCGTGTTCGTCCGCGAAGGCCCGCGCGGACTCGTCGGTCCGTGAGCCGATCGCGGTGAACACCACCCCCGCGGCACTGCAGTCGCGGACGAAGGACCGGGCGATGCCGCCGGTCCCGAGTACTCCCCATCGGATGGCCATGCGTCGTGTCTACCACCGCTCCCGCGCAGGTCGTCGCGAGATCGTCCCCTGTGGACAGGCCAGCTGTCCACAGGGCTCGTGCAGCGGTGTCAGGACCGCCGGAGTACCGTGCGGGTCACCAGCCGACCGACTGGAGGCCCGACACCGGAACGCAGGACGGGCCTCCAGTCAGACGCACTGGTGGGCATGCGCGTAGGGGCGCGCACCGACGCGAGGAGGCGCCGTGACCGGACCGGAACCGTGGTGGACGGGAGCCGTCGTCTACCAGGTGTACCCGCGGAGCTTCGCCGACGGCAACGGCGACGGCGTCGGCGACCTCGCCGGGCTGCGGCAGCACCTGGACCACATCGCCGACCTCGGCGTGGACGTCGTCTGGCTGTCGCCGGTCTACCGGTCGCCCCAGGCCGACAACGGGTACGACATCGCCGACTACGAGGACATCGACCCGTTGTTCGGCACCATCGACGAGTTCGACGCGCTGCTGGTCGAGGTGCACCGGCGCGGCATGAAGCTCGTCATGGACCTCGTCGTCAACCACTCCAGCGACCAACACCCCTGGTTCCGCGCAGCCCTGCAGTCCCGCACCTGCCCGAAGCACGACTGGTACATCTGGCGCGACCCCGTCGACGGCCACGAGCCGAACGGGTGGCGTGCCGCCTTCGGCGGACCCGCCTGGTCGTGGGACCCCGGCACCGGTCAGTACTACCTGCACATGTTCACGCCGCAGCAGCCGGACCTGAACTGGGAGAACCCGGACCTCCGCGCCGCGGTCTACGACATGATGAACCGCTGGCTGGACCGCGGTGTCGACGGCTTCCGGATGGACGTCATCAACCACATCGCCAAGGACGACGACGCCCTCTCCGGTGACAGCGACGCGTACGTCATGCAGCCACGCATCCACGAGCACCTGCAGGAGATGCACGAGCGCGTCTTCGCCGGTCGGGAGGCCCTGCTCACCGTCGGCGAGATGCCCGGTGTCACCGTGGAGGACGCGGCACTCTTCACCGACCCGGAACGCCACGAGCTCGACATGGTGTTCCAGTTCGAACACGTCGGCCTCGACCACGCACCGTCGTCGAAGTTCACCCGGAACGAGACCGACCTGCCGGAGTTGAAGCGCTCACTGGCGCGCTGGCAGACCGGGCTCGAGGACCGCGGGTGGAACTCGCTGTACCTGTCGAACCACGACCAGCCGCGGCCGGTGTCGCGGTTCGGGGCGGCGGCCTCCGGCGGCGACCCCTTCGCGTTCCGGTACGAGTCGGCCACGCTGCTCGCCACCGTGCTGCACCTGCACCGCGGGACCCCGTACGTGTACCAGGGCGACGAGATCGGCATGGTGAACGCCGCCTTCACCACCATCGACCAGTACCGGGACATCGAGTCACACAACTGGTTCCGTGGCGCCGTCGGCCGCGGCATGCCGGAGTCCGAGGCGCTCGAGGCCCTCGCCTTCCGCAGCCGCGACAACGCGCGCACGCCGATCCCGTGGGACGACAGCGCACCCGCCGGGGGGTTCTCCACCACCGAACCGTGGATCGATATGGGGCAGGGATGGCCGCGCGTCACCGTCGCGGGCGACCGGGCAGCCGGGCAGCGCTCGGTGTACGAGCACCACCGTCGACTGATCGACCTCCGACACCGCTCCCGCACCGTGCGGCTGGGGGCGTTCACACTGCTCGAGGCGGAACACCCGACACTGTGGGCGTTCACCCGGGCCTCGGCGGACACGGACGAGCCGCCGCTCGTCGTCGTCGCGAACCTGTCGTCCTCGGACCTCGAGTTGTCGGCGTCGGTCGGGAGGCTCGTGGGGGCGTTCGTCCTGGGGAACCTCGGGGAGCCGCCGGTCGCCGGGACGCTGCGTCCGTGGGAGGCGCGCGTGCACGAGTGCCGGTGACGGGCCTCCCGGGCGGGGCGGGTGGGTTGCCTGGCCTCGTTCGATTGCCTGCGCGCCCATGCACCTGCCCGGCCGCTCGCCTGCCTGGCCGCTCGGGCAACGCAGAACCCCCTCGCTCCGGGAGGAACGAGGGGGTTTCGGAGCCGCCTGTCGGAATCGAACCGACGACCTATTCATTACGAGTGAATCGCTCTACCGACTGAGCTAAGGCGGCGGACGCCCCGGGAATCCGGAGCGGCACGAGAAATCACTGTACAGGATCAGACGAGCGAGCGCGAAACGAGCGCGCCGAGGTCGGCGAAGGACCGCTCGAGTTCGTCGACGAGGTGTGCGTCCGCGTCCGACTCGGACCACTCCCACCAGGCGTGACGGAGCGCGGCCATGCCGACGAGTGACGCCAGGCGGGCGCGGCGGCGCACCGCGTCGTCCTCGTCCGACCGAGGCGGACTGCCGTCCCCCGTCGGGTCACCGGTCTCGGGCAGACCGTCCTCGAGCCGCAACCGCTGCTCGACGACCGTCTGGATGCCGGCCTGGAACTCCTTCATCGACGCCATCCGCTGGCTGAAGAGCTCGGGGTTCGCGCGGAGGACCTGCTGTCGCTCCCCGATCAACCCGCGTTCGTCGACGAGTTCGTGCGCCGAGTGCACCAGCAGCGTGCCGAGGTCCGCGAGCAGTTCACCCGTCGGGCCACCGGCGACGAAGGTCTCGACGTCCTCGCCCTGCGGCAGGGTCGGGTCGTCGCCCAGGATCGCCTGCTCCTTGCTCGGGAAGTAGTTGAAGAACGTCCGCGGCGAGACGTCCGCCCGGCGGGAGACCTCGTCGACGGTGACCGCGGACAGACCGTGCTCGATCGCGATGCGCAGCGCGGCCTGCTGGATCGCCAGGCGGGTGGCGCGCCGCTTCCGTTCGCGGAGGCCCGGTGCAGCGTCGGTCATGCGGCGATCCTCCCACGCCGAGCATCGCGGACGGCCTGAGAACCCTGTCGGGATCGCCAGGCCGTGCCGCCCCGGGCAGCCGGTCAGCGGACGGCGCGGGCGACCGTGACGAGCAGCGCTTCGAGCGCCAGGAGCGCGGCGACGTTCGCACCGATGCGCTGCCGCGCGGTCGCGATCGCGTCGAGGACCTCGAGTGCGGCCGCGGGCGGGACGGACGGCAACGCCCGCTCGAGCTCGTGACGGATCGCCAGGTTCACCGGCTCGGTGGGGGCGCCGAGTCCGAGCAGCAGCAGGTCGCGGTACAGCGAGGAGACGTCGACGAGGATGCGGTCCAGGCCGTCGCGGAGGCTGCGGGTCGCCCGACGCTTCTGGTCCTCTTCGAGCACCCGGAGCTGGGACCGGAGCGCCGGCGGGACGGTACCGCCCGGTTGGACACCCAGGGACCGGAGTGCTGAATCGCGTTCCTCGGCGTCACGCTCGAGCGTGATCGCCTTGGCGTCCTCGTCCGCCACGGCCAGGAGCGCGGCCGCGGCGTTCACGGCGTCGCCGACGCTGCGGATCGCGAGGACCGTGGTCAGGGTCCGACGACGACGGTCACGGGCGTCCTCGCTCGTCGCGAGGCGCTGCGCCATGCCGATGTGGCTCTGCGCCTGACGCGCCGCATCGGTGGCGAGGACACGGTCCACGCCGGTCCGGGCCACGATGAGGTCGGCGACCGACTCGATGCCCGGGACACGCAGGCGGACCGAGCGCACCCGCGAGCGGATCGTCGGCAGCAGGTCGGCCTCGCTCGGAGCGCAGAGGATCCACACCGTGCGCTCCGGCGGTTCCTCGAGCGCCTTCAGCAGCAGGTTCGAGGTCCGCTCCGTCATCCGGTCGGCGTCCTCGACGATCATCACGCGGTACCGGCCGACCGAGGGCGAGAAGTGTGACGAGGTCACCAGCTGCCGGATCTCGTCGATCGTGATGATGACGCGCTGGGTGGTGAGCCGGGCGACGTCAGGGTGGGTGCCGGCGGTGATCAGACGCAGCGTGTGGTCGTCGTCGGGGCCGTTGCCGACCAGGGCGGCGGCGAAGGCTGCGGCGACGTTCGAGCGTCCGGAGCCGGGAGGCCCGGTGATCAGCCACGAATGCGTCATGCCACCCGTGCCGTCGGTCGACTCGGCTGCACTCCGCAGCGCAGCCACGGACTCTTCCTGTCCGGTCAGGCCCTCCCACACGCTCACGGGAGGATCCTGCCAGGAGCCACCGACGGGACCGGCCGGTCGTCGGCGCTCGCGCACGTCGTCTCGGTCCGCAGCATCAACCGACCCCGACCAGGCGTGCCACGGCCGAACGGATCCGCTCCTGCACGACGTCCGCCGACTCGGAGGCGTCGACGACGAGGAACCGCTCCGGTTCGGCGCGGGCCATGTCGAGGAAGGCCTGCCGGACGGACTCGTGGAACGTTGCCGCTTCGGACTCGAGGCGGTCGAACACGTCGCCGCGGGCGGCCGCGACACGCGCCCGCCCGAGGCTCACGTCGAGGTCGAGCAGCACCGTGAGGTCCGGCGTCATGCCGTCCGCTGCCCAGTTCGACACCGACCGGATCTGCTCGGCGCCGAGGCCGCGGGCCACGCCCTGGTACGCGACCGAGGAGTCGATGTACCGGTCCTGCAGCACGACGTCACCGCGGGCGACGGCGGGCCGGACGACCGTCTCGACGTGGTGTGCACGGTCGGCGGCGTAGAGCAGCGCCTCGGCCCGGGGCGTCACGTGGCCGCGGTCGTGCAGGACGATCTCGCGGATGCGCTGGCCGAGGTCCGTGCCACCGGGTTCCCGGGTCCGGACGACCCGCCGGCCGTGCACCCCGAGCCACTGCTCGAGGCGCTCGGCCTGCGTGGTCTTGCCCGCGCCGTCACCGCCCTCGAGGGTGATGAACCAGCCGCGGGAGTCGTCCGTGCGCACTGCTCCGTCCGTGCTCACTTCTTCTTCGCGGGGGCGCGTCGGGCCGGTGCCTTCTTCTTGACCGGGCCCTTGGCACGCTTGTCCGCGAGGAGCTGGACCGCACGCTCGAAGTCCACCGTCTCGACCTCTTCGCCGCGCGGGATCGTGGCGTTCGTCTCGCCGTCGGTGACGTACGGGCCGAAGCGGCCGTCCTTCACCTTGATCGGCTTGCCGGACACCGGGTCGGCGTCGAACTCCTTGAGCGCCGCGCTCGCGGCACGCTTGGCCCCGTACTTCGGCTGCGCGAAGAGCTCGAGGGCACCGGGCAGGTCGACGTCGAAGATCGCGTCCTCGCTCGGCAGGGTCCGGGTGTCCGTGCCCTTCTTGAGGTAGGGCCCGTAGCGACCGTTCTGCGCGGTGATCTCGTCGCCGGACTCCGGGTCCGTCCCGACCGTGCGCGGGAGGTCGAGGAGCTTCAGCGCGGTCTCGAGGTCGACCGACCCCGGGTCCATCGACTTGAAGAGGGAGGCCGTGCGCTCCTTCGGGGCCGCTGCCTTCTTGGCCGTGGCCTTCTTCGCGGGCGTCTTCTTCGCGGCGGCGGTCTTCGTGCCGGCGGCCTTCGTACCGGTCTTGGTCGCGGTCTTCGCGCCCGTCTCCGTGCTCGCTGCCGCCTCTGCAGCCGGTTCTGGTTGAGCCGCCAGGACCTCGCCCGTCGCCGGGTCGACCGTCGGCTCGGGCTCCGGAGTGCGCTCGGTCACGTACGGACCGAAGCGGCCGTCCTTCGCCAGGACCTCCTTGCCCGTCTGCGGGTTGATGCCCACCACGCGGTCGCTGACGACCGGCGCCTCGACGAGTTCGCGGGCCTTGTCGAGGGTGAGCTCGTCCGGCGCGATGTCCTCGGGCACGTTGACGCGGCGCGGTTTCTCCGGATCGTCGCTCGGGGTCTCGATGTAGGGGCCGTACCGACCGATGCGCAGGGTCAGGCCCGGCGCGAGCTCGACCGAGTTGATCTCGCGGGCGTCGATCTCGCCGAGGTTGTCGATGACCGTGCGGAGTCCGCGCTGGTCACCGCCACCGAAGTAGAACTCCTTGAGCCAGTCGACACGGTCTTCCTCGCCGCTGGCGATGCGGTCGAGGTCGTTCTCCATCTCGGCCGTGAAGTCGTACTGCACGAGGTCCCCGAAGTAGTCCTCGAGCAGACGCACGACGCTGAACGCGATCCAGTTCGGCACGAGGGCGGTCCCGCGCTGCGTCACGTACCCGCGGTCCATGATCGTGGAGAGGATCGCGGCGTAGGTCGACGGGCGCCCGATCCCGAGCTCTTCGAGCGTCTTGACCAGGCTGGCCTCGGTGTAGCGCGGAGGTGCGGAGGTGTCGTGCCCCTTGGCCGCCACGTCGGAGACGCCGAGGTGGTCACCTTCGGCCATCTGCGGCAGCTTCGCGTCGTCCGCGGAGTCGCCCGAGGAGCGCTCTTCGTCGCGGCCTTCTTCGTAGGCGTTGAGGAACCCGCGGAAGGTGATGACCGTGCCGGACGCCGTGAACTCGACGTCGGTACCGCTCGCCGTGGACGCCAGGCCCTCGATCGACTCGGTCGACGCGATCCCGAGCACCACGGACGCGGTCGAGCCCTTGGCGTCGGCCATCTGCGACGCGACCGTGCGCTTCCAGATGAGGTCGTAGAGACGGAGGTCGTTGCCGCGGAGGACACCCTCCATCTGCGACGGCGTCTTGAACGTGTCGCCGGCGGGGCGGATCGCCTCGTGGGCCTCCTGCGCGTTCTTGCTCTTGCCTGCGTAGGAACGGGGCTTCGCGGGGATCGAGTCCGCGCCGTAGAGCGCGGTCGCCTGCTTGCGTGCCGCGGTGATCGCCTGCTGCGACAGCGACGCGGAGTCGGTACGCATGTAGGTGATGTGGCCGTTCTCGTACAGCGACTGCGCGACGCTCATCGTCTGACGGGCCGAGAAGCGGAGCTTGCGCGCGGCTTCCTGCTGCAGCGTCGACGTGGTGAACGGAGCTGCCGGTCGGCGTGTGTACGGCTTCGACTCGACGCTGCGGACGACGGCGTCGCCGGCGCGGTCGAGGACCGCGGAGAGCGAGCTCGCCGACCCCTCGTCGAGACGGACGACGTCCGCCGTGGTCTGACCACGGTCGTCGAAGTCACGACCGGAGGCCACGCGCTTGCCCTGGATCCGGGCGAGGCGAGCCGTGAAGGCCCCCTCGTCGGACTTCTCGAAGCGCGCCGTCAGGTCCCAGTAGTTCGCCGAGACGAAGGCGAGACGCTCGCGCTCACGGTCGACGACGAGGCGGGTCGCCGCGGACTGGACACGACCGGCGGAGAGGCCCGGCCCGACCTTGCGCCAGAGCACCGGCGAGACCTCGTACCCGTAGAGCCGGTCGAGGATGCGACGGGTCTCCTGGGCGTCGACCAACGCGGTGTCGAGTTCCCGCGTGGCTTCCTGGGCGCGCTGGATGGCTTCCTTGGTGATCTCGTGGAACACCATGCGCTTGACGGGCACCTTGGGCTTCAGCACCTGGAGCAGGTGCCACGCGATGGCCTCGCCCTCGCGGTCCTCATCTGTTGCGAGGTAGAGCTCGTCGGCGTCCTTCAGCGCACGCTTGAGGTCCGCGACGGTCTTCTTCTTCGCATCGGAGACGACGTAGTACGGCTCGAACCCGTTGTCGACGTCCACCGAGAACTTGCCGAGGGAGCCCTTCTTGAGCTCGGCCGGCAGGTTCTTGGGCTCGACGAGGTCACGGATGTGTCCGACAGACGCCTGGACGTCGTATCCGTCACCGAGGTATTGCGCGATCGTCTTCGCCTTCGCGGGGCTCTCGACGATCACGAGCTTCTTCGTGCCTGGCACGTGACTCCTTGATCGATGGTGCTGATCGGCCGACGGACGTCGTGGAAGCGTCCGGGTCGACCGGGAATTCGGTGACCGGCGGGCCGACAGGCACACCATACACACTCCGGTGGGGATGGCCGGTGGAGCCGGAGCGAGTCCGCCGCACGTGGCTGGACCGCGCGGGCGGCCCACGGCGCGTCGGCTGGCCGTCGCCGCAGCAGGCCGTGGGCCGGCCACGGCGACGGCGTGGGCGGACAGCAGGCCACCGCCGGCAGCCACCTCGACCCGGGCGACCACCCCGTCCACACCGCAGGCGACGAGGACGGCTCCGTTGGCCCGAGCGAGGCGTCCAGCAGCACGGCAGGGCGGGTCCGACACCAGCCCGATGGCCGACGCCGCCGCGGCGAGCGCCGCCGCGTCCGCCGCTCCCCGGGCACGAGCGGCCCCGACCCGGTGACCGGCCGCGCCGAGGAGCGAGCCCGTCACGAGGACGACCACCGCGAGGACGGCCGCGAGCGCCACCGTGGCGGATCCCTGCTCACCAGCCCGCAGGGTGCTGGCCCGCAGCGTGCTGGACCGCGCGTTCCTGGACCGCAGGCCGCCGCGGTGGCCCCCCGTCGCGGTCCGGATCGGTCCGGTCGCGTCAGGACCGGTCACCGGTGTCGGCCTCGTCCACGGCGCAGCCGCTCCCCTGCAGCACGACATCCGAGAACGGCCCCGTGCCGGCCGGTCGTCCGGCACGGACGCAGACCAGGCCCCCCGCTCGTTCGACACGGACCGTGCCGGCGTCGGCGCGCTCGAGGGCCTGCCGTGCAGCCGGGTCGTCACCGCGCGCGAGGGCCCGGGCAGCGACGGCGGCGGCGGTCTGCAGCCGCCCCTGCCCGTCGACGGCCATCACCCCGGCGATCGCCGCAGCCAAGACCACGGCGAAGACCGGCAGGGCGAGGGCGAACTCGACCGTCACCGATCCGCGGTCACGGCCGTCGTCCTGGTGCTGGTTCCGGCGGTGGTCCTGGTGCTCGTCCCGGTCGTGGCTGACGCGTCGTTCCCCTTGCATGGTGTGAGCGCCGTCTGGTTCATGGTGTGAGCGCCGTCCGGACGAGGTCCGTGAGGATCGCCTGCACCTCACCGGACCGCATGACCGCGACGAGGACGCCGGCGAAGGCCACCGCCGCCAGGATGACGACGGCGTACTCGGCGGTGGCGGATCCCCGGTCATCGGACCACCGGCCCGGCGGCCGTGGGCTCGGCGACGGATGCCGTCCGAGCCGCTGTGCTCGTCCAGCCGACGGTGTGTCCGGGGCAGCGTCGGGGTGTCCTTCCTGCATGGCGTCGTTCCTCTCTCTCCTGGCACCGGTCGATCCGGTGCTCGTGATCGGCCCCGCGCGACGTGCGTTCGCGCGGGGACGTGCATCCACCTTCGGCGGACGCGCCCTTCGGCAGGCGCCAGCCGACGGGTCCGTGCAGAGTTCAACGGAGGCCTGTGGATGTGGAGGAGAGGATGCCGAGCACGACGGGCACCACCCCGACCGACACGAACGCCGGCAGCACGCAGACGCCGAGCGGCAGCACCAGTCGCACCCCGAGTCGTTCGGCACGCACCAGGCCCTCGGCGGCTGCATCGGCACGACGGTCGACGGCGCCGGCACGCAGGAGACCGGCCGCCGGGACCCCCGCGTGGTCGGCCAGGGCGAGGGTCTCGACCAGGCACTCCCGGTCCGCGTCGGGCCAGGCCCGGTCGCCGTAGACCGCTTCGACGGTGTGCGCCGCGTCGGTCCACGCGCCGCCTCCGGACAGCGCGACGGCCCAGACCTCGAGCAGGAGGCCGGGTGCCGGTCCGCTGTCGGAGGCCTCGGCAAGCAGGTGGCGGCTCCACCGCGCGGCCACGACCACGAGGGCCACAGCGACGAGGATGCAGCACCACCCGACCGACGTCCCGGTGAGCACCCCGACGGTGTCGACGCCCCATGCCGAACCGAGCAGCACGCCGAACGCCGGGAGCGCCAGGACCACCCTGGCGCTCGCCCGTGGCCCGGCCGTCGCCGTACGGATCGCTCGTTCCGCCGCAGCCCGGTCCCGCAACGACCCCGCGAGCGCCCGCAGTGCGGGCACGACGGGCGCTCCTGTCCGTGCCGCCACGGCGAGCACTCCGTCGATCTCCGGACGACCTCCGGACGACACCGTGCGCGCTCCCTGCCCGGATCCGGCCACGAGTGCCACGGCCCGGGACGGCGGGACGCCGGCGGACACGAGCACGGCGACCCGGTCCAACGCCCGCGCCGCGGCGAGCGCGTCGTCCGTCCGCGTCACGCTCCGCGGGTCCGTCGATGTGCTCCGCCGGCGGCACGGGGACCGCGGATCGCCGAGCCGACCGGACCGGGGCCACCCGCGATCACGCTGTCTCC
This sequence comes from Curtobacterium sp. MCPF17_052, assembly GCF_003234085.1. GTDB lineage: Bacteria > Actinomycetota > Actinomycetes > Actinomycetales > Microbacteriaceae > Curtobacterium. The sequence goes on from NZ_QKSD01000009.1 coordinate 98,425, forward strand.
CCGCTCGCTGTCGCCGTCGCCACCCGCACCAGCTGCCCCCGGGGGACCCGCCGGCACCGCGCGAGCCCGTCGCGCCCGTTCCCGGCCGGGCATCCCCAGTCCCCCGGATGCCCCGATCGAGAACGGCATGACCTCGAGCCGTCCCTGCCGGTCCACCCCCAAGCGCCCCACCTCGGCGAGCCGCCGCACGCCGTTCCGACGCTCCACGTGCAGGACGAGGTCGAACGCACTCGCCGCCTGCCGCGCGAGCGACTCCGGGGTGAGACCGGCGAGCGCCCCGAGCGCCTCGAGCCGCGCCGGGACGTCGCCGACCCCGTTCGCGTGGACCGTCCCCGCTCCCCCGTCGTGCCCGGTGTTGAGTGCCGACGTGAGTTCCCGGATCTCGGCGCCCCGACACTCCCCCACGACGATCCGGTCGGGCCGCATCCGCAGCGCTTCCCGGAGGAGTCGTTCGGTGCCGAGCGCGCCGGCACCCTCGGCGTTGGCCTGTCGTGCTTCGAGCGCGACGACGTGGGGGTGGTCGATCCGGAGTTCGGCGACGTCCTCCACCGTGACGATCCGCTCGTCGGTCGGGACCAGGCCGAGCATCGCCGCGAGCAGGGTCGTCTTGCCACTGCCGGTCGCTCCGGTGACCAGGACGTTCCGTCGTTCCTGCACGGCGCGGTCGACCACGGTCCGCGGGACCCGCTCGAAGAACCCGCCGCCGACGAGCCGGTCGATGCTCGGCAGCGCGTCCTGTGGCAGCCGGATCGAGATCGCCGTGCCGCGGACGCTCACCGGAGCGAGGACCGCGTGGACGCGGATGCCGTCGCCGTGTCGGACGTCCGCACACGGCGTGGTCTCGTCGATGTGCCGACCGCCGCGGGCCACGAGGGAACGGGCGAGGTCGCGAGCCCGAGTCTCCGACAGGACGAGTCCGCCGACCGCGGTGAGGCCCGTCCCGCGGTCGGTCCACACCCCGCGTCCCCCGAGCACCAGGACGTCGGTGACACGGTCGTCGGCGACGAGGGGCGCGAGCTCCTCGAAGTCGACGAGTGACGCAGCCTGCCGCTGGTGGTCCGGTCGTGGTGTGCCGGGCAGGAACGGTGCGCGATGCCGGTGCATGTCGAGGACGGTACGGGCGTGGTCGACGGCGGGCGGGCCTCCAGACCGGGTCGGTGGAGAACGCATCCGGCGGGCCCGATCGTGCCGGACTTGTACCCCGATCTCGTCGGCCGTACCCCGTCGCATGCAGCACGCTGCGGAGCCTCCGACGGTCGGCCAAGAGGGGGACACGACGGGCACGGACCGCGCTGTCCGCAGGTTCACCAGGACGCGGCGAGCACCTGCGTCGATGGACCGTTCTGTTCACCGTTCCGCGTCCCGCCGCGGATCGAGCGGGGTCGGACCCGCCGCGTGGGCACCGTCACACATGAGGGAACCACGGGAAAAAGAAGAGGCGGCACCTGTTGGGGGGAACGGGTGCCGCCAGGACACCGGCGGATTGGGGGGAATCTTGACCGGCGCCACCGGGAACGAGCCCGGCGGGAACAACTGTACCCCAGGAACGGGATGCGATGACACCGCTGACCGGAGAACGCGATCCTGCGCGTGGATCGGCCTCCCGGTTGCGCGAGGCTGCACCCGAGCATTCCCGGTGACCGAGTTGTCCACCGGCGCCTCGGCGGCGGTGACGCCCGGAGTAGTCTCCGTAGGCGCCCGGTCGTCGACTGCCTCGGTGGGTCCGACCGCGCCCCGGGCGGACGAGACGAGAGGACATCGATGACGATGCCGCAGCAGGACCAGATCCACGACGACCAGACGACCTTCCCGCCGTCCCCGGAGTTCGTGGCCGACGCGGTCGCCGACAGCGGCCTGCACGACGCGGCCAGCGCCGACCGTGTGGCCTTCTGGGCCGAGCAGTCCCGAGCACTGCTGGACTGGCGGACGCCGTTCACGAGCGCGCTCGACTGGTCGGCAGCACCGTTCGCCCGCTGGTTCGCCGACGGCGAGTTGAACGTCGCCGAGAACTGCCTCGACCGTCACGTCCGCGCCGGCAACGGTGACCGCGTCGCCATCAACTTCGAGGGGGCGAACGGCGACACCCGCACCATCACGTACGCGCAGCTGACCGCGGACGTCCAGCGGGCCGCGAACATGCTCGAAGGGCTCGGCGTGGGTCAGGGCGACCGCGTCGTCGTCTACCTGCCGCTCATCCCGGAGGCCGTGGTCACCATGCTGGCCATCGCACGCCTCGGCGCGATCCACTCCGTCGTCTTCGGTGGGTTCAGCGCCGAGAGCCTGCGCGCCCGCATCGAGGACGCGGGCGCCAAGGTCGTCGTGACGGCGGACGGCGGCTGGCGACGTGGCGCCGTCTCACCCCTCAAGCCGGCGGTCGACGAGGCCCTGCAGGGCGAGGGAAGCGCCAGCGTGGAGCACGTCCTGGTGGTGCAGCGCGGCGGCAACGACGTCGACTGGACCGACCGGGACCGCTGGTGGCACGACGAGTTCGCCGCCGCCGCTCCGGAGCACGAGGCCCAGGCCTTCCCCGCCGAGAACCCCCTCTTCATCCTGTACACCTCGGGCACGACCGGGAAGCCCAAGGGCATCGTGCACACCTCGGGCGGCTACCTGACGCAGGCGGCGTACACGCACAAGAACGTGTTCGACATGCACCCGGAGAAGGACGTGTACTGGTGCACCGCCGACATCGGCTGGATCACCGGGCACACCTACGTCGTCTACGGCCCGCTGGCGAACGGCGTGACGCAGGTCCTCTACGAGGGCACGCCGGACGAGCCGAAGCCCGGCCGCTGGTGGGACCTGGTCGACGCGTACGGCGTCACCGTCCTCTACACGGCTCCGACGGCCGTGCGCGCGGCGATGAAGGCCGGCCGTCAGATCCCGGAGGCACGCAGCCTCGAGACCCTGCGCCTGCTCGGCAGCGTCGGCGAACCGATCAACCCCGAGGCGTGGCAGTGGTACCGGCAGGTCATCGGCCACGACCGGACGCCGATCGTGGACACGTGGTGGCAGACCGAGACCGGCGGGATCATGATCTCCGCCCTGCCCGGCGTCACGAAGCTCAAGCCCGGTGCGGCCCAGACGCCGCTGCCGGGCATCGTCGCCGAGATCGTCGACGACGACGGACACCGCGTCGACCCCGGTGGCAGCGGTTACCTCACCATCACCGAACCGTGGCCGTCGATGGCACGCGGCATCTGGGGCGACCCGGACCGGTTCGTCGAGACCTACTGGTCCCGGTTCCCCGGCAAGTACTTCGCCGGCGACGGGGCCCGACTCGACGGACAGGGCGACATCTGGGTGCAGGGGCGCGTCGACGACGTCATGAACGTCTCCGGGCACCGTCTGTCCACCGCCGAGATCGAGTCGGCGCTGGTCGGACACGAGGGTGTCGCCGAGGCGGCCGTCGTCGGTGCCGCCGACGAGACGACCGGGCAGGCCGTGGTCGCGTTCGTGATCCTCACAGCCGAAGCAGCCGCCGACGTCGACCGCGACTCCGCAGCGACGGAACTCCGCAACTGGGTCGGCAAACGGATCGGCCCGATCGCGAAGCCACGCCAGGTCGTCATCGTCCCCGAGCTGCCGAAGACGCGCTCCGGCAAGATCATGCGGCGCCTCCTCCGCGACGCGGCCGAGGGCCGCCGCATCGGTGACACGACGACGCTGGCCGACCCGACGATCATGGCGACCATCGCGGAACTGATGTAGCTGACGCAGGAAGAGCCTCCAGGCCGGTCGGTCTGGAGGCTCTCCTGCTGTCCGCGGACGGCTTCCGTCCGCCGGTGGTTCAGTCCGTCAACTCGACGATCAGTTCCACCTCGACGGGTGCGTCGAGCGGCAGCACCGCGACGCCGACAGCACTCCGGGCGTGGACGCCCGCTGCACCGAAGACGTCGCCGACGAGCTGCGAGGCACCGTTCGCGACCCCGGGCTGACCGGTGAACGACGGGTCCGAGGCGACGAAGACCGTCACCTTGACGACCTTCGCCACCCGGTCGAGCGACCCGGCGACGCTCTGCACGGCGGCGAGGCCGTTCAGCGCGGCCTGACGTGCCTGCGCGGTCGCGGTCGCGGCGTCGACCTCCGAGCCGACCTTGCCGGTGACCGGGAGGGCGCCGTCGACGAAGGGCAGCTGCCCCGCCGTGAAGACGTGACGGCCAGAGACGACCGCCGGGACGTAGGCGGCGACCGGGGCCGCGACGGCCGGGATCGTGAGGCCGAGCTCGCGCAGGCGGTCCGCGATGCTCACGCGTCGGCCTTCGGACGCTTCAGGTAGGCGACCAGGCCGCCCTCGGGGCCGGTGACGACCTGGACCAGCTCCCAGCCCTCGTCACCGAAGTTGTTGAGGATGGCAGTGGTGTTGTGGATGATCAACGGAGTCGTGAGGTATTCCCAGCGGCGCATGCGGTTCCTTGCCAGCCTTTCAGTCCGAGGTGTCGTTTAGGCTGCATCCTATGTCTGCCCAGAAGACGTCTGCCCGTCGGACCAAGCCCGTCTCCGCAGTCGGCGCCTTCATCGGTTTCGTCGGCTTCAGCGCGCTCGCCGGTCTGCTCGTCACCATCGGTGTCACGCCGGCCATCGCCGTCGCCGGTGTCACGACGACCTCGACGATCGGTGTGTTCGAGTCCCTGCCCGAGTACATCGAGCTCGGTGACCTCCCCCAGCGCAACGAGGTCCTGGCCTACCAGGGCGGCAAGCCCGTGCACCTGGCGACGGTCTACGACCAGAACCGCCAGGAGCTCAAGTTCGACCAGATCAGCGACAACCTGAAGAACGCAGCCATCGACGGCGAGGACAAGCGCTTCTGGGACCACGGCGGTGTCGACATGACCTCGCTGGTCCGCGCCGGTGTGGGCACGGTCGCCGGCGGTGGCCTCGGCGATTCGGGCGGTGGCTCGACGCTGACCATGCAGCTGGTCCGCAACATCAAGATGCAGCAGGCCCTCGAGCTCCCGACCCCGGAGGAGCGCCTCAAGGCCTACAACGAGGCGACGAAGGTCTCGGTCTCCCGCAAGCTCGAGGAGATGAAGCTCGCGATCGGGCTCGCGAAGAAGTACTCGAAGAAGGACATCCTCACCGGGTACCTCAACATCGCCTTCTTCGGCGACCAGACGTACGGCGTCCAGGCGGCAGCCCAGCACTACTTCGGCAAGAACGCCACCGACCTCACGCCGGCCGAGGGCGCGTCGATCCTGGCGATCGTGCAGTCCCCGAACACCCGCAACCTGTCCGACCCCAAGTTCTACGACGCCAACGTCGCCCGACGTGACGTCATCCTCAAGTCGATGTACGCGCAGAAGCACATCGACGAGAAGCAGTTCGACGAGGCCATCAAGTCCAAGCCGGCTGACTACGTGCACCTGACCGACCCGACGCAGGGCTGCAAGGCCGCGGCGGGCAACGGCGCGCAGTTCTTCTGCGATTACGCGGTGCAGGTAGTCAAGGAGATGTCGCAGCTCGGCGCGACGCAGAAGCAGCGCGACGCCGCCTGGCGCAACGGTGGCTACACGATCCAGACCACGCTGAACCTGGACCTGAACAACGCGCAGAAGGACCTGATCAACGCGTACGCCCCGAACACCGAGTCCCGGTTCGCCCTGGGCGGCGTCCTCAACTCGGTCGAGGCCGACACCGGTCGCGTGCTGACGATGGTGCAGAACAAGAACTACAACCAGCTCGCCGCCTGCGGCACGGAGGGTGCTGACCCCAACGCCTGCGCGCCGGCCACCGACACCGGCATCAACTTCAGCGTCGACCAGAAGTACGGCGGTGGCGAGGGCTTCCAGACGGGGTCGACGTTCAAGCCGTTCACCCTGTTGAACTGGCTGCAGAACGGGCACGGCCTGCAGGAGATCGTGAACGGCACGCCGCGCACCTTCTCGAGTTTCACCCAGTGCGATGCTCCGCTGAACGTCAACTACCCGGTGCGGAACGACGCCCCCGGCGAAGGCGGCAACATGACCGTCGAGAACGCCACCTACCGGTCGATCAACAACTCCTACGTCCAGATGGCCCAGAAACTCGACTTCTGTGACATCCGCAAGACCGCGGAGAGCCTCGGTGTCCACCTCGCGAAGCCGCGTGCGACCTCCACCGAGTACGCCGACGACATGTCCAAGCCCACGACCTCCGCAGTCAAGACGAACGCCTCGTTCGTCCTCGGCACGAACTACATCGCTCCGCTGACCATGGCGGCTGCCTACGCCGGCTTGGCCAACAAGGGCAACTTCTGCCGGCCCATCGCGATCGACAACGTGACGAACGCGGACGGCAAGTCGCTCGGCGGCCAGCCGAAGGAATGCACGCAGGCCGTCGACCCACAGGTCACCGCGACCGCGATCTTCGCGCTCAAGAAGGTCCTCACGATCGGTACGGCCCCCGGCGGTCGCACCCCCGACGGCTACGACGAGTTCGCGAAGACCGGCACGACCGACGACGCCGACCAGATCTGGATCGTCGGTGCGTCGACGAAGGTCGCGACCGCTGCTTGGCTGGGCAACACGGTCGGCAAGCAGAACCTCCGGTTCGTCTACGGCCCGAACGGCGCCTACGCCGGCTCCCGTACGGCACTTTGGCGACAGGCCCAGACCGTCGCGAACACCCAGTACCCGGGCGGTCAGTTCGAGACCCCGTCCGCAGCGGCGATCCGCGGCAACAGCATCACCGTCCCGAACGTCGCCGGTCAGACACCCGACGCAGCACGAGCGGCGCTGGCCAACGCAGGACTGACCTACGTCGACGGTGGCGTCCAGGCAGGCGGCGGGACCGCGGGGACGGTCTCCACCACGAGCCCCGCGGCGGGTCTGCAGCTCTCCAAGGGCTCGAGCGTGACCGTCTTCACCACGGACGGCTCGCAGGCCTCGGTGCCCGACGTCGGGGGCGAGAAGGTCGACGACGCTCGTTCCGAACTGTCGGGGGCCGGGTTCACGAACGTTGCGATAGCCGGCGACTACGAGCGTGGCGACGGCAAGAACGAGTGCACCGTGGCGGCGATCGCCCCGGGCGCCGGGACCGCTGTCGCCAAGGGCAGCGGCGTGACCCTGAAGCTGTTCGGCAACAAGGACGGCAAGGCTCCGAAGGCCTGCCGATGACGCGCGGCCGCGGCGCCCTCGGCGTCCTGGCCGCGGGTGGCGCGGTTGGCGTCGCCTCTGCTGCGTGGGGGTCACTGGTCGAGCGTCGACGGTTCGGTATCCGGTGGGAGACCGTCCCCGTCCTACCCGCGGGTTCTCGGGACGTGACGGTGCTGCACCTCTCCGACATCCACATGGCGCCGTGGCAGGCCGACAAGCAGCAGTGGATCCGCGATCTCAGCCTGGTCGAGCCGGACTTCATCGTGAACACCGGCGACAACCTCGGGCACGAGACCGCCAACGCTGCCGTCGAGTACGCCCTCGAGCCGTTCCGGGGTGTCCCCGGTGCCTTCGTGTACGGCTCGAACGACTTCTTCGCGCCGTCGCCGCGCAACCCCGTGAAGTACCTCTCCGGCCCGAGTTCGATGCGGCCGGAGACCCAGCCGGTCCGGCTCGACGTCGACCGGCAGACGGCGTTCTTCGAGTCGCTCGGGTGGCTCGACCTCAATGACCAAGCCCGCGCGATCGAGGTCCGCGGTTCACGCTTCGAGCTCTTCGGCACCTCCGACGCGCACCGGGACTGGGACCGCCTGGACCTGCTGCCGGCGAACGTCGACGAGATGCGCTCCGAGGTCCCCTGGTCCGAGGACGAATCCGGCCCCTCCCCCGTCTCCATCGGGGTCACGCACGCGCCGTACCGCCGCGTGCTGGACGCCTTCGTCACACAGGGTGCGGACGTCGTGTTCGCCGGACACACCCACGGCGGCCAGGTCGCGGTCCCCGGGATCGGGGCACTGGTCACGAACTCGGACCTCCCCCGTCGGTACGCCAGCGGTCTGCACCAGTGGCAGAACCGCACGCACTGGTCATGGCTCAACGTCTCGGCCGGTCTCGGGACCTCGATTTACGCCCCGATCCGGTTCGCGGTGCGGCCCGAGGCCGTCGTCGTCACCCTCACCGCCCGAGGCTGACGCCGCGCCGACACGTCGCGCTGTGCCTCGGCGTTCCCGCGCACACGTTCCGGCACCCGTCGGCGCCTCCGCGGAGTCGTGCGCGTTGTAGTCCACTGGCCGAAAGCGACAGATGTGCGCGGTACGGCGGCGCCGTTCTGTCGCTTTCGCGTCCGGGATCCCCGCACCGGTCCGCGGGGACCGCGACCGGCCGCGCGGCACGGACTGGAGGCGCGGCTCGACCCGCCTCGTCGCAGCTGGACCGCGACGCGCCCGGCCGGTACAGCGTGGTCGTGAGCACCCCCGAACATCGGGTAGACTTCTGGGGTTGCTCCGGGAACGGAGTGACCACACCGCGGGGTGTGGCGCAGCTTGGTAGCGCGCGTCGTTCGGGACGACGAGGTCGCAGGTTCAAATCCTGTCACCCCGACAGCCACGGCCCTGGTTCCACTCGGAACCAGGGCCGTTCTGTATCCCCGGGCTGTTCTGCGTTTCAGGGCCGTTCTGCGTTCCAGGGCCGTTCTGCATCCCAGGGGTCGGTCCGGACCTCCCGCCGGAGCCATCGCCCCGGCACCGCCTCGGCCTCCGCCGCCGCACAACGAGAACCGGTCCGCACCACGGTCTCCCGCGGCGCGAACCGGTTGCAACACGACGGATCCGCGCGGAGGCTGCCCGCACCCGGCGAACCCGCTCCCTAGCCGACCGCGACGCCCGCGCGGACCAGCCGCCCCTCGGCGTGCAGTCCGGCGACGACCTCGAGCGCCTGGTGCCGGTAACGCGACTGCGCCGCTCCCGGAGCGACGATCACGCCGTCCGCACCGGTGGACTCGACCAGGTCGTTGATCTTCGCCGCGACCTCGTCCCGCGTGCCGTACGCCTGACGCTCGGTGCGCGCGGCGATGAACCGACGCTCGAGGTCCGAGAACTGGTAGGCGCGGGCCTCGTCCATCGACACCGGCTCGGGCTTCGTCCCCTGACGCATCCGGATGAACGAGATCATGCCCGGGGCACTCTGCTCATCGACCACGCCCGGGTCCTCGTCAGTGACGACCTGCACGCCGATCAGGGCGAGCGGCTCGGACCGGAAGCGGGAGGGTCGGAACGACTGGTGGTAGAGCGCGAGGGCTGCTTCGGTGTTGTCCGAGGCGAAGTGGTGCGCGAACGCGAAGGCGATCCCGAGCGCACCGGCGACCTGTGCGCTGTAGCCGGAGGAACCGAGCAGCCAGAACTCGGGAACGTCGCCGTAGCCGGGGACGGCGCGGATCCTGGAGAGCGGGTTCGACTCCTCCATGCCGGTGAAGAACCCGACCAGGTCGGCGAGCTGCTGCGGGAAGTCGTCGACGTCCAGTCGGTCCGTGCGACGCAGGGCCATCGCCGTCGCACCGTCCGTCCCGGGTGCGCGGCCGATGCCGAGGTCGACGCGGTCGCCGTACAGCGCGCGCAGGGTGCCGAACTGCTCGGCGATGACGAGGGGTGCGTGGTTCGGCAGCATCACGCCACCGGAGCCGATGCGGATGGTGGAGGTGGCAGCTCCCACGGCGCTGAGCAGGACGGCGGGTGCCGACGAGGTGATCCCGGGCATGCCGTGGTGTTCGGCGACCCAGAAGCGTTCGTAGCCGAGCTGCTCGGCCCGGACGGCCATGTCGATCGAGCCCTGCAGGGCCTCGGTGTTCGACTGGCCGTACTCGCGCGTGGCGAGGTCGAGGACGGAAAGGTGCAGGGGTGCGTCGCTCATGACGAAGCCAACGTGGGACGACCCGCGACCATTCCGCGCCTCCCGTCCGGCCCCGCTGTCAGTGCCCGGTCTCGCCGTCCAGTCGCCCGCCGGACTCCGTGAGGTAGCAGTTGGCGCAGAGGGACTCGTACTCGACGTCGGCGCCGTCGATGGCGACCTGCGACCCGTCGAACACGAACTGCCCGTCGATCTTCCGCGCGTTGAAGACGGCCTTCCGTCCGCAGCGGCAGATCGTCTTCAGCTCCTCGAGGGAGTGCGCGACCTCGAGCAGACGTCGGCTGCCCGGGAACGCCTCAGTGCGGAAGTCGGTGCGGATGCCGTACGCCAGGACCGGGATCTGGTCGAGGACGGCGATGCGCAGCAGGTCGTCGACCTGACGCGGGGTGAGGAACTGCGCCTCGTCGACGAGCACGCAGCTGACCGGTCGGACCATGCCGTCCAGGCGCGCCGACTCCGGGTCGGTCGCACCGGCATCGGCGACGGCAGCCCGGACGTCGGCGTCCGCCGGCAGGACGACGTCGACGGTCCGCGTCACACCGAGCCGTGAGACGATCTCGCGGTCACCCTTCGTGTCGACCGCGGGCTTCGCGAGCAGGACGCGCTGGCCGCGCTCCTCGTAGTTGTAGGCGGCCTGCAGGAGTCCGGTGCTCTTGCCGCTGTTCATCGCGCCGAAACGGAAGTAGAGCTTCGCCACTACGCGAGGAAGCCGTCCTCCGCCGCACGACGGATCAGGTCGGACTTCTTGGACGCCGGACGACCGACCTTCGCGTACTTCTCCCGGACGCGGCGCAGGTAGGTCTTCGCGGTCTCGTACTGCACGTTCATCTGCGCGGCGACCTCGTTCGTGGAGTACCCGGAGACGTAGAGGCGGAGTGCTTCCTCTTCGCCGTGGCTGAGCTTCGGCCGCTGGTGAGCGCTCGCCCCGGTCGGCAGCGGCCGCCATTCGCGCTGTGCGGGAGTCTCACGGGCGACACCCATGACCTCGCGCGCGATGTCCATGACCTCGCGCATCGGCAGCGACTTCGACAGGAAGGCAGCTGCACCGGCGGCCAGGGACCGGTCGCGGGACTCGCGGGCGTCGACGCTCGAGAGCACGATGACCTTCGCGCCGGCGGCACGGCAGGTGCGGACGCGGGCCTCGATCGAGACGGGCTCCTTCAGCTGGAAGTCGAGGAACACCAGGTCGGTCGGGAAGCTGTCGCTGTGCACCATCTCGAGCCAGGTGTGCGCGGTGAGGGCCAGGTCGAAGTCGAAGGCGTTCACCGCGATCCAGCTGGAGAGGCTGTCGAGCAGGACCTCGTGGTCGTCGAGGATGGCCAGACGCACCCGGCGCGCACCCGGGGTCGGCAACGACGGACCGCCCTCCACGAGCCGGTTCGGGTCAGTGCTGGTCATACGAGAACCTTAATGTCAGTGACGATGGCCGGACGGCGACGTCGGTGTCGGGGAACGTCACGCGGAGGACGGCGAAGTAGGGGTCGAAGGTCCGGTGGATGCCGACGTCCGAGTCGGCGACCGCGACGTCGAACGTCATCGCCACCCGCGGTCTCGTCGTCGCCCTCAGCGCGGGGCCGTCCGCGCCCAGACCGGGAGCGAGACCGCCGACGGGAGCGACGGTGACGCGCACGCCGGCCGGGTCCACCGTGGCGGCATGGAGCAGGGCCCGCACGAACGTGCGGACGACGGTCCGCTGGTCAGCGTCCATCGCGGCAGCCAGCCCGTCGGGGTCGTGGACGGTCGCCGCGGCGTCCCCGGAAACCCGTACCGCGTACTCGAGCCAGGTACGGTCCGCTTCCGCGACCATCACCTGGCGGATGCCGTCGGCGATCGCACGGGCCCGTTCCCGGTCGGCGTCGGAGATCGACGCACGCGTCCGGAGTTCGGCGAAGAACGGCGCGACGTCGCGCGCCAGGATCGTGGACCGGTCCTGCTGCACGCTCGCGGTGATGCCGTCACGTTCCGCCCGCTCGACGGAGTAGGAACCGGCGCGGATCTGCACGCGTTCGGCCAACCCGGCGAAGGTCCGCGCGAACACGGCCGACGCGGCGGTCAGGACGAGGGTCGGCGCTGCGGCGAGGAACGCACCCACGCTGACCGGCACGCCCGCCGGGTACACGGCCGCGACCGTGCCGGCGGTCGCCGCGTCGACCGCCGCCAGCACGGCCCCACCGACCACGAGATCGGTCCACGGTCGGTACGGCGCGACCGCGACGATACCGATCGCGGAGAGCAGCACCATGAAGTCGTTGACCAGGGAGCGGTCCGGCCCCCACTGCGCCGCCGCACTTGTCACGGTCGCGGCGGAGAGCAGGGCGACGTGTGCGACGAACGCCCAGCGGGTGAACGGCGCACGGAACGGGCTGGAGGCACTGATCACCACGACCGCGGAGGCGGCCAGCAGCAGGACCGTCAGGGCGCTGACGGTCGGGGCGCCGACGACGTCACGGTCGAACAGCGACACCAGCGTCGCCCAGAGCACCCCGCCGGCGCCGATCACGACCGCGAGGGGCCGCGACCCCATCGCACCGAGCGGGTCGTACTGCTGCGCGGTCCGGCTCCCGCCGGTGCGTCCGTCGACCTTCCGGCCGCCGCTCACGATGCACGCTCCACGTCGTCGTCCCCGGCGAGGTGCAGGATCGTCGCCGAACCGACCGGCGCAGCGTACGGCACGCTCATCATGACGCTCGTGCCGGACCCGGGCGACGACCACACCTGGACGTCACCGCCGACGCGCCCGATGCGTTCACGGACGGAGTTGCGGAGCCCCATCCGGTCCGCCCCGGTCGCCTGCTCGTCGAACCCGCGGCCGTCGTCGACGACCATCACCGTGCAGGCGACACCGTCGTCGAAGACGCTGACCTCGGCGGCGTCGGTGCCGGCGTGCTTCAGCACGTTCGCCAGACACTGTCCGACGGCACGGACGACCGCGGTCATCGCGTGCGCGTCCAACCGTCCGACCGACGTGGGGTCGCCCGTCACGGTGATCTGGAGGCCCGAGGCCCGCTGCTCGTCGAGCATGCGCTCGAACGCCGCCACTCCGTCCGACGTCGCGCCGGCCGGACCGGCACCGTCCGCCGCGGTGGTGTCGCCCGCCAGCCAGGCCCGCCCGGTGAGCATCGCGACGTCGGACTCCATCGTGCGGGCGAGGTGTTCGTCCATCGGACCGGCGGGAGCGAGGGCGATGGCGTTGAGGTGGTTGAGGACGGTGTCGTGCAGGATCGCGGCGGCCTCGGCTTCGATGCCGGCTCGGTACGCGGTGACGTGCTCTTCGCGCGCCGATCGCAGCAGTTCGGGTTGGACGCGCTCCGAGCGCGCGGTCGACCGGCTGACGGCGCCGACGAGCGCGATCACGAAACCGAGCGTGACCCAGGCGAGGACGAGGGGGTGGTCCGGCCCACCGGACTGCACGGCCGCGATCGCGGTGACGACTCGTCCGACGACGAACCCGGAGACCGACCAGAGGACGACCCGGAGGGTCCCGCTCCCGGCGCCGCCGATGAGGACGAGCGGGACCACGACCAGGGACAGCAGGTACGAGCTCACCCAGGGCACGTCGGTGAGTTCGCGTTGCACGACGGTTGCGAACCACCACGCGCAGATCCCGCCGACGACGAGGAACGCCGCACCGGAGCGCCAGGTGCCGACGTGGGTGTGCAAGCCGATCATCACGAGCATCGGCACGACGGCCAGGACCGCACCGAGGACGTGGTCGTCCGGGGCGTCGAGTCGGTAGAGCAGCAGCAGGAGCGCCGCGGCCGCGAGGGACCCGATGGCTGCCGCGTGGAAGGCGCGCACGGTCGACCACGCGTTCACCCGAGGGGCGAGATGCGTGGGGATGCCGAGCACCGGGCTGTCCTTCCGTGCTGTCGATGGGTCACGGAGCACCCGACCAGCGAGTGCTCTCCGCATCGGACGACCGTTGGGGAGGCCGTTCAGCTGCGGGGGCGCCACTTCCGATCCAACCACGATGCACGAGGTGGTGTACCCCGATCAGATCCTCAGGCGGCAGACCGGACCATGGTAGCGGCGACCACCGACCCTCCGCTGTCCCCCGGACACGGGATCCTGGACCGGCAGCGACTCAGAACAACCGTGTCGCGCCCGGAACGGAGGGCTCCGGCCGGAGCGGGATCGACGGCGGTGACGACACCACGACCGGACGCTGCCCGTTCGTCGGCCGGTACTCGGCCCGGTGGGCGTACCCGGGGTCCGCGCGCTTCAGCGGCGACTGGTCGGACGTGCGCGGGACGGCGTCGTCCGAGAAGCCCATCGAGCCCGTCGCGGGGTCGACCTGTCCGAGCGACAGCCCGTGCTCGCGGAGGATCGGTCGAACTCGCTCCGCCAACCAGCGCCGGTAGTCCTTCGGCGCGTACGTGTTGTCGAGGTACATCGCCCGGTACCGGCCGACCAGGTCCGGATGCGTGCGGCCGAGCCACTCGTACCACCACGGCTTGATGCCCGGCTTGAGGTGCAGCGCCGAGTACATCAGGCTCGTGGCACCGGATGCCGCCGCGCGCCCGACGGCGTCCTGCAGGTGAACCCGGGTGTCCGTGATGTACGGCAGGACCGGCATGAGGAAGACCGAGCAGTCGAGCCCGGCGTCACGGACGGCGCGGACGGTCGCCAGTCGTGCCGAGGTCGTGGGGGTGCCCGGCTCGACCGACTGCTGCAGGTCGTCGTCGTACACCGCGATGGACATGGCGATGTCGACGGGCACCGACTTCGCCGCCTCGACGAGGAGCGGGATGTCCCGGCGGAGCAGACTGCCCTTCGTGAGGATGCTGAACGGCGTCCCCGAGTCCGCGAGCGCCCGGATGATGCCGGGCATGAGTCGGTACCGGCCCTCCGCGCGCTGGTACGGGTCGGTGTTCGTCCCGAGTGCGACCGGGTGCCGGTCCCAGCTCGGCTTCGCCAGCTCGCGCGTCAGGACGTCCGCCACGTTCGTCTTGACGACGATCTGCTGGTCGAAGTCCGCGCCGCCGTCGAACTCCAGGTAGGTGTGGGTCGGACGGGCGAAGCAGTACACGCACGCGTGACTGCACCCCCGGTAGGGGTTGATGGTCATCCCCCAGGTGCCACCGTCCGCTCCGCCGACCTTGTTCAACGCGGACTTGGCCAGGACCTCGTGGAAGGTCACTCCGGCGAACTCCGGCGTCGTCACACTGCGGACGAATCCGCTGTTCGATTCGAGCCCGGGGAGCATGTCGCTCCGCTCGGCCGTGATCGCCTGTCCGTCCCACCGCATGCCTCCATTCGAACACACGTTCGAACGCGGCGCAACACCGCGGAGGTCAGCGGTGCAGGCCGAGGACCGCCGCCGTGCGGTCGAGCGTGGCGGCAGCGAGCGCCGCGTCGTCACCCAGGTCCTGCCCGTAGGTCGGGACCATCTCGTGCACCGCGCCCTGCCAGCCGTCCCATCGGTCCGGGAAGCACTTGCGGAGCAGGCTCAGCATGATCGGCACGGCCGTCGAGGCACCCGGCGAGGCCCCGAGCAACCCGGCGATCGATCCGTCCGCCGACGTGATCACCTCGGTCCCGAACTGCAGGACGCCACCCTTGTCCTCGTCAGGCTTGATGACCTGCACGCGCTGCCCGGCCGTGATCCGGTGCCAGTGCTCCGGCTCGGCAGCGGGCATGAAGTCGCGGAGCGCGTCGAACTTCGTCTGCTTCGAGGCGAGGAGTTGCCCGATCAGGTACTTGACCAGGTCGAAGTTCGAGAACGCCACCGCGAGCATCGGCAGCAGGTTGTGCGGGCGGATCGAGGTGAACAGGTCGAGGACCGAGCCCTGCTTGAGGAACTTCGGGCTGAAGCCCGCGTACGGGCCGAACATCAGCGAGGCGCTGCCGTCGACGATGCGGGTGTCCAGGTGCGGCACGGACATCGGCGGAGCGCCGACGCTCGCCTTGCCGTACACCTTCGCCGAGTGCTTCTGCACGACTTCCGGGTCGTCGGTGCGCAGGAACTCACCGGACACCGGGAACCCGCCGTACCCGCGGATCTCCGGGATGCCGGACTTCTGCAGGAGTTGCAGGGCCCCGCCGCCGGCCCCGACGAAGACGAAGTCCGCGGCGATGCGCTGCTTGGTGCGACCGACCTCGTTGCGGACGTCGAGCACCCACCCGTCGGACACCTTCGAGCGGACGATCTTCGTGACGCGGTGGGACGGCTCGAACTCGAGCCCGGCGATCTCGAGCTGGTCGAAGAGCTGCCGGGTGAGCGAACCGAAGTCGACGTCGGAACCGGCTGCGGAGTACGTCGCCGCGATCGGCTGGTCCTTCTTGCGGCCGGGGATGAGCGCCGGCGCCCACTTGCGGATCTGCTCAGCGTCCTCGCTGTACTCGAGGCCGGCGAACAGCGGGTGGTCCTTCATCGCCTCGTAGCGAGCGCGCATGTAGGCGACGTTGTCCGCACCCCAGACGAACGAGATGTGCGGCGTCGGGTTGATGAAGCTCTTCGGGTCGGGCAGCGTGCCGTCCTCGACCAGGTGCGACCAGAACTGGCGCGACACCTGGAACTGCTCGTTCACCGTCACGGCCTTCGCGATCTCGACGCGACCGTCGGGCAGCTCCGGCGTGTAGTTCAGTTCACAGAGCGCGGAGTGGCCCGTCCCGGCGTTGTTCCACGGGTTCGACGATTCCTGGGCGGCCGAGCCGAGGCGCTCGTAGACGCGGATCTTCCAGTCCGGCTCGAGTCGGTGGATGATCGCGGCGAGCGTGGCGCTCATGATCCCTCCCCCGACGAGGACGACATCGATCGGGTCCACCTGCTTCACTGCCACCCGTCGAGCCTACCTCCGACCGCTGACGACGGGCCCGCCGTGCCCGAAGACGGACGGGAGGCCCGTCACCAGCTGGTGACGGGCCTCCCGTCCGGCGGACGTGCCGCCGTCAGTGCGGTTCCGCGATGCGTCAGGCGCGGACTGCGCGCCGTGCGACGACGACCTCGGCGATCTGCACGGCGTTCAGCGCCGCACCCTTCCGCAGGTTGTCGTTGCTGACGAAGAGGACGAGGCCGTGGCCGGCCGGAGCGGACTGGTCGGCGCGGATGCGACCGACGAACGTCGGGTCCTGCCCGGCCGCCTGCAGCGGGGTCGGGACGTCGGACAGCTCGACGCCCGGGGCCGCCGCGAGCAGCTCGGTGGCGCGCTCGGGCGAGAGCGGACGGTCGAACTCCGCGTGCACCGAGATCGAGTGACCGGTGAAGACGGGCACACGGACGCAGGTGCCCGCGACGAGCAGGTCCGGGAGGGCGAGGATCTTGCGGCTCTCGTTGCGGAGCTTCTGCTCCTCGTCGGTCTCGCCCGAGCCGTCCTCGACGATGCTGCCCGCGAGCGGGATGACGTCGAAGGCGATCGGACGGACGTACTTGACCGGCTCCGGGAACGTCACGGCCGACCCGTCGTGGGTGAGCGCCGCGGTGTCCTGCTCGAGCGCGGCGCGGGCCTGACCGAGGAGTTCCTCGACCCCAGCGAGCCCGCTGCCGGAGACCGCCTGGTAGGTGGTCGCGACCAGGCGGCGCAGTCCGGACTCGGTGTCGAGCGCCTTGAGGACCGGCATGATCGCCATCGTCGTGCAGTTCGGGTTCGCGATGATGCCCTTCTCGGCGGCGTCGATCGCATCCGGGTTCACCTCGCTGACCACGAGCGGGACCTGCGGGTCGAGTCGCCAGGCGCTCGAGTTGTCGATGACGAGCGCGCCGGCGGCGGCGAACCGGGGCGCCAGCGAGCGGGAAGCGGTCGCACCGGCAGAGAACAGCGCGATGTCGATGCCGGACGGGTCAGCGGTCTCGGAGTCCTCGACCACGATCTGCTGACCGCGGAACGGCAGGCTCGTCCCCGCGGAACGGGCACTCGCGAAGAAGCGGACGGTGTCCGCCGGGAAGTCGCGCTCCTCGAGCAGACGGCGCATCACGGCGCCGACCTGGCCGGTGGCGCCGACGACGGCGACGGTCAGCTGGGTGTCGGTCATGGTGCTCCTGCTCGGGTTCAGCGGCCGGTGCCGGCGTAGACGACGGCTTCGTTGTCGGCGTCCAGGCCGAATGCTTCGTGCACGACCCGCATCGCCTCGTTGAGGGTGTCTGCGCGGGTGACGACCGAGATCCGGATCTCCGACGTCGAGATCATCTCGATGTTGATCGACGCGTCGTGCAGCGCGCGGAACAGCTGGGCCGAGACACCGGCGTTCGTCCGCATGCCGGCACCGACCAGGGCGAGCTTGCCGATCTGGTCGTCGTACTGGATGCCCTCGTAGCCGATGTCGGACTTCGAGACCTCGAGCGCCGTCAGGACGCTCTGGCCCTGGTCCTTCGGCAGCGTGAACGAGATGTCGGTCCGGCCGGTCGAGGCCGCCGAGACGTTCTGCACGATCATGTCGATGTTCGCGCCGGCACGCGCCACGATCGTGAAGATCTCGGCCGCCTTCCCGGGCTGGTCGGGCACACCGACGACGGTGATCTTGCCCTCGGAGAGGTCGCCGGCGATGCCGGTGATGATCGGTTCTTCCACGGTTTCCCCCTCGGCAGGGTTGTAGACGATGGTGCCCTCGGCGTTGCTGAACGAGGAACGGACGTGCAGGGTGACACCGTGCCGACGGGCGTACTCGACGGCACGGATGTAGAGGACCTTCGCACCGGACGCTGCGAGCTCGAGCATCTCCTCGGTGGTGACCCGGTCGATCTTGCGGGCCTTCGGCACGATGCGGGGGTCGGCGGTGAAGATGCCGTCGACGTCCGTGTAGATCTCGCAGACGTCGGCGTCGAGCGCTGCCGCGAGGGCGACGGCGGTCGTGTCGGAGCCACCGCGGCCGAGGGTGGTGATCTCCCCCGTGGTGCGGTTGAAGCCCTGGAAGCCGGCGACGATCGCGACGTGGCCGGCGTCGAGCGCCTCGCGGACGCGCTTCGGGGTGACGTCGACGATCCGGGCCTTGCCGTGCTGGGCGTCGGTCAGCATGCCCGCCTGGCTGCCCGTGTACGACGAGGCTTCGACGCCGAGGCTCTTGATCGCCATCGCGAGGAGGGCCATCGAGATCCGCTCGCCCGCGGTGAGGAGCATGTCGAGTTCGCGGCCCGCCGGGATCGGCGTGACCTCGTGCGCCAGGTCGACGAGTTCGTCGGTCGTGTCGCCCATCGCGGACACCGCCACGACGACGTCGTTGCCGGCCTTCTTCGTCTCGACGATGCGCTTCGCGACGCGCTTGATGCTCTCGGCATCCGCGACGGACGAACCACCGAACTTCTGCACGATCAAGGCCACGGGCACGCACTCCTGGGGACGGTTCACCGCGACGTCACGCGGCTCGACAATCGTAGACGGTGTTCCACGGATGTTGCGTCCGAGCGGGTCGCGACGCAACGATCCCGCGTGGACGAGCGCGTCGCCCCGTCCCCGGACGGCCCGGCTGCGGTCCGCTCAGCCGCCGACGACCCGTCGGCCTTCGAAGGCCCGGCCGAGCGTGACCTCGTCGGCGTACTCCAGGTCGCCGCCGACCGGCAGGCCCGACGCCAGACGGGTCGTGCGGATGCCCATCGGCACGAGCAAGCGGCTGAGGTAGGTCGCGGTCGCTTCACCCTCCAGGTTCGGGTCCGTGGCGATGATGACCTCGTCCACCGTGCCGTCGGCGAGCCGCACCATGAGTTGCTGGATCCGGAGGTCGTCCGGTCCGATGCCGTCGATCGGGCTGATCGCGCCGCCGAGCACGTGGTACAGCCCGCGGAACTCGCGGGTCCGCTCGATGGCGGCGACGTCCTTCGCCTCCTCGACCACGCAGATCGTCGCCGGGGAGCGACGGGGGTCACGGCAGATGCTGCACTGCACGTTCTCGGTGACGTTGCCGCAGATCTCGCAGAAGCGGACCCGCTCCTTGACGTCCGCCAGGAGCTCGGACAGCCGGCTCGGGTCGAACGACTCCGTCTGGAGGATGTGGAACGCGATCCGCTGCGCCGACTTCGGACCGATGCCGGGCAGGCGTCCGAACTCGTCGATGAGGTCCTGCACGATGCCGTCGTACATCAGATCGTCCCCTCGGTCAGTGACGTCTCCTCGATGAACTGGGCGCCGAGGATCTCACGCACCACCGCCTCGCCGTAGCGCCCGGGGACCGGAGCACGGCGGGCGCCGGACTGCCCAGGTGCCTGCTGCGTCTGCTCCTGCTGCGCCTGCTGCGCCTGCTGCGCCTGGCGAGGCTGCTGCGCCGGTGCCTGCTGCGCCGGGGCGCTCAGCTTCGGAGCGCTCTGCTGCGGGGTCGTCGGCTGCGACGGGGCGCGGGTCGCCGGTGCGGACCGGCCGTGACCCGGGTCCGGGAACGGAGCGCCGTCGTCGAACGGCTCGTCGTCCAGCGGGTAGTCGTCCACCGGGATGCCGTCGGCCGGCCCGGGAGGCGCGGTGGACGGAGCCGTCGTCGCTGCAGCCCGATCGCGGCCACCGGATGTCGCCCCGGTCGTCGGCTGGGACGGCTCGGGCGGCGAGGTGGTCCCGGCAGGCGCGGTGGACGCGGTAGGCGAAGTGGACGCGGCAGGCGAAGTGGACGCGGCAGGCCCGACCGGTTCGGCCGGCGCGACCGTGGCGTCCGACGGCACGACGCCGAAGGGGGCGCCCCAGGCGGGGACGACGTCCTCGGGCACGGCACCGGTGGTCGGGTCCGAGGCCGGGATCGTCGCAACAGCCCACTCGGTCACCGGGCCGGAGTCCTGGGCCGCAGGCTGCTCTGCTGCCGGTCGCTCGGCCGCCGGTCGCTCTGCTGCCGGTCGCTCGGCCGCCGGTCGCTCTGCCGCCGGTCGCTCGGCTGCCGGTCGCTCCGGGGCCTGTCGCTCGGACGCGGATCGCTCGGCCGCCGCCTGCGACGGAGCAGCGGTCGGCGGCGCGGTCCGCTCGGACGACGGACCGTCCGATGCGGACGGCTGCGACGAAGGCGCGCGGACAGAGCGCGGCCGCGCCGTTGCGTCGGACACCGTCCTCGTCTGCTCCGCTGCCTCCTGCGGCGTCGGAGCCTGCGGCCGGTCCTGCTCCGGCTGCTCGACCTGCTGCTGGGTCGAGGCGCTCCCCGTCGACGGCGCCGGTGGAGCTGCCTGCTGAACGGGTGCCTGCTGCGGGTTTTGCTGCTGCGGGGCTTGCTGCGTCGGGGCTTGCTGCGTCGGGGCTTGCTGCGTCGGGCGGGCACCGGCGGCGCCCGGCCCACGCGCCACGAACTTCACCCGGAAGCCGAGCAGGTCCGTGATCGCACTCCGGAGGTGTTCGCTGACGCTGGTGTCCGGCCCGCTCATCTCCTTGAACGAGGCGACGTCCTGTTGGCTCGGGAACGTCAGGGTCAGGACGTCGTCCTTGAGCGCGGTGACCTGCGCCGTCGCGACGACCGCCCACGCCGACCGCTTGGCGCGCTGGACGTGCTCGACGATCTGCGGCCAGGTGTCCCGCATCTGCTGCAGGCCGACCGGGGTGACGGAGCGGACCGCGGGCTCGGCGCCGATGACGGTGCCGACGCCCGTGGAGGACGGCGAGGCCTGCCCCTCCGGCTCGGCGCCGGCAGCGGGCTCGGCGCCCGCAGCGGGCCCAGCCGGCGCTGCGGGCTCGGTCCGGGCTGCGGAGGCGTTCGACGGGACAGCTGCTGCCCAGGAAGCTGCGGCGTCCCGCGCGGCTTCGCCGGGACCCTCGTCGGTGTGCGCGACCGGGGTCTCGGGAGCAGCAGACGCCGTGGAGGCAGCGGGCGCGGCAGTCGGTGCGGTGCCGACCGGGGCGGCACTCGACGGAGCCGTCCGGACAGGCGGCGCAGCGGTCGGCACAGGGGCCGGTGCAGCGTCCGACCGAGCAGCGGACGGCGCAGCCGTCGGCAGCGTCTCCGGCGGCGCCTGGTGTCCCCCGGCATCGCCGACACCGACGCGCCGCTCGAGCCGCTCGACGCGGGCGAGGGCACCGCGCTGGGTGTCGTCCGCCTCGGGCACGAGCATGCGGGCGACCATGAGTTCGAGGTGCAGACGTGGCGAGGTCGCGCCGGTCATCTCGGTCAGGGCACGGTTCGCGATGTCCGCACCACGGGACAGCGCGGTGGCACCGAACACGCCGGCCTGCCGTGACATCGTGTCGAGCTCTTCGGGCGAGACACCGCGCAGCACTGCTCCGGCGCTCTCGTTCGTGGCGGCGACGACGATCAGGTCGCGCAGTCGTTCGAGCAGGTCCTCGACGAAGCGCCGCGGGTCTTGCCCGGTCTGCACCACACGGTCGATCGCCGAGAACGCCGACGCCGGGTCGGCCACGGCGAGCGCGTCGACCACGTCGTCCAGCAGGGCGGCGTCGGTGTACCCGAGCAGGGCGACGGCTCGCTCGTACGCGATCGCGCCGTCCTCGCTGCCGGCCATCAGCTGGTCGAGCAGCGAGAGGGTGTCGCGCACGGAGCCGCCACCGGCCCGGACCACGAGCGGCAGCACGCCCGGCGCCACCGAGACGGACTCCTGCGCGCAGAGCTGCTCGATGTACTCGAGCATCGTGGCCGGCGGGACCAGGCGGAAGGGGTAGTGGTGGGTCCGTGACCGGATGGTGCCGATGACCTTCTCGGGCTCGGTGGTCGCGAAGATGAACTTGACGTGCTCCGGCGGCTCTTCGACGAGCTTGAGCAGGGCGTTGAAGCCCTGCGGCGTGACCATGTGGGCCTCGTCGAGGATGAAGATCTTGTAGCGGTCGCGCGCGGGGGCGAAGACCGCGCGGTCGCGGAGGTCACGCGCATCGTCGACGCCGTTGTGGCTGGCGGCGTCGATCTCGATCACGTCGAGGGATCCGCTGCCACCGCGGGCGAGTTCGACACAGCTGGGGCAGACACCGCACGGGGTGTCGGTCGGGCCCTCGGCGCAGTTCAGGCAGCGCGCGAGGATCCGGGCGGAGGTCGTCTTGCCGCAGCCGCGCGGTCCGCTGAACAGGTACGCGTGGTTGACGCGGTTGGTCCGGAGTGCGGTGCGGAGCGGGTCCGTCACCTGCGACTGCCCGATCAGCTCGGCGAAGTTCTCGGGCCGGTAACGGCGATACAGGGCGGTGACCACGCGACCAGGGTAGTCGGGACCGCCGACACCTCGACACCGCTCTCCACAGCCCGACGAGCCGACATGGGGAGCGCCGACGCTCGCGCCTCCCAGAAACGAAGAAGACCCCTCACGCACGCAACCCACACAGCCCCGGTTGCCCTGCGCTCATCTCCCCCGGAAACGAAAGAAGACCCCTCACGCACCCGCCAGAGCCCGGTTACCCTTGCTGCGTTTCCGCCCTGGGGGAGTTGGCCTGGATGGCGTCACGTGAGGAGCCGCTGAACACTCTACCGGACGGAAGGAGCAGCATCGAACCCATGAAGATCGCCATCGCAGGGGGACACGGCCAGATCGCCCTGATCCTCGAACGCCTCATCACCGACGCCGGTCACGACGCCATCGGCATCGTCCGGAACCCCGCGCACGTCTCCGACGTCGAGCAGACGGGTGCGCAAGCGCTCGTCGCCGATCTGGAGCAGCTCAGTGAAGAGGAGCTGGCGCTCCGGCTCCGCGGGGTGGACGCAGTGGTGTTCGCCGCGGGTGCCGGGCCGAACAGCGGCGCCGAGCGGAAGCTCTCGGTGGACCGCGACGCCGCCGTGCTGCTCGCCGAGGCCGCGGTCCGGCTGGACATCGATCGCTACGTGATGATCTCGGCGATGGGTGCCGACGCCTACGATCCCGAACGCGCGAAGCTGCCCGCGCAGAACGAGGACGACGTGTTCCAGGTCTACCTGCGGGCGAAGGCCGAGGCGGACGCGAACGTCCGGATGCGCCGGTTCCGGTGGACGATCGTCCGGCCGGGCGGCCTCCTCGACACGCCGCCGCAGGGCACGGTGACGGTCGGCAGCACGGTCCCCCGTGGGTCGGTCCCCCGCGCGGACGTGGCGGCCGTGGTCCTGCACGCGCTGCTGGACGACTCGGCCGTGGGTCGACAGTTCGAGGTCACCAGCGGCGACACGCCGATCCCGGCAGCGCTGCACGCGCTCAGCTGACCGACGGGCCGCCCTGTCGGGCCTGGCCGCTGACGGACGGGAGGCCCACCACCGGACCGGTGGCGGGCCTCCCGTCCGTCAGGGCGTCACCCTGGACGCGACGCTGGTCAGAGCGCGACGGCTGCCGACTGCCGTGCGATCTCGAGCTCCTCGTCCGTCGGGATCACGAGGACCGCGACGCGGGAGGCGTCCGTCGAGATGCGACGGGCTTCCTTCGAGTGCAGCTCGTTGCGGTCCGGGTCGATCTCGATGCCCAGGTGCTCGAGCCCGGCGAGCACGCGACGGCGGAGCAGCGCGTTGTTCTCCCCCACGCCCGCCGTGAACACGACGGCGTCGAGCCCGCCGAGCTGCGCGGTGTACGCGCCCACGTAGCGGCGGATCCGGTGGCGGTACACGGCGAGCGCCGCCTCTGCCGTCTCGTCACCCTTCGTGGCGGCGTCCTGCACGTCCCGCATGTCGCCGCTGCCGGTGAGGCCGAGCAGGCCGGACTGCTTGTTGAGCATGGTGTCGAGGTCCTCGAAGGACAGGCCGGCCTCGCGGTGCAGGTGGATGAGGACGGCCGGGTCGAGGTCGCCGGAGCGGGTGCCCATCACGAGCCCCTCGAGCGGCGTGAGCCCCATCGACGTCTCGATCGACCTCCCGCCGTCGACGGCTGCGGCGGACGCGCCGTTGCCGAGGTGCAGGACGATCGTCTTCAGCTCGGACAGCGGACGGTCGAGGAAGACCGCGGCCTGCTCGGACACGTACTTGTGGCTCGTGCCGTGCATGCCGTACCGGCGGATCTGGTACCGCTCGGCCAGGTCGGCGGGGATCGCGTACGTGTACGCGTGCGGCGGCATCGTCTGGTGGAAGGCAGTGTCGAAGACGGCGACGTGCGGGACGTCCGAGAACACCTGCTTCGCGGCCCGGATGCCCTCGAGGTTGGCCGGGTTGTGCAGCGGGGCCAGGCTGGACAGGTCGTCGATCTGCTGCTCGACCTCGTCGGTGACGACCGTGGCGGCGTCGAAGCGGGTGCCGCCGTGCACGACGCGGTGTCCGACGACCGCCGGGGGGTGCTCGTCGAAGGACGGCCCGACCTTGCCGAACGCGTCGATCATCGCCTGGAAACCCGCGGCGTGGTCCGGGACCTCGGCGCTGTCGTTCGACGACGTCTCCCCCGTCAGCGCGTTCGTGTGCTTCCAGGACCCCTTGGACTCGCCGATCCGTTCGACGAGCCCGGACGCGAGGGTGCTCTCGTCGTCGAGTTCGATGAGCTGGTACTTGAACGAGCTCGAGCCGGAGTTGACGACGAGTGCTGCACTCACGAGGGGTCGCTTTCTGTTCGGGCGGTCGGGGCGGCAGCGGTCGGCGCTGCGGCGGTCGGCGCTGCCGTGCCCGCCTGGATCGCGGTGATGGCGACGGTGTTCACGATGTCGCTGACCAGGGCACCGCGGGACAGGTCGTTGATCGGCTTGCGCAGCCCCTGCAGGACCGGCCCGATCGCGACCGCACCCGCCGATCGCTGCACGGCCTTGTACGTGTTGTTGCCGGTGTTGAGGTCGGGGAAAATGAACACGGTCGCCTGCCCGGCCACCGGGGACCCCGGCATCTTCGTGCTCGCGACCGTCGGGTCGGCGGCGGCGTCGTACTGGATCGGCCCCTCGACGGGCAGGTCCGGCCGGCGCTCGCGGACGAACGCGGTGCCGGCGCGGACCTTCTCGACGTCCGCACCCGAGCCGCTGTCGCCGGTCGAGTAACTGAGCATCGCGACCCGCGGTTCGATGCCGAACTGCGTCGCGGTCTCGGCGGACGAGATCGCGATGTCGGCGAGCTGCTCACTGGTGGGGTCCGGGATCACGGCGCAGTCGCCGTAGACCAGGACCCGGTCGGCCAGTGCCATCAAGAACACGCTCGACACGATGGAGGTGTCCGGCCGCGTCTTGATGATCTCGAACGACGGCCGGATGGTGTGCGCGGTGGTGTGCTTCGCCCCGGACACCATGCCGTCGGCCAGGCCGAGCTGCACCATGAGCGTGCCGAAGTACGACACGTCGGTCACGGTGTCGCGGGCGAGCTCGACGCTCATGCCCTTGTGGGCACGGAGGGCCGTGTACTCCTGCGCGAAGCGCTCCCGGAGGTCGGGGTCGAACGGGGAGAGCAGCTGCGCCGCGTCGAGGTCGAGCCCGAGCTCGGTCGCCCGTGCCCGGATGGCGGCCGGGTCCCCGAGGATCGTCAGGTCGCACACCTGCCGCTGCAGCAGCGTGGCGGCTGCCCGGAGGATGCGGTCGTCGTCACCTTCGGGCAGGACGATGTGCTTCCGGTGCTCACGCGCCCGGTCGATCAGGCCGTGCTCGAACATCAGCGGCGTCACCACTCCGGACGGCGTCAGCTGGAGTCGGGCGAGCAGCGCCTCGGCGTCCACGTTCCGTTCGAACAGTGCCAGCGCCAGCTCGGCCTTCCGTGGCGA
This sequence comes from Curtobacterium sp. MCPF17_052, assembly GCF_003234085.1. Lineage (GTDB taxonomy): Bacteria > Actinomycetota > Actinomycetes > Actinomycetales > Microbacteriaceae > Curtobacterium. The sequence continues at coordinate 124,624 of NZ_QKSD01000009.1, forward strand.
GTCCGCGGCGAGGCGGCCGCGCGTCTGGGTGATGCGGAGCGCCGTGTCGTACGTGCCGAGGTCGCTCTGCGCGATCGGCAGGGAACTCGACAGCCCCTCGAGCAGGCGGGAGATCTGCGGCGCCGTCTCGAAACCGCCGTTGAGGATGACACCGGCGATGCTCGGGAACGTCTCCGACTCGTTGGCGAGCAGCGTGGCGATGAGGACGTCGTTGCGGTCGCCGGGGACGACGACGATGCCGCCCTCGATGAGGCGCGGCAGGACGTTCTCCATGCTCATGCCGGCGACCACGGTGCCCAGGGCCTCCCGGTCCAACAGCGCGTCGTCACCGCGGACCAGGGTGGCCCCGGTCGCCGCGAGGAGTGCTCGGACGGTCGGGGCGACGAGGACCGCGTCCTCCGGGATCGCCCAGACCGGGGCGTCGGGGTGGTGGTCGTGCACCGCTGCGGTGACGCTCGCGACGATCGGGCCGAGCGCATCCGGGTCGGCTCGGTTCACCACGACACCGAGGAGCTGGGCGTGCTCGGCGCGGAGTTCGCTCGTGGTGACGTCGGCGACCTGGGCCATGTCGTCCGCGGTGCGGGGCGCGCGCTCGGCCGAGTCACGGCCGCCGAGCACCAGGAGCACCGGGGCCCCGAGGTTCGCGGCGACCTTCGCGTTGAAGGACAGCTCGGTCGGGCTGCCGACGTCGGTGTAGTCCGAGCCGAGGACGACGACAGCGTCGCAGCGTCGCTCGACCTGGCCGAAGCGCGTGATGATGGTCGCCAGGGCCGCGTCCGGGTCGGCGTGCACGTCGTCGTAGGTCACCCCGACGGCGTCGTCGTACGGGATCTCGACGGCGGTGTGCTGGAGCAGGAGCTCGAGGACGTAGTCGGGTTCGGCGACGGACCGCGCGACCGGTCGGAAGACGCCGACGCGTCCGACGGTGCGGGCGAGCGTCTCGAGCACCCCGAGGGCGACGGTGCTCTTCCCGGTGTGTCCTTCTGCTGACGTGATGTAGATGCGGGTCGACACCCTCCCCAGGGTAGACCTCGCGTCGACTCGGACCTCCGGGGCGCCCGTGAGCGGCGGCGCTCGCGGCGGGTGGTCGGACGGGCGGTCGGACGAGTGGTCGGGCGCGTGGTCTCGACGGGCGGTCGGACGGGTGGTCGTGAGCACCCCCTCGGACCTGTACCATGGGGTGTCGTCACCGCGAGGTGGTGGCACGGAGGATTCGCCTAGTGGCCTATGGCGCACGCTTGGAAAGCGTGTTGGGTGCAAGCCCTCGGGGGTTCGAATCCCCCATCCTCCGCAGAGCGATACCGGAACCCCCGCAGCATCAGCTGTGGGGGTTCCGTCGTCCGGGCCGTGCCGTCGTCCGGCAGTGCCGTCGTCCGGGCCGTGTTGTCGTCCGGGCAGTGCCGTCGTCCGGGCCGCGGCACCGATCCGCTCGCGTCGTTGATCCGCTCGCGTCCGTCCGGCCGGGAGGCGCGCCCACCGCCGGTCCCCCAGGCGACGGACCGCCACGCACCCCGTCCGCTGGGCACCGTCCGCAAAGCGGCATCCGGCCTGTTCCGAGGGCCGCCTCTCCCCTATGCTGACCGGACCGAGCACGCCGGAGGGACCCGGTCGGCTCACCAGCATCGGACGGCACAGGCGCCGTCACGGGACCGGCGACCAGTCGTGCCCGGCGCGATCGTCGCTCGCGCAGTCGAGCCCCGGCATCCGGGGTCGGCCGCCGGGCGATCCGGCGCAGTTCGGGGACGAGGAGGCCTGCCGTGGGGGCAACGACGGCGCGAGCGACACCGCTCGGCACCAGCACCGCAGACGTGGTCATACGACCGCGCGCCGCGCTGGTGCGCTCGACGGCGCTGAGCATGGGGTTCTCGGCCGTCCCGATCGCCGTCGCCGTCGTCTGGGTGGCCGTGCCGAACGGTCCCTGGCTCGTCGTCAGCGCGGTGGTCGGCATCTTCACCGTCGCCGTCCTCACCGTGTTCCTGCGCCTCCGGTCGTCGTTCGTGGCCGTCGACCCGGAGCGGGTCGCGATCCGGGGCGTCCTCAGCCCGCGGCGCTCCTGGTTCCGCTCGCAGGTGCACGAGGTGGTGCTGGCCGCCACCCACGGACCCGCGGTCGACCGCACCAGCCGGGAACTCGTCGCCTTCGACGCGAACGGCGACACCCTCTTCCGGATGCGCGGTGAGGTCTGGGGCGACGACGGCATCGACCGCCTGGTCGACACCCTCGACGTCCGCACGACCCAGCTCGCCCGACCGATGTCGACGCGGGAGTTCACCCGGCGCTGGCCCGGCATCCGCGCCTGGTACGAGCAGCCCCGCGCGTACGTGTTCGTCGGGGGTGTGACCGCGCTCGCGGTCGGCGGTCTGCTGGTGGCCGAAGCCGTGGGCCTCGCGCGCCGCTGAACAGCACGGCGTCAGAAGAACCGGTGTCGGACGAACCAGTGTCGGACGAACCGGTGTCGGACGAACGGTTGTCGGAGACCGCACGCGGCGCGTCGGAGGCGGGCGGAGCCTCCCGTCCGGGCGAAGCACTGCCGTGAGCGCCCGCGTCTCCGCGCCACCCACCGCGGACCCGGCGGACGACCGGGTCAGTGCGTCAGCGCCGGCACGGTCCTCGGCCGCACCACGAACCACAGCACCAGGATCGCGACGGCCGCGGTGCACCCCATCACCAGCGCCATCGGCGTGGCGGTCGCGATGCCGAGCAGCCCCACGACCGGGGAGATGATCCCGGCCACGCCGAAGTTCAGGGCGCCGAGCAGCGAGGCGGCGGTCCCCGCCTCCTTCCCGTGGGACGCGAGACCGATCACCTGCACGAGCGGGAACGAGAACCCGCAGGCGGCGATGTAGAACCACAGCGGGATGAGGACGCCGATGAGCCCGGCCCCGAGCTGGTCCAGGACGACGATGGCCACGGCAGCCAGGAACAGCGTCGCCGTCGAGCAGGCCAGGATCCACTGCGGGCCGACCCGCTGCGCCAACCGCGACGAGATCTGCACGCCCAGGACGACGCCGACCGAGTTCACCGCGAACAGCAGCCCGTACTGCTGCGGATCGAGCCCGAACACCCCCTGGAACAGGAACGGGGACGCACTGAGGTACGAGAACAACCCGCTGAACACCATGGCGCCGATCAGGGCGACGCCGACGAAGATCCGGTCCGAGAAGAGCGCTCGGTACCGCTGCCCGATGGTGGAGTGCCCGGCCTCCTGGCGACGCTCCTTCGGCAGGGTCTCGACGATGAGCAGGATCGACGCGATCACGACGGCGGTGCCGTAGCAGGCGAGGAACACGAAGATGCCGCGCCAGGAGACGAACCGCAGCATCTGCGACCCGATGAGCGGCGCCAGGATCGGGGCCAGACCGTTCACCATCGCCAGGCGCGAGAGCATCCGGACGAGCGGCTTGCCGCCGAACAGGTCGCGGACGGTCGCCATCGCGACGACACCGCCGGCCGCCGCCCCCATGCCCTGCAGGACGCGGAACACGGCGAGGACCTCGACGTTCGGCGCGAGGGCGGCGCAGATCGAGGCGGCGACGTGCACGCTGGTCGCGATGATGAGCGGCAGTCGGCGGCCGACCTTGTCACTCCAGGGCCCGACGAGCAGCTGCCCGATCGCGAAGCCGATGGTCGTCGCCGTCAGGGTGAGTTGGACGGCCCCCTCGGAGATGCCGAGGTCACGCTCGAGCGACGGGAACGCCGGCAGGTACAGGTCGATGGTGAACGGCCCGAGCGCGGTGAGCGCGCCGAGCACGAAGACGTAGACCAGGCGCTGGGCACGGGTCAGGGAATCGCCGGGATGCAGGATGGTCTTGTGCGAACCGGTGGTCGCGGGCGCGGACACGAGGGGATCCTCCGAGGGGGACGAGAGAGTGGGATCGGCCGCTCGAATCGATTCGGTCCGTTCCACCATGGTACGGGTTGGTCCGGACGGCGGACAACCGTCGATCGGACGCTCCGCGCTCCTCGTACCGGCTCCGCGTGGTCCCACCGCCACACCGCCGGGAGGCCCGCCCTCCGTCCCCGACGCCGGTGCGGCGGACGCGTGCTCGGGCCGGACGGTGCGGTACCGTCGGACTCCCGACCGCGCACCGTCGCGGGACAGATCGAGATGGGAGGGGCGTCATGGTCGACGCTCGGATCCTGCACACCACGGCCGCGCTCCGCGAAGCCGTCCTGCGCCTCGCCGCCGCCCGTCCGGTCTCGCAGATCACGGTCGCCGACGTCACCCGCGCCGCCGGCATCAACCGCGCGACGTTCTACTCGCACGCCGTCTCCCCCGGCTCGTTGCTCGCCGACGTCCTGACCCCGGAACTCGACCGGATCCGCGAGGACGACGCCGCCGCCCGTCGGGTCGCCGTCGAGCACGGTGCCGGACCGGACGACCTCGCCGCCATCACCCGTCGCGGCATCGACGCCGTCGTCGACCACGTGACGGCACATCGCGACATCTACGCGCTCGCGCTCCCCGACCCCGCGGACGCCTCGCTGCACCGCCTGCTCGTTGACCACTTCACGGTGTCGAGCACGATGCACATCCGAGAGCTCGACCCGCGTGCGAAGCCGGAGATCATCGACGAGGTCGCCGCGGGCTTCGTGGCGCAGGGCTTCGTCGGCGCCATCGAAGCGTGGCTCGGCGGCCCGCGGCGGTCCCGGAAGGCGCTGGTCGAGACGATCACCCGGTCGTTCCCGGCCTGGTGGAGCTGACGACCCCTACTTCGTCGTCGGTTCCTCGCCGCGCTGCAGTGACGTCACCATGTCCACTGTCCGGCTGACCAGCTGCGCGTCCGAGTCGCCGCCGTCGACGCGGTAGTCCGACGACAGTCCGTCGTTGCCGCCACCGGAGGACGGCAGCGCTCCGTCCAGCGCGACCACGACCACGCCCGCGTCGTGCGCGGTGCGGAGCTCGGTCCGGAGCGAGGACGGGTCCGCGGCGCGGACGAGCAGCGCCTTCGCCCCGGTCCGCACCAGGTCACGGACGGCCGAACGTTGGCGCGCCGCCTGGTCAGCTCCCGCGACGCGGACGTCCGGCCGGAACCCGGCCTCGGTCAGTTCCTCGCGGAAGCGGGTCGCGAGCGAGCGACCGTCCTCGGAGTCACCGGGCGTCGCCGCGTCGGCGGTCAGCACCACACCGATCACCGCGTTCTTCGCGAAACCACCGTCGGAACTCGTCAGGTCGGTGCTCCGGACCGGGGTCGGTGCAGCAGTGGTCGTGCCCGTGCAGCCGGCGAGCACGACCGTCGTCGCCGCGAGTGCGGCGATCAGGACGGCAGCGGCGGTGCGGCGCACGGTTCCTCCTCGTTCCGGGTCTGCCACGCTACCCGCCCGACCCCGGCGGCGGCGGGACCGCTCCGAGTCGTCGGACGGCGACGAGCCCCACGAGGGCGATCAGGGTCATCGCCACGAACACCAGCGTGAACGCGAGGGGCTCGTCCCGACCGCCGGCGCCCGTGAACAGCAGCCCGGCCACCGCGAGTCCGACGACACTCCCCGAGGCATCCGCGATCGTCAGGGCGGAACTCGCGAAACCGTCATCGCCCTCGCGCGAGAACCGGAGCGTGAGCATCGAGGTCCGCGGATAGGCGACGCCCATCCCCGCGCCGCCGACGAACCACCCGGCGACGAGCACCCATGTGGGCAGGTCGAACAGCGCCACCGCGAGCGCCGACAGCAGGCTGACCAGGACCAGCCCGAGACCGGCGCCGAATGCACGGGCGGCGGGCAGCCGGCCCTCGCCGAGACGGCCGTGCGCCCAACTCGCCGACGCCCAGCTCAGTGCCGCCACGGTGAGGGCGAGTCCGGCGGCCGAGGCGCTCAGCCCGTGCTGCGCCTGGAGCAGGAACGGGACGTACGCCTCGCTGCCGAAGAACCCGGCGGCCAGGACCCCGCGGAGCAGGACCACCGACGGCAGGCCGGGCCCACCGGTGAAGGTGCCCCTGGGCAGCAGCGGGCGGAGCGCCGACCAGGCGCCGACGAGCCCGACCAGCACCGCCGCGACCCGGACCGGGACGGGCAGGTCCGGGGCCAGGTTGAGCAGCAGCACCGCGGCAGCGGCGGCGACCGACCACCCGATGCGCCCGCGGTGCCGAGGAGGGCGGGCCTCCAGGACGGGTGGGTGCAGGCGCCGGAGCGTCGGGACCAGGCACGCGAACGCGACCACCGCGATGCCGAGGGCACCCGCGAAGACCCAGTGCCAGCCGAACGCGTCGGTGACGATGCCCGCGAGCGCCGGACCGATCAGTGCCGGCACGACCCACGCTGCCGCGAACCCGGCGAACACCGCCCCGTGCAGTTCCGCGGGGAAGACCCGCGCGACCAGCACGTAGAGGACGACGTCGATCGCGCCTGCACCGAAGCCCTCGACCAGACGTCCGGCGAGGAACACCGGCATCGTCGGGGCGAGCATCACGATCGCGGTGCCGAGCGCGAACAGCGCGGCGGACACCCATGCGACGACCCGGCCGCCGGCCCGGTCGGTCCAGTTGCCCGCCAGGACCATGCCCGGCACGCCGGCCGCGAGCGGTGCGGCGAAGCTCAGCGAGTACAGCGCCTCGCCGTCCAGGTCGGCGGCGATCACCGGCATGATCGTCGTCATCGCCAGGTTCTGGAACGCCGAGACCGCCACGATCGCGACCATGCCCACGGTGGCGACGAGGTGCCGGCGCTCGAAGAGGCTCGGCCGCGTCGCCGTCGTGGAGGTCACCCGTTCATCGTAGGACGGGGTCAGCGCTCGAGTGCCTGCTGCACGTCGGCGACCAGGTCGCCGGCGTCCTCGATGCCGACCGACAGGCGGACGACGTTCTCCGGGACGGCGAGCTCGGTGCCCTTGACCGAGGCGTGCGTCATCTCGCTCGGGTACCCGATGAGCGACTCCACGCCGCCGAGCGACTCCGCCAGCGCGAACAGCTCGGTCGACTCGGCGAACCGCTTCGCCGCCTCGGGACCACCGGCGAGTGCCACCGACAGCATGCCGCCGAAGCCGCGCATCTGCTTGGCCGCGACGTCGTGTCCCTGGTGCTCCGGCAGGCCCGGGTAGTAGACGTGCTCGACGGCCGGGTGGGCGAGCAGCGCCTCGGCCACGGTCTGGGCGTTCTGGGAGTGCCGTTCCATGCGGACGCTGAGGGTCTTGATGCCCCGGATCGTCAGCCAGGCGTCGAACGGGGACGAGATCGCGCCGCCGCCGAACTGCACGAACTGCACCTTGTCCGCGAGCTCCTGGTCACGCAGCACGACAGCCCCGCCGACGACGTCGGAGTGCCCGCCGAGGTACTTCGTCGTCGAGTACACGACGACGTCGGCACCGAGCGACAGCGGCTGCTGCAGGGCCGGCGACGCGAAGGTGTTGTCGACGACGACGAGTGCACCGGCCTCGTGTCCGATGGCGGCGAGGACCTCGATGTCCGCGATCTTCATGAGCGGGTTCGTCGGCGTCTCCACCCACAGCACGGTCTTCGCCGGGCTGTCGGCGAGCGCGGCACGGACACGGTCCGGCTCGCTCATCTCCACCGTGACGAGGTCGATGCCCCACGGCACGTGCAGGCGGTTCGCCAGACGGTGGGTGCCGCCGTAGACGTCGTTGCCCATCACGATCCGGGCGCCCGGCTCCAGGTAGGCACGGAGCAGGGCGTCCTCCCCCGCCAGGCCGGACGAGAACGAGTACGCCGCGACGCCGCCGTCCAGGTCGGCGAGCAGGGTCTGCAGCGAGTCCCGCGTCGGGTTGCCGGAGCGGGAGTACTCGTAGCCGCCCCGCAGCCCGCCGATGCCGTCCTGCACGTAGGTCGACGTCAGGTACAGGGGCGGGATGACGGCGCCGGTGGGGCCGTCGGGCTCCTGGCCGGCGTGGATGGCGCGGGTGCTGAACTCGGTCATGTCGTGGGTGCCCCTTCCTGGAGGCTCGGTGCGGTCTGGGTGGGGCGGTGCGGGTGGGCAGCGTGGTGCGGTGCTGCGGCCCTGCGGGCGGCTGTCGTGCGGGCTGCGGTCGTGCTTGCTGCGGTCGTGCTTGCTGCGGTCGTGCTTGCTGCTGTCGCGCGGGCTGCCGTCGTCCTTGCTGCCGTCATGCCGTCGCCGTCTGGGCGGCGTTCGCGGCGGCGGCCGTCACTCGGACAGGTAGGTGAGGAGGTCGTGGCGGGTGAGGACCGTGACCGGCTTGCCGTCGCCGACGACGAGCAGGGCGTCGGCCCCTTCGAGAGCGCGACGGGCTGCGGACACGGACTCGCCGATGCCGATCAGGGGCAGCGGGTCGCCGACGAACGGGGACAGGGCGTCGGCCATGGCCGCGGCTCCGGTGAAGACCTGCTCGAGCAGGGCCTTCTCCTCGATCGCGCCGACGACCTCGCCCATCACGACGGGCGGTTCGGCGTTGAGGACCGGCATCTGCGAGACGCCGTACTTCGTCATGATGTCGACCACGTCGCGGATGGTGTCTGACGGGTGCGCGTGCACCAGGTCGGGCAGGCGGCCGTCCTTGCCGGCGATGAGGTCCCCGACGGAGCGTTCGTCGTCGGTCTCGGCGAAGCCGTAGGAGCGCATCCACCGGTCGTTGAAGATCTTGCCGAGGTAGCCGCGTCCCCCGTCGGGCAGCAGGACCACGACGACGTCGTCCTCGGACAGCGACTCGGCGGCACGGAGCGCGGCGACCACGGCCATGCCGCTCGACCCGCCGACGAGCAGGCCCTCTTCACGGGCGAGGCGCCGCGTCATGGCGAACGAGTCTGCGTCCGAGACGGCGATGATCTCGTCCGGCACACCGGCGTCGTACGCGGGCGGCCAGAAGTCCTCGCCGACGCCCTCGACGAGGTACGGACGGCCGGTGCCCCCGGAGTAGACGGAGCCCTCGGGGTCGGCGCCGACGATCCGGACCCGTCCGTCGGAGGCTTCCTTGAGGAACCGACCGGTGCCGGAGATCGTGCCACCGGTACCGACACCCGCGACGAAGTGGGTGAGCTGCCCCTCGGTGTCGCGCCAGATCTCCGGACCCGTGGTCTCGTAGTGGCTGCGGGGGCCGTTCGGGTTGGCGTACTGGTTCGGCTTGTAGGCGCCGGGGATCTCACGCACCAGGCGATCGGACACGGAGTAGTAGGACTCCGGGTCCTCGGGAGCGACGGCGGTCGGGGTGACGACGATCTCGGCGCCGTAGGCGGTCAGGACGTTCCGCTTGTCCTCGCCGACCTTGTCGGGGAGCACGAACACGCAGCGGTACCCGCGCTGCTGGGCGACCAGGGCGAGGCCGACACCGGTGTTGCCCGAGGTCGGTTCGACGATCGTGCCGCCGGGGCGCAGGTCACCCGACGCTTCGGCAGCGTCGATGATCCGCGTCGCGATGCGGTCCTTCGCGGAGCCGCCCGGGTTGAAGTACTCGACCTTGACCAGGACGGTCGCCCGGAGCCCGGCGGTGACCCGGTTCAGCTTGACCAGCGGGGTGTCGCCGACGAGGTCGACGACGGAGTTCGCGTAACGCACCCGACGAGTCTAGGCGGCCGGTTCCGCTGTGCGTCCTCCGGCGACGGATGCTCAGCAGGGCACACCTGGTGCCGCTTCGACCGGGCACCGGTGGTCTGCCGGCGGTCCGCCCGAGATCTGCCCGCGGGCTGCACGCGGTCTGCACGCCAGGTCCGTCGCCGGTCGGCCGCCGCGTCAGCTCCGCGCGGTCACGACCGGGTCGCTCTGCTGCTCGTGCAGCGTCGCGTACGTGCCGCCGAGCGCGAGGAGTTCGTCGTGCGTCCCCTGCTCGATGATCTGACCGTGGTCCAGGACGAAGACGACGTCGGCATCACGGATGGTCGACAGCCGGTGCGCGATCGAGATGGTCGTCCGCCCGCGGGCCGCGGTGTCCAGCGCCGCCTGTACGACGCGCTCCGAGATCGAGTCGAGCGCACTCGTCGCCTCGTCGAGCACGAGGACCGGCGGGTCCTTGAGCAGCACACGGGCGATCGCGATCCGCTGCTTCTCGCCGCCGGAGAGCCGGTACCCCCGCTCCCCGACGATCGTGTCGTAGCCGTCCGGGAACGACGCGATCGTCTCGTGGATGTTCGCCGCCCGCGCCGCCCGCTCCAGCTCGGCGTCCGTCGCGTCGGGCTTGGCGTACCGCAGGTTGTCGCCGATCGAGGAGTGGAACAGGTAGGTCTCCTGGCTGACGATGCCGATGTGCGCCATGAGGTCCTCGTGCACGATGTCCCGCACGTCCTGCCCGGCGAACCGGACGGAGCCCGCCGTTGCCTCGTACAGCCGTGGAACCAGGTACGAGATCGTGGTCTTGCCCGCACCTGAGGGTCCGACGAAGGCAGCGAACTGCCCCGGCTGCAACTCGAACGAGACGCCGCGCAGGGTGGGCTTGTCCGGCTCGCCGTCCGGGTAGGCGAACGAGACGTCGTCGAAGGCCACGTGCCCGACCCGACGCTCGTCGACGGGCTTCGCCGTGGGGGCGTCCGTGATCGCGGGCTCGAGGTCGAAGTACTCGAAGATGCGGGCGAACAGCGCGCCGGATGTCTGCAGGTCGAGGACGACCCGGAGCAGGCCCACCGTCGGGAACAGCAGCCGGGACTGCACGGTCGTGAACGCCACGATCGTGCCGGCGGTGATCGGGATGCCGCCCTCGATGAGGTACGCGGCCACCAGGTAGATCACCGCGGGGATGATGGACAGGAAGATCTGCACGATCGCGAAGAACCACTGACCGGACATCTGCTGGCGGACCTGCAGCCCGATCTGGTTGCGGTTCTCGTCGCCGTAGCGGTGGATCTCGCTGCGCTGCTGGTTGAAGCTCTTCGCGAGCAGGATCCCCGACACGCTCAGGGTCTCCTGCGTGATCGCCGTCATGTCCGACAGCGACTCCTGGGTCTGCGCGGCGATGCGTGCACGGACCTTGCCCACCTTGCGCTGCGCGATCACGAGCAGCGGGAGGAGCACGACGGCCACGAGGGTCATCTGCCAGCTCAGAAGCAGCATCGCGACGACGGCCGCGATGACCGTGACGGTGTTGCCGAGCACCGACGAGATCGTGTTGTTCAGCACGCTCGCGACGCCGCCGACGTCGTTCTGCAACCGGCTCTGGATCACGCCGGTCTTGGTCCGGGTGAAGAACGCCAGCTCCATGCGCTGCAGGTGCCCGAACAGCCGCATCCGCATGGCGCCCATGACCTTGTTGCCGACCGTCGCGGTCAGGTAGGTCTGCCAGACGCCGATGCCGGCGCTGAGGATCCACAGCCCGATCATGCCGCCGACCAGTTCGGCGAGGACCGGCACGTCCGGACGTCCGCCGGGCGGGAACAGCCCGCGGTCGAAGGCCTGCTGGGTCAGGAGGGGCGGGATCACCGAGACCGCGGCCCCGACGAGGACGAGGACGACGGTCAGGCTGATCGAGCGACGGTGCGGGACGAAGAGCCCCGCGATGCGTCGGAGCAGGTGCGGGATCTGGGGCGCTTCCGCGTTCGCGGCGCGCTGCGCGTCCGGGTCCCCACTGGAGATCCGGCTGCGGCCGTGCCCGCCGCCGGGCCCACCACCACGCATCCCGCCACCACCGGCGACGGAGCCCATCTGACTCATCGACACCCTCTCCACGCCTCGCGGCGTCGTCCTCGCATGAATGTACGCCCGCGCACCGACCCGGCCCGACGCGTTCGCCGAGGGCTGTGGACGGAGGTGATCCGGGCCTCCCGTGTGGAGGACCGGACGCGTCCGGTTTGGACCCCGTCCGGGGGCCGTGGGACGATGACCCGTCCCCCGCCAGCGCTCCCGTGAGGTCCCATGTCGTCCGCGCCGTCACTCGCCCGTCAGCTCCTCCGGCGGAAGCCCGTGGACCAGCTCCGCGCAGAGGCGGCAGAGGGGGTCGACGGACAGCCACTCCGCCGGACCCTGGGGGTGTGGCACCTGACCATGATCAGCGTCGGTGCGACCCTCGGCACCGGCATCCTGGTCGTCCTCGGCACCGCCGTGCCACTCGCCGGGCCCGCCGTGTGGATCTCCTTCGTCCTCGCCGGCGTCGCTGCGCTGCTCTCGGCACTGTCCTACGCGGAGATGGCCGGTGCTGTCCCCACCTCCGGGTCGAGCTACTCCTACACGTACGCGACGATGGGCGAGGGCATCGCCTGGGTCTGCGGGTGGTGCCTGGTCCTCGAGTACGCGGTGTCCGTCGCCGCCGTCGCCGTCGGTGCCAGCGAGTACGTCGACGAGACCCTGCGCGTCTTCGGACTGCACCTGCCGACCGCGCTGTCCGCGCCTCCGGGTGACGGTGGGGTGGTCAACCTGCCGGCGGCCGCGCTCGTCCTCGTCGCGATGCTGATCCTGCTGCCCGGGGCGAAGGAGAGCGCCTGGGTGAACACGCTCATGGTGCTCGTGAAGATCGCGTTGCTGGTGTTCTTCGTCATCGTGGCGTTCTCGGCGTTCCGGGTCGGGAACTTCGAACCGCTCGCCCCGATGGGCGCGGCGGGCGTGAGCGCGGCGGCCTCTCGGCTGTTCTTCTCGTACATCGGGTTCGACGCCGCCTCGACCGCCGGCGAAGAGGCGAAGGACCCCCGCCGCGACCTGCCGCGCGCCATCATCGGGTCGATCGCGCTCATCACCGCGCTGTACATCCTGGTGGCCGTCGCGGCGATCGGCGCGCGGTCGTGGACGTCGTTCTCGGCCGACGAGGCCTCGCTCGTCCGCATCGTCGTCGACGTCACCGGGCTGCCTGTCGTCGCGCTCGTGTTCTCGGTCGGTGCCGTCATCGCGATCGCCAGTGTCGTCCTCACCGTGCTCTACGGCCAGACCCGCATCCTGCTCACGATGGCGCGTGACGGTCTCGTGCCGAAGGTGTTCGGCCGGGTGTCCCCGCGCACCGGGACCCCGATCGCGAACACGCTCATCGTCGGCATCGTGGTCACGATCGTGTCGGCACTCGTCCCCCTCGGGGAGCTCGCCGACGCGACGAGCATCGGCACCCTCATCGCGTTCGCCCTCGTGAACGTCTCGGTGATCGTGCTCCGCCGGACCCAGCCGGATCTGGAACGGTCGTACCGCGTGCCGTTCTTCCCCGTGGTGCCGGTGCTCGGCGTCCTGTTCTGCCTGTTCCTGGCGGTGACGCTCGGCGCGGGGACGTGGATCGCGTTCGGCATCTGGATGGTCGCCGGCGCCGTGCTCTACGTGGCCTACGGCCGCCGCCACAGCACGCTCGCGTAGGCCGGCCCTGGCCCGCGGCCGCCCTGGCCCGAGTTTCGCGCCCAGCGACACCACTCGCGCTCAGGAGCCCGAACGGTGTCGCTGGGCGCGAAACGTACTCGTCCTCCACAGTGGCGCCACCACGGGCCGCCGTCCACAGCGCGAGCATGGCGAGACCGACGGAGCGATCCGGAGCCACACGATGGGACATGGAGCACCACCGGAAGCGACCGCACCTCCTCCGAACCGACATGGCCGATCGCAGTGCCGCGAGAGCAACGCAGCGAGCGCACCGGTCTGGCGACCTCGTCCTGATCCGGCAGGGCGTGTACATGCCCCGCGGAGAGTGGGAGGCGCTCGAGGAGACCGGACGGCACCTCGCCCGGGCTCGTGCGGTGGCTCCCGAGCTGGAGGAGGGAACGGGTTTCTCGCACGTCACGGCTGCTCTCGCTCTTGGCTGGCCGTTGATCGGGCCAGCGCCAGAACGCGTGCACGTCATCGATGACCGCCGCACCACGACCGTGCACCGAGCCGGCCTGGTGCGGCACGCGGGTCCGCTCCCCGCAGTGGACCCCGTGCGACTCGACGGCGTGCCGGTGACGGCTCCGGTCCCCACGGCTGTCGCGCTCATCGTCAGTGCGCCGGTGCACGTCGCAGCAGTCGCCGTCGACGCCGCGGTCCGAGCACGGGTCATCGAGCCATCCCGTCTCGCCGAGGAGCTCCCCCTCGGTCCGGCCCGCGGCTCAGCCCGTGCTCAGCTCGTCCTGTCCGCGCTCGACGAGCGACACGAGTCACCCGGGGAGTCGTTCACGGCGATCCGTCTGGTCGAGATCGGAGCGCCGGAGACGATCCCGCAGCACGAGTTCGTCCTGCCTGACGGGCGACGTGATCGCGTCGACTTCTGGCTCCCGAGCCGGGGAGTCGTGGTCGAGTTCGACGGGAAGCAGAAGTACCGCGATCCGACGATGATCGGCACGTCGGACCCGGCGGAGGTGCTCTGGCGCGAGAAAGTCCGGGAAGACCGGATCCGGTCTCGGCCGGAGGTTCGAGCGGTCATCGCGTGACCTGGTGGCATCTCGTCGAGCCAGACCGCCTGCGAGCACTCTTCCGGGCGCACGGTGTCCGGCTGTGAGCGGTTGGACGTTTCGCGCTCAGCGACACGGTTCGCGGGTCCGGCCGCGAACCGTGTCGCTGAGCGCGAAAAGCCGCCGCCCCCGGCCCGCCCGCGCCCCGCACACGACGAAGGCCGCCGCCCCGAGGGGCAGCGGCCTTCGTGACCAGAAGGTCGGACTCAGACGAGCTCGACGGTGGCGCCGACGGCCTCGAGGGCAGCCTTCGCCTTGTCGGCAGCTTCCTTGTTCGCACCTTCGAGGATCTTCGCGTCAGCGGTCTCGACGAGCGCCTTGGCCTCGCCCAGGCCGAGCGACGTGAGGCCACGGACCTCCTTGATGACCTGGATCTTCTTGTCACCGGCCGACTTGAGCACGACGTCGAACTCGGTCTTCTCCTCGACCTCCTCGGCGGGGGCAGCAGCGCCACCGGCCGCGGCGACCGCGACGGGGGCAGCAGCGGTGACCTCGAAGACCTCTTCAAACTTCTTCACGAAGTCCGAGAGCTCGATGAGCGTGAGCTCCTTGAAGGCCTCGATGAGCTCGTCCTGCGAAAGCTTCGCCATGATTTTCTCCTACTACTCAGTACGTGATGTGGTTGTGGAACGCGTGCCTGGTCAGGCCGCGGACTCCTGCTTCTCGCGGAGGGCGTCCACCGTGCGGACGGCCTGCGAGAGGGGTGCGTTGAACAGGTACGCAGCACCGAACAGCGAGGCCTTGAAGGCGCCGGCGAGCTTGCCGAGCAGCACTTCGCGGGACTCGAGGTCGGCGAGCTTGTCCACCTCGGTCGCGGAGAGCGGATTACCGTCGAAGTAACCACCCTTCACCACGAGCTCGGGGTTCGCCTTGGCGAATGCACGCAGCGACTTCGCGACGGCGACGGTGTCACCGTGGACGAAGGCGAGAGCGGACGGACCGGCGAGCTCGTCGTCGAACGACGTGATGCCTGCCTCGTTGGCCGCGATCTTGGTCAGCGTGTTCTTCACCACGGCGTACGTGGCGTGCTCACGGATCGAGTTGCGGAGCTCCTTGAGCTGCGCGACCGTGAGACCGCGGTACTCGGTGAGCAGAACGGCGTTCGAGCTACGGAAGGACTCCGTGAGCTCGGCGACCGCAGCTTCCTTGTTCGCCATGGTTCTCCTTGGGGTTCTTGCTGGCAGCCCCGGGTCCCATGGCTGTGGTGAACACAACCCGCACACGAAAAAAGCTCCGGCGCAGAGGCTCGGAGCTGCTCCCGCACGATGTGTGGGAGTGGTTCTGAACACCTGCGCGGGTTGCCTCGTGACGAGGACCTTCGGTCACTGTCCACGCGTGAGCACGGCAGCGACGACCAGCGGTCTTTGGCTGAACAAAACGGTACCACAGCCCGGGCGCGTTCCGGAACCTCGGATCCGGCCTGGAGGACCGACCACCTCCGCCCCGCCGGTCCGGTCAGGAACGCCCCGGCACCTCGGCCCACGCGTCCGACGCGCCCGACGCGTCCGACGCGCCCGGCGCCCCCGACGCCGCGGAGTCCGATCCGTCCGACGTCGCGGAGTCGACCGCTGCACCGGCCGTACCCGCATCGGCCACACCCGCGCCAGCACCAGCACCAGCACCAGCCGTCTCCCCGCCGCGCTCCGGCAGGTGCACCGTGAACACCGTCTCCCCCGGCTCGCTCGCCACACTGACCCGCCCGCCGTGCGCCTGCACGACGGCGTCGACGATCGCGAGTCCGAGTCCCGTCGACCCCGCGGTCCGCGAGCGCGAACTGTCGGCGCGGGCGAACCGCTCGAAGAGCTTCGGCAGGAACCCGGGGTCGATCCCCTGCCCGTCGTCGCGGACGGTGAGGTCGACACCGCCGTCCGGCGCCGCCGCGATGCCCACCGTGATTCGCGTGCCGTCGGGCGTGTGGGTCCGGGCGTTGGTGACGAGGTTGACGATCACCTGGTGCAGGCGTGCGGCGTCGCCGACGACCTCGACGGGCTCGGACGGCAGGTCGACCTCGATCGGGTGGTCCGGCGAGGCAGCGTGCGCGTCGTTCACGGCGTCGAGCACGAGACCGGTCAGGTCGACGTCCGCGAACTGGATCTCGCGACCCTCGTCGAGGCGGGCGAGCAGCAGCAGGTCCTCGACCATCGAGGTCATCCGCACGGACTCCGACTCGACCCGGCTCATCGCGTAGACGACGTCCGGCGGCAGGTCGGCACCCATCCGTCGGGTGAGTTCGGCGTACCCGCGGATCGATGCCAGGGGCGTCCGGAGCTCGTGGGAGGCATCCGCGACGAACTGCCGGACCTTCTGCTCGGAGCGCTCCCGGGCCTGCATGGCGTTGCCGATGTGCCCGAGCATCCGGTTGAACGCGGTGCCGACCCGGCCGACCTCGGTCGCGGGGTCGGCGTCGGGGACACGGACGCCGTCCAGGGCGTCGCTGCGGTCGAGCGGCATCCGAGCGACGGTCGAGGCGGTCTCGGCGACGCGGTCGAGTGGCCGCAGGGCGCGTCGGACGGCGGCGGTGGCGACTGCCGAGGCGACGAGGAGTGCGAGGACGGTGACCACGAGCACGACTCCGAGCAGCTTCCACACGCTCTCGTAGACCGGGGCGAGCGGCAACCCGACGACGAGCACCGCGGGTCCGACGTTCGCGGCCGTGACCCGGTAGCGCCCGAGGTCGGAACCGAGGTCGACGGTGTGCGGCGCACCGTCCACGGCCAGTCCGCTGAGGGGCCGCACCACGGCGGACGACAGGCGTTCGGCCTGCCCCGAGTTGTCGAGCAGGCTGCCGACGACGGCGTTCCCGTCGAGGACGTACACGGTCAGGGTGCCGGCCGACTGCGCGGACGGACGGCCGAACTCCGGCCCGTTCGGCCCCTGCTGCTCGACCGACCGCTGCGCTCGGTTCGTCGCGTACTGCAGCTGTTCGTCGATCGCCGAGCGTTGGATGGAGAACAGCGCGACGATGCTGCCGCCCCCGATCACCGCACTGACGGCGACGACCAGGGCGACGATGCTCAGGACGAGCCGGCGACGGAGGGTCATGAGGGCGCCCGGCGTCAGGCGGTGGGCTTGATGACGTAGCCGACGCCACGCACGGTGTGGATCATCGGCTCCTCGCCGACGTCGATCTTCTTGCGCAGGTACGAGATGTAGATCTCGACGACGGAGGACTTGCCACCGAAGTCGTACGACCACACCCGGTCGAGGATCTGCGCCTTCGACAGGACGCGGCGGGGGTTGCGCATGAGGAAGCGGAGCAGCTCGAACTCGGTGGCGGTCAGCTCGACGGCGCGGCCGGCGCGGGTCACCTCGTACGACTCTTCGTCGAGCACCAGGTCGCCGACGACGATGCGGGAGTCCCCGGCCTCGCTGACGGAGATCTGCGAGCGACGGATGAGCCCTCGGAGGCGCGCGACGACCTCTTCGAGGGAGAACGGCTTGGTGACGTAGTCGTCGCCGCCGGCGGTGAGCCCGGTGACGCGGTCCTCGACGGAGTCCTTGGCGGTGAGGAACAGCACCGGGGTGTCGTCGTTGTTCTGCCGGAGTCGGCTGAGGACCTGCAGCCCGTCGAGGTCCGGCATCATCACGTCGAGCACCATCGCGTCGGGGTGGAACTCCCGGGCCTTGGCGAGGGCGTCCTGACCACCGTTCGCACTGCGGACGTCCCAGCCCTCGTAGCGGAGCGCCATCGAGAGCAGGTCGGTCAGGCTGGCTTCGTCGTCGACGACCAGGATGCGCAACGGGGAACCGTCGGCACGCGTGAGACGCGGGGGTGCGGAGGGCTGGGAGATGGTCACGTCTTCGAGTATCGAGAGATTCCTATGAGCCGTCTGTGGCCGGCCCCAGTGCGCCCTGTGCATCGAACTCGCAGTGAGAGGGGTCGTGATCAGCCAGCGCACGGCGCGAGCACGAGCGGCCGGTTCCACGGCCGGACGCCCGGCGGGTGCGCGGAACACCTCCGGCGGACCTACGGCGACGCGTCCTGACCTCCATGGCGTCCTCATAGCGGACCGAAGGGGTGCCCTTGGCGGCGCTTCCTAGGTTCTCCTCGTCGGCCCCCGCCGCGCGATCCGCGCGACCGGTGCTCCCCGAGCCGGCCCCCACCGAGGAGAACCATGTTCCTGACCTACCTCAGGCGCGAACTGACGAACCGCAAGAAGCAGACGGTGATCATCGCCGTCGGGATGGCACTGGCCATCGCGCTCGTCGTCATCGTGTCGTCGATCGCGAGCGGCGTGCAGTCCGCCCAGTCCAGCGTCCTGCAGTCCGTGTACGGCGTCGGCACCGACATCACGGTCACGAAGACCGAGACCCCGTCGTCGAGCAGCACCGGTCGTCCGTCGTTCGACTTCGGCGACCAGGGCTCGTCGGACAGCAGCAGCGGGTCGACGGACCTGTCCCAGTCCCGCCTCGCGGTGTCCCGCGGGTCGAGCACCCTGAGCGCGGCGGACGTCGCGACGGTCACCGGCACGGACGGGGTCGAGGCCGCGACCGGGGTCTTGACGCTCGAGAACAGCACGTTCTCGGGGCAGGTTCAGCAGAGCGACGGCAGCAGCAGCAGCAGCGACAACGCAGCACAGGGCGGGCCGCCGAGCGGCACCGACCAGGGCGGCGGCGGCTTCGGCGGCGGCTCGTTCAGCGTCGACTCGTTCACCGTGACCGGCATCCCGGTGTCCGGCGACACGGTCGGCCCGCTCACCAGCACCGAGACCACGAAGGGCCGGACCTTCACCACGGCGGACGCCGGCAAGGACGTCGTCGTGCTCGACTCCGCGTACGCGAAGAGCGAGTCGAAGGCCGTCGGTGACACCGTCTCGATCGGCGGGAAGACGTTCGACGTGATCGGGATCGTCGCCTCGACCGGGTCGGCGTCCACCACCGGATCGAACACGTACATCCCGCTCGACACCGCGCAGACGCTCGCCGACCTGTCCGGGAAGGTGACCTCGATCTACGTGTCCGCGGAGTCGTCCTCGGACGTCGCGACGATCAAGACCGCGCTGCAGAAGGCGTTGTCGAGCGCGACCGTCTCCACCGAGTCCGATCTCGCCTCGAGCGTGTCCGGCTCCCTCGCGACGGCGTCGACGCTCGTGTCGAACCTCGGCCGGTGGCTGTCGATCGTCGTCCTGGCGGCGGCGTTCCTCATCGCGATCCTGTTCACCATCTCGGGCGTCACCCGACGGACCCGTGAGTTCGGCACGCTGAAGGCCATCGGCTGGTCGAACGGCCGCATCACCCGGCAGGTCGCGGGCGAGTCGCTCGTGCAGGGCCTGATCGGCGGCGTGATCGGCGCCGCGGCCGGACTCGTCGGCATCCTCGTCGTGAACGTGATCGCCCCCACGGTCTCGGCGAGCGCCGCCACCAGCACCCGGACCGGGCCCGGCGCGGGCGGTGCCGTGCCCGGAGCGGCCGCGACGGCAGCGGCCGGCAGCGGCACGACCGGCGGCGCCCCCGCTGGCGGCTTCGGCGGCGGCGGGCACACGGCGGCGACCACGGACATCGTCCTGCACGCCCCGGTCACGGTCGAGGTGATCCTGCTCGCGATCGGGCTCGCGGTCCTCGGCGGACTGCTCGCCGGTGCGCTCGGCGGGTGGCGGGCCTCCCGTCTCCGCCCCGCGGAAGCGCTGCGGAGCGTGGCGTGATGCGGGCGACGAACCGCGAACACCCGGCAGTACCAACCACCCAGACGACCGATCCAGGAGCCATCGTGACCACCACCGAGACCGCAGCCGCCACCGGTGGCGTGCCCACCGCCTCCCGGCCCGCGTACCGACTTTCGGGCGTGACGAAGACGTACCGACAGAAGAACCGCACCGTCACCGCGCTGGCCGGGGTGGACCTCGAGATCCCGCAGGGGCAGCTCGTCGCCGTCCAGGGGCCGACCGGCGGCGGCAAGTCGACGCTGCTGCAGATGCTCGGTGCGCTCGACCGGCCGAGCAGTGGCTCGGTGCACCTGGGCGACCGGGACGTCGCCTCCCTCGGCGACCGTGCCCTCACCGACGTCCGGGCCACCGAGATCGGCTTCGTGTTCCAGAGCTTCAACCTCATCCCGACCCTGACCGCGCTGGAGAACGTCGAGACCGCGTTCGCGGGCAGCCTGGCCAACCGGTCCCGTGCCGAGGTCCGGGGACGTGCCACGACCGCGCTGCGTGAGGTCGGCCTCGAGGAACGCCTCGACCACCTGCCCGCCGAGCTCTCCGGCGGCCAGCAGCAGCGCGTCGCGATCGCCCGCGCACTGGTGAAGGACCCGACCGTCCTGCTGGCGGACGAGCCGACCGGTGCGCTGGACGAGGGCACCCGTGACGAGATCATGGGCCTCATCGAACGGCAGTGGCAGGACCGCGGGCTGACGGTCGTCATCGTGACGCACGACTCGTGGGTGGCGCGGCGGGCGGAGCGCCGGCTGCACATCAAGCAGGGGCAGGTGCGCGACGTGTGATCGCGGCTGATCGGCCGGGGAGGACCGATCAGCGGCGGGACACCGGCGTTCGTGCGTCACACCGCGGAATGCCGCGGCGCGGCGCACGAACGCCGGCGCTCCCGAGTCAGCCCGCCGTCGCGACCGGGTAGTCGCAGTACGCGAACCACGACGAGTCCGGCGCCCACGGCGGGACGTTCACGGTCCCCTGCCCGCCGTCGAGGGCGACCAGGGTCTCGGGCACCACCGCGATCCGCGCACCCCGTGCCAGGACCCCGGGCAGCAGCCGGAGCTCCACGCGGTGGTCGGCGGGGTGCCCCTGCACGCCCGGCTCGTACGACAGGTACAGCAGGTGTATGCCGTCCGGGGAGACGTGCGGGAACCAGTTCACCCGCTCGTCGCCGGTGATCTGCACGGGCTCGGTCGACCCGTCCCGCAGCGCGGCGAGCTGTGCGGTGCCGGGGGTGAACCGCTCGGTGTTGAACAGCAGCACGTCTCCGGCGTACGAGCATCCGTCCGTCGGGTGCTCGTCCCGGGTGAGGAACGTCGGCTCCCCGGTGACGGGGTCGACGAGCGCGACGTCGGTCGTCCAGACGCCGTCCTCGGACAGGTCGCCGACGATGGCGGCCAGCGCCGACCCGTCCGGGGCGATGCCGTGCAGGTAGTACTTCCGCACCACGGGCAGGGCGCGTGCGGTGTCCGTGATCCGGACGCCCGCTCCCCCGGCGGGCAGCGGCACGCGGTACAGCTCGCCGTCGCGGGCGCTCACGACGACGGACTCCCCCGACGGGTCGAGCACGTGGTCGTTGTTGATCTCGGGCACGCCGTCCATCGGCACCGGCACGAGGGCGGTCTCGTCGAGGACGATCCCGGCCTCCGGTAGTGGCAACAGCCAGAGGTCCCCGTCGCCGTTCAGGACGAGCGTGTCGGCGTCCAGGACGTTCGGCGCCTCGACGAGCACCGTGTCCGAGGCGAACACCAGCCGCGCGGTCCTCGTCTCGACGTCGTACACGTGCACGCGGCTGGTCTGGCCGGGCAGCAGCTGCCGCCCACGGGTCTCGGTCATGTGTCCATCCTGTCGTGCGTCGTCGGTCGAGCGGCGGCTGGGGCCGCATGACGGACGGGAGGCGCGGTGCGGGACGGACCCGCACCGCGCCTCCCGTCAGTGGGGTACGGCTACTTCACCGCACCGGCGGTCAGACCGGCGACGAACTGGCGCTGCACCACGAGGAACGCGATGACGACCGGGATCGACACGACCAGCGACGCGGCCATGATCTGGTTCCAGTACACGTTCGTCTGCGTCGAGTACTGCTGCAGACCGACCGCGAGCGTGGAGCCGAGACCGTTCGTCATGACGGAGGCGAAGAGCACCTCGCCCCAGGCCGTCATGAACGAGTAGATGCCGACCGCCACGAGACCCGGGCGGGCCGACGGCAGGATGATGCGGAACAGCGCGCCCATCGGGCCGGACCCGTCGACCATCGCGGCCTCGTCGAGCTCCCGCGGGATCGTCTCGAAGTAGCCTGCGAGCATCCAGATCGAGAACGGCAGCGTGAACGTCAGGTACGTGATGATCAGACCGAGCCAGCTGCCGACGAGCTGGATGCCGAGCGAGTTGCCGAGGTTCGTGAAGATCAGGAACAGCGGCAGCAGGAACAGCACGCCGGGGAACATCTGGGTCGAGAGCACCGTCGTGGTGAAGGCGCTCTTGCCCTTGAAGTTCCACCGCGACACCGCGTAGGCGGCGAACGTGGCGATGATCAGCGAGAACACCGTCGCGACCGTGCAGACCACGAGCGAGTTGACGAAGTACCGCGCCAGCGGGACCGTCGACCACATGTCGATGAACGGCTGGAAGGTGATGTTCGACGGGATCCACGTGAAGTCGTTCTGCACGTCACCGAGCGGCTTGATCGCCGTGGTGACCATCACGTAGAGCGGCACCACCGTGAAGACGGTGAGCAGGACGAGGACGATGACCTTGAAGGACTTTGCGCCCACTGTTTCACGCACGGACGGACCTCCGGTTGGTGACGGCCAGGTAGATGCCGGTGACGACGAGCAGGAAGAGGAGGAGCAGCACGCTCATCGCGGCCCCGGAGCCGAAGTTCCAGGTGATGAACGACGCGTTGTAGATGTGGAAGCTCAACAGGTCGGCGGCCGGGGGCTGTGCGGTCGAACCGAACAACACGAACGGTGTGTTGAAGTCGTTGAACGTCCAGAGGAACATCACGAGCACCAGGGTGACGTTCACCGGGCGGACCATCGGCAGGGTGATGGAGCGCCACTGGCGGAAGGGCTTGGCACCGTCGACCGACGCCGCCTCGTACACGTCGGCCGGCACGGACTGCAGACCCGCCATGAGCATGAGGAACGCGAACGGCCAGGTCTTCCAGATGGCGACGACCACGACGGCCACGAAGGCGTTGTTGCCGATCAGCCAGAACGGCGGGTTGGCACCGAACAGGTGCAACTGGTCCACGAGGATGTGGTTCAGGGCCCCGGAGTCACGCTGGAACATGAACTTCCAGGTGATGACACCGGCGTACATCGGCAGCGCGTAGGGGATCAGGAAGAGCGTGCGGAACAGGCCTCGGCCGAGGAACGGCTTCTGCAGCGCGACGGCGGCGGCCATGCCGAAGCCCCAGGAGAGCCCGACCACGAGGATCGTGAACGCGCAGGTGATGAGGAACGAGTTGAGCAGCCCACGACCGATGGCCTGGTCGAAGTCAACCGCGACGGAGTAGTTGCGCAGCCCGGCGAACGGGGCGGCGCCCCAGTTCGCGATGAAGTACTTGGTGAGCTGGACGAAGCTGATCCAGATGCCGACGAGCATCGGCACGATGTGGATGAGCAGTTCGAAGAGGATCGCGGGACCGACGAGCGCGTACGGGAGCCACGGGACGCGGCGCTTCCCACGGGGCGGACCCGACAGGGTCGGCGCCTTCGTGTGCGTCAGGTCGATGGCCTCGGAGTCTGGCAGGACCGTCGTGGACATGGGCAGGCCTTCCGGCTGGGGTGGAGGTGGTTCGAGAGGTGGGGCGGGAGGCCCGGACGGCGACCTCGCGGTCGCGATCCGGGCCTCCCGTCAGATCAACCTGCGGCCTGGGAGACCTGGTCCTGGGCCGTCTGCAGCGCTTCCTTGATGTCCTTGTCGGACACCTTCGAACCCGTTGCGATCTTGGCGAACATGTCGTTCATCGCCTTGCCGACCGTGGACTCGAACTGGTCCTCGGCGGGCACCAGCGGGAGCGGCTTCGCCTTGTTGTTGTAGATGTCGAGGAACGTCTTCGTCTGCTCGTCCGTGACGGAGTCGGCCGCGGCAGCGAGCACCGGCAGCGCCGCGTACGGCTTGTCGAGCGTGGTCTGCGTGTCGGGGCTCGTCATGTACTTGACGAACTTCAGCGCGCCCTCCTTGTTCTTCGTGTTCTTGAAGATCGAGAGGTTGATGCCGGCCGGGAAGCTGGCGATCTGCTCGCCGCCGCTCGGTGCCGGCAGCGGCACCACACCGAACTCGTCGGACTTCATGCCGAGCGATTCGATCGTGGTGTTCGCGTTGTTCTGGTTGAGGATCATCGCGGCCTTCTTGTTCGCGAAGTCCGCGACCGACTGGTTCGCGTTGTCGTACTGCGCGTTCGACGGGTTCGCCGCCTTGGTCTCCTGCATCAGGTCGATGTAGCGCTTGATGCCGTCGACGTTCTCGGCCGACGCGAAGGTCGGCTTGCCGTCCTTGTCGAACCACTCGCCGCCGTTCTGCGCCGAGTTGATGAACGCGAAGTGCGCGTTCTCGGTGTAGGAGCCACCGGCGAGGCTGAAGCCGTACTTGCCACCGGTGGTGAGCTTCTTCGCCGCGGCGGTCAGCTCCTCCCAGGTGGTGGGGGCTTCGACGCCGGCGTCGGCGAGCATCTGCTTGTTGTAGAACAGGCCGTAGGCGAGGCCGTAGAGCGGGACGCTCGTGACGGTCTTGCCGGGGGCACCACCCGTGGAGAGCGCGACCTTGCCGAACTTGTCGGCACCGCCGATCGACTTCATCTCCGAGTCACCGAACTCCTGGAAGGCGCCGGTGGCCTGGAGCGAGGTCGCCCAGGTGTTGCCGATGTTCACCACGTCCGGGCCCTGGCCCGAGGTGACGGCGGTCTGGATCTTCGTCTGGAGGTCGTTCCAGCCGATGACCTGGAGGTCGACCTTGATCCCGGTCTCCTTGGTGAACTTCTTCAGGACGGGGGTCAGCACCTCCTTGTCGTTCTGCAGGGAGGTGCCCTGGTTCGACGCCCAGTAGGTGAGCGTCTTCGAGTCGCCGGCGGAACCGGATGACCCGGAGGAGCAGGCTGCGAGGCCGGACACGGTGAGTGCCGCGGCCGCGGTGATGGCCAGTGCGCGGATGGCAGTGCGCATGACTCTCTACTTTCTCGTCGTTGAGATGGTGCAGGAGGGTGGTGCTCGGTGGTGGTGCTGGGTGCTGCTGTGTGCGACGGGGCAGGGCCGGGTCGGACCAGGGTCCGGTCGGCTGGACCTGGTCAGGCCAGGGTCTGCTCCGCGGGGTCCCAACCCTCGGGGAGGGTCGGGGAGGGTGCGACCGTGCTCTCGACGAGCACGGTCTCACCACGTTCGGCGGCCTCGGCGATGGAGACCATCACGTCGAGGACGTGGAAGGCGAGGGCACCGGGGACCCGGTTCTCCTCACCCGCGCGGAGGGAGCGGGCCAGGTCGACCACGCCCGTCCCCCGCGAGTAGGTGGACCCGACGGCGGGGATCGTCTCGGGCTCGTCGGCGCCGAGCGCGTACAGCTCGGTGTCGCCGTCGAAGTTGTTCGGGTCGGGGAACACGACCGTGCCGGTCTCGCCCGCGATCTCGACGAAGCCGGTGCGGCCGCGGTCGGACTCGAACGAGAAGACGCTCTGGGCACTGCCGCCGTTCTCGAACTGGATCAGTGCCGAGTGGTTCGTCGGGACGTCGACCGGGAACTCGGTGCCGGCCTTCGGGCCCGAGCCGATCGTGCGGGTCGCGCGGGACTTCGACGCGGTGGCGGTGACCTTCGCGACGGGTCCGAACGCCTGCACGAGGGTCGTGATGTAGTACGGGCCGATGTCGAACAGCGGGCCGGCGCCGTAGGCGAAGAGGAACTCGGGGCTCGGGTGCCAGGACTCCGGGCCGGGGCTCTGGAAGAGGGTGAGCCCGTTCAGCGGCTTCCCGATGCGACCGTCCCGGATGGTCCGGAGCGCGGTCTGCAGTCCGGCACCGAGGAACGTGTCGGGGGCGACGCTGACCGTCTTGCCAGCGGCGACCGCGGCGTCGCGGAGCTGCGCCGCGCTCTGTCGGTCGAGCGCGTAGGGCTTCTCGCCCCACACGTGCTTGCCGGCGGCCAGGGACTGCAGGGCGACCTCGACGTGCGCGGCCGGGATCGTGAGGTTCACGACGATCTCGATGTCGTCGATCGCCAGCAGCTCGTCGACCGTGCCGGAGCCAGCCACGCCCCACTTCTCGGCCTGCGACGCTGCGCGGGGCAGGTCGATGTCGGCGATGAAGAGGACCTCGACGTCGGGGAAGACCGTCAGGTTGGACAGGTACTGGTCCGAGATGACGCCGGCACCGATCACGCCGACGCCGACACGTCCCGCGGCGCTCATGCGTGTGCTCCGGCGAGGAAGGCGTACGAGTCGCGGACGGCCTGCACGACGTCGCCGTCGTGGTCGTCGAGCTCGATGACCTGCTGGGCGTCGGGTGCGGCGGCGACGATGTCGCGCACCGGCATGATCCCCTTGCCGACCGCCACCTGCTGCTTGTCGTCGTGCGAGCCGTCGCCGTCCTTGACGTGCAGGAAGCGGACCTGGTCGCCGAGCCGGCCGAGGACGGCCACGGGGTCGTCACCGCCGACCTTCGCCCAGTAGGTGTCGAGCTCGAGGACGACGGCGTCGGAGAGTGCCCCGGCGAATACCTCGAAGGCGCTCGTGCCGTCGATGCGGTTCGAGAACTCGAACGCGTGGTTGTGGTACCCGAGCGCCAGGCCGTGGTCGGCGGCGCGCGGGGCGAGGTCGTTGAACTGTCGGGCAATGGCTTCGACGTCCTCGCGGGTGGTCCAGCGGGCTTCGTCGACGTGCGGGTCGATCAGGGTGCCGAGCCCGACGGTGACGCTCGCGCCGAGGATGCGCTCGAGTTCCTGCTCGTCTGCGTCGACCAGACGTGCGTGCCCGCTGGGCGCGGTCAGACCGGCCTGCTGCAGAGCGGCCGCGTACTCGTCGGCACGGTCGACGAAGCCGAAGAGTTCGACGTTCGTGAAACCGATGTCGGCGATCGTCGCCAGGGTTCCGGGGAGGTCCGTCGTCAGTGCGTCGCGCACCGTGTAGAGCTGGACCGAGAGCGGTTGGGGCACCAGGTGTTCTCCTCATCGAGATGTGGTCTTCGCTGACCGCTCGTCACACTATGGGCGCTTCTGTCGGCGGTCAAGCAAAAGTTCGGAGAAGTTCGACGACCTTCGTTGCGTGGCTCGGAGGATGTGTGGTTCACTCCGAGCATGGTCGACTTGACTCGGACGGCAACGACGCCGCCGGTCGGGGCCAGTGAGCTCTTCCAGATCCTGCGAGACGGCGTCCCGCGGACCCGTGGTGAACTCGCTGCCCTCACCGGGATGGCGCGCTCGACCATCGGCGTGCGCATCGACGCCCTCGTCGACGTCGGACTCGTCGGCGCCGTCGACACCGCCGCCTCCACCGGCGGACGTCCCCCCGCACAGATCGCCCTGCGCCCCGCCGCCCGGCTCGTCGTGGCCGCGGACCTCGGTGCCTCGCACGGTCGCGTCGCCGTGACCGACCTCGTCGGCACGCAGCTCGCCAGCCGTGACGCTCGGATCGACATCGCCGCCGGTCCCGTCCCCACCCTCGAGTGGCTGGTCGGCGTCGTGGACGAGCTCCTCGACTCGGTCGGCCGCGTCCGCGACGACGTCATCGCGTTCGGCATCGGCCTGCCCGGCCCCGTCGAGTTCTCCACCGGACGTCCCGCGAACCCGCCGATCATGCCCGGCTGGGACGGGTTCGACGTCCCCGGATGGCTCCGTCAGCACGTCCGTGCCCACGTGCTCGTCGACAACGACGTGAACATCGCCGCGCTGGGGGAACGCGCGCACGGCTGGCCGGACCTCGACCACCTGCTCTTCGTCAAGGTCGCCACCGGCATCGGCTCCGGCATCGTGTCGGAGGGCCGGCTCCAGCGTGGCGCACAGGGCACCGCAGGTGACATCGGGCACGTCCGTGTCTCCCGTGCGGGTGACGTCCCGTGCCACTGCGGCAACACCGGTTGCCTGGAGGCCGTCGCCTCCGGCCCGGCGATCGCCCGGTCACTCCGTGCGAAGGGGCACGACGTCCACACCAGCGCGGACGTCGTCGACCTGGTCGCGCGGTCCGACCTCGACGCGATCGGGGCGGTCCGCCAGGCCGGCCGCGACATCGGCGAGGTCCTCGCCACCTGCGTCTCGCTGATCAACCCGTCCGTCATCGCCCTCGGCGGCTCGATCACCCAGGCCGGGGAGCACCTGCTCGCCGGCGTCCGGGAGGTCGTCTACTCCCGCTCGATGCCGCTCGCCACCGAACACCTCGTGATCGCACAGTCCCGCGCCGGGTCGATCGCCGCGCTGCAGGGCGCCGCAGCCCTCGCCATCGCGTACGCGCTCTCCCCCGCGGGCGTCGACGAGTTGGTCACCCTGGCCGAGGGGCGACAGCAACTGACCGAAGGTCGGCACCTCACCGAGGGGCGGCAGCTGGTCTCCTGACCGGCACCGTCCGGCCGCGTGCCGGTTTCGTCCCTGCCGGTGGTCGGGTGGACAATCGTGGGGTGACGATCGTGCAGCCCACTCTCTGGGGCGACCTGGATGACGGGTGGGAGGCCCAGCCCGGCTCCGGCACGTCGGCAGCGTCCGGCACGTCGGCAGCGTCCGGCACGTCGTCCGGCCCCGGCACGTCGACCGGCGGTCGGTCCACCGGCGCTGTTCGAGCCGCCCGCGCGCACGACACCTTCACGGCCCTCCGCGGACACACCGAGCGGATCGTCGCGCACTCCTCGGACCGGGTCGCCTGGCTCCGCGCCCGCGCGATGGGCATCACGGCGACCGACGTCGCCCGCCTCGCCTCGCTCCGTGCCGTCGACGCGGTCGTCGCCGACAAGCGGTACGGCTCCCGGTTCGCCGGCAACGTCTACACCGAGCACGGCAAGGAACGCGAACCCGTGATCGCCTCGTGGGTGGCCGCGACGCACGGCATCCAGCCCTCCGCACACCTGTTCCACGCGGCGACGAACCGAGCACACCTGGCGACGCCGGACGGCGTCGGTCTGGACCGCGACGGACGCCTGCTCCTCGCCGAGATCAAGACGACCGCGAACGGGTTCACCCGGGTCCCCCGGCACTACATGCGGCAGGTCTGGTGGCAGCAGTACGTGCTCGGCGCGGACCGGACGCTGTTCGTGTGGGAGAAGCACGACGACTTCGTGCCCGTCGCCGACGAGCCCGAGTGCCGGTGGATCGACCGCGACGACGACGCGATCCGGGGTCTCATCGCCCTCGCGGACCTGGTGCTCGACCGACTGCGGGACGCTCGCTGACCGGGATCAGCCGCAGTCGGGACAGCGCGACGACGATCAGTCCCATCAGGCCGATGAACACCGCGACACCCAGGCAGTACAGCGCGACCACGCCGTAGCCGGACTCCGGGTCGAGGAACGGGTACGGCACCCAGCCGTCGGTCGCACCGCGGACGACGACCACGACCAGCCAGACCGCCGGGTAGACCAGGAACCACCAGACGTCGCGGAAGGCCAGGCGGCTGCGGTCGGAGAACAGCAGCCAGTCCAGCACGACGTACAGCGGGATCCACCGGTGCAGGACGTCGTTCGACCAGGACTCCCCCACGGCCTGTCCGACCTGCACCAGCAGGGTGTTGTAGACCAGGCCCGTCGTCGCGATGTACACCGTGGCCGCACCCCGGAAGAGGTCCAGGCGGCGGCCTGACTCGCGGCGGCGCAACGCTGCGACGACGGTGAGGACCAGGACGACGGCGACCAGGATGTTCGACTGGTTCGTGAAGTACCCGAAGAAGTTCCAGAACACGAACCCGTTCTGGAGCGCCCGCTGCAGGTCGTCCACGACGGCGGCGACGATGGCGATCGCCGCAGCGAGCCGCAGGGTGTTCACGAGGATCCGCACGGGCCCACGGTACTGGTCCGCCGACTCGTCCGGGAACGAGGAACGGCCCGCACCGGAGTGCGGGCCGTTCGTGTGGTGCTGTTCTGCTGTTCTGCTGCGGATCAGGACGATCCGCCGCTGATCAGGATCAGAAGACGTTGACGTCCAGCGGGATGCCCGGGCCGAAGGTCGTCGAGACGGCGCCCTTCATGATGTAACGGCCCTTCGCGGCGCTCGGCTTGAGACGGACGATCTCGTCGAGCGCGGTGCTGATGTTCTCGTCGAGCTGCTCCGGCGTGAACGAGGCCTTGCCGACGACGAAGTGCACGTTGGAGTGCTTGTCGACGCGGAACTCGATCTTGCCGCCCTTGATGTCGTTCACGGCCTGGGCCACGTTCGGCGTCACGGTACCGGTCTTCGGGTTCGGCATGAGACCACGCGGGCCGAGCACCTTGCCGAGACGACCGACCTTGCCCATGAGCTCCGGGGTGGAGACCGCGGAGTCGAACGAGGTGTAGCCCTCGGCGACCTTCGCGATGAGCTCGTCGCCACCGACCTCGTCGGCGCCGGCGGCGATGGCAGCCTCAGCGGCTGCACCCGTCGCGAAGACGATGACGCGGGCGGTCTTGCCGGTGCCGTGCGGGAGGATGACGGTGCCACGCACCATCTGGTCCGCCTTGCGGGGGTCCACGCCGAGCTTCAGTGCGACCTCGACGGTGGAGTCGGTCTTCGCAGAGCCGGTCTCCTTCGCCAGGGCGACTGCCTCGGTCGGGGTGTAGAACTTGTCGGCCTCGATCTTCGCGGCCGCGGCGCGGTACGCCTTGGACTTCTTCGCCATGGTGGTCTCCTTGCGAGATACGTGGTTGGCGAGCCGGCGCGGCTCTCCCACGGTGAGTACTGGGGTGTGGAGGGTGAGGCTCAGGCCTCGACCGTGATGCCCATCGAACGAGCGGTACCGGCGATGATCTTCGTCGCCTGCTCGATGTCGTTGGCGTTCAGGTCGGCCTGCTTGGTCTCGGCGATCTGACGGATCTGGTCCGCCGTGATGCGTCCGGCCTTCACCGTGTGCGGCGTCGCGGAACCCTTGTTCACACCCGCAGCCTTCTTGATGAGCTCGGCGGCCGGCGGGGTCTTGAGGATGAACGTGAACGAACGGTCCTCGTAGACGGTGATCTCCACCGGGATGACGTTGCCGCGCTGCGACTCGGTCTGGGCGTTGTACGCCTTGCAGAACTCCATGATGTTCACGCCGTGCTGACCGAGCGCCGGACCGATCGGCGGTGCCGGGTTGGCGGCGCCCGCGTTGATCTGCAGCTTGATCAGGCCCGTGACCTTCTTCTTCGGTGCCATGTTTCGCTTTCCTCCTGGGATCGAACGCACGGGGATCCGTGCACTCTCCCGCGTCTCCGGCGGTTCCGGATCGCGGTGACGGACCCGCAGCGCACGAGGCGCGCGGACCCAAACTCGAACAGTCTAGTGGATGGCGTCCAGCTCTAGAGCTTGGTCACCTGGTCGAAGCTGAGCTCGACCGGCGTCTCGCGCTCGAAGAGCGAGACGAGCACGGTGAGCTTGCCGCTCTCCGGCTTGATCTCGGAGATCGACCCCGGCAGACCCGCGAACGAGCCCTCCTTGATGGTGATCGTCTCGCCGACCTCGAAGTCGACCTCGGCCTGGGGCTGCGCCTGTGCGGCGCCGCCACCCTTCGCGCCACCCTTGGTCGGGGCGGTCTCCGCGACCTGGACGAGGGACTTCAGCATGCCGAAGGCCTCGTCGAAGCGGAGCGGGGTCGGGTTGTGCGCGTTGCCCACGAAGCCGGTCACACCGGGGGTGTGACGGACGACCGACCACGAGTCCTCGTCGAGGTCCATGCGGACCAGCACGTAGCCGGGGATCCGGACGCGGGTGACCAGCTTGCGCTGCCCGTTCTTGATCTCGACGACGTCCTCCATCGGGACCTCGGCCTGGTAGATGTAGTCCTCCATGGACATCGAGACCATGCGGTTCTCGATGTTCGCCTTCACGCGGCGCTCGAAGCCCGCGTAGGAGTGGATGACGTACCACTTGCCCGGCTTCATCCGCAGTTCGGCCTTGAACGCCTCGTACGGGTCGACCTCGGACTCTTCTTCGTCGTCCTCGGCCGTGATCGTGACCTCGGTGTCGGGGGCGAGGTCGACCTCGGACTCCGGGGCGATCGCTCCGAGGGCGTCCGCGGACTCCTCGGCAGCGATGGTCTCGTTCGCCTCGGCGGCGGTCTCGTCCTCGAGCTCGGACTCTTCTTCGTCCTCGACGGCCTCGACGGCGGCTTCGGCCTCGTCGGCGGTGTCGATCTCGAGCGCGTCGTCGACGACCGCGTCGGCCTCGGGGTCACGCGACTCGGCGAGGGCGGCGAGCGTCTCGTCGAGCTCGGCGGCTACCGTGCCGTCGTCCGGCTCGTCACTCAGACCGAGGGACTCGTCGTCCTCGTCCTCGACGGAGATCGCGCGCTCCTCGGCGGAGTCGGTCGAACGGAGTTCGCTCGTCTCGACGTCGCCTTCCTGGTTCTCCTCGACCTCGGAAGACTGCTCGGCAGCGGTCGCGAGGTCGATGTCGTCGCGGGAGTAGTCAGACACAGTCGGTTCTTTCCGTTCGATGGTGCGGATCGGGTTGGCGCTCGCGTCCCGGGCGGGGAACGGGTCGCCGTCTCCGGGAGACCGTACCCCGAGGAGGACCGGAGCGGTCGGACCTGCGGTCAGGCCGGGCGCGCCAGGAGTGCAGCGCGCCGGGGTTCATGCCGGCTGGGTCAGGCCGTGGGGCCGTTGCCGAACACGTAGCCGACGCCGAGACCGAACACGAAGTCGAGGACCGACACGAGGATCATCATCACGACGACGAACACGAGCACGACGCCCGTGTAGCTGAAGAGTTCCTTGCGGGTCGGTGTGACGACCTTGCGCAGTTCGCCGAAGACCTGGCGGATGAACAGTGCGATCGCGGCGAACGGGCCGCGGCGCTGTGCGCGGTCGACCTTTGCCTGGGCGACGACGTCGTCAGTCGTCTCCACGTCTTTGCTCGCCACTTCAACCCTTCCCGATGTGC
Source organism: Curtobacterium sp. MCPF17_052 (assembly GCF_003234085.1). Taxonomy (GTDB): domain Bacteria; phylum Actinomycetota; class Actinomycetes; order Actinomycetales; family Microbacteriaceae; genus Curtobacterium. The sequence continues at coordinate 157,505 of NZ_QKSD01000009.1, forward strand.
AGGGCGGACAGGACTTGAACCTGCAACCTGCGGTTTTGGAGACCGCTGCTCTACCAATTGAGCCACCGCCCTTCGGAACGTCCACCCGTACGGGATCCGGTCGTTCCAGGGAGAAGAAGTCTGATTCCGACAGACTTCAACCGCCGCAGAACAGTGTACGGGAGTCCCGACGGCGGTGTCCACTTGACGGATGCTCCGGCGCGGCGCGTCGGTAGGCTGACCCCGTGAGCACCGACGCCGCCAGCCCTCAGCCCACCGACAGCCCCGACACCAGTACACGGCCCCGCATCGCCTCCCGGATCGCCGCCATCGCCGAGTCCGCCACCCTCAAGGTCGATGCCAAGGCCAAGGCACTGAAGGCCTCCGGTCGTCCGGTGATCTCCTTCGCCGCCGGCGAGCCCGACTTCGCCACCCCGGCACACGTCGTCGACGCGGCCGTCGTGGCGGCGCAGGACCCGGCGAACCACCGGTACACGCCGGCCACGGGCCTCCCGGACCTCAAGCGCGCCGTCGCCGACAAGACCGCGCGGGAGTCCGGCATCGCCGTCGAACCGTCGCAGGTCATCGTGACGAACGGCGGCAAGCAGGCCGTCTACCAGGCGTTCCAGACCGTGGTCGACGCCGGCGACGAGGTCCTGCTGCCGGCGCCGTACTGGACCACCTACCCCGAGGCCGTGCGGCTCGCCGGCGGTGTCCCGGTCGACGTCTTCGCCGGCAGCGAGCAGGGCTACCTGGTGACCGTCGAGCAGCTCGAGGCGGCGCGGACCCCGCGCACCAAGGCGCTGCTCTTCTGCTCCCCCTCGAACCCGACCGGCGCCGTCTACTCGGCCGAGCAGACCCGCGCCATCGGCGAGTGGGCGCTGGAGCACGGCATCTGGGTGATCAGCGACGAGATCTACCAGGACCTCGTCTACGACGGCATCACGTTCTCCGGGGTGCTCGAGGAGGTCCCGGCCCTCGCGGACACGACCATCCTGGTCAACGGCGTCGCCAAGACGTACGCCATGACCGGCTGGCGGGTCGGGTGGATGATCGGCCCGGCTGACGCGATCAAGGCCGCGTCGAACCTCCAGTCCCACCTGTCGTCGAACGTCTCGAACGTCTCGCAGCGGGCCGCGATCGCGGCGTTGAACGGCCCGCAGGAGCCCGTCATCGCGATGCGCGACGCCTTCGACCGACGGCGGAAGGCGATCGTCGCGGGTCTCAACGCGATCCCGGGCTTCGTGACGCCGGAACCGCAGGGCGCCTTCTACGTCTACCCCGACGTCACCGCGCTCCTCGGTCGCGAGTGGGCCGGCAGCACGCCGACCACGACCCTCGAACTCGCCGACCTGATCCTCGAGCACGCCGAGGTCGCGGTCGTCCCCGGTGAGGCGTTCGGACCCTCCGGCTACCTGCGGCTGTCCTACGCACTGGGCGACGACGACATCGCCGAGGGCGTCGCGCGGCTGGGTCGCTTCTTCGGCTGACCTCGGCGCGATCACACCCCGCACACCGCGCCCCGCTCCGCGCATCGCTCCCCGTCGAGACGGGGCGCGATGCACGGAGCGGGGCGCGGTGTCGTCCACGGAACGAGACCACCGAGCGTGGTGCGCGGTCGTCGGGTACGACGGGGCGCGATCACCGGACGCGGTGCGACCTCGGCGCGCCGGACGTCAGCCGGACAGGTCGCCGACCACGACCGGCTCCGGGACGAGCGTCACCCCGAAGCGGTTCGCCACGGTCAGCTGCACGTACCGCGCGAGCTCGGCGACCTGGGCGGCCGTCGCTCCCCCACGGTTCGTCAGCGCCAGGGTGTGCTTCGAGGAGATCGCCGCTCGTGACCCCGGCACGCCGTACCCACGGTGGATCCCGGCGTGCTCGATGAGCCACGCTGCGCTGAGCTTCACGTCGTCGCCGGCCGGCCAGCGCGGTGCGTCGGCGGGCATCGTCTCGGCGAACCCGGCCGACACGATCGGGTTGGTGAAGAAGGACCCGGCGCTCCAGGTGTCCGGGTCGGCGTCGTCGAGCACCATGCCCTTCGACCCGCGGAGCCGCAACACCTCGGCGCGGACCTCGGCGGGGGCGACGCGGGTGCCGAGCTCGACGCCCAGGGACCCGGCGAGCTGGGCGTACCGCACGGGCACGCCGTCGTCGGTCGCCGTGCCGAGCCGGAACTCGACCGTCAGGACGACGCCGCGGCGCCCGTGCTTCAACGTGCTCGTGCGGTAGCCGAGCGCCAGCTCGGACGCAGGGACCCAGGAACGCTCCCCGGTCTCGGCGTCCAGGAAGTCGACCGCGGTGAGCACGTCGGACAGCTCGACCCCGTAGGCGCCGATGTTCTGCACGGGGGCGGCGCCGACCGTGCCCGGGATGCCGCTGAGGGCCTCCAGGCCGGTCCACCCGCGCTCGACGGTCGTCGCGATGAACGCGTCCCACGGCTCTCCCGCCGCGACGCGGACGGTGACCCCGTCGTCGTCGGACTCGGCGCTGACCCCGCGGGTGCGGACCACGACGACGGTGCCGGGGAAGCCCTGGTCGGCGACCAGCAGGTTGCTGCCGCCGCCGAGGACCAGCCAGTCGTCCTCGTCCGACCACGCCTCGACGACGTGGGCGACGAGGTCGTCGGTCGTGTCCGCGACCAGGAGGCGGCCGGCCGGGCCGCCGACGCGGAGGGTGGTGAGCTCGGCGAGCGTCGTGTCCGTCACGGTCAGTGGAACGCCACCGTGACCTGTGCCTTGCCGAGCACGGTCTGCCCGGCGGCGGTCACGGTGAGGTCGATGCGCAGCGGTCGGCCCTGCTCGTCGAGTGTGCCGACCTTGGCGACGACACCGACGTCGGCCCCGTCGATCGGGTCGACGACGACGGGACGGGTGAAGCGGACGCCGTACGATGCGACCCAGCCGCGGTCGCCGAGCCACTCGGCGACCGGCTGGACAGCCAGACCCATCGTGAGCATGCCGTGCGCCAGGACACCGGGCAGGCCGACCGACGCGGCGACGTCGTCTCGGTAGTGGATCGGGTTGAAGTCGCCGGAGGCGCCGGCGTACCGGACGAGCGAGTCGCGCGTGAGGTGCACCTGTCGCTCCGCGACGACGGTGCCGACCTGCAGGTCGGAGGCGGTGTCGGTCATGCGTCATCTCCTCGGACGACGAGGGTGGACGTGGCGGTGACGACGTGCTCACCGTCGGCGTCGACGACCGTCGACTCGGCGGTGACCATCGCGTTGCCGCCGAGGGTCTTGACGCTCGTCACGGCCAGGGTGGCGATCAGCTCGTCACCGGCGACGATCGGGCGCGCGTAGGCGAACCGCTGCTCGCCGTGCACGACGCGGGAGAAGTCGATGCCGGCGTCCGGCTCGGCGAGGAGCTGCGCGAGCGTGGCTTCCTGCACGACGACCGCGAAGGTCGCCGGTGCGACGACGTCGGCGTGCCCGGCGGCTCGGGCGGCCGCGGGGTCGGAGTGGATCGGGTTCGTCGCGAACACGGCGCGGGAGAACTCGCGCACCTTCTCGCGACCGACCAGGTACGGCGGGGCCGGCGGGAACGTCCTGCCGACGAGCTCGGGGTTCACTGACACCGCAGCAGTCTACCGAGGCCCTCGGACGCCCGGACATACATGAGTTTGCATCGGTTAGGCTGACGAGGCGTTGGTCGGGGGACGACCGAGCGGGCCCGCGGGGAGTGGCGATGGAGACGACGACCGAGTACACGGTGCTCGAACACCACCGGTGCACCGCGGTGGAACTGGTCGACGCCGCCCTGCGCGCGCACGGGCACCACGTCGTCACCGAGAGCGGACGCCTCGTCGTCGTCGCCGGCGACCGGATCGCGACGGCGTTGTTCGGCGCGTTCGTCCGTCCCGCACGGCAGTACCGGCGGTACGAGGTCGCCCTGTCCGCGACGCCGGGCCACGCGGTGCTCACGCTGCGCCACGCGGGCCACGGAGCCGCCGTCGCGGGCGGCATGATCGGCGCGAAGCGGCGTCGGGAGGCCTGGCACCACGTCACGGCCCTCGTCGAGACGACCCTGCACGGCGGAGGGGTCCTGCTGCACCGGACGGACCGCGTCGACGTGCCGGGCACCTCGCTGCGCTGAGGCGAGCCGCGCCTCGAGCCGCGCCGAGCCGTACGGAGCCGCTCGGCGCTGTGCGCAGACGCGAAAGCGACAGATGTGCGCGGTCGTCCGGGGCAGATCTGTCGGTTTGGCGCCCCGATCCCACCCGACCGTGGCCGGGCTCCCCGCCGATGGCCGGTGGCGGCGCCGCCCAGACGCGCACGCGGACGCGGGCGCAAGAGCGACAGATGTGCGGGGCCGGACGGCGCGTACCTGTCGGTTTCGCGTCCCGGTTACGGTCGTTCCCCGGCGCCGGTCCCGGTCGCCCCCGGCGCCGGCCCGGGTTCGGCGTCGGCTCAGCAGACAGCGGCCGGACGGGAGGCGCGGGACGGGTGTTCGGGGAGCGACCGACCCCGCAGGACCGGCCGGGAACGACGAAGGCCCGGCGCTGATGCGCCGGGCCTTGCCGTCTTCACGTCGTTCCCGCTGGCGAAACTGTTCGACCAGCACGGTAGCGAGGGCGGGACTTGAACCCGCGACACCACGATTATGAGCCGTGTGCTCTAACCAACTGAGCTACCCCGCCATGGATCCGCAGTGATCACCGCGAAGTGACGACACTGCGAGTCAGAGCCCCGAGTCAGGATTGAACTGACGACCCCTTCCTTACCATGGAAGTGCTCTACCACTGAGCTATCGGGGCGAGTACCGCGAGCGGCACCACACGAGGATAGCAGACCCGCGACGGTGGTCCGGAACCGACCGTGACGCCCGGGCGTGCCGTCCGTGCGGGCTAGTTCGCGTTGGCCTGGAGCCACGCCAGCGGGTCCACCGGGACGCCGTCGATGCGGATCTCGAGGTGCAGGTGCGGGCCGGTCGAGTTGCCAGTGCTGCCGACCAGGCCGAGGGTCTGGCCGACCTTCACCTGCTCGCCCTGCACGACCTGGAACGAGTTGTCGAGCATGTGCCCGTAGACGCTGACGAACTGCTTGCCGTCGACGTCGTGCTCGATCCAGACGTCGTTGCCGAAGCCGCCGTCGTTCGCCTGCACCTTGATGACGGTCCCGTCGGCCACGGCTCCGATCGCGGTGCCGGCGCCGGGGGCGAAGTCGACGCCCTGGTGGAACGTCGAGCAGAACGAGCACCCGGCGACCTGCCGTCCACCGAAGCCCGAGGAGATCGGCACGCCGACCGGGAACGGCCACTGGATCGTGCCGTTCGCGTCATTCGTGAACGTCGAGGAATCGGTCGCCGTACCGGCGGCCGGGGTGACGCTCCGCTGTGCTTCGGACACGGTGTACGCGTCGCGGTCCACGGGACCCTCGACGGCGTCACCGACGGACAGCGACTGCGCGTCCTGCACCGAGGCACGGACGGTCGCGGCGCCCGGCTGTGGGACGTAGAGGGCCTGTGCCGGCAGCGAGGTCGAGACCACGAGACCAGCGGTGAAGAGCAGCGCGCCGACGACCGTGACGCGGGACGCCGTCCGACGGAAGGACGCCCCGGAGGCCCGGGTCGCACGACCGGGAGCGGGAACGGTGCGCGCGATGTGCCGCGTGGCACGGTCCACCCGAGGGCCGTCGGCGATCATCGGAACGGTCGGGGCGGCGGCGCGGGCGGCCTTCGGGGTCGCGGTGCGTGTGGCCCGCTTCGTCGAAGGGGCCCGTCGTGCAGCGGCGGGACGAGTGGCAGCCGGCGCCGGAGTGGTCTCGGCGAGCGGCGCGACGACCGGCGACGACGGTGCCGGCGGCGTCAGCGGTGCCGCGCTCGAGGCGGGGAGGACCGGCGACGAGGGGGCCGGCGGCGTCGCGGGGCCGGAGCCGACGGGCGCCGGACGAGCCGCGTCACGGGAGGTCCCGGCAGCCGAGCGGTCCACGGCGGACCGACGGCGGGACGTCTTCGCGGCGGCACGTTCGGCTTCGATCCGAGCTCGTCTCGTCAGGTGCACGGACGGCACCGCCCCGGGGGCGGTGCGGTCGATGGTCGTGGGCGTCTGCGAGGAGTCGAGCATGCGTTCGGTGATGATCCTGAGTTCGAGGCACGGGCGCTCGTCGGTAACGAGCAGGTAACGGGACTCATGAACGCTAGCAAAGGACCCCGGTCCTCGCCAGTCGCCTGCACGCCTGTGCACGCCCCCCAGAGCGGGTGTCGAGCACGGGGACGTCCGCGGGAGCGTCAGCGCGTGGCCGGACTCAGGACCCCAGGACGTCGTCCTCGAGCGTGCGGACGAGGGTGGCGAGGTCCTCGACGATGCTCGGCGCGGCGAAGAGGAAGGACCGCGTGTCGCCGACCTCCCACGTTCGGACGTCCGCCCCGGCAGCGGCCGCCACGATCGAACCGGCTGCCATGTCCCACGGGTTGATGCCCCGCTCGTAGTAGGCGTCGACCGTGCCGGACGCCACGGCGCAGCAGTCCAGCGCGGCTGCTCCGGCGCGGCGCACGTCCCGCACCTCGGTGATGAGTCCGGCGAGGACGGCCGCCTGCTCCCACCGACGCTCGGCCGTGTAGCCGAAGCCCGTGGCGACGAGCGTCTCGGCCAGGGACTCCGGCGTGGCGACCGCGATCGGCCGCCCGTCCAGGCTCGCCGCTCCCCCGGCGACCGCGCGGTACACCTGCCCGGTGGCCGGGGCGATGACGACACCGGCGACGGGCTCCCACATCGCCGGGTCGGGCACGCCGCGGACGACGCCGATGCTCACCGCGTAGACGGGGCTGCCGTAGAGGTAGTTGACGGTGCCGTCGATGGGGTCGACCACCCAGGTGAGGCCGGAGGTGCCGGAGGCGGCGCCGGACTCCTCGCCGAAGAAGGCGTCGTCGGGGCGTGCTTCGACGATGCGTCGGCGGATCAGCGCCTCGACCTCGCGGTCGGCAGCGGTCACGACGTCCGCGATGCTCGACTTGCGGTCCGCGACCTCGACCCCTTCGGCGCGGCGCTGCGCGGCGAGCGTGGCGGCTTCGCGGGCGATCGCCTCCGCCAGGTCGGCGAGGGCATCAGGAGCAGCGGACACGACCGAGGGGTTCGACATACCCCGATCCTGCCCCACCGCAGCTCTGCCGCAGCCCCGGCTCCGCGGGAGCACCGGCAGCAACGCGAATGGCCCCGTCCGGAGACGGGGCCATTCCGACGAGCCGACAGAGGACTGCGGCTGACACGTGGCGAGTGAGGGATTCGAACCCCCGGAGGCATACGCCGGCTGATTTACAGTCAGATCCCTTTGGCCGCTTGGGTAACTCGCCATGTGCGCACCCGGCCCGTGTCGTCACCGACCGAAGGCGCGGTGAAGAGCATAGCCGATGTTCGGAGGTGGTCGCGACCACGGCCGGACGGGAGGTCCTCGCACCGGGCCGGGTCGGGCCTCCGGTACGGGGCGGCGTGGCGCCCGATAGGCTGGCCGGTATGGCAGACAGCTCCTTCGACGTGGTCAGCAAGGTCGACAAGATGGAGGCGGAGAACGCCCTCAACCAGGCGGCGAAGGAGATCGAGCAGCGGTACGACTTCAAGGGTGTCGGTGCGTCCGTCGCGTTCAGTGGCGAGGACGTCCTCATCAAGGCCTCGACCGAGGAGCGTGCCCTGGCCGTCCTCGACGTGCTGCAGACGAAGGCAATCAAGCGCGGCATCAGCCTGAAGAGCCTGGACGCCGGCGAGCCGTTCCCCTCGGGCAAGGAGTTCCGCATCGAGGTGAAGTTCAAGAACGGCATCGAGCAGGACATCGCGAAGAAGATCGGTGCGGTGATCCGTGCCGAGGCGCCGAAGACCGTGAAGAGCCAGGTGCAGGGCGACGAGCTGCGCGTCTCCTCGAAGAGCCGCGACGACCTGCAACAGACCATCCAGCTGCTCAAGGGCCAGGAGTTCGACGTCCCCCTGCAGTTCATCAACTTCCGCTGACCGCGCTCCCCCGCGCAGAGACAGGCCCGACACCGTGGAGCACTGGCTCGTCGTTGCGCTGATCATCGTCCTGGTCCTGTTGGACCTGGCGATCCGCGCCTTCTCACTCGTCATCGTCCCGATCAACCGGAAGCCGCAGACGGCGACGGGCTGGTTGCTGGCGATCTTCCTCATCCCCTACATCGGGTTCGTCCTGTTCCTCCTGCTCGGGTCCACGAAGCTCCCCCGGGCCCGCCGCGAGAAGCAGACCGAGATCAACCGTTACATCCTCGAGCAGACCGAGGGCATCGAGCGGGTGCGCCGCGACCACCCGTGGCCGACGTGGCTCGAGAGCATCACGAAGTTGAACCGGCAGCTCGGGTCGATGCCGCTGGTCGGCGGCAACCAGGCCGAGCTGTACCCCCACTACGACGACGCCTTCGCGGAGATGACGCACGCCGTCGACGCCGCGCGCCGGTTCGTGCACGTGGAGTTCTACATCGCGTCCCTCGACGACACCACACGGCCGTTCTTCGAGTCGCTGGCACGTGCGCAGGCACGTGGCGTGACGGTCCGGTTCCTCATGGACCACTGGGCGAGCAAGAGCTACCCGTACTTCAAGGACACCCTGGCGTTCCTCGACGCGGCGGGCATCGAGTGGCACCTGATGCTGCCGCTGCTGCCGCTGGAGGGGAAGTTCCAGCGTCCGGACCTCCGGAACCACCGGAAGATCCTGGTGGTCGACGGGTCGGTGGCGTTCACGGGGTCGCAGAACCTCATCGACCGTTCGTACGACACCAAGGCCAACATCGAGCGCGGGCTGCGGTGGCGCGACCTGTTCGCCCGGTTCGAGGGCCCCGTCGTCGCGGGCATCAACGCCCTGTTCGTCACCGACTGGTACAGCGAGACCGACGAGCTGCTGCTCCGCGAGAGCGACCCCGTGCACCGGGCGGACCGGCAGGACTCCCTGGACTGCCAGGTCGTGCCGTCCGGGCCGGGCTTCGACGGTGAGAACAACCTGCGGCTGTTCAACGCCCTGCTGTACTCGGCGCAGAAGCGGGTGTCGATCACGTCGCCGTACTTCGTTCCCGACGACTCGATGCTCTACGCGATCACGACGACCGCGCAGCGCGGGGTCGAGGTCGAGCTGTTCGTCGGCGAGATCGGCGACCACGCGATGACGTGGCACGCCCAGCGCTCCTACTACGAGGGGCTGCTCCGGGCGGGCGTGCGGATCTGGCTGTACCGTGCGCCGACCGTGCTGCACGCCAAGCACTTCACGATCGACGACGACGTCGCGGTGATCGGGTCGAGCAACATGGACATGCGCTCGTTCACCCTGAACCTCGAGATCTCGGTGATGGTGCGCGGGAAGTCCTTCGTGGACGCGCTGCGGGACGTCCAGGACGACTACCGCGCCGCCAGCCGCGAGCTGACGCTCGACGAGTGGCTCACCCGACCGCGTCGGTCGCGGGTGTTCGACAACGTGGCGCGGTTGACGGCAGCGTTGCAGTAGCGGTCGGCCGGGAGGCCCGCCCCACGCTCGCCCCGTCGCCACGGGTCAGGTGGTGGGCGCGGGCACCGCCGCGGCGATCCTCGCGGTCAGTCGTTCGAGCGGCCCGCGTCCGAGGAACCGTCGCCACACCATCGCGAACAGCACCGCGCCGACCACGAACCCCCACCAGGTGGAGGGTCCCTGCGGCATGTCGGGCCACAGGGCGATGACGACCAGGTGCAGCGCGTAGACGGTCAGCGGCATCGACCCCACCGCCGCCAGGGGGAACGCGATCCGGGTGACGAGCGGCCCGTGTCCGTCGACGAGCAGCCGGCACAGGGCGATCACGGCGACGGCGACGGCAGCGGTGCCGGCCACGTCCACGATCGACGACGAATGGTCACGCGGTGAGAGGAACACCTGCGCGAACGTCTGACCGGCGTCGGAGCCGGACGGCACGAACGGCACGCCGGGGAAGGCGTACGTCGTGTCGAACGGGATCGGCGCAGCGGCGTTCCCGACGACGTACGCAGCGGCCGCGACCACGATGCCGGACACGAGGAGCAGGACCTGCCGCATCGAGCCTCCCCCCACCAGCACAACCCAGGCGCCGCCGGCGTGTCGCCCGGGAGCCGGCGGTGTGGACCCGGGTCGGGACCGCGCGACGGCGAGCCCGACCAGCACGTACGCGGCGAAGGTGACGACGGGGTAGACCAGCCCGAGCTGGACGCCGAACATGCCCGCCTCGGCGTAGAGCGGCAGGATCGCCAGCGCGACCGGTGCCGCTGCGACCGCGCAGGCCACGGCGAGCAGGAACAGTGCCCACGGCCGCCAGCGGAGCACGGGCAGGGCCAACAGGAACAGGGCGCCGTAGGTGGGCAGCACCACGTAGACCGGCGTCTGCAGGGCCATCAGCAGCAGCCCGACGACGACCACCACGACCGCGCGGAGTGCCAGGCGGGCCCGGACCCGACCGATGTCGGGCGGCCCGGGCGGTCGGTCCCGGCCGCTGACGAGTCCGATCGACACCCCGGCGAGCACCGCGAAGAGCGCGGCGGACCGGCCGTTCACGACGGCGCCGAAGCTCGTCGGGTCCGCCCAGTCGACGTTCTCGGCGACGTCACCGACGTGCGCGGCCATCATCCCGAAGAGGGCGAGGGACCGGGCCACGTCGACCCCGACGAGCCGGCCGGACGACGCAACGCCCGGCACCCCACGTCGGGGTACCGGGCGCAGCGTCGTCATGCTCGGACCTGCGAGGCGCTCAGGCTTGCGAGTCGGCGCGGGAGCGGCGCAGCGAGACGTCGATCATCTCGTCGCGGGGCACGACCTTGACGCGCGCACGGCCCTCGGGCTCGCCGAGTGCGATCTCGTGCTGGTCGAGGGCATGCCACCCGTCCAGGTCGGTGAAGTCGACGCCGCGTTCGCGGAGCAGTGCCGGGATCGCCTCTTCCGAGGGGTCCTCCGGGCTCCACCAGGTGCCCTGGTCGGTGACCACGTGCTGCACGGTCTCCATCGCGTCGGACTTGGTGTGCCCGATCAGGCCGACCGGTCCGCGCTTGATCCACCCGGTGGCGTAGACGCCCGGGAGGCGGTTGCCGTCGGTGTCGAGGACCTGACCCTCGTGGTTCGGGATGACCCCGTAGCGCTCGTCGAACGGCACGCCGGGCAGGGGTGACCCGACGTAACCGACCGCGCGGTAGAGGGCCTGGATCGGGATCTCGCGGATCTCGCCCGTTCCCTCGACGCCGCCCTGGCCGTCCGGACGGGTGCGCTCGTACCGGATGGCGCGGAGCGCACCGTCGTCGTCGCCGAGCAGTTCGAGCGGCTTGGCGTAGAAGTGCAGGTGCAGGCGACGGCTGGCGGTGCCGACCTCGCGCGTGCGCCACTGCTGCAGCACGCGGTCGATGACGGTGACCTGCTTGTTCGTCGCGATCGCGAGCTTCGAGGCCTCGTCGTGGTCGAAGTCCTCGTCGTACACGACCATGTCGACGTCGCGCAGTTCGCCGAGTTCACGCAGCTCCAGCGGCGTGAACTTCACCTGCGCCGGTCCACGACGTCCGAAGACGTGGACGTCGGTGACCGGCGAAGCCTTGAGGCCCTCGTACACGTTGGCCGGGATCTCGGTCGGCAGCAGGTCGTCGGCGTGCTTCGCCAGGATGCGGGACACGTCGAGCGCGACGTTGCCGTTGCCGATGACCGCGACGCTCTCGGCCGTGAGCGGCCAGGTGCGGGGGACGTCGGGGTGCCCGTCGAACCAGCTGACGAAGTCGGCGGCGCCGTAGGACCCGTCGAGGTCGATGCCGGGGATGTCCAGGTCGGCGTCCTTGATCGCGCCGGTCGAGAAGACGACCGCGTTGTAGTGACGCTTCAGGTCCTCGAGCGTGATGTCCTCGCCGAAGCGGACGTTGCCGAAGATCCGGATGTCGCCGCGGTCCAGGACGTCGCGGAGGGCGTTGATGATCCCCTTGATGCGGGGGTGGTCGGGCGCGACGCCGTAGCGCACCAGACCGTACGGGGCCGGGAGCTGCTCGAACAGGTCGATCGAGACGTCGAAGCCGCGCGCCTCCCGCAGGAGGATGTCCGCGGCGTAGATGCCGGCCGGACCGGCGCCGACGATGGCGAGTCGGAGGGTGGGCACTGATCGGTCTCCAGTTTCGTTCGGGTCAGCGGCTGCGGTCGACGACCGTCTCCGCGAACCGGGTGAGGGCTCGTTTGACGGTGCCGTCCGGCAGGGGCGCCAGGGCGGCGACCGCTTCGTCGGCCCAGCTCGCGGCGAGGGCACGGGTCGCCAGGGTCGCATCGTGCGCGCGGAGCTCGGCGACGGCGCTCTGGTACGCGTCCGAGTGGACGGCGTCGTCGGGTGCGTCCCGGACGTTGCGCTCGATGCGGGCGAGGAGGGCCGCGGCACCCTCGTCGGTGGCGGCACGACGACGGAGCTGCAGCAGGGGCAGCGTGTCCACGCCGGCACGGAGGTCGTTGCCGGCGATCTTGCCGGTCTTGTCCTTCGCCGGTGCCAGGTCGATGACGTCGTCGACGAGCTGGAAGGCGACGCCGACCTTCTCACCGAAGGTGCCGACGGCCTCGAGCAGGGACCGGTCGGCGCCGGAGAACAAGACGCCGGCGCGGGCGGCGGTCGCGATGAGGGACCCGGTCTTGTCGCTGAGCACCTGGATGTAGTGCTCGACCGGGTCGTCCTCCGGCTGCGGGCCGGTCGTCTCGTGGAGCTGGCCCATGCAGAGGCGCTGGAAGGTCTCCGCCTGCATCCGGATGCCCTCGGGCCCCAGGTCCGCGGTGATGAGCGAGGCACGGGCGAAGAGCAGGTCCCCCGTGAGGATCGCGATGTTGTTGCCGTAGGTGACGTGGGCGGCCGGGACACCGCGGCGAACCGGCGCCTCGTCCATCACGTCGTCGTGGTACAGCGACGCCAGGTGCGTCATCTCGACGCTGACCGCGGCCTTGACCACGTGGTCGGTCACGCCGTCGCCGAGCTGCGCGATGAGCAGCGTCAGGGTCGGACGGATGCGCTTGCCACCCGCGGCGAGCAGGTACCGGCTGGTGGTGTCGGCCAGGGTGTCGGCGGAGCGCATGGCGTCCTCGAGCCCCTGCTCGACGTGTTCGAGCCCGTCGTCGACGGCGGCGATGAAACGACGGTCGGCCGGGGTGGCGAACAGACGCTCGCCGATGCCCAGGGACGCTCGGAGACTCGGTGCGCGTCGGGCGACCGGGACACTCGGGTTCAACTGCTGCTCCGTACTCGCGGGGTGGCGGTGGGGACCTGGGCCGCGGGCCTAGGCCTCGGGCTCCACGCGGGGCTGCTCACCCGTGGGCTGGTGCTCGCGGCGTGCCTTCGCACGGCGGGCGGCGGACTCGCGCACGCTGCCCTCGACGGGCTTGCGACCGCGGTGCAGGGCGACGATGCCGGCGGTCAGGTTGCGGTGCGCGACCATCGTGAAGCCGACGCCGCGGAGCCACTGGCTGAGGACCTGCTGGTCCGGCCAGGCCTCGATGGACTCGGCGAGGTAGCGGTAGGCGGCCGGGTTGCTGCTCGAGAGCCTGGCGATGCCCGGCAGGACGCGCTTGAGGTACGTGTTGTAGCCGAAGCGCAGTGCGGCGAACGGCGGCGTGGAGAACTCGCAGATGACCAGACGACCGCCGGGCTTGAGGACCCGCAGCATCTCGGTCAGGGCCTGCATCGGGTCGTTGACGTTGCGCAGTCCGAACGAGATCGTGACCGCGTCGAACGACTCGTCCGAGAAGGGCAGGTGCTCGGCGTCGCCCTCGACGAAGGTGATCTCGGGGTGGCGTTCGCGGCCGACCGCGATCATGCCGGACGACAGGTCGAGGGCGGTGACCTCCGCGCCCTTCTTCGCCAGGGCCGCGGAACTGGTCCCGGTGCCGGCAGCGAGGTCGAGCACACGCTCGCCCGGCTGGGGGTCGACGGCCTTGACCGTCGCGACGCGCCACAGCGGTGCGTTGCCCGCCGACAGGATGTCGTTGGTCAGGTCGTACTTCGCTGCGACGTCGTCGAACATGGCCGCCACTTCGTCCGGCCGCTTCTGCATGTCCGCTCTGCTCACCCGGTCATCCTAGAGGCCGCGGCCCGACGCTTCCCGGTAGGCGTGCAGGAGCGCGACACCCCGGGCGCGCCCTGACGCGTAACATCGGTCCGTGACCCGTCCCACCACAGCGGTCCGGCCGCTCACGGTCTCGACCCGCATCCTCGACGACCCGGGCGCCGTGCTCCGCCACACCCTCGCCGGAGCGCCGTTGGCCTTCGTGCGGGGCGGTGACGGGATCGTCGGGATCGGCGAGGCCATGCGCTTCGAGTTCTCCGGCCCGACCCGGATGCGCGACGCCTCCGCCCGGTGGCGGCAGATCGTCGCCGCCGCGGTGGTCGACGACCCGGTGCGGCTCCGTGGCAGCGGACTGGTGGCGTTCGGGACGTTCGCGTTCGCCGACGACTCGAGCGCGACGAGTGTCCTCATCGTGCCGCGGGTCGTGGTCGGCCGGCGGCGTGGTCGGGCGTGGATCACCGCGGTCGACACCACCGACGCCCCGGCTCCCCTGCCGTTCACGAGCACCTCGGTCCCGGTCCCCCGCGTCGGCCCGCACGTCTCCGTCGCACTCCGGCCCGGTGCGGTCGACGAGGACGCCTACGCCGCGTCGGTCGCCGCCGCGGTCACCGCGATCACGGCCGGACGCGCGCAGAAGGTCGTCCTGGCCCGCGACCTGGTCGGCACCCTGCCGCCCGGCGCCGACCGCCGTGCCCTGCTGCTCGACCTGGCCGCCGCTTACCCGACGTGCGTGACCTTCGCCGTCGACGGGCTCATCGGGGCGACCCCGGAGACACTCGCCCGCACCGAGGGACGCACCCTCACCGCCCGGGTCCTCGCCGGCAGTGCCGCCCGGGGGACGGACGCCGAGAGCGACCGGGTCGCCGCCGAGACCCTCGCCGCGAGCACGAAGGACCTCGAGGAGCACGCGTTCGCGATCTCGAGCCTGGTCGCCTCGCTGCGGCCGATCGCAGCCGACCTCCGGGTGGACCCCGAGCCGTTCCGCCTGCAGCTGCCGAACGTCTGGCACCTCGCCAGCGACGTCGAGGCCGTCCTGCCCGCCGGTGTGACCGCACTCGACGTCGCCGACGTGCTGCACCCGACCGCGGCCGTCGCCGGGACCCCCACCGACGTCGCGGTGCGGCTCGTCGCCGAGCTGGAGGGTGTGGACCGCGGACGCTACGCCGGTCCCGTCGGCTGGCTCGGCGCCTCCGGGGACGGTGAGTGGATGCTCGCACTCCGCAGCGCACAGATCGAGGACGACGGCACGGTCCGCGCGTGGGCCGGCGCCGGGATCGTCGCGGGCTCTGAGCCGGCTCGGGAGGTCGCGGAGACGCGGCTGAAGTTCCGACCGATCGTCGACGCCCTGGCCTGACAGCGGCACCGGTACCGGCACCGGCCGGAGCCGTCGCCGGTCAATCGGCCAGCGGCACCTCGATGACCACGCGCTCGGCGGGGTCGGTGAGGACCCGTTCCAGGTCGCCCCAGGTCTCGGCGCGGCGGTACTCCCAGCCGAGGCCGGTCACGACGCGTTCGACGTCGACGTGCTGCGGCGTCGTCATCATCCGCCGCATGTCCTCGGGTGCGGTCGTCGCCGCCACCTCGAGTCCGCGGAAGATCGCACCGCCACCGTCGTTGCCGACGACGACCTGCAGCCGCGGGCGCGCCTCCTCGGTCCCGGTGACGAGTCCGCCGAGGTCGTGCAGGAAGGTGAGGTCCCCCACCACCACCCGGGTCGTACCGACGGCGCCGGACCCGGCCTCGAGCGCCGTCGCGATGCCGAGGGCGGTCGAGATCGTGCCGTCGATGCCCGCCAGCCCGCGGTTGGCGTGCACGCGGATCTTCTTGCCCGCGACGGTCGTGTCCGCGACCCGGATGATCTGCGAGGCACCGAACACCAGACGGTCGTGCGGCCAGGTGGCACCCCACACCGCCTCGGCGAGCATCGCACGGTCGACGGGCCGACGGCGGAGCGCGACCTCGTCCTTCAGGAACCGGTTCCGCTCGGCGCGGTCCTCGGACCGCTTCGCGTCGAGGTCCGGTCCGGCGTCGCCCTCGCCGAGCAGCGAGCGGCTCGCCGCGACCCAGCGGCCGACCCACGCCCGGTGCGCCGGCCCGGTCCGCCCGGTGACGCGGACGTCCGAGACGACCTGCGTCGCGGCGTCCGGCCGGGAGGCCCGTGCCGGGTCGTACACGTCGGCTCCGGCACCGCGGACCACGACCGTCTCGACGTCGGCGCGCTGCAGGAGCGCCGGGACCTCGCGACTGAGGGTCGGGTGGCCGAGGACGACCGCGCGCCGCACCCGGCCGCCGAAGTCGTCGTCCCGGAGCAACTCGCGGTAGGCGGCCGCCAGGTTCCGGCCGAACCGGGCACCGCTCGACACCTCGGCCAGGAGCGGCGCACCGAGTTCCCACGCGATCCGCTCGGCGTCTGCGCCGGCGTCGTGTCCGGCGATCACCACGGTCGCGGGGTCGTCGTCGGGGGCGAGCTCCGCGACCGGCAGCGGGGTGGTCGTCCGCCGGGTCGCGTACGCGCGGTCCACCTGGTCGTCGGGCACGCCGTCGACCCGGTCGAGACCGGCGCTGAGGGGCTCGCGGAAGGCGAGGTCGAGCTGCACCGGACCGGGTTGCCCGGTGTGCCCCGCAGCGGCGGCGACGGCTTCGCGCACCAGACCGCGGACGGTGGCGCGGACGTCGTCGTCGACACCGTGCGCGCTCGGTGCCTGGACGTCGCGGACGAACGACACGGCCGGCCCGAAGACCCCGGGCTGCACGGTGGTCTGGTTGCTGCCGATGCCGCGCAGTTCGGCCGGGCGGTCGGCGGAGACGACGATCATCGGCACACCCGAGTGGTGCGCCTCGAGCACGGCGGGGTGGAGGTTCACGACCGCTGTCCCCGAGGTCGTGACGACCGCGGCGGGGCGACCGGACTCGACGGCCAGACCGAGCGCGAAGAACCCGGCGGTCCGCTCGTCGAGGCGCACGTGCACCGTGATGCCACCGGCGCGCTCGAGGGCGACCGCGGCGAGGGCCAGGGCCTGCGACCGCGACCCCGGACTGACCACGACGTCGGTCACACCGGCGCGGGCGAGTTCCTGCAGGAAGGCGAGGGCGAAGTCCGTCGCGGGGCTGCCGGAACTGCCCGAGCCCGGCTGCCCGTCAGCGGCAGCGCCGTCAGCGGCAGCGCCGTCAGCGACAGCGCCATCAGCGGCAGCGCCGTCAGCGATCGGGGCGGCCGTCGTCGTCGCCGTCGTGGAACTGTTCTTCGAGGGATCGGAGGGTCGCGTCGTCCTGGTCCTTGTCATCGCTCTTCCGCCCGGGAGGCGTCGTGCCACCGAGGAAGTCAGGGTCGTCTTCGGGACCACGGTACCCGGCACCACCGCCACCGTTGCCTCGCTGTCCCGCGGCGGGGGTCCGGCCGAGCAGGAACCACAGCACGCCGCCGAGGACGGGCAGGACGACGACCAACAGGACCCAGATGCCCTTGCGCAGGGAGCGGACGCGGGTCCGCGGCATGGTGGCGCAGTCGATCAGGGCGAACACCGTGAACGCCACGGCGGCGACGACGATGACGAGCCACAACCTGACCATCCTCGAAGTCTAGGTCGGGAGGCTGTGACCGCCCTGGCCTTCGTCCGGTCGCCGTGGAGACCGGCGTCCGTACACTTGCAGGGTGAAAGCGTGGCTCGTCTACACCCTGGCTCGGCTCGGCATCTTCGTCGTCGCACTCGTCGTGCTGCTCGTGATCGGGCTGCCCTGGTACTGGGCGGCGATCGGGGCGGCACTCATCGGCCTGCTCGTCTCGTACATCGCACTCCCGGGGTTGCGCGGCGCCGTGACGACCACCATCGCCGAGCGCCGTGCCCGTCCCGAGCGCGATGCGGACAGCGACTTCGAGGACGATTTCGTCGACACCGCCGACGCGACCGACACCGACGTCACGCTCCGGAAGCACCCCGACGAGGCCTGACCGACAGCGACCGGCCGACAGCACCCGGCCGACGGTTCCCGTCGGACGGCGCCCGCCCGCAGCTACGGCTGGACGGCGAGCGTGACGCCGAGCACCACGCCGTACGCCAGCGCCGAGAACGACGACAGCTGCAGGGCCGTGATGAGCTCGCGCGGCTTCCGCGACGTCACCCCGATCAGCAGCGCCGGCAGCGCGAGCAGCAGCGAGAAGTACGTGAAGCCGGACCGGAAGTACAGCAGCACGAACCAGACCAGCACGACGTAGGGCAGCAGCAGGAAGAGCGCGAAGAGCACCCGCGCCACCGGCCCGCCGACCACGACGGCGAGCGTGCGCTTGCCAGCCGCGGTGTCCTCGTCGATGTCGCGGATGTTGTTCACCATGAGCACCGCGCACGCGAACAGGCCGGCAGCCACGGCCGCTGCCCACCCGCTGAGGGTCGCCTGCCCGATCAGCACGTGCTGGGTGCCGAGGACCGCGACGAGTCCGAAGAACACGAAGACGAAGACCTCGCCCAGGGCGTTGTACCCGTAGGGCTTCTTGCCGCCGGTGTAGAACCAGGCGGCGACGATCGCGGCCGCGCCCACGAGCAGGAGCCACCAGAGCTGGGTGAGCGCCACGATGATGATGCCGGCGACGGCGGCCAGCCCGAAGAACGTCAGCGCGACGGTGAGCACGGTGCGGGGCTTCGCGAGGCCCGCTCCGGTCAGCCGGGCGGGGCCGACGCGGAACTCGTCCGTGCCGCGCACCCCGTCGGAGTAGTCGTTGCTGTAGTTCACACCGATCTGCAGGAACAGCGCGACGGCGAGCGCGAGCAGGGCGATCGCCAGGTGTGCGTCCGTACCGAGGAAGGCGCCGAAGTCACCGGTCGCCTTGCTGTCGACGTAGGCCACTGCGGTGCCGAGCACCACGGGCACGACGCCGAGGGTCAGGGTCCGCAGACGCGCCCCGCCGATCCAGTCGCGTGCGGTCGCCCGCCGGACGGTGCGCTGCGGGGCAGCGGCCTTCGCCGGGTTGCCGGACCGGCCCTTCGGACGTGTCGTGTTCTTCGCTCGTGCCACGACCGCCAATCGTACCGGCGAGTGACGTGCCGCCCGTGCGGACCGGCCGCCGGGTGGGTGTCAGGGCCGGGAGGCCCGGTTCAGCCTCGCGGGTCGGCCAGCGTCCGCACCGCGCGCCGGTCGGGTTTGCCGGACGCCAGCATCGGCATCCGGTCCACGAGGATCACCTCGACCGGTCGGGCCGCCCGTCCGAGGGTGTCTCCGACGCGGGAGCGGACGAGCTGGAGGTCGACGGGCTGCTCGGTCACGACGACCGGCACTTCGCCCCACTCCCCCGACGTCCGCCTGGTGACGACGGCACCGTGCTGCCCGGGGAGCTCCCGCACGATCCGCTCGACCGCGCCGAGCGGCACCTTCTCGCCCCCGGAGATGACGACGTCGTCGAGACGGCCGGTGACCCGGACCCGACCGTCGACGATCGTCGCGGCGTCACCGGTGCGGTACCAGCGGTGCCCGTCGCGTTCGGTGAAGGTCGCTGCCGTCCGCGCCGGGTCGTCGAGGTACCCCTCGGCGAGCATCGGACCGGTCAGCTGCAGTTCCCCGTCGACGAGCTCGGCGTGGACCGTGCCCAGCGGCGCACCGTCGTACACACAGCCGCCGCTGGTCTCGCTCGCGCCGTAGGTCGTCACCACGCGGATACCGGCGGCACGGGCACGCTCCCGCAGGGCCGTCGGCGTCGCCTGACCGCCCACCAGGACCGCGTCGAACCGGCCGAGCGCCGCCGTCGCCCGCGGGTCGTCGAGGACCCGGGCGAGCTGCACCGGCACCAGCGACGTGTACCGCCGAGGTGCCGCGGGTCCGACCACGAGCCGGTCGGCCGCGTCCGTGAACGCGCCCGCGTCGAAGTGCCCGGACGGCAGCACGACGGGGGTCGTCCCCGCGGCGATCGACCGCGTCAGGACGTTGAGCCCGGCGATGTAGTGCGTCGGCAGCGCGAGGACCCAGACGCCCGGTCCGCCGAGGGCGGCGTCCGCGGCAGCGGCCCCGGCGAGCAGCGCGTCCGCGGAGAGGGCGACACGCTTGCCGGTCCCGGTGGAGCCGCTCGTCTCGACGACCAGGGCGACCCGCTGCGGGACGGCGGCCGGTGGCGGTGTCGGCAGCGCCGGAGCCCCCTCGGCGACCGGGGCCAGCGCGGGGCCGCCGGCGAGTGCCGCCTCCAGTCCGCGCAGCACCGCCATCGGGTCGGACGCACCCAGCGCGACGAGCGGACGGGCCATCAGTAGTGCCAGGGGAACGCGGTCCAGTCGGGCGAGCGCTTCTCGAGGAACGAGTCGCGGCCCTCGACGGCCTCGTCGGTGCCGTAGGCGAGGCGTGTGGCCTCACCGGCGAAGACCTGCTGGCCGACCATGCCGTCGTCCACCGCGTTGAAGGCGTACTTGAGCATCCGGATCGCCGTCGGGGACTTGCCGAGGATCGTGTCGCCCCAGCGGATCGCCTCGCGCTCCAGGTCCTCGTGCGGCACCACCCTGTTGACGGCACCCATCTCGTACGCACGCTGGGCGGAGTACTCCTCGGCGAGGAAGAAGACCTCGCGCGCGAGCTTCTGGCCGATCTGCTTCGCGTAGTAGGCGCTGCCGTAGCCGCCGTCGAACGACCCGACGTCGGCGTCCGTCTGCTTGAACCTGCCGTGCTCGGCGCTGGCGATCGTCAGGTCGCAGATCGCGTGGAGGGAGTGTCCACCGCCGGCGGCCCACCCGGGCACGACCGCGATGACGACCTTCGGCATCATCCGGATCAGCCGCTGGACCTCGAGGATGTGCAAGCGGCCCATCGAGGCCTGCGCGGCAGCGGGATCGACGCCCTCGGGCGGAGCACCCTCGTCGCCGACGTACTGGTAGCCGCTCCGTCCCCGGATGCGCTGGTCGCCCCCGGAGCAGAACGCCCACCCGCCGTCCTTCGGGCTCGGTCCGTTGCCGGTCAGCAGCACGACCCCGACGCGCGGGTCCTGGCGGGCGTCGTCGAGGGCGCGGTACAGCTCGTCGACGGTCCGCGGGCGGAAGGCGTTGCGCACCTCGGGGCGGTCGAAGGCGACGCGCACCATGCCGCCGGAGACGTGCTTGTGGTACGTGATGTCGGTGAACCGCTCGGCGATCGGAGCGGTGGTCCAGACGTCGGGGTCGAACAGGTCGGAGACGGCAGAGGGCATGCTCCGAACCTACCGCTGGGCTCCTGCCCGGGCCGTCGCGTGCCGGCTGTCTAGTCGCCGCCCATGCCGGAGAGCATCTCGGGAGCGACGATGACGAGCAGGACGATGAGGATCACCGGGTTGGCGAAGAACGCCAGGACCACGCCGATGACGCCGTACCAGCGGCCGAACGACCCGACCGCGGCGATGAAGCCCAGGACCGCGGCGACCAGGGTGAGGAACACCACGACGAAGCAGATGCCGAACGCGAAGGTCGTGTCACCGCCCACGAACACCGCGAAGGCGCTGGCGTCCACCGCGGCGGCGACCACCGCGAGGCCGAGGGCGATCTTGCCGGTGATCGGGTTCTTCCGACGACGAGCTGCAGGCTGCCGGGTGACGTCGACGGTGCCCTGACGCATCAGTCGCGCGAACTCGTCCGTCGCCACCGAGCCTCCTCGTCCGTCCTGGCCGGCGATCCTGATCGGCACCGGCACCGCCGACCGGTGGTCGACCGCAGCGATGCTAGTGCGCTGCCCTGGCGGTCCCCTCGGAGGAACCGTGAGGCGCCCTGGACGCCCCTGCGAAGATGGCCGGGTGCCCGATGTGACCCCGCAGGACCCGTTCGTCCCCGCCGACGTGCCCGAGCTCCGCGACCTGCTTCCGACCGCCCGGGTCGTCGCCCTGCCGATGCGGGTCCGGTTCCGCGGCATCACCGTCCGCGAGGCGCTCGTGTTCCGCGGTCCCGAGGGCTGGACCGAGTTCTCCCCCTTCGTCGAGTACGACGACACCGAGTCGGCCGCCTGGCTCCGCGCCGCGGTCGACTTCGGTTGGACCCGGCACGAGCCCGGCGCCGACAGCGTCCCCGTCAACGCCACGGTGCCCGCGATCGCCGCCGCGGACGTCGCGGACCTGCTCCGTCGCTACCCCGGCTGCACCACCGCGAAGGTGAAGGTCGCCGAACCCGGCACGACGATCGAGGACGACGTCGCCCGGGTCGCCGCGGTCCGCCGCGTGATGGGCGACGACGCCGACGTGCGGATCGACGCGAACGGCCTGTGGTCCCTCGACCAGGCGACCACCGCCCTCGAGCAGCTGGCACCGTTCCGACTGCAGTACGCCGAGCAGCCCGTCGCCGCCGTCGCGGACCTCGCCGCGCTGCGCACCCGGGTCGCCGGTCTCGGAGTCCGGATCGCCGCGGACGAGAGCGTCCGGAAGGCGTCCGACCCGCTCGCCGTCGCCCGTGCCGGCGCCGCGGACGTACTGATCGTCAAGGCGCAGCCCCTCGGCGGGATCACCGCGGCGCAGGCCGTGATGGCCGAGGCCGGACTGCCCTGCGTGGTCTCCAGCGCGATCGACACCTCGGTCGGCCTGGGCATGGGGGCGTTCCTGGCGTCGCGGGCGATGGCCCCCGGCTACGCGGCCGGACTGGGCACCGCGGCGATGTTCACGGGAGACCTCACCGCCGAGCCGCTGCTGCCGGTCGGGGGCCGCGTCGCCGTGCGTCGGGTCGAGCCGGATCCCGACCTCCTCGACCAGTGGGCAGCCTCCCCCGAGCGGACCGGGTGGTGGCTGGCGCGGCTCCGGCGCGTGCACGCGCTGCTCGTGGCTCGTCCGTAGGCCCGCCGCACGGACGGACGGGAGGCCCGACACCAGCTGGTGTCGGGCCTCCCGTCCGCCTGCGACCCGTCTGGGGAGCCGGGCCGTCCGGTCACAGACCGGAGTAGCTGTGCAGCCCCTTGAAGAAGACGTTGACGACCGAGAAGTTGAACATCACAGCGGCGAAGCCGATGAGCGCGAGCCACGACGACCGGGCGCCACGCCAGCCGCGGGTCGCCCGCGCGTGGATGTAGCCGGCGTAGAGGACCCAGATGATGAACGTCCAGACCTCCTTCGTGTCCCACCCCCAGTAGCGACCCCAGGCCCGCTCGGCCCAGATGGCACCGGCGATGAGCGTGAAGGTCCAGAGCACGAAGCCGACGAGGATCACGCGGTAGCTGAGCACCTCGAGCCGGTCGGCGTCGGGCAGCGTCTCCATGAAACGGAGACCGCGCGAGACCGGACGGCCCTGGCGATACGTCTGGACCAGCTGGGACACCGCCAGGCCGGCGCCGAGGGCGAAGAACCCGGTGCCGGCGATGGCGACGAAGACGTGGATGACGAGCCAGTAGGACTCGAGCGCGGGCACCAGCGGGCGCACCGGCACGTAGTAGTTCACGGTCGCGATGCCGAGCAGGATGATCACCAGGCCGGTGATGAACACCCCGAGGAACTTGAGGTCCTGCCAGAACTGCACGAGCAGGAACACGGCGATGATCAGGCCCGTGCCCGTCAGCGAGAACTCGAACATGTTGCCCCACGGCACACGGTCGGCCGCGATGCCGCGGAGCACGATCGCGCCGATGTGGACGACGAGGGCCAGGATCGTCATCGCCATGCCGACGCGCTCGAACTTCGAGCCACGCTGGCCACCGCCGCCGACGTCGTCACCGTCACGCTTCTGCTGGACACGTTCGAGGACGACGGTGCCGCCCTGGACGGTCGCGACCGTGGTGGCGGTCGCGTCGTCACGGTCCGAGGACGAACCACCGCGGGTGGTCTCGAGCCCGACGTCGCCGGCACGCTTCGCCATGTCGAGCGCGAAGGAGATGAACGCGATGACGTAGACCGCCATCGCGGAGTACGTCAGCACGACCGAGTAGGTCGCAAGGGTCGTCGTGTTCACTTGCTGATCCTAACGCCGAGGTCCGACATGTGCTTCTGGGCGATGTCCGCGACCGCGCGTTCGAGGTTGGGGTCCTCGCCGCGGGCGAGCCCGGCGTACTCGAGGTCGAACCCGCCGTCCTCGGCCCCGGTCCGGCGCACCGCCTTGACCCACACGCGACGGCGCGGGACGAACAGCGAGGTGAGCAGGCCGAGGACCGACAGGATCGCGAAGAAGGCGACCCAGAGCTGTGACGGGTCGTGGTGCACGTCGAGGGACACGTACCGCTTGACCCCGTCGAACGTGATCGAACCGGCGCCGTCCGGCAGCTGCTTCGTCTGACCGGGCTTCATCGCGATGCTCGCCGTGTCGGACTGCCGGCCCGCGATCTGCTGCAGGCCCTTGGTCGAGAGCTGGTAGACGCTCTGCGGCACGCCGTCGTCGAGGCCGAGGTCGCCGGTGTACACCTGCAACGACAGCATCGGGTTCTTGACGTCCGGGTAGTTCGAGGTGAAGGCGCCGGCGTTGGTGCCGCTGGTCTGCTGCACGGCGGTCGGGTAGAAGAACCCGATCATGCCGAGCTGGTCGGGCGACGCGTCCGGCACCTTGATGACACCGGTGGAGGTGTAGTTCCCGTCCTCGGGCAGGAACGGCACGACGTCCTGGAACGCCACGTTGCCCTTGCCGTCGCGGACGGTGACCTGCATCGCGTACCCGTTGCCGAGCAGGTAGACGTTCGTCCCGCCGATCGCCAGCGGCTCGTTCACGCCGAGGCGGCTCGTCTTCGCGGTGCCGTCCTTCGTGCGTGCCGTGACGGTGGCCGAGTAGTCGGTCGCCTGGCCGAGGGCGTCGAGGTTCGTCTCCTCGTACTTCGTCGTGAACCGGTCGAGGGTCAGGTTGTAGCCCTTGAGGTCCGACTGCGAGAACCAGCGTCCGGGGTTGAACGAGTCGTACGAGCCGAGGACGTTGGTGAACGTCTGCCCCTCGACCAGCAGCCGCTGCCCGGTGTAGCTGAACCCGCCGCCCAGGCCGACCGCGAGCAGCACGCCGACGAGCGCCGCGTGGAACACCAGGTTGCCGGTCTCGCGCAGGTACCCGCGTTCGGCGCTGACCGAGTCACCGAACCGCTCGACGCGGTAGCCCGACTTCCGCAGCTGCGTCATGGCCGTCGTGACCGCGTGGTCGACGGTCGGGAGGCCCGTGGTCGCGCCCGCATCGCCGTCGACGGTCTCGGGACTGATCGTCACGGACCGGTAGCCGGCCAGGCGGCCGAGTCGCGCCGGGGTCCTCGGCGGCCGGGTGCGGAGCGCCTGCCAGTGGTGCCGGGTGCGCGGCACGATGCAGCCGATGAGCGAGATGAAGAGGAGCAGGTAGATCGCCGAGAACCACACCGAGGTGTAGGTGTCGAAGACCTGCAGTTTCTCGAGCACCGGGGACAGTTGCGGGTGGCTGTTCTTGTACTGCACGACGCCGTTGGGGTCCGCCTGGGTCTGCGGCACGAGGGAACCCGGGATCGCCGCGAGGGCGAGGAGCATGAGCAGGAAGAGCGCCGTCCGCATGCTCGTCAGCTGCCGCCAGGCGAACCGGAGGGAGCCGACCAGACCGAGCTTCGGCTGCGTGACGCCGTCGGACTCGTCGACCACGACGGGCGTGCCGTCGACGTGGTCGGACGGGCGCTGCGGGTCGGACGAGCTGTCGGCGCCGGTGGTGCCGGCGTCCGTCCGGCCGTCTTCGTCGATGTCAGACCGCGGGGACATAGCTCTGGATCACCGCCCCGACGCTCGACATGACGGCCGACCAGATGCCGGTGACCATGAGCAGACCGATGACGATCAGGATCGCTCCTCCGATGATGTTGACGGTGCGCATGTGCCGCTTGACGACACCGATCGCGCCCGAGGCCCAGCCGGCGCCGAGGGCGACGAGCAGGAACGGGACGCCGAGTCCGATGCAGTACGCGATGCCGAGCACGACGCCCTGCCACGCGCTGCCGGACTGGAAGCTGATGAGGTTGATGGCCGCCAGGGTCGGACCGATGCAGGGCGTCCACCCGAGTGCGAAGACGATGCCGAGCAGCGGTGCGCCGAGCAGACCGGTGCGGGGGGTGAAGTTCGTCTTGACGGTCCGCTGCAGGAACGTGAACCGGCCGATGAACACCAGCCCCATCGCGATCACGACGATGCCCATGAGCTGGACGATGAGGTCACGCCAGCGCACCAGCCAGAAGCCGACGGCGCCGGCGGCCGCGGACCCGAGGACGAAGATGACCGTGAAGCCGAGCACGAAGAGGAGCACACCGAGCAGCACCCGTCCGCGGGAGTGGCGGCTGCCGTCCGCGATGCCGCTGACGTAACCGAGGTAGCCCGGCACGAGGGGAAGGACGCACGGCGACAGGAAGGACACCAGCCCGGCGAGCGCCGCCACCGGCAGGCCGACGAGGAGCTGCCCGCTGAAGATCGCGTCGGCGAAGGGGTTCCCGCTGGACACGGGTCAGGACGCCTTGCCGGTGAGCTCGTCGTCCACCAGGGTCTTCAGGATGCTCGGCCCGTCGACGGCTCCGAGCACGCGGGCCGCGACCCGGCCCCGCTTGTCGAGGACGATCGTGGTCGGCACGGCGTTCGGGGCGATCTCGCCGGAGAGCGCGAGCTGCATGGTGCCGGTGCGGGCGTCGAGCACGGTCGGGTAGTGGACGCCGAACTTCCGCTCGAACGCCTTCGCGGTGCCGGCCTCGTCGCGGACGTTGACGCCGATGAAGTGGACGTCGTCGTCGGCGAACTCGTCCTGGACCGTGTTGAGGTGCCCGGCTTCGGCGCGGCAGGGCGGGCAGCCGGCGTACCAGAAGTTGATGACCACGACGTCGCCGCGCATGGCCTTCGCCGAGAGTTCGTCACCGTCCATCGACTTCGCGGTGAAGTCGATCGGGTCGGTCCGCTTGTCGACCGCGACCTCGGTCACCGCTCCGGTGCCGGAGATGTAGTTCTGGGTGCTGCCCTTGCCGTACTGCTGGGCGAGTGAACCGTCGGCCGAGGTGCACCCGACCAGCACGAGTGCGGCGGCGAGGGCGATCGCGGCGGCCCCGGTGGTCCGGAGACGTGTGGTGCGGACACGGCTCGATCGGGTTGTGCGGGTCACACTGCTCCTTCGTCGACGGCTGACCCGCGGAGGTCGGCCGCCGGGTCCGCGTACCCGACCTCGGTGAAGCGACCGGCGGCGGTGTCGGGTACCCGCTGGAGGCTCGTGATGCTGGACAGGTCGCAGCGGCGCTTGCGCGGGTCGTGCCAGAGCGGCTCCCCCGCCAGGCGTCGGTGCACCATCCAGATCGGCAGTTGGTGGCTGACGAGGACGACGTCCCCGCCGTCGACGCTCTCCCACGCGGTGGCGACGGCGGCGAGCATGCGGTTCGCGATCGACTCGTACGCCTCCCCCCAGCTCGGTCGCCAGGGGTTCGCGATCCACGGCCACTCCGCCGGGCGGCGGACGGAGCGCTTGGTGAACCCGGGGGGCTGACCCTCGTACCGGTTCGTCGGCTCGATCAGGCGTTCGTCGAGACGGACGTCCAGTCCGTACGCGGCTGCCCAGGGAGCGGCGGACTCCTGCGTGCGCTGCAGCGGCGAGGCGACGATCGCGCGGACGTCGACCCCGGCGTCCTTCCAGGCGGCGGCGGACGCCCCGGCCATCCGGGTGCCGAGCTCGCTCAGACCGAAGCCCGGGAGCCGCCCGTAGAGCACACGGTCGGGGTTGTGGACCTCGCCGTGGCGCACGAGGTGGATCGTGTTCGCGGGCATGGGTTCCAGTGTAGGTCGGTCCGGCTCACCCACCCGCCGCACAGCAGATCCACGGCTGCACGACCGTTCAGCGGGCCGTCACCCGAGGTGGCCGGAGAGCCGTCCGTGCAGGGCGATCGACGCGGTGTCCAGGTTGACGACCTCGACGCTCGAACCGTGCTTGGCGAACCGCTGCTCGACCCCGTCGAGGGCGGCCACGGTGCTGGCGTCGAAGACGTGCGCGTCGGTCATGTCGATGACCACGTGTTCCGGGTCCTCGGCGTACGAGAACCGCGTGACCAGGTCGTTCGACGACGCGAAGAACAGGGCACCGCGGACCCGGTAGCGGACCGTGTGCTCGTCGACCGGCTCGCGGACGACCTCGACCACGTGCGCGACCCGGCGTGCGAAGACGAGCGCCGCGACGACCACACCGGCCAGGACCCCGGTCGCCAGGTTGTTCGTCGCCAGGACCACCAGCACGGTGATGACCATCACGGCGGTCTCCCCCAGGGGCATCCGGCGGAGCGTGCGGGGGCGGACGCTGTGCCAGTCGAAGGTCGCGACGCAGACCATGAGCATGACGGCGGTCAGCGCGGCCATCGGGATCTCGGCGACCACGTCGTGCAGCACGATCGTGAGCACCAGGATCGCGGCCCCCGCGGTGAAGGTCGACACCCGCGTCCGGGCGCCGGCGGTCTTCACGTTGACGACGGTCTGGCCGATCATCGCGCACCCGCCGGTGCCGCCGAAGAAGGCCGAGGCGATGTTCGCGATGCCCTGGCCCCACGACTCCCGCCAGGCGCTCGACCGGGTCTCGGTGACGGCGTCGACGAGCTGGGCGGTGAGCAGGGTCTCGATGAGCCCGACGATCGCGACGCCGAACGCGTACGGCGCGATGAGCCGCAGGGTGTCGAGCGTGAACGGCACCGTCACACCGTTGAACCCGGGCAGCGCGGTCGGCAGCGCGCCCTCGTCACCGACGGTCGGGACCGCGACACCGAACAGGATCGTGATGCCGGTGATCACGATCACGGCGATGAGCGGTGCCGGGACCGCCCTGGTGAGGAACGGGACACCGATGATGAGCCCGATGCCGAGCGCGGTCAGCGGCCAGACGACGAACGGGACGTCGTCACCGAACAGGTTGGGCAGCTGCGCGGTGAAGATCAGGATCGCGAGCGCGTTCACGAAGGCGACGTTCACGCTCCGCGGGATGAAGCGCATCAGCCGGGCGACCCCGAGGAACCCGAGCACGAGCTGGAAGACGCCGCCGAGCACGATCGTCGGGACCAGGTAGGCGACGCCGTGGTCGCGCACGAGCGGGGCGATGACCAGCGCGACGGACCCCGCGGCGGCGGAGATCATCGCCGGACGCCCACCCACGATCGAGATGACGATCGCGAAGACCACGCTCGAGAAGAGCCCGACGGCCGGATCGACACCCGCGACGACCGAGAACGAGATCGCCTCGGGGATGAGGGCGAGCGCGGTGACGATCCCGGCCAGGACCTCGCGGGTCAGGAGGCGCGGCGAACGCAGGGCGGACAGGACGCTCGTCGCGCCGGGGACGGTGCTGGTCATCGACATCGGCGGCGACTCTACCGCCACGTGAGGGTTGCCGCGACCCGGGCACGCTCTCCACCGGCTCTGCCACGATGTCGACATGACCGCCCCCGACGCCCCCGCCACCATGCACATCGGCGAACTCGCCGAACGCACCGGGATGTCGCTCCGGTCGATCCGGCACTACGACGAGGTCGGGCTCCTGGTGCCGAGCGGTCGGACGTCCGGCGGGTTCCGGGTGTACACCGCCGGGGACCTCGAGCGCCTGCTCGTCATCCGTCGCATGAAACCCCTCGGGTTCACGCTCGAGGAGATGGCCGGACTGCTCAGGGTGGTCGACGGACTGGCCACGGCGGACCCCACCGAGGCACCGGCACTGGCAGGACGGCTCGACGAGTTCCTGGCCGACGCACGAGCCCGGCACGCCAGGTTGCTGGAGCGGGCCGCGATGGCCGAGGAGTTCATCGGCACCCTCGGACGACTGCGCTCCTCGGTCTGACCTGCGCTCCTCGGTCTGACCTGCGCTCCTCGGTCTGATCCGTCCCGTCGGCGACTGCTGCCGGTGCGAGGTGGCCAGGCCGCAGCACCCGGGACCCTCCGTCATGGGTCCCTCCCCGTGTCGTTCCGCGACCTGGCCACGACGACGACGGTAGGAGCCTGGCGGAGCCGGGACGGGCCTCCCGTCCGTCCTTGTGGATGAGTGCTGCGACCCGTCCCGCTGTGCAGGAGAGGGCACCGACGAACCGCAGCACTCCCCGTCACCCCACGGGCGCGCCCGGCCGGTAGACTCGACGACCGTGATCGAACGCACCCGCATCGCCGACCTCGCAAGCCTCCCCGACGGCCCCGTCTCCGTGGCCGGATGGGTCGAGACCGTCCGCGATCAGAAGAAGGTGCAGTTCGTCGTCCTCCGCGACGAGAGCGGCGCCGTCCAGCTGGTCAACCCCGCCACCCGTGAAGCCGTCGAGGGGGACGACACCTCCGCCGCGGCCCTCGCCACCACCGAGTCCGTCTCGGGCCTGGCGCACGGGTCGTTCATCCACGTGACCGGCACCCTCAAGCACGACGAGCGCGTCAAGCTCGGCGGGCTCGAGGTCAAGGTCGGCACCCTGACCGTGGTGAGCGCCGCGATCCCGGAGACGCCGATCGCCGACGACTCCTCGCTCGACAAGCGCCTCGACTGGCGCTTCCTCGACCTGCGCAACCGCAAGCAGAACCTGATCTTCCGCATCCAGACCACGCTGGAGCACGCGTTCCGCACGTACTGGGTCGAGCGGGACTACATCGAGATCCACACGCCGAAGCTGATGGCGTCGGCCTCGGAGTCCCGCGCCGAGCTCTTCCAGCTCGAGTACTTCGAGACCACCGCGTACCTGGCGCAGTCGCCGCAGAACTTCAAGCAGATGGCACAGCCCGCCGGCTTCGGTGCCGTGTTCGAGATCGCGGACGCCTTCCGAGCGGACCCGTCCTTCACCTCCCGGCACGCGACCGAGTTCACCAGCGTCGACGCCGAGTTCTCGTGGATCGAGTCCCACGAGGACGTCATGGCGATGCACGAAGAGGTCCTGGTGGCCGGCATCACCGCCGTCAAGGAGAAGTACGGCGACGCCATCCAGGAGGTCTTCGGCTTCGAGCTGCAGGTCCCGTCCACGCCGTTCCCCCGCGTCACCCTGGCCGAGGCCCGGAAGATCGTCGCCGACAGCGGCTACGAGGTCGTCCGCGCCGACGGCGACCTGGACCCCGAGGGCGAGCGTCGCGTGTCGGCCTGGGCGAAGGAGCACCACGGCTCGGAGTTCGTCTTCGTCACCGACTACGACGCCTCGATCCGCCCGTATTACCACATGCGTCACGCTGACGACCCGACGCTCACGAACAGCTACGACCTGCTGTTCAACGGCGCCGAGATCTCGACGGGCGCCCAGCGTGAGCACCGGGTCGACGTCCTCACCGCCCAGGCGGAGGAGAAGGGCCTGGACCCCGCCGAGCTCGGCTGGTACCTCGACTTCTTCCGCTACGGCGTCCCGCCGCACGGTGGCTTCGGCATGGGTCTGGCCCGTGTGCTGATGCTCATGCTCGGCGAGCCGTCCATCCGCGAGGTCACCTACCTGTTCCGCGGTCCGACCCGTCTCACGCCCTAGGCACTCCGGCGGCGCGGACCGCCCTCGCACAACAGGAACCGGCTCGAACCACGGACATCCGTGGTTCGAGCCGGTTTCCGTTGTGCGGTGCCACGGCGCACCGCGCGGGCGCACCGCGCGGGCGCGGCGGCGCGGGGGCGGGCGCGGGGGCGTCGGCGCCGAACCGTCAGGGCCGGAGTCAGTCCTGCCAGTCGATGGCCGCGCGGCTCGTCACCATCGCCCGGATCTCGGCAGCGGCGGCCTGGTGCTCGGGGTGGAACTGGTACTCGTCGAGCCCGGCGAGGTCGTCGAAGGTCGCGACGACCGCCAGGTCCTGGTTCTTCCCCGGGTAGGCGACGTTCTCGACGACCTCGAGCGACCGGACCGACCCGATGACGCCGACCAGACCGGTCAGCAGCTCACGGACGCGTGCGACGGCCACCGCACGGTCCAGGTCCTCACGCAGGGTCCAGGAGACGACGTGACGGATCATGCGTGGGCCCCCGCGAGTTCGATCGCCCGGGCGAGTCGCTCGGCGTCGACGTGCCAGTTGCTGTGCACGCGGCCGTCGACGAGCACGACGGGGATGTCCTCCGCGTACTCCTCCCGGAGTGCGTCGTCATCGAGGATCGACCGCTCCTGGAGGGTCGTGCCGGGGTGGGCGGACACGACCTGTTCCACGACGGGTCGCGCGTCGTCACAGAGGTGGCATCCGGGCTTGGTCAGGAGCGTCACAGCGGGCATGGCACCAGGGTAGTCCGGCGGGACCTCCGGCTGCCGAGCAGCCCGTCATCCGCGGAACGGCAGGCATCGAGGCCGGTCCGGCCGGCGACGACCGGGCCCGGGAAATGCGAAAGCCCCGGCGAACCGGGGCTTCTGCGGCAAGTCTTGCGACTTACTTCTTGTTGCGACGCTGGTGACGCGTCTTGCGAAGGAGCTTGCGGTGCTTCTTCTTCGCCATGCGCTTGCGACGCTTCTTGATGACAGAACCCATGTGGACCTCGCTCGGACTGATGGTGATGTACGGACACCGGGCCGATGAAGCCGCGGAAAATCAACCTGCCCGAGTCTACCGGAGGGCTGTCGCGATGTCGAACGGCGCCGGGACGGACGATGGACGCCCGGGGCGGAGGGGTCGGGGTCAGCCGACGTCGGCGATGCCGCCGCGGAGGAGTTCCGCGACCGCCGACTCGGGGACCCGGAAGGACCGACCGAACCGGATCGCGGGGAGCTCACCGGCGTGCACCATGCGGTAGACGGTCATCTTGGAGACCCGCATCATCTCGGCGACCTCCGCGACGGTGAGGAATCGCACGTCGTCGAAACTGCCGGTCATGATCCGCCTTCGGGTGGCTTGCTTGTTGTGACCTGTGTGGTCTCTGGACACTGTAGAGGCGCGTGAGCCTCGCTGTCCAGCAGCTGCTCAGTCGTCCTCGGGCCGCTTCGTGAACCGGCGCCGGCTGCGGTCGACGACACGCTCCCAGCCCTGCTGCGCGCCGGTGAACGCGACGGTCGCACGGTGCGACGCCTCGGCCATCACGCGGCCGAGTTCGGTGCCCACCTCGACGGTCGCCTTGCCGGCCGGACCGCTCCGTCGGAAGGACACCGGCTGGCCGTCGAGCGTCCACGACGTCGTCGCCGGTGTGCCGTCGGCGTCCACCGCGTTCGTGAACGGGACCACCCACTCCTCGATGCCGAGCAGCGGTTCCGGGTTCAGGCGGTAGTAGCGGTGCTGACCCTCTTCGCGGCTGGTGACGAGCCCGATGTCCCGGAGCACCCGGAGGTGCTTGGACACGGTGGGCTGCGTCACGCCGAGCCGCAACACGAGCTGTCCGACACTGAGCTCGCCGCCGGTCGCGTCCGCCCCGTATGCGGTGAGCAGTTCGCCCAGCAGTGCACGCCGGGTCGGGTCCGCGACGACGCTGAAGATGTCGGCCATGGGGAGAGGCTAACCGCCGCGGTGCGGATGTACCATGACGCTCTGTCCCGCCCATGTCCCCGGAGGCATACGATGCTCGATCGCTCCGAGCCGGTCCCCGCCCTGGGCACCGCGTCGGCCCGGCGACGCCCCGGCCGGATCACCACCGCGCTCCGATCGTCGCCCTCCCGCCTGGCGATCCTCGTCTTCATCGTCCTCATCTTCCTGTTCACGGCGCTGTTCATGACGCCGATGGCCGCGGCGGACGGCACGACCACTCACTTCTCCGACGCCCTGTTCACCGCGGCCAGCGTCGTCTGCGTCACCGGGCTCGCGACGGTCGACATGGCGACGCACTGGTCGGTGTTCGGCAAGGTCCTGGTCGTCATCGGGACACAGATCGGTGCGCTCGGGGTGCTCACCTTCGCGTCGATCCTCGGCCTGGTCGTCACGCGGCGGCTGGGCCTCCGCGCGAAGCTCATCGCCGCGGGTGACTCGAACCCGCTGCGGACGCACCACGGCGCCGTCCCGGAAGGACAGGCGGTGCGGCTCGGCGACGTCGGCACGCTGCTGCTCACCGTCGCGGTGAGCACCCTGTCGATCGAGATCGTCCTGGGCATCCTGCTCCTGCCGAGCGTCCTGGTGACCGGCATCCCGTTCTGGTCGGCGGTCGGGGACTCCTTCTACTACGCGGCGATGGCGTTCACGAACACCGGGTTCGCGCCGAACGCCGACGGACTCGACCCGTTCGCGCACGACTACTGGTTCCTCAGCCTGCTCATGGTCGGCGTCGTGGCCGGCTCGATCGGTTTCCCGGTGATCCGCACGCTGACCAAGCAGCTGCGCTCCCCCAGGCGCTGGCCGATCCACGTGAAGCTGACACTGGTGACGAGCGGCATCCTGCTGCTCGGCGGTGCCGTCACGTACATCGCACTCGAGGCCTCGAACCCCGCCACCTTCGGTCGTGAGGGTGCGGGGCGCACGGCCTTCCAGGCGCTGTTCCTGTCGACGATGACCCGGTCCGGTGGGTTCTCGCTCGTCGACTTCGACGAGCTGCACGGGTCGAGCCTCCTGGTCACGGACATGCTCATGTTCATCGGCGGCGGCTCCGCCTCCACGGCCGGCGGCATCAAGGTCACGACGCTCGCGGTGCTCTTCCTGGCGGCCGTCGCGGAGGCCCGTGGTCGGCAGAGCATGGAGGCGTTCGGCCGCCGGATCCCCAGTGACGTCCTCCGCGTCGCCGTGGCGATCGTCCTGTGGGGTGCCACCATCGTCGCGGTCGCCACCGTCGTGCTGCTGCAGATCACGCACGAGCCGCTCGACCGGGTCCTGTTCGAGGTGATCTCCGCGTTCGCGACGTGCGGGCTGTCCTCCGGGGTGTCCGGCGACCTGCCGGACTCCGGCAAGTACGTGCTCGCCGCGACGATGTTCCTCGGGCGGGTCGGTACAGTGACCATCGCCGCCGCGCTCGCAGCGAGTCAGAGCCGGCAGCTGTTCAGTCGTCCCGAGGAGAGGCCGATCGTTGGCTGACCGAAACCGCACGCACCACCAGCAGGGTCCCGTCAGCCACGACGCGCCCGTGCTGGTCATCGGCCTCGGCCGCTTCGGCGCCGCCACCGCCGGGCAGCTCGAGCGCCAGGGCCGGGACGTCCTGGTCGTCGACACCGACGCCGCCCTGGTGCAGAAGTGGTCGGACCGGGTCACCCACGCGGTGCAGGCGGACGCGACAGACATGGACGCGCTCCGGCAGATCGGCGCGCAGGACTTCGCGATCGCCGTCGTCGGGACCGGATCGGACCTCGAGTCGAGCGTGCTCATCACGGCGAACCTCGTGGACCTCGGGGTGCCGCAGATCTGGGCGAAGGCGATCAGCCGGTCGCACGGCACGATCCTCAGCCGCATCGGCGCGAACCACGTGGTCTACCCGGAGCGCGAGGCCGGCGAGCGGACGGCGCACCTGGTGTCCGGCCGGATGCTCGACTTCATCGAGTTCGACGACGACTTCGCCGTGGTCAAGATGTTCCCGCCGCGAGCCGTCCGCGGCCGGGACCTGGCGACGACGGTGATCCGCACACGCTTCGGCCTGACGGTGCTCGGGATCAAGCCGCCCGGGCAGGCCTTCGTGCCGGCGACGCCGGACAGTGTCATCGGCGAGGACGACCTCATCATCGTCTCCGGCACCGAGACCGACCTCGAACGGTTCGCCGCGCTCGAGTAGCCCCCTCGGCTGGCCGCCCCGCCGTCAGAGCCGGGACAGTTCCTCTGCCCGGGCGACGGCCGCGCGGGCGGCGTGCTCGAGCGTCCCGGCCAGGTCTGCGTCCTGCAGCACGGCGATCGCCCGCTCGGTGGTGCCCTTCGGGCTCGTCACCGCCCGGCGCAGGTCCGCCGGCTCGCTGCCGGAGCGGGCGAGGAGCTCGACGGCTCCCCGGACGGTGCCCTGCACCATGGTGCGCGCCTGCTCGTGGGTGAACCCGAGCGCCTCGGCGGCCTGCTGCCACTGCTCGACGAGCAGGAAGACGTAGGCGGGTCCGGAGCCGGACACCGCGGACAGCGCATCCAGCTGCGCCTCGGGGACCTCGATGACCTCGCCCGAGACGGCGAACACGTGCGCGGCCAGCGCCGTCGCGGCCACGTCCGCCGACGCTCCGGCGCTGATGCCGGTCACCCCGAGGCCGACGCCGATCGGGGTGTTCGGCAGCGCGCGCACCACCCGGACACCGGCGGGCACGTGGGCCTCCATCGTGGTGGTGGTCACGCCGACGGCGACGCTGACGACGACCGCGTCGGGCGCCAGGTCCGCTGCGACCTCGTCGAGCAGGTCCACGATGCCGAAGGGCTTCACCCCGAGCACGACGAGTCCGGCGCCGCGGACCGCCGCCCGGTTGGCGTCGGGTTCGGTCTCGGTCGCGGTGGCGTCGAGCCCGACGGCACGGTGTGCGGCGGCCGAGGACTCCGAGCGGGTGGTCACCACGACGGTGTCGGGCGCCACGCCGGCGGCCAGGAGGCCCTGCAGGACCGCGCCGGACATGGAACCGACGCCGAGCATGGCGACGCGGGGCAGTTCGATGGTCATGGTCCCCAACCTAGCGAGGACCGGCAGCCTAGGATCGTGGTCCAGGTCGGGTGAGAGAAGGGGTCGGACAGCCACATGAGCGCTTCCGGAGGGACGAAGGCGATCTTCGCCGCACTCGGTGCGAACATCGGGATCGCGATCGTGAAGTTCATCGCCGCGGCGATCAGTGGATCCGCTTCGATGCTCGCGGAAGGGGTGCACTCCCTCGCGGACTCCGCGAACCAGCTGCTCCTGCTGCTCGGCGGCCGGAAGGCGAAGAAGGCCGCGGACGAGGAGCACCCGTTCGGCCACGGCCGTGAGCGCTACGTGTACGCCTTCGTCGTCTCGATCGTGCTGTTCTCGGTGGGCGGGGTGTTCTCGCTCTACGAGGGCATCGAGAAGTTCGCCCACCCGCACCCGCTCGAGAACTGGTGGCTGCCGATGGTGGTGCTCGTCATCGCGATCGGGCTCGAGGGCTTCTCGCTCCGGACCGCCCTCAAGGAAGCCGCACCGCACAAGGGCGGACAGTCCTGGATCCAGTTCGTCCGCCGCGCCAAGGCCCCGGAACTGCCGGTCGTCATGCTCGAGGACACCGCGGCCCTGATCGGCCTGGTCTTCGCGCTGTTCGGCGTCGGTCTGACGGCGATCACCGGCAACGGGGTGTTCGACGCGATCGGCACGGTCCTCATCGCCGTGCTGCTCATCGCCGTGGCGCTCGTGCTCGGCGTCGAGACGAAGAGCCTGCTGGTCGGCGAGGGTGCCGGTCCCGGCGACGTCGCCCGCATCAAGCAGGCCGTGCTCGACGGCCCGGAGGTCGACTCGATCATCCACCTCAAGACCCTCTACCTCGGGCCGGAGGAGCTGATGGTCGGCGTGAAGGTCGCCGTCGACGGGGATCGCCGTCTCGGTGACGTCGCCGCCGGCATCGACACGGTGGAGCAGCGGGTCCGTGCAGCCGTCCCGATCGCCCGGGTGATCTACATCGAGCCGGACGTCCGCCGAGACGGCCCGCACCCGTCGACCGAGGCGATCGTCCTGCGCGCAGCCGACTGACGGCGCGACACGGCCGGGCTCAGCGTCGCTCGGCGAAGAACGCGTCGAGCACCGCGGCGCACTCGTCCTCGAGCACGCCCGCGACCACCTCGGCCCGGTGCGGCAGCCGACGGTCCCGCGCGATGTCGTAGACGCTGCCGCTCGCGCCGGCCTTCGGGTCCCAGGCGCCGAAGACGATCCGAGGCACCCGCGCCGCGAGGGCCGCGCCCGCGCACATCGGGCACGGCTCGAGCGTCACGACGAGGGTGTGCCCGGCCAGGTGCCAGTCACCGGTGACCGCCGCCGCGGCGCGGAGCGCGAGGACCTCGGCGTGCGCGGTCGGGTCCTGGCGGGCCTCCCGCTCGTTCCGTCCGACCGCGACCACCGCACCGTCGGCGTCG
Organism: Curtobacterium sp. MCPF17_052; assembly: GCF_003234085.1. Taxonomy (GTDB): domain Bacteria; phylum Actinomycetota; class Actinomycetes; order Actinomycetales; family Microbacteriaceae; genus Curtobacterium. Next base: position 195,162 of record NZ_QKSD01000009.1, read on the forward strand.
AGGACGACGGCACCGACCGGGACGTCGTCGGTCGTGAGACAGGCGCGGGCCTCGTCCAGTGCACGTTCCATCGCGGGGACGAAGGGCCGGTGCGCCGGGTGCTCCACGGGTGCTCCGATCGTCCGGTGGGACCGCGACCGCCGGGAGTGGTGCGGCACGGTACGCTCGACCCTATGCGAGTCCACGTCGCCGACCACCCGCTCATCACCCACAAGCTCTCGGTGCTCCGCGACCGGACCACTCCCTCCCCCACCTTCCGGGCCCTGACGGAGGAGCTCGTCACGCTCCTGGCGTACGAGGCCACGCGCAACGTCCGGGTGACGGCCACGCCGATCACCACCCCGGTCGCGCAGACGATGGGCGTCGCGATCGCGAAGCCGCGTCCGCTCGTCGTCCCGATCCTCCGCGCCGGCCTCGGCATGCTCGAGGGCATGGTCAAGCTCGTCCCCACGGCCGAGGTCGGGTTCCTCGGCATGGCCCGGAACGAGGTCACCTTCGAGCCGCAGACGTACGCCGAGCGCCTGCCCGACGACCTGTCGAACCGGCAGTGCTTCGTGCTCGACCCGATGCTCGCGACCGGTGGGACACTCGCCGCGGCGATCGACTTCCTGTTCGAACGCGGTGCCGTCGACGTGACCTGCGTCTGCATCCTCGGCGCGCCCGAGGGCCTCGCCGCGCTCGAGAAGGCCGTCGGCGACCGTGACGTGACCATCGTCCTGGGTGCGCTCGACGAGCGTCTCGACGAGAACGGCTACATCGTGCCCGGTCTCGGCGACGCCGGCGACCGCCTCTACGGCCTGGCCGAGTAGCCACCGCACTCCATTGACGGGAGGCCCCCCACCGGACCGGTGGGGGGCCTCCCGTCCGTCGTCTCCGCGACTGTCCGCAATCGTCACCGTCCGCGCGGACGGTTGACACGGCGTTGGTATACCGCCGATACTCATGCCATGACTGCAACCGTGTCCACTCGCGCCCTCCACGAGGCCTCGGGGACCGTCGGCATCATGATGCCGACCACGGCGGTCATGCGTTGTCGAATGTGTGCCTGATCGGTACCCGTTCCAGCCGGATCCCCCGCGACACCACCCCCGTCGCACGCGCGTGATCCCCCGGTGACGACCCCGTCGACGACGCGCACCACCGTCACGAGGTCGGACCCCGCTCCCCCGGAACCGCCCCGGTCCTCACGGACCGCAGGGCCACTCGGTGAACGCTGCTGCAGCGACCGCCGTCGTGGCCACGGCTGATCCGGGCCGACGCATTCGACACCGGCCGAAGCACCACCACACCGCTCGGCCCCTGCACCACCCGGAGACCGCACCATGTCGCTCACCATCGCCCAGCCCCGCACCACCCCCGATCTCCACAGCGCCGCGTCGACCACGACCGACCTCGGCAGCGTCACCCCGATCCGCGGCCGTCGCCCCGCGGCCCTGCCGGCCCAGCCTGCCCGTCCGGTCACCGACCGCGCCACCGTCCCGACCAGCCCGATCGTCGCCCCGGCCCGCAACCGTGCGCTGCCGGAGGGCACGGAGGCCCGCGGGTTCGCCCTCTACGTCGGACTCGACGAGGCCGCGGCCGCTGCCGCCGGCACGACCCTGGCCGCCGTCGTCGAGCAGCTGAAGGCGTTGACCGCCCAGCTCGTCCCGACCGCCGAGACGTACGCGGCGGTCGCCGTCGCTGCCGAGGGGTCCGGCGGGCGTGACGTCGACGTGGTCCGCCTGGCCCTGCAGGACCGTTCGGCGGTCGCGGCGCGCAAACAGACCGAGAAGCCCGAGCCGGAGGAGACCGGGGTCGTCATCGACATCTCCCGGAAGCGCGTCGTCCTCGACGGCGAAGCGGCTCCGCTCACCTTCAAGGAGTTCGAGCTGCTGCAGTTCCTGGTCCTCCGTGAGGGCCGCACGGTGGACCGCTCGGCCATCATCGAGGGCCTGTGGTCCGACGGCGAGGACGAGGCCCCGAACGAGCGCACCATCGACGTGCACGTCCGGCGCCTCCGGTCGAAGCTCGGCGCCTTCGAGGAGATCGTCCGCACGGTCCGCGGTGTCGGGTACCGGTTCGACCGCCACGCCGACGTCTCGGTCCGCTACGCCTCCACCCCCTCCCCCGACCTCTTCTGAACCTGCTCTCGTGCGCCGATCGGACAACTCGCAGGATTCGTCGGCGAGGCGCCCTTCCCCGGCGTTACCGCACCGTTATACAGTCGGTCGTGCAGACGGTGTTTGCTGTGGCACCGGCTGTGGAATGTGATTGCAGGAATCTCTTGGTGCAAGGGAGCGGGCCGGTCGTCCACCAGGACGGCCGGCCCGCGTTCTGTGTCCGACCCCGTCGGTAGGGTGGTGGTCCACCAGACGGAGGGAAAGACCCGTGAGCGATCACCGCACCGAGAAGGCCACAGCGGTCGCGGCATGGGAGTCGTTGTTCCGCGCCCAGGTCACCGTCATGCGGAACCTCAACACCGAGTTCCCGTCGGCCGAGATCTCGTTCAACGAGTACGACGTGTGCTTCAACCTGTCGACGCAGCCCGGCCGTCGCTGCCGGATGCGTGACCTGACCGGTCACCTCCTGCTCACGCAGCCGAGTGTCAGCCGGCTGGTCGACCGACTCGCCGCGAAGGGCATCGTCGAGAAGCAGCCGGACCCGACGGACGCCCGCGGGGTGATCGTCGCCCTCACGCCGCACGGGTTCGACGTGTACCGCGCGGTCGCGGTGCAGCACGCCTCCACCATCGCGGCGCAGGTCGGCGCCGGGCTCGACGACGCCGAGCTCCGGACGCTCACCGAGCTCTGCACGAAGCTCCGCGTGGGCGCAGCGGCGACCACGACGACCCGTCGCTCGGTCGGGAGCCCGGCATGAGCGGCTCCGTCGTCTGGCTGCGCGACGACCTGCGACTGGCGGACAACCCGGCGCTCCGCTCCGCCACCGACCGCGACGGACCGGTGACGGTCGTCTACGTGCTCGACGAGCAGAGCGACGGCATCCGCCCGTTCGGTGCCGCGGCACGGTGGTGGCTCCACCAGTCCCTGAGCGCGCTCGCTGCAGACCTCCGCGAGTACGGTTCGCGGCTCGTGCTCCGTCGCGGGCCGGCGGCCGAGGTCGTCCCCGCCCTCGTGACGGAGACCGGTGCGGACGCCGTGTTCTGGAACAGGCGGTACGGCCTGGTGGAGCGAGAGCTCGACGCCGGGATCAAGGCCGGCCTGATCGCCAGCGGTGTCGAAGCGCACAGCGCGGCGGCCAACCTGCTCTGGGAACCCTGGACGGTCCTCAGCGGCAAGGGTGAGCCGTTCAAGGTCTTCACGCCGTTCTGGCGTGCGGCACAGGCGATGCCCGAACCCCGGCACCCGTGGGCCGAACCGGACACCATCGCGGCGCCGCCGGACGTGGCGTCCGACGCCCTCGACGACTGGGCGCTGCTGCCGACGGCACCGGACTGGGCCGGCGGCATGCGGGACGCCTGGACCCCGGGCGAACACGGCGCGTCCGACCGGCTCGAGCGGTTCATCGACGAGGCCCTCGCCGACTACGACCAGCGGGACGAACCCGCGCAGGCCGCGACGAGCAGTCTGTCCCCGCACCTGCGCTGGGGCGAGATCAGCCCGTACCAGGTCTGGCACCGGATGCACGAGACGCTGGAGCCCGACCAGCGCCGGGCCGCACCCGCGTTCCTCCGGCAGCTCGCGTGGCGGGAGTTCAACTGGAACGAGTACTTCCACTGCGACGACATCGCGCGCACCAACGTCCGGCGGGAGTTCGACGCGTTCCCGTGGCGCGACGCCTCGCAGACAGAGCTCGACCGCTGGCGGCACGGCACCACGGGCTTCGACCTGGTCGACGCCGGCATGCGGGAGCTCTGGCACACCGGCGCCATGCACAACCGGGTCCGCCTGGCCACGGCGAGCTTCCTCGTGAAGAACATGCTCGTCGACTGGCGCACGGGCGAGCAGTGGTTCTGGGACACCCTCGTCGACGCCGACGCTGCCAACAACGCGGCGAACTGGCAGTGGGTCGCGGGCTCCGGCTTCGACGCCGCGCCGTACTTCCGCGTGTTCAACCCGGACCGGCAACTCGAGCGCTTCGACCCGCACCGGGAGTACGTCCGCCGATGGGTGCCGGCCGACGAGGAGCGCCCGGAGCCGATGGTCGACCTCAAGGCCACACGGCAGCGTGCCCTCGACGCCTACGCCGAGATGCGGCGCGCATGACCCGGCCGTCACCCGCGGTGATCGACGTGGTCGACGCGCTGCACCGGCAGCGCGTGGCGGACGGCATCGCACCGAGCAGCGTCTGGGGCGTGTTCGACCGGGACGGGCTCGTCGCCTCCGGTGGCGCCGGTGACCGCGGGGACGGCACGGCGCCGGACGCCGACACCGTGTACCGGATCGCGTCGTGCACGAAGAGCGTCACCGCGACGACGCTCCTCGGTCTCGTCGGGGAGGGGCTGCTCTCCCTCGACGACCCGGTCACCGACTTCGTGCCGGCGTTCCGCTCCGTCGTCCTGCCCACGGCGGACTCCCCCGTCCCCACGGTCCGGATGCTCCTGACGATGTCGGCGGGCTTCCCGACCGACGACCCGTGGGGTGACCGTCAGGAGAGCATCTCCGACGACGACCTCGACGACGTGCTGCGCGCCGGACTGCTGTTCGACTCGGTCCCGGGAACGCGCTTCGCCTACTCGAACCTCGGGTACGCGCTGCTCGGCCGGGTGGTCGCCGTCGCCGCCGGAGCACCGTTCACCGCCGTCGCCACCGAGCGGGTCCTCCGGCCCCTCGGACTCGACGACACCGTGTTCGCCGCACGGGCCGCCCGGGGTCACGTGGTCACCGGGTACCGACGGCACGGCTCGGAGTGGGAAGCCCTGACGACCCCGGGACCGGGAGCGTTCTCGCCCATCGGTGGGCTGTTCTCCACCGTCCGGGACCTCGCCCGGTGGGGTTCCTGGCTCGCCGCCGCGTTCGAGGGCACGGCGCCGCCGTTCCCGCGAGACCCCGCGGCAGCGGTCACGGCCACGACCACGGACGGCGACCTGGCCGGGCCGCTGGGGAGAGCCGAGCGCCGGGCGATGCAGCAGGCGATGCGGATGATCCCGGCCGAGGCCCTGCCCGGCTCGACGCGGGCGACCGGGTACGGCTCCGGCCTGTTCGTCGAGCACGACCCCGTCGTCGGGTCGATCGTGTCGCACTCCGGCGGCTACCCGGGGTTCTCGGCACACATGCGGTGGTCGGTGTCGACCGGCATCGGTGTCGTCGCCTTCGAGAACGCCACCCAGGCGAAGGTGTCGGCAGCGGCCATCCAGGCGCACGACCTCGTCCTCGCGGACGTCCGGTCCGCCGGGGGTACGGCCGCGACGCGGGTGCCGACGACCACGGTGTCCCCGGAGACGCGAGCGGCGCAGGGAGCCGTCCAGGGCCTCCTGGCCGACTGGGACGACGAGCGGGCCGCGTCGATCTGCACGCCGAACGTCCCGATGGACCTGCCGTGGGACCGCCGACGTGCGGCGTGGGCCACCGCGGTCGAGGCGGTCGGCGCCGACCTCGGCGCGACACCCGTCGCCGAGGAGTCGAGCACGCCGACGCACCTGCGGTGGTGGCTGCCCGGCGAGCGTGGTCGCCTGCGCGTCGAGATCCGGCTCGCGCCGCTCGCCGCGGGACTGGTGCAGACGCTGACCGTCCGGGCGGAGCCGACGCCCGCCTGACCTCGGGGTCCTGAGGCGGGCCCGGAACCGGGACCACGGCGATCGGTGCCGTCCGGTAACATGACACATGTCCGCGCGGTTCCCGTTGCGGTCAGCCGTCCGTCCACCGCCCCGGAAGAGACCATGCCACGCAAACCGGACCCGACGCTCAAGCCCGCGATCGTCTGCAAGGTCACGGACCACCTCCAAAGCACCCGCATCGAGGACGTCTCCGTCCGCAGCCTCGGTCGGGTCCTCGGGACCAGCGCGTACCCGATCGTCTACCACTTCGGCTCCCGAGACGGCCTGATCGACGCCGTCGTCGAGCACCTGAGCGGCCCGGTCCTCGCGGTCTGCCTCGATCCCGCGTCGGACGAACGCGCCCTGGCCGAGTACGTCGTCCACGTGTTCGGCGCCCTGCACGTCAGGGAGCGCTTCCTGGCGGCACGCCTGACCTTCGAGCTCGGCGCGGTCGAGTACCTGTCGGGTCATGACCGGCACCGGCGCCTGCACCGGACGCACGTCGAGACGCTCACCGCGTGGTGCCGGGAGCACGGGGCATGCGACGACGAGGCGGTCCGGCTGGCCCGCGGTGCCGTCCTCGCTGCCCGGGGCGTGCAGTGGGGTGCGGTCCTCGACGGCGACGTCGATCACACGGACGACGCCCTCCGTGGGGTGGCTCGGCGGCTGGCGGCCGAGATCGGCGTCGGTGTGCGCTGACCCTCCGTCAGGACGTCAGGTGGCGACCACATGACGGGAGGCCCGGTACCAGCTGGTACCGGGCCTCCCGTCATCAGGTGGTCGCCTCAGCGACCCGCGTCGCGCACGCTCAGAGCGTGACGAAGCTCTGCGACTTGGCGTTCTCGAAGCGCGCGGCGACGTTCTCCCAGTCGACGATGTTCCACACGGCCTTGACGTAGTCCGCCTTGACGTTGAGGTAGTCGAGGTAGAAGGCGTGCTCCCACATGTCGAGCATGAAGATCGGGACGAGGCCGAAGGGGATGTTGCCCTGCTGGTCGAACAGCTGGAACGTGGCGAGCTTCTGGCCCACGACGTCCCAGGCGAGGACGGACCAGCCGGAGCCCTGGATGCCGTTCGCGACGGCGGCGAACTGGGCCTGGAACTTCTCGAACGAGCCGAAGAACTCGTCGATGGCGGCGGCGAGCTCGCCCTCCGGGACCTTGGTGTCCGGGCCGAGGTTGGTCCAGAAGATCGAGTGGTTGACGTGGCCACCGAGGTGGAACGCCAGGTCCTTCTCGAGCTTGTTGACCGCACCGAAGTTCCCGGACTCGCGGGCTTCGCCGAGCTGCTGCAGGGCGGTGTTCGCACCGGTGACGTAGGCCTGGTGGTGCTTGTCGTGGTGCAGCTGCATGATCTTGCCGCTGATGTGCGGCTCGAGGGCGGCGTAGTCGTACGGGAGCTCGGGCAGGGTGTACTCAGCCATGGGCGGTCCTTTCGATCGGTGGTGTGGGGTGCGGGGCTCCGCGGCTCACGAGAGCCGGGAACGATCGGTCAGGGAGTGGAATTCCCGGTTGTGGTAGACCAGCGGCTCACCGCGGTCGAGCCCGACGACGATGTCGAGCACCTCGGCGACGACGACGGTCGAGCCGCCGATCGGCGTGGTCGAGAGCGGCCGGCAGCGCAGTGCGCTGGCGGCGTCGGGCAGGTAGCGGTCCCCCGAGGGGAGCCTGCCCCAGATGGGGTCGTCGGCTGCGGGGCTGCCGGTGGAGGCGAAGCGCTTGGCGAGGGCGACACCGCGGGCGTCCATCAGGTGGACGACGAACAGCGGCGCGCCGAGCACGACCCCGGCGGACCCGGAGTTGGTCGAGAGCGAGAACACCAGGACGGGCGGGTCGACCGCGACCGAGGCGACGCTCGACGCGGTGAGACCGGTCGGTCCGTCGGGGCCCTCGGCGGTGATCACGGCGACTCCGGCCGGGTGGCCGCGGAAGGCGTCCTTGTACGCGGCGGTGATGTCGGCCGTGGTGGCGTCCACCTCGGGCGGGGCGGCGGGGGTGCCGGGCTGGGGGACGTCGACCGGAGCGGCGTCGGGCATGTCAGTCGTGGTCGTTCCTCGTTCGTGGGTGCGGCCGCGGTCGTCGCGGCCACCTCCCAACGTAGGACCTGCGCCCGGGTGCCGGTCCATGATTCACAGGATCGGCCCATCCCGGGCGTGCCGCGACGGCCGGGTCAGCGACGCCGCAGCATCACGACGGCGCCCGCTGCGGCGACGACCATGAGCGCCGCCGCGACGCCCGCCGTCGTCGTCACACCCGAGTCGAAGGCGGCACGGGCCGATTCCAGGAGCGCCTGCCCTGCCGACCCGCCGAGCTGCGTCGCCGCGGTGACGGCACCGCCGAGGGTCTCTCCCGCCGCGGTGTGCGCCGTCGAGGACAGTCCGTCCGGCACGACGACGTGGGCTCGGTAGGCCGTGGCCAGGATCGTGCCGAGGACGGCGGTACCGAGCACGGCGCCGATCTCGTACGCGGTCTCCGAGATCGCCGACGCCGCACCGGACTTGTGTGCCGGGGCGGTCGAGATGATGAGGTCGTTCGTGACGGTCTCGGACGCGCCGATGCCGATGCCGAGCAGCACGAACGCGAACGCCAGCGCGGCGATCGAGGCGTGGTGGCCGAGCACCGCGACGAGGGCGTACGCGGCCGCCGAGAACAGCAGCGACACGGACACGACCCAGCGCGGAGCGACACGGGCGACGACGGGCACCACGGCGAGGCCCGCGATGATCGTCAGCACCGCGCCGGGCACGAGCACCACGCCGCTGGCGAACGGGTCGAGTCCGGCCACGAGCTGCAGGTGCTGGGCGATGAAGAACAGGAACCCGGTGAGCGAGAACATCGCCGCCATGTTCATCAGCACGCTGCCGGTGAACGCGGTGCTGCGGAACAGGCGCATGTCGAGCATCGGCGTGCGGGAGCGCAGCTGACGGCGGACGAACGCGATGCCGCAGAGCACCCCGACGGCGACCATCGCGATCGCCAGACCGCGCTCCTCCGGGTGCACGAGGGACTTGATCGCCCAGACCGTCGGGGCGAGGGCGCCGAGGGACAGCAGCATGCTCGGGACGTCCACCGGCCCGGGCTCCGGGTCGCGGGACTCCGGCACGCAGAACGGCACGGCGACGAGCATCACGACGAGGATCGGCACGGCGACGAGGAAGACGCTGCCCCAGTGGAAGTGCGCGAGCAGCACGCCGCCGACGAGCGGGCCGAGGGCGTTGCCGGCGGCGAACATCGTCGACCAGACCGCGAGCGCCAGCCGTCGTTCGCCGGCGTCGGGGAACACGTTGCGGATGATCGACAGCGTCGCGGGCATGAGCATCGCGCCGAAGACACCCATCGCGAGCCGGGCCGCGACGAGCATCCAGGCCTCGGTGGCGAAGGCCGCCACGGCGGAGAGCAGCGCGAAGCCGGTCGCGCCGACCACCAGGATCCGGCGCCGTCCGATGCGGTCACCGACGCTGCCCATCACGACGAGCAGCCCGGCCAGGACGAGCGGGTACGCGTCGACCATCCAGAGCTGCGTGGTGGCGTCCGGGTGCAGGGCGCGGGAGATCGAGGGCAGCGCGAAGCTCAGGACGGTGTTGTCGACCGAGATGAGCAGCACCGGCAGCATGAGCACCGCGAGCGCGGCGAACCGGGAGCCACGACTGGTGGTGATCCGGGTGGCGACGGGGCTGGTGAGCAGGGCGGACATGGCGGACTCCAGGACTTCGAGCGTGTCGCGCTGGCCACCCGCAGGGGCTGAGCGCAGACGAGACGGGACGCGGAAGTCGTCACGCGCCCCGTCAGGGTCCCGTTAGTGTACCGTCCAGACGGTTGTGGTTGCAAATGCAACCAACGCCAATCGGGAGGCGCGGATCCGGGCCGCCCCGCGCCTCCCGTCCGCCGGTCGGTTGTTCGATCGGCCGGTTGGTCAGCCGCTCACGCTGACTCGCGCACCACCAGCCGGTGCCGGACCACCCGCTCCACAGCCGGTCCGGACCGCGGCAGCGACCCGTCGAGCATGCCGAGCGCCAGGTCCACCGCGTGGCGGGCCACCTCGTCGAGGTCGACCGCGAGCGTGGTGAGGGTCGGCGCGACGAGCGTGCCGAGCGTCAGGCCGTCGATCCCGACCACGCGGACGCGGTCCGGGACCTCGACACCGGCGCGACGGCAGGCGGCGAGCACCCCGAGCGCCATCACGTCGTTGAACGCGACGACCGCGTCGAGACGGGCGTGCCGCGCGAGTGCTGCGGCGGTGCCCGCGGCACCGGCATCGGCGGAGGCAGCCTCGGCGTGCAGGTGCTCGGGCAGGTACCCCCGTCGGCGCAGGGCGTCGAGCAGGAGCGCACCGCGGGTGCTCGGCTCGCCCGGTGCCTCGGCGGAGGGCGGTGCATCGAGGACGAGCGGGTGCTTGACGCCGACCGCCACCAGGTGGTCCGCGAGGCTCTCCACCGCCCCCTCCGGGTCGAGCCGGACGGCACCGCGGGCGGGCGGGCCGTGCGGGTCGAGCTCGACGACCGGCACCGAGCCGAGCCGTTCGATCCACTCCCCAGCGCGGGTACCGAGGGAACCGATGACGACGTCGGTCTGCGCACCGAGGTCCTGCACCGACCGGTCGGAGTCACCGGCGAGACCGACGTCGGCGAGCATCACGTTCCAGCCGCGCGCGGCCGCCAGCCGGAGGACCGCGGCGGCGAGTTCCGGCGAGTACGGGTTCCGGAGGTCGTCGACGAGCAGCCCGAGCTGGTGGGTGCCGCCCGACACGAGCCCCCGCCCGAAGCGGGACGGGCGGTAGTCGAGCTGCTCCGCGGCGGCGAGGACCCGCCCCTTCGTGGCGTCGCTGATCCCCGGCAGGCCGTTCACCGCACGGGTCACGGTCTGCCGGGACACCCCGGCGGCGGCTGCGACGTCGAGGATCGTCGCGCGGCCGCTGGTGCCGGTCAGCTGCGGAGGTCGAGCCATGCCACCTGCTCGGGCGTGAGGTCGACGGTCAGGCCGAGCATCGACGAACGCGCTTCGGCGATGGTCCGCGGGCCGAACAGCGGGAAGGTCGGGAACGGCTGGTGCAGCACGTACGCCAGGGCGATCGCGGTCGCCGGGACGCCGTACTGCCCCCCGAGTTCCTCGGCGCGGCGGAGGCGCTCGAAGTTCGCGTCCGAGTAGTAGCAGCGGACGAGTTCGGCGTCGCTCGTGTCGTCCGGACGGGCCCGACCGGTGAAGAAGCCGCGCGCCTGCGAGGACCACGGCAGCAGCGGGATCTGGCGCTCCTCGAGCCAGCGCTTCGACTCCGGGTCGGTGACGTGCTCGCACCCGGCCCAGGGGACGTCGAGGGCCTCCGCCAGACCGAAGTGGTTGCTGAGCACCTCGAACCCGTGCCTGCCGTTCGCCGCGGCCCAGGCGTTCGCCTCGTCGAACCGGGCGGGGGTCCAGTTCGACCCGCCGAAGACCCGGATGCGCCCGGCGCGGCGGTGTTCGTCGAGGACGTCGACGAACTCCCCCACCGGGATGTCCGGGTTGTCCCGGTGCATCATGTAGACGTCCGCGTAGTCGGTGCCCTGGCGCTCCAGGCTCTCGAGCAGCTGACGGGTGAGTGACTCCGGGTCGCAGTACGGCGTGTGTGCGCCCTTGGTGATGACGACGACGTCCTCGCGGATGCCGCGGTTGCGGACCCAGGCGCCGAAGCGGCCCTCGAGCACGCCGCCGCCGTAGACGTACCCGGTGTCGAAGGCGGTCCCGCCCTGCTCCACGAAGTGGTCGAAGATCGCGCTCGCGTGGGCCAGGTCCGGCTGGTTGTCGACGCCCATCACCAGGCGCGAGACGCGCTTGTCGATGCCGGGCAGCTCGCCGTACGTCATCGGGGCGTCGGGCGCGACGGTGAGCGGGCGGCCGCTGACCGTGGGGATGTCGGCGGTCTCGGCCTCGAACGGGTAGCGCAGGCCGATCGCGGCGCGCCAGCGGTCGAGGGTGCGGGCGGCGGCCAGGCTCTCGTCGGTGGTCATCTGCGGCGCGTCGACCCGGCCGGCGCGCAGGGCGTCGATGGTGGCGTCGGCCTCCAGCCCGTAGGGGGCGGCACCGGCGAAGGACGTCTCGGCAGGTGGGGCGTCGACGGTCCGGACCTCGATGACCGGGTCGCCGCCGATGGTCCACGGGTCGCGGAGCACGATCGTGCCGCGGGTGCCGTGCACGACGACCGCGTTCGTGTCCTCGACGCGGACGCCGGTCCGGAGGCTCGCGGTGATGCCCGACGCGTACGTCGCGCTGGCGACGGTCCACTCGTCGACGCCCGTCGGACCGAGCGTCCCGACGGCGTGCAGCTCGACGGGTTCGGCGACCGCGACCCCGGTCGCGGCCTGCACGACCGCCGCGGTCATGGTGACCGGGTAGCAGCCGACGTCGAGGATCCCGCCGCCGGCGGTCTCGACGTCGAAGAGCCGGCCGGAGCGCTCCTCGGTGCGGAACGCGAACGACGCGTCGACGTGGGTGACCGTGCCGACCGTGCCGTCGCGGACCAGGTCGAGGAAGGCCGCGGTCTGCGGGTGGAAGCGGTACATGAACGCCTCGACCAACGGCAGTCCGGCCTGTCGTGCGGCGTCGACGAGCGCCATCGTCGTGCCGTGGTTCGGTGTGAGCGGCTTCTCGCAGAGCACGGCCTTGCCTGCCCGCAGTGCGGCGAGGACGAGGGCCGCGTGCCCGGTGTGCACGGTCGCGACGTAGACGGCGTCCACCCGGGGGTCGGCGAGGACGTCGTCGTAGGTGCCCGCCACCACGTCGGCGAACCCGTGCTCGGCGGCCTCGTCCGCGAAGGCCTGCGCCCGCTCGACCGACGAACTGCCGGCGGCGACGAGTCGGCCGCTGCTCGTCGACAGCTGCGAGAGGAACCGTCGGGCGATCCCCCCGGGGCCGAGGACCGCCCAGCCGGGGGTCGTGTCGTTCGTGGTGGGCGTGGGGGTCGCGGTCTGCGCTGACATGCGGATCCTGTTCGTCGTGAACCTTCACGGTCGCGGCGAGGCTATCCGGTACAGACCCGCGGAACAAGGGACCGTGAACGTTCACGGAGCACACTGCCCCCGGCGTGTCCCTAGACTCGTGCGCATGGCCAGTGCTCGCGACCGCGTCCTCGACAGCTTCGTCGCCATCGTGTGCGAGGAGGGCGAACGTCCCGCCACCCTCGACGCCGTCGCCGCGCGCGCCGGTGTCTCGAAGGGCGGACTGCTCTACCACTTCGGTTCCAAGGCCGCCCTGGTCGAGGGACTGTGCGAACGGCTCGCCGACCTGTCCGCCCTGGACATCGAACGGATGCGCGCTGCCGAGGACGGCCCGGCCCGCTACTTCGTCGAGAACTGTCAGTTCGTCGGCAGCGAGCTCGACCTCGCCCTGCTCGCGGCCTCGCGCCTGCAGCAGGCCGGGTACGAAGAGGCCGGCCGGACCCTGGACGAGACCGAGAACGCCTGGCTCGCCACCCTCGTCGACGCGCTGGACGACGTCCCCACCGCGCAGGCGGTCAAGCTCCTCGGCGACGGGCTCTACCACGCGGCGTCACTCGGGGCCGCGAGCGACGTCCGTCCCGACCGGGCCTCGGTCGACATGGCGGCACTGCTCCAGGTCGTCGACCGCCTGATCGCGACGAAACCGGCTGCGTGAACGGTCGCTCCCGGTCCTGGGGATAGACTGGCCGCGATCCACCCGCTCGATTCCCGGAGGTACCACCGTGGGCCGCGTCCTCGCTGCTGTTTTCTCGATCCTGCTGCTGCTGGTGTCGATGTACCTGTTCGGGTTCGCGTTCCAGGTCGACTCCGGCCAGGCCTTCGTGTTCATCGCCGGTGTGCTGCTGATGAGCCTCTCCTTCTTCCTGCCGATCCACGTGTTCGGCAAGCGGTAGCCACACACCGCCACACGCAGAACGGCCCCGCACCTGATGGTGTGGGGCCGTTCTGCGTCGTACCGGTGCACGACGGTGGACGAACGCCGTCCCGCTACACGGAGGCGCGCAGCCCCCGCAGCGTGACGGCCGTGGCGATCGCCGCGTGCGCGGCCTCGGCGCCCTTGTCCTCCTTCGACCCGGGCAGTCCGGCGCGGTCGATCCCCTGCTGCTCGTCGTCCAGGGTCAGCACGCCGAAGCCGACGGGCTTGCCGGTGTCGATCGCGACCTTCGTCAGCCCGCTCGTCGCCGCGTCCGAGACGTACTCGAAGTGCGGGGTCCCGCCGCGGATGATCACGCCGAGGGCGACCGCTGCGTCGAAGCCGGACTCGAGGGCGGCCTTCGCGACCACCGGGAGCTCGAAGCTACCCGGGACGGGGACGACCTGCGCGGTGGCACCGAGGCGTTCGATCTCGCGCTGCGCCCCTGCGAGCAGTCCGTTCGCGATGACGTCGTGCCACCGTCCGGCGATGACCGCGACCCGGATGCCGCTGCCGTCGACGAGCTCGCGCTCCGCCGCTCCTGCTCCGCTCATGCGTGTGTCCCTTCGGTGTGGGCGACGTCCGTCGCCCGGTCGGCTGCGTCGAGCCAGGCGGCCAACGCGGCGATGGTGATGACGGGCACGCCCTCGCGTGCCCCGAGTCCGACGAGTTCCGGCAGGCGCATCATGCCGCCGTGCTCGTCGACGATCTCGCAGATCGCCGCCGCGGGCCGGAGTCCGGCGGCGGTGACGAGGTCGATCGCGGCTTCGGTGTGCCCCGCGCGCTCCCGGACGCCACCCGGGCGTGCCCGCAACGGGACGACGTGTCCCGGTCGGTGCAGGTCCTCGCGGACCGAACCCGGGTCGGCGAGGACCCGGAGCGTCCGTGCGCGGTCGTGGGCACTGATGCCGGTCGTGACACCGACGGCCGCATCGACCGTGACGGTGTAGGCGGTGCCGCGGACGTCCTCGTTGTGCTGGACCATCGGCGGCAGGTCGAGGGCGTCGGCGATCTCGGCGCTGACCGGCGCGCAGATGAACCCGGACGAGTGCGCGACCGTCCACGCGATCCACTCCGGGGTCGCGAGTTCCGCGGAGAGGACGACGTCGCCCTCGTTCTCGCGGTGCTCGTCGTCGGCCACGATGACCGGACGGCCGGCGGCGATGGCCACGATCGCCTGCTCGACCGAGGACAGGCCGGGGTCGTCGGCGAGGGTCGGCACGACGGGAGCGGTGTCGGCGACCATCAGCGGGCCTCCGCCCCGACCGGAGCACCGGCAGCACCGGCAGCACCGGCAGCAGCGTCGAGCCGCAGCATCCGGCGGACGTGCCGGGCCAGGACGTCGGTCTCGATGTTGACGCGGTCCCCCGGCACCCGTGCACCGAGCGTCGTGGCGGCCAGGGTCTCCGGGATGAGGCTGACCTCGAACCAGGCGGCGTCCGGTGCGACGGACTCCGGCGACACCGCGCTGACGGTCAGCGAGACACCGTCGATCGCGATCGAGCCCTTGTCGACCACGAGCGGGCTGAGTTCCGGCGTCAGCGCGAACCGCACCCGCCGCCAGCCGTCCCCGTCGTCGGTGAGGAGGACGGTCGCGGTGCCGTCGATGTGACCCTGCACGATGTGACCGCCGAGCCGGTCCCCGACCGAGGCCGCACGCTCCAGGTTCACCCGGTCGCCGGCCCGCAACGACCCGTGCGCGCTCATGTCGAGGGTCTGCTTCATGACGAACGCCGTGAAGGTCTCCGGGCTCTGCTCGACGACGGTCAGGCAGACGCCCGAGACCGAGATGGAGTCGCCGTGCTGCGCGTCGGAGACGACGAGCGGGCCACGGACGGTGAGCGCGACGGAGTCGCCTCGTTCGTCGACGGCGGTGACGGTGCCGAGTTCCTCGATGATGCCGGTGAACACTGGTGTCCTCTCAACGGGACTCCGGGTGCGCGCGACGGTCGTCGGCGGACGGCAGGCGGGATCGCGGAACGACCATCACCTTCCGTCAGCGCTTCCTCCCGTCCGGACTCTCACCGTCGGTCCTGGGATTGCACCAGGTCAACCCCGCACCGGGCGGACCCGGCGCGGCGCTCGTGGACTGTCACCACCGGTTCGGACTTGCACCGACCCCGGAGCGCTTGCGTGTCACCGACGATACCCCAGCACCCCGACCGTCGTGGGCGGATGGTCCGCCGGGCGTCACGCGGCGTCTCGGGGGTGCACCGGGCCTCCCGTCCGGCGGCTCAGCTGCGTCCGCGGACCAGTGCCAACGCCTGCCGGAGCGACAGGTCGGGCAGGTAGGCGCGGACCACCGCGACGCCGATGGCGGGCAGCGCGACCGGGTCCGGGTAGGCGAGGACGAGCGGTTCGAGTCCCGGGCCGAACTTCCGCTTGAACCGGAGCAGCGACCGGAACCCGTAGACCGGCTCGAGGACGCCGCCGACGAGTTCGAGCAGGGTCTCGACGCCGTCCCCGGTGGTTGCGCCACCGGGCGTGCGGGCGAGCGGCGCGGCGGAGAGGCCGAGTCGTTCGACGCCCTGGTCGCGCATCACCTCGGCAGCGGAGGCCACCAGGAACTCCATCACGCCGTTCGGGGCGTCGCTCCGGCGCCGCATGACGTCGAGCGTCCAGCCGACCACGCGGCCCGCACGGTGGGACGGCAACCAGCTCGTGACCCCGAGGACCGTGCCCTCGGCGTCCTGCGCGACGAGGGTCCGGACGGCCGGGTCCCGCATCTCGTCGAGGCTGCCGAGCGTGAAGCCCATCTCGGGGAGTTCACGATCGGCGACCCATTCCTCGGAGATGGCCTCGATCTGCCGGGTGGTCGCCACGGGCAGGTCCTGCCACGACGACCAGGTGGCGGTGAACCCGGAGCGACGGGCCTTGTTGACGGCGGTGCGGACGTCCTGCTTCCGGCTGCCGCTCGTGGTCCAGGCACGCGGGTCGAACGCGGCGTCCTCGGCGACCGGCAGGGTGCGCCAGCCGAGCCGGGTGAGGGCCGCGGCGCTGGTCGTGTCGATGCCGTGGAAGACCGCCGTCCAGCCGTTGTCGTCGCAGTACCGGGCGAACTCGGTGAGCGCCGGTCCGCGCGCGTCCGGCCAGCCGAACGGGCCGAGGGCGACCGCGACGGCACCGGTCCGTCGGTAGGCGACGCCGGCGCGACCGTCAGCGCTGAACCAGTGCGCGCTGCCCGGCCACGTCGCCATCCAGCCGAAGGTGTCGCCGCCACCCGCCACGAGCAGCGCGCGGGCACGCTCACGGTCCGCGGCGGACACGTCGGAGTCGGCTGCGCCGGGTGTCGCACCGGCGGGACGGATCGCGGCGACGGCCACGACGGCCCACAGCAGCGGGCCGACGAGGCCCAGCACCGTCCGGAGACCGGGGTCCCGGATCGGCAGGTCACGGTGGTGCACGACCGGTGACAGCGGTCCGAGGACGGCGACGACCAGGCCGAGCGGGTCGTGCACCCGCACCGGTGACGCGTCGGCGACGACGAAGACGACCGTCGCCAGGACAGCTGCCGCGACCAGGATCGTCACGCTGAAGGTGACGACGCGGCTCCGGGCGACCGCGACCGTGAACGACCGCCGCAGCAGCAGCAGGACGAGCCCGGTGAGGAGCGGGACCGCGATCGACGCGGCGATCGACAGGACCACGACGACGTCGTCCTCGGACCCGCGGAGTTGCTCGACCCGACCGGGCACGTGGGTGTAGGTCACGGCGGCGGCGATCCCGGTGACGGTGTCGACCACCACGACGAGCCACACCGCGAAGCGGCTGCCACGGAACAGGCCGACCGCCCCGACGACGAGCACGAGCAGTGGTGCGATCGCGAGCAGCAGGGACCAGGGGTCCGTCGCACGGAAGGTCAGCAGGCGGTGCAGGCACTCCCCGGCGACGCCGTCGGCGCGACAGGCGGAGGGCTGGTCCGCCGGGCCCATCCCGACGACCGCGGCGAGCGGCGCGAGCAGACCGACCCGGGCGCGCGACACCAGCGCGATCACCGGTCCGACCGCCGACACCAGGACGACCGTCCCGAGCAGCACCCGGGTCTCGCGGTGGGAGCTGCGGGTCCAGCCGGTGCGCTTCGGGGTGCGTCGGAACACCTCGCCGAGTCCCCAGCCGGCGGCCGTGGCGACGACGGCGGAGAGGTCGGCGGTGTGTCCGGCGTAGAGGAAGAGCGTGAGGACGACCGCCAGCGCGTTGACCCGGATCCGACGACGCCAGAGCGGGCCGGCGAAGGCACTCGCCGTGGTGACCGTCCCCAGGATCGCCGTCCACGGGTCGAGGCCCTCGGCCCCGGAGAGCAGGGCGGCACCACGGTGCCCGTCCGGGTCGACGAGGCCGACGACGGCTGCGGCCGCCGCCCCGATGACACTCGTCGCCAGGAAGGCGGAGACGGTGCGCCGCGAGCCCATCAGCCGTTCGGAGGCTCCGACCAGCACGACGACACCGGCGAGCGTCAGGACCAGCGCGAGGACACCGGTGGTGACGGCGAACACCCGGAAGGGCACGAGGGCGTCCGGCACGTGTCGGCCCTGGGCGAACCGCAGCGACGCGGCGGTGATCGACGCCAGCAGCACCAGGACCAGGACGACGGCCGTGACCGGCTGTCGCGTGACGGCGTGCCGGACGGACCGGGAGGCCCGCCCCACGTCACGCAGGACGCGCGCGGCGGCCGGGTGGCCGACCTCATGCGGCGGGGCCGCGGGCTGCTCCGGAGCGGCGGTGTCGGGCGCGCCCTTCGCGGTCATCGACGGACCCCGTCCACGGGCAGTCCGAGGTGGGCGATCACGGTGGGGAGGCCGTGGCCCAGGACGTACCGGACGGTGTTCCAGTCGTGAGCCGAGCCGGGCGACACGATGAGGGTGGTGGCCATCCCGGCGCGTTCCGACGCGGCGCGGAGCGCGAGCGTCGAGGCCTCGTAGGGAGCGTCGTCCTCGCCGTAGCCGAACACGGTGAGGTGGTCGTGGTACGGCGTGTGGGCGGCGAGCAGGGCCTCCGGGGTGGCCCGGAGGTAGGCCGGACGGGAGCCGCCGAACCCGACCGCGATCGTGTGCTCGAGGTCGCCGTTCGCCGGGGCGAGCTCGCTGGAGATCGCGAGGGTGGTGCCGAACACCTCGGGGTACGCGCTCGAGAACTGCACGGCGCAGGTCGCCCCCTGCGAGAAGCCGCCGATGCCCCACGCCGCGCTGCCCGAGGCCACGTCGAGGTGCTCGTGGATCCACCGGACCGTGTCGGTCATCACGTAGGTCGCACTCCGCCCGAGACGACGGCTGTCGACGCACATCGGGTTGTGGCCCGGAGCCCCCAGTTGGTCGGGCGAGACGACGATCGGCGCGATGCCGTGGTGCGCCGCGGCGTAGTGGTCGAGGAAGGACCCGAGCCGGCCGGTCTGGAACATGTCGGCCGGCTGCCCGGGCTGCCCGGAGAGCGCGACGAGGACCGGCAGGGTCGGCGGGTCCGCGACCTGCGCGGCCGGCGGCAGCCAGACGACGGCGGGGCGGGCGTGGAAGTGCGAGACCGTCGCGGGGATGCGGACCGCGATGGTGCGGCCACGATCGGGCATCCCCTCCGGTGCGGTCCACGTCGCCGCGTCGACGACCCGTGCGCCGGGCCTGGCCGCGTGCTGGTGGTCCAGGGTGCCGATCGGGTAGGGGTTCGGCGTGACGGCCTCGCCGATGGTCCGGTACGCCCCGAAGTCGACGTTGATGCCGAGGCCCGCGGTGAGGGCGACCGCGAGGGCAGCTCCGAGCCCGACGATCCGGCGACCGTTGCCGCCCTGGACCAGGACGACCAGGAACAGGAGGACGGCGGCCACCGTGAACGCGACCCACATGCGCGTGACGGCCGTGAAGGACACGCCGAAGCGGTCCTGGACGTCACCGAACCACCAGACGGCGACCAGGCCGATGCCGGCGCCGACCGCGATCGCCGCGATCCGGACGAGCACGGCCGGGACGCCTCGGTCCCGCCGTCGCCTCACCGGGTGGTCGGTCGCGCCGGCGTCCTTCGCCCGACCGCGCGGTCCGAAGACCGTCACGAGGACGAGGACGACGGCGACCACGTCCACCGGCACGAGCACGGCCGGGAGGACGATCGGGAGCTGGAGCACGTCGGATGGCACGGGTTCATCGTGCTGCCGTCCAGCTGACGCACAGCCACTGGTCGGCTGCCGCTGTGTTCAGCAAGGGCCGACGCTCGCCCAGGAGGCGCACAGCACTCCCCAGGACCGGTCCTGGTCACGACTCGTCACCGCGGGTCCGCCCCTTTGGAACCAGGGCGGCCGGGCCAGCTCGTCCGGGTCGGGCTCGGCCGGGCAGGCGGCTGCGGAGCCCCGGGGATCCCGGTGCTCCGCAGCCGTTCAGCGGTTCGGCGTCAGTGGCGGCGCCGCAGGGACATCGTCCCGAGACCGGCCAGGAGCAGCAGCAGTGCTGCGAGGGCCGGGAGGACCGGCCGGTCCGCTCCCGTGTAGGCGAGCGTGCCGGTGGTACCGGTGGCCGTGCGGGTCGTGCTGACCCCGCTGCCCGTCGACGTGGAGTCGACCGCGGTGGCTGCGGCACGGGGCGTGACCTCTGCCACCGGGGTGACCAGCGCGGCCGGGGTGGCCGGGACGGTCGTGGCCGGGGTGGCCGTGGCCGGGGTGGTGACCGGGGTGGTGACCGGGGTGGTGGTACCGGGAGTCGTACCCGTCTCGGGGGTGACTCCGGTGCCGGGGCCCGTGGTGCCCGGCGTCGTGGTGCCCGGGTCGGTCGTGCCCGGCGTCGTGGTACCCGGGTCGGTCGTGCCCGGCGTCGTGGTGCCCGGGTCGGTCGTGCCCGGCGTCGTGGTGCCCGGGGTGCTGCTGGAACCGTCGCCGATGACGCCGACGCCGTTCCCACCGACGGTGACCGGGATGGTGATCACCGGGATGATCTGCGTGCCGGAGCCGATGCCGCCCTCACCCGAGGTCGTGCCACCCGAAGCCGGCGTCGTGCCGGTGCTCGTGCCGGAGCCGGTGGTCGAGCCACCGGTGCTTGTGCCGTCACCGACCACACCGATGCCGTTCCCACCGATCGTGACGGGGACGTCGATCACCGGGATGACCTGCGTGCCGGAACCGATGCCGTCCTCGCCGGAGGTCGTGCCCCCGCCGACGGGCGTCGTGCCGGTGCTCGTGCCGGAGCCGGTGGTCGAGCCACCGGTGCTCGTGCCGTCACCGATCACACCGATGCCGTTCCCACCGATCGTGACCGGGACGTCGATCACCGGGATGACCTGCGTGCCGGAACCGACGCCGCCCTCGCCGGAGGTCGTGCCCCCGCCGACGGGCGTCGTGCCGGTGCTCGTGCCGGAGCCGGTGGTCGAGCCACCGGTGCTTGTGCCGTCACCGACCACACCGATGCCGTTCC